>CAVZXQ010000019.1:0-287358 GCA_963779315.1 uncultured Chloroflexia bacterium | reverse complement strand
CATGAAATACATTTGCGGCTGGTTGGGATAACCAAATGCAACCGACTCGAGCCATAACGAACAGGCGTCGCGAAATCCGGCGGCGCGCAAGTCGTCAAGCATGTCCCACCCAAAGTCATTGAAGCAAAGGATGCCGTGGTCGGCATGGATCGGATCTCCATGATACTGCGGCGGCATCAGGTGTTCGATGGTGCCGTCGGGCCGCACGACCGCACGCGTTCGCGTTTTCGCCTCCAGAGGCATGAATGGCACGCTGAAGAGCAATGTGCCGCCAGGCGCGAGTATTCGTGCAGCCTCGGCAAAAGCGATCCGGTATGCCGGCACATGCTCAAGGACATCAAAGGAGAGGACGGCGCGCAGCGTACCGTCGCCAAACGACGGGCACGTGGCGTTCTCATGACGCAAGCCGTCCGCCCCGACAAGTCCGGATTTCAAATCTGGCGATACGAACTCGGATCCGACCAGGTTCGCGTATCGCGACTTCATCAAGGCGTAAAGCGGTGTCACCTGCTCCATCAGCCAAATCGCCGCGTCGGTCTGCAGAGCGATTCTGGCCTCAATGACGTGAATCGCGGCGCGCATCCTGGTGTTCAACCGGCAAAGGGGGCACACCATTCTTTCGCGCCAGTTCAGTTCGACCCGGTTGCCGGCGCGCATGGCGTAAAGATCGTCCATCAGAAAGAAACGTGCTGTTTGTCGACCCAGCAATAGCCCGGCACGAGGAAAGTGCCGTTCGGTTCAAGTCCGGCGTGGTCCGGCAGCGACCGGTGCGTCCTGGACCAGGATCGCATGACCTCTCGATACTGCGCGAGGGTATCGATGCGCGTGATCGCAAGTGATGGCGGTCCCAGCAGTTCCGCACTCTTGCCTGCCAGTCGTGCGCGCAATCCACCCGCGCGCCAGGCCATTTGTCCGAGCAGTCTTCTCGGCGAGAAACGCATCAAGGCCGAGGCCAGCCCGGCCGCCGGCAGGAAATGGCGGTCACGTTAGCGGAACATGTGCGTGAGCGCATAGCGAATCTTGTGCAATGCCATCACCAGCTTCCACGACCTTGAACCAAGAATGATATTGTGATCCAGCATCCCGCCCTGATGCAGCGCCATGAAGTTTCGCAGCCGCTGTTCTTTTTCAATCAGGAGTTTCTGGTACATGCCGATCAGTCCATCCCGGCTTGCCATCAGGATATTTAGCTGCGTGACGTCGTCATCGGAGAGCGTCCGGCCTGACTGAATGTACGCAGGCATCGGGGCAGCCACATAGAACGTCGTATGTGGCGCGACGACCTCTTCGGCCGGGCGATCCTTGGTATACAGGTAGATGGAAAATGACTTGCGCGAAAGGTGTTTCTTTTCGGGTGGCAACACAATGCGCTTGAATCCGTGCCACGAATACTCGTTGGTCTCGAACAGGACGGCGCGATTGAATATGGGCTTGAACGCCGCCACCTTGTTTACCGCCGGATTGCGCGGATCGGAATGCAATTCGATGTCGCCGCCCCAGGCCGAATCCCATTCCTTGTTCAGATAAACCAGAAGATTGAGACGGCGGTGCAGCATGCGCCTTTCGTCGATGTTGAAATCGACGTGGACATCCAGCCCCTGACCGTCCCTGTTCTCATGTGTCCCGCCACCGAAAAGCGTTGCGTCGGCGATCAGGTCGGGTATGCCAGTCATGTCGCTGATGTGATCAAGGAACGGCTGTGAATTGATGTAGTCGTGAAACCGCTGATAGAACGGGCTGATGGATTTCACCCGTTCATTCACCGCCTTTGCGCCGATCTGGCCAAATTCATTGCGGGCCTTCTCCGGGTCGAATACGGGAAAATCGGCAAGGAGTTGCTCGCACGCGTCCGGTTGCAGAAAATCGTCGACCACCGCGTGACGGAATGGCAACGCCTTTTGAAATTGGTACTGGATATCAACGGCGCGATCGATTGTTTCCTGGCTCAACATTGGACTGATGCAATTCCTTATCTGATCTTGCAAGGGAAATGGACTGGGATAACCGGTTTTGGGACAGACTTCCGCGGCGCGGCGCAAAGCGCATTATGCGCGAGCAAGCCCCGTCAGCAAATCATGCTTCAAGTCTTCCATGTTTTCCAGACCGACCGCGACGCGAAGCAGTCCCTCGGCGATGCCCGCAGCATCGCGTTCAGCCTGACTGACGCGCGCATGTGTGGTTGTCGCAGGATGGGTGATGGTTGTCTTGGTGTCACCGAGGTTGGCGGTGATTGAAATCATTTCGACCGCATCGACCACGCGCCACGCGGCTTCGCGCCCGCCCTTGACTTCAAAGGAGACCACGGCGCCTTGTGCTGCCGCCTGACGCTGCGCAAGGGCGTGCTGCGGGTGGGACGTCAAGACCCGCATAGTGCACCTTCGCTACTTCTGGCCTGCTCTCCAGCCACTGCGCGAATTTCAATGCCGATGCTGACTGCGCTTCCATACGAATGCGCAGCGTCTCCATACCCTTCAGGCAGATCCACGCATTGAAGGGCGAAATTGCCGGGCCCGCCGTGCGGACGAAGCCGTAAATCGGCTCGATCAGTTTCTTGCGACCGCACACTGCGCCGGCAAGCACACGACCCTGCCCGTCAAGATATTTAGTTGCCGAGTGAATGACCAGATCGGCACCCTGCTCGAGCGGCCGCTGCAGCGCCGGCGTCAACAGGCAGTTATCGACTGCGAACACCGCCCCGGCCTTGCGCGCGATGGTCGGCGAGCGCGGCGATGTCGCAGATTTCGGCCAGCGGATTGGACGGCGTCTCGCAAAACAGCAGCCGTGTGTTGGGACGCATCGCGGCTCTGCCACTCGTCGACATTTGGCGGCGAGACCCACGTCGTGTCGACCCCGAATTTCCTGCAGATCTGATCGAACAACGGCACCACCGTGCCAAACACGCTGCGCGACGAAATCATGTGGTCGCCGCTTTTCAACAACCCCATGACAGTACTTGCAATTGCCGCCATGCCGGTAGAGGTTGCCACGCACGCCTCGGCACCTTCCAGCGCGGCCAGCCGATCCTGAAACATCGTCACGGTCGGATTGGTAAAGCGGCGAATAGATGTAGCCCGGCTCCTCGTTGGCAAACTTGCGCGCGGCTTCGGCCGCACTCTTGTAGACGAAGCTGGAAGTCAGGAACAATGCTTCGGAGTGCTCCTGGAAATCGCTGCGCAGCTGGCCGGCACGAACGGCAAGCGTGTCAAACGAGGCCGATCAGCCATGTCAGTCATCAGTCCACCGTCGAAAAACCAAGGTCCAGCTGATGGGTCTGTGCCCAGTCCATCGTGTCACCGGGTCCGGCGGTCTCGCCGTCATGTACGATTGGCCTCGATGCCGGCCAGATACTCAGCCGATACGCCACCGGTGATGTAAATGCCGTCGAAACACGACGCATCGAATTGCTTGATCGCCGGATTGCAGGCACGTACATCTTCGATCAGATCGCGGCAACTCCTGATAGAACACCTCATCGGCGCCGATCGCTTCGGCAATCTCGTCTGGCGTCGCGACTGGCGGCGATCAACTCCGAGCGCGACGGCATGTCGATGCCATACACGTTTGGAAATCGCACCGGCGGCGCAGCAGAGGCAAATAGACTTTTCTTGCGCCGCAATCGCGCGCCATCTGCACGATTTCGCGCGACGTCGTGCCGCGCACGATCGAGTCATCGACCAGCAACACATTCTTGCCGCTGAATTCGATCGCCATCGCGTTCAGCTTCTGGCGCACCGATTTCTTGCGCTCTTCCTGTCCGGGCATGATGAAGGTGCGACCGATATAGCGATTCTTGATAAAACCTTCGCGGTACTTCACGCCCAGCACCTGCGCCACTTCCACGCGCCGACGGCCGGCTGGTGTCGGGGATCGGGATCACCACATCGATCTCGATGTTCGGACTGCTCGCGCTTGATTTTCTCGGCAAGCGAACGCCCCATCAATGCGCCGCGTTTCATAAACGGAAATTCCGTCGATCACCGAATCGGACGCGCCAGATATACGTACTCAAAAATGCACGGGTTGCAGTGTGCGATTCTGCGCGCACTGCCGACTGAAGAAATTGCCCGATGTGTCGATCAGAATCGCTTCGCCCGGCGCCACGTCGCGCATGATCTCAAAGCCGAGCGTGTCCAGCGCCACGCTTTCAGACGCAACCATGAATTCGACGCCGTTGCTCGCTCTCATGCTTGCCGATGACCAGCGGACGGATGCCGTGTGGATCGCGAAACGCCAGCAGGCCATAGCCGGCGATCATCGCCACGATCGCGTAGGCGCCGCGGCGCGCGGCGATGCACCCCGGCGACGGCGGCGAAAATCGCGTCCGGATCAAGCCGCTGCCCGCGCGCCGATTGCGTCAGCTCATGCGCCAGCACATTGAGCAGCACTTCCGAATCGGAATTGGTATTGACGTGGCGCAGATCATCCTGAAACAGTTCGCGTTGCAATTCGGCGGTGTTGATCAGGTTGCCGTTGTGTCCGAGCACAATGCCAAAGGGCGAATTGACGTAAAACGGCTGCGATTCCGCCGCGCTGGCTGCCGAGCCCGCGGTCGGGTAGCGGCAATGGGCGATGCCCATGTTGCCGGTGAGACGCGCGCATATCGCGCGTGCGGAACACGTCGCGCACCAGACCTTTGTCCTTGTGCATATGAAACGTGCGTCCATCGGCGGTGACAATCCCTGCGGCATCCTGTCCGCGGTGCTGCAGCACCGTCAGGCCGTCATACAACAGCTGATTGACCGGACTTTTCGAAACGATGCCAACGATGCCGCACATGTGAAATCCCTTTACTACGCCTTGATACAACTGACGATCTAGACCCTTTCCGTGCTCGCGCGCTCAGACCTTGGCGCTTCGGCGGCAACCGGTACAGTGATCTTGCGACGCCAGACTTTCGGCGCGGCAAGCAGTGCCCGCGCATACAGTGCGGCAATTTCAAGCGCATGGTGTCGACGCAGCGTTTTTCCACAGAGCGGTTTGGGGAAACTTGGTCATTCCCGCCGCAAGTGTCAATACGATGAATCACCAGCGCCCCGCGCAACGCGCCAATCATTGCACCGAGCATGCGGTCCAGACCGCTCAGCCCCAATTTTCGCACGAGTTCCGAAAGCAGACTCGCAGATCATGCCGCAAATACCAGTACAGACACGAAGATGACCAGCCATGCGACCACGACCCGATAGACCGGCTCAGCCATCCAGTCGGCAAAATAAGGTCGCCAGGACGCTAGCAAAGGTATGCGCAAGAATGAACGCCAGTACCCAGCCACCGATGTTGATGATTTCCCGTATCGCACCGCGCACAGATGCCGACGCGATCGAAATCAGCAACAGCGCGATGACGGCGTAATCGAGCTCATTCATGTCGACTTATTGTAGCGGCACGATCTTGCCATCGGCGCCGGCGAGCTTGACTTGTGCCAGCGCGGCATCGGCTTTTTCGCGGGTCGCATATGGCCCCACGCGGACGCGGGTGGCCGTTGCCGCTCTTGATCGGAATGCTCTCGGTATACACCGGCAGTTTTGCTTCCTTCATCTTGTCGATCGCCTGCCTGGCGTTGTCGGCCGGCTAAAACGCCAAGTTGCACGGCGAATCCGCTTTTCTCGGGCTCCTGGCCGGTGCTGGAGCCGCTTTCGGCGGCTTGTCGACTTGCGGCGGCTTGTCCTGCCTGGAGACCGGCGCTTGTTTGGGCGGCTCGTTTGCGGCCGCCTTTGCAGCCGATTCGATCACCGGTTTGGCCGGCTCTGCCTTGGCGATTGGCAGCGGCCACTGGTGCCTGCGCCGGCGATGGCGTCTGTGATGGCGATTGCGATGCGATTTGTGCTGGCGATGGCGCGGCCAATGGCGGCTGGCCTTCCTTGGCAGGGACCTGAACCGAAATTTCCTGGGTTTTCAGGCTGCCGCCGCCTCGCTTGGGCTCGCGGTCAAAGATCATCGGCAGGAACACAATTGCCAACAAGCCCAGGGTGATCGCACCGATCAGACGCTTCGCGGCCACGGCGCTTTAACTCAACTTCAGTCGCGGATACTTCGGGCTGTTTGAGCGGCCATAGCGATCAAAGCTCTCTGAGTCAGCCCGCTCAAGTTTCCATGCGCAAAACTTCCGCCACGGTATAGAAGGAGCCGAAAATGAGAATTCTATCATTGCTACCCGCTCTCTCCCGCGCCGCAGCATAGGCTTGCGCGATACTGGCGTGGCGCGAAAACCGGTCCCCCAGGCCCTGCGCGCGTCAGTCAACGCCGCCAGTTTCTCAACCGGTGCGCCGCGATTGCCGGCGACCACTTCCAGGCCGGCAATGTACCAGAAATCGATGCGACCTTTGACGCCATCGATGACGGCGTCGATGTCCTTGTCCCTGCAACATGCCGAATACAGCATAGGTATTCTGGAAGAATCCCATTGTTCCGAGGGCATCTGCCAGCGCCCGTGCCGCATGCGGGTTGTGGGCGACGTCCAGAACCACGGTTGGCCGCCCCGGTAACACCTGCATGCGGCCCGGCCAGGCAACCCCCAGGAGGCCGCGCTTGACGTCGCCCTGCGACACCGGCAACCGCTTTGCAGGCCTTCCAATGCCGCCAGTGCTGCGGACTGCGTTCTTCAACTGGTAGCTGCCGCGCAACGCCGGAAACGGCAGCGAATGTCTCGCGCCACGCTTGCCGAAGTACTGCCACTGCCTGTCCATGCGCCTCATATCGAAAATCGCGACCGAGCAGTTCGCAGGTCCGCGCCGATCGCCTCCGCGTGGGCAATCAGCGATCAGCGGCGGATCGGCGTCGGCGAATATCGCCGGACGGCCGGCGCGATAGATATCTGCCTTTTCCCGTGCAATCAATTCGCGCGTGTCGCCAAGGTACAGATTGATGGTCAAGGTCGACACTGACAACGATGCCGATATCCGCGTCGACGATATTGACCGCATCCAGCCGGCCGCCGAGACCCACTTCCAGAATAGCCACATCGAGTTGTTCGCGATCGAAGATCCATAGCGCCGACAGAGTGGCGAATTCGAAATAGG
Source organism: uncultured Chloroflexia bacterium (assembly GCA_963779315.1). Lineage (GTDB taxonomy): Bacteria > Chloroflexota > Limnocylindria > Limnocylindrales > CSP1-4 > SPCO01. The sequence goes on along the minus strand of CAVZXQ010000019.1, from coordinate 280,342 downwards.
TTAACGGCACGACCGGCTCGCTTGACGTACGGGCCTCCTCAACCGCTTCGAACGACGCGATCAACAGGGCATCGCTGGCGTCCTGCTTGCCGACACGCACGCGCTCGTTGTATCGCAGCAAGTGGGGCGAGCTATAGAAGCCCGTCTTGTAGCCCGCCGCATGCAGGATCGCCTCGAGAATGGCGCAGGTCGAGCCTTTGCCATTGGTTCCTCCGACAACCACGTTTACCGGCGCGCGCGGGCGGCCGAGCCTTTCCCAGACGGTGCGCACGCGCTCGAGACCCATGACGATTTCAGCCGAGTGCTGATGGCCGATGTACTGCAGCCAGTCGTCAAGTGTCTTTGGCATGGTTAATCGGATTGCGAATGTGGTTGAAGCTGAGCGGCGTTGCCGCCTGTGCGGAAATCGGGCGAGGCCACGAACGGAAGACCGCCAAGCGGCGGGCCTCTCCGGCCATTTCTGCCCGCAATGCCGCGCCAGTGCTAGAGGTTCACCAGGCAGACGGTTACGCCGGGAGCGGTTCTTTCTGCAACAGCGTCACCAGCTGCGCCACCTTGGTCGCGCATCTGCGCGTCGGTCGACGATCATGTCGATCGCACCTTTTTCCAGCAGGAACTCGGCGCGCTGAAATCCTTCGGGCAAAGTCTCGCGCACGGTCTGCTCGATCACGCGCGGACCGGCAAAGCCGATCAGCGCGCCGGGTTCGGCAATGACCACGTCACCCAGCATCGCAAAGCTTGCCGACACGCCACCCATGGTCGGATCGGTCAACACGGAAATGAACGGCAGCCGCGCTTCGGACAGCTGTGCAGGCCGCGGTGGTTTTCGCCATCTGCATCAGCGACAGCAACCCTTCCTGCATGCGCGCACCGCCGCGAGGCGGTGAAACAGACGAACGGCATTTTTTCATCCGCGCAGGCCTCAACGGCGCGCGCAAAACGCTCACCGACGACCGAGCCCATCGAGCCGCCCATGAAATTGAATTCGAAGGCGGCCGCGATCAGCGGCACACCTTGCACGGCTGCCCTGGATGACCACCAGTGCGTCGGTCTCACCGGTCGGCTTTCTCGGCGTCCTCGAGGCGATCAATGTACTTCTTGCTGTCCCGGAACTTGAGGCTGTCTACCGGCACGACTTCACTGCCGATTTCGGCGCGGCCTTCGGCGTCGAAGAACAAATCCAGCCGCATGCGCGCCGAAATGCGATTGTGATAACCGCACTTGGGACAAACGTGCTGATTGTTTTCCAGATCGGTGAAATACAAGCGTCGCCTGGCACGACGGGCACTTGCTCCACAGCCCTTCCGGCACGGCTTTCTTGGCGAAGCGTGCTATTGGCCTTGATCTTCGGCGGAAGCAGTTTCCTGAACCAGCTCATGCATCCATCGCCTCGCGAATGCCCTTCAGCAGTACCCGAACTCTCTCTCGACTGCATCTCTCGGTGCGACGTCTTCCATTTCCTGAATGATGCGCGAACCGATGACGACCGCGTCGGCGAAGCCGGCGATGCGCTTGGCGGTTGCACCGTCGCGGATGCCGAAGCCGACACCGACTGGCAACGTTGTCTGCGCCTTGATCTGCTCGATCATCGCTCGACTTCCGCGGTATCGATATTGCCCGCACCGGTGACGCCTTTGAACGACACGTAATAGATGTAGCCGCGCGCGGCGTCGGCACACCAGCTTGATGCGTTTTGGCGGACGAAGTCGGCGAGAGCAGATAGATGATGTCGATGCCGGCCGCATCCATGGTCCCAACGAGTTCGTGGCTTTCTTCGGGCGGATAATCCACCACCAGCACGCCGTCGACGCCGGCTGCTTTGCGCGCGCTCGGCAAACAGCTTCATGCCCATGCGCTCAATCGGATTGGCGTAGCCCATCAGTACCACCGGTGTGGTCTGATTGGTCTTGCGGAATTCGCTGACATAGGCCAGCACATCGCTCAAGCCCACGCCGTGCTTCAGCGCGCGCTCGGAAGAACGCTGGATGACCGGGCCGTCGGCCATCGGATCCGAAAACGGTACGCCCGAGCTCGATGATGTCGGCACCGGCATCCACCATGGCATGCATCAACGGTACGGCTATCTCCGGCGAGGGATCGCCTGCGGTCACATAGGGAATGAGCGCCTTGCGGCCTGGTCTTGAGGCGATTGAACGTTCTGGCGATTCGGGACATGGTAATCGTTGTTTCAGGCCGCACCCATCAAACAGTCAGTGATCATGACCCGATTCATTGCGGCTGCTGACGGCAACCGCTGGTCTCGAATTGAGGCTGGAACGCTCGGCGACCGTCGCCATGTCCTTGTCGCCGCGACCCGGAGAGGTTCACCAGCAGCGCTTTATCCTTGGCCATGGTGGCGCCATCTTCATGGCCTGAGCCACCGCATGGCTCGATTCCAGTGCCGGAATGATGCCTTCGGTACGACACAGGCGGTGAAAAGCCGCCAGCGCCTCATCGTCATTGATGGCGACATATTCGGCGCGGTTGGTGTCTTTCAACCACGCGTGTTCCGGCCCGACGCCGGGATAGTCGAGCCCGGCCGAGACCGAATGCGTATCGATGATCTGCCCGTTGGCATCCTGGATGAGGTAGGTCCGGTTGCCGTGAAGATACCCGGCGTGCCTGCCGACAATGACGCGGCATGGCGTCCGCGTGGCGAAGTGGACACCTCCGGGTACCCGGAGTACAACGCCGTCGTCGGGGGTGTCGCCGCGCACTGGGACGAGGCGACCGGCGACCTGATCTGTCGGGCCGTGGTCGGTTGGGGCGGCAAGGGCGTGCGTGGCGACACGGATCGGATCGGCGCCAAGCTGTTGGCGGGGATCCTCTCGAACATCATCGCGAGCCGCTATGCGACGGGGCTGACGGCCATCGAGCGCCCGGTCCCGGCCGCCGGCCGCGGCGGCCTGGTGTGCCCGCACTGCAGCTTCGCATCCGCCCACGAGCGAGCGTTCTACTGCCCCAAGTGCGGCATGCGCCTGCTGCGCGGCTGAGTCCCGAGCGACCGCGTGCCCCTCTACGACTACGACTGCGCGAACTGCGGCGAGCGTTCGAGTCCTTCGCGGCGTCCACGCGGAACCGCCAGCGGTGTGTGTCCTGTGTGGCGGGGGACCGGTGAAGAAGGCCTTCACGACGCCGGCGATCCACTTCAAGGGTTCGGGTTGGGCCAAGAAGGAGCGCCAGGCGAGCTCGGGTCACAGCTCTCGAAGTCAGTCGCGACGGCGGGTCGGCGGCCAAGGATGGCGCGGCGAGTCAGCGGTGGCTCCGAGGCCAAGGATGGCGGATCGGCCAGCAGGCGACGGCAAGGACGGCGGGTCCGGCGGGTCCGGTGCGGCGACGGCGGATCGTCATCGTCCGGTGACTCGACGAGCTCGGCGACGCGGGCAAGCCGCCTGTCGAGCAAGGCTCGGACGGTCCATCGAGCGCATCCGCCGAAGGCGACTCGACGATGACCGGCACCGACCGATTGGATCCCGCTGGCCGAGGCCGCCGAGATCCTCGCGGCCGCCAACATCCACTTCCAGCCGGAGACGATCGGCCGTTGGGCCCGCACCGGCCGGCTGCAGAGCATCAAGCTGGGGGGGCGGCGATTCGTCCGGCGGGGCGAGGTCAAGGCGCTCATCGCCGCGCCGCGCCGGGTCCGGGCCGAGGACGTGCAGCCTGTCCTGTTCGAGGAATGGCGGGGCTGACCCCCACGAAGATGGATCCGGCCGCCGTCCTTGAGCGCGTCCTGGGTCACCCCAGGATCGTCAGGATCATGGCGGTCCTCGACACCTACGGGAAGGCGCCCGGCGGGCTGCTTGCCAACGGCCTCGCCTTCTCCACGCTGTTCGCGTCCATCCCGACCCTCTGCTGGCGCTCGGCCTGGCCGGCCTGATCGCAGGCGACCCTGCCGTCGTCCAGAAGCTGACCGATGCGCTCGTGGAAGCATTTCCGCCGCTCGCGGACCTCATCGAGTCATCGCTGCAGGCCGTCACGCAGGGCGCGGCCGTGGTCGGCATCCTCGGCCTGATCGGCGTGATCTGGACCGTCAGTCAGCTCTACGTGACCCTCGATGTCGCGTTCGCCCGCATCTTCTCGGCGGCGCCCGAGCGCGATGTCATCCGGCGGACGGCGCGGGGCTTCGTGTGGGTCGCCATCCTGGCGGCGGCGATCATCGGGCTGGTCGTGCTGGCGTCGGTGGCGACTGCGCTTGATGCGCTCATCCCGGGTTCGTTCCCGGTGGCCGGCACCATCGCGAGCGTGGTCGGTTCGCAGGCGTTCCTGCTTGGCGCGACGATCCTCGGCGTCGGGATCCTGTACCGGGTCATGCCGCCGGCTCCACCCCGGCTCCGGTCGATCGCCCCGCCGGCGGTGGCGGCGGGCGTGGCGATCTGGTTCCTCACCCAGGCATTCACGTTCCTCGCGCCGCGCCTGGTCGGTGTGGCCGCCCTGGCCGGTTCGCTGGCTACCGCGTTCATCGCGCTGGCCTGGCTCTCGTTCCTGTTCCAGGCGATGCTGTACGGGGCGGCGTGGGTCAAGGTCCGTGAGGACGAACGGCTCGCGGCGGCCTCAGGCGACCTGGGAGGTGCCGCAGCGTCGGCAGAACCGCGCGGTGGCGGAGAGTGACAGGCCGCAGCTGACGCACGGCTGGACGCCGCCGGGTGCCGGGCGCCCTGGGTCCGGTGCCGCTGCTGACGCGACCTCGCGGTTCGACTCGGCCCACAGCGACTCCAGGCCGCCGGTCGGCTGGGCCATCCGACCCAGGAATGGCAGCGTGGCGGCCGGCTGTGCCGTCGGCCACTCGGGCTTCGCCGGCCAGGATGGCTGCGCTGCGGCGGACGCGGCCGGCGGGGTCGCAGGTGCGCTCGGGGCCGCGGGCACGATGACCGGCGCGGGCGGCTCGACGTCCGGCGCCACGATCTGCCACGTCGGCTGCGCGACGACGTCGGTGGTCCGGCGCTCCGCACCGCCTCGGCGGCTTGCCGGCTCGGCCGTCGACCGGTGCCGATAGCCTCGGCCAGGGCGGCGACCGCGCATGCGCCGCGGCGGCGGCTCGCTCGGCCTCCTCGTCGGCGGCGACCGGCGCCGGTCAGCGGCGACCGCGGGCTCCGGTGCCGGGGCCGATGTCGCGGCTGCGTGGCGGCCGCTTGCTCGCGCTCATACGCCTCGATCTCGTCGTCCAGGTTCTGGCCCGGCCGGAAGCGATGGAAGAGCGCGGCCGTCTGGGCCGCCGCGGCAGCTGCGACCTCTTCCGTGGTCGTCGGGGCTCGAGGTGCGGCCGCCTCTACGGCGGCGGCTTCGGCGACTTCGATCGGCGCCGCGGCGGCTTCGACGGCCTCGACGGCCTCGACGGCCTCGACGGCCGCGGCCTCGGCTGCCTCAGCTTCGACCGCGGCCTCGGCCGGAGACTCCGCCACGATCGAGGCAGCTTCGACCGTCGTCCTCGGATGCTGCCGCATCGCCGCTCGCGGCATCGGTCGGCGACGGCTGACTGATCCCGATGGCGGTCAGGGCGGCCATCCGCGCTTCGACATCGACCTCATCGATGGCCTCGGGCGCGGCGGCCTCGTCGTCGACGGGCTCGACCAGGTCGGAGGTCGGCCATGCGCCGGCGTCGAGGGTGTGAGCGGCGTGGCCGTTGCCGTTGGCGCCGTTGCCGTTCGCGATCTCGGTGGCGCCCAGCGCCATGGTCACGCCAAGCGACGGGTCCAGGTCCGGGAAGGGGGCGGGCAGGATCTCGCGACCGAGATGCGGCGAGCAGGTCAGGCAGGTCCCTTCGCCGTCGTTCCAGCAGTTGGCGCAGGTGTACTGCCGGCACGTCATGCAGAAGTTGAAGGTCTTGTGGAACGCATCCAGCTGGTGCGCGGTGACTTCCCGCTCGGTGTCACTGCGCGCGGCCGCCATCGCCTCGTCCAGCGAGGAGTCATCGGACAGGACGAAGTTCTTCAGGCCGCGGGACAGCACCTTGACGCCCTTGAGGCGCTTGATGCGCGGCTGGGCCGATTCGAACGTGTAGCGCGTGCCGCACCGTTCGCAGAAGGATTCGGTCAGGACTTCGGCCATCGGGCCCCCGAGTCGTACGCTGGACAGCCCGAACGGACGGATCCGGTCGAACAGGGTCGAGAGTATACCCCAGCGATTCTGAGCGCCCCTGTGACGTGGGTACGGGGTCCGGGGGCGGATGGTCAGGGGTGGTCGGAGAGAGGTCGAACCGGCCCTCGGCGACCCTCTGGTAAGCTCCGACACCGACCATGCCAGCGCTGGCCGCCATCGAGCGGTTCTTCGAACGCCTCCTCGAGCGACCATCCGCTCGCCTGTTTCGAACCCGCCTGCAGCCCGTCCAACTGCAACGGCGGATCGAGCGCGCGATGGAGGCCGAGCGGCTCGCCGCGACGGATCGCACCCTGGTCCCCAATCGGTTCGTGGTTCGCCTCAACCCGGACGACCTCGCCGGCTTCGGCGACATGCAGACGTCGCTCGCCACCGAGCTGGCCGACGGAGCCCTCACCTTCGCCCGGGCGCACCACTACACGCTCGTCGACCGCCCGCGCGTGGACCTGCTCGCGGACCCGCGCGTGGAGCGCTCCGACATCGTCGTGGATGCCCGCTTCGCGGACCCGATCGCCGGGCGCGCCGCCGCCTACGAACGATCCGCTGGATCCCGACCCGACGAGCACGCGGGTCTTCACGGTCCCGCGACCCACGGCGCCGGCGGCCCATCTCGTCGTCAACGGTCCGGGCAGCCCGGATCGGGTCGTTCCCGTGGTAGGCGGCGCCCTTCGCATCGGACGCGCGCCGGACAACGACCTCGTCCTGGGCGACGGCCGGGTGAGCCGGCACCATGGGCGGATCGGCGGGCGACTCGGTACCCTCGTCTACACGGATCTCGGCAGCACCAACGGGTCCCGCGTGAACGGCGAGCCGGTCATCGAGGTGGTCCTGGGAGCGGGGGACAGGATCCTGGTCGGCGACACCACCCTGGAGGTCCGGCTGGACGGGCCGGCGAGCTGAATGGACGGCCTGCTCCTCGTCCTGTGGGTCGTCCGACTCCTCGTTCCTCCTGTTGCTCTACGTGTTCCTGTTCCGCGTCGTCCGGACGCTGCTGCGCGACCTTCGCGCGGCCGCCAGGGAGCCGACCACGACGCTGGGCCGCCTCGTGGTCGTCAGTTCGCCCGGCCCGAGCCACCGGCGGGACACGTCTTCGCGCTCGATGCGATCACGACGCTCGGACGGGACGTGAACAACTCGATCGTGGTCGACGACCCCTTTGCGTCCGCCGAACACGCGATCCTCACGTTTCGCGGCAGTGCGTGGTACGTGGAGGACCTTGGCAGCACGAACGGGTCGTACGTCAACGGCCACCCCGTCGACGGGGTGGCGACGATCGGGTTCGGCGATGAACTGCAGGTCGGCCAGGTCCGGTTCCGCCTGGAACGGCCCCGGGCATGACGATCGGCGTGGCGCCGGTCCGCGCCGCCGGTCGCGACGCCGGCCTCGGCTGCTTGGCCCCATCCGCCCTCGGTGGCGCCCGGTGGAGGCACGGCTGCTGCTGATCGTCGTGCTGGCGCTCGTGGCCGGGAGCATCTCGCTGAGTGGTGGCCTGACCGGGCGGTTGGCGGTGTACGACGCACAGACCCTGGCGATCTATCTGGCCGCCCTTGCGGCGGGGCATGTCGCGTTCGTCCTCGCCGGCCGGCGGACGGATCAGATCCTGTTGCCCGCCATGGGTCTGCTCGGCGGGATCTCGCTGCTCCTGATGCAGCGGCTCCCGCAGGACCTCGTCACGCAACGCTGGTTCGGCGCGGACGTCGGGCTGGCGCAGGTCCAGCTCGTCTGGCTGGTCCTCGGAGTCTCGATCACGTCCGTGATCGGGATCGTGGTGCGATCCGATAGCTGGCTTCGCCGCTACAAGTACACCTGGGCGGCAGCGGGCGTGGGTCTGCTGCTGCTCACGTTCGTGCTCGGCACGGAGGTCAATGGCCAGCGACTGACGCTCCAGGTCGGGCCGTTCAGCGGTCAGCCCTCCGAGTTCCTCAAGGTCATCCTGGTCGTCTTCCTGGCGGGCTACCTCTCCGAGAACCGTTCGCTCCTCATGGAGCAGGACACGCGCCTGGGACCGTTGCGCCTGCCACCGTTCCCGTACCTGGCCCCGATGGTCGTGATGTGGGCCATCGCACTCGGCATCGTCGTGGTCCAGCGCGATCTCGGCGCCGCCCTGCTGTTCTTCGGCGTGTTCCTGGCGCATGCTCTACGTCGCCACCGGCCGGGTGAGCCTGGTCGTCATCGGATTGGTGCTGTTCGTGCTCGGGAGCCTCCTGATGGCCAGCCTGTTCGATCACGTGCGCCTGCGCATCGACATCTGGCTCGACCCATTCGCCGATCCGCTCGGGGCGGGTTACCAGGTGGTCCAGGGACTCCACGCGTTCGCTCGTGGCGGCCTGCTCGGGGTGGGCCTGGGGGCCGGCCTCCCGACGATCGGCGGGCGGATGCCGATCCCCGAGGTCCATACGGACTTCCCGCTTGCGGCGCTGGGCGAGGAACTCGGGCTCGTCGGCGTCCTGGCGATCCTGGGCCTGTACCTCGTGCTCGTGGAGCGGGGCCTGCGGATCGGGGCTGCCGCCGCTGACGACTTCCGGGCACTGCTGGCCGTCGGGCTCGCCCTGGTCATCGGCATCCAGGCCTTCATCATCGCTGCCGGCAACCTGAAGGTACTTCCGTTGACCGGCGTGACCTTGCCGTTCATCAGCTACGGCGGATCGTCCATCGTCGCGAACTCGATCGTGGTCGGACTGCTGCTCGCGCTCTCCGACAAGGGCGTGGAGGCGCCTCCACCGCCGGCCCCGCCGAGCCGCTGGCAGCGCCTGCGTCGGCGAGGGGGTGTCTGATGTCCGCGATCACGAGTGTCCGTCGGCCCCTGGGCGGGCCGATCGTGCGTGTGGCGACGACCCTGTCCCTGGCCTTCGCGACGTTGGCCGTCGCGGTGGGCTACTGGGGTGTCGTTCAAGCCCCCGAACTGACCCGCTCGCCGTACGACGCCGCGGTCATCGCCGCGTCACGGACGGTGCCGCGCGGACGGATCCTCGATGCGACCGGCAAGGTCCTGGCGACCAACCGGAAGGACGCCAACGGCGAGCTCTACCGGGTGTACGCCGGCCCGACGATCAGCCCGGTCGTGGGATATGCCTCGCCACGGTATGGACGAGCCGGGATCGAGCGCACCTACGACGCCGAGTTGTCCGGGCTGACCGGGGATCCCCTCCGCGACCCGTTCCGGAAGTTCGGGTCGGACCCGTTCGACCCGAAGGACCTGACCCTGTCCCTGTCATATGAACTGCAGCGGGACGCCGCCCGCGCCCTGGGCGACCAGCGGGGCGCGGTCGTCATGCTCGACCCACGGACTGGTGAGGTGCTCGCCCTCGCGTCGAACCCGTACTTCGATGCCAACGCCGTCACGAACCCGACGACCGCCGAGGGGGCGTTCGAGTCCCTGCTGGCGGACCCGGCCGAGCCGTTGTTGCCGCGCGCGACGCTCGGACGATACGTGCCCGGGTCCGTGTTCAAGATCGTCACCGCCATCGCCGGCCTCGGCTCCGGCGCGGCGACGCCCGAGACGACGTACGCGGAACAGCCGCCCGCCGAGGAGGACGGACTGGTCGTCGACGGGTTCACGATCCGCGACGGCCATCATCCCGAGACCGGCTCCCGTGCACTCGATCTCATCGGGGCGACGGAGGTGTCGTGCAACATCTGGTACGCCCTGACTGGGCTGGCGACCGGCGGCGAGGCGCTGACCGAGTACGCGAAGCGGATGGGCTTCGATGCGCCACTCCCGTTCGACCTGCCGACCGCGGTCTCGCAGGTGACCGGCGGCGACGGTGCACGCGCCCGGTGGCTTCCAGGATGACGTCGAACTGGCCAACGCCGCCTACGGCCAGGGCGAGACGTTCGTCACGCCGATCCAGATGGCCCTGGTCGCGGCCACGATCGCGAACGGCGGCGAGTTGATGAAGCCGCACCTGGTGACAGCCATCACGGGTGACGGAGGAACGCGCACCATCGAGCCCGAGCGGATGTCGACGGTCATCTCGGCGTCCGATGCGGAGGCGATCGCGCTGGCGATGCGCGAGGCGGTCGAAGGCGACCTGGGCCGGCAGTTCACGACCGGAGCCAAGGTCCCCGGCGTCCCGACCGCCGGGAAGTCCGGGACCGCTGAACTGGGAGGGACCGGCGAACCGCATTCCTGGTTCATCGGGTTCGCGCCGGCGGATGCCCCGACGGTCGCGATCGCGGTGCTTGTCGAGCAGGGCGGCCGCGGCGCCGAAGCGGCCGCTCCGATCGCCGGCGACCTCATGGCCCGGTACCTCCGGATGACCGCGCGATGACGCAGGATCCGACGAGGCCCTCCGACGTGCCCGATCCGATGGACACGCCCGAGCCGACGGGCGCGGCGGATCCGGCCGACGCGTCAGATCCACGCGAGCCGCGCCCGATCATCGAGCGGATCGGACTGGCCGCCGTCGCCGTCGCCGCGGCCGTCATGTTCGGTGGTGTCGGCTATGCGGCGTGGCTTGGCGGCGAACTCTTCCTGGCCGTCATCGGCGCGATCAGCTGCGTGATGACCCTGTGGGTCGGGGTGTTGACGCTCCTTCGAGGCTGAACGATCGACGCTGCTGGATGCGGCCGGCGGCTGGCCGAGCTTCGGGGTGGATCAGTCGCCACCGAGCGATCGCCACACGCGGAGGACTTCGGCGACACCCCACGCCTGGAATGGGCAGCCGCGTGGTTGGTACGGCGGCTCGGGCTCGAGGATCTCCGAGACCGACCCGAGGCCCGCGTCGCACAGGTGTGCCGCGAACGGTCGCAGGATGTCCAGACCCGCCGAGTCGTCGCCGCTGACTCGCGCGACCGCCTCGGCGTACGCACCGATGAGCCAGGTCCAGACCGTGCCCTGGTGATAGCCGGCGTCGCGGAATCGGCGGTCACCCTGATAGGCGGGCCGGTAGGCCGGATCGGACGGGGCGAGCGATCGCAGACCCAGCGGGACGGCGAGTTCGTCCCGGACCGAGGCCAGGACGCTTCGTGCCGCGTCGCCGTCGATGAGCGGGTAGGGGAGCGACAGGGCCAGCAGCTGGTTCGGCCGGAGTGACCGGTCGTCCCCGTCCGGGCCGTCCACCACGTCGAGCAGGTAGCCCAGGTCCGGATCCCAGAAGCGGTCCCGGAACGAGGTCTCCGCGAGATCCGCCAGCGCGACGTAGCGTGCCCCGCCGCCGTCAGGGTCGCCGATCTCGATCAGGCGTCCCCCGACGATCCGCAGGGCGTTGACCCAGAGCGCCTGGATCTCCACGGGCTTGCCGCGCCGCGGGGTGACGACCCAGTCGTCGAGTCGAGCGTCCATCCAGGTCAGCTGGTAGCCCTCGGCACCGCCGCGTAGCAGCCCGTCCGCCGGGTCCATCCCGATCCCGAAGCGGGTCCCGGCGATATGCGCGTCCAGGATCGTCCGCAGAGTGGGTAGCAGCTCGTCCAGGAGCTCGGCGCGCCCGGACGCCGCGCGGTGGGCCCGCATCGCCATCGGATACCAGAGCGAGGCGTCGATAGTGTGGTACTCGGGCACGGCGTCCGCCGCGTCGGGGAAGTCGTTGGGGAGGAGGCCGTCGCGGACGAACCGGGCGAACGACCGAAGGATGGTCGCGCCCTCGTCGAGGCGACCGGTCGCCAGGCACAGGCCGGGCAGCGCGATCATCGTGTCGCGGCCCCAGTCGTTGAACCATGGATAGCCGGCGATGACCGACCGCCCATGCTCGATGCCGTCGCGGACCGGGATGTCGCGGGAGACGATGAACTGATCGGCGGCCAGGACCAGTCGCTGGACGAACGGTGAGGCGGCGTCGGCGCCTGCCGCCGCGACCAGCGAGGCCGCGCGACGTCCGGCGGCTTCCAGCGCCGCTTCCGGGTCCGGCGGGTCACCGGGTTCGGCGGTCAGGATCAACGTGAATGCTCGCCCTGCGGTCACGGTCGCGCGGATGTCCGCCACGGCGTAGAGGTCCGAGACGTCAGCCTGTCCGCGCGCGGTCTCCTCGCGATGGGCCAGGCCTCGGACCCAGCGCCCGGCCGTGGTCGATCGGCCACCGGGCGCGAGGATCCGCAATGGGCCGCCCGGGATCCCGTCCGCCTCCCGGGCCATCGAGTGGTGGTCCCGGAAGGTCGTCAGTGGCGTCAGCTCGAGATCGATGGCGGTGTCATCGGTGGCACCGTCCGAGACGAGCGAGTAGCGGACGAAGGTCGTGTTCGCGCCGTACGCCATCCAGACGCGCTTCTCGACCATCACATCGCCGATGACGTATCGAAACACCGGCCACTGCCACTCCAGTCGGACCGAGACGAGCCGCCGGTAGCCGTGGCCGAGTACGGTCCCGTCCGTGCGTTCGGCGCTATGCAGGGCGATGCGTCGGCCGTTCGCGACGACCCACTCCTCGAGCCCGCCCACGAGCACCATCCTGTCGACGGGTGGGGCGAGGGCGGCGACCAGGAGCCCGTGATAGCTGCGCGTGGCGACACCTGACACCGTCCCGAACGCGTAGCCACCGATCCCGTTCGTCACGAGCCACTCGCGCTGCCCGCCGAGGACGGGGTCTGCACAGGCCTCCGGGCCGACTCGAACGGTTGGACGATGGTCGATCATGGCGCCCCCAATGATGCGGGAACCACCAGAACTGGACCGACGTACTATCCTCCGACGACACACGAGTCCCCGGGACCCGTCCGAAGCCCGAATCGCCCTGTCCGACCGGCCACCCCGGAGCGACGCAGGGCCTGTGAGAGAGGCCGATGACCAAGATCCAGGAAACCGGCGATCGAGTCCTTGGCAATGTCGAGCGCGTCATCGTCGGCAAGCACCACGAAGTGCGGCTTGCGCTCGTCGCGCTCCTGTGCCGCGGTCATCTCCTCATCGAGGACGTGCCCGGGACCGGCAAGACCGTTCTGGCCAAGGCGATCGCGCGCAGCCTCGGCTGTTCGTTCCGGCGCATCCAGTTCACCCCGGACCTGCTGCCGTCGGACGTCTCGGGGCTGTCGATCTTCAACCAGAAGACGCGTGAGTTCGAGTTTCGCCCAGGTCCGATCATGAGCCAGGTCGTGCTGGCCGACGAGATCAACCGGGCGACCCCCAAGACGCAGTCGGCCCTGCTCGAGTGCATGGAGGAGCGCCAGGCCACCGTGGACGGCATCACCTACCCGATGCCGGACCCATTCCTCGTCATCGCGACCCAGAACCCGATCGAGTACGAGGGCACGTTCGCGCTGCCGGAAGCGCAACTGGATCGATTCATGATCCGACTGCGCCTGGGCTACCCGCAGCCGATCGAGGAGATCGTCATCCTGGACGAGCAGAAGCGGACCCACCCGCTGGAGGATCTCGAAGAGGTCCTCGGCGTGGAGGAGCTGCGCGAACTGCAGACCTCGGTCCGCGAGATCTACGTCGATCCGACCATCTCCGACTACATCGTCCGACTCGTGGATTCGACGCGGCATCACCCGGACGTCTACCTCGGGGCCTCGCCGCGCGGGTCCATCGCCCTGTACCGGGCGGGGCAGGCGCTCGCTGGACTGCTCGGACGCGCCTACGTCATCCCGGACGACATCAAGGCGCTTGCCGAACCGTGCCTCGCACACCGCCTCATCATCAAGACGAGTTCGTCCATCCACGATGTCCAGGCCGGCCAGGTCGTGCGGGAGATCGTGGCCGCCACGTCCATCGATGGCATCCGGCCGACGGGAACCGGCGGCCCGACCGAGCTACCTCGGGCCGAAGTCGGCGCGCCGTCGGCCCAGGGCGCGTAGGCGCGCGGCCAGGGGCGCCAGGCGACCGATGCGAGTGTTGCGATGATCCGTCGACTCCAGGTGATCATCATCGCGGCCGTCCTTGTCGTCGCGGCGTTCTCGACCGGCTTGCCGTTCCTGTTCTACCTGCTGTACCTCGGGATCCTGATCCTGGGCGGATCGTACGTCGCTGTCCGGCTGGGGCTGACTGACCTGGAGGCGGGCTACGCGGTGAGCCAGCTGAGCGGCCACGTCGGCGACCAGATGCGGGTGACGTACACGCTGCGGAATGGCAGTCGCATCCCCAAGCCGTGGCTGGAGATCCACAATCCGACGACGCTGCCAGGATCGCTGCCCGGCCGCGCGATCAGCCTTGGTGGCCGGCGTGAACGCTCGTGGCTCGTCCGCGTCTCGCTCACCCGCCGTGGGCACTTCCGGATCGAGCCGCTCCATATCCGGACCGGCGACCCGTTCGGCTTCTTCGAGGCCTCGGCCACCGTCGGCCAGGGCGTTTCCGTCATCGTCTACCCACGCCTGGAGCCGCTGCCGGCGTGGCGGCTGCCAGCCGCCAGCCTGGAAGGGAGTCACCGGTCCCCGGAGCGGACCCTCCAGACGACGCCCCTGGCCACCTCGATCAGGCCGTACGCCCCGGGCGATGCGATGAACCGGATCCACTGGCGGACGACGGCCAGGCTGGGCGAGATCCAGGTCAAGGAGTTCGAGCTGGAGCAGACGGCCGACGCCTGGATCATCCTGGACCTCCAGCGGAGCATCCAGGCCGGCCATGGCGATGACTCCACGACCGAGGTCGCGATCCGCGCGGCTGCCTCGATCGCGCACAAGGCCATCGGCGAGAACCGTGCGGTCGGCATGACGGTCAACGCCGCTCGGACCGCGCACCTGCCGGCGGACCGCGGCGGCCGCCAGCACCTCAAGGTCATGCAGCTCCTGGCGGCGGTCGAGGCGGACGGGACGGCGCCGCTCATGGAGACGCTGGTGGCGACGGTCGGCCGCCTCCGACGCGGGATGACCGCGGTCGTCATCACGCCGTCGGTCGACCCGGCCTGGGTCCGGGCGCTCGCGACGCTTCGAGCGCGTGGTGTCGCCTGTGTCGTCGTCTCGCTCGATCCCGGCGCGTTCGAACCTCCGATCGGACAGCGCGGACGTCGAGCTCGCGGCGAAGCGTTCCCGGGCCATCCGGCACGCGCTCGCCGAGTACGAATTGCCGTCCTACGTGATCACCCCGGGCCGCCCGCTGGGGGAGGTCCTGGCTCGATGACGCGACGGCTCTTCGCCGGACCGGAAGGGGGCTGGCTGAGCCTGGGACTCGTCCTGGTCATGTGCGTGACGATGGCGTGGGCGATCGACGACGTCGCCCCGGTCATGGGCCGCGATCGCTTCACCGACTTCCTCATGTGGGCTGCGCTCGGTGGCGTCCTGGCCGGGTTTGCCGGACCGACGGTCGGCTGGGGTCGCTGGCGGACCTACCTGATCGGGTCGACCTTCGCCGCGCTGCTGGTCCCGCTCGATGGTCGGCGGCCTGTTGCCCGATGGGGGGTCGCCGCACGACAGCTACGTGGCGACCGCGACGGCGGCCGTCAATGCCTACTTCGATCTCATCGTCGACGGTCAGCCATTCACCCAGGAGTACGGGCATCACCTGCTCGTGTTCGGGTTGTTCGTCTGGGGCACGTCGATGTTCGCGGCGTACGCGACGTTCGGTCATCGGCGTCCGCTCAACGCCGTGGTCCTGATCGGCGTGGTCCTGGTCATCAACATTTCGTTGACGGTCAAGGACCAGCTGCGGCTATCTCATCGTGTACAGCCTGGCCTCGCTCTTCCTGCTGATCCGGTCCCATGCCCTCGAGGAGCAGGCGGAGTGGTTGCGGCGGCGGATCGGCGACCCGGCCGCCATCTCGGGGATCTACCTGCGCGGCGGTTCGATGTTCATCGCGGCGGCCGTCATCGGGTCGCTCCTGCTGACCCAGACGGCGTCGTCGGCCCCGCTGGCGGGGGCGTGGGATGGCGTGAGCGACCAGGTGATCGACTTCTCCCGGTCGGTCGCGAGGTTCCTGCCCGGCGGGCCGAACACCAAGAACTTCAACGCCGAGTTCGGCGACGACCACGGTCATCCGCGGGTACTGGACGGGCGAAGCGACGCTCGACGCCACCATCGCGCTGCCACCGACCGAAGAGGAGTCGCTCTACTGGCGAGCCGTCACGTTCGATCGATTCACGCTGAACGCGTGGCAGAGCAGCCAGGCCACCGACACCGTGAAGTCGGACGGTGAGCCCCTGCTCGACGAGTCGCTGGACGCGATCCCGTCGTCGGTCGCGACGCGCACGATCACGTTCACCGTGACGCCGGCCGGGTATCGGGGCGCGTACGTCCTCTCGCCGCTCGTGCCGACGCGGTCGACCAGAGCCGTGACGCTCAAGACCATCGGCGACGGCGACTTCTTCGCGGGCCTCCGACGCCAGGCATCGAGCGAGTCGTACACGGTCACGGCGGTCCTCCCGATCCGCGACGGCAGCCAGGAGGGAGGGCTCGAGGAGAATCGGCTGCGCGCGGCCGGCACGGACTATCCGCAGGAGATCCGAGGACCAGTACCTCCCGCCGAGTCCGGCCGGCACGATGGGTCCGTACGCCGAAGCAGCTCCTGGCCGAGATGGTGGCGGCCGCGCCGGACGGCGCCGACAGCAACGCGTACGACATCGCCAAGACCATGGAGGCGCAGTTCCGCCGAAACGACCTGTTCACGTACAGCACCGACGTCCAGGGACTGCC
The DNA here is from genome assembly GCA_963779315.1 of uncultured Chloroflexia bacterium. GTDB lineage: Bacteria > Chloroflexota > Limnocylindria > Limnocylindrales > CSP1-4 > SPCO01. Next base: position 263,757 of record CAVZXQ010000019.1, on the reverse strand, counting down.
CTGCGCCGAGGAGCGGCTGTCCACGGTGGAGTGTTTCGCCCGTTACAAGACCGGGTACTGCCAGTACTACGCGACCACCATGGCGATCTTCCTGCGAGAGCTGGGGATCCCGTCGCGGATCGCGGACGGCTATCTGCCCGGCGATCGCAACGAGCGGACCGGCCAGGAGACCCTCCTCGCGCTGAACCGGCACGAATGGGTCGAGGTCTACTTCCCGGGCAGTGGCTGGGTGCCGTTCGATCCGACCGGCGGCGGCGTCGCAGCGCTGGGACCGCTGGCCTCCGGCGCACCTGTCGCCAGCACGTCGCCGCGCCCGTCATCCAGCCTGGGGCCGGGATCGTCCGGGCGGAGGCCGGGCGATGGGCCCGATCGCGAACCGAGCGATACGTCCGGTGCCGGGACGATCGGCAAGGGACCCAGCGGGGGACTGCTCGTGGCCGTCGCCCTCCTGCTCGCCACGATCGTGGGCGCGATCGCCTTCGCGACATGGCGTCGCGGCCCGCGAGGACAGACGTCGCCGGATCGCGCCTACGGGACGGTCACGGGGATCGCCTCGCGACTCGGCTATGGACCGCGACCCAGTCAGACCGTCTACGAGTATGCCGGTGCCCTGGGCGATGTCCTGCCGAACGCACGACCCGCCCTCGAGACGGTCGCCCGGGCCAAGGTGGAGACCACCTACGGCCGTGGCGTGCTCGGGCCCGAGCGCCTGGTGGCCCTGCGCGAGGCGGAGCGCCGACTGCGCGTGAGCCTGTTGCGTCTCCTGTTCCGCCGAGGTCGTCGCTAAGGCCGACCACTCGCCCCGGACGATCGCCGCGGCCGGACCGCGCGGCTGCCTCGCTAGAGCGCGCCGTCCGGCCGGACCGCAGGCGGCGCCGGCTCGGAGACGCCCGAGCGCCCGACGGCCCCCAGGTGGTCCGTGAGGTTGTGGGCGCGCAGGACCGGGCGGCCGGCGCGGAACTCCACGACGGTCAGGCCGCACAGGTCCATGGACCACATCCAGAAGCGCTCGAGCGGCAGGCCGAACAGGGTCAGCAGGGCGATCTTGAAGACGCCGTCGTGCCCGACGACGACCGACCACGGGTGGTCCGGGGCGGCGTCCCCGTACCCCGCCACGTGGGACCGGTCCAGCGTTCCCGCTTCACGTCCATGGGCGAGCGTCGCGAGCGTCACGGCGAGCGCCGGCCCGACGCGGGCCGCCACCGCCTGGAGCGTCTCGCCGCCGGGTGCGACGGTCTCCCACGGGCGACGCCGCCAGGCCGCCAGCGTCGCGGCATGCCGGGCCGCGATGTCGGTGCCGATGGAGGCCTTCCCACTCGCCCTGGGCGATCTCGAGGAAGCCCGGTTCGGGGCGCATCGGGACCGCGGCGCGATCCCGGCTCCGCGACGCTGCATCGCCGCGGCGATCGCGGCCGCCGTAGAGGTCGTCCGGCTCAAGCGGCGAGTGGACGATCTCGACGGGAGCGTCGGCCGGGCACCGGCAAGGCAGGACGGTCCCGTCGGACCGCGATCCTGCGCCCGACGGCCTCCGCCTGGGCCCGCCCGAGCGCCGTCAACGGCGAGTCCATCTGGCCCTGGAAGCGGCCCTCCTCGATCAGGCGGGACTGGCCATGACGGACGAGGACGAGCGCGCCGTCCAGGCCGTCGGGGATCGGCGAGCCGAGCTCGCTCAGTGGTCCGTCCCGAGCCGGATGGACCAGACGTCCAGGATGGCCTCGTCCGCCCGGATGGTCTCCACGACCTGCGCCGGGACGATCGTCGTCGAGGGCCAGGAACATCAAGGCCCCTTCGCGCGGCTTCGAGCGTGCCAGCTGCATCGCACTGATGTTCACGTCGGCGGCGCCCAGGATCAGCCCGATCCGCCCGACCGTCCCCGGCCGGTCCATGTGGCGGGTGATGAGCATCGACTCGGCCGGCGCCATGTCCAGGCGGTAGTCGTCGAGGCGCGTGAGACGCGATTCCCCGCCGGCGACCGTGCCGGCGACCGTGGTCGTGCCGGCGGGGGTCTCGCCGGACAGGGTCAACTGCGCCGAGAACGCGCCCGCGTCCGGGTGTCCGTCGCTCCACGATCGTGATGCCACGCGCCTTGGCGAGGGCCATGGCATTGACCAGGTTGACCCGCTCCGTGATCGACGTCTCCAGGAGCCCTCGCAGGACGGCGGCGGTCAGTGGAGCGCCGTCGTAGGCGGCCAGTTCGCCTGCGATCTCCAGGGTCATCGTCTGGACGCCGCCGCGCGAGAACTGGGCGAAGAACTGCCCGAGCGTCTCGGCCAGTGGCAGGTACGGCGCGATCGCCCTGGCCGTCTCCGGGGTGAGGAGCGGGGCGTTCACCGCGTAGCGGGCGCTGCGTCCGGCGAGGACGTCGATGATCTGGGCGGCCACCTCCTCGGATACGAGGATCTGGGCCTCGGCGGTGGAGGCGCCCAGGTGCGGCGTCAGCAGGGTATTCGGTGCGTCGAGCAGCGGCGAGCCGGTCGGTGGCTCGGTCTCGAACACGTCCACGCCGGCTCCACCAAGGTGGCCGGATCGAAGCGCATCGGCGACGGCCGCCTCATCGAGGATGCCGCCGCGCGCCACGTTGAGGACGATCGTGCCGGGCTTCATCCGGGCGATCGCATCACGGCCGATCAGGCCCTTCGTCGTGCGGGTCATCGGCACGTGGACCGTCACCACGTCGGCCCGCTCCAGCATGGCATCGAACTCGACCAGCTCGACGCCGTGATTGGCGGCCTGTTCGACGGAGACGAACGGGTCCACGCCGATGACGGTCATCTCCATCGCGCGTGCCCGCAACGCGATCGCCAGGCCGATCTTGCCGAGGCCGACGATGCCGATGGTCCGACCGCGAAGCTCGAGGCCCGTGAACTGGGCTCGCTTCCACTCGCCCCGCCGGACCGATGCATCGGCCGCGGCGATCCGACGCGCGACGCCATAGAGCAGGGCCAGGGTGTGTTCAGCGGCGGCGATCGTGTTGCCGGTCGGAGCGTTGACGACCGTGATCCCGGCGCGCGTCGCGGCGTCCAGGTCCACGTTGTCGACGCCGACCCCGGCACGGCCGATGACCACGAGCCGGGTGCCGGCGGCGATCAGCGCCGCGTCCACCTGGACCTGGCTCCGGACGACGAGTGCGTCATACTCGCCGATGATGGCGACAAGCTCGTCCGGCGCCAGCCCGTGCCGCTCGTCGACGTCGTGATCGGCGCGAAGCAGTTCGACGCCTTCGCTGGCGACCGGTTCCGCGACGAGGATCCTCATGCGCCCGCCGCCGACCCGCGGCCGATGCGGTCAGCCCGTAGGACTCGAGTGCCGCGACCTGCGCCGCGGCGACCGCCGCGCCGGGCGTGAACGGCCGCCCCGCCCCGATAGACGCCATCTCGAGGGTGCTCATCGCGCCGAGGATCTCCTCGAGCGTCACCGAGCCGAGATGGCCGAGCCGGAAGATCTTGCCGGTCAGCTTGCCCTGTCCGCCGGCCAGCACGACGCCGCGTCGCTTGACCTCGCCGTTGAACGCCTTCCAGTCGAGGTCCTCCGGCACGAGGGCTGCGGTGACGGTCTTCGACGCGACCGACGGATCCGCGAAGAGCTCGAAACCAAGCGCGGTCAGCCCGGCCCGCGCCGCGGCGGCGCACGCCTCGTGCCGTGCGAAGACGACCTCCTTGCCCTCGGCCGCCATGAGCCGCAGGCCCTCGTCCACCTGGTAGACGACCGCGATCGCAGGCGTCCACGGGGTCTGGCCGTTGGCATGACTGTCGCGATGCGCCCGCAGGTCCAGGTAGAAGCGCGGCATCGTGGCCGTCTCCATCGCCGTCCAGGCCCGTGGCGAAGCCGCGATCATGGCCAGTCCGGGGGCGGCCATCCAGGCCTTCTGCGAGCCGGTCACCACGAGGTCCACGCCCCATGCATCCATCTCGAACGGGACGGCACCGAGGCCCGACACGCTGTCGACGAGGATGAGCGCCTCGGGCGCCTCCTCACGGATCGCCGCCGCCAGCTGGCCGATCGGGTTCATGACCCCGGTCGAGGTCTCGTTGTGGGTGAGCAGGACGGCCTTCGCTCCGCGGTTCGCCCGCAGGACCTCGCGCACTTCCTCGGCGGCCGCCGCATACCCCCATTCGGCGTCAACCTTCGTCACGTTCGCGCCGTAGGTGCTGGCGATCTTGGCGAACCGGTCGCCGAACGAACCGATGGACACACCGATGACGCGGTCGCCGGGTGACAGCGTGTTGACGACCGCGGCTTCGAGACCTCCGGAACCCGCGCTGGTGATCATGGCGATGTCGTTGGACGTTCCGAAGTACGGCTTCATGCCGGTCAGGATCCGCTCGAGCATCGCCGCGAACTCCGGCCCGCGGTGGTTGATCATCTGGCGCGCGCCGGCTTCGCGGACGCTGGCCGGAAGGGCCGTGGGGCCCGGGATGCGCAGGTTCGGCTCGAAGCGGTCCAAGGGAAGCCTCCGGAGCGGGATCGGATGGGAGCGTCACCCCGATGGTGGCACGGATGGCCGCCGATTGCCCGGCGGAGCGGGACGGGCCGGGTGCCCGTCACGGCCTCGGCGAGGCTTCGAGCAGGAACGGCATCGCCATCGGCGTAACGTGGTCGCCTCTCCCGGCGTCTTCACCTCGTAGCCCCTCACTCCCGGAGTCCGCAGCCGCTCATGTCGTCCCACCCGCGTTCGCCCGACCCGCCGTCGCCGACGGCTGCTCAGCGTCGCGGCGCTCGCGACGATCGCGGCGGTGATCCTCGGCAGCCTGACCGTGGCGACCGATACCTTCGGCGTGGGCGACCGGTTCGAGCGACTGGTGGCCAAGGTCGATCGGTTCATCAGTGGGCCGCCGCCGGACCGTCCAGGCGTCGTGACTGTTCGAGTGACCCCCCGGCCCACCGAGCCGCCGCCGACCGCGACACCGACCCCGGAACCGGAACCGAGCCCCTCGGGTCCGCTCGACCCGGCAGCGACCCCGACCCCGACTCCCGTCCCGACGCCGACCCCGACCCCCAGGCCGAGGCGCGTACCGGTCGACGTCGACATCGCCAGGCACCCGGAGCGCATCTTCGCGCACGAGGTGAAGGACACCTGGTGCGCGCCTGCCGGGGTCCAGATGACGCTGGCCTACCTGGGGCTGGCTGACACGTCGGAACGCTTCCAGCGCACGCTGGACAGTCGGGTCAAGGAGTGGGAGAGCTATCGCGACAGCCATAACGGTCGCTGGGGCCCGTCGGCGATGGCGCTCGCGCTCGAGGCATACGGGGCGCCCGGCTACGAGGTGCGCGCGTACGACTCCCGCCTGGACGCCCTGCGCGATGCGGCGGTCGCCATCGAGACCACGAAGTCACCGGTCATCCTGCTCGCCTGGCGAGGCGCGCACACCTGGGTCATGACCGGGTTCCGGGCCGACGCCGACCCTGTCAAGTTCCCGAACGCCAAGGTGTCCGGAGCCTACATCCTTGACCCGTGGTACCCGTGGGTCTCGAGCATCTGGGGCCGGTCCGACCCGCCCGGCACGTTCCAGGACACCGACGAGATGATCCGCAACTACCTGCGCTGGAAGCGGCCGGAAGGTCGCTATCCGGATCGCGACGGGCTGTTCATCGCGGTGGTGCCGACCCTCAAGGCGCCGGGCGACTGACCCCCGTCGCGCCAAGGTCCCGGCCGATGCGGCGCACGCGCGCCGTCAGGAAGACAGCCAGCAAGAGGTCCTTGGCGAGCATCCCGGCCGCATAGCCGAAGGGGATCGCGAGGATCCCGGCCGTCGGCTCGAGGAGCTGGCTGGCGACGATCACCACGCCGAGGCCCACGAACGAGGCGATGACCTGTCGGAGCGTGTCGTGCGTCGCATACAGGCCGCGCGAGAGCGGGTAGGCGAGCGCATCGAACGGGATCGACAGGGCGAAGGCGGCCACGACGAGCGATGTCGTCGCCACGTCCTCGGCGGTGAACTTGCCGCCACCCAGCAGGACCTCGACGAGCGTTCCGGACAGGACGAACAGCGCGATCGGCGGCGAGGGTCGTCAGGATGCCGATGGTGACGACGTTGCGGACGAGGACGGCACGGAACGTCCGCGCGTCGCCGTCCGCAAAGGCGGCCGACAGCACCGGGAAGACGGCCAGCGAGAACGAGACCCCGATCAGGCTGACCGGCAGGACCTGGTAGTCGAGCCCGAAGTTGAGCGCCGACACGGCCCCCACCCCGAGGCCCGCCGCCAGCCGGGTGAAGTACGTGATCGTCAGCGGTTCGACGGCGACCGAGAACATCCGGGGGACCATCAAGCGGAGGAACTCGCGGAAGGCCGCGGTCCGCATCGCGAAGGACGGACGGATGCGGAACGTGGTTCGGGTCGTGCCGATCGCCCGGATCGCGAGGTGCGCCGCGGCGCCGGCGACCGCACCCCAGGCGGTCGCCACGATCCCGTATGTGCTTGCGAAGAGGACGGTGAATACGATGATCCCGGTCGTGTAGAAGATCGGGGCGAGCGCGTAGAACAGGAATCGGCGGTGCGCGACGAGGATCTCGCCGAGCGCGATCGATGCCGCGAAGAGGATCTGCGCGACGCAGTTGATCCGGAGCAGCTGGACGTACAGGTCCTGCGTCGCCGGATCGAACCCTTCGCCGATGACCCCGGCCAGCCACGGGGCGGCGAGGAAGATCGCGACGCTGGCGATCGTCATCACCGTGACCGCGCCCGTCAGGACCGTCCGCCCGAACTCGTTGGCGGATCGGTCCTCGCCCTCGTCATGTCGGAGCCGGCTGTAGATCGGCACGAACGGCGCGGTCAGTCCCGCGGCGACCAGCACGTCCAGGGCGATCTCGGGGATCCGGAACGCCGCGTTATAGGCGTCCAGCTCGGCGCCGGCGCCGTAGGTGTTGGCGAAGACCCGGTTGCGGACGATCCCCGTCGCGAAATAGGCGAGCGACAGGAACGACAGGAGGATCGCCCCACGCGGGAACACGCGCTCGGTCGCGCGCCTGGTCGTGAGGAGGAGCCGGCGGATCACGAACGCACGACGCGCGAGATCCCGGGCCTGTGTCGTTAGCGGTCGAAGCGGACTGGCAGCTTGCGGCCGCGGATCGTGGCGTCGCGCAGAGCCCGGACGACCGCATCGGCCACGCCGGCGTTGACGTCCACGAGCGAGAACGCATCGTCGATGCGGATGGCGCCGATCGTGGAGCCGGGGACCCCGGCCTCGTTGGTGATGGCCCCGACCAGGTCGCCCGGGCGCAGGCCGAGCTGTCGGCCACCGCCCACGTACAGGCGGACCCACGGCCCGCCACTGCCGGGTCGGTCCTGGCTCGGGCCGCCCCGCATGGGCGTGGGCCACCCACCCGGACCGCCCGGACCGCCCGGACCGCCGAACGGGCGTGGGCCGGGCCCGGGGCCACGGGACGGCATCGGCCGGTTCGGGCGCACCGGTCCTGGCATGCTCAACGGCGGCGACGCCAGCTCGACCTCGTCGGCGTCACTCGTGGTCGCGCCCTCGATGAGGCTGATCGCCGCCAGCGCGATGTCGACGAGGTCGAATTCGTCCGCCAGCGGCTCGACGACCCCGCGGTACCGGTCGAATTCGTTGCCGAGCAGGGCCTCGCGCAGGTTCGCCCGCAGGATCTCGGTCCGTCGCTCGCGCAGGTCCGCGACGGTCGGCAGGTGGGCGATCTGGAGCTTGGACCGCGTCGCCTGTTCGATGTTCCGGAGCTGCCGATGCTCGCGCGGCTCGACCAGCGTGATGGCGGTGCCTTCGCGCCCGGCGCGGCCCGTCCGTCCGATGCGATGGACGTACTGGTCGGGGTCCGAGGGCACGTCGTAGTTGACGACGTGCGAGACGTGATCGATGTCGAGGCCGCGGGCCGCCACGTCCGTGGCGACGAGCACGTCCAGGGAGCCGTCACGGAAGCGGCCCATCATCCGGTCGCGGCCCTTCCTGGGCCAGGCCGCCGTGGAGCGCACCGGCATCGTGGCCGCGGGCGCTGAGGGCCTCGGCGAGGTCGTCGACCTCGCCGCGGGTGCGGGCGAAGACGAGGGCCGAGGTCGGGTCCTCGACATCCAGGATCCGGCACAGGGCGGCGAGCTTGTCCGAGCGGCGGACGACGTAGGCGACCTGTCGGACGCGGGCGCTGCCGTCCGCGCTGCGCGTCTCCGCGTGCACGGTGACCCGGACGGGTTCGCGCAGGTGGCGCTTGGCGATGCGCGTGATGGTCGGCGAGATCGTGGCCGAGAACAGGGCCGTCTGGCGGCCCTCCGGCGTGGCCGACAGGATCGTCTCGAGGTCCTCGGCGAACCCCATGTCGAGCATCTCGTCCGCCTCGTCCAGGATGGCGACCTGGACCTGGTCGAAGCGCAGGCTCCCGCGCTTGAGGTGATCCACCGCTCGGCCTGGGGTGGCGACCACGACATCCACGCCGTTGCGCAGGCCGCGGAGCTGCTGGCTGATGGGCTGTCCGCCGTAGACCGGCAGGACCCGGGCGCCGAGCTCCCGGCCGTACTTGTGCAGCGCCTCGGCGACCTGCATCGCGAGTTCGCGGGTCGGCACCAGGATGACCGCTGACGCGGCCCCGGCCCCGGCCTTGCCGATCGGGATGCGCTGCAGCATCGGCAGCGCGAACGCGGCGGTCTTGCCGGTCCCCGTCGGCGCCTCGGCCAACAGGTCCCGCCCGGCCAGCAGCGGCGGGATGGCCTCACGCTGGATCGGTGTCGGTTCCTCGTAGCCCAGTGCGCCGATCGTCGTCAGCAGGCGCGCATCAAGGCCCAGGCCGGCGAACCCATCCGTCGGCGCCGTCGGACCGCCGGGCTCGATGACCTCTTCGATGGGCTCCGAGATGATGTCAACCTTGGCGTCCTCGACCAGGCCCGCCGGCGGCCTGGTCTCCGGCACGGGCTTGCTCTTCGGCTTGGCGGCCTTGGTCCCGGGCTTGACGGTCTTGACGGCCTTGGCGCCGGGCTTGACCGCCTTGGCGATGGGCTTGACGGCCTTCGTCGCCGGCTTGGCGACAGGCTTCTTGCTCGTCATGTCGGGATTGTCGTCGATGCGGCCCCGCCCGTGGAGCTCAGCGCGACCCCGCGATCGGCTCGAGATCGATCGTCCGCACCCGGCGGGTCCCACCGGCGTGGGTTCGTACCGTGGCCGCCGGGATGACGCCCGCGACCAGCTTCTCGATGGTGGCTTCCTCGCCGGCGTACAGGCCGGTCCCGTTGATGCGCACGCGCGCCCCGACCTTGAGGTCCTTCCGCCCGGCTCCCGCAGTCAAGTCGATGGCGACCAGGTTCGGGCGGACCAATGCCACTTCAGGCCCGCTGCCGGCTCGCGGGGCGCCCTTCGTGTGGGTGCGGGCGACCGGATACGTGACCTTGCGTCGCTTCAAGCGACGGGCTCGTTCCCGTCCCGGCCCTGGCCGAGCCCGCCACCGAGGGCGGCGGCACCGTTGACTGCGGCCCAGGCGGTCACGGCGTCCGCAAGCGCCGCCGATCCGGGTCGGACCGCGAGCCGGTCGTCCGTGCCGCGGATCCCGGCGCCCAGCTCGGCGAGACGGCCACGATAGGCGGGCTTGTCGCCGTTCTTGCGGGCGGTCGTCGGATAGACGTCGAAGTAGCCGTCGGTGCTCACGACGATGCGCGCCTCAGGCGCAGAGAAGGACGTTCGAGACATGGGAGAGATTCCGATCCATCGCGCGCTGCGGACCACGAACCGTGAGCCCGGCGCCAGCGATCGCCATCCACCGTGGGGCCGCGGAGCGATTCCGTCAAACGCTGGTGAGGGGCCGTACGCATCCCAACGCCTGCTGGCGGCCGGGATCCGACCGAAACGGCACGAACTCGTGAACGAACTCGCGATCGGCCATGCTCAGATGTTCTGGATGTGCGTCTACCAGTAACGCGGCGCTGGCCAGACCCTGTGCGAGGGCGGTCCGACCATCGGCACAGAGAATGGGATGCTTCCGGTGGGACCATGGGACCGGGTCGCCGCGATGTGCGACAGTCTCCCCTGCGCCCGACGGCACCGCACGAGGGATCGACAAGATGACGAACGTGGCCACTGCGACCCATCCGCTCCTCGCCGCGGCAGAAGCGATCCTCCCCGATGTCATCGACGTGCGCCGGCGGCTCCACCGGCATCCTGAGATCGGTCTGCAGCTTCCCCGGACCCAGGCGCTGGTTGCCGAGTCGCTCCGGGCGATCGGGCTCGAACCCAGGCTCGGTGAGTCGACCAGCTCGGTCGTGGCGGTCATCCAGGGTGCGCATCCGGGGCCGACGATCCTGCTCCGCGGCGACATGGACGGCCTGCCGCTTCAGGAGGACACCGGCCTCGAGTTCACGTCCGAGGATCGCGGCACCATGCACGCGTGCGGGCACGACACGCATGTCGCGATGCTCCTTGGTGCGGCCCGCCTGCTCGTCGAGCGACGCGACGCGCTCGCGGGACGGGTCCTGCTCATGTTCCAGCCTGGCGAGGAGGGCTATCACGGCGCCCGCTTCATGCTGGAGGAGGGTCTGCTGGAGGACGGCCCGCACGGCGCCGGCAGCGTCGAGCGGGCGGTGGCGATCCACATCAGCACCAAGTACCCGGCCGGCACGATCGCCCTGCGACCCGGCCCACTCCTGGCTTCTGCGGACGCGATCAAGGCCACGGTGCGTGGGCGGGGCGGCCATGCCTCGGCCCCGCACCTTGCCCTCGACCCGATCCCGACCGCCGCCGAGCTCATCCTCGCGCTGCAGACGGCAGTCACCCGCACCATCGACCCCTTCGACCCGGCCGTGTTGACGATCGCCCGGATCAGTGGCGGGACGACGAACAACATCATTCCCGGCACGGTCGAGATCGAGGGCACGATCCGGGCGGTCTCTGCGAAGACGCGCCGGCTCATGAGCGAGCTGGTCGACCGGGTGGTGTCCGGCGTGGCGGCGGCCCACGGCACGACCGTGGACCTGGAGATCATGCCGGGTTACCCGGTCACGGTCTGTGACCCGGGCGTGACGGCGTGGGTTCGCGGCCTGGCCGTCGAGCTTGCGGGCGAGGCCTCCGTGCATGACCTCGAGCAGCCGATCATGGGCGCCGAGGACTTCTCCTACGTGATCGAGCGCGTGCCGGGGATGATGGCCTTCCTCGGCGCCTGCCCGCCGTCCGAGGTCCCCGAGACCGGAGCCCAGAACCATTCGAACCTTGTCGTGTTCGATGAGCCGTCCATGGCGCTGGGCGTCGCGCTGTACGCATTCGCGGCGCTCGACTTCCTGGGCTATCAGGAGTAGGTCTCGGCAGCCTCAGCGTCCCACCCGGTAGAGCCGCCAGCGATCTGGGACGCCTTTGAGTTCGTGCTCGCCGGCATCCTCGAAGACGAGACCCGAGCCGGCCGTCAAGTCCTTCACCGTCGAGCTGACGAGGACCTCCGAAGCCCCGGCCAGCGCCGCGATCCGGGCGCCGATGTGGACGGCGATCCCGCCGACCTTGCCGTTGATGGTTTCGATCTCGCCGGTGTGGACGCCGGCCCGGATCTCCAGGCCGAGATCCCGGACGCGGGACCCGATGGCCTGGGCGCAGTGGACGGCGCGGGCGGGTCCATCGAAGGTCGCGAAGAACCCGTCGCCGGCGGTATCGACCTCCGTGCCGGAGAACCGTCCGAGCTCGCGTCGGACGATCTGCGTGATGCGCCGCGATGAGGTCGCGCCAGGCGGCGTCGCCGATCTCGGCGGCCCGCGCGGTGGCGCCGACGACATCGGTGAACAGGACCGTCGCGAGCCGGCGCGACGTCCGGACCTGGGCCCCGTCGAGTCCGGCGATGAAGCCCTCGAGGGCGTCGATGATCGGCGCGATGGGCCCGGCCGAGCATTCGTGGTCCGTGCCCGGCAGTTCGACGACGGTCGCCCCGGGGATGAGCGCCGCGGAGCTCCGCATGTCGTCTACCGGTACGGAGCTGTCGCCAGGTCGGTACATGGCCAGGGTCGGGACGGAGATCGCCGGGAGGACGTCGCGGATGTCCAGCGCCATCTGGACCTCGACCATCGGGCGGAACGAGCCCGGCGACCAGGCGCTCCGATGCAACCTGGCCATCCACGCGAGGTGGTCCGGGTCTCCGGCGCGGCTCGGCTGGACGTCGCGGACTTCGTTCAGCGCCGCTTCGATGCGAGCCGAAATGGGATGCGGTCCACTCGAGGTAGGTCTGCCATTCCTGCAGGTGTCGCCCGGCCAGGTGGGACCACATGGCGTAGGTCGCGAGACCCCGGACGCGATCCGGGTGCGATGCCGCATAGAGGCAGGCCAGTTGAGCCGCGGAATTGCCGACCCAAAGAGGATGGGTCGGGTCACCCCGGCCGCGTCCATGACGGCCCCAAGATCCTCGACCAGGACCTCGACCGGAGGGGCCTCTCCGGGCGCGAAGCGATCGGACAGCCCGATCCCGCGTCGATCGAGCATGACCACGCGGCCCAGCCCCGCCAGGCGCTGGAACCACTCCACCTCCTGGGCGCTCTCCCAGAGCACGTCCAGGTTCGTGATGTTGCCCGACATGAAGACGATGTCGTAGCGTCCGGCCCCGAACGCCTGGTAGGCGATCGAGGCGCCGTCCGCGGCGCGGGCATAGTGGACGTCCGGTCGCTCCACTCACGAGCCCTCCGCCTCGGGATCCGAGCCGGCGTCGCGCTTCTCGGTGTCGGCCAGCTTCTTCCGGTTGGTCTCGCGGGTCTTCATGATCGAGTCGCCGGAGTGCGGCTTCACTTCGGGCGCCGCCATCGTCGAGCGCTGCGTCCGGCCGGCGGCCTTCGCGGCCGCGCGGGCTTCGGCGCGGGCCGTCATCCGGGCGGCGATGGTGGCCTCGTAGCCCTGGTCCGTCGGCAGGTAGTAGCGGCGGGCGACGAGCGCATCCGGCAGGTACTGCTGCTCGACGTCGGCGCCTTCGAAGTCGTGCGAGTAGCGGTAGCCGACGCCGATGCCGTGCTGCTTCATCCCGCGATGGGCGGCGTTGCGGAGATGGAGCGGGACGGGGAGGGCGCCGTTGGCCTCGACGTCCGAGACGGCCGCCCAGTACGCCTGGCCGGACCGGTTGGACTTGGGTGCGGTGGCGATGTAGGTCGTTGCCTGGGCCAGGGCGTACTGCGCTTCCGGCAGCCCGATCCAGTCGAGCGCCTGGCCGGCCGCGATGGCGACCTGGAGCGCCCGCGGGTCCGCGTTGCCGACGTCCTCCGAGGCGCTGATGATCAGGCGCCGGGCGATGAACTTGGGGTCCTCGCCGGCCGCGATCATGGCCGCCAGCCAGTAGAGCGCGGCGTCCGGGTCGTTGCCACGCAGGCTCTTGATGAACGCGCTGACGGTGTCGTAGTGGCCGTCACCGGCCCGGTCGTAGCCGAGGATGCGTTGCTGGGCGGCGGCCTCCACGTCCTCCAGTCGCGGGGCGACGTGCCCATCGGCATCGCGGACGTCCTCGTCCTCGGCCAGGGCGGTCGCGCCTTCGAGGACGTTCAGGGCCGTCCGGGCGTCGCCGCCGGCGAGCGAGACGAGGTGCTCGAACGCGTCGTCGCTGAGCGCGACGCCCGCCGCGCGGACCGAGCGGACCGGCGAGGCCGCGTTCCGGGTCGTCCATGGCCCGCCGCACGACGGCCGCCACGTCGTCATCGATCAGCGGCTCCAGGCGCCAGACGCGCATCCGCGAGAGCAGCGCGGCATTGACCTCGAAGTAGGGATTCTCGGTCGTAGCTCCGGTCAAGGTGACCGTGCCGTCCTCGACATGCGGAAGGAGAGCATCCTGCTGGGCCTTGTTGAAGCGATGGATCTCGTCGAGGAAGAGGATGGTCTTCTGCCCGTGTCAGGGCCAGCCGCTCCTGAGCCTGAGCGATGGCGCTCCGAACCTCGACGACGCCCGACGACACGGCAGACAGTGCCGTCATCTCGGCGCCGATCTCGTCCGCGAGCAGACGGGCGAGAGTCGTCTTGCCGGTACCGGGCGGGCCCCACAGGATGATCGAGGCGAGGTGCCCACGGGCGAGCGACCGGCGCAGTGGTCCACGTTCGCCGACAAGGTGCTCCTGTCCGACGAATTCGTCCAGACTGCGCGGTCGCATGCGGGCAGCGAGTGGCTGCGCTCCCGGTGGCGGTTGGAACAGCGGCTCGGGCTTGGCTGCCCGCGGTTTCGGCATCCTCTGCAGTCTACGAGTGCGGTCCGTCCGAGCGTAGGCCTTTCGAGTCCTCTGGAGGGTCAACGGCCCCAGCTGCTAGCGACATCATCTCTTCGTCGGCGTAATCCCAGCAGGTGGTGACCTCAGCCTCCAGCTCGCCGATCATTCCAGGCTCATCGCTCATGTATGCAGCGACATCTGCGCCAGGAGCGAATGCTTCGACGTAGGGCCGGCAGATCGCGGCGGCGATCTCGTGGTATCGATCCGGGCTCATCGTCATCCGTCCGCGAACCTCGATCGCGCGATACGGAAACGCGTCCTCGGCCAGGACCACCGTGGCCCTTGGGTCTCGCTGCAGCATCGCGATCTTGCGATCCCCGGCCGGGAACTCGAAGACAAATCTGCCGTCGATCAGTCGATGCCAGACCGGCCGACTGAACACAGAACCATCGGCAAGGCCGATCGAGATGACAGCCGTCAGGGGCTGCTCGAACAGATCGCCGAGATCGGAGGGCCTCAGTCCGCGTCGCATCGTCGAGTACCCCACAACAGGAGCGACGCGAGGTGGCCGCGGGCGATGCTGCGGCGCAGCGGTCCGCGCTCCCCGACGAGGTGGTCCTGCCCCACGAACTCCTCGAGCGAGCGCGGACGCATGCGAGCGGCGAGCGGCTGGCGCTCAGGTGGGGGCTGGAACAGGGCTTCGGGTCGTGCGCCCCCGGGACGTCGAGCGGGCGGCATGGCGCGATGGTAGCGCCGCGCCGGTACCGCCGCCTCCCGGTCCGAGCCTAGACGAGGCTGACCCCGGTGGCCTGGACGACGGCCCAACCGGCGAACAGGAGGGCGATCAGCGATCCGCCGATGAGGACGATACGCCTGACGTCGCGGGCCACGTAGCCGTACTCCGCCGCCGCGGATGCGGCGAGCGTGCTGCCGGCACGCGGAAAGGACTCGCCCCGAGCGCGCTTGGCCGGCTGGGCCGGCGCGGCCGCCTTCTCCTCGGCGACGATCTGGGCTTCCAGCTGGGCGGCGCGGGCGAGGTCCGCGTCCGTCAGCGAGGTGCCGCCTTCGTAGGCGTCCAGCGCATTCTCGGTCAGGTCGATGTCATCGGTCGCGGCGCGGGTCGCCGTCGCGTGGTCGTCGCCGTGACAGGCTTGGCGGTTCGAGGCGTCGCGCGCTGGATCGGGGCTCGCTGGCCGGGTCGTGAGGTGCTGCCTCGGGCTCGCTTGGCCATGGGTCCGGTGGGGCCTCCGTCGGGCTGGGTCGGTTCGACGCCGAAGGATAGCACCGGTCCGGGGTTCGGCCTGCCGCACGACCGCCGGGGTCGACAGTCTCGGCCCATCGGTGGCGGGCGCTGCTAGACTCGCCCGTGCCCACTGGAGGAACCGGACATCGAACTGAACGCGTTCGTCGAGGCGAATCTCGGCGTCCTGGTCATCGGCCTCGTCCTCGTCTCGATCGTGCTGCTCGCCGCCGTGGTCGTGCTGGCTCGGCGGACCGCCCGCCTGTCGGCTCGCCTGGCCGGGATCACCCGCGGCGAGAGCGGCAAGAGCTTCGAGGCGATCCTCGAGGCGCACCTCGACAAGATCTACGCCGTCGCCCGCGACCTGGACGAGGTGACCGCCCGGACGGCCGCCCTGGAGTCCATCCTGCCGACGGCCTTCCAGCGGGTGGGCCTGGTCCGCTACAACCCATTCGAGGACACCGGCGGCAACCAGAGTTTCGCGCTCGCGATGCTGGATGCCAGGGGAGATGGCTGGATCCTGTCGAGCCTGCATGCCCGCACCGGCACCCGCTTCTACGCGAAGGCGGTCAAGGCCGGACGATCCGACCTGGGCCTGTCCGAAGAGGAGCAGGCCGCGATCCGGCAGGCGACGGCCTGACAGGCTAGCTGACACGGCGGCCTTCGATGCTCCAGCTCATGGCCCCCACCACCTCGAAGACGTCTCGCATCGCGACGCCGTGACCAGACCGCGCACCCGATCGCGGCGAGAACCCGCCCCGCTGGACCAGCTGCCGGCCTGGAAGGAGCTCGTCCCGGTCATGGCTCCCGCTCCGGCGGACGGACCGGTCGACGGGATGGACGCCCTCCTCGGCGGCCTGGATCCGGACCAGGTCCGGGCCGTGACCCACGGCGAGGGACCGATGCTGGTCGTGGCCGGCGCCGGGACGGGCAAGACCCAGGTCATCACTCGCCGGATCGCATGGCTCATCGCCGAACGCCGGGCGCGGCCATCCGAGATCCTCGCGTTGACCTTCACGGACAAGGCCGCCGAGGAGATGGCCGTCCGCGTGGACCAGCTCGTCCCGTACGGCTACACGGACACGGCCATCTCCACGTTCCACGCGTTCGGCGACGGACTCATCCGCGAATACGCCCTTGAGCTGGGCCTGCCGACGGACGTGCGCGTGCTCTCCCGGCCGGAGGTCGTCATCTTCCTGCGCGAGCACCTCTTCGAGTTCGAACTCGACCTGTACCGGCCGCTCGGCGACCCGACGCGGTTCCTGTCCGCCCTGGCGACGCTGTTCAGCCGCTGCAAGGACGAGGACATCAGCCCGGCGGACTACCTGGCGTACGCCGAACGGGTGACCCTGGAAGCGGCGGCCGTGGCTGCCGCCGTGGACCTGGCCGACCCGGCCGCCCGAACCCGAGCGGGACGCGGCGGACGCCGCCGTCGAGCGGGCCAGGCGACAGGCCGAGCTGGCCCGCGCGTACGCCACGTACCAGGACCTCATGGCCGCCAGCGGTTGCATCGACTTCGGCGACCAGGTGGCCCTGGCGCTCCGGCTCGTGCGCGAGTCGGCGGATGCGCGGTCCGCGATCGCCGGTCGGTTCCGGTACATCCTGGTGGACGAGTTCCAGGACACCAATCGGGCGCAGGCGGAACTCGTGGCGCTGCTCGCCGAGGGGCATCGCAACGTGACCGTCGTGGGCGATGACGACCAGGCGATCTACGCGTTCCGTGGCGCGGCCGTGGACAACATCCTGGCCTTCCAGGACCGGTATGTCGGGGCCCGGACCGTCGTGCTGCGGCGCAACTACCGATCGCTCGCGCCGGTCCTGGACGCCTCGTACCGGATGATCCGGTTCAACGACCCGGATCGCCTGGAGGTCCGGACCGGCGTCGCCAAGCGGCTCCGAGCCGAGCGCCGGTCGCCCGCGCCGGCCCCGCTCAGGCTCGAGGTCTTCGCGTCCGGTTCCGAGGAAGCGGACTGGATCGCAGCGGAGATCGGGCGCAGGGTCGCGGCCGGTGCGGCACCGCGCGACCACGCCATCCTGGTGCGTGCCAACGGTCATGCGGACCCCATCCTGCGGGCACTCAACATGGCGTCCATCCCGTGGCGGTTCTCGGGCACGTCCGGGCTGTACGCCCGGCCGGAGGTTCGGCTCCTGCTGGCCTTCCTGCGCGTGGTCGCGGATCCCGAGTCCAGCGTGGACGTGTATGCGCTCGCGGCGTCGGAGCTGTACGAGCTGGGCGGCGAGGACCTGACCGCGATCGTCAACATGGCTCGTCGCCGGAATCGGTCGGTCTGGGCGATCCTGGTCGAACTGGACGGCCAGCCCGGGATCCTGCGGGTGAGCCCGGAGACACGCGCCACCGTGCGCAAGCTCGTCGCGGACCTCACCGCCTACGCGGCGGCCGCGCACGAACAGCCCGCCGGCGAACTGCTCTACCGGTTCCTGCGCGGTAGCGGCATGCTCGCCCGCCTCGCCGCGACGGACTCCGTCGCCGCCGAAGAAGCCCTGGGCAACATCGCGCGGTTCTTCGAGATCGTCCGCGCGCAGTCGGCCATCCTTGCCGACGATCGGGCGGTCTTCGTGGCGCGGCACCTCGAGACGCTGATCGAGGCCGGGGACGATCCCGCGACGGCGGAGCTGGATCCCGATACGGACGCGGTGGCCGTCCTGACCGTCCACAAGGCCAAGGGCCTGGAGTTCCCGGTCGTCTTCCTGCCCGGCATGGTCGCCGGCCGCTTCCCGTCGACCGGGCGCGGGGAGACGCTCCCGCTCCCGTCGGGCCTGGGCCGCGGCGTGCCGCCGACGCCGGAGTCCGCCATGGCCGAGGAGCGGCGGCTGTGCTACGTCGCGATGACTCGGGCCCGGGACGAGCTGATCCTGTCGCATGCCGCGGACTACGGCGGAGCCCGCGCGCGACGGGTCTCGCCGTTCGTGCTGGAGGCGCTGGACCTGCCCGCCGCAGCGGGCGTCCCTGGAGCAGGGGCGGCGGCACCGACCGCGGCGCAGCGGCTCGCCGCCCTCGAGGTGCAGCCCCAGCCGTCGGCCATCGCACGCGGACCGATCGACGAGCCGCTCTCGCTGAGCTTCTACCAGATCGACGACTACCTCACCTGCCCGCTGAAGTACAAGTACGCCCACGTCCTGCGCGTGCCCCTCGCCCCGCACCACGCGATCATCTACGGCTCGGCGCTCCACAAGGCCGTCCAGCTCTTCCATCAGCGCCACGCCCGCGGCCAGGTCATGTCCGAGGCGGAGCTGGAGGAGGCGTTCACGAGCGGCCATGTCCAACGAGGGCTTCGTGAGCCGCGAGCACGAGGAGGCGCGGCTGGAGGCCGGTCGCGCGGCGCTGCGCCGGTTCCGTACCGCGCAGCTCCAGCCGGACTCGGTCATCCCGACCTACGTGGAACGGGAGTTCAGCTTCCAGTTGGGAGGCGACCGGGTGCGCGGTCGCTGGGACCGCGTGGACATCGTGGTCGACCGGTGACGCGCAGACCGGGCCGGCCTCGCTCGAGCCGGATCCACGCCGAGCGCGGATGTCGTCTCGCCGACGCTCGACATGATGGGTCCGGAGCGCGTGACGATCACGGACTACAAGTCCTCGGACGTGCGGGACCCGGTCAAGGCACGCCAGCGCGCCCGCGACTCGCTCCAGCTCCAGATCTACGCGATGGGCTATGAGGCGATGACCGGACGACTTCCCGACGCGGTCGCGCTGCACTTCCTGGAGTCCGGCCTCATCGGCGAGGTCGCCGTGGATCCGAAGCGCCTGGCCAAGGCTCGCGAGAAGATCGAACGGGCGGCCGCCGGGATGCGAGTCACGGACTACGCGCCAAGGCCGGACTACCTGGCCTGCACCTACTGCGCGTTCCGCGACATCTGCCCGTCGAGCGTCGCGCGCCGATAGGGCATTCGCCCGAGTCGACGGTTCGGCTCGCGACACCCATCCTCCGGACTCCTCGCTGAGACGCATGGCGACGAAGCACGGGAGGAAGCATCGTCGATGTCGGATGACTGGCCAGGGGTACCGGCGACGCCGATCGGAACCCGGCGGTCGCGGTCCCGGGTGCGACCAGCTTGACCGCGGCTCGGCTGCCGGTGGTGATCGTCGACGGCGACCGTGTCGGAGGTCGAGCGGATCGCGCGGGTCCTGCGCGATGCCGGGCATCCGGTCATCGCCGCGACGGGCGGCCGGGCCGCCCTGCGCCTGGTGTTCGCGTCCAGCGTCGGACCGGGCCTCCTGATCAGCGCGATCGAGATGGACCGAGATGTCCGGTATCGAGCTGGCGGCGCGCCTGACGGCGGCGCGACCGGGTGTTCGGGTCATCCTCATGTCCGCCGATCCACAGGTAGCCGAGCGCGCCCGGGCCCATGTCGCCCAGGTCCAGGTCGTCCTGCTCAAGCCATTCACGGATCAGGAACTGCAGGCGGCGGCCGCCGTCGCCCTGGCTGGGACCATGACCGCCGACCGGTGACCGTCGATCCCGGAGTCCTCGGTCGCATCGCCCGGCCACGGGCGGCCGAAGTCGGGGCGGAGGCCCTAGACTCGCTGGACATGGAAGCGCGCGACCGGCTGGCGAACCTGGGGGTCTTCGGGGCCGCCTTCGTCGTCTGGATCCTGGTCGGGCTCGTGGTCACGACGCAGGACCCGATCAAGGACCCCGGCGCCGGGTTCCTCGGAGCACTGCTGATCGGTCTCGCGGTCGGCCTGACGATGATCCCGCTCTTCTGGCTGGCGTCGTTCGGCCGGCACCGCCGGATCGCCTACCAGGGCGATTGGCTGCGCGCGATCCGTCGGGGCGCCTGGGTCGGTCTGATCGTCACCGTACTCGTCGTCCTCCGCCTGCAGGGCGTCCTGGAATTGCCGATCGCCGTGTTCATGATCGCCCTGGTCGTCGTCGCAGAAGCGACGCTTTCTGCCGAACGGTGAATTGCACATCGTCGCCCCGAACGGACCCTGGAGGATCGCATGTCAACCCTCACGACCACGACACCCGCCGAACCGAACGTCGAGATGAAGACCCGCCTCGCCGCCGCCGTCGAGACAGCCCGTGCGGAGATCCTGGACCTCTCCCACCGCATCCATGCCGACCCAGAACCCGCGTACGAGGAGCATCACGCGAGTGCCTGGGTCGCCGAGGCGCTGTCCCGCCACGGCTTCGAGGTGGAATGTCCGGCCGGCAGCCTCGCGACGGCGGTCCGAGCGGTTCGACGCGGTGGCCGTGGTGGCGCCGGCCCGCGGATCGGGGTCCTGGCCGAGTACGACGCCCTCCCGGGCCTGGGTCATGGCTGTGGTCACAACACGATGGCCGCCTCCGGTGTCGGCGCTGCGATCGCCCTGGCGTCGTCTCGGAAGAGCTGCCCGGTGAGATCGTCTTCCTTGGCTGCCCGGCGGAAGAACGCGGCAGCGGCAAGCAGCAGATGATCCAGGACGGCCTCTTCGAAGGTCTGGACGCCGCCCTGCTCTACCACCCGTGCGACCGCAACCATGTCTATAGCTGGCCGCTCGCGTCGGAGGACGTGGACGTCGTGTTCACCGGGCTCCAGGCGCACGCGTCATCGGATCCGTGGCTCGGCAAGAACGCCCTGGACGCGATGATCCTGCTGTTCACCTCGGTCGGGCTGTGGCGCCAGCAGCTCCTGCCAACGGCCCGGGTACACGGGATCATCGCGGAGGGCGGGACCGCCGCCAACATCATCCCGGAACGGACCCGGGCGTGGTTCATGCTGCGCAGCACGGAGCAGGCGTACTACGAAACGATGAAGGACCAGTTCAGCCGGATGTGCGAGGCGGCCGCGCTCGCGACCGGGACGACCGTCGAGGTGACCTACTCGGGCGGCGCGACGACGATGCGCAACAACACCGTCCTGGGCGAGCGGTTCATCGCCAACATGGCGGCCTACGGGATCACGGACATGGGCGACGATCCGAACGCCGGCAGTACGGACATGGGCAACGTGAGCTGGGTCTGCCCCACCATCCATCCCGACCTGGCCATCGCGCCCGAGGGGACGCCCGGTCACTCCATCCTCTTCCGGGATGCGGCAGCCACCCCGGTCGCGGACGAGACGACCCTGCTCGCTGCCACCCTCGTGGCGCAGACGGCGTACGACCTCTATGCCGATCCCGCACTCGTGGAAGCGGCCTGGCAAGAGTTCCACAAGGGGACGTAGGCGCGGTTGGCCGGGTGCTACCATCGCGCCTGGCGCCCCGCTGGACGACGGTCTCGAACCGGCGGCGCCCCAGAGAGACGGGTGCCGTCCAGCCGCGGCCATCCGATCCGCGACCGTCTCCCGGAGGTTCATGTGGCAGATCGCCCGGTAGATCCAGGACACGATGGCGACTTCGCCGCGCTCAACGGCTGGGACGCCGACTTCGAGGTCCATGCCGACTTCGACCTGCCGACCTACGTCGGACCGACGACCTTCATGAAGCTGCCCTGGATCACCGACCCGGCCGAGCTCCTTCGGCGCAAGGTGGATGTGGCCATCGTCGGCGCTCCGTTCGACGACGCGGTGAGCCACCGACCGGGCGCCCGCTTCGGTCCACGGGCGATCCGCGAGGCGCAGTACACGAGCGGCTCCATCTATTCGCTGCAGCTGGACGTGGATCCGCTGGACGTCCTGACCGTCGTGGACGCCGGTGACGCGAACATCGTGCCCTCCTGGATCCATCGCAGCCACGCGATGATCTACCGCAAGGTCCGCGAAGTCGCCGAGACCGGCGCCATCCCGATCATCCTGGGCGGCGACCACTCGGTGACCTGGCCGTCGGCCAGCGCGCTCGCCGACATCCGTCGCCCGGGCAGCATCGGGATCGTCCACTTCGACGCACACGCGGATACCGCGATGGACGGCTGGGGAGCGTTGGCCAGCCACGGGACGCCCATGCGCCGGCTCATCGAGTCGGGCGCGGTCAAGGGCCACAACTTCGTGCAGGTCGGCCTGCGCGGGTATTGGCCGCCCAAGGAGACGTTCGAGTGGATGCAGGAGCAGGGTCTCCGCTACCACTTCATGACCGAGATCGAGGAGCGCGGCGCCGAGGCTGTCATCGCCGACGCGATCGCCGAGGCGCTCGATGGACCGGACTCCGTCTATCTCTCGATCGACATCGACGTCATCGACCCCGGCATGGCGCCCGGCACCGGGACACCCGAACCCGGCGGCATGCTGACCCGCGAGGTCCTGCGCGCCATCCGCCAGATCGTCGGTGCCGTGGACCTGGCCGGGATGGACATCGTCGAGGTCTCGCCGCCCTACGACCAGGCGGAGACGACCGCCATGGCCGCCAATCGTTGCGCGCTCGAGGCCATCAGCGCGCTGGCGGTCAAGCGCAAGGCCGGTGCCAGCGTGCGCTGGGAGGGCTGACACCATCGACCCGGCCACGGCTGCGGCGCTCGCCCGGCTGTACGACCTGGACCTGACCGACGACCCGGGCGACCTGGACCTCTACCTGGCGCTCGCCGCCCGGACCGGCGGGCCCGTGCTGGAGTTGGCGGCCGGAACCGGACGTCTGGCCGTACCGCTGGCGCTGGCCGGGTACGTGGTGACGGCGGTGGACCTGGATCCCGCGATGCTGGACCGGGCACGGGCCAGTGCCGTTCGCGAAGGCGTCGGACCCGAGCATCTGTCGTTCGTGGAGGCGGATCTGCTCGAGCTGCGGCTGCCGGACGCCGGCCGCTACGGCCTCGCCTTCGTCGCGCTCAATTCGCTGATGTTGCTGGCTTCCCGCGAGGCGCAGCGAGGCGCGCTGGCCACGCTGGCCCGCCACCTGGCCTCCGGCGGGGTCGCGGTCGTGGACGTCTGGCTCCCGGATGCCGATGACCTCGCTCGTTTCGACGGTCGCATCATCCTCGAGTGGCCGCGTACGGACCCCGAGACCGGACGGCTCGTGACGAAGGCCGGTTCGGCCACGCACGACGCGGCGACCGGGACCGTCTCGCTCACGACGATATTCGAGGAAGGCGAACAGGGAACCACCCCGCGGCGATGGGTCAGGAGTGACCGGCTTCGGCTTGTGTCGGCGGACGAACTCCGGGCCTTCGCCGAGGAGGCCGGGCTGATCGTGGAACTCGTCGCCGGGGGATATGGGATGGAGCCGCTGGGCCCCGGCAGCGAGCGTGCCATCCTCGTGGCTGTCAAGCCCTAGGCCCGTCGTCCACGACCTGGGACCTCCGGGTGGGTCAACCACACGTCGGCCGCGTGGTATCGTCGGCCCGATGGCACCGACAGAAGGGACCCGGCTGCTCGTCATCGAGGACGTGCCGCAGGTCGCCCAGTACATCCGTGGACTGCTCAATTCGCAATCCCACGTCAAGCTTGTCGACGTCATCGCCGATGGCGCACGGGCGTTGGGGACCATCGCGGAACTGCGTCCCGACGTGGTCCTCGTCGATGCGCTGCTCCAGGGTCGTCTGAAGGGTCCCAAGCTCGTGGAGCAGCTCAACGCAGCGAAGCTGGGCGTCCCGGTCATCATGCTGACCGTCCCCCAGAACCCGGTCGAGGTGGATGTCGAGGCCGGCGTCCACGGCGTGCTGACGATGCCGTTCTCCGGCTTCGACCTGATGACCCGGATCGCCCAGGTCAAGAAGGACTTCGCCCTGGACCAGGCCACGATGGGCACGCGGATCATCTCGGTCTTCGCCCCGAAGGGAGGCGTGGGCAAGACCACCATCGCCTTCAACCTGGCCGTCGCGATCAGTCAGCTGGGGCAGCGGACCGTCCTCATCGACGGAAGCCTGCAATTCGGCGACCTCCGCTCGCTGCTCAAGGTGCCGTCAGACGCCCCGTCGGTCCTGGACCTGCCCACCGACCGGATCGCCGAGTCGGACCTGGGTGACGTGCTGTGGCGCGATCCGTCCGGGATCGACATCCTGCTGGCCCCGCCGCGGATCGAGATGGCCGAGATGGTGACCTCACGCGACCTCGAGAAGATCCTGTCGCTCCTGCGACGCGTCTACAGCGTGCTCGTCATCGACATGAGCAGCAACCTGAACGACGTGAACCTGGCGTTCCTCGACACCAGCGACACGATCGTTGAGATCGTCACCTACGACTCGACGACGATCCACAACACGGTCGCGATGGCGGACACGTTCCGTGCGATCGGGTACCCGGCGTCCAAGGTCCAGTACCTCGTCAACCGAGCGGACTCGCCCGGCGGGATCGATCCTGGCGATCTCGAACGCGCGCTCGGGCGTATCCCTGAGCACCGGGTCATGTCGGACGGGATCCTGGTCGTCCAGTCGAACAACGAAGGCGTGCCGTTCGTCCTGGCCAACCCGGGAGCGACGGTCAGCCAGGACATCCTCCGGACGGCCGAGGCGTTGCTGGGTTCCGCGCGGGTCGCGACCGGCGCCGCTCGCGGCTAGGCCGTCCATGTCCGATCCGCGCCCCCTCGGTATCTTCGATTCGGGGGTCGGCGGCCTCACGGTCCTGCGCGAGATCGCGCGACGGTCGCCGCACGAGTCCACGATCTACCTCGGCGACAACGCCCGCACGCCGTACGGCGTCAGGTCCGACGACGAAGTGCTCGCCTTCTCGACCCAGTCACTCGACGCACTGGTGGAACGCGATGTCAAGGCCATCGTCGTGGCCTGCAACACGTCGACGGCGGTCGGGTTGACGGCGTATCGGCGTCGCTACGACCTGCCCATCCTGGGTGTCATCCGGGCCGGGGCCTCCGCCGCGGCCCTGGCCACACGAGTCCGGCGGGTGGGAGTCATCGCCACGCCGGCCACGATCCGGTCGCATGCGTACTTCCAGGCCATCAAGGACGAAAATCCCGCGGTCGAGGTGTACGAGCATGCGACGCCGGCGCTCGTCCCGCTGGTGGAAGCCGGCACCTTGACGGGTCCCGTCGCCGAGGCGGCCATCGCCGATGCGCTCGCCCCGTTGCTCGGTGGACCGGACTCGTCCGGTGAGTCCATCTTCCCGAGACCGCCCGGGGCGACCGTGGATACGTTGCTGCTGGGCTGCACGCACTACCCGCTGCTGCGGTCACTGATCGCGGCGGCGGTGGGCGAGCGGGTGGCGATCGTCGACTCCGCGACTGCCACGGCGTCTGCGCTGGCCGAGCTGCTCAGCGTCAACGGGATGGAGGCTCCGGGCACCACTCGCGGGACCGCCGCCGATGCTGGACGTGGAGGACACGACCGGCCCGACGAGCGGCATGTCACCGCGACTCACCTGCAGCTGACGACCGGGGATCCCGAAGCCTTCCACGCGCTGACCAGTACCCTGTTCGGGTCCGCGTTCCCGGACGTGGAGCGGATCGATCTTGGAGTGCCAACGGGATGACCGATCGGATCGGGGGACGCGGCGCGCGGCGCGATGACAGGGTCTGGCAGGCCGGGTTCCTGATCGGGTCTGCCCTGGGCGTGGCCGCCACGGTGGCCGGCCGACGAGCCGAGCGCTCTGCGCGCCGGGGTCTGGTGGACTGGCCGACTGTCGAACGGACCGCCATCGCGCGCCTCGAGAAGGCGCCGGGTGCACTCAGCCAGGCGGAACTGCGCGCGTCCGAGCCGGCGTATGCGGCGGCCATGGCTCGCATCGTGCCGGCGCTATCCGAGGCGCTTGGGGCGGAGCTGCCTGGTGTGGTCGAGCGATCCGGGGTCGTGGACCGGGCGGGCTGGGTTCGGGCGAACACCGGGTCGTTCGCATCGCTCATCGGCAAGCTCGAGACGGACCTGCTGGACCAGGTCATGCCGCCGGGCGGTGGCCTCGGGAAGGCGTCGATGGCCCTCGCCAATCGCTGGATCACGACTCGCCAACTGGGGTTCCTGCTCGGCTTCATGGGTCAGCGTGTCCTGGGCCAGTACGACCTGGCCCTGCTCTCTGCCGAGGCTGCCCCGGGTCGCCTCCTGTTCGTCGAGGAGAACATCCGCAGCACCGCTCGGACACTCGGCGTGCCCCTGGAGCGCGTTCCGCACCTGGATCGCGCTGCACGAGACGACCCATGCCTTCGAGTTCGAGGCGCACCCATGGCTTCGCCCGTACATGGCATCACGCCTCGAACGCCAGCTGACGCTGTTCGGATCGGACGTCAAGGGGATGGGCCGGGAGGCGATGCGCGGACTCGGGAGGACGCTGCGGGGCGAAACCGATGGCAGTCACTGGATGGAACGGATGATGGGGCCAGAACAGCGCGCGCTGTTCCGCGAGACACAGGCCGTGATGAGCCTCCTCGAGGGGTTCAGCGACTACGTCATGGACGAAGTGGGCAAGGACCTGGTCCCGGACGTCGAGCGGATCAGCCGCCGGTTCCACGAACGCCGGACGCAGCGCACGCCGTTCGAGCGGGCGATCCTGCGACTCACCGGGATGGATCTGAAGATGGCGCAGTACAAGAAGGGTGAGCGGTTCGTTCGGGCCATCGCCGACGCCCGCGGCTCGGCCGCGCTGGCTCGGCTGTGGGACAGTCCCGCGACCCTGCCGCGCGACGGCGAGATCGACGATCCGGAGGCGTGGATGACGCGGGTCCTGGACCAGGGAGTGGCGGCATGACGGATCATCGCGGTGACCTCGTCCGAACGGCTGGGCCGGGCCGTGGTCCGGGCGGCGCCCCGGCGGCCATCGCCCTGAGTCCGATCCTGTCCGCCCGCTACCGGTCGCGCGACCTGGAGCGCATCCGCGCCGCGGCCCCAGGTGCGCGCCTCGTCACCGTCTCCATCGAGGGCCTGGCAGACGGTCCGCTGGACGATGTCGAGGTCATGCTTCGCGGCTGGCTCACCTCGGATGCGTTCGACCGCCTGCTGGTCCGCGCGCCACACCTCACCTGGGTCCACTCCGCGACCTCCGGTGTGGACCGGGCACTCACGCCGGCATCCCGGCAGCGCGGACTGGTCGTGACCAATGCACGCGGGGTCTTCAGCCGGCCGATCGCCGAGTACGTGCTGATGATGATCCTCTCGGTGAGCCGCAAGCTTCCCCAGTTGCTCGAACTGCAGCGGGAGCGGACATGGCAACCGCTGGAGGGTGCGGAGCTCCGCGACGTCACGGTGGGGATCGTCGGGCTCGGATCGATCGGACGAGCCGTGGGTGCGTTGTCGACGGCCTTCGGTTGCCGTGTCGTGGCCGTTCGCCGGCGAGCTGATGCCGGGACGAGCTCGACGACCGGTGAGGGCGAGGACAAGTCGTTCGGTGAGTTGATGCTGGACCGGGTAGGGGGGCCGGAGACGCTTCCGGACCTGTTGGCCGAGTCGGACTTCATCGTTCTCGCGGCCCCGCTGACCCCGGAGACCTACGAGATGATCAACTCGGAGACCCTGGCGATGGTCAAGCCCGGAGCGTGGCTGATCAACGTCGCCCGGGGCCGACTCATCGATGAGCGGGCGCTGCTCCGAGCCCTTCGGGACGGTCCGCTCGGCGGTGCCGTACTGGACACCTTCCACGACGAGCCGTTGCCACCCGATTCCCCCTTCTACGGCCTCGACAACGTGATCGTGACGCCGCACACCTCGTGGTCCAGCGGTCGGGTCCTGGATCGGAGCGTCGAGCTGTTCTGCGACAACCTGCGCCGGTTCGCGACCGGCGAGCCGTTGCTCAACGTGGTGGACCCGAGCGCGGGCTACTGATCCCGGCGACAATGCGGCGATGCAGATCGCCATCGTCGGACTTGCCGGATCGGGCAAGACCACCGTCTTCAACACCCTCACCCGCGGTCACGCCGAGACCGGTGGCTACGGTGGCGTCACCATGAACGTCGGCGTGGTCAAGGTCCCCGATGCCCGCCTGGGCGTCCTGGCCGGCATCTTCAAGCCCAAGAAGATCGTCCAGGCGGACGTCACCTACGCGGACCTTCCGGCCCCGCCGGCCTCGTCCGAGGGGCACGTCGGGACCGAGGAGCTGCCGGCCGACCACCTCGCGCGGCTGCGCGATTCGGACGCGCTCATCCATGTCGTCAGGGCGTTCGAGGATGCGGCCCACCCGCACCCGGACGGCAGCGTGGACCCGGCCCGTGACCTGGAACGGCTGGACCTGGAATTCGTGCTGGCCGACCTGTCCATGACCGACCGGCGCCTGGAGCGACTCGCCGGGAGCGGGCGGCACGGGACGCAGGCCGAGCGCGAAGCCGCCGAGCGCGAAGAAGTGGTCCTGCGCCGATTGAAGGTCGGGCTCGAGGCTGGTCACCCGATCCGCGACCAGCGTCTCGACCCGGACGAGGAGAAATCCATCCGCGGCTTCCGGTTCCTGACCCAGAAGCCGGTCATGGTCCTGCTCAACGTCGGCGAATCCGACCTGGCGACGGCGCCCGCCCTCGTGACGCAGGTGGCCTCGACCTACGTTCACCAGCATGCCGTGGTGGACGCGCTGTCGGCGCGGATCGAGATGGAACTCGGCGAGCTGGAGCCCGACGAGGCCGCGGTCTTCATGGAGGAGCTCGGCATCCATGGCTCCGGCCTCGACCGGATCATCGCGCTGTCCTACCGACTGCTCGGCCTGATCTCGTTCCTGACCGCCGGGCCGGACGAGTGTCGCGCCTGGCCGATCCCGGATGGCTCCACGGCCGTCGATGCCGCGGGCGCCATCCACACGGACCTGGCGAAGGGGCTTCATCCGGGCCGAGACGGTCTCCTACGAGGACCTGATCACCCTGGGATCGATGGCCGAGGCCCGCAAGCACGGCCGCCTGCGCTCCGAGGGCAAGACCTACAAGGTCCACGATGGGGACGTGATCGAGATCCTGTTCAGTCGCTGACCGATCGAGCGGCAGGGGACGCGCCGAACGCGCTGCGCGCCGCTCGCGCCGCTCGCGCCGAACAGGCTCAGTTCGGCAGGCCGTCCGGGTCCAGGTCTGCGTAGATGGTCCGAAAGCCGCCCTTGAGCTGCCCGTCGTCGCTGTCGTCGTCGTCATCGTCGTCGTCGTCTCGATCGGCGAGGTCGACTTCCAGTTCGGCGAGGAAGTTGTCCTCCTCCACCGTGGACACGTTGACCGATGCCATCAGCCGGTCGTCGCTGACGAATACGAACCCATGGTCGCGCTCCAGCTCCACGGCGATCGCTTCGGCGAGGGTATCGTGGTGGAACTGGTCCTGGATCCGGCGGCGGATCTTCTGGACGAGTTGGAAGAACTCCTCCGGCTCCCACTCGGAATCGCTCGCGACCAGCACGTCGGAGTAGATCTCGTTGTCGCCTTCATGGAGTTCGTAGAAGAACATGTCGGCTCCGGGGTGCGGATGGACTGGGCGGGCAGTATACGAGTCGACATCACAGCAGGGGAGTGAACGCGTTGGCGAAGGGCCGGATGGAGATCGTGCATCTTGGGTCGGCCTGCCGTGACGTGGCGACTGATGATCCGAGGGGTTGGCGTCTCGGCGGTGGCGTGACCTACGCGGCACTCACGACGGCCCGGTTAGGGCTTCGGACGGCTGCCGTGATCGGCCTCGACGATGCGGCCCGCGATGCCACGGAGGTGGACCTGCTTCGCGCTGCCGGCGTCGAGGTGCTCGCAGTCCCGCTGGCGGAGGGACCGGTCTTCCACAACGTGGAATCGGCCGACGGGCGCGTCCAGACCTGCGTTGCCACCGGCGTGCCGTTGCCGATGGTGGAGATGCCCGACGCGTGGAACGAGGCCCGAGCCTGGTCGTTCACGCCGGTCGCCGGCGAGATCGGGGACGAGTGGTCGGCCGCGATCCCGCATGACTCGTTCGTCGTCGTCGGTTGGCAGGGATTCCTGCGGGCCCTGGCACCCGGCGAGCGGGTCGGACGCACCCCGCCGCGTCCGTCCGTGCTGCTCGCGCCGGGCCGATCTCGTCGGCGTCAGTCACCACGACCTGGATCCGGCGACATCGCTCGCCGAGCTGTGCCGATGGCTCAAGCCGGGGGCGGATCTCCTCGTGACGCGAGGAAGCCAGGGCGGCCTCCTCGTGCGCGTCGGCGCCGACCGGGCGGAACAGGTGGTCCGGTATCTCCCGAGCCGCGCCAGGGAGCTGGACCCGACGGGGGCCGGCGACACGTTCCTGGCCGCGCTGTCGGCGAGCGTCCTTCGCCCGGCCATCGCCGGTCTCAGGCGTTCCCGTCGATCTCCCGATCTCCGGTTCGCTGCGGCCGCCGGGTCCCTTGCGGTCGAGGCGGTCGGACTCGCCGGTGTCCCGGATCGGGCGGCCGTCAACCTGCGGCGCGCCCACGAGACGATCCGTCGAGCGGTCATGCCGACGCTCGACTCGCAGGTCGGCGACTATACGGTCGGGGGCGACGAGCGAGCCTGACCGCCCGCGGTGCGTCGTTCGTCAGGTCCGGTCGCTCGTGCCAGTCGCCGACGGATCCGGGCGAGGCGTCGGCGGAGATCGTCCTCCAGGGCGGGCTCCGGATGGCCGAGGCGTCGCCGTCGGTCGGCCCGCCCGAGCCCGGCCGTCGCGACCGAGGACGCCGTGGCCAGGTCGCCGAAACGGTGCTCGTGGAGCTTGGCCAGTTCGATGGCGGCGATGACGCCGGTGCGTCCCGGGTGATCCATGAGCGATGCCCATGATCGAGCCGCCGCCCGGTGGTCGCCCGCGCGTCGTTGGAGTCGAGCCTGCTCGATCGCGATCCGCTCGACCGTCCAGGGCCCGGCTCGTTCCGGTCGCCTCGGCCGGTCATGGTCGACGACCCGGGCTCCGTAGTCGGGCTTGACCCGCGGTGACCACCAGTCGTGTTCCGGCGGCGCGATCCGGTCGACGGCCACAGGTACCGGCGGAAGGGGCACCGCGGTCGCGATGTCGAGGCATGCGAGCGCTTCCGCCAGCCGCCCCTGTCGGGCGAACGCCCGCGCGAGTCCGGCCAGGTCGCCCGGGATGGCTTCGTGGCCAGGTGCGCTGGTCGCCGAGGCCGCGCTCGAGGTGACCGAGCAGTCGTGCGAGCGAGCGGACGTCCTGGTCGTTGTGCCGGACGACGGCTGCGAGCGGCTCGGCCGGATCCGCCGTGCAGGAATCCGAGGTAGCGCCCGGGGATCTCCCAGCCCTCGACGTCGCCGTGCCGCCGCACGCCCAGCAGGTGCTCCTCTGCAGACCGGAGGCGAGCGTCCGGCATCCGGTGGCGGAACAGTCGACGGACGACCGGCAGCAGGTCCAGGTGGCCGGCATGGGCTGGCGCCGGCGACCCGTGCAGCCGGTAGCGCGCCACGAGGAGGGGCCAGTCGAAGGCACGACCGTTGTAGGTCACCAGCCAGGCATCGGGTGGGATGAGGCCCCTGAGCGCGGCCAGCATCGCCGGCTCGTCCGCGTGGTCCGGGACGAGGAGCTGGACCTGGTGGAACTCGTCGCCTTCCCACCAGCCGAGGCCCACCAGGAACGCGACCGTCCCGGCCGCCGTGGCCAGCCCTGTCGTCTCGGTATCCAGGCAGACCAGCGGCACGCCGGCCGGGGGTTGGCCCGGCAGCGCTGCCAGGCGGGACCGGTCGATCGGGATCGAGTGGGGAGGGGACTTGCACCAGACCACGGATCCCGATGTGGAGACCCTGACTTCACCGCCGATCGCCTCGGCGAGCCGCTCGGCCAGGGGCATCTCGGGTGGTCGGCGAGCGACATGGTCCGGCGCTGCATCGCCGGACCGCCGCACCGCCGAGCGGTATCGGTCGAGACGCCGGGCGAGTCGATCGTCCTGGTCGATCATCGGACCAAGGAGCGTGGCCGCGACGCGCCCAACTCGTCCAGCAGGCGCAGGGCGAGCGCTCGCGCATCGATCTCGGGCTCGAGCCGTGGTCCGGTGCACGCCGGGCAGCCGGCGTCGCAGCCGCACGACCGGATGAGGTCGGCCGCCGCTGCGATGAGGTCGTCGTGGCGTTCCCAGAGCCGTTCGGCCAGGCCGATCCCCCCGGGAACGGATTCGTAGAGGTAGATCGTGGGCTCCTCCGCGTGCGGAGAGCGGACCTGGGTCACGAGGCCGAGATCGCGCGGGTCCACCATCAACAGCACGGATGCGACCGTCTGGATGGCACGGCCACTGCCGAGCAGGGCCACGTCGAGTTCATCGCGACGCCACCGATCGCGGACACCCTCGGCGGTGAGCCAGAAGGCCGTGGTCTGCAGCTCGATCTCGGGGAGGTGGATCCGGCCCCATCCCAGGTTCTCGTTGGTGACGAACTTCAGCTTCTTGTAGATCGTGGCCAGGCTCGCGACCATGACCTCGCCATGCCGGCGCCGCCCGCCGGTGGCCGGGGCATCCGCGAAGACATCGAGCGGCTTGAGCGTGACCGCCCGGTCCGCCTGCGTGTAGTGATCCACGTCGACACGCCGGACATAGGCCTTGCGCTCGTCCCAGTCCAGGCGGTCCACGTGGAACTGGGCCGACTCGTGGAGGTAGATGGCATCCTCGTGGACCAGCGTCTGGGCGGCGAACAGGTCCACCTCGCCGATCACCCGTGGTCGATCCGGCGTCGTGTCGATGATCACGACGTTCTCCTGGGCAGCCGTACGCAACGAGACTGCCGAGGCGGGGAAGTTCTCGCTCGACCAGTACCAGCGCCCATCGCCGGCCTGGCGGACCTGTCCATCCTCGGCCAGGAAGGCAAGCAGGTCATCCGTGCCCGCCGATCCGAAATGGTCGCCGGGCGAGAAGGGCAATTCGAAGGCGGCCGCGCGCAGGTGCGCCAGCAGGACGTGCAGGTTGTCCGGATCCACCCGCGCTTCCTCCGGGGAGCCGTCCAGGAGGAACTCGGGGTGGTGGACGACGTACTGGTCGACCGGTGCGGCTGAAGCCACGAGCACGGCCACGCTGACGCCCTGCCGCCGGCCGGCTCGGCCGAACTGCTGCCACGTCGCCGCGATGGAGCCCGGGTAGCCGGCGACGATGACGGCGTCCAGCCGTCCGATGTCCACGCCGAGTTCGAGGGCGTTCGTCGCGACCACGCCAAGGATCTCGCCATCCCGCAGGCCACGCTCGATGGCGCGCCGCTCCGTCGGCAGGTAGCCGCCGCGATAGCCACGCAGGCGGGTCCGTGGCCCGAGTCCCTCTCGGAGCGACTCGCGAAGCCCGGTGAGCAGCAGCTCGACGGCGACCCGCGACCGCCCGAAGACGATGGTCTGGCGACCGGCACGCAGGAACGGCAGGGCCCAGCGCTGGGCGAGGGTCACCGCCGACCCTCGCGCGCCGGTCGCGGGATCCAGCAGGGGCGGATCCACCAGCAGGACGTGACGCTCACCGGCTGGTGCCCCGGTCCGGTCGATCAGCGTGGCCGGGCGTCCGGTCAGGCCCTGGGCGAGTTGCGCCGGGTTCCCGATCGTCGCCGAGCAGCACACGATCACCGGATGGCTGCCGTAGTGGGCGCAGATCCGCAGCAGGCGGCGCAGGACGTTGGCCACGTGGCCGCCGAACACGCCACGATACGTGTGCAGCTCGTCGATGACGATGACCTTGAGCTGCTCGAACAGCTGGAACCACTTCGTGTGGTGGGGAAGGATCGCGGCGTGCAGCATGTCCGGGTTGGTCACCACCACCTGGCCGGCGCTGCGGACAGCCGACCGGATGGGCGCCGGCGTGTCGCCGTCATAGGTGGAGGCCGACACCGCCAGCCCGGCGGCCGCGGCGAGCGACGCGAACTCGGTGACCTGGTCCTGCCCGAGCGCCTTGGTCGGAAAGAGCATGAGTGCCCGCGATGCCGGATCGTCCACGATCGCCTGGAGGATCGGGAGTGTGTAGCACAGGCTCTTCCCGGACGCGGTCGGGGTGACCACGACGACGTCCTGCCCCGCATGGACCGCGGACAGCGCCTCCGACTGATGGATGTACGGGCGCTCGATCCCGCGATCGGCCAGCCCGCGGACGATGCGCTCATCGAGCCAGCTCGGGAACTCGCCGTAGACCGGATCCCGAGCCGGGAGCACGGCGTGGTGGACGACGCCGCGGGCGAGCGATGGTTCGGCCAGGAGGTCGGCCAGGACGGTGGAGGTGACCGCAGGGGCATACAGTCGCACGGGTGGTCCTCGCAGTAGATAGAACACGCGTTCTGTTGTGTCGGATGATAGGCGAACGGTGCGCGCGAGGCGTGACAGCTTCGTTGTCACGCCGGCTCGGGTTGACACGGTCCGCGAGCGTCAGCTACGCTCCCCCGGATGAAGCGCCGGATCGACCCGCAGCCGCTCGACGACGATGCCACCGAGGTCGACTCGGAGGTCACGCCGGCCGCGACCTCCGTGCCGGCCGAGCGCCCCCGACCTGTCCGCGCTGCCGATCGCCGGGATCACGGGTCGGCGGATGGCCATCGCGATCGGGGTCCTGCTTGCCGTCTGGCTGGTCCTGATGTTCGCTCGCCAGGTCGGCGATGCGGCGGCGGCATCGACCCAGGCGGATATCCTCGTCATCTCGAATGCCGAGCAGGCCTCCCACCTTGCCGCCCTCAGTCGCGAACTCCAGCAGATCCAGCGGCAGCGCTACGTCGACCAACAGGCGCGCGCCTACGGTCTCGGCAAGACCCACGAGATCGCGTTCACGCTGGACCCCAACGCGCCGCCGCTACCCTCCGATGCGCCAGGTTCGGCGTCCGTCCGCCTGGGTTCGGACGTGGACCGCGGAAGCCCGCTCGATCACTGGCTGACGCTCCTCTTCGGCGCCGGCGACTGATCGTCGGACGATCTGCGGATCGCTCTCGCCGTTCGAACTCGCGACCGCTATCCTGTCGCTTCAGGGCCGTTGATGGCCCTCCCTCCTGAGGCGACGGCCCCTCGATGATCGACATCCCGGTCGAGAATTTCGTCTTCATCGTGTGCACGTTGGTCGGTGGCGGCCTGCTGCTGCTGACCGTGCTGCTGGACGACATCCTCGGCGCCGTCTTCGACTTCGACATCGCCGGCACGTCGCTCATGCCGCTCCTGCTGTCATTCGTGTCCATGTTCGGTGTCGGCGGCCTGTTCGCGACCGAGATCCTGGACCTCCACGGCGGCCAGGCCGCGCTCGTCGGTACGATCTTCGGCCTGGTGGGCATGGGCATCGCCTGGGTCCTGTTCAGCCTGCTGCGGCGTGCCCAGGCGGACGAGCCGTTTTCCACGAGCGACCTCATCGGCGACGACGCCTACGTCGCGGTGTCCATCCCCGCCGGGCGCTACGGCAGCGTCCTGGTGAAGAAGGAAGGCCAGACCCACGAGTTCAGCGCGACGTCGAACATCGACATCGCCTCCGGGACCACCGCCCGCGTCGCCGGCATCGCGGGGTCAGGATTGATCGTGGAACCACGCACCAGCGCGCCGCCGGACGGCGCCGCCGACCAGGCATCACCAGAAAGACGAGGCAGGCCGTGACGCAACTCTTTGATTTCATCGGTGGCGGGGTGCTGCCGATCTTCTTCGTCATCATCATCGTGGTCCTGATCGTTTCGTATATCGGCAGTCGCTACAAGGTGGCCGGCGCGAACGAGGCCCTCATCGTGTCGGGCCAGCGGGACAAGAGCCCGGAGGGGCAGAAGAACCTCAAGGTCGTTCGCGGCGGCGGCGTCATCGTGATGCCGCTCATCCACAAGGTCGGCAAGCTCAAGCTGACCGCTCGCCAGATCAATGTGAACCTCGCCGACGCCGTCTCGCGACAGGGCATCAAGGTCGCGGTCCAGGGCGTCGCCACGTTCAAGATCGGCGCCGACGACGAATCCATCCGCAATGCGGCCGAACGCTTCCTCGAAGCCGACGAGAGCGCGGTCGAATTCGATCGTCAAGAACGTCCTCGAAGG
The DNA here is from genome assembly GCA_963779315.1 of uncultured Chloroflexia bacterium. Taxonomy (GTDB): domain Bacteria; phylum Chloroflexota; class Limnocylindria; order Limnocylindrales; family CSP1-4; genus SPCO01. Next base: position 227,800 of record CAVZXQ010000019.1, on the reverse strand, counting down.
GTCGCTCCGGTCGATCGTCGGCACGCTGACCATCGAGGAATTGAACCTGGACCGGCAGAAGTTCCAGCAGGCGGTCCAGGATGCCGCGAAGGGAGACCTTGCCACGTCCGGGCTGCAGATCGATTCGTTCACCATCCAGGCCATCCGCGACGAATCCGGCTACATGGACCTGATCGGCCAGCAGGAGACCGCTCGGCGCGAGCGCGACGCCCGGATGGCCAAGGCATCGGCGGACCAGGAGGCGGCCGTTCGAGAGGCCGAAGCCGAACAGATCAAGATCAACGCCCAGCGTGACGTCGCGTTGCGTCGCGCGGAGACCGTGACCCAGACGAACGCGGCCGAGGCGCGCGCCGCCCAGGCAGGCCCGCTGGCAGAGGCCGAGGCGACCCAGGAGGTCACGCGCAAGCAGACCGAACTGGCCGAACTGCAAGCGGCACGCACGCAGATGGAGTTGCTGACCAGCACCGTCCGGCCGGCGGAGGCCGAGGCCGAGGCGCAGGTCCGCCGGGCGGAGGGCGACAAGGGCGCCCGGATCGCCCAGGCCCAGGCGGAGGCGGAGCGGGTCAAGCTGGCCGGCTCGGCGGAGGCCGCCGTGACCGTGACCAAGGGCGAGGCGCAGGCCCGGGTCGTGGCGATCAACGCGGAGGCGACGGCCAAGCAGACCACGCTCGAAGGCAACGCCGAGGCCGGTATCACCTTCACCAAGGGCGAGGCTGAGGCCAAGGCGCTCGCCCTGCGAGCCGAGGCCTATCGCCAGTTCAACGAGGCGGCGATCATCCAGACCGTCCTCTCGATGATGCCGGAGATCGTGCGCGCCGCGGCCGAACCGATGGGCAACATCCAGCAGCTGACCGTCCTGTCCAACGAGGGGGCTTCGGACCTGGTGAGGAACGTGACCCGGACGGTGACCGAGGCGAATGCCACGGTGTACGGCCTGACCGGGATCGACATCCCGGGGATGCTCAACGACGCGCTCGGCGGCGACAAGCCGGACGACGGCGGAGATCGCACCCCGCCCAAGCCGCGACGCGGGGGCGGCGGCGGCGGCTCGGGCGGTACCACCAGCGGCCCCGGCGGTCCCGCCGGTCCAGGCGGCGGAACGTCCGGCGGGTCATCCGCCACGGGCTCCGGCCCCGCCGGCACCTCCGCGGCCCCGCCGACGGCACCACGCTTCGAGACGGCCGAAGCCGTCGATGCGGCGATGAAGAGCGCCGAGCGCGTCATCGGAGGCGTTGCGGCTCCGATGACGGTGCCGCCGACCAGCCCGGCGCCGACCGCGGCTCCCGCATCGGCAGCCGGTCCGGCGAAGACGGATACCGCCGCCGGCCCGCCCGTGCGCGCCCAGGCGCCAGGCCCGCGCCTGCAGGTGGCCGATATCACCCGAGAGACCAGCGTCGAGGAAGCCGCGACCAGGCTCGCCGGCGACCTCCAGGCCGTGCCCGGGATCGAGCGGTTCGGGACCATGCGCCTGGCCGATCTCGACACGTCCGGCCCGCGACCCCTGCGGACGATGTGGCGCGTCGCGCGCGAGGAGCTCGGAGCCACATACGGGCAGATGACCATCGGCGAGGTCATCGACCGGTATGGCGGGACGAGTCAGGGCGCTTGATCGTCCGCGACGAAGATCGCCCTTCGCCGGGCGATCGCTCACCCGAGTATCTTCGCGTCCTGGCCGAGAACGAGCGCTACACGCACGTCTTCGACCGCTCGGCCCTGACCGCGGCGCCCGTCACCGGCCTCGCGATCGTCGCCTGCATGGACGCCCGACTGGACGTCGAGGAGGCCCTCGGGTTCCGCACCGGCGACGCGCACATCATCCGAAACGCGGGTGGGATCGTGACCGATGACGTGATCCGGTCACTGCTCGTCAGCCAGCACCTGCTGGGTACGAACGAGGTCCTGGTCATCGCCCACACCCGGTGCGGGTTGATCGATGCCGATGAGGAGTCCCTGCGCGTGCGGCTCGCCGAGGATACCGGCGTCGTCCACGACATCGACATTCGGCGCGTTCAGCGACCTTGAGGCCAGCGTTCGCTCGTCACTGGGACGATTGCGGTCTCACGCCTGGCTGCGCCCCGTGCCGGTCCACGGCCTGATCTTCGACGTCGCCACGGGCCGGCTTCACGAGGTGGTCGAAGGATGAAGTGGAAGCGCGGCCAGGGCTACGACCAGATCGAGGATCGGCGTGGCCAGGCGGGCGGGTCCCCGGCGGACATGAGCGGCGTCGCCGGCGCCGTGCTGGGCGGCATGCTCGGGCGAAAGGCCGCCGGTGGTATCAGCGGACTCGGGATCGTCCTGGTGATCGGGTTCCTGTTGCTCAGCGGCATCCTCGGCGGCGGCGATGGCCTGTCCGGCCTCTCGGGCCTCGGCGCAGGTGGGGCCGCCGAACCCGGCGGGCACGCTCAAGCCCGAGAGTCAGACCGACGAGTTCGTGGCGTACGTCGTTTCGGATGTCCAGGAGTTCTGGGCGGAGACATTCAGTACGTCCGGACGCGACTACCCCGAGACCAGGCTCGTCCTGTTCGACGGGCGCGACGTCGTCCGGCTGCGGTCAGGCGTCGGCCGCTACAGGCCCGTTCTACTGCCCGGCCGATCAGAAGGTCTATCTCGACCTCGACTTCTTCAACGAACTGAGTTCGCGCTTCGGGGCGCCCGGCGACTTCGCGATGGCGTACGTCATCGCCCATGAGTTCGGACACCACATCCAGACCGTGACCGGCGTCTCGGATGCGGTCCAGGCGGAAGTGGCGGCGGACGGCTCGCGACGGAACGAGCTGTCGGTCAAGCAGGAACTCCAGGCTGACTGCCTGGCGGGCGTCTGGGCTCACTCGGCCGTGGCCGAGCTGGAGCCCGGCGATATCGAGGAGGCACTCACGGCGGCGGCCGCGGTCGGTGACGACCGTATCCAGCAGGGCACGAGCGGCCGGATCGATCCCGAGTCCTGGACCCACGGCTCGTCCGAGCAACGTCAGGCCTGGTTCACGACCGGCTATCGCAGCGGCAACGTGGGCGACTGCGACTCGTTCAAGTGACCACGCGGATCGGCATCGGCCAGGGCAGCGTTGGCACCGTCGCCGACCTGCGCTACGATTTGGTGACCCTGGCGGAGTAGCTCAGTGGTAGAGCAGGGGACTCATAAGCCCTTGGTCGGTGGTTCAAATCCGCCCTCCGCTACCAACATCGAACACCTGACGACGACCCTCCGGCTTCCGGAGGGTCGTTTCGATTCCTTCATCCGGGCGTCCATCACCATCCAGCGGCGCGCTGCCGTCCGTAGGGGAGGTGGAGGACAGGACCACCGTCATGGGGTCAAACCGGACCCCGGCGCTATACTCGCGGCACGGCGACCCATGGTCGGCGCCCGTCTTGACCCCGGAGGCTCACTCTTGAATCCCAAGTTCTTCCGGAACGGCATCGTCATGCTGTTCCTCGTCGTGGGCACCGCGGCGTTGCTCTTCACCTGGATCAACACGACCACCGAGGCCAAGCCGGTCGGATACTCGGCAGTTCCTCAACGAGGTGGCGTCGGGCCAGGTCACCGAGGTGATCCAGACCGGCGACAGTCTCGCTGTCAAGTCGAACGGCGACCTCAAGACCTACGCCGTCGTCGTGCCGAGCGTCCTGACCCAGGTCTTCAACGACATGGTCGCCGCGGCCGCCAAGGGCGGCACCACCCTGGACCCGAACATCTACAAGGCCGAGGCGGTCCCCGACACGTCGTGGATCAGCCTGATCGCGACCTTCGTCCTGCCGCTGCTGATCATCGGCGGGTTCATCTTCTTCATGATGCGGCAGGCCCAGGGCACGAACAACCAGGCGATGTCGTTCGGCAAGAGCCGCGCCCGCATGTTCCTCGGCCAACAAGACGGTCGTGACGTTCAACGACGTGGCCGGCGTCGATGAGGCCAAGATGGAGCTCCAGGAGGTCGTCGAATTCCTGAAGTTCCCGGAGAAGTTCAACTCGCTCGGCGCCCGCATCCCGCGCGGCGTCCTGCTGGTCGGCCCTCCCGGCACCGGCAAGACCCTGATGGCCCGCGCCGTGGCCGGCGAGGCCGGCGTGCCGTTCTTCAGCATCTCCGGTTCCGAGTTCGTCGAGATGTTCGTCGGCGTCGGCGCCTCGCGCGTCCGCGACCTGTTCGACCAGGCCAAGCGCAATTCGCCGTGCATCGTCTTCGTCGACGAGATCGACGCGGTCGGCCGCCAGCGTGGCGCCGGCCTCGGCGGCAGCCACGACGAGCGCGAGCAGACCCTCAACCAGATCCTGGTCGAGATGGACGGCTTCGACACGAACACCGCCGTCATCGTCGTCGCCGCCACGAACCGGCCGGACGTCCTGGATCCGGCGCTCCTGCGCCCCGGCCGATTCGACCGCCAGGTCATCCTGGACCGGCCGGACATGAAGGGCCGGGCGGAGATCCTGCGCGTCCACATCAAGGGCAAGCCGCTCGACAAGAACTTCGAGGTCGAAGGCGTCGCCCGCCAGTCGCCCGGGTTCTCCGGTGCCGACCTGGCCAACCTCGTCAACGAGGCGGCCATCCTCGCCGCGCGGCGCAACAAGAAGGTCATCGGGATGTCCGAGTTCCAGGAGGCCCTGGAGCGGATCGTCGCCGGCCCCGAGCGGAAGTCCCGGATCATCTCCGACGCCGAGAAGGCGATCATCGCCTACCACGAGGGCGGCCACGCCGTCGTCCAGCGCGTCCTGCCCAAGTGCGATCCGGTCGCCAAGATCACGATCATCAGTCGCGGCATGGCCCTCGGCTACACGATGGCCCTCCCGACGGAGGATCGCTACCTCCAGTCCAAGACCGAGTTCGAGGACAAGATCGCCGGACTGCTGGGCGGCAACGTCGCCGAGCGGCTGATCTTCGGCGATACGACGACCGGCGCCAGCAACGACATCGAGAAGGCGACCGATCTGGCCCGCCGGATGGTCACCGAGTTCGGGATGAGCGACAAGCTCGGCCCGCTGTCCTTCGGGAAGCGTGACGAGATGGTCTTCCTCGGCCGCTCGATGGGCGAGCAGCGCGACTACAGCGACGAGGTCGCCCGGACCATCGACGAGGAGGTCCGCGCGATCATCGACCGGGCCTATGAGCGGGCCACGGAGGTCCTCACGACCCACCGCGAGAAGCTCGTGGCGCTGGCCGAGAAGCTCGTCGCCGAGGAGACGGTGGACGCCGAAGGCTTCGAGGCGCTGTTCAGCGACATGCCGCCGAAACTCGACGTCAACGGGGTCCCCCTGACGTTCGCTCCCAAGCCGCCCGCCGCAGCCCCGGATCCCCAGCCGGCCTGAGACCGCAGGTCGCACCCAGACACAAGCTTGCGAGCGGGCCGGAGACGGTCCGCTCGTTCCATGCCGGACATGACCGAGGTGACCCGATGACCGACACGATGAACGACATGGCCGACGTGGAGGCGTACCTCGATGCGACCCGGGAGGCGCGCCTGGAGTCGTACAAGGCGTTCCTGCGGATCCCGAGCATCTCCGGCATCCCGGCGCACGCCGGAGACTGCCGGGCGGCAGCCGAGTGGCTGGCCGATACCATGCGGACGGCGGGGTTGGAGCACGTCGAGGTCTCCGAGACGGACGGCCACCCGGTCGTCTACGCGGACTGGCTCCATGCCGACGGCGCCCCGACCGTCATCGTCTATGGTCACTACGACGTCCAGCCGGTCGACCCGCTCGATCTATGGACCTCACCGCCGTTCGAGCCGGTCGTGGTCGGGAACCGGATGCTCGCGCGTGGCGCCGCCGACGACAAGGGCCAGGTCCACCTGCACGTGATGGCCGCCGCCGCCGAGCTCGCGACCCGGGGCGCCTTCCCGGTCAATCTCAAGTACGTCTTCGAGGGCGAGGAGGAGTCCTCGTCCGTCCATCTCGATCGGTGGCTCGAGGCCAACCGCGCCCGCCTGTCGGCCGATGTCGCCATCATCAGCGACTCCGGCTTCTTCGAGGGCAACCTGCCGGCCATCACCATCGGCCTGCGCGGGATGATGTATGCCCAGATCGACGTCGTCGGCACGGCCGTGGACCTGCACTCGGGCCAGTTCGGCGGGGCCGTGCAGAACCCGGCCAACGCCCTGGCCCAGATCATCGCCGCGCTGAAGGGCCCGGACGGCCGGATCCGGATCCCCGGGTTCTACGACGACGTCCGCTCGCTGACCGAGGACGAACGCGCCGGACTGGCGGCCCTGCCGTTCGATGAGGAGCGATACATCGCCGATCTTGGCGTGCCGGCGCTCGTCGGCGAAGTGGGCTTCACGACCCTCGAGCGTCGCGGGGCCCGGCCCACGCTGGACGTCAACGGCATGTGGAGCGGGTTCCAGGGCGATGGCGCGAAGACGATCATCCCGGCGCATGCGCACGCCAAGGTCAGCTGCCGCCTCGTCACGGCCCAGGATCCGGCCCGCATCTTCGAGTCGTTCAAGGCCTTCGTGGACGACATCGCCCCGCCCGGCGTCACGGTCACCGTGCAGGACCTTGGCGGAGGCTTCCCCAGCCTGACCCCGACGGATCATCCGGCGACCCAGGCGGCGGCGCGGGCCCTGGAGGCGACCTTCGGGCGGGCGCCGCTCTACATCCGCGAAGGCGGGTCCATCCCGGTCACCGCCAGCTTCGAGTCCATCCTGGGCCTGCCGGTCGTCCTCCTGGGCTTCACCCCGCCGGATGACCACGCCCACGCCCCGAACGAGTCGATGGACCTCGACAACTACGAGACGGCGATCCGGACGGTCATCCGGACCTGGGACGAACTGGCTGCTTCGGCGCTCTGAGCCTGTGCGGATTTGGTAGGTCCGGGTGGGTGATTCGGCCCGTGCCGGGTGCTAAGGTAGGGTCGTAGCCACTTCCCCGGGAGGTTCCAACCGCGTGAGCACCGACGCCGCCGACAAGACTGCTGCGAAGCAGGTGACCTGGCGACTTGACACCGACAACGGCAGCATGCATCCGCGATCGGCGCTGGATGTCCTGGTCGACCTCAATGACAAGGTCGTCTCCGGCAACGTCAGCGAGTACCAGCCGGTCCCGTTGGGGTTCACCCCGCTCGACAAGACCATCGGCACCGGACTTCGCGCCGGCGAACTCCTGCTGATCGGTGGGGCCCAGGGAACGGGCAAGACCACGATGGCCCTGCAGATGGCGCGCAACATCGCCTCGGGCGGCCAGGCCAACGTCCTGTACATCTGCTTCGAGCACGACGAGCTGTACCTGATGAACCGGCTCATCGCGATGGAGTCGGCCCTGGCCCACCTGCCCCACAAGACCGGCGCGATCAAGGTCCAGGATGTCCGCAAGGAGATCATGGGGACCTGGACGACCGAAGGCGACGGCGCCGCGCAGCTGGCCAACAACCCCCGTCTGCGCCCGTCCCTGGACCGCATCGCCCGCTATGGCCAGAACCTGTTCCTGCTGCGTGGGTCGCAGACCGCGAGCACGGTGGACAACATCCGCAAGCTCGTCCAGCAGCACCGAGCCCTGTCCGGCGATCGGCGCCTTGTCGTCTTCGTGGACTACATGCAGAAGGTCCCGCAGATCCCGGAGCCCGAGAACGAGACCGAGAAGGTCACCTACATCGTCAACGGCCTGAAGGACATCGCCCTGGCCGAGGACGTGCCGATGATCAGCATCGTGGCCGCGGACAAGGAAGGGCTGAAGGCGTCCCGCCTGCGCAACTTCCACCTGCGCGGGTCGTCCGCCATCAACTACGAGGCGGACATCATCCTGATCCTCAACGAGAAGTACCACATCGTCGCCAAGGTCAACATCGAGTTCAACCCGTACCAGGCGCAGCGGTTCCGCGACTGGGTGGTCATCTCGGTCGAGAAGAACCGCGGTGGCCAGGACAACGTGGACCTCGAATTCGAGAAGCACTTCGAGTTCAGCTGCTTCGATCCGAATGGCCGGACGGTGCAGGAGAAGCTCATCGAGGAGCGCCTCTACAACGACTGAGGGCGCCACCGTGCGCGGCGCGCAGTCCTTCGGCGGGAGCGTTGCCTTCCTGGCGGTCGATCTCTCGATGGTTCCAACCAAGCGGAACCATCGTGGTTCGCCGCTCGTGCCACGGGCGTAAGCTGAGGGTACGGCGCGTGGTTCGGCTCCGACATCGCGTGGTGAGGCCCCGAAGGCAAGTCGATCCGGGGCGCGTGCGCACCGTGCCCGCCGCGTCCGGGATGGTTCCGCTGATCGGAACGACCGCGCAAACGGCATCTGGCGGATGCCTCTCGACGCCCGGACTCGTCCGGCCGGCTCTCGTCTAGACTGCTGTCCATGAAGAGCCCCGGACCCTTCCCCGATATCGTCGAGATCGTCGTCGAGATCCCACGCGGCAGTCGCAACAAGTACGAGTACGACGAGGTCGCCAAGGTCTACCGGCTGGACCGCGTCCTGAGCAGCGCCGTGTTCTACAACTTCGATTACGGGTTCATCGAGGGCACTCGAGCTGGCGACGGCGATCACACCGATGCCCTCCTGATCATCGACGAGCCCACCTTCACCGGCTGCCACGTCTGGGCTCGACCGATCGGCGGGCTCGAGATGCGCGACGAGAAGGGCTTCGACTTCAAGGTCCTGTGCGTAGCGCTCGGCGACGCGCACCAGCAGCACATCGAGCGACTCGAGCAGGTTCGGCCTCATCGCCTGGTGGAGATCGAGCACTTCTTCCAGACCTACAAGGCCCTCGAGGACAAGACGGTCGAGATGATCGGCTGGCGTGATCGCGATCGGGCGCTCGAAGTCCTGCGCGCCGATCGGGTCGTGTGGCAGCACGAGGTCGGCGAGGCCGAGGAGGCATGACCTCGGGTCCGCCCGCCGGCCGCGTTGGCCCGGTGAGGGCTGAGCCGGGTCGCCGGCTGTTCGTGGCCGCTCCGCTGCCGGTCGAGGCCAGCGAGGCGATCTCGGCGCTGGTGGACCGGGTACGTGCACGTGGCGTGCCCGGAGGCGGCCGTGACGTCCGCTGGGTCCGGCTGGACGGTTTGCACCTGACGCTGCGATTCCTCGGACCGACGCTCGATCCGCGAGTGGAGCCGGCGCGTGCTGCGGTCCTCGAGGCTGCGGTGGGGGCCTCGGCGTTCGATATCGCCCTCGGCACCGCCGGTGCGTTCCCCGAGGGAGGCCGTCCGCGTGCGCTCTGGGTCGCGGTGCGTGACGGTGCGGCAGCGCTGGCTGCCTTGGCCGCCCGCCTGGACCTGGCGTTGGTGGACGCCGGCTGGGCGCCCGAGACGCGGCCGTTCAAGGCACACCTGACGCTGGCGCGGTCGGACGGGGTGCCGGCCGGTCGGGCGATAGCCGACACCCTGGTGACTGAGGCTGCCGACCTGCGGATCGCTGCCCGGATCGATCGCATCGGCCTGTTCGAGAGCCTCACCGGCGGTGGGCCGGCGCGCTACGAGCCGCTGGAGGTCGTGCCGCTCGACGTGACCCATGGATGGTCGATCTCGCCCGTGCTTGCGGCCAGGTCTGCCGCGCAGTAGGCTCCGGGTCCGGCGTCCGTCCTCACCCCGACGGGCACCGCCAGCAGCAGGAGATCGCCATGGCGCCGTCGGACCCCCGGCAGACGAAGTTCGTCCTCGATGAATCGCGGATCCCGCGTGCCTGGTACAACATCGCCGCCGACTTGCCGGCCGGCGTGACGCCGTCGCCGCCGCTCCATCCGGGCACGATGCAGCCGATCGGGCCGGACGACCTGGCGCCGCTGTTCCCGATGGCCCTCATCGGCCAGGAGGTGTCCGGCGAGCGGGAGATCGAGATCCCCGAGCCCGTCCGCGACGCCTACCGCCTGTACAGGCCGAGCCCGCTGTACCGCGCCCACCGGCTCGAGAAGGCGCTCGATACTCCTGCCCACATCTACTACAAGTACGAGGGCGTGAGCCCGGCCGGCAGCCACAAGCCGAACACGGCCCTGGCGCAGGCCTTTTACAACAAGGAAGCCGGGGTCAAGCGGATCGCCACCGAGACCGGCGCCGGGCAGTGGGGGAGCGCGATGGCGTTCGCGGGCGCCATGTTCGGCCTCGAGGTCAAGGTCTACATGGTCCGCGCCAGCTACGACCAGAAGCCGTACCGCCGGATCCTGATGGAGACGTATGGCGCCGAGGTCGTGGCCAGCCCGTCACTGTCGACGAACTACGGTCGCACGGTGCTCGGCCAGACGCCGGACAGCCCCGGCTCACTCGGGATGGCCATCAGCGAGGCCGTCGAGGACGCGGCGACCCGCGACGACACGAAATACGCCCTCGGGTCCGTGCTCAACCACGTCCTGCTGCACCAGACGATCATCGGCCAGGAGGCCATCGAGCAGATGGGCATGGCCGGCGAGTCGCCGGACGTGGTCATCGCCTGCACGGGCGGTGGCTCCAACTTCGCCGGTCTGACGTTCCCGTTCCTCGGCCGCAACTTCCGCGAGGGCGCCAAGCATCGGATCATCGCCTGCGAGCCGGAAGCCGCACCCAGCCTGACCCGTGGCGTCTACGCCTACGACTACGGGGATACCGGCAAGATGGCGCCGATCGTCAAGATGCACACCCTTGGAGCGGACTTCATCCCGGAGCCGATCCACGCGGGCGGCCTGCGCTATCACGGCATGTCGCCGCTGGTCAGCCTGCTCAAGGAGCACGACCTCATCGAGGCTCGAAGCGTCCACCAGCGGGCCAGCTTCGCGGCCGGCGTCCAGTTCGCCCGGGCCGAGGGCATCCTGCCCGCACCCGAGCCTACCCACGCCATCAAGGTCGTGATCGACGAGGCTCTGGCGGCGAAGGAGGCCGGCGAGTCGAAGGTCATCCTGTTCAATCTGTGTGGCCATGGCCATTTCGACCTCGCGTCCTACGAGCGGTACCTGGACGGCTCGCTCGAGGACTACGAATACCCGCTCGAAGCCGTCAACGCCGCCCTCGTCGGTCTGCCGACCGTCTGAGGTCCTCCGCCGCCCCGTCCCACGCGAAGGTCCTACATGCCCAAGCTCGCCTGCCGCTCGTGCGGCCGTCAGATCTACACCGTCTCGCCGCTGGAGTCGCTCTTCGCCGAGGAGCGTCGGTGCCCACGCTGTGGGGCCAACCTGGACGGTGAGCGGCGCGACACCGAGCGGCGCCAACGGATCCGCCGGCAGAACCCGCCTGACGATCCTGGCCCGCCAGACGGCGTGGAGCGACGGATCGCCGATCGCCGCGTCGAACGACGACGGGGTGGGCAGAGCTGACGTCGGCGCCATCCCCGGCGCAGGGCGGCGGATCGCCCATCCGGCTGCGATACTCCGACGATGCTCATCGCCTTCCTGGGTCTCGGGCTCATCGGGGGGTCCATCGCGCGGGCCGTCCGTGAGGCTGGGCCGTCCGCCGTCCGACTGGTCGCGTGGACGCCGAGCAGGCAGGGACCCGACCTGGCCCTCGCCGATGGTGTCCTCGACGCCGTGGCGACCTCACCGGCCGAGGCGATCGCCGATGCCGACCTGATCGTGCTCGCCGCGCCGCCCCTCGATTGCCTCAGCTTGCTGGACGGGCTCGGTGGGCCGTGGCGTGCGGCAATGGCGCCCGGCGCGACGATCACGGACGTCGCCAGCACCAAGGCGGCCATCGTCGCCCGTGCGGCGTCGCACGGCCTGCCGTTCGTCGGCGGACACCCGATGGCCGGCCTGGAGACGTCCGGGTATGCGGCCGCGACCGCGGACCTGTTCGTGGACCGGCCGTGGGTCATCGTGCCCGGCGAGACGGCCACCGACGAGGACATCCACCGGGTCGAAGGGCTCGCGACGACATGCGGCGCCGTCCCGATGCGGATGGAGGCCGAGGCCCACGATCTCGCGGTCGCGGGAACCAGCCATCTGCCGCTCCTCCTGGCCGCCGCGCTCGTGGAAGCCGTGATGGAGGGCGGGTTCGAGCCGACCCTCACCGCCGGCGGCTGGCGCGACATGACCCGCCTTGCCAGGGGTGACGTGGCCATGGGGACGGGGATCGTCGCGACGAATGGGCCGGCCCTGGCCGCCAGGATCCGACAGGTTCGCGCCGTCCTCGATGGCTGGCTGGCCGAACTGGACCGTCCCGGCGGACCGGACGTCGTCGTCGTGGCCGATCGCCTTCGGGCGGCCCGCCAGCGACTCGAGCGCATCGACTGATGGGGGAGCAGGTCCTGGTGGTGCCACGCACCGCCATCCCCGATGCGTCCGGCTGGTATGGGCTCAGGACGGACGGCCTCGACGGGTTCGTGGGTCTCGTCGAGCGGGAGGGCCGATTCGAGCCTCGCGCGGCGATGGAGGTCGATCCCGACTTCAAGCAGATCATCCCGTACCTCGTCCTGCGCGACGGCCCGCGGTACTTCCTGATGCGACGCACGCGGGCCGGCGCGGACGCCAGGCTGCACGACCGGTACTCGATCGGTGTCGGCGGCCACCTGAACCCCGGCGACGATGGCCTCGAGGGAGGCCTGCGCCGGGAATGGTCGGAGGAGCTCGTGGCCGACTTCGTGCCGGCGTTCGACCTGGTCGCGTTGCTCAATGACGACACCACGGACGTCGGTGCGGTCCATCTCGGTGCCGTCTACCGCGCTGAAGCCGCGGGCCGGACCGTCGCGATCCGTGAGACCGACAAGCTGTCGGGGGCCTTCGCCGATCCTGCGGAGGTGGCCGCGGTGATCGATCGGCTGGAGACCTGGAGTCGGCTCGTCTTCGAGTTCCTCGAGGTCCGCGATGCCGAGGCATCCGGCGTGGTGACCGGATGATCCGCCGCACCCTCGCCGGGGCGGCGACCGTGGCCCTGTCGGCGCTGACGTTGCGAACGCTCGCCGAACGCGGTGCCCGCCGGCTGCTGGACGCGCCGCGCGTCGGCCCGGAGGAGCGTGCCCTCGCACCGGCGCTCGATGCGCTGGGCGGCGAAGTCGTGCGGATCAGGTCGCGCGACGGCCTCCGCCTGGCCGCTCGCTGGCTGCCCGCCGAGGCGGACGACGGCGACTGGCGTCGGGACCCGCATGAGGCGATCCTGCTGCTCCACGGCTACACCGGGTCGATCGCCCCCGACCTCGTCGAGTACGCCCCGTTCCTGCGCCGCACGGCGGGCGTCCTCGGGCTCGACTTCCGCGGCCACGGCGGGTCCGACCCGGGCCCGACGACGTTCGGACTGCGGGAGGTCGAGGACGTCGCGGGAGCCCTCGCCTGGCTGGGGGCGCGAGGTGTCACCTCGGTCGGCCTCGTCGGGTTCTCGATGGGCGGGATCACGGCGATCGCCGCGGTGGCGGTGCTCGGCGACGGGAGCCTGATCGCGGCTGATGCCAGCCTCGACGTCCCCGATGGGCCGACGCCTGAGATCCGTCCACGGATCGCGGCGATCGTGGCTGATTCCGTCGCGTCCGGTGTCGTCGTGCCGGTCGCCTCGCGGCTGCCGGGGCCGATGCCGACGTTCCTGGCGGAGCGACTGTTCGACGGGGCGACGCGCACGCTGGGCGCCGACCCACGCGACACGGATCCGGTCAAGGTGGTGGGTCTCGTCGAACCCGTCCCGCTCCTGCTGATCCACGGGACGGCGGATGCGACCGTCCCGCTGGCGGACGGGCGACGTCTGGCGGCCGCTGCGGGTGCGTCGGCACAGCACTGGGAAGTGCTTGGTGCCGGTCACGGCCGATCCCATGCGACGGTGCCCGGAGCGTACGAGGAGCGCGTGACCCGGTTCCTGCGCGATGCCTTCACCGGGCTTCGAGCGACGACCCCTATAATCGCCGAGCCGGGACCGGCCACGGTTCCCTTCGATCCCGCGCCACCGGTGGAGGACTGATGGGCAAGATCCTCATCGTCGACGACGACCCGAACGTCCAGCGACTCCTGCAGTACACGCTGAAGCAGGAGGGCTACGACGTCTCCGTCGCCGCGGACGGCGCCGAGGGGTTCCGGCTGTGGAGCACCGAGTCGCCGGACCTGATCCTGCTGGACGTCATGCTGCCCAAGCTCGACGGATACCAGGTGGCGGCGAAGATCCGGGCGGAGGAGGGGCCGAGCACCCACGTCCCGATCATCATGCTGACCGCCGAGCGCGAGGTGGAGCAGAAGGTCCGCGGCCTGCGTGCCGGGGCCGATGACTACCTCATCAAGCCGTTCCACCCGGCCGAGTTGCTGGCCCGGATCAAGAGCCTGCTGGCCAGGTTCGCCCCCAAGGACGTCATGCTCGCCCGGCCACCGCTGGGTCACCTGCTGGCGTTCTATGGCGCCAAGGGCGGCGTTGGCACGACGACCATCGCCATCAACACCGCGATCGCGTTGCATCGCGAGCTCGGGCGCAAGGTCTGTCTCGTGGACGGCAATCTCCAGTTCGGCGACCACCGGGTCTTCCTGGACCTGGGCCTGGATCGCAAGAGCATCGTGGACATCGTCACCGCGCCGTCCATGGACCAGGACTACATCCGCCAGATCCTCGTGAAGCACGACTCCGGCGTGGACCTGCTCCTGGCACCGCCATCTCCCGAGACCGCCGAGCTCGTCACGCCAGACCACCTGCCGGTGATCCTCGAACACCTCCGGGCGATGTACGACTACGTCCTCATCGACATCGACAAGCGGATGGACGACATCAACCTCGGCGTCATCGAGGCGGCCGATACCGTCTTCGTCGTCATGACCGCCGACCTGTCGTGCCTCAAGAACGTCCGGCTCGTGCTCGAGACCATCAGCCACCTCGGGTACGAATCGAAGAAGGTCGAACTGGTCCTCAACCGATCGAACGCCTTCACCGGCATCAACGTCCGCAATGCGGAAGGCGCCCTGAAGCGGACGATCGACCACCAGATCCTCAACGAGTACCGCGGCGCGATCAGCGCGCTGAACTCCGGGGCGCCGTTCATGTTCACCAAGGCCGATTCGGCGCTGGGTGGCTCCCTCCTCCAGTTCGCTCGTACGGTGGACAAGCCGGCCGCAGCGGCGCAGGCGGCGACCACTCGCTGACGAGGCGTTTCGGGCGTCCCGGTACCCACAGTCCCGCGAGCGCTACAGCCCGTCGAGGAACGACCGCGCCCGTTCGCGCGGCGGGAACGACCGCTGCGTCCCCGGTCGAAGGACGCTGTCCGACGCGCAGCGCACGCCCAGCGTGACCGCCGCTCGCTCGTCGAGGCCCGACGCCAGCCCGTAGGCGAACGCCCCGACGAACGCATCGCCGGCCCCGGTCGTGTCGACGGCCTGCACGGGCGACGCCGGGATCCGGTGGACCGCGCCATCCGTGCCGAGGAGGGCCGCGCCCCTGGACCCGAGGGTGACCACGACCCGGGTCCCGGTCGCGCTCGCGAAGGCCGCGATCTCCGTGTCCGTGGCGTCGGTCGAGGCGCCGGCCAGCCCGGCGAATTCGACCTCGTTCGGGATGACCCAGTCCGAGACGGCGAGCAGGGCCGGGTCCATCGCGGCGGCCGGGGCAGGGTTCAGGATGGTGACGATGCCGAGTGACCTTGCGGCCGCGAAGGCCGCGGCCGTGACCGCCTGCGGGATCTCGAACTCGCCCACGACCGCGTCGAGCGGCGCGAGTGCCCGGATGGCGGCCGCGGCGACATCGGCGACCATCGCGTCGTTCGCGCCGGCCACGCAGATGATC
Organism: uncultured Chloroflexia bacterium; assembly: GCA_963779315.1. Classification (GTDB taxonomy): domain Bacteria; phylum Chloroflexota; class Limnocylindria; order Limnocylindrales; family CSP1-4; genus SPCO01. Next base: position 212,257 of record CAVZXQ010000019.1, on the reverse strand, counting down.
CGGTTCGTGCCATCGGGTTCCACCCAGATGGGAGCGACGCCACTGGAACCCGGGACGCGGGCGAGGTGCGTCGTGTCGATCCCGAGCGACTCGAAGTTGCGGACCGTCATGTCACCGAACACGTCGTCGCCGAGTGCGTTGACCATCGCGACCTCGGCCCCGAGCAGGCGCGCCATGACCGCCTGGTTGGCGCCCTTGCCGCCGAACCCGAGCTGGAAGTCGTCGCCCTGGATCGTCTCCCCGGCGCCCGGGACGCGAGAGGTGTAGGCGATGAGGTCCATCATCGTGCTGCCCACGACGGCGAGGCGCGGCTGGTCGGTCATGGCTTCAACGATACTGTCTCGGTCCGTCGGCACGAGCCCCGGAACCACCACGACTGGGAGGATCGACGTGAGGATCTACCTGGCCGGGCCGCTGTTCACGACTCCGGAACGCGACTGGAATGTCGCGCTTGGAGAGCGGCTCCGGGCGGCAGGGCACGAGGTGTTCGTGCCCCAGGAGCACCCGGCTGCCGAGCGGACCGGCAAGGCCATCTTCCGCAAGGACCTGGCAGGGCTGGACTGGGCAGACACCGTGGTCGCGATCATGGATGGGGCGGACCCGGACTCGGGGACCTGCTGGGAATGTGGGTATGCCTACGCCCGCGGCAAGACGGTCATCCTGTTCCGGAGCGACTTCCGCGGGTCCGGCGACGCCCACGACATCCCGTACAACGCGATGCTCATCGGGGCGGCGGATGCCCACATCGAACTCGAGCTGGCGACGGTCGATGAAGCCGCCGCCGCGATCCTGGCCACGCTCGGCGGGTTCGCCGCACCCGGGTGAGCGCGCGGTGAGCCGCGCGTAAGGGGACGGTGACCGGCCCCGGTCAGGATGGCGGGGTGTTGGCCATCGTCCCATCCGCGACCCTGCTCGGCCTCGATGGTCGATTCATCCGGGTCGAGGTGGACGTAGCGCCCGGCCTGCCCGGCTTCACCATCGTCGGCCTGGCCGACACCGCGCTCCAGGAGGCGCGCGAGCGGATCCGGGGGGCGATCCGGAATGCCGGGTACGTCCACCCGCCGAGACGCATCACGGTCAACCTGGCCCCGGCGGACCTGCGCAAGGCGGGCTCGAGCCTGGACCTGGCGATGGCCGTGGGCATCCTGCTGGGCTCGGAGCAGATCCGCCCCGGGATGACCCGGGTGGGGCTGATCGGGGAGCTGTCACTGGGCGGCGAGGTCCGGTCCGTGCCGGGCATCCTGTCGATGGCCGCGGCGCTGGCGCGGCACGGTATCGACCGGGTCATCGTGGCGTCCGCGTGCGCGGCGGAGGCACGTCTCGTGGACGGGCTCGAGGTCGAGCCGGTCGCCTCGCTCACGGAAGCCGTGGCCTGTATCGCCGGTGGGCGACGACCGCGCGCCACTCGGGTCCGTCCGGACCGGGTCGGCCTCGGACAGTCGACCGATGACCCTCCGGGATCGGCCGGGCATCGGCCGGACGACACCCTCACAGTGTCGGCGTCCGTGACCGTCCCGGACCTGAGGGAGGTGCGCGGTCAGGCTGAAGCGCGCCGTGGCCTCGAGATCGCGCTGGCGGGCGGGCACGGTCTGCTGCTCGTCGGTCCGCCCGGCTCGGGCAAGACCCTGCTGGCTCGGACCGTGCCAGGTCTGCTGCCGCCCCTCGATGACGGGGCCGCTGTCGCGGTCTCGATCGTCGCGTCCGCGGCCGGCGAGGGACCGCTGGACGCGCTCCTTCGGCGGGCGCCCTTCCGGTCTCCGCACCACACCATCTCGTATGCCGGCATGGTCGGGGGAGGCCCACGCCTCTCGCCCGGCGAAGTGACCAGGGCGGACCACGGTGTCCTGTTCCTCGACGAGTTGCCCGAGTTCGACCGCGACGTACTCGAGGCGTTGCGCCAGCCGTTGGAGGATGGCCTCGTCGCCATCTCGCGTGCCGGTCGGACGACGACGTTCCCTGCTCGCTTCCAGCTCATCGCGGCCATGAACCCGTGTCCGTGCGGGTTCGCCGGCGCATCCGATCGCTCGTGTTCGTGCGCGATCAACGTCCCGGAGCGGTACCAGAAGCGGATCTCCGGTCCGCTGCGTGACCGGATCGACCTGTCGATCACCATGCCGCGGGTCCCGCCGGCAGCACTCGTCGATACGGCGCCGGCCGAATCGTCGGCAGACGTCGCGGCGCGCGTGGCGGACGCACGGGCCATCGCGGCGGGCCGCCAGGCCGGACGCCTGAACGGCCGTCTCAGCGGTGACGGATTGCGGGCCGTCGTTCGGTTGACCCCCGGAACTCGTCGCCACGTGGTGCAACTTGCCAACCTCGAGCGCGCCAGTGGGCGCGGGACCGAACGGTTGCTGCGAGTCGCGCGGACCATCGCCGACCTGGCCGGCGATGACGCCGTCCGCATCGATCATCTCGATGAAGCGGCCTGGTTCCGGTCCTCGGATCACCGTTCCGCCAACGCCCGGGCGGTCTGACGATGCTGGGCGTCGGAGTGGGAGGTCCGCTGGCCGATGACGGTGACAAGGGTGGTTCGTTCACGGGCGCGGATCCGTCCGCCGGGCCGGACGAGCGGGACGCCTGGGCGATCCTGGCCGGCGTGGACGGGCTCGGGCCGGTGGGCTTCGCGGCATTGCTCGGGCGGTTCGGCAGCGGCCGGGAGATCCTGCGCGTGGCGGACGGCCCCAACGGGACCCGTGAGCTCGCGTCGGCGCCCCCGGCGGATGGATGGGACCCGGAGTCAGGGCCGAAGCCGATCTCGGTCGCCCTCGCCACGGCCATCGCGGATGCGGTCTCGCACGGCGATCGCGCCCTCGCGAGGATCCGGTCGCTGGGCCTCTCGGTCGTGACCGTGGCCGATGCCAGCTATCCCAGTCGCCTGGCGGGGGTGGACCTGCCTCCGCACCTCCTGTTCGTGAGGGGCGATATCAAGGCGCTCCAACCCCGCCATGCGGTCGCGGTCGTCGGAACGCGTCGGCCGACGGCGCAGGGCCGGTCGCTGGCTGCCCGGATCGCGTCTGCCCTGGTCGCATCGGACGCGACGGTCGTGTCCGGCCTGGCGGTCGGGGTGGATGGCGCAGCCCACGACGCGACGCTCTCCAGCGGCGGCACGACGGTCGCGGTCATCGGAGGTGGCCACGCCACCCTGTACCCGCGCGCCCACCAGGCCCTGGCGCAGGCGATCGTGGACGGGGGTGGTGCCGTGGTCTCGGAACTCGGCCCGGACGTCGCCTCATCGAAGTGGACGTTCCCACGGCGCAACCGGGTCATCAGCGGCCTGTCGGACGCCACCGTCGTGGTCGAAGCGCCGGCCCGGAGCGGAGCGCTCATCACGGCGTCGTGGGCGCTCGAGCAGGGCCGCGACTGCTACCTGGTGCCCGGTTCCATCGACGCCCGAGAGAGCGCCGGATGCCTGGCCTTCCTGCGCGAGTTTCCAGGCGGCGCTCGTATCGTGACCGGGGTTCCGCAGTTGCTGGCGGACCTAGGCCTTGCCCGTGGCACGTCCGCCGCGCCCCTGGCAGCGGGCACGGTGGCCGATCTCGGCAAGACCGCCGGACGGATCGCCCAGGCCCTGGTGGATGGTCTCGCGACGGTCGATGAGCTCGTCGCCGTCACCGATCTGCCGGTCGCAACGGTGCTCGCGACCCTGACCATCCTCGAGCGCGATGGTCTCGCGATCGGGGTCCACGGTCGCTATCGGCCGGCCGGCACGCTCGCCGCCGGGGTACCCGCCGACCCGCGCCGCCGCGACCGGGCGCTTGCCCGGACGGACGGACCGATGCTAGGCTGACGCTTGGCGCCAGTCCCCAGATGGCGCCCATAACGCCCCGCGGGGATCCCCAAGCCGCAGTCAGGGAGCGTCGTCTATTGCTCAAGGTCGCCGCTGCGACGCTGGCCGTCCCGATCCTGTTCGTCATCTACGTGACGACCTTCCTGCGTCGCTCGACGCTGGTTCGATCCGGATTCGCGATCGCACTCGGCGGCGTCCTGGGCGTATCCGTCGTCCTGGCCGGCCAGCCGACACCGGCCGCTGCGACGGCACCCACGCCGATCGTGCCGCTGACGAGCGCAGCCTTCGGTCCGGTCGTCGCGACGGATGCCAGCCTTGGCCAGGCCATGACGATCACCTTCACGACTCCGATGGATGCCGCGTCGGTCGGCGCCCTGACGACGGTTTCGCCGCCGTCCCCGGTCGAGCTCGCCTGGGACCCGACCGGCCGCACGTTGACGATCTCGCCCCGGGTCGCCTGGGCGCCGTCCGCCTACCACACGATCACGGTCGCGGCCGGAGCGCTCGCCCGGAATGGCCAGCCCCTGCTCGGCCCGGTCCGGACCGGGTTCCTGACGCGCGGGCCTTCGACCGTCGGCATCGTCGCGACCAAGGTCGTCGGCTCACGCGTCAGCACCTCGACGGCGTTCGAGATCTCGTTCGACCGGCCGATCGACCCGGTCGCGGCGAGTGGCGGTATCCGACTCCAGCCCGACGTGCCCGGCACGGTGGCAGCCGTCGAGTCGCCAGACGATGGGACGTCGTACCGATTCACGCCCACGTCCGCACTGCGACCCGATACGCGCTACCGGTTGGTCGTTTCGGGCCTCGTCGATGCCGAGGGCGGCCCCGTCGCCGACGCCTCGAAGGCGTTCCGTACGGCCTCCCCCGCGGCCGTGGTGCGCTTCCGTCCGCGAGATGGCACGCTCGACGTCCCCCGTGACGCGACACTGTCGGTCCGCTTCACGGTGGCCATGGATCGACCGTCCACGAAGGCGGCGTTCAAGGTCGTCGTCAGCGGCAAGCCGATCAAGGGAGCGGTGAGCTTCGCGGAGGGCGATCGGGTCCTCGTGTTCGAACCGACGGCACCGCTGCCGTACCTCGCGAAGGTCGTGATGACCGTCGCCGGCACCGCGAAGGGTGCCGACGGCACGCCGATCCGGTCCAAGGCTCGCAGCCTGTTCCGGACCGTCCCCAAGCCGGCACCGGCGACGCAGGCGGCCGCGAAGTCTTCAGGGTCAAGCGGTTCAGGCAGTTCCGGCGGCTCGGGAGGCTCGGGAGGCGGAGCGGTCGGCGGTGGCAGCTGGGGTTCCGTCGAGACGTACTACCTGCGGCTGATGAACTGCACCCGCACCGGCGGCTGGGTCACCTCGAGCGGGTCGTGCAGTAGTCCCGGCGGCCGAGATGTCGCGGCCCTCAAGCTCGACAGCGGCATCAGTTCCAAGGTGTCACGTCCGTATGCCAAGCGGCTCGCGGTCGGCAACGACTGCAGCCACTTCATGGGCGGGAACCCGGGCGACAGGCTGCGGGCCGCCGGCTACACCAACTACACGTGGGCGGAGAACCTCGGCTGTCGTTCGGGCGATCCGCGGAGCGCGGTCCTGGGGTCGCACCTGTACTTCCAGTCGGAGAAGTCGTACAACGGCGGCCACTACGTGAACATGATGAACGCGAAGTACGACCGGGCCGGGATCGGCGTGTGGGTGTACTCCGGGCGAGTCCGCCTGGTCGTCGACTTCTACCACCCCTGACAGGACCATCGGACGGGTGACGTGCCCGGTGCGGGCAGCCACCATCGGCTGGTGATCCGAAACGCGTGCATCCATCTCAATGGCGAACAGCCGTTGCTGGCCGACCTGTTCGAGCTGCCGGCGACGACGGACCTCGCGTTGCGCTGCACGAACCTGCGCAACATGAACGGCAAGCGGCCGGTCTTCGCGGACGACTCCAGCTCGGTCTTCTACTTCCCGTATCTCCACATCCGGTTCCTGGAGATCCCGCCCGACGCGATGGCCGGCAGCGACATGGCCGCGCCGGTGGACATCGGGGTCGGGACGATGCTGGACCGGGGCACCATCGAGGGCGGGCCCGGGCTCGACGAGGAGCTCGAGATCGACGAGGACTTCCTGCGCCGCGTCCGCGAGGCGTGACCGTCCGCTCGCGTTGATACGGGTCCGTGCAGGACCCGGTGCTACACTCCCGGCCGTGTCCAAGAACCTCGTCATCGTCGAATTGCCCGCAAAGGCCCGGACCATCGAGCGCTACCTCGGCGCCGACTACCAGGTCCTGGCCTCCTATGGCCACGTTCGCGACCTTCCGGAGAACCCCGGCAAGGGCAAGTTCGGCGTCGATGTGGACCATGACTTCGCCCCGGAATACGTCATCTCCGACGATCGCCGCAAGCAGGTCGCCGAGATCACGAAGGCGGCCAAGAAGGCGGACATGGTCTTCCTGGCGACGGACCTTGACCGCGAGGGCGAGGCGATCGCCTGGCATGTGGCAGAGGCGGCGAACGTTCCTCGCGAGCGAACGCGCCGGGTGACCTTCTCGGAGATCACCGAGCCGGCCATCCGTGAGGCGTTCGCCCATCCACGTGACATCGACCAGAACCTCGTCGACGCGCAGCAGACGCGTCGGATCGTGGACCGGCTCGTGGGCTACACGCTCAGCCCACTCCTCGGCAAGAAGGTCCAGCGCGGCCTGTCGGCCGGTCGCGTCCAGTCGGTCGCCGTCCGGCTCGTCGTCGAGCGCGAGCGGGCGATCACCGCATTCACGGCCCGGGAATACTGGACGATCCAGGCGCTCCTCGTGACCGCGGCCGGCGAGTCGTTTCCCGCGGACCTGATCCGGATCGACGGGGCGGCACCCGAGATCGTCGACGAGGCTGCCTCGGATGCCCACGTCGCGGCGATCCGCGAACTCCGACCGGTCGTGACCAAGTTGGGCCTCAAGACACAGAAGCGATCGCCGGCCGCCCCATTCACGACCTCCACGCTGCAGCAGGAGGCGAGCCGCCGGCTCGGCTTCAGCCCCAAGCGGACGATGTCCGTGGCGCAGCGCCTGTATGAGGGTGCCGAGACACCGGACGGCCACGTCGGGCTCATCACCTACATGCGGACCGATTCGACCGCATTGGCGGGTGTCGCGATGGGGGAGGCCCGCGATGTCATCGGGGAGCGCTACGGGGCGCCCTACACGATGCCAAAGGGCCGGGTCTACAAGACCAAGACCAAGGGAGCCCAGGAAGCGCATGAGTCGGTCCGGCCGACCAGCTTCCGCCGCGACCCGGACACGATGTCGGCCTATCTCAAGCCGGACGAGGCGCGCCTCTATCGGCTCATCTGGCAGCGTGCGCTGGCGTCCCAGATGGCGCCCAAGGAACTCGAGACCACGACGATCGAGCTGGCCGACGGCCGCGTACGAGCTTCGCGCATCCGCGACCAGGGTCCTGTTCGATGGCTTCGCCATCGTCTACACCGAAGGGCGCGACGATGCCTCCGGCGACGACGAGGACGAAGGCGGTGTCCGGCTGCCGGTGCTCGCCGAGGGTGCCGTGACGACCGTGGACGACGTCACGCCGACCCAGCACTTCACGGAGCCGCCGCCGCGCTTCACCGAGGCGACGCTCATCAAGGCCCTCGAGGAACATGGCATCGGCCGGCCCTCGACGTACGCCGCGACGATCTCCACCATCACCGATCGCGGCTATGTCCGCGTCGAGGAGCGACGCCTCCACCCCGAACCGGTCGCCGAGGTGGTGACCGATCTGTTGGTCGAGCATTTCGGCGACTACGTGGACATGGCCTTCACCGCCCGGATGGAGGAGGAACTCGACGAGGTCGCGCGGGGTGAGCGCGCATGGGTCCCGTTGCTGCGCGCGTTCTACGGGCCGCTGCGCGACCTCGTGGCCGCGAAGAACGACGAGATCGTCAAGGGCGACATCATGACCACGCCGACCGACGAGGTCTGCTCGGAAGGTCATCCGATGGTCATCAGGCTCGGGCGGAACGGGCGATTCCTGGCCTGCTCGCTCTTCCCTGAGCACAAGGAGAGCCGGCCGCTGCCCGGCGACGAGCCGCCCCCGCAGGAAGGGACCGGCGAAGTCTGCCCCGAGTGCGAGCAGGGCACGCTCGTCGGCAAGCGCGGACGCTTCGGGCCGTTCGTCGGCTGTTCGCGCTATCCCGACTGCAAGTACATCAAGAAGGACGGCCCGCCACCTCCGCCGCCGCTGCCGTTCGAGGCCCGACTGCCCCAAGAACGGGGACGGCCACCTGGTCCCGCGTCGCGCGCGGCGAACCGGAAACGTCTTCTGGGGGTGTTCGGCCTACCCGAAGTGCGACTACACCGCCAACGACGAGCCGCTCGGCGGTCTGCACGATGCCGACGACGGCCCGATCGCCCGCAAGGGCGAGGCCGCGCTCTGCCTGAAGTGCGGCTCCGCGATCGACGCCTCACCGGACACGATCGTGGCCGGCGAACGCTACGCCGGCGGCCCGGCCGAACCCGGAGGCCATCGCGCGCCCGGCCCGTGGCAAGCGGCCCGCGGCCAAGGGTGCCGAGCCGGCAAGTCCGGGTCCCGAACGCGGACTGGCGGACGCACGACCAGCCCGCGGACCCGGCCGACGATCGAAGCCGGTCGAACCCGCGCCGGACGCGTGAGCGCGATGGGGCCGGATCCGGCGACCGACCCCGCACTCGCGACGGTTCCTCCGGTCCCTCGAGGCAAAGGACACCTCGCCGCACACGCGCCGGTCCTACGCCACCGCGGTCGGTGCCTACCTCGCCTGGCTTGCCGCGCGCGGCGTCGACTGGCGCAAGCCGGCCCGGACGGACCTGCGCGCCTACCTCGCGACGCTGACACCGGACCACGCGCGATCGTCGGTCGCGCAGCGACTCGCGGCCATCCGGAGCTTCCACCTGTGGGCGGCTCGCGAGGGCCTCGCGGACGGCGACCCGTGGGGTTCCGTCGTGCGGCCACGACTGTCGAGTCGGCTGCCTCGAGTGCTCGAGATGGACGACATCCTGCGGATGCTCGCCGTGGTGGACGCGGAACTCGATGCCGATGGCATCACCGCCCGGGGAGTGGCGCTGGCGCTCCGTGACCGGGCGCTGGTGGAGACGGCCTATGCAGCCGGGTTGCGGATCAGCGAACTGGCCGGCGCCACGCTGGCGTCCCTCGACCTCGCACGAGGCGAGCTCCGGATCATGGGCAAGGGTCGCAAGGAGCGCGTCGGCCTGCTCGGTGGGCCGGCTCGTCGCGCGCTCGGTGCGTACCTCGAAGACGGCCGCCCGGTCCTCCTCGAGCGCCGGCCCGCGGCGGCGCTGCTTCCGGCGGAGATCTTCCTGAACCACCTCGGTGCGCCACTGGGTGTCCGCGGCCTTCGCTATCGGCTGGACCGGATCCGTCGCCTGGCGGGCCTGCCGGACGGGATCACCCCGCACACGCTGCGCCACTCGTTCGCGACGCACCTGCTCGATGGCGGCGCGGACCTGCGGGTCGTCCAGGAGCTGCTCGGGCACGAGAACCTGGCGACGACCCAGATCTATACCCACGTCTCGCCGACCCGGCTCCGCGCCGCCTATCGAGACGCCCACCCGCGGGCTCGCCGGGACCCGGGGCGGTGAGCGGTCCGCAGACCATCGCGCGAGCCGGGCTGATCGTCACCGGCGCGTTCCTGGTCTCGCGGATCCTCGGCTACGTGCGGGTGATCGTGATCGCGGCGCGTTCGCGCCGTCGGCCGAACTGGACGCGTTCTTCGCCGCATTCCGCATCCCGGATCTCATCTTCCAGCTCGTCGCCGCCGGCGCGCTGTCCTCGGCCCTGATCCCGATCGTGACGGCGCTGTTCACCGCCGAACGAGGCGCCGCGAGCCTGGCGGGTCGTCTCGACGGTCATCAACCTCATGCTCATCGGACTCGCCGTCCTCGGCGTGGCGCTGTTCATCCTCGCCCCCGTATCGTCGCCGCTGATCACGCCGGGGTTCGGGCCGGCGCAGCTGGAGCGGACCATCGAACTGACCCGGATCATGCTGCTGAGCCCGATGTTCCTGGCCCTCGGGGCGGTCGCGCACGAGTGTCCTCAACGCCGGCGACCGGTTCACCGCGGCCGCCATGGCGCCGATCGTCTACAACCTCGCGATCATCGGTGGCGGCGGTCCTGCTCGGTCCCACGCTCGGTGTGGAAGGCCTCGCGATCGGGGTCGTGGCGGGCTCGCTTGTGCCACCTGCTGGTCCAGACTCCGGCCGCTGCTCGGGATGGGCTTCCGCTACCAGCCGAAGATCGAGGGCGACGACCCCGAGGCGCGCCACGCCCTCGTCCTCATGGCGCCGCGGGCGATCGGTCTTGGGGCGACCCAGATCACGTTCATCGTCGTGACCTCGCTCGCCACCCTGCTCGGCGCCGGAGCCGTGTCGGACTTCAACTTCGCCTTCGTCCTGCTCCAGATCCCGCTCGGGGTCATCGGCGTCCCGCTCGGGCATCGTGCGTGCTGCCGACGCTGTCGCGCGAGGCGGCGCTCGGGAACGAGGCCGGCGTTCGCGTCGCTGTTGACCCGGGCCCTGCGCCTGCTCATCTACGTGATGGTCCCGATCTCCGTGCTGACCGCGGTCGCCCGCCAGCCGTTCGTCGAGATCCTGTTCGGGAGCGGCAAGATCAGCCAGGAGAACCTCGACCTCATCGCGCTGACGCTGGGCTGGTTCCTCATCGGTCTCACGGCGCATGCGCTCATCGCCGTCCTGGCGCGGGCGTTCTACGCCCGCCAGGACACGGTCACGCCGGTCGTCGCCGCGGTCGCGGCGGTGGCGATCAACACGACGCTGGCGATCATCCTCGTCGGGCCGCTCGGCCTGGCTGGACTCGCCCTGGCCATCGCCATCGCGGCGTGGATCGAGGCGCTCGCGCTGATCGTCGTCCTGCGACGCCGCTTGCCGGTGTTCCCGCTGGCCGGGATGGGCCGGGTGTCGCTCGAGGCGCTCGGCGGGAGCGTCGTCGCCGGGGCGGCCGCCTACGTCGTGCTGCAGGCAGCGGCCTCGTGGCTGGGCCCGGACCCGGGCCGCCTGCTCCAGCTGGTGGCGGTCGCGCGTCGTCGGGGTCGCCTTCGCGCTCGTCTATGCCGCGGTCTCGCTCGCCTTGCGGATCCCCGAACTGCCGACTATCGTCGGAGTCATGGCCGACGTCCTCCGCCGCCCCAGACGAGCGTGACGCCGTCGACGTCCGATCCGTCCGAGCGGCCCTGCCACGGATCTCGCGGCCTGGGATGCGTTCGTCGCCTCCAGCGATCCGGGCTCCTACCTGCAGTCGGGCGGCTGGGCGGCCGTCAAGGCGGTCAATGGCTGGGGCGCGACCCGATCGAGCGTCGAGCTGCCCGGAGGCCGGATCGGCGCCCAGATCCTGCTGCGGCGCCCGAGCGCCATGCCGTGGGCGTTCGCCTACGCGCCGCGTGGCCCGGTCGCCACGGCGTGGACGCCGGCCAGTCTCGTCGGCCTTCACCGATCACATCCGGCACGACCTGCCGCGCCGGGCGGGGCGCGTCGCCACCCTGCGCATCGATCCCGAGATCGAGATCGACGGGCCCCAGGATGCCGATGGTGCCGTACGGCGCGCGCTGACAGGACGCCGGCTGGCGTCCGGCTTCGGCCGTCCAGCCGGCCGCGACCCGGATCGTGGACCTGCGGCCGGACGAGGACGTGCTGTGGGGCGATCTGCGCAAGAAGTGGCGTCAGTACGTCAACAAGGCCCGCTCGGCCGGGGTCGTCGTCGTGGACGCGGACGGAGATCGACTCGGGGAGTTCTACCGGATCTATCGCGAGACCGCGGACCGTGCCGGCTTCCTCATCCGCACCGAGGCCGCCTACCGCGACGTCTGGGAGGCGTTTCGGCCGGCCGGCAACGCCCGGCTGCTGTTCGCCCAGACCGCCGACGGCGAGCCGCTCGCCACCCTGTTCCTCGTCCGCTGCGGGCCCCGGGTCGTCGAACCGTATGGCGGGATGACCGTTGCCGGGGGCGACTCCCGGGCGAACTACCTGCTGAAGTGGGAGGCGATCCGGTCGTCACGCGAGGCCGGCGCCACGTCGTACGACCTGTGGGGCCTCGCGACCGGCGGGATCGCCCACTTCAAGGCGGGTTTCGGTGGGCGAGAGGTGCACTACATCGGCGCGTGGGACCTCGTGCTCGACCGGCTCGGGAAGCTGGCCTACGACTCCGGGCAGCGCGGGCGGGTCTGGGCGGCCCGCCGCCGGCACGGGCTGTCGACCGGGGGCAGCGCGGCCTCGTTCGGGACGGGCGACTGATGGACCCCGTCCGCGATGCCACACCCGCCGAGCGAGACGGATGGGACGCCCTGGCCGTGGACGCGCCGGGTGGGCATGTCTACCAGTCGGTGGCCTGGGCGGCGCACCGGGCGCGGACCGGCTGGCGTCCGCGGTTCCTCGTCACTCCCGATGACGGCCGGGTCCTGTCCCTGGAGCGGGCCTGGCCGCTGGTGGGTGGGTCGAGTGCCTACGTCCCGCGCGGACCGGTCGCTGCCGGCGCACCGGGCGACGACGCAGCGGCGACGATCGCCCGACGGCTGATCGAGGTCAGCGACGCCCTGGCGGCCGACGGCGTCGACGTCGTGGCCGCCGACGCCGAGATCCCGGCCGCCGCGACCGCGTACGGCGAGGCGATCCGGGCCGTCGGGTTCGCGCCGATCGACGAGATCCAGCCGTCGCGCCACCGGGTCGCCTTGCCGCTAGGCCCCGGGGCCGATGAAGGCCTCGTCTTCGACGCGATCGCGAAGTCCACGCGCCAGCGCATCCGTGGCGCCGAGCGCGATGGGGTCGTGGTCGTCCGCCACGATCGACGCCAGGCGGGCGGCGTGCCCGGTGACGGGCTCCTGACGCCCGCGGAACCGAGTGAGGTCGCGCTCGATCGGTTCTACGACCTGCTGACCGAAACGGGCGAACGGCGGCAGTTCGGGTTCGGATCCCGCGACAACTTCGTCCCGTGGTGGACCGCGGCGCTGCGAGCCGGTCACCTGGTCTACCTGGAGGCGCGCCACGCGGCGCCGGGCGGGACGGTCCTGGCGGGTCTGGTCCTCTACCGACATGGCGGTCGGCTGTCCACCGTCCACTCGGGCGATCATGCCGCCACCCGAGCCACCCATCCCGGCGCGCTGCACCTGCTCCGCTGGCGGGCGATCCAGCTGGCGATCCGCGAGGGGTGCGCCGAGATGGACCTGGGCGGCGTGGATGTCGCCGGCGCGCGGCGCGAGCCGACCGAGGGCGAGCCGATGTACGGGCTCTACCAGCACAAGCGCTCGTTCGGCGGCCGCTGGGTCGAGCTGACCGGCGCCCACGAGCGGGTCATGGATGGCCGGGGCTATGCGATGGGGCGGGCTTCGATGCGCCTGCAACGGCTCCTTCGACGATGAACGTCCGATGACCCGGTCCAGCCTGGCCGAGCTGCTCGCGGCGGCCGAGCCGACCCGGTCGGCCGGACTCGCGTCGCTCATCGAGCGCCTGGACGGTGAGGGCAGGCTCCGGGGCGCGCTTCGCGACGGCCGGCCGATCGATCCGGCCGGGCTGGCGAGCGGTCGAGGTCCGGGGCGTCACGAACGACTCGCGAGCGGTCGCGTCCGGAGTCCCTGTTCGTGGCGGTCCCGGGCCTGCACACGGACGGGCACGACCATCTTGCCTCGGCGGCCGCCCGCGGTGCCTCCGCCGCGCTCGTCGAACGGCCGATCGCCGGATCGCCGCTGGCCGCAGCTCGTGGTCGATGCGACGCAGCCGGCGCTCGCGACGGCCGCCGCCTGGTGGTACGGCGACCCGAGCCGCGACCTGCTGACGATCGGCATCACCGGCACCGATGGCAAGACCACGACGTCCTACCTCGCCGTCGCCGCACTCGAGGCCGCCGGCGTCCGAACCGGGATGCTGGGGACGGCCGGGCTGCGGATCGGTGGCGTGGACGAGCCCAACCCGGAGCACGCGACGACCCCGGATGCACCGATCCTCCAGCGTGCCCTGCGGGCGATGCGCCTCGCCGGCGACGTAGCGGCCGTGATCGAGACGACATCGCACGGCCTGGCGCTCGAGCGCGTCGGATCGGTCGCCTATGACGTCGCCATCCTGACCAACCTGACCCACGAGCACCTCGAGTTCCACGGGACGTGGGAGGCCTATCGCGATGCGAAGCTGTCGCTCTTCGAGCGTCTCGCGGTCACGGGCCTGAACCCGCTCAAGCGCTGGCCGAAGGCGGCGCTCGTCAACGCCGACGACCCGTCGGCCGATCGGTTCGCGGCGGCCGGCCGGGCGGCCGGTGCGGCGGTGCTGACGTACGGGTCGAACCCTGCGGCGGACGTCCGCGCGACCGCGCATCGAGGAGGACGGCGAGCGGCCTCAGCATCGCCTTCGACGCGCCAAGCGGTCGGGCCACGCTGTCGCTGCGCCTGCCCGGACGGTTCAACGTCCACAACGCCCTGGCGGTCGTCGCCCTGGGTGAGGCGCTGGGGCTGGACCCGGCGGCCGTACGCGAGGGGCTCGCCTCGGTCCGTGGCGTCCCGGGCCGGATGGAGCGCGTGGACCTGGGCCAGCCGTTCGGCGTCATCGTCGACTACGCCCACAGCCCGGCCTCGCTCGAGACGGTCCTTGACCAGCTGCGGCCCGGTGCGGCGGCACTCGGAGGCGGCTTGATCGTCGTCTTCGGGTCCGCCGGCGAGCGTGACACGGCCAAGCGCCCGATCATGGGCCGGATCGCAGCGGAGCGATGCCGCCTCGTCGTCGTCACCGACGAGGATCCGCGCGGCGAGGATCGCGACGCGATCCTCGATGCGATCGCGCGTGGTGCGGAGGCCGCCGGCGCCCGGCGCGACCAGGACCTGCTGCTGATCGCGGACCGCCGCGCCGCGATCTCGGCGGCCTTCGAACGCGCTCGCGCCGGGCGACACGGTCCTGCTCGCCGGCAAGGGCCACGAACGGTCGATCATCGGTCCCGACGGATCCGTGGCCTGGGACGAACGGGCCGAGGCCGAGGCGGCCCTGCGGACGCTCGGCTACGGCTGATCGCCCGGCCGGCGCGAGGCCGCGCTATCCTTCGGGCATGGCGACCACCACGCCCCGGACGAAGGACACGACGCCAGGCGCTCCCGGCGCGCCGCGCGCGCGCGCTCCGCCGTCGCCCCCGCCGCGCCGGCCCGCAAGAAGGCGTCGATCGACCTCGGGGCGCTGGAGACCGAGCTGCTGGCCGCCATCATCGAGCACCATCCGGGGGCGGACCTCGGGCCGGTCAAGGATGCCTTCGCGCTCGCCGTCGACGCGCACGAAGGTCAGCTCCGGGCGACCGGCGAGCCGTACGTCACCCACCCGATCGCCTCCGCCCAGATCCTGGCGGAGCTCGGGATCGACCCGGTGGCCATCGTGGCGGCCCTCCTGCATGACGTCCCCGAGGACACCGAGTACAGCCTGACCGATGTCGAGGAGCGCTTCGGGGCGGAGGTCGCCCTGCTCGTCGATGGGGTCACGAAGCTGTCGCGGTTCAGCACCCACAGCCACGAGCAGCAGCAGGCGGAGAACATCCGCAAGATGCTGCTGGCGATGGCCCAGGACATCCGGGTCGTCCTGATCAAGCTGGCCGACCGGCTCCACAACATGCGCACCCTGTACGGCCTGCCGTCCGAGAAGCAGCAGCGGATCGCCCGCCAGACGCTCGAGATCTACGCGCCGCTCGCCGAGCGGCTCGGCATCTGGCAGATGAAGTGGGAGCTGGAGGACCTGGCCTTCAAGGCCCTCGATCCCGAGCGGTTCCGCGAGCTCGCCAAGCTCCTCGATACCCGGCGCAAGGGACGCGAGAGCTACATCGACCGGGCGATCGCGGCACTCGAGCCACGCCTCAAGGAAGCCGGCATCGAGGCGGACCTGCAGGGGCGACCCAAGCACATCTACAGCATCTGGAAGAAGATGGAGCGCAAGAGCGCGGAGTTCGGCGAGATCTACGACGTCTACGCCATCCGCCTGCTCGTCGAGGACGTTCGCGACTGCTACGCGGCGCTCGGCATCGTCCATTCGCTGTGGCGGCCGATCCCGGGCCAGTTCGACGACTACATCGCCGTGCCCAAGAACAACCTGTACCAGTCGCTGCACACGGCGGTCATCGCGCTCGACGGCAAGCCGCTGGAGATCCAGATCCGGACGAACAAGATGCACCAGGTCAGCGAGGTGGGCATCGCCGCCCACTGGCGCTACAAGGAGGGCACCAAGTCCGATCGGGAGTACGACGCCAAGCTGGCCTGGCTCCGGCAGCTCATGGAGTGGCAGCGCGACGTCAGCGATGCGACCGAGTTCGTCGAGGGGATCAAGCTCGACATCTTCCAGGACCAGGTCTTCGTGTTCACGCCAAAGGGCGACATCAAGGACCTGCCCGCCGGCGCGACCCCGCTCGACTTCGCCTACCGCATCCACACCGACGTCGGGCACCGGACGATCGGTTCGAAGGTCAACAACCGGCTGGTCCCGCTCGACTACCGCCTCAAGAACGGCGACATCGTCGAGATCGTCACGACGAAGGGCGAGCACGGCCCATCCCGTGACTGGATGAACGTCGTCCGGACCAGTCACGCTCGCGAGAAGATCCGCCAGTGGTTCAAGCGCAAGGACCGTGACGAGAACATCATCCACGGTCGGGAAGCGCTGGAGCGTGAGCTTCGCCGGCTGGCACGGACGACCATCTCGGCGGTCGGCGTGGACCGTATCGCGGAGGTTGGCCGGACCCTGAACCACGACACCATCGACGACTTCTATGCCGCGATCGGCTACGGCGCGGTCAGTGCCCAGTCCGTGGTGATGAAGCTCGGGGTCGTGGACGACGGGCAGACGACGCTGCCGCCGGTCGCCCCGCCGCAGGACCTGGTCCGGACGGGTGGCGTTCGGGTCAAGGGCGTCGGCGACATCCTGATCCGCTTCGCGAAGTGCTGCCATCCGATCCCGGGCGATCCGATCGTCGGGTTCATCACGCGCGGGAAGGGCGTGACGGTCCACCTCCAGGCCTGCCCGACCGTCGTGAACGAGCGCGAGGTCAGCCGGCTGATCGACGTCGAGTGGGAGTCGCTGCCGACCCAGACCTACCCGATCGCCATCCGCGTGGAGGCCTACGACCGGACCGGCCTGCTCAGCGACATCACCCAGGTCGTGGCGGAGAACAAGGTCAACATCCTCGCCGCGTCCGTCGGGGTCAGCCCGGACCAGACGGCCGTGGTGACCGCGACCCTGCAGGTGCAGTCGGTCTCCCAGCTCGCCCGGGTGATGAGCCGGATCGAGACCCTCAAGGACGTCATCAGCGTCCAGCGCGACCTGGGCTAGGGATACACTCCCGCAACGAGACGCGTGGCGCAATCGAACGAAGGAGCAGGGATGGGTGTCAGGGACTGGGTCAACAGGCTGCTGGGCGGCGGGGCCGTGGGAAGCTTTGCGCCGGACGAGGAATCCGGCAAGGACGGCGACGACGCTGGACGAGCGATCGCTGTCGATTGCGGCGTGAGGAGCGACATCGAGGCGGAGAAGGCCAGGGCCTTCGACCGCCTGTCCGACACGAACGAGTCCGGCGGCCGAGGCGACTACGGACCGCTGATCCCACGGGGCCCCGGCGACTCGCAGCGCGCCCGCCGAGACGGCGGGTAGACTTCGGCGCGATGCTCTTCCCTATCGAGCGCCTCGCGGCACGCGCGACCTGCTGCCGCCCGAGACCACGACCTGGTCGCGCCTTGAGCGCCTCGCCGCCGACCTGGCGGCTCGCTATGGCTACCGACGGATCGAGACGCCGTTCTTCGAGTCGACGGCCGTCTTCGAGCGCGGGGTCGGCGAGGTCACCGACATCGTCGAGAAGGAGCTGTTCCGGCTCGCGCCAGCGCACGGAGGAGTCCGAGGCGCTCGCGCTCCGGCCCGAACCGACGGCCGGCATCGTCCGCGCCTACATCCAGCACGGGATGCAGACCTGGCCGCAGCCGGTGAAGCTCAGTCAGGTCGGTCCGATGTTCCGCTACGACCGACCGCAGGCGGGGCGCTACCGCCAGTTCTGGCAGTTCGACATCGAGGCGATCGGCGATCCCGGGCCGGCCATCGATGCCGAGGTCATCGAGCTCGGGATCCGCTTCTACCGCGACGCCGGCCTGTCGGGCGCCGAGGTGCTGCTCAACTCGATCGGGGACCCGACCTGCCGCCCCGCCTACCTCGCGCTGCTGACCGACTACTTCCGCGCGCACCGGGACGGGCTCCCGCGACTCGAGCGGGACCGCCTGGAACGTAACGTGCTCCGTCTGCTGGATTCCAAGGATCCCGCGATGGCCGATCTCAATCGGGGCGCACCGCGGATCACGGACCACCTGTGCGCCGCCTGCGCGGACCACTTCGCCGCGGTCCAGGAGCACCTGGCTGCGCTCGGCGTGCCGTACCGGCTCGAACCCGCCCTGGTGCGCGGTCTCGACTACTACGCCCGGACCGCCTTCGAGTTCTACCTGCCAGGCCGTGACGGCCAGCAGCAGGCGCTCGGCGGTGGCGGCCGCTACGACGGCCTCGTCGAGTTGCTCGGCGGACGGCCCACCCCGGGTATCGGGTTCGGAGTGGGGCTCGATCGCGTCGTCCTGGCCCTCGAGGCGACCGGGGTCGTGGAGCGCCAGCCGGACGTCGTGGCGGTCGTGGTCGGGGCCGACCCGGCGGCGACGTCGGATCGCCTGCGCATCGCGACCGACCTTCGAGCGGCCGGCATCGCGGCGCGAGCGGAGCTCGGCCATCGCAAGCTCGGCAAGCAACTCGAGTCCGCGGCCAGGGAGCACGCCCACTTCGCCGTCATCGTCGGCGACGAACTGCTCGCCGGCGAGGTCCAGGTGCGCGACCTTCCAGCCGGCACGCAGAAGGTCGTGCCTGTCGCACGGCCTGGCGGCCGAGATCGCCCGGGCGCATGGCGCGCATCGACACGGCGACCGGGAGTCCTGACCGTGGCCGTGACGCCCGATGACGCGTTCGACGAGACCGGCCTGCGCGACCACGAGCGGCTGAACCAGACTGACTGGGACGCCTACAGCGACGAGTACCAGGCACGTCATGGCGCCCAGCTCGCCGAGCACGCCGGCCTGGCGTGGGGCACGAGCCAGATCCCCGAGGCGGAGCTGCAGGTCCTCGGCGACGTGGCCGGGCAAGGACATCCTCGAGTTCGGCTGCGGCGCCGCGCAGTGGTCCATCTCGCTCGCGAAGCTCGGCGCCCGGCCGGTCGGCCTGGACCTCTCCGAGCGACAGCTCGAGCACGCCCGCCGGCTGATGGCGGAGGCCGGCGTCGACTTCCCGCTGGTCCACGCCAGCGCCGAGGCGGTCCCGCTGCCCGACGCGAGCTTCGACATCGTCTTCTGCGACCACGGCGCGATGACCTTCGCCGACCCGTACCGGACCGTGCCGGAGGCGGCGAGGCTGCTGCGCCCGGGCGGCCTGTTCGCGTTCAACCACGGCTCCACGATCGAGACGATCTGCTGGCCGTGGGGCCGACGAGCCCGGCGCACGCGGCTCGTCTTCGACTACTTCGGCCTGCAGTCCGTGGAGGACGACGGCGGCGTGACCTTCAACCTGCCCTATGGGGAGTGGATCCGGCTGTTCCGCGCCAACGGCTTCGTGATCGAGGACCTGATCGAGCCGCGGCCGCCGGTCGACGCCACCAGCTCGTACCGCGACGCCGAGGCGCTGGCGTGGGCGCGCCGCTGGCCGGCCGAGTCGATCTGGCGGCTTCGCAAGGGCTGACACGGCGGTTCGACCTTCCGCCCGTCGGCGCAGGCCGCCCATTGACGGCGGGTGGATGATCGAGTCCATCCACGGCGATCACGGCAGTCGAGGGTTGCGATGCAGGTCGATCCGTTCCTGGCCAGCGCGCTTCGGGCGCCGTCGCATTCGGCTGTCTGCACCTGTCAGCACTACGGGCACTGCGACCACGCCTGCCATCACCGTGCGTGCGACCCGACCGAGAACGCCTGCGACCTCACCTTCCTGCCCGACGAGGGCGGACTGACGCCATGGGGCTGTCGTGAGTGCACCCCGGGGGAGGACGCGCCGCACATCCTGGGCTGCGACCTGATCGGCTGGAACGTCCCGCACCCGGCAGGACGGCCGGTCCTAGTAGACCAGGACGCGGATCCGACTCGAACGCGAGTTCGACCAGGCGATCCGGCGGCGCCATCGACACGGGCAGGCCGCCCAGATCGTCCGGCCCGAGGCCCCGGGCCTTGCTTGACATCCCGGACGCGTACAGCGTGGCGCCCCCTGCGACGAGTGCATCCACGTGTTCGCGGAAGCTCCCGGTGCCGATACCGTGCCCCGCCTCGAGCGTTTCGGGGCGCAGCAGGCCGACACCGTCACCCGCGATGAACAGGTCGACCGTGTGGCCGGCCGCGAGGGCGCTCCTGGCCACGAGCAGCCCGAGTGCCGCCCGGGTCGGGTTCTCAGGGCCGGTGGCGATGTGGACGAGGAGTCTGGGCATCTTCGAAGACCTCGTGGCGTCCCGCCGGCCTCGGCAAGGCCGGTCAGCGGCTACGATACCGCCACCATGACCGACCACCTCGCGAGCCTCGCCACGCCCTACCGAACGCATACCTGCGGCGAACTCCGTGCCACCGATGCCGATACGGTCGTCCGCCTGTCTGGCTGGGTGCATCGGCGTCGCGACCACGGCCAACTCATCTTCCTCGACCTGCGCGATCGACACGGGATCACCCAGGTCGTCATCGACCGGACCGATGCGCCCGCCGCCCACGAGGAGGCGAGCCGCGTCCGTCCCGAGTTCGTCGTGTCCGTCGGCGGGACGGTCGCACCGCGCCT
The DNA here is from genome assembly GCA_963779315.1 of uncultured Chloroflexia bacterium. Classification (GTDB taxonomy): domain Bacteria; phylum Chloroflexota; class Limnocylindria; order Limnocylindrales; family CSP1-4; genus SPCO01. Next base: position 191,667 of record CAVZXQ010000019.1, on the reverse strand, counting down.
GCCGGGGACCGAGAACCCGAAGCTCCCGACCGGCGCCGTCGAGGTCCAGACGACCGCACTTCGAGATCCTGTCCGAGGCGAAGACGCCGCCGTTCTACATCAACGACCCCGATGCGCCGGTCGACGAGAGCGTGCGACTCAAGTACCGCTACCTCGATATCCGTCGCGAGCCGATGCAGCAGCGCCTGCTCCTGCGCAGCCGGATGGTCCAGGCGATCCGCGAGGTCCATCACCGCAACGGGTTCGTGGAGGTCGAGACGCCGACGCTCATCAAGAGCACGCCCGAAGGCGCCCGTGACTTCATCGTGCCGAGCCGGCTCCAGCCGGGGAGCGTCTACGCGCTGCCGCAGAGCCCGCAGCAGCTCAAGCAACTGCTGATGGTGGCGGGCATCGACCGCTACTTCCAGATCGCACGCTGCTACCGCGACGAGGACCTGCGTGGCGATCGCCAGCCGGAGTTCACCCAGCTGGACCTGGAGATGAGCTTCGTCGACGAAGGCTCGGTGATGGGTTTCGTGGAGGCGCTCGCGATCGAGGTATCGGCCGCCGTGGCCCCCGACCGCCCATTGTTCGGGGTGCCCTTCCCGAGGATGACCTTCGAGGAAGCGATGGAGCGCTACGGGTCCGACAAGCCGGACATCCGCTTCGGGATGGAGCTGGTGGACCTGGGCCCGGCATTGCGCGGAGCGGACGGGTCCGCTTCGTCGGGCTTCGTCGTGTTCGACACGGCACTCGCGTCGGGTGGACAGGTCAAGGCGATCGTTGCGCCCGGGATGGCCGGCATCACCCGCCGTGAGATCGACGACCTGACCGAACGAGCGAAGCGCTTCGGCGCGAAGGGCCTGGCGCACCTCGCGATCGAGCCGGGCGGCGATGTCAAGGGGCCGATCGCGAAATTCCTGTCACCCGAGACGCAGCAAGCGATGGTCGAGCGGACGGGCGCCGTCGCGGGCGACCTGATCCTCATCGTCGCCGACACGCCTGACACGACGGCGGACGTCCTGGGTCGCCTACGGGTGGACCTGGGTTCGCAGCTTGGGCTCGCGGATCCCGATGTCCTGGCCTACGTCTGGGTCAACCGGTTCCCGATGTACCACTGGGACGAGGACAACCACCGCTGGGACGCCACGCACAACCCGTTCAGTGGCGTCCTCCCGGAGGATGAGGCGCTCCTGGTCACCGCGTCCGGCGATCCGGCCACGCGTTCTCCGGACGACCCGGCCGGCCGCGCCCGTGCCCTCCAGTACGACCTGGCCCTCAACGGCTGGGAACTCGGCGGAGGGTCCATCCGGATCCATCGGCGTGAACTCCTGGAGCGCTCGTTCCGGCTCCAGGGCCAGACGATCGAAGGGATGCGCGAGAAGTTCGGGGCCGTCCTCGACGCCTTCGAGTACGGCGCGCCGCCGCACGGCGGGATCGCCCTCGGGATCGATCGCTGGGCGATGGTCTTCGCAGGTCAGACCAACATCCGCGAGGTCATGGCGTTCCCGAAGACCCAGTCGGGTATGGACCCGATGCTGGAAGCCCCGTCCGTGCCGGAACCCGGTCAGTACGAGGAGCTGGGCCTGCGCTTCGTGGGTCTCTCCGACAAGAAGGCGTGACGGCGCTCGCGGCGTGAGCGAGCCCGTCACCACGGCCGGGACCGGAGGCGAGCTGGGTCTCGGCTTCGGCCCGATCGACTGGTTCGCCCGACGGCCGCGCCTGGCCGCCCTGCTCGGGGCGATCTGCATCTCGTTCTCCGGGATCTTCTACCTCAACGCCTCCGTATCGGCCTCGACCGGCACGGTCTTCCGGGCGCTGTTCGGCTTGCCGTTGCTCGTGGTGGTGGCCTACGCGGAACGGCGACGGTTCGGCCCGCTGCCCGCCCGCACGGTCCGACTGTCGGCCGTGGCCGGCCTGTTCTTCGTCGGGGACCTCATGACCTGGCACCTGGCCATCGCCGCGGTCGGCGCGGGCCTGGCGACGGTCCTGGGCAATCTGCAGGTCCTGATCGTCGGGTTCATCGCCTGGATCGCGCTCGGCGAGAAGCCGTCGCGCAACACCCTGATCGCCCTGCCGATCGTGCTCATCGGCGTCGTCTTCATCTCGGGCGTCATCGGCTCGGGGGCGTACGGGGCGGACCCGGCGCTCGGTGTCGTGCTCGGGATCATGTGCGCGTTCTTCTACGCTGGCTACCTGCTCACGATCCGGCTGGGTGGACGCGACCAGCGCCGACCGGCCGGCCCGGTCGCCACCTCGACCCTGGTCACCGCGCTCGGGGCGATGGTGGTGGGCATCGTGGGCGGAGGGCTGGACTGGACGCCGGGTCCCGAGAGCCTCTTCTGGCTGGTGCTCTACGGGCTGACCAGCCAGTCGCTTGGGTACCTGTTGATCTCGATCTCGCTGCCACGCCTGCCCGCGGTCATCGTCAGCGTCATCCTGCTGGCGCAGCCGGTCATCACCGTCGGGCTGGCCAGGGTCCTGCTCGGGGAGACGCCGTCGGTGGCACAGACGCTGGGCGTGGGCCTGGTCATCGGTGGGATCGCCATCGCAACGATCCCGATCGGCCGGCTGCGCGAGGGGCTCCGGCGCGATCCGGCCGGTGACCTCGGCTGACCGGCCTTGGGGACCGTCGCCAGGGGACCGGGTCGCCGATCGCGTCGAGCAGCGCCAGGGTCGCCGCGACGACCTGTGCCTGCTGGTCGATGCGCGGGATCGTCGCCGGTGGGTCGTTCGGCTGGCCCGTGTACCAACCCATCTGCTCGTGGTTGCCGCCATCGATGACCGTGGTCGTGAGGTCGGGACCCACGTTGGCGATCGCGGTCGGGCTCGTGTAGGAGGGGATCCCGGTATCCAGCGACCCGTAGATCGAGGCGACGGCCAGGTCCTGGGAGCTGATGTCGGTCGCGGAGTAGGCGGCCCAGAAGACCAGGCCGTCGGCGGCACCCGGGTTACCGGACAGGAACTGCGCCGCCATCGCACCACCGAGCGAGTGCCCACCGACCACCCAGTGCTCGACCTCAGGGTGGGCATCGATGACCGGCTGGGCAGCCGTGATGTCGAAGACGGCGAAGTTGAAGGGGACCGACACCACGACGGCCAGGTAGCCGGCCTCCGCGATGGCCCGGGCCGGTGGCGCGTAGGCGGCCGATGGGACCTTGCCGCCCGGATAGAGGATCACGCCGGTCGAGGGCGTCCCCGCGGTGGGCGTGTAGGTGATCAGGCCGTTGGAGCCGTCATAGGTGGCGAGGTCCGTGGAGGCGAGGGCCGCCGTGGCCTCGGGCAGGAGAGGTTGCGGCTGGGCGTACCACAGGAACCCGATCACGCCGACGGCGAGCAGGGCCAGCAGCGTCACGCCGATGAGCCGCAGGATGCGGCCGCGACGGCGCCTGGGGGCGGGGCGGCCCTCGACCGGTGGGACCGCCTCGGTCACGGTTCGGTCAGCCCCGCCTCGGCGGTGACGTCGGCTCCCCACTCGTGTGAACGGCCGCCGGGTGGGTCCGGAGGGCCTTCGTAGGCGGGCAGGACATCCAGCGCCGTCTCCGCGTCGTGGGTGACGCCCGGGTCGCCGACCTCCACGATGCGCGACGGGATCGCCGCGACGAGGTCGGCGATGACGTCAGGCGGCACGCGATCCGGTGAAACGGTTCGCAGCGCGTCCAGATGGGTCGTCGGCAGGAGTACCGGCCAACCCGGCTCGCCCTGCCACGCAGGCCGGAGCATCGTCGAGGCATCCAGTCCATGCGCCTCGATCAGTGAGGTGATGGTCTCCGGTCCGACCCAAGTCATCCGCGCCGGCCATAGCAGGACGGCCGTGGTGTCACGGACTTCAGCCAGGGCAAGCTCCGCGCCCCGGAGCATCTGCCCGGCTGGGCCCGCCTGGAGTGGGGCCGGGGAGCCGAGGACGGCCTCCGAACCCAGCAGGGCTGCGGCCACGGCCCCGTCTGGATCTGCGGACACGACCACGATCGGCAGTGCGCCACCGGACCAGGCCAGATCGGCCAGGCGGCGGACGCGAGGCTGGCCGATCGTGTCGGCGATAGCTCCCTCGGCGGTCGCGGACAGGATCACCGCCGCGACGGTCATGCTCGATCTCCCCACGGACAGGTCGCCATGGCCCCAGCATACGGGCAGCCGTTGGCCGCGGTCCACCATCCGTGGGACAATCCGGCTCCCCATCAGACCGTGGAGCAGCCGTCCCCCGTGCCCGACACCTCGACAACGATCCCTGCGAGTCCAGCCTCGCCCCCCGTCGCGACCGCGATCCGCGCGGACCTGCGCAACGTGGCCATCGTCGCCCACGTGGACCACGGCAAGACGACCCTCGTGGACGCCATGCTCCGCCAGTCTGGCGCCTTCCGCTCGAACCAGGCCGTCGTGGACCGGGTCATGGACTCGGGCGACCTCGAGCGCGAGAAGGGCATCACGATCCTGGCCAAGCAGACCACCGTGGATCACGCCGGGATCCGGCTGAACATCGTGGACACGCCCGGCCACGCGGATTTTGGTGGCGAGGTGGAGCGCAGCCTGTTGATGGTGGACTCCGTGCTGCTGCTGGTGGACGCGGCCGAGGGGCCGCTCCCGCAGACCCGTTACGTCCTCCAGAAGGCGATGGCCCGCCACCTGCCGGTCGTCGTGGCCCTCAACAAGATCGATCGAGGCGATGCGCGCCCGGCCGAGGTCCTCGACGACGTCTACGAGTTGTTCATGGACCTGGGCGCCGACGCACACCAGATCGAATTCCCGGTCGTCTACACGAACGCGAAACTCGGGACATCCACGCGCGACCTGACCGTCCCGGGTACGGATCTGGGCGTCCTGCTGGACCTCCTGATCGAGGTCACTCCGCCGGTCAGCTACACGCCGGATCACCCGCTCCAGTTGCTGGTCACCAACCTGTCCGCCAACGACTACGTCGGGCGGATGGCGGTGGGGCGGATCTGGAACGGCACGATCCGGACCGGCCAGCGCATCGTCGTCGTGCGTGAGGATGCCGGGGACACGGCAGGGGCCGTGGAACCGGGCCGGACGGTGACGATGACCGGGACCGTGACCAGCCTGCAGACGGCCCACGGGATCGATCGGGTCGATATCGATGAGGCGGGTCCCGGGCGACATCGTTTCGCGTCGCCGGCCTGCCCGAGGTGACCATCGGCGACACCCTGACCGACCCGTCCGACCCGCGACCGTTGCCCCGACTGGACGTCGATGCGCCCACCCTGCGGATGACCTTCGGGGTGAACACCTCGCCGCTCGCGGGTCGTGAGGGCAAGTACGTCACCAGCCGCCAGATCAAGGCGCGCCTGGAGAAGGAGGTCCTCGGCAACGTCTCGATCGAGGTCCGCCCGTCCGACTCGTCCGAGGCGTTCGAGGTGCGGGGCCGGGGTGAGCTCCAGCTGGCCGTCCTGATCGAGCAGATGCGACGCGAGGGCTTCGAGCTCACGGCATCGCGCCCGGAGGTCCTGCTCCGCCACGTCGACGGCAAGGTCCAGGAACCCTACGAGCGGATCACCATCGACATCCCGCCGGACTACATCGGCGAGATCCAGACCGCCCTGGCCGGCCGCAAGGGCCGCCTCGAGCAGATGTCCACCGATGCCGACGGGCGCGTCCGGATGGAGTACGTCCTGCCGGTGCGCGGCCTCATCGGGTATCGCGGGCAGCTGCTGACCGACACCCGCGGCACCGCGCTGCTCCACCAGATCGGCGAAGGCTACGGACCGTGGGCGGGCGAGGTGACCCACCGCACCAACGGCGTGCTCGTGTCCGACCGGCAGGGAACCTCCAACGCCTACGGCCTGTTCAACCTTGAGCAGCGCTCGGAGCTGTTCATCGGCGCCGGCGTCGAGGTCTACGAGGGGATGATCGTGGGCGAGAACGCCCGCTCGGGCGACATGGACGTCAACCCCACGAAGGAGAAGAAGCTCACCAACATCCGGACCCACTCGCACGATGAGTCGCTGCGCCTGACCCCGCCACGTCCATTGACGCTGGAGACGGCCCTCGAATTCATCTCCGGCGATGAGCTCGTGGAAGTCACCCCGCTGTCGATCCGCCTGCGCAAGCGCGCCCTGTCGCAACACGACCGCCGGCGCGCCGCCGGTCAGGCAGACGACCTGCGGCGTGCCGCCGAGCGCGGCGAGGCCCCGGCCTGAGCGCTCGGTGTACGATCGGCGCCATGCCGATCTACCTCGATCACGCGGCCACGACCCCGCTCCGGCGCGAGGTCCTCGACGCGATGATCCCATTCCTCACCGAGTCGTTCGGGAACCCAAGTTCCGCGCACGCCCACGGACGTGTTGCCCGGGCCGGGCTGGACGGCGCCCGCGAGCAGGTGGCCAGGGACCTCGGTGCCGAGGCTCGGGAGATCGTGTTCACCTCGGGCGGGACCGAGGCCAACAACCTGGCCCTCAAGGGCGCGGCCTGGGCCGGCAAGGCACGGGGTCACCGGATCGTGACCTCGGCCATCGAGCATCACGCCGTCGGCCACACGCTGCGCTACCTCGAGAAGTTCGGCTTCGAGATCGTGGAACTGCCGGTCGATCGGTACGGCCGGGTGGATCCCGACCAGCTGGAGTCGGCGCTGAGCGACCGGACGATCCTGGTCTCGGTCATGCTCGCCAACAACGAGGTCGGCACGATCGAGCCGATCGCCCGGATCGCCGAGATCGTCCACGCTCGGAAGGGGATCCTGCTCCACGTCGACGCCGTCCAGGCCGCCCCGTACCTGGCCCTGGACGTCCGGACCCTCGGTGCGGACCTCGTGTCCCTGAGTGCCCACAAGTTCGAGGGGCCCAAGGGCGTCGGGGCCCTGTACGTCCGGCACGGCACGCACATCCTCGCCCAGCAGCAGGGCGGATCGCAGGAACGCCACCGACGGGCCGGCACGGAGGATGTCGCGGGCGCCGTGGGGCTGGCCACGGCCTACCGGCTGACCTGCGCGGAGCGACACGAGACCGCCGACCGTCTCGGGCGACAGCGGGAGCGTCTCGCGTCGGCCATCCTCGCCGTTCCGGGCACGGAACTGACCGGTCATCCGACGGATCGCCTGCCGGGTCTGCTGTCCCTGGTCGCAGCCGACACCGATGGGAATGCCGTCGCGATGTCGCTGGACCTCGAGGGTATCGCCTGTTCGGTCGGGTCGGCCTGCGCGACCGGTTCGGCGGACGTCAGCCACGTGCTGACCGCGATGGGGTACCCCGACGAGGAGGCGCGCGGTGCCCTGCGCCTGTCGCTCGGCCGGACGACCACGGACGAGGACGTCGCCTCGGCCTGCGACATCGTCCCGCAGGTCATCGCCTCGATGCGCGCGGGCACCCTGGCCGTCGCCGCCGACCCGCTCGGCCAGGGCGTGCCCGCGTGAGTCGCATCCTGGTCGCCATGTCCGGCGGTGTGGACTCGTCGGTCGCCGCGGCGATCCTGCACGAGCAGGGTCACGAGGTCGTCGGCGTCTGGATGCGCCTCCACGACGTGGCCGACAGCTACTCCGAGATCAAGAAGAGCTGCTGCTCCGCAGACGCCGCCGACGATGCCCGACGTGTCGCCGCGCAGCTCGATATCCCGTTCTACACGATGAACCTCGAGCGCGAGTTCGACGCCGGCGTGATGCAGCCATTCCTCGATGCGTACCTTGGCGGGTCCACGCCCAGCCCATGCGTGGACTGCAACACGTACGTCAAGTTCGGCGCGCTGCTCGGTCGGGCACGCCATCAGTACGACTGCGAGGCGGTCGCGACCGGCCACTATGCCCGGCACGACACGGGGCCGGACGGCGCGGCGCGACTGCTGCGAGCCCGCGATGCCGACAAGGACCAGACCTACTTCCTGTACGGCCTTCGCCAGGACCAGCTGGCCCACGCCAGGTTCCCGCTCGGCGACCTGACCAAGCCGGAAGTCCGGGAGGTGGCCCGCGGCCTTGGCCTCGTGACCGCCGACAAGCCCGAGAGCCAGGAGATCTGCTTCGTGCCCGGCGGCGACTATCGCGACGCGCTGCGGGAGCGGGCCGGATGGGAGCCTGCTGCAGGCCCCCTGGTGGACTCGGACGGCGCGGCGCTCGGTGTGCATGGCGGGTCTGCCGGGTACACGGTCGGCCAGCGCCGTGGGCTGGGTGTCGCCCTGGGCGAGCCGCGCTACGTCAGTCGGATCGACGCTCGCTCCAACACGATCCAGCTCGGACGACGCGAGGATCTCGAGACCAAGACTGTGTCCCTCGAGCGAGCGTCGTTCGTCGCCGGACAGCCCCCGCTAGCCGCGCGGGTCGTCGGCGATGGTTCGTTCCGTGCCGAGATCCGGATCCGCCATCGCGCCACGCCCATCCCCGCCACGGTCCGACCGGCCGCGGGCGACTCGGGCAGTGGTCGGTGGACCGTCGAGACGGATACGCCGGTCTGGGCGGTCTCCCCGGGTCAGGCGGCTGTCCTGTACGACGGCGACCTGGTGCTGGGTGGCGGCCGGATCGCGGCCTGATGGCCATCGGGCCGGCGCTCATCCTCGGGGCGCTCGTCGGGATCTTCCACGCCGCGCTGTATGTGCTCATCCGCGGCAGTGCCGGCGGACGCCTGCCGATCCTGGTCGTGGCGTCCGTCCTGGGGGCGTGGGCCGGTGATGCGCTGGCGGACCGCCTGGGGTTCGACGTGCTGTTGATCGGCGAGTTCCACTTGATCGGCGCGTCCGTGGCGGCCTGGGTCGGGATCGGGATCGTATCGGTGGTCGCGGTACTGGGTCCATCGGAGCCGCGGACGTGAAGGGTGTCCCGGACGATCGCGATCCGTCAGGCCGGTTCGTGCGCGGATTGACGCTCGGGGCACTCGTCGGCGCCGTCGTGGCGGGTTCGTCGCTCTGGTCGCGAACGCGTTCGCGCAAGCCGAGGGATCGCCCCGTCACGCCGGTGGATCGTCCGGCACGTGTGCCGGACGGAGCGGCGCCGGCCACCGTCACCGGCCCGGAGGCGCCCCGCGCGGAGCGCTAGCCGGTCTGGATCGCGATCTCGAACGACGTGGCGTACCCGTCGCCATCCTTGACCACGTCGAGCAACGTCATCCCCTGGCTCTGCTGGTAGATGCCGTCGCGCTCGTTCGGGACGTCGTGTGCCCCCTTCGACGCATAGACGCCGGAGCTGTAGACCTGGTCGCTGAACGCGTCGTCGAAGAACAGCTGAGAGGTGAACTCGAAGCCGCTGGCCTCCGCCGGGTCGGTCCGGATCTTGAAGTGGATGTGGACGGCGCGACCGGAGTACCAGCCCGGGTAGATGGTCGTGATGGACGCCTTGCCGTCGGCGTCCGTGTGGACGTAGCCGCGCAGGAAGTCGTGGCCCTCGGCCCCCTGGACGTCCGAGTAGACGCCTGCCGCATCGCAATGCCAGACGTCCACGAGGACTCCCTCGAGCGGGATGCAGGCATTGCCGTCCACCTGTGACACGACCCAGTCGATGCGCAGGACGGAGCCGTCCGCCGGTGCCCCGGTCGACGTGTCGATCCGGATATCCGAGCGCTCCAGCTTCTCGTCGACGTAATACGGCCCTTCGGTCAGTTCCGGGACCACGACGCAGGACGGCAGCGAGCTCGACGGGAGACCGGCCACGGCCGACGGTCCGGCGCTCCCTCCGGCGGTCGCACTGGTCCCGCTCGAACCGATGGCGGCTGGCGCGCAGGCGGCGGCGCGATCCCGATGGAGGCCAACCCCATGAGGGCCAGGACTTCCCGTCGGGTCAGGACGCGCCCGATCAGCCGGTCGTCGTCATCGGGGTCGTCGATCGGCCCGGCGTATGGCCGGCTGCGTGTCGTGTGGCGTCATCGGGGGAACCTCAGGCTGCGTTGCGTTCCACGGGATCCTCGCCACTGATCCTGAGACGTGGCTGAGAGTCGCAGGCGGGGCGTCGCCGGCGATCCGCGGCGTTCGACGGGCACGCGGCGCGCTCCTTCCGGTGCCCTCCATCGACCGGACCCGCGGCACACGCAGGGTTCGTTACCATTGCGTTCGATGCCGCCTCCCGACCAGATCCCAGATCCCCGCATCGTCGCGCTGCCCGCGTCCGAGATCCGGCGACGGTTCGTCGAGTTCTTCGAGGAGCGCGGGCACACGGCCGTCCCCAGCGCCGGCCTGGTGCCGGCCGGCGACGCGACGCTGCTGTTCACGAACTCCGGCATGGTCCAGTTCAAGGAAGTGTTCACGGGCGCCGAGACGCGGTCGTATACGCGGGCGGTCGATTACCAGCGCTGCCTGCGCGTCGCGGGCAAGCACAACGACTTCGAGGAGGTCGGGCGGACGCCGCGCCACCACACCCTCTTCGAGATGCTCGGCAACTGGAGTTTCGGCGACTACTTCAAGCGCGAGGCGATCCACTGGGCCTGGGAGTTCCTGACCCGCGACATGGGCATCCCCGGCGACCGGCTGGCGGCCACGACCTACACGGACGATGAGGTCGCCTGGGCGATCTGGCGTGACGAGATCGGCCTGCCGCCCGAGCGGATGGCGCGCTGGGGCGACGTCGACCACGGCGACGACAAGAACTTCTGGCGGATGGCGGACACCGGACCCTGCGGGCCGTGCAGCGAGATCCACTTCGATCGCGGCGAGCAGTTCTCCGAGGGTCCCCACTGCGTTCCCGATCACGATGAGCACTGCCCGCGCTGGCTCGAGATCTGGAACCTCGTCTTCATGGAGTTCGATCAGCGAGCGGACGGGCGCTCGCCGCTGCCGTTCACGAGCGTGGACACGGGCCTCGGCCTCGAGCGGCTCGCCAGCGTCCTCCAGCAGGTTCCGACCAACTACGACACGGACCTGTTCACCCCGATCCACGCTCGCATGCGCGAGCTGATCGGGCACGACCCGGACGCGTTCGAGGCCGAGCGCTTCAGCTACCAGGTCATCGCCGACCACTCGCGGGCCGTCACCTTCCTGATCGCCGACGACGTGCTGCCGTCCAACGAGGGCCGCGGCTACGTCCTGCGACGGATCCTGCGGCGGGCCGTCCGCCATGGCCGCCTGCTGGGCCGGCGTGAGCCGTTCATGGCCGAGGCGGCCGCGGTCGTCATCGAGGTCATGGGGACGGCCTATCCCCACCTGGTCGAGCGGCGCGAGGAGATCCTGGCCGCGATCGCCCGCGAGGAGACCCAGTTCGCCCGGACGCTGGATGCCGGGCACCGGGCCAGCTCGAGACCGCGCTGCGGGCGCTCACCGATGCGGACCGCGTCGTCGGCCGGCGTCCCGAGGAACTGCCGGCCGATGTCCCGCGAGTCGCCGGCGACCTCGCCTTCAAGTTGCACGACACGTACGGCTTCCCGATCGACCTGACCGTCGAGCTGGCGGCCGAGTACGGCGTCGGCGTGGATCGCGCCGCCTTCGATAGCGCGCTGGCCGAGCAGCGCGAGCGGAGTCGCTCGGGCAAGAAGGCCCAGCTCACCAGGCACGCCGAATCCGGGGCCCTGTACGGCGCGATCCAGGGTCGCGCCGGCGACACGACGTTCCTCGGCTACGAGACCACCTCGGCGGAGGGTCGCGTGGTCGCGATCATCCGCGACGGCATGGAGTTCGATGAGCTGACCGGCCACGGCGAGGCCGAGGTCGTGCTCGACCGGACGCCGTTCTACGCCGAGGGTGGCGGCCAGGTCGGCGATCTTGGCGTGCTGCGCGAACCCGGCGGCGGGAGCGAGCTGTTCACGGTCACCGATACCCAGAAGCCGCTCGGTGGCCTGGTCGTCCATCGCGGCACGCTGCATGGCCGGCTGCGGGTCGGGGAGACCGTGGCGGCGGAGGTGGACGCCGAGCGGCGCGCCCACACGATGCGCAACCACACGGGGACCCATCTGCTGCACCGCGCGCTGCGCAACGTGGTCGGCGACCGCGCCCGCCAGGCCGGCTCGCTCGTGACGCCCGACTACCTCCGGTTCGACTTCCCGCTGGAACGCGGGTTGACCGCCGACGAGACGCGCGCCATCGAGGACGAGGTCCGCCGCATCGTCCGCGACGATCGGCCCGTCGCCATCGCGTTCATGCCCATGGCGGACGCGATCGAAGGCGGCGCCGATGCGTTCTTCGACGAGAAGTACGGCGAGACCGTCCGGACGATCCGCGTCCAGGACTACAGCTTCGAGCTGTGCGGCGGCACCCATTGCCGGGCGTCCGGCCAGATCGGCGGATTCGTGATCACCGGCGAGCGCAGCATCGGCTCGGGGATGCGCCGGATCGAGGCGGTGACCGGCGCCGCGGCCGATGCCCTGGCCCGGGAGCGGTTCCTCACGCTGGAGCGAGCCGCGGAGGCCGTCGGCGCACAGGCTATCGACGCCGTCCCGGACCGGATCGCCGCGCTCCAGGAGGAACTGCGTGAAGCGAAGCGGCGGCTCAAGGCCGGGGGCGGGGCCGGCCTTCCGACGCCGGCCGCGCTCGCGGCGGGCGCCGCGGAGATCCGGCCCGGCGTGCGGCTCGTGTCGGCCGCCCTCCCGTTCGACTCGATGGATGCCCTCAAGGCGTCGGCGCGCGATGTCAGCAAGGCGATGGGTTCGGGGGTCGTGGCGCTCGTGCTCGATGCCGACGAGCCCCAGTTGTTCGTGGCGGTGTCCGACGACCTGGTCGAGCGCGGCATCTCCGCCGGCGACCTGGTGACCGCCGCCATGCCGTCGCTCGGCGGTCGCGGCGGCGGACGTCCGAACATGGCCCAGGGTCGGGGCACGCGCCGCGACGGCATCGCGGATGCCCTGGCGGCGATCGCGGCCACCCTCGGACAGGAGGCCTGATGGCGTTCTGGCGACGGATCTGGCAACGCGACGGGGACCAGGCCCTCGCCGCCTGCACCGCGCTGGACGTCGGCACCGAGTTCGCCAAGGCGCTCGTCTTCGACATCGATCCCGACGGGTCACGGCACCGTCCGCGGCGTCGGGCGGAAACGCCAGGGGCTGTCCCACATGCAGTCGGGCACGGTCGCCGACATCGCCGCGGTCGTCGACAACTGCGCGGTGGCCCTCCAGGAAGCCGAGGAGATGGCCGGCTTCCGGCCGAGCCAGGTGGTCATCGGCATCGCCGGCGAGCTCGTCAAGGGCTTCACCACGACCCACAGCCAGGAACGGCGGAAGCCGGACCAGCCGATCACCGAGGGCGAGCTCCAGAAGCTCATCGACACCGTCCAGCGCGAGGCGCTGCACGAGGCCGAGCGGGCGATCACGTGGGAGACGGGCCTGCCCCACGTGGACGTCCGGCTCGTCCACGCTGCCGTGACGGGTGCCTCGATCGACGGCTATGCCCTGACCAACCCGGTCGGGTTCCAGGGCCGCCATGTCAAGATCGGCATCTTCAACGCGTTCGCGCCGCTCGTGCATCTGGGCGCCCTGCAGAGCGTGGCCTCGCAGCTGGACCTCGAACTCCTCGAGATCGTGGCCGAGCCCTACGCGGTGGCCCGCGTGCTGGGCAGCGACCAGATCCGCCAGGCCGGCGCCCTGTTCGTGGACGTGGGCGGCGGGACCACGGACGTCGCGCTCGTGCGCCAGGGCGGGATCGAGGGCACGCGCATGTTCGCGCTCGGCGGCCGCGCCTTCACCAAGAGCATCGCCGACCGGATGGACCTGCCCTTCCCGCGCGCCGAGTCGACCAAGGTGGACTACGCGCGCGGGCTCGCCGGCGAGTCCGGGGACGCCCTGGCCGCCATCATCGGCGACGACGTCCGGGTCTGGGCCGCCGGCGTCGAGCTGGTCATGGAGGAGCTCTCGGGTGGCGACCTGCTCCCGGGCCGGATCTTCCTGTGCGGCGGAGGCTCGCGCCTGCCCGAGATCGGCGCAGCCCTGGCGACCGAGGCGTTCTGGGGGCACCTCCCGTTCGCCCGCCCGCCGGAAGTCACCATCATGTCGCCGGACCAGATCGAGACGATCTCCGACGCGACGGACCTGCTCGTCGACCAGCAGGACGTGACGCCGCTGGGCCTGGCCTACCAGGCCATCGAACTGCAGACGAGCCAGGACGCCCTGGACGTCGCCCTGCGCCGCGTCCTTCGCGCGATGAAGGTCTGACCATGGCGAACGGCATCCTCTACCTCGACGTCGACGACGAGATCACGTCGGCCGCCGCGCGCGTCCGGGCCGTCGCCGTCCGGGCGGGTCGCCGTCGTCCTGCCGTACGGCTCGCGTGTGGCGACGTCGAGGATCAACTTCCGACTCCTCGCCCGCGATGCCATGACCCACGAGAAGCGCCTGTCGGTCATCGCCAGCGACGCGGCGACCCGGGCGCTGGCGGCCTCGGCGGGCCTGCCCGTCTTCGCCAGCGTCGGTGAGTACGAGGAGTCGCTGGGGCCGAGCGCGACGTCGGTGGGGGAGCGGCCGCCGGTGCCGCAGCGGCGGCGGCCGGGACCGACGTGGTGACGGGACCGCGAGGCGCCCATCCAGCGCGGCCGCGGTCCGCCGCGCCAAGCGAGCCGCGGCTGCCGCCGGAGCCGCGGCTGCGGACCCTGGCGCCTACGTCGAGACCGCCCGTGTCGAGGCACCTGCGGTCGACCGCCCGTCGCCGCGCCGCCGGCGGTCGACGGGAGCCGCCCCGGTCCCGGCGGCGACTGCCACACGAGCCGCGCCCGACGACCGACCCGACACCTGGGCGGTGGAGCCTTCCCGCCCTGCCACGGTCACGGTCACACCCCCAGGCCGGGGCAGCCGTCGCGACCCCGATCGCGATCGGCCTGGCCGTGCTGGGCCTGGCGTTGCTCGTCGGAGCGGTGGGCGCCTACCTCTTCCTGCCGTCGGCGACCATCGTCGTGACGCCGAAGACCGAGACGCTCGGGCCGATCCAGCTCACCGTCGTCGCCGATCCGTCCATCGACGGAGCCCGACGTCTCTGCCGGAACGGTCCCAGCGGAGACCCTGAGCGTGGACGTTGCCACCACCGACACGTTCCCGGCGACCGGCAAACGGGTCGAGGAGACGGCCGCGACGGGCACGGTCCGGTTCCGTAACGTGGACTTCACATCGGCCAACACGATCCCGGCGGGAAGCATCGTGAGCGCCCCGGGTGGCATCCGCTTCCGCACGAACAAGTCGGTCACCGTCGGGGCGGCGTCGCTCGTCGGCCTCCAGATCGTCCCGAAGTCCGCATCCGTCGGCGTGACCGCGGTGAAGCCCGGCCCTGACGGCAACCTCGAGCCGAACACCATCCTGACGATCCCGAGGGGGGAGAGTCCGCTGACCCTGTCGGTCAACAATCCTGAAGCCACGACCGGCGGGACGCGCGAGGAATTCCCCAAGATCACACAGAAGGACGTGGACGCCGCGCTGGCCGCCCTGGAGGTCGCCCTGCAGGCCGAGTTCGAGGAACAGCTGGCGGACCCGGCGCTCGCGCCGCCCGGCTCGACCGTCTTCCCCGAGACCGCCAGCCTGGGCGAGGCCACGCCGTCGGTGGATCCGGCTACCCTCGTCGGCACCGAGGCGGCATCGTTCGAACTCGGACTGAGCGCGACGGGCACGGTCGTCGCCGTGAACGACGAGCCGGTGGCCGCGATCGCCGAGACGCGTCTGCTCGAGAGCGTCGCCAGCGGATCCGAGCTCGTCGAGGGCTCCATCGAGGTGACCGTGGGGCCGGCCGTCGTCATCGGCGGCGAGGTGACCTTCCCGGTCACCGCCAGCGCGACACAGGTCGCCGTGCTCGACCCGGCCGAGTTGGAGGCGATGGTCCTCGGCAAGACGCCGGACGAGGCTGCGGCGATCCTCGCCCCGTACGGCACGGCGACCATCCTGCTCTCGCCGGACTGGGTGAGCACGATCCCGACGTTCGCGAACCGCGTCGATCTCACCGTGGACACGGACCCGACCGAAGGACCCGCGGACCAGCCCCGCTCCATGACCGGATTGCTGGGCGTGGATCTCGGAGAGCGGCGGATCGGGATCGCCCTGGCCGAAGACGAGCTGAGCCCCGCGCGCCCGCTGACGACCTTGCGGCGCGCCAGGACGGCGACCGAGGACGCCGTGAGCCTTGGCGCCCTGATGGAGGCGCACGCGATCGTCGAGCTGGTGATCGGCCTCCCATTCGAGGCAGCCGGCCAGGAGGGGTCGCAGGCGGCCCTCACCCGGACCTGGGTGGAGGCGATCCGGACGCACATCTGGCCGTTCGAGTTACCCTCCGGGACGAACGGCTGACCAGCCACCTGGCCGAGACGCGGCTGGGACCGATGAAGCGCGGACGCTCCGGTGGCCCGCCCAGCAAGACCCAGCGCGACGCCTACCGCGCGCGCGTCGACCGGGAGGCCGCAGCCATCATCCTGCAGGACGAACTCGACACACGCGCCGGGCGTCGGGCGTCCATGACCCTGACCCCCGACGTCCAGGAGAACAGCCGATGACCATCCGCTCCGGCGGAGGCCCGCGCGACAAGCGATCCCAGGCGCGCCCGTACGACGAGGACGCGTATGCCACCGAAGCCATGTCCGTCTACCCGGATCCGGCCCGGTATGGCGGTCGAGGCCAACCCGGACGCGGCGGCGGTGGTGGGTCGCATGGCCTCATCGGGCTGCTCAAGTTCCTGCTGTTCGCCCTGATCCTGGCCGGGATCGTCCTCGTGGTGTCCTTCACCGCCCTCCGCCCGATCGCGAATGCCGTGATCATGAGCGTCGCCGCGGACAATCCGGCGGCGTTGCACCTCCCGTTCGTCAGGGACATGGTCCGCGAGGACCTTGGCGCGGCATTGACCACCCCGGCCTCATCCGACGCCGCGCAGATCGAATTCCTCGTTGCGCAGGGGGACACCGCCTCGTCGATCGCCGATCGTCTCGAAGCGGAGGGTCTGCTCGTCGACAGCCGGGCATTCGTCTTCGAGGCCATCGACCGCGATCTCACGGGCTCGCTGCAGCAGGGCACGTTCGTGCTCCGCAAGAACATGACCCCGGACCAGTTGGTGACGCGCTCTGCTCGCGCCACCCGAGATCCCGTATGTCGATATCGGATTGCGTACGGGTCTCCGCCTCGAGCAGATCACCGCCAAGCTGCAGACCTTGCCCCTGGATATGGACCCGAAGGACTTCTACGACCTGGCGAAGAACCCACCGGCCGACCTGATCGCCGACTACCCGTGGCTCGGAAAGATCCTCAAGGATGCCCCCGAGGGCGCATCGCTGGAGGGGTTCCTCTGGCCGGCCACCTATCGAGTCCTCCCGGACACGACGCCCGAGGAGCTGATCCGCCAGATGCTGGACGGGTTCTACGAGAACGTCGGCCCAGACCGACTCGATGTGCCAAAGGTCCGTGGGCTGGACTTCTACCAGGTGCTTTCGCTCGCTTCCATCGTGGAGCGCGAGGCGGTGCTTGACGATGAACGCCCAACGATCGCCGGTGTCTACCAGAACCGGATCGACGGGTACAAGGGCATCGCCCCGATCCTCAATTCGGATCCGACGGTCTTCTACGCCATCGACACGATGAGCCTGGCGGACATGCCGTTCGATGACTGGCAGAAGTTCGCCTTCTGGACGCCGCCGGGCAAGCCGCTGGCCGACATCGATGTACCCGAGGCGCTGCAGGGCTTCCAGACGTATCAGTCCGCCGGGCTGATCCCGGGACCGATCGCCACGCCAAGCCTGCCGTCACTGGACGCCGCCCTCGAGCCGAACACGTCGGCCGGCTACATCTACTTCGTGGCGATCCCGGATGGCGCGGGTGCCCACGCGTTCGCGAAGAGCTACAAGCAGCACCAGGCCAACCTGAAGAAGTACGGGTACTGATGCTGGCCCGTGACTGGCCGGCCCCCGGGGACTTCGCCGGGCCGCCGTCGCCGCGGCAGCGGGAGGGCTGGGAGGCGTCCGATCGGGCGGCGCGGCCGGCGCGCCTGGACAGGCTTCGGGACCGCTTCGCGGCGGCCGACGTGGACGCCTACTTCGGCGTCCGGCCGGAGCACACGCGCTACCTGACCGGGTTCTCACTGGGTGATGGCGAAGAGAAGGTCGCCGGCGATTCCGGAAGGTTCCTCGTGTCGGCAGACGAGGTGGTCGTCCTGGCCGACACGCGGTACACGATCCAGGCCCGCCGGGAGGCACCCGACGCGCGCCTTGTCGCCGCCTACCACGACCTGCCCGAGCGCTGGTCCGCGTTGCTGGCGTCCGTCGGGGCACGGCGGGTGGCCGTGGAAGCCGGGTTCCTTGCCCATGCGACCTGGGAGCGGCTGGTCGCCGCGGCGCCCGGCGTCGAGCTCGTCCCGGTCGAGGGATGGATCGAGGCGGACCGAGCGATCAAGGATCCGGCAGAGCTTGAGCGGATCGACGCCGCCTGCGCGGTCGCCGACCGCGCATTGGCCACGCTCGCTGCCCGACATCAAGCCCGGGTCGACCGAGGCGGATCTCGCGCTCCGCCTGGAGTGGCTCATCCGGACCGGTGGCGCCCAGGCCCTTGCCTTCGACGTCGCGTGCCTGTCTGGACCCCAGGCCGCCCTCCCGCACGGCGCGCCGGGCGATCGGCCGGTCCTCGATGGTGCCGTGCTGCTGTTCGACTTCGGCGCGAACGTCGCGGGCTACCGAAGCGACATGACGCGAACCCTCTTCGTCGGTGAGCCACGCGAGCGTGACCTCGCGATCTACGAGGTCGTGGCTCGCGCGCAGTCGGCCGTGATCGAGGAGCTGGAGCGTGCCGTGTCGGCGGGGGCCGGTCTGGCGGCGGGTCCGCCGCTCCCGGATGGGCGATCGCTGGATGCCGTCGGTCGAGACCTGATCTCGGCGGCGGGCCACGGCGACCACTTCGGGCACGGGACGGGGCACGGCATCGGCCTGGCCGTCCACGAGGCGCCCAGCCTCGGAACGCGGGCGGCGACGACACCCTTGCCGAGTCCGACCGTGTTCTCCGTCGAGCCCGGCATCTACTACGAGGGCGAGACCGGCGTTCGGATCGAGGACCTGGTCGCGCTCGACGGTGCCGCCGGCCGGGTGGAACGATTGACCCGATTCCCGCGCGAGGTCGTGGTCGTCGGGCGCTAGCTGCGGGGCCGGCACGGACCCCTCTGCTACGATCGCGATCGTCAACCCCAGCCCACGACCGGTCGGACCTCCTCGTCCGGCACGCTCGCCAGGAGCCCACCATGATCAGCACCGGAGAACTCAAGAAGGGCGTCGCCATCGAACTCGACGGCGAGTTGTGGCAGATCCTCGACTACCACCACATCAAGATGGGTCGCGGGTCCGCCCAGGTCCGGATCACCCTGCGCAACATCAAGCGTGGCCAGACGGTCGAGCGGTCGTTCCAGGCCGGCACGAAGTGGCCGCGGGCGTCCATGGAGAAGCGACCGGTCCAGTTCCTGTACAAGGACGGCGACGACTACCACTTCATGGACAACGACACCTACGACCAGTTCGTGATGACCACCGAGCAGCTCGGCGAGACGGCCAAGTACCTCAAGGACGGGATGACCCTGGATCGGACCAGCTACCAGGGCGAGACCATCGGCGTCGAGGTCCCGATCACGGTCGACCTTGCCGTCGTGGAGACGGAACCGGGCTTCGCCGGCGACACCCAGAGCGGCGCGCGCAAGCCGGCCACCACCGAGACCGGTCTGATCGTCCAGGTGCCGATCTTCGTCGAGCCTGGAGACACGATCCGCGTCGATACGCGGACCGGGGAATACCAGACCCGGGTCTAGGCGGGACGCGTGCTGGGTCCCGCCGGATCGTGATGGATCGCGCAAGCTCCTGGCCCACCTCGGCCGGCGATCGGTTCCCGCAACGGTGACCGGCGAGGCCCCACCGCCCGGGACGTTCGGCGTTCGCGTGCTGGGCGTCTGCGAGGCCGCCCGTGCCATCCGGGAGGCGGTGCGGGCCGATCCGCGACTGGCCGACCTGTGGGTCGAGGGTGAGATCAGCCGGGTCACGATCTCGTCCGCCGGGCACGCCTACTTCGCCCTGAAGGACGAGCGCAGCCAGCTTCAGTGCGTCTGGTTCCGCGACGACCGCCTGCGCTCGGCGTTCGAGGCGCAGACGGGCCTGCGGGTCGTGGCCCATGGCCGGATCGACCTGTACGAGCCCAACGGCGGGCTCCAGCTCTACGTGGACACGATCCAGCCGGCTGGGGTCGGCGACCTGGCCCTCCGATTCGAGGCGCTCAAGGTCCGCCTCGCCGCCGAGGGCCTGTTCGATGGCGCGCGAAAGCGTCGCCTGCCGAGCCGGCCGGCCACGATCGCGGTCATCACCAGTCCGACGGGCGTGGTCTGGAAGGACATCTGCCATGTGCTGGCGCGCCGCTGGCCGCTGGCCCGAGTGGTGCTCGTGGCGGCCCAGGTCCAGGGCGACGGCGCTCCAGCGAGCCTGCTCGCGGCGTTCCGGCGACTCGAGGCGTACCTGGCGTCCGAGGCGGCGGCGGGTCGAGCCGACACGGCCCCGGCGGTGACGATCCTGGCCCGCGGCGGCGGATCGCTCGAGGACCTCTGGGCGTTCAACGACGAGCGGTCGTCCGGGCCGTCGTGGCGCACCCGCTGCCGGTCGTGTCGGGCGTCGGGCACGAGTCGGACGTGACCCTCGCGACCTTGCGGCCGACGTGCGCGCGCCGACGCCATCGGCTGCAGCGGAGATCGTCGTACCGGACCGCGCGGAGTTCGTCGCGAACCTTGGCGTCGCGCGCCGGCGCCTGGACGCGGTCGCGACACGCCGCCTGACCGAGGCGACGACGCGCCTGGCGGCGGAGCGGCGAGCCCTCGATCGGGCGAACCCGGTGGCGCGACTCGCGATGTCGCGCGAGCGGGTGGGCCTGCTGCTCGATCGTGCGACTCGGCGCCGTGGCCGGCCGTCTGGCCGGAGAACGGGCGCGGCTGGGCCGAACGCGTGCCCTGCACGATGTCGGCGTCGCGACGAGCCGTCCACGGCGCGGAGGGACCTCGCGACGGCCGGCGCGGCGCTGGCGGTGCTCGGGCCTCAGGCGACGCTGGAACGCGGGTACGCGATCGTCCGGCGTGGCACGGGACGGATCGATCCTGCGCGATCCGGCCCAGGCGCCGGCGGGGACCCGGCTCGACGTTCGGGTGGCCCATGGCGGACTCGACGCGATCGCCGCCGACCGGCCTCGCGACCGCGCAGACGACACGTGAATGAGCTCGGCAGCCTGGTGGTGTTCGCCGGGCTTGTCGCGATCATGCTGGTGGTGGGCCATCGGGATCGGTATGCTGATCGGCCCACGGCTCGGACGGCTGATGGACTCCGCGAGGACGCGGACACGCGACGCGACGGCTGCGGACACCGCGGACGACGATGAGGGACCCGGTGACGACGACTGAACCCACGACTGGACCCACGACCGATCCGACGATCGAGGCACTGTCGCTTCGACGAGGCCCTGGTCGAGCTCCAGCGTGCCGTGGCGGACCTCGAGTCCGGCGGACAGCCGCTGGAAGCCTCGATCGCCCTGTACGAGCGAGGCGTCGCGCTGCAGGCCCGCTGCGAGCGGCTGCTCACCGAGGCGGAACTCACGGTCCAGCAGTTGATGGCCCAGGCGGGCGGCGCCCTGGCGGCCCGCGACGTTCGACCGGACGAGGCCGCGGACGAGGCCTGATCTCGACGCGTGAAACAAGCGACCTGCAGGGAACAGGTTTACACTGACGCCGCCATCGGACACCGCATCCACGCCGCACCCCAGGAGTCGCCTGCCACCGTGTCCATCCTGTCGAACCTCCACGGCCCGGCCGATCTGCGCGGCATGGACGAGATCCAGCTGGCGCAACTGGCCGTCGAGATCCGCGAGACCATCATCGGGACCGTCGCGCAGACCGGCGGCCACCTCGGGTCGTCGCTCGGTGTCGTCGAGCTGACGATCGCCCTGCACCGGTTGCTCGAGTCGCCGCGCGACCGGATCGTCTGGGACACCGGCCACCAGGCCTACCCGCACAAGCTCCTGACGGGCCGCCTCGAGCGGTTCGGCACGTTGCGCCAGCTCGATGGCGTGGGAGGCTTCCCGAGGCGTTCCGAGTCGCCGCACGACGTGTTCGATGGCGGTCACGCGGGCACCGGCCTGTCCATCGCCGAGGGCCTGGCCGAGGCGCGCGACATCCGGCACGGCCTGGAGCGCATCGCCGTCGTGGTCGGCGACGCGGCGCTCATGAGCGGCCTGTCGCTGGAGGCCCTCAACGACATCGGGCATCGCCAGACCCAGATGCTGATCGTGCTCAACGACAACGAGATGTCGATCAGCCCGACGGTCGGCGCGTTCAGCAAGTACCTCTCGCAGATCAAGATGTCCACCGCGTGGCGCCAGATCCAAGGGCGCCTACGACCGGACCGTGGAGCGGATCCCGGTCGTCGGTCCGACGACGCTGGAGTGGAGCCAGCGGATCCGGAAGTCCGTCGTCAATCTCGCCCAGCCGGGCCAGCTCTTCGAGGACCTCGGCCTCACCTACATCGGCGTCGTGCCCGGGCATGACATGCACGCGCTGCTCGAGACGCTCGGACGCGCCCTGGAGATGCCGGGTCCCATCCTCGTCCACGTCCGGACCCAGAAGGGTCGAGGCTTCCGACCGGCCGAGGCGGACCAGGTCGGCTTCCACGGGGCCGCCCTGCCTCCGATGACGCTGTCGCCCGGCGCCGATGCGCACGACCCGGGCCGGGTGACGGCGGCGTCCGCACCGGCGTCGGGTGCCGTGCCGATGCCGGCCGAGTCGATGGCGGACGATGCCGCGCCGCCGAGCGCGGCGGTCGAGGCACCGAAGAAGCCCCCGAACTACACGGCGGTCTTCGCCGATGAGCTGATCGAACTCGCCCGGACGGACCGCCGGATCGTGGGGATCACCGCGGGGATGCCGACCGGGCACCGGGCATGGCCCGGTTCCAGGCCGAGTTCCCGGATCGGTTCTTCGACGTCGGGATCGCCGAGCAGCATTCGGTGACGTTCGCGACCGGCCTGGCGCTCGGCGGGCTGCGACCGGTCGTCGCGCTGTACTCGACGTTCCTGCAGCGTGCGTTCGACCAGACCGTCCACGACGTCTGCCAGAACGACCAGCCGGTCCTGCTCGCGGTGGACCGGGCCGGCCTCGTCGGTGAGGACGGGACCAGCCACCAGGGGATGTTCACCCTGCCGGCGCAGCGCCAGCTGCCCGAACCTGGTCATCGCCAGCCCGCGCGACGAGCAGGAATTGCGCTCCCTGCTGCATACGGCGTTCAGCCAGGATCACCCGTTCGCGCTGCATTACCCGCGCGATGCCGGGTTCGGGCTGCCGGCCGTCGAGCCGTCGGTCATCCCGGTCGGGCGTGGCGAGGTCCTGCGCGAAGGCAGCGACGTCCTGTTCGTGGGTTTCGGGCCGATCGTGGCGCGCGCGCTGGAGGCGGCCGATGCCCTGCCGGCGAGGGCTGGTCGGTCGGCGTCATCAACGCCCGGTTCGCCAAGCCGCTCGACGGCCAGCTGATCCTGGACCAGGCCCGCGGCAAGCGGCTCGTGGTGACCTTCGAGGAGAGCGTCGTCACCGGCGGATTCGGCAGCGGCGTGCTCGAGCTGTTCGAGGAGGCGCGCCTCACCGATCGCGGCCCTTCGCGAGGTCGCGGTGCACATCGTGGGATCCCGGGCGACCGCTTCGTGGACCATGGCTCCGTCGCGGACCTGCGGCGCGTGCTGCGGCTGGACTCGTGCCGGGCTCGCCGGACCAGGTTCGCGAGACGCTCGACGCGCTCCAGGCTGTCCCCGGTGCCTCGCCCGCCGGCGCGAAGGGCTGACGCAAGGCCGGCTTGGACCAGACAACCGTCGTCGGCCGACCAGGTCGCCGGCGTCGGTCGCTGGTGGCCAGCGGCGCTGGCCATCGGCTCGCGGACGTCGCGGCGGGACCACTCGGCGTCTGAGGTCGCTGTCACGGAACTCTGCAGGGCAGGATGTTCGCCTTCCGTTCAGCGCTGCAAGTCGGCTTCATCGGCTTGGCTCGTCGCGGCGCCGTTGGCTCTCGGCGACGGCGAACCGTGGCCCTGTGGCGATGCGGGTCGGCGCCCGCCGCGAGCTCTACGCGGCTCCAGTCGACCTGACGCCTCGGGCGTCGCGCTCGGCGGAGGAGCGCGTCAGCGCTGCCCGTCGCATCGAGTCGCATCCAGACGATGCCGGACCAGGCCAGGCCGCCGTCGGACGTCGTCAGCGCCAGGATCGCATCGTGCGGTGCGCGCCGGATACGCCGCCGCGAGCGTCGCCTCGTATCGCCGGGCGATCTCCCGGGTCGCGACGGTCGAGCGGAGGACGAGCAGCCTCGAGACGATCGGGCGGCTTCCAGGCACGGCGTTCCGCTCGAGCTGACGCCACGAATCCCTCCGCCTTCTCGTCGCTCCAGCGGATCTGTTGCTCGAGGCGCCGCAACTCGGACTAGACCTCGACGGCGACGACGGTCGGTCGCGGCCGGTCGCGTCAGGACGACGTCGATCACGCCTCGCGCCGGTTGCAGACCGGCACCTCGAGCTCGGACCTGCCAGCGACGGTCGAGCGGCGCGGATCAACGTCTCGACCATCGGCGGCCTGGAAGCGGTCGTGCAGTCGAGGGCCGGCACCCGGGAAGTAGCGAAGGCTGAGATCCGCACCGAGGGCCACACCGATCGCGATCAGGACGCTCGAGGCTCGGCTGTGCCCGTCCTGCCTCGATCCGCACGATGTGCGACTTGATCGACGCCGACGCGGCCGACGAGTCGCGCCCAGGGAGACGCCCGCTTCGGTCGCGCAGTCGATGGATATCCTCGCCGATACTCCTGGTCAGGCGAAGAGCCGACGGGCCGTCTCCCGCGCGACGGACGCCTTGCGTGAGCGTCATGGCGGCATGGAACCAGATGGCCTTACCTGGGGCTTATCTGTGCGCACGATCGTGGACGCGAGCCCTTACCGTTGCAGGGCGCGACTCACAGTCGCGGAGTCTAGACCCAGTGCGCTCTGGCACGGGGCAGGAGGGCCTTCCCAGCCGATCGGCGACTCCCAGTCGCGACATTTCCGCTCGAAGCCGCTGTCGAGCACGCTTGGGCCGGTCCGCGACCACAGTCGCGCCTTCCCGTCGAGGCCGTCGGACGTGCCGCATTCCGTCGGCGACTCACAGTACGGGTCCACTGAAGGCACGATCCGGCCTGACTCGCGGCGCGATCGGCGACTAGAGTCGCGAGCGTCGTGCCCGCGCGACCTCGGCGCCTGACCCGCCGCTGAACGTCGGCCGGGTGAGCCCCGGTGCAGGGGGCTGTGCCACGATAGGCGGGTGAGTCCCGCGGCTTCGACGCCAGACCGGAACGGATGCGCCTCGACCAGCTCCTCGTGGAGCGTGGCCTGGTCGAGTCGCGCAGTCGCGCGCCCAGGCGCTGGTCATGGCCGGCAAGGTCAGGGTGGGGGAGGGCGACGCGGCCCGGCTCGATCGCAAGGCCGGCGACCTGATCGCCCAGGACACGACCGTCGTCGTCATCGAGCCGAGCCCGTACGTCAGCCGGGGCGGCCACAAGCTCGCAGCCGCGCTCGATGCGTTCGGGATCGATCCCGCCGGCGCTGGTCTGCCTGGACGTCGGCGCGTCGACCGGCGGGTTCACCGATGTCCTGTTGCAGCGCGGCGCGACACGGGTCTACGCTCTGGACGTGGGTCGTGGACAACTGGCCGAATTGCTCCGCCGGGATCCGCGGGTCGTCTCGATGGAGCGGACCAACGCCCGCGACCTGACGGCCGACTCGCTCCCGGATCCGATCGCGCTCGCCGCGATCGATGTGTCGTTCATCTCGCTGGCGCTCATCCTCGGCCCGGTGGCCTCGACCCTGGCGCCCGGCGCCCACGTCGTCCCGCTGGTGAAGCCCCAGTTCGAGGCCGGTCGCGGCCGGACCGATCACGGTGTCGTGCGTGACCCGGCGATCCATCGCGAGGTCCTGGAGAAGGTCGTGGCAAGCGCCCAGGCGATCGGATTCGGCACCCGTGCCGTCATCGCCTCGCCGATCACCGGCCCCGAGGGCAACCGCGAGTTCCTGCTCGACCTTGCCCGCGGCCCGGGATGCGCGGAGATCGGCGAGCGCATCGACGAGGCCGTGGGAGTGCCTGCGGTATGACCGTCAAGCGCATCGGCTTCGCCTACAACCCGACGAACGCGGACGCGGTCGAGCTCGCGGAGCGCGCCGCCGGCTGGTGCCAGCTCGCGCGGCATCGACCAGTGGACCCTCCAGGCGGCCGACCTGGCCGCACAGCTCATCGAGCTCCCGACGACCGACGTCGTCGTCGTGCTCGGTGGCGATGGGACCTTCCTGCGCGCGGCGCGGGCGGTGGCCGAGGTGGACGTCCCGATCCTGGGCATCAACCTGGGCAAGGTGGGGTTCCTGTCCAAGGCGGAGGCAGGGCGAACTCGAGTCCGTCCTCGCCCTCGTCGTCGCCGGCGACTACCGGATCGACGAGCGGATGACCCTCGAGGCCCGGATCGTGCGCGGCGACCAGGCCGATCCACGGCGATCGCCATGCCGCGCTCAACGACGTCGTCGTGGCGCGCGGATCGCTGGCTCGGGTGTGCCGCCTCGATGTCGCGATCGACGGCACGCACCTCGCGACGTTCCTCGCCGACGGCCTCATCGTGGCCAGCCCGACCGGTTCGACCGGCTACTCGTTCTCGGCCGGCGGCCCGATCGTGGACCCGGTGAGCCGGAACCTGATCATCACGCCGATCGCCGCCTACCTGTCGGCGTTCCGGTCGGTCGTCGTCGGCCCGCGCCAGGTCGTGCGCTGCGAGGTGGTGGACGCCTTCGAGGCGCTCGTCTCGATCGATGGTCGGGAGGACTTCGAGCTGCAGGTCGGCGACGCCGTCGAGGTCCGCGCCGTCGACCGTCCGATCCGCCTGATCGAGCCGGCGGGTGCGCTGTCCTACTGGGATCTGCTCCGCCACAAGGTGGAGCTGCTCCCGTCGTGAAGGCCGCTCGATGAACGAGTCCGACGGCGACCGGCCGCCTCCTGGAGCTGACGGTCACGGACCTGGCGCTCATCGACCGCCTCCGGCTGTCGCTCGGCCCGGGCCTGAACGTCATCACCGGCGAGACCGGCGCCGGCAAGAGCCTGCTGATCGATGCGCTCGGGCTCGCGCTCGGGGAGCGCGCCGATACCAGCCTCGTCCGGCATGGCGCCGAAACCGCCCGGGTGGAGGCGCTGTTCGACCATCTGCCGGAGCCCCGGATCGCCGTCCGCGAGGTGACCGCCAGCGGCCGGTCCACGGCGCGGCTCGATGACGCCACGGTGACCGCATCGCGACTCGCGGACGAAGTCGGGCCGCTCGTCGAGATCCACGGTCAGCACGATCAGCAGCGCCTGCTCGACGAACGCTGGCAGCGCGACCTGCTCGACGGCTACGGCGGACACGCCGACCAGCGGGCCGCGATGGCGATGGCGGTGTCGGCCTGGCGGGCGAACCAGGCCGCGATGGCCGAACTCGCGGTCGGCCCGCACGAACTCGTCCGCCGCCTGGAGCTCGCCGAGCACGAGGCATCCGAGATCGCCGCCGCGCGACTCCGACCCGGTGAAGCGGACGAGATCCGCGGTCGCCTCGCGGCGGCCCAGCACGCCGAGTCCATCGCCCGCGGGTCCGAGGCCGTCCACGACGCGCTGACGGCCGAACCCGGCGGCGCCCGCGAGGTCACCGCGCAGGCGCTGCGCGAGGCCCGCGCGGTCGCGCGCGTCGATCCGCGCTACGAACCGCTCGTGGAGCGACTGGCGGGACTGGAGGCGGAGCTGGCGGATGTCGCCGCCGAGGCCCGTCTGCTGGCCGAGTCCGTGGAGCACGACCCGCGGGCGCTGGCGGCCATGGAGGAGCGGCTCGGGACGATCTACGCCCTCGAGCGCCGCTATGGCGAGGGTGAGACGACCGTCATCGAGCACGGCGAGCGGGCAGCGGCTGAAGCCGAGCGCCTGCGCGGCCTCGAGGGCGAACGGGCGAGGCGCGAGGCGGACGATGCACGACTCCTGGCCGACGTCGCCGCGGCGGCCGCGGCGCTGTCCGACGTTCGCGCCACGGCCGCCGACGCGCTGTCCGGAGCCGTCGCCGCGGTCCTCGTCGAGCTCGGGTTCCCGGCCGGCATCTTCGACGTGTCGATCGGCCGACGACCGGCGGCCGAGGATGAAGCGGCCATCGAGCTCGACGGCGACGCGGTCGCATTCGATGCCGCCGGGGCGGACCTGGTCGTCTTCGTGCTGGCGCCCAACCCTGGGGAGCCGGCCCGGCCGCTGGCCCGGATCGCGTCCGGTGGCGAGATGTCGCGCGTGGCGCTCGCCATCAAGCAGGTCCTGGCCGAGGCCGATGAGACGCCGACCCTCGTCTTCGACGAGGTGGATGCCGGGATCGGCGGTCGCAGTGCGGATCCGGTCGGTCGCAGCCTGTGGGCGCTGGCTCGCCGCCACCAGGTCCTGTGCGTCACCCACCTGCCCCAGATCGCGGCGCATGCCGACGTCCACTACCGGATCGCCAAGCGCGAACGGGACGGCCGAACCGTCACCGAGGTCGAGGCGCTCGATCGCGAGGGCCGGATCGTCGAACTCGCCCAGATGCTGGGCGGACAGGGCGGCGGACAGGCCACGCTGGCGTCCGCCCGCGAGCTGCTCGACCGAGCGGAGGCCTGGCGCGCCGAGGGCGCCGGCGTCGGGTGAGGCCGGATCGGATGCCGAGATGACGCACTGGACCGGGCGATCGCGGACTACCTGACGTACCTCGAGGTGGAGCGCGGACTGTCGGACGCGACGATCCGGGCGTACCGCGGAGACCTGGCCGACTTCGCCGATGCCCGCGGGTCCGCAGCGCGCTGGGCGACGACCCCAGACGCGGCGGTGGACTACCTCGCGGCACGCACGCGACGTGGCCGACCCGGCGATCCCGGCCTGGCGCCGTCCAGCCTCCGCCGCCGCGCCGCCGCGCTCAAGGGCTTCTACCGGTTCGCCTATGGCGAGGGCCTGATCGAGCGCGATATCGCCGCCCACGTCCAGCTTCCCAGGCCCCAGCGACTGCTGCCCGAGACGTTGACGATCGACGAGACCGAGCGCCTGCTCGAGGCGGCGGGCGGCGACGACCCGGCCGAGCCGGACCACGCCCGACGCCTGCGCTCGCGGGCGCTCCTGGAGCTGCTGTACGCCGCCGGGCTGCGCGTGACCGAGGCGCTGCGGCTCGATCGCGAGGATCTCTCGACCGATGGCGGGTTCGTGCGGGTCATCGGCAAGGGCGACAAGGAGCGCCTCGTCCCGGTCGGCGACGTCGCGCTCGATCATCTCGACCTGTGGATCGGCGGCCCGCGACCCGGGTTCCTGGCCCGGAGCCATGTCGTCCCGATCCGGGGCGGGCCACTCTTCGTGGGCGACCGGGGCGGCCGGCTCGCCCGCCAGCAGGCGTGGAGCTGCGGTGAAGGCCGCCGCGCGGCAGGCCGGCCTCGCGGACCGGGTCAGCCCGCACACGCTTGCGCCACTCGTTCGCGACCCACCTGCTGGAAGGCGGCGCGGACCTGCGCATCGTCCAGGAGCTGCTCGGTCATGCGAGCATCTCCACGACCCAGCTGTACACGCATGTCACCGGCGAGCGGATCCGCGACGTCTATCGTCGGGCCCATCCACGTGCCTGACCGGAGAGCCCGACGCATGAGCTATGCCGACGGCCTGCTCTCGACCGGCGAGCGGATCATCCACCGGGAGAAGCAGCACCCGTTCATCTTCATCTGGGGCGCCCGCTGGACGATCCTGGCGGTCGTGCTGGGATCCGCGCTGCTGTGGATCGGCTCGAACATCGACACCGAGGGGATCGCCGGGAGCGTGCCGGTCCGTGCTGCTGTGGATCACCGCGTTCATGTACCTCGCCGGGCTCGTGGTCTTCGCCTGGACGGCCCTGCGCTACGTGAGCCGCGAGTACGTCCTCACCAACCGCCGCGTCCTCGAGGTCGAGGGCGTGCTCAACCGCCGGGCCACCGACAGCTCGCTGGAGAAGATCAACGACGCGGTCCTGGAACAGTCGCTGTTCGGCCGGCTGTTCGGCTATGGCGACCTGCGGATCCTGACAGCGGCGGAGGCCGGCATCGAGGACTTCCGCATGATCCGGGGTCCGGTCATCGTTCAAGAAGGCGATGCTGGACGCCAAGCACGAGTACGAGCTGGATATGGAGCGCGCAGGGTTGGCGCCTGCCCCGCCGATCCGGATGCCGCTCGAGGCCGGAAGCGTCCCGGCATCGGTACCGGCTGCCGCGTGAGTGCCGTCCGCCGGCGAGCCTGGAGGACACGACGGCCGTCTCACGCTCGCTCAGCCCGGATGAGATCACCCGGACGCTCCACAATCTGGCCGACCTGCGCGACCGCGGCGCGATCAGTGAGGCTGAGTACGACGCGAAGAAGGCGGACCTGCTGCCGCGACTGTGAGGGCCGGAGCGTCGCCGCCGAGCACTCGACCGGCAGCCACGGCCCCCGACCGTCGGCCCGGCTACGATACGCGGGACCCGCCGCCAGAGGTATCCGTGAATCTCGGCCAGTTGATCTAGTCCCGACAGTTCATCCTCATCGCGATCTTCCTGCTCGTCGGTTTCCCGGTCCACGAGTTCGCCCACGCCTTCGTGGCCTACCGACTGGGTGACGCGACGGCCAAGCTGTTCGGTCGGCTGACCCTGAACCCCGTCGCCCACTTCGACCCGATCGGCGGCCTGTTCCTGATCGTTTCCGTGCTCGCCGGTGGCGGTTTCGTGTTCGGCTGGGCGAAGCCCACGCCGGTCAACCCGGCGAACCTGCGCGACCGCCGCAACGGCGAGGTCCTGGTCTCGCTGGCCGGCCCGGCCTCCAACCTGATCATGGCGAGCGTCATGGCCCTCGTCTTTCGCGGGCTTGTTCGCCGTGGGCGTGGACCTGCCGGACGCTGGTCTGGGACGTCCTCTTCGGCTTCGTCTTCTACAACGTCGCGCTGGCGGTCTTCAACTTCATCCCGATCCCGCCGCTGGACGGAGCCAGCCTGCTGTTCCGCTTCCTGCCGCTGCGCTACACGTGGCAGATCCGGCCGATCCTGACCCAGTACGGGATGTTCATCCTGCTGCTCTTCATCTTCTTCGGCGGCCGATACCTCGGCAGCATCATCGAGCAATGTCACGTACTTCCTGCTGGGGCTTCTAAGGTCCGCCAGTTCCGGGCGCACCTGCGGGCCAAGGTGAGGCCGCAGGAGCGTGCCGTGCTGGCGGCCTGGACCACACCGGCCCAACGGAGGCTGTTCGACTCGATGCACATCGCCGACCAGCGCCACGGATTGGACGTCGTGGCAGCGCTGCGCGCGGACGGCGTGCGCGACCGCGATGTCCTGGCGGCCGGCCTGCTGCACGACGCCGGCAAGGGCGACACGGGCGTCTGGCCTCGCGTGGCGTACTCCCTTGGCCAGGCGTATGGGCCGTGGGTCTGGCGCGTGGCCGGCGTGTGGCCGGGGATGCCGGCCACGCTTCAGCGCCTGCGCGATCACCCAGAGCGTTCCGCTGCCCTTGCTGCGGAGGCGGGTTGCCCGCCACGGACCGTGGAGCTCATCCGCTACCAGGACGACCCGCGCGACCCTGAATTCGGTGAACTGCTCCGGCTCGCGGACGAGGCGAACTGATGGACGGAGGAGGCGTCGTCGGCGTCCCGGTCATGGCGACCGACATCGCGATCGCGAGTGCGCCCGCCGGGGTCACAGCCCAGGGGCCGGCCGTGCGCTTCGGCGAGGGGCGAAGGCCCGAGTCGGCCCTCCAGGTCCAGGTCGCCGAGTTCGACGGGCCGCTCGCCCTGCTGCTGGCGCTGATCGAAGCGCGCCAGATGGACGTCCTGACGGTCCCCCTCGGCGGTCTCGCGGAGGCGTACCTCGATGCCCTCGCCACGCTGGACACGGACCGCCTGGGCAACGTGAGCGCGTTCGTGGCGGTGGCGAGCCAGCTCATCCTGATCAAGAGTCGCGCGATGCTGCCGCGCCGGCCGGTGATGGACCCGACCGCGCTGGCGGACGAGGGGATCGATCCCGAAGCCGAGCTACGGGCGAGGCTGCTGCTCTACCGTGCGCACCGGGATGCCGGTCTCCGCCTCGCCGACGAAGCGCTTCGCCGGATCGGCCTGTTCCGGCGTGAGCCCGGGGCAGCGCATGCCGC
Source organism: uncultured Chloroflexia bacterium (assembly GCA_963779315.1). Taxonomy (GTDB): domain Bacteria; phylum Chloroflexota; class Limnocylindria; order Limnocylindrales; family CSP1-4; genus SPCO01. Next base: position 159,697 of record CAVZXQ010000019.1, on the reverse strand, counting down.
CGCGATCGCCGGCGCCCGTCCGGGCGACGGCCCAACGCTCGATCCGATGCGCCTCGGCCGGGCCCTGGCGCGATTGGCCGTCATCGCGCCGCCCGTGGACCTGCCTCCGGAGACGATGGCCCGGACCATCACGATCACCGAACGGGCAGCCATCATCCGGGACGCCCTTCGGGACGCCCCCACCATCGTCCTGCAGGACCTGCTCGCCGGCGTTCGCGATCGGACCGTGATCGCGATCACGTTCCTGGCCATGCTGGAGCTCATGAAGCGGCGCGAGATCGTGGTCGAGCAGGCGACTCCGTGGGGTCCGATCGTGGCGCGCGGTACCACCGCCCAGGAGCGGGCGGCGGCCGGGGTGGGGGACCTCGCCGACGATGAGCCACTCGACGAGACGCTGGAGTCGTTCGCGTGACCGATGAGACGCCCCCCGCGATCGAGCTGACCGAGGCGGCCCTCGAGGCGCTCCTGTTCGTGGCCGAGCGGCCCCTGTCGCGGCGTGAGATCGCATCCCTGGCCGGCACGGATCGCGACACGGTCGATGCCCGGCTCGGCGACCTCGAGGTGGCCCTGCGCGAACGCGGGATCCGGCTGGTGACGGACGGCGACCGGGTGGAGCTGGCGACGGCCGCCGAGGGCGGCGCGCTCGTCGCCCGGTACATCGGCGCCGATGCGGTCCGCCTGTCGTCGGCCTCGCTCGAGACCCTGGCCATCGTGGCGTACCGTCAGCCGGTGACGAAGTCCGCCATCGAACGGATCCGGGGCGTGGACTCGGACTACACCATCCGGACCCTGCTCCATCGCCGCTTCGTCGTGGAGCTCGGCCGGTCCGAAGCTCCGGGGCGCCCGTTCCTGTATGGGACCGGCTTCGAGTTCCTGGAGCGGTTCGGGCTGACCAGTCTCGAGGAGCTGCCGCCGCTCGATGTCGAGGTCGCCGGGCGCCTCGCCGAAGAAGGCGGCGAGCCCGTCACCGAGCCGATGTTCAGCCCGGAGCCAGACTGATGCCGATGGAACGCCTCCAGAAGGTCATCGCGGCGTCCGGGGTGGCGTCGCGCCGCCAGGCCGAGGTGCTCATCGCGAACGGCCGGGTGACCGTGGATGGGAAGATCGCGACGATCGGGTCGCAGGTCGATGAGCGGAAGGCGATCATCGCCGTCGACGGGCGGGTCATCGGCGCCACGACCCAGCGGACCTACCTGCTGTTGCACAAGCCGGCGGGCGTCACGTCCACGGTGCGCGACCGCCACGCGGAGCACACGGTCCTGGACTACCTGCCGACGGCCCTCGTGCCGGAAGGAGCGCGGCTGTACCCGGTCGGACGCCTGGACCAGGACTCGGAGGGCCTGTTGATCCTGACCAACGATGGCGACTGGTCCGAGCGGGTCCTGCACCCGCGCTACGGCGTCGAGCGCGAGTACGCGATCGGCCTTGGCGGTCGTCTGGATGGCGAGCAGGTGGACGCGCTCAAGGCCGGGATCGCGCTCGATGAGGGGCTGGCGACGCTCGGCGGCCTGCGATCCATGACCGAAACGGAGGTGCGCCGCCTCGCCGAACTGCTTCGGCCCTCGCCCGATGAGCTCACCTGGTATCGGGCGACGCTGGCCCAGGGCTGGAAGCGCCAGCTTCGACGGATGTTCGGTGCCGTCGGCATGCCGATCGAGCGGCTCGTCCGCGTCAGGATCGGTCCCGTCCGCATCGACGGTCTCGAGACCGGCCGCGTCCGCTCGCTCAAGGCACCCGAAGTCCGCGGCCTCGGATCCGGCGGCGGATCGTCGCGGGCCCGGCCAAAGCCCCCGCCGGCATGACGAGCTCCGGCGGTGCACGCGGCAAGCTCGTCGTCGCCCTCGATGGACCCGGTTCATCGGGCAAGAGCAGCGTCGGGGCGGCCGCGGCCCTCGCCTGCGGCTACCGGTTCTGCGACACCGGCCTGCTGTATCGGGCCGTGACCTGGCTCACCCTGGCGCGCGGGCTGTCCGCCTCGTACCCGCACGCCCTCCGCGGCCTGGCTGACGAAGTCGAACTCGCGGCAGATGAGGCCGGCCGACTGGCGCGCGTCATCGTCGACGGGGAGGACCACACGGCCGATGTGCGAGGTCCGGCCGTGGACGGCGCGGTCTCGGCGATCTCCGCGATCCCGGAACTGCGGCTCGCCCTGCTCGAGCGCCAGCGCGAGCTGGCGGCGGCCGGCGGGATCGTCATGGCCGGGCGCGACATCGGCACGGTCGTGCTGCCCGATGCGGACCTCAAGATCTACCTCGACGCGTCGGTCGAGGAGCGCGCCCAGCGACGGACGGCAGAGCGAGGCCTGGATCCCGCGAGCGACGAGGCGGGAGCGATCCTGGAGGCCCTGCGCCGGCGGGACGAGCTCGATTCGACGCGAGCCGTAGCCCCGCTCCGGATCGCGACCGATGCCCGCATCATCGCGACCGACGGGAACACCTTCGAGGAGACCGTCGACGCCGTCATCGGGCGCGATCAGGGACGCGGAGGCACGCGCGTGAGCGATCCAGGCCCGAGGTGTCACAGGCGGACCCGGGACCGCAAGACGCCCTCGAACCGCATGACGCCCCCGATCCGCTCGAGCACTCGATCACGCCCGCTCATCTGGGCGTGCACCCTGGGCGGGCGGATGTTCTGCGCGCGGGATGACGCGGGTCAGCATCACCGGTGCGCTGGACGCGGTCCCGGCGAGCGGCCCGCTCATCCTGGCCGCCAACCACGCCTCCAACCTGGACGGACCGCTCGTCGGCTCGTGGCTGATCCCGGCGATGGGTCGGCGGATCCACTGGATGGGCAAGAAGGAGATGTTCGACTGGCCGGTCGTCGGCTGGCTGGCGACCCAGGGCGGGATCCACCCGCTCGATCGCTCGAAGACGGACGTCGGGGCGTTCCGGCTCGCGATGCGCATCCTCGACGAGGACGGCGCCCTGTTCGTGTTCCCCGAAGGCACGCGCAGCCCCACCGGGGCGCTCCAGGAGGCACGTGACGGGATCGCCGTCCTGGCCCTGCGCAGTGGCGCCCCGATCGTACCGATCGGGATCGCCGGTTCCCATGGCGTCTGGCCGAAGGGCCAGAGGCTGCCGCACCCGGGCGGGCGGGTCACGGTGCGGATCGGAGAGCCGTTCATGCTCGGCGACCTCGTCCCACCGGAGACCGATCGCCGGGCCGCGAAGCAGGTCGCCTCGACCATCCTGATGCAGCGGATCGCCGGGCTCCTGCCGCCCGGGCAGCGCGGAGCGTATGCCGAGACGGCCCCCGAGGCCATCCCGCCGGTCCCCGCGCCCGAAGGGTAGGTGAGGGGTTCGCCGGACCCCGTGCCATAATCGGGGCGTGAACATGGTCCAGGAAGTCCGCATCGCGAGGCGGACCGGCTTCTGCTACGGGGTCCGCGAGGCGATCGACAAGGCCAAGGAGGCCTCGGCCGCCGGCAAGTCCACCCATACCCTCGGACAGGTCGTCCACAACGAGGGTGTCGTCCGCGAACTCCAGGTCCTGGGCATCCAGACCGTCGATGCGCTCGACGACGTCGATCACGGCGCAGCGGTCGTCATCCGCGCCCACGGCGTCCGCCCGGACGTCCTGGAACGCGCCAACGCGCGCGGGCTCGAGATCATCGACGGCACCTGCACCTGGGTCATCCAGGAGCAGCGGGAGTTGCGCCGCCTCGTCGAGGAGGGCTACACCATCGTCCTGCTCGGGACGCCCAAGCATCCCGAGGTCGTCGGGCTGCTCGGCTTCGCCCCCGACGCCATCGTCGTGGACGAGGAGGACGAGTGGGAGGCGGCCATCCCGCGCCGAAAGCGGATGGCGCTCATCAGCCAGTCCACCCAGCCGCCCTGGAAGTTCGAGCGCCTGGCGGCGTTCATGGTCTCGCGCGCCCACGAGCTCAAGATCGTGAACACCGTCTGCCCGGTCACCATCCGGCGCCAGGAAGACACGATGGAGCTCGCCCGGGACGTGGACCTGATGGTCATCGTGGGTGGCCGGTCCAGCGCCAACACCAAGGAGCTGACCCGCCTGTGCGAGATCGCCGGGACGCCGGCCATCCAGATCGAGAGCGTCCGCGACCTCGCGGACCCGGCGGTCTTCGCCGATGCGACGGTCGTGGGCGTGACCGGCGGGACCTCGACGCCGATCGAGGACCTGCGCGACGTGACCGAGCACATCCTCGAGTTCGCCGGGACGCCCGAGACGCGGTCGCGCGCCGGTGAGCTGGCCCTGGCGGCGCTCGAGCGCGCCGCGACCCCGGCCGGGCGCACGACGTCGCTGCCCAGCCCGCCGCGCCGATCTCGTCGGGCGCCGCCTGATCGTGGCCGGCACCCGGACCGGGATCCCCGTCGTCGCGATCGTCGGGCGCCCGAACGTCGGCAAGAGCACGCTCTTCAACCGCGTCGTCGGTCGCCGCACGGCGATCGTCGAGGATCGAGCACGGACCACGCGCGACCGCCTGTACGGCGACGCCGAGTGGAACGGCCGGCGGTTCGTCGTCGTGGACACCGGCGGGCTGGAACTTGACCCGGACGATCCCATCGAGGCGCGCGTCCAGGACCAGGCCCGGCTCGCGATCCGCGAGGCGGACGTCATCGTGTTCGTGGTGGATGCCGCCACCGGACAGACGGCGGCGGACGCGGAGGCCGCCGAGATCCTGCGACGGGCCACCGCCCCGGTCCTCGTCGCGGTCAACAAGGCCGACAACGACCGGCGCGAGCTCGAGGGCGCCGAGTTCTACGCGATGGGCTGGGAGGAGCTCTACGCCATCTCGGCGGCGCACGGCCGCGGGACCGGCGACCTCATGGACGCGATCGTCTGGGCGCTCCCGGCGGAGACCGACGCCGAACTGGCCCGCAAGGCGCGTGAAGCCGAGGCCGAGGAGTGGGCCGAGGAGGTCGCCGCCGGCCACCTGGAGCCGTATGTCGTCGGCGACCCCGAAGCCGACGACCTCGACGCCGACGATGCCGGGGAGCCCGGATCGCCCGAGGATGCCGAAGCCGCGCGTTGGGACGCCGCGATGGCCGCGGAGAAGGACGGCGAACCGGCGGCGATCGCCTTCGTCGGCCGGCCGAACGTCGGCAAGTCCAGCCTGGTCAACGCCCTGCTCGGCGAGGATCGGGCGATCGTCTCGGACGTGCCCGGGACGACGCGAGATGCCATCGATACCCGGCTGGCGTGGGGACGTAGCGAGATCGTGCTGATCGACACCGCCGGGATCCGGCGTCGCGGCAAGGTCGCGTCGGGGCCGGCCGCGGAGAAGTACTCAACGCTGCGGGCGCTGCGGGCGCTCGGGCGCGCGGACGTCGCCGTGCTCGTCATCGATGCCGTCGAGGGGCTGACGGCGCAGGACGCCCATGTCGCCGGCTACGTCGTCGAGGAGGGCAAGGGCCTGGTCATCGCCGTCAACAAGTGGGACCTGCTCGAGGAGAAGACGGACCGCACGTTCGACCAGTACACGACCTGGATCCGCAACGAGGTCCCGTTCCTGGACTTCGCGCCGATCATCTCCATCAGCGCCAAGACCGGCCAGCGGGTCGGCCGCGTGCTGGAGGCGGCCGTCGACATCTGGGGCGAGCGGCGTCGCCGGATCGGGACGGGTGAGCTCAACCGGCTGCTGACGGACGCCACGGATCGCTTCCCGCCGCCGCTGGTCCGTGGCCGACGGCCCAAGCTGTTCTACGCGACCCAGGCGGCGGTCGCTCCGCCCACGTTCGTCTTCTTCGCCTCGGACGCGGCCTCCGTCCACTTCAGCTATCGGCGCTACCTCGAGAACCGGCTGCGCGAGACGTTCGGTTTCGATGGGACGCCCATCCGGCTCGTCTTCCGCGACCGGACCTCCGTGAAGCTGCCGCGCCACAAGCGCAATCCCGGCAAGGCCGGTGGCCCCAAGGCGAGCATGTCGAAGGGCAGCCAGCCCAAGTCGCCCGGTGCGAAGCCCGGCGCGAACGCGGGCGGCACCGATACGAAGGCGCGCGGCACAGGTGCGCGAGCTCGCACGCCCGATCGGCCGGGCTCGGAGCACTGATGGACGGGCCGCGCGTCGCGGTCGTCGGGGCCGGTGCGTGGGGGACCACGCTGGCCAGGGTCATCGCCCGCGTCGAGCCGGTCACGCTCGTCTGCCACTCGGCCGAGACGGCGGCCGCGATCAACGCGACCGGCCGCAACGAGCGACGCCTTCCGGGCGTGGACCTGCCGCGAACGTCATCGCGACCGCGGACGCGTCGGCGCTTGACGGAGGCGACCGATCTCGTGCTGTTCGCCGCCCCGTCGGCCCACCTGCGGACGACGGCCGCCGGCGTGCGCGCCCCATCCTGGCGGAGCCGCGGACGTGCTGTCCGTGGTCAAGGGCCTCGAACGCGGCACGCTGCTGCGGATGAGCGAGGTCATCGCCCAGGGCGCCGGGATCTCGCCGGACCGGATCGCCGCCCTGTCCGGGCCCAACCTGGCTGCCGAGGTGGCGCGCAACCTGCCGGCCTCGGCGGTCGTGGCGGCGACGGACCTCGCGCTCGCGGAGCGGATCGTGGCGCGCCTGGCCCGACGCCGGTTCCGGCTGTACGTGAACCAGGACATCCTGGGCGTGGAGCTGGCCGGGGCGCTCAAGAACGTCGTGGCGATCGCGGCCGGTGCGGCCGACGGCCTCGGGTTCGGCGACAACGGCAAGGCCGGGCTGCTGACCCGCGGTCTCGCCGAGATGATGCGCCTGGGGATCGCGGCCGGCGCCAACCCGCTGACCTTCGCCGGGCTGGCCGGCATGGGCGACCTCATCGCCACGTGCGGGTCCAGCCTGTCGCGCAACCACCGGCTCGGCGAGGAACTCGCCAAGGGCCGGACATGGGCGGAGATCGAGGCCGACCTGCCAGGCACCGCCGAGGGCGCCTACACGGTCCAGGCCGCACTCGCGCTGGCCGACCGCCTCGGCGTGGACATGCCGATCGCCCGCGAGGTCCACCGCGCCCTGTTCGAGGGCAAGAGCGTCAAGCGCTGCCTCGTGGACCTGCTCGCCCGCGAGTCCAAGGACGAACTCGGTGACGACTCCGCCTGGCTGGCGCGGACCGGGCGAGGGCGCGCCTGAAGGATGGGTGGGCCAGGCTCGCCTCGTCGCCAGCCTGGCTCGCGGCGATGACCGGCCAGGCTCGCCACGTGGCCGGCAGCTGCTCAGAGCCCGAGTTTTCGGCACCTCCACCCCCACCGAGGGTCATCTAGTGTCTCAGCCTTGGCTCTGAGCCCGTACGTGAGCGGGGATCGGACGCAAGTCGGTCTCCAGTCGGGCTCTGAGCCGCGAATCGTGGCGCACGACCACGGGATCGGCCCCGAGGTGCGGGTTTCTCGGGCTCTGAGCAGAACCCGAGCGTGGAGCCCGCGCTCCCAGCCGACCCACGATCGTGCCGCCACGATCGTGCCCCACGACCGTCCACATGCCCATGGAAGGCCCGAGCCCGGCCCCGGTCGATGCGGTGCTAGACTTCGACCCCTGTCGGGGCGTGGCGCAGTCTGGTAGCGCACCAGTCTGGGGGACTGGTGGTCGTGGGTTCGAATCCCGCCGCCCCGACCATATCCTGAGCGTTGATCGGTCGCACATCGCAGCCACGGCGCGTGCAGATGCCAGCGCCGACGTTTGGCTCGATGCGTCCAGCACCGGCCCGGCCCCGATGTCCGGTCACCCCACCCAGGTGGCGGAGGCTCGTGCCCCATGGGCCCACCCCGCACCCGACATCGAATGCTCCCGGATCCACGTAGAGCATCGGGGCCACGGCAGACCGGGCCGGGTTTGCGGGACGTCTGTAGCGCCCGATGACCATCGGCGCGCCTGCGATCTCGCGGACGCGCCATACCATTGGCGTCATGAGCAAGATCTCCAACATCGGCTGCGCAGTCTGCGCCAAGGTGATCGGGCCGGACGACGAAGCGATCGAGCTGCTGTCGACCATCGAACTTGACGATCCGGCTGTGGTGGGCGAGCCCACGACGATGCAGGCTCGACCGGCGTACGTGCACGCAGGTTGCGGTGTGCCGGTGGGTGACGTCGAGGTTCGCCATGACCTGATGCGGGGGCTGCGCCCGTAACCCCGACGAACGTCTCTGAGGGCGGTCACCGACGGACCGTGGAGCGAGTCGCGGCGGAACGAGCCGGCCGATCCAACGGGAGGAACGGCTGGTGCACGCGACGCGGGTGTTCGATGAGGAGGATCCAACCGATCCACGTCCCGCATCCGGCTGACCACAACGGCGATGGCTGGCTGTGCAGGCTCGATCTGCCCAGCGGCGGGTTCACCGGCCACGACAACGTCGTCCGGATCCCCTGAACCGCCCCGGGACGGACCGGCTCGCGATCCTGCCATAAGCGCCCGGTCGGTCCGTCCCCGGGGCTCGACCACGACGGCGGTATCCACCTGTTCTGACCCCTTGCAACCGCACCGCACCATCCCTATCCTCTCCGCTCACAGGCGACGACCGGTTCGGGGCCGGTCGCGACCGCACTCAGAGGGCTCGTATGACAGACGCGATCTATCGCCGTCGTCGTGAGAGCGACCGTGCCGAGGAGCGTGCCGCCCGCGCGGCCGATCGCGGCGACCATGCCGGGTATCTCATGGCGACGGCGCAAGCCGAACTGGCGCGTCAGCGTCGCGATGCGTGGGCGAAGCGCCAGGCCGGAACGGTCTAGACCTTCGCCAGCGAGCGGCCCCGCTCGTGGAGCCACACGTTCCCAGTCACCGGGTCCGGCGGGCCGAGGGTTGCTGTGCGGCCGCCTCAATCGAAGTCGAAGATCCCGCGGCCCGCCGAGAACTGCAGCACCAGCCCACGTCTCCTGCAGATCTTCATGACCAGCTTGTGGCTCGTAAGACCCCAGCGGGAGTCCATGCGCCCTTGCTGCTCGTCGAACTCGGTTCCGTCGCAGAGCGGGCACTTAGGACAGGCTTGGCAGTCTCCTCGGCGTGCTCCCAAGTCATGAAGTGCCTCCTTGTGTGCGCCTCTGGATCCCGGCGGCGGGGTGAGCTGAAACCAGACTACCCCTGCACCGGGAGGTCGTTGCGGCACGCCAAGGGCGAGCGCGCCCCAGGCCAGTCGGTTCGGTTCGGTTGACGAGTTCTGTAGCGTCTGCACATGGCTGACCAGGGCATGACGCACGACCGTCCCCTCGATCGCCTGCCCGGGCGACCGTCCGCGTTCGGGTCGCCCTTGGCCTTGGTCTACCTTGGCGGCGGTCATCACCTCGAACCCCGCGAAGACCCGATCCAGCTGCGCCATCATGGGCGTCGCCGGAGGCCACCCGCCGCCCACGGCGACATCGCGTCGGCCCGACTTCGAGCTGCTCGGTGATCTGTGCGCCCACCTGTTCGGCCTTGACACCGTCTTGCGCGATCACCGCGGCGTCGAGCTCCTTGCTGGGCTCCGACCCCTCGCGCCGTGCCCTGGGTTGCCGACGGCCAGGAACAGGGCTATCCCACGCGGAGCAGAAGGCAACGGCATTATTCCTCGAACGAGCTGGCAGCGGGGAGTGGCGTCGGGCTCGGTGGCGGGCTTGGCGCGCTCGTCGCACACGCGCCGGCGAGATGACCGAGACCATCGCGGTGAGCAGGATCAGACGTCGACTCGTTGCCCATGGCGGTCTCCTCCGTGGATCGTCCCCGTCTCTGGCCCCATGGTAGGTGTCAGGATGCCGATCCCGGCGCTTTGTTGCCGCAGCCGGTCCGGGCAGGCCGGGAGATTCACCTTGTGTCCCGCCATCGAAGGTGCGTCTGCTGCGTGATAGCGTCTTTCGGTGGACCAAGCTCGGTACGTGGATCGGCGTCGTCCATCTTCTACCTGATCATCTTTGGGCTGGGTGAGTGGGTCTTTCGCGGGCTCGCAGATCGGCTGGATGCCCGCCTGCAGGCCGGCTGGGATGGTTGACCTTGCCGCTCGTGGGATCCTCAGCATCGTCTGGTTCCTGTTACTGCGGCCCTTCGTCCTTGACCATCCTCGGACACCCCTGTGGTTACGTCGGTCGGCGTTGAACTGCGGTGGCCCTGACTGGTCGCGGGACTTGGCGACCGCACTCGCCTACGCGGTGCTCGGACTCGGCAGGTGGTTGATCTGCGCGTCTTGCGTGACCGCTGATCCCGGGTCGGCACCGGTGCACCGTCTCGTGCTCGGGGCTCTGGTTGCGTCACGGCGGGGCATTCGTCGCCCGGCCGACTGGCCATCGGCTCGTCCGACACGCTCTCGTTAGCTGAGGCCCCGGTCGCCCGACGTGATCGCTCCTCGTCGTGTGCCCGTTGCCGCGTAGGCACTCCGTCGCTCCGTCTGGCTATCCGTGCGTTACGGACGTTGACAGCGGATGCATCGTCAATGGCATGAGAACGGCGTTGACGCCGATGCAGCCGGCGCCGTCAGCGCCAACAGTCAGCAGCACCATGGCACCCATCGAACGTCGGAGTCGCTTCATTTCGAATCCACCTTCCATACCGCGACGCGCGGAGCAAGTCGAACTGATCGGTGCTGCGCACTGCCCGGGTGTACGTCGCATACGAGGTCCGTTGTTACGATGCGGCTGGCGGACGGGGGCGTCGGCGGATCGGAGCATAAGCCAGCGTCAGTGACCTGGTCGTAGGCGCTGTGACTGGACCTCGATCGAGCGACGGAGCTCGCGAATGGCGGTTGCGAGGACCGGTCCACCCACACGGGCTGCCAAGGTCTGCAGCCGTGAGATCGTGAGTCGGTCCCGAAGTCGTCATGGTCCTGGAGAGAGCGACGATCCAGGCCCTCACTTGTAGGCGGCGTGGATCCCTCCGCCTTCGCGCCCCGTGTGACCTGCCGGCGAAGCGGTACTGATACGATGAAAGAGGCACGTCGATGAGTCGCCTCGTGAAGGGGACGTGTACATGTGATCCGTTCGGCCATGATCCGAGGCCTCCTTCCGCTCGCCGTGCCGAGGCGAACCCTGAGTCGATCGGACGATCGCTCGATCCATTCGGATGCGAGCACTGCCCGGTGGCACCCGCGTCGAGTGCTGTCATTCCGTACTATCTCCGTACGAGACGCGGAACTCCTCGACGTCTGTGCCCAAGGTGCACGTCTCACCTAGTCGCTCCGGTTCCGTAGCGAAGTGGACCATGACGCCGCCCGAGGCCCGGCCCAAGCAAGACATGGTGGCCCTCGATCTAGACACCGCGGTGATCGTCGTGCGTCGCGGCCATGATGCGACGACCGCCGCTTCCCGTCCCTCCAGTTCGCGGCGGACGGTGGTTCGCGCTCGGCACAGGAGCGTCCTTGTGGCGCCTTCGCTTCGCCCGAGGGCCTCAGCGATCTCTCGTCCCGAGTAGCCCTGGGCGGCGAGGATGAGCCCGGTCCGGCCGTCCGCACCGGCGACCTCGAGTGCGGCTCGGAGGCCCTGGTCGCGCTCGGACATCAGGAACAGGGACTCGGGGGACTCGAAGACCACCTCGTCGTGATCCATCAGTGGAGATCGTCGACGCGCGACGGCGGTTCGGCGGGCCCCCGAGATGATGAGATTGGTCACCACGCGGTAGAGCCAGGCTCGCTGGTTCACCGGCTTGGCCCAGGTCTGCGACTCCACCGTCAGCCGGTAGAACGCCTCCTGGACGACGTCTTCGGCGGCGACGGTGTCGCGCAGGCGTGCTGTCGCAAATCGACGCAGCTGTGGCCCGTACGACTCGTACGCCTCGGCGACGGGGAGCGAGGCGACCGTGGGAAGCGCGCTGGCTGCTTGCATGTCGGACCCTCCTGGGGTGTCCAGAGGCTCCCTGTGTGGGTGCCAGGACACCACCATCGCGACCGACCGCTGCGGCGGGCATAGGGTCAGACTACGGCTCGACTGCGGTGATCCGGATCGGCCTTCCGAGGCTCCGGCGTCAGCTCCGGGCGGTCAACCTGGCCAGGCCGGATTCGGCCGGCGGACAGCCATCGACGGCGACTCGCGATCGCCTGTCGGTAGGCCGAGGCAGCGGACACGCGATCGTCGACTGCCTCGTATCCCTCGCCCAATGCGACGAGCAGATCGACCGAGCGCCCCCGGAGCGCCGCGCGCCGCTCCTCGACGAACACGCTGTCACCGTAGAAGGGACAGTCGTCGAGGTACTCGCCGCGGTCGAGCGCACGTGCCTGCTCGAGCGATCGAAGCCGCTCGGGCCCCTCGGCGACGAGGCGCGCCTCGTCCAGGTTGGCCTGGATGGCTTCGACATCCGACCAATCGACGATGGCCGGATCGAGTCGGTAGCGATCGTTCTGGAACCTGATCACCCGTTTCGGGTCCGTTCCCGCCGGAGCGATGGTGTGACGAAGTCCGCCCAGCGTGCGATGGAACGCCAGGTCGGCTCGCTCGACATCGGCATCCGGCCAGATCAGTTCAAGGGCCTCGTCCTTGGCGACGCCGCGCTCGCCGCGGTCGAACAGGAAGGCGAACAACCCCAATGCCTGGCGCGAGCCCGCCTTCTCGCCGCCCCAGCGCTCGATGGTCACGCCGCCTCGCTCCACGCGCAGCGAACCCATCGCGAAGACGCGCAACCCCGGCGGCATGGCGGACCGACGCACCAGCGCCGCGTGCAACCGCGTGCCGCTCGAGTCCACATCGGCCCGCTCGCGGGTGAGGCCGCTGAGGGCTTCGGCCTGCTCGTCTTCTCGACGCCCGGTTCGCATGGCGGTCGCGACGTACGTCGCGGAGAGCTGGAGCAACTCCTCGTCCCGCGCGCTGAGCGGCAGGCCGGACAGCGGGTGGCCCACGCGCAACTCGCCCATCAGCTCGCCGTCCGCGATCAGGGCGATCGTCGGTGCCGTGGCGGGATCCGGTGCGGCTCCTTCCGTGGCCGCGATCGAGCCGTCCTGCCGGATCACGACCGCTCCGTCCAGATCGAGCGCCTGCGCGATGCGGGTCAGGGCCGGTTGGACCCCGGCGTCCGCCGCTCGTGCGGTGAGCGCCGGTTCGCCGAGCGCCATCAGGAGTCGCTCCCGGGCGAGTTCCGGGGGCGTGCGCCCACCGAGCCGAGCTCGAGCCCAGGCCGCCGCCGGTTCGTACACGGCGATCGTGATGACCAGGACGAGGATCGTCAGCAGCGGGAAGGTCGATCCCGGTCACTGCGCGACTGATGGCATCCACCACCAGGAGCGCTCCGACGAGCAGGAACAGGCCAAGCCCCAGCCATCAGCGATGTCCAGAACGCCTTGCCCGCGACTTCAGGCGCGAAGAAGAAGCCAGGCGAGAACACCACCGACGCGGCGAGGACCATCGCGAGCGTCACCAGCGACAGCCCGATCCATGGGTCGGTGGCGGTGATCTCGGAGAGGAGGCGGATGATCCCGCCGAGCGCACCGATCGCCACGGCGGCGAACGTGACCCCGAGCTGCCGACGGCGTGGATCGTTCGGTCGTGTCTTTCGGTAGGCGGCGAGGAGCCAGCCTGTCCCGATGAGGATCGTCGCGATCCGTGTGGCAAGGCGGAGCCAGCCCAGGACCTCGCCCGGGCACAGGTCCGACGCTCAGGTGCGGAGGGGCGATGGCGACCGGGGTCGCCGGGTCGATGAGTCCCGGGCACGACGAAGAGCGCGTTCAGGCCGTACATGAGCGCGAGCACCTGGAGCTGGCGGCGGGACGGATGCCCTTCGGTCGCGATCACGAGCGACAGGTGCGCGAAGGCCGGGACGATCAACGCGGCCGTGATCTCTTCGATGGCGTGGGCGGTCTCGATCGCCGACGCGGAGGTCGAGAGACGCTCGACGATGATGCTGCCGCTCCAGACGACGAGCGTCAGGGAGAGGAATGCGAACAGGCGGGCGAGCTGCGTCCTGAACCGGGTGAGGACGGTCAGCCCCAGCCACACGCCGAGGACCGCGGTCAGGCTATGGGCCGTGACCTCCAGTTGCTCGGGGGTGAGCACCGCGTCCGTCCTCCCTCGCGGGCACGTTCTGCCCGACGGGCTCGGCTGCATGGGATCCGCTCAGGAGATGCAGCCGACGTTGCCGAGACCGGCATCTTACGTCGCGAGGTGGTCTGCGACCTCGCCGATCCGTTCGATCGTCTGCGCGTCGTACGGCGCGGGCATCCGGACGATGACCGTCTCGAAGCCGAGGTCGCGGTACGGCCGGATGGCGTCGGCGACCTGGGCCGGCGAACCCACCAGGTGTGGACCGCCGCCCATGGTGTCGATCCCGTTCGCGCCATCAGGGCGTTCATCCGCCGCTGGGCGACGTCGGCGTCGTCATCGATGACGATCGGGAAGCTGATGGTCTTCTCGAGGGTCGCCAGGTCGCGCCCGACGTCGGCGGCGTGCGCTTCCAGCGCGGCCAACGCGTCGCGTGACCTCGTCGAGCGTTCCCGAGAGGTTCCAGCCATCGGCATGCTGAGCGACCGTGCGCAGCGTCTTGCGGCGTCCGGCGCCGCCGATGAGGATCGGCAGGTGGGCCTGGACCGGGCGTGGTGCGCCAAGGGCGTCATCGAAGCGGTACGTCGCGCCCTCAGCGGAGAACCGCTCGCCATCGAGCAGCCGGCGCATGAGCACGACCGCTTCGTCGAGCCAGTCCAGTCGCTCCCCGGCGCTCGCCCCGAAGTCGAATCCGAAGGCATCATGCTCCCGTTCGAACCACGCGCCGCCGATGCCGAGGACGGCACGCCCGGCGGACACGTGATCCAGCGTCGTGGCGAGCTTGGCGGTCAGACCGGGGTTACGGAACGTGTTGGCGCCGACCATCAGGCCGAGCCGGACGCGTGTCGTGATGGGCGCCAGGGCGGCCATGAGGGTCCAGCCCTCGAAGATGGGCTGTTCCCACGGCCCGAAGATCGCCAACAGGTGATCCCACGTCCAGACGGAGTCCCAGCCGTGCGCTTCGGCCGCCAGGGCGGCGTCACGGAACGTCGGCCAATCGGTGGACTGTGACCAGAGCTGGAGGCCGAACCGCATGGCTCGATGCTACCGCGACACGCGAGTTCGATCCGGTCGTCACCGCACGGCCTGGGACCTTGGGCATACGCTAGTCGAGGTCCTGCAGGGTGAAGACCAGCGCCAGCAAGGCGATCAGCGCGAGTGACCCGATGATGACGAGCACAGCCACGGTCAGCCACGCGGTCAAGAGCGTCATCTCAGCACGACTCCTTGCGGCGTCATCGTCCGCTTGTGCCCCTGGCGTTCGCAAGTGCCGACCCGCCCGAAGGTCGATGACCGAGGGCGGCCGGTGACCGTCGATGCTGCGGAGGTCGTCGTGGCCGCGACTCCGGCGGACGAAGGCGACGCTGATCGTGCTCGGATCCTCGTCGTCAGCGGCCTCCTCGCCGTGGCTGCCACGGCGCTGTATCTGCTGACCGGACCGACGGGCTCCGGGGGTGACGCATACATCCCGTTCGCCGGTGCCTTGCTGGGGGGCACGTTGACGGTCGAGGCGAGGTCGTGGATCGAGCTGATCCCGACGGACACGGGATGGCTGCTCCCGTTCCCTCCCGCTCCGGTCCTCTTCTACGTTCCGGTCGTCATGGTGATGGGCATCCAGCCATGGAACGCGGAACTCGGCACCGGTGTCATGCCCGCGATCGTCGGCGGTCTGTCGGTCGGCCTGTCGTTCGTCCTGCTGCGGCGCCGTCTCGCGGTCCGCGAGAGTCCGGCGATCTGGATCAGCGTCGGGTTCGCCACGACGACCCTGTGGTGGGTCGCGGGCACGGGCGGCACGCACCTCATGGCCCAGGTGTCCGCTGTGCTGTTCCTGCTTGCCGCACTCTACCTGGCGCTCGGGTCGGACCGGCCAGTGATCGCCGGCCTGCTGTTCGCCCTCGCCGTCGGTAGCCGCCTGCCGGTCGGCCTGGCGTTGCCGCTGTTCGTGTACCTGTATCGCGGCCGCTCGTGGCGGTTCATCGCGGGTGCCGTGCCGATCGCGGCCTTCGTCGCGCTGTACAACTTCGCCCGGTTCGGCTCCATCTTCGACTTCGGGTACACCCGCATCCCGTCGGATACCAGCGGACTGGTGACCGACGAGTGGTGGTACTCGGAGGGGATCGAGTCGCCGGCGTATCTGAGGCGCGGCTTCGAGGCGGCATTCCTGTCATGGCCCAGGATCGTCGCCCAGGCGCCGTTCATCCAGCCGAGCCTCTGGGCCGATTCGCTCATCCTGACCGCCCCGTTCCTCGGCGGCGTGGTCCTCGCACGAGGCCGGCTGGCGCTGGTCACGGCGGGCACTGCCATCCTGATCCTCCTGGTCGACATGATGCATGGGAACCCAGGCTTCGAGCAGTTCGGCTATCGGTTCATCCTCGATTCGATGCCGCTCTGGCTCGTCGTCCTGGGACTCGGGCTCCGCGACCGAGCGCCGCTCCCGTTCCGCCTTGCCGTGATCGGAGGAGCCATCGTGACGGCCTACGGCTTCTGGGCGATGGGCACCGGCTTTGCGGCCTTCTAGGAGCTTGGCCGGGGAGCTGTCGTCGGAGGTCAGGCCGGCCGCCGCGAGGGCATGACACGTTCGACGGCCGTCATGGCGCGGGCCGGGATCCCGCTGCGAAGCAGAAGGATGACCGCGGCCATCCAGGCCAGGGCGAACAGGAATAGGCCGGCGAGCGTCTCCATCGGCAGGGGCTCGAGCTCGAACACGGCGCGCCCCAGCGGTGTCGCCAGGATCGCTCCGTACAGGACCACCATGGCGATCGCCAGCAGCGTCGGCCGCCGGTCGCCCCCGCGCCCGACGGGGCCGGTGCGATCCGGCACGGCCGGGAAGAGGATGGGGATCAGCGCGATCCCGGTGAAGACGGTGAGGGTCGTGATGATCGTGCGCCCGACCCCCGGGTCCTCGACACGGAAGGCGACCATCAGGACGGGGATGGCGAGGACCGCGACCGCGATCCCGGATGGCACGGCGAAGGTAAGGATGCGCCGGACCACGCTGCGAGGAGCCCGGATCGGGGGCACCCACAGTGCGAGGACGAGGGTCGGAAGCCCGACGGTGACGAGAGCCAGGACGGCGTTGTTCCGCGGCGTGAACGGGAACGGCAGTCCGATGATCGCGGCGAGGACGACGATCAGCAGCATGTAGACCGTGCGCGCCAGCAGGAGGCTTGCGACCGCGATCATGGACGAGACGACACGCTGCCCCTCTACGATCGCCCGTGGCAGGACGTCGAACCGGTCGCCGAGCAGGACGAGCCCGGCCACCGCTCGGGCCGCCGGGCTGCCGCTCTCCATGGCGATGCCGAGGTTGGCTCGGCGCAGTGCCAGGACATCGTTGACACCGTCGCCGGTCATGCCGACGTAGTGCCCGCCTGCCCGGAGCGCGGTCACCAGCCGGCGCTTGTCCTCTGGCGTTATCCGACCGAACACCCGCGCCCGGTCCACCTGCCGAGCGAGCGTTGCGTCGTCCATCGCCCGGATCTCCGGCCCGCTCAAGACCATCCCAGGCGCGATCCCGACGGCTTCCGCGAGAGCGGCTACGGTCGCGGGGTCGTCACCGGAGATGACCTTCAGGTCGACCTGGACCTCCATCAATCGCCGCAGGGTGTCTTCGGCGTCGGAGCGCAATTCCTCGCGGAAGATGAGGATCGCGAGCGGGCGACTCGTCGGCGGTCCGTCCGAGTCCCAGCTCGACGGGCGTGGATCATCGGCCTGCGTGAACACGAGGACGCGACGTCCCTGCTGTGTCTGGTGGGCCACGGCCTCGCGTATGTGGGCGTCGTCCGGTACGAGCACCTCCGGGGCACCGAGAAGCAGCAGTCGCAAGGGCGGTCCCGCCAGCGTGATACCCGACCAGCGACGGTCGGACGAGAACGGGATCTCGGCCACCGGTGGTTCGGTCTCACCGGGCAGGGCGACCGCCACCGCGTCGAGGGTGCGTGTGCGCGACGTCGCGCTCGCAGCCACGACCCTCAGGAGCGCCTCCACCGCTGTCCGGTCGTCGGTCAGCGGGACCCATGACTGGAGGACGAGCCGTTGCGTGGTCAGGGTGCCGGTCTTGTCGAGACACAACGTGTCGACGCGCGACATCGATTCGACCGCATCGATCCGGTGGACGATGGCCCCCGCCTGGCTGATCCGGACCGCGGCGAGCGCATAGGTGACCGTCGCCATGATCGCGAGGCCCTGCGGCACGAGCGCGACCAGGACGGCCGCCGCCTGGATCGAACTGGTGGAGAACAGGGACTCGCCAGCGGCGCGGATGGCGATGGCGACCGGCACGGCCGAGGCCACGGTCAACATCCCGATCGCGAGGATCAGCGTGTCGAGGTCGCGCCGCAACGGCGTCCGCTCGTCGGAGCCGTGGCGGGCTTCCCTGGCGAGGCCGCTGGCATAGGTCGCCTCACCGACGGCGGTCGCTTCGATCGCCGCGCTCCCCGAGACGCAGATCGACCCCGATCGGACCGCGTCGCCGGGGCGCTTGGCGACCGGTTCGGATTCGCCGGTCAGCACCGACTCATCGGCTTCGATGGAGCCGGCAGTGAGCGTACCGTCAACGACGGCCTGGTCACCCCGCGCCAGCACGACGACGTCACCTATGACGACGTCATCCGGCTGTGCTCGGCGGTCCACTCCCGCACGACGGATCGTGACGCCGGGCCGCGTGATGAGGGTGAGTCGATCCAGCTTGCGCTTGGCGTCCACCTCGAGGAACACGCTCACGAACACGTTGGTGGCGACCGGGACCGCGGTGAAGATGGCATCCCCGATGAGGCCGAACGCGAGGAGGACCAGCGAGACGCTGAACAGGACGCCGTTGAGGATCGTGAAGACGTTACGCCGCAGGATGCGTGGGAGCGAGACACTCCCGCGATCGGACGATCGCCCGCCGTCGCCGCGGGCACGTAGCTGCGCCGCCTCGGCGTCGGTCAGACCCGACGGCCAAGTCGCACGAGTCGCCTGGTCCATCGGCCCAGCGTGACCGGTGACGGGCTTGACGGGCTAGAGGCGTTGGTCACGAACGCTCGCGCGAGACGCACGTCGATCGTCTCGGCCGCGCCACGACGGGCTAACGGCTCGCGACGGGCCGCTATCATCGACGTCGGGTCCGGCGTTCGGACGGTAACGGAGGGCTGGAGCCATGACCGATCCCACGCAGGACACGCCGGACGTCCCGGGGCCCGAGATCCCAGCGCTCGAGACCCCTTCGGACACGACCTTGCCCGACGCTCCAGCCTCGACACTGGGACCCATCGGCGACGAGACGGCCCGCATCCCGGTCGAACCGGAAGTCGCCTGGGACGCCCCGGAGCCGTCCCGTGCCATGCCCTGGGAGGCGCCCGCCACGGCCGCGCCCGCCACGGCAGAACCCGCTGGGATCGTCCCGCCGTCAGGAGCCGTCCCGCCCCAGGGTCAACCGCCATCGACGCCCGCCGGAGGGTGGGTGGGTGGCGCTTCTGCCGACCCGGCGGCCTCTGCCGTCCCGTCGGGCGTCCTGTCCGCCGCGACGGTCGGTTGGGTGCTGCCCCCGCCGCCGCCGCTCGCCACGGGTAACCCGGGATGGGTCATCGCGTCCACCGGCGTCCGATTCGGCGCGTGGTTCATCGACTTGTTGATCCTCGGCCTGATCGTGTTCGCAGGGGCGGTCGCGTTCGGCATCGGCGCGGCGGCCCTTGGCGTCGAAAGCGGGATCGAAGCCGACTCCACGTTGACGATCGCATCCGTCGTCATCGGGGCCGGGTTGTGGTTCGTCTACTTCGTCGGGTTCTGGACGAGCGAGGGCAAGGCCACGCCCGGGATGCGGGCGCTTCAAGCTCCAGGTGGCCAATGCGGCCGACGGGAAGCGGCTCGAGATCGGACCGGCCGTCATCCGCTGGTTCGGCCTCGGGCTACTTCCTGACGTTGTTCGGCGTCGTCCCGGCCCTCGGCAACACGGCCAGCCTCGTGACGTCGTCTGGTGGATCGTCCTGCTCGTCGACCGTCGCGAACGGATCGATGCACCAGGGTCTCCACGACCGCTGGGCGAAGTCCGTTGTCGTCCGTCCGGAGGGTGCGGGCTCGGGTTGTGGCATCGCGGTGGCGTGCCTGCTCGTCGTCGGCATCATCCTGCTGATCGCTGCTGCTCGGCGATCGGCGCCCTGATCTATCCTGGCACCGGAGTTCAGCGAGATCCTCTCGACGATGGAGCGAGTCCGTCTGACCCTCGTCGCGCCGAGCGCCCGCCCGCCCCGTACACTCGGGCGCATGGCCACACGCGAAGACAGGCCGGTGGAGGGCCGCTCGGCACGGACCAGGCTGACCGGCCTGACCGACATGGATCCGGACGGCGTTCCGGGCGGCGGGCCACGCCGTGGTGGACCTGATGGCCGACTACCTCGCGGGTGTCGAGCGCTACCCGGTCTTCCCGCCGATCGAGCCGGGTTCGCTCGCCCCGCTGTTCCCGCCGCATCCGCCGGAGTCACCCGAGCCGCTCGACGGCGATCCTGGCCGACTACGTCCGGCTGATCGAGCCGAACGCCACGCACTGGCAGCACCCGGGCTTCATGGCCTACTTCGCGACGACGCGCGTCCGGTCCCGGGATCCTGGGCGAGATGCTGACCGCGGCGATCGGCCAGAACGCGATGCTCTGGCGGACGTCGCCGATCGGGACGGAGCTCGAGGGCGTCGTCGTCGGCTGGCTGCGCCAGGGTCTCGGCCTGCCGGACGCGTTCGACGGCCTGCTGACCGACACCGCCTCCACGTCCACGCTCATCGCGCTCGGGGCGGCACGCGAGGCGCTGGGTGTCGGCGCCGCCGCGGAGGGTCTCCCCGGTCGCGCCGACGTCGCCCGGTTGCGCGTCTACGCCTCCGAGCATGCCCACAGTTCCATCGACAAGGCCTGCATGACCCTGGGCCTCGGTCGGGCGGCCGGTCGTGCATGTCGCGGTCGATGAGGCGTACGCGATGCGGCCGGACGCGCTGGCCGAGGCGATCGCCGCGGACCGGGCGGCCGGGAATCGCCCGATGGCGATCGTCGCGACCATCGGGACGACGTCCTCGAACGCGATCGACCCGGTCGCCGCGATCGCCGACATCGCCGCACGCGAGGGCCTGTGGCTGCACGTGGACGCCGCCTATGCCGGAGCGGTCGCGCTCGTCCCGGAGCGACGCGGCGACTTCGACGGCTGGGAGCGGGCCGACTCGATCGTCGTCAACCCGCACAAGTGGCTGTTCACGCCGCTCGATGCGTCGCTGCTGCTGACGCGGCGGATGGCCGACCTGCGCGCCGCGTTCAGCCTGGTGCCCGAGTACCTGCGGACGCTGGACCGCGAGACGCCGGTCCGCGACTACAACGAGTACACCCCGCAGCTCGGCCGGCGGTTCCGGGCGCTCAAGCTGTGGATCCAGCTCCGCTGGTTCGGCCTCGACGGGCTGCGCCGCCGGATCGAACGCCACATCGAGATGGCCCAGACCTTCGCCGCGCTGGATCGACGCCGACGCCGGACTGGGAGCGGCTGGCGCCGGTGCCGTTCTCGACGGTCTGCTTCCGCTGGCGCCCGGACGGCCTGTCGCCGACGCGAGCGCTCGACGAGGCGAACGCGCGGATCATGGACGCCGTCAACCGGACCGGCGAGGTGTTCCTGTCGCATACGCGGCTGGACGACCGGTTCACGATCCGCCTGTCGGTCGGCAACCTGCGGACCGAGCCGCGCCACGTCGAGCGCGCCTGGGAGCTTGCTGCGCGAGGCGGCGGCGGCGCCGAGGCGTCCGCGCCCGTCGAGACGCCGGACGGGACGGCACGGATGCAGCCCGATGACGTTGGAGGCTGACGCGGACTGCCGGCCCGGTTGGCTCGGCCTGCGCGGCGGTCGAGGCGCTGGAGCCGGGCGACGCCTTCGATCCGGCGATCCCGGCGGCGCTCGTCGCGTCCGGGCTGCACGCCGCGGCCGTCCCGGTCGAGTTCGGTGGCGGCGGGGCGCGGCCTGCGCGGACGCCGTCGCGATCCTCTCGACCCTCGGTGCCATCGATGGAGCGATCGGCGCTGGGGTTCGCGATGCACCTGCACGTCACGGGGGCCGCGGCCCAGTCCGCCGCCTGGCCGCCGGCCCTGCGCGAGCGACTGTTCCGTGCCGTCGTGGACGAGGGTGCGCTGGTCAACGCCGCCTCGACCGAGGAAGGTGGCGGCTCGCCGGCGCGTGGCGCGATCCCGGGCACGATCGCCACGCCGGATGCCGATGGACGGCGCGTGGCGGCTCGACCGGCGAGAAGACCTGGACGACGTGGCTGCCGGCCCTTCGGTTCGCCCTCGTGAGCGCGCGCATCGCCGGACCGGCGGATCCGCCCGATGTCGGCGATCTTCCTCGTCGACCTCGACTCGCCGGGCGTGGAGCGCCGTGCCGGGTTCGAGGCGATGGGGATGCGCGGGTCGGCGTCGGGGCGCCTTCGCCTGACGGACGTCGTGGTCCGACCGGACGCCGTGCTGCGTTCGTCGCTCGACGGCCGAGCCGGACCCGCGCGGCCCGGCGCCGGGCGCCTGGTTCGCGATCGTGCGTCGCCGCGACGTACCTGGGAGTGGGGGAGGGGGCGCGGGACGCCGTCGCGCGCTGGGCCATCGATCGCCGCCCCGGTGACGGCACGACCGCCGTCGCGGACCTGCCGACGATCCAGCTGCGGCTCGGTCGGCCGGATGCCGCGCTGCGGACGGCCAGGATCGTGGTCGAGGATGTCGCCCGCCGCTGGGATGCCGCCGCCGGACGATGCGGCCCGGCAGGCGCTCGAGTCCGACCTCACCCTCGCCAAGCTGACCGCCACCGATGCCGCCGCGCTCGCCACCGAGGAGGCGCTCCGGATCGCGGGCGGCCCCGGCTTCCTGCGGGTCGGCTCGAGCGCGCGTTCCGGGACGCCCGGGCCGGGCTGATCAACCCGCCGCTGGACGACGTCGCGCTGACCGGGTTCGGACGCGCCGTGCTGGCGCGACACCGGTAGACTCGCTGGCCTGAAGGTCGCACGCCCAGCATCCGGAGGCTCCCGCCATGGCCGTCGAGGTCACCACCGATCTCTCGATGTTCATCGACGGCGCAGTCCGTCGCCGTCCACCAGCGGTCGCTGGCTGGAGGTCCGCAGCCCGGCCACCGGCGAGCTGGTCGGGCGCGTCCCGGACGGCACCGAGGCCGATGTCGACCTGGCCGTCGCCGCCGCCCGGGCGGCGTTCAAGGACGGACGCTGGCATCGGATGGCGATGCCGGATCGGGTCGCGATCATGAACCGCCTTGGCGACCTGCTCGATCGCGATGCGGACGAGCTGGCCCGCCTCGAGACCCTCCAGACCGGCACGTCCTACAAGCTCCGGCGCGAGTCGGACTTCGCCTTCGCCAGCGACAACCTGCGCTTCTTCGCCACCCAGATCCGGAACCTCGAGGGCAAGGCCGCCTACGAGTACAGCGGCAGCCACACGAGCTTCGTCCGGCGCGAGCCGATCGGCGTCGTCGGCCAGGTCAGCCCGTGGAACTACCCGATGTGGATGGCGATCTGGAAGATCGGGCCGGCGCTTGCGGCCGGCAACTCGATCGTGCTCAAGCCGGCCAGCGCGACGCCGCTGACGACGATCCGCCTGGCCGAGCTGGCGCTGGAGGCCGGCGTGCCGGCCGGGGTCCTCAACGTCGTCACCGGGCGGGGCGACGTCGTCGGCGCGGCGCTCGCCGCGCACATGGACGTCGACCTCATCTCGCTGACCGGCGACACGGCGACCGGCAAGACGATCCAGGCGCTGGCGGCCGGCGAACCTCAAGCGCGTCCACCTGGAGCTCGGCGGCAAGGCGCCGTTCATCGTCTGCGCGGACGCGGACATCGAAGCCGCCGCGCGCGGCGCGACGGCGGGCGCGCTCATCAACGGCGGCCAGGACTGCACGGCGGCGACGCGCGCCTACGTCCATCGCAGCGTGTACGACGCGTTCGTGGCGCGGACGGCCGAGCTGTTCGACGCCGTCCGGGTCGGCGACCCGTTCGATCCGTCGACGGACCTCGGCACGCTCATCAGCCAGACCCAGGTCGCGCGGGCGGACGGCTTCGTCCAGCGAGCCGTGGCGGCCGGCGCCCGCGTCGTCGCCGGCGGCTATCGGCCGGAGGTGCCCGGCCTTCCGGACGGCGCCTTCTACCGGCCCGACGCTCATCGTCGACTGCGCCCAGGACAGCGAGATCGTCCAGAACGAGGTCTTCGGGCCGGTCCTCGCGGTCCTGCCGTTCGACACGATCGAGGAGGCCCTCGAGAAGGCCAACGACACCATCTACGGCCTGGCCGCCAGCATCTGGACGAGCGACGTCCGGGTCGCGATGGAGGCGGCGCGGACGCTCAACTTCGGGCACGTCCAGGTCAACGACCACCTCATGGTCACGTCCGAGATGCCCCACGGCGGCTTCAAGCAGTCGGGCTCCGGCAAGGACATGTCGACCTACTCGTTCGAGGAGTACACCCAGGTCAAGCACGTCATGCTCGAGCTGACCGGCGAGCCCGAGAAGGGCTGGCACTACACGATCTTCGGCGACAAGCCGGCGGAGTAGCGCCGATCTGAACGTGAGAAGACCCCCGGTGGCGTGACCAGCGGTGCCTTGCAGCCGGTTCAGCCGACGATGGCATCCTCGAGCCGGGTCGGACGTCGCAGGGCGGCATCGATTCGCGCCGACGCTACCCGGCGATCAGCCATGACCGGACGGTCCAGACAGGATCCGCCGAGCCGCAGAACCTGTCAAACGGTCAGCTGTCCCATCACGCGGACCGGGCCATGTCAGCGCTCCGGGCTCCCGACGATCGCGTCGATCGATCAGGGCGCAGTGTCACTGCAGATCGCGTAGGCGGTCGCCTGAGACCCGCCGGACTTTGACACAAACCAGCCGAACGGCACATCCGGGTTCTGCGGGACGAACTCACCAGGCGCGACGTACGCGAAGGGGTTCGAGTCGACGAGGGTGCCATCCGTGTTGGCTCCACCGCCGGTGAGAACGTCGCCCGGGTCACAGGTCACGGTGACGGTGCTGGCGCCGCTGGACGCTGAGGCCCTGCGGAAATAGGTCGCCGGCGTGGTGCCGTCCGCGCCGTCCGCGCCAGGTGCGCCGTCCACGCCCGGTGCGCCACTCGGCCCCGGGTCGCCTGCTGGCCCGCGCTGACTCCAGCTGATCGGCGACTCCTTCGACGTGCATGCCGAGCCCGCCACAGCGGTGTCGATCACCCGAAGCGCACCAGTGCGGGCGGTCCAGCACCCGTTGATGACGCCACCGCTGTCAGGGATGGCGGCTGACACGGCGCCGGTGCCGGCGATCAGCAGCGCCGCGTGTAAAGGTCAGCACGAGCGGATCAAGCTGCCCGACGGCGACTTCGTCGACTGGCTGACCCTCGGGTCCTGACGAGACGGTAGCTCCGCTCCGACTCCTCGCGATTGCCGACGAATGGTCGGCTCACCGGGCCGACCTGAGATTGGGGCCTGCTGGTTCGAGTCCAAAGCCGCCATCTTCGACAACTGGTTCCACTGGACCGTCGTGACACTTGGGAACTGCACCCGCCAGGGTTCAGAAGGTTCTTCGAGCCATCCTGTCGCCACACTCCGGATCGATGTTCAGTCAGGTTCCGTGCGTCCCGCCGCGAGGGGCCAAGCTCACGGGCCGACCGTGGTCCATGTTCGTGCTGCGCCTCTGCGTGGCAGCTCGGTCCAGTCGATCGTCTCGCTGCCTGACGCGGCACGACGCCAATCCGATCGCCGGAGTCGGGGGTCCCCGAGAGGGAGCGCGATGAGTCACGACCCTCCGTTCGATCGCGGCACTGGTGATCGGCATCGTTCTTGTCACGGGCTGCTCCTCTTGGTCTACGTCCGCGCCGCCGCAGCCGACCACCCTGCCGTCAGCCATCGCCACGCCATCGACACCGCCCTCAGTGACGTCGCAAGCGCCGACCTCTACACCGACGGCGCCATCGCCGGCAGCGCCTATCCGATCTCCCGCGGCGACCACGGTGACGGCTGACACGGTCGCCGTGACGGTTGTGGACGAGGTCCGGGTCCGATCCAGCCGCGCGTCAGCGACGACTCACAGAAGTACGAGCCGCTCCTGCCGCTCGGAACCCTCTGTATGTCCTCGGTGGCCCGGTGTCGGCCTCCGGCTACGCTTGGTACGAGGTCGCTCCGCTCACCTCGCGGACCCTGCCGAGCGGTTGGGTCGCGAGCGCCGGCAGGGACGGCGAGCCATGGATCGCCGCCGGGGACTTCGACTGCCCACCGTTGCCCACCGACTTCCGGTCGCTGGCAGCCTTGCCGGCGGGCGTCGGGCTGGCCTGCTTCCCGCGGGTGCCGATCACGGTCGAAGCGCGACTGTTCGAGTGCAACTGCGACAACACTCCCGGCGGATTCTTCACGCCAGACTGGTTCGCGATGGGAGCGGCACACCCCATGCTACGTCGCCCAACCCAAGGCTGCGAGCCCACCCGACATGGGCGACGACAGGTTGGAACTCAACCTGGATCCGACCGGTCAGCATCCCGACGTGCTGCCGATCGGCAGGTACCTGGAAGGCACGTCGTGGAGCCAGCCCGAGGTCGTCGAGGTGACCGGGATCTTCGACCACCCGGCGGCTGCTAGGTGCACATTCACCGAGTGGGATGCCGAGCCTGTTCCCACGCAGCAGTGTCGACTCGAGTTCGCCGTCACGCGTCTGGGCCTCAAGCGGTAGAGGGGCCACCAGGTATCGGTCCCGGTCCTGCGATCCCGCCACAAGGGGCCAGCGGGTCGGGCGGACCAGGGCCGTTCTTGGTGACCGAAGCCTCTGGCGCCGGCCGTCCGGCCAATGCATCGTTGCAGCGTAGGAGGTGGGCGATGGGCGTGAAACTCACGGCCAAGTGTCTTCTCGTTGGTCTGAGCGCCTCGTTCCTGTTGTGCGGCTGCGCCACTGGGGCGACCTCGTCACCCCCGGTGGCGGCGGCCGAGAAGACGTCGGGGGCGGCTTCGCCGTCGGCAACGCCCGCCTCGTCCGCCAGCTTCAGCGTGGACTTGGTCGGGTTCGGCGGCCGTGATCTCTCGACCATCGAGGTCGTGGATGCGTCCGGGTCACTCGTCGGTGCACGCGCGGGCATGCCGGCCGAGGATCCGTCAGACCCGAACCCGAACGTCCGCAACGACCCCGCCGACCCGGCGACCGTCGTGCTGACCTGGTACGGGCTGCTCGACGACATGGATCGTCGGCTCACGATCGCGCCCGACGGCCGGACGATGACCCTCGACGTGCTTCCGGGCTGCGGTGATCTCGTCCCAGTCAATCGGGTGCTCGCCCTGACATTCAGCGGTCCGGTGCCGGCCGAAGAGGTGACAGTCACGACCGTGGCCGAACCCCGAACGTGCGAGTGATCGACGACCTGCTATCCCGCCACGGGCGGCCACCGGTCCGGGCCGGCCGGAGGCCGTGCTTCGGGTCCTCAGTCGAGGAACGGTGAGAGAAAGTCCTGGGCGTCGGCGGTGTCCATCCGGTACGTCTTGTCGGTCGAGCGACAGTAGGCATCGCCGGTCACGGTGAGTGAGACCACGGCCCCTCGGTTGTTGAAATGTGGTCCACCGGAGTCGCCGTAACACGTGCCACCATTCCCTGTGGAGGGGTTCATCGAGAGTGTGATCCAACTCCTGGTGACCGAGTTCACCGACTGCTCCGCGTACTCCCGTTGCCATCCGAGCCCGAGCGAATTCTTGCCGCCGGACTTCGAGTCGCGCACCGTTCCATAGCCGACAGCCGTGTACCTGGCGGCCTTGGCAGCCTTCGTGTCGAGCGCTCCGAGCTCGGGCAAGGGCGCGAACGGCAAACCGATCACGGGCTCGTCGAGCACGATGACGCCGACGTCGTAGGTGTTATTGGCGCCCCCGGAGGCGTATCGCGGATGCGCCTCGCTCGTGCCGCTGAGGAGGGTGACATCGTCGTCGACGAATCCGTTCTGGTCCTCATCGATCACCGCATCGAAGGTCATGCTGATCTTGAAGTCCTCGAAGCCGACCAGGCAGTGGGCGGCGGTGAGCACGACTCTGGACGCGATCAGCGTGCCAGTGCAGAGCTGGAACGACCGGCCATCGGGGACGGTGAGCACCAGCGAGCCGACGTTGGCGTACTTGCTAGTCGTGTCGGGCGTGCCGAACGTGATCGCGGAGACCGGACCGGCAGCGAGCACGAGGCCCGCCGCGACAGCGCCAAGAGTCAGCGCGGCATGGCGCAGGTGACGGCGACTCCGGATGGCTCCTCGACGTATCGTGCGTTGGGGACGCATACGGTCTGCCTCCATGACCAAGGGGACCGCCGGGAACGGGCGTTCGACCCCCAGTGTCCCGGACGATACTCCTCCGGCTCGAGTCCCGAACCCGCGATCCCGCCACAGCGGCCGTCCGGTCCATGCCGACCACCGGGTATCGTTCCCGGATGCTCGAACTCTCCCATCCGCTCAACACGGCGCGGTTGATCCTTCGACCGTACGAGATGGGCGACCTCAAAGCCCTCCACGAGATGTTCGGCCATGAGGACGTGTGCCGCTACCTCCCGTGGGAGCCGATGGACCTCGACCAGGCGCGCGCCAAGCTCGAGCAACGCGTCCGACAGACGCGCATCGAGACGGATGGGGATCCGCTCCTGCTTGCCGCGGTGGAGTCGGAGACGGGGCGAGTGGTCGGTGAGTTCATGCTCGTGCTCACGAGCGCCAAGGACCGTCAAGGCGAGATCGGCTGGAGTTTCCATCCGGACGTCCAGGGCCGCGGGCTGGCAACGGAAGGCGCCCGGGAGATGCTTCGCCTCGGGTTCGAGGACCTGGATCTACACCGGATCGTGGCCCAGAGCGATCAGCGCAATGTCGCGTCCCTCCGCGTCATGGAGCACCTTGGGATGCGACGCGAGGCTCATTTCGCCGAGAGCGAGTTCGTCAAGGGCCGATGGGTCGGAGAGATCGTGTGCGCGATGCTCGAGTCCGAGTGGCGTGCCGGGCGCTGATCGTCCGGGCGCTTCCCGGGGAGCCAGCATGGACGGGCCCAAGCACCGATGCATGGGCGCGGGAAGGCCCCGGACGAAGTGTTCATGGTGACATGACGATCCAACGACATCACGCCTTCATCAGGGGCAGGGCGTCTCGTACGAGGCGATGACGTCGCCAGCTCGATTCGCTGGAGACGACGGTGCATCTGCGCACCGGAAAGTGAATGAAGGCTCGCGCCGGCCTCGACACAGCTGACGTGCACGAAGATAGTTCCCGCCAAGGTCCGCGATCGGCTCCCGCCCCGTCCCGTGGATCCACGAGCGGAGGAGGTTCCATGCGTCGCATCGCATTCGTCATCGCCACCCTGCTGACCCTGGCATCAGCCGTACCGGTCCTCGCAGCCCCGCCGACCATCATCTCCTTCGAGTTCGACGACGTAGCGGACTCGATCATCTTCACGGGCGCCTGCGGTTTCCCGGTGACCTCGGACAGCAGCGGGCACGTCGTGTTCCACAACGACAAGCGCGGCGCTGTGACCCAGCTGGCCAATTGGAACATCAACAACAGGTTGACCAGCGCGAACGGTTCATACCACCTGGTCGATGTCGGGCCGGACATGGAGCATATGCGAGCGGGCACGCCGTCCTTCGTCGTCGTCGGGCGGTCCCTGACGTTCTCGTCGGTCATCGGTCGAGTGGAGGTCAACCTTGATACGGGTGAGACCACCTATCACGGCCTCCTCGTCGGCGACCAGGTCTTCTCGGAGAACCTCGACCACATCTGCGACCTCCTCCGGTAGCGAGGATCGAGAGCCACAGACCTCGAGCCCGCGGCGATCGCAAAGGCCCCGCTGATGTCGGGGCCTTTGGATCTGCCCGACCCGGTCCTCCCTTCGAACGGGACTTCTGGTCCCTCGACGTCGGTCGCGATCGTCTCGATGCTTCGATCGCGACTCCGATGTGCACAGAGACCTCGGAGGTCCGCAAGGCTGTGGAGGTCCGCCCGTTGTTTCGCCTCTCCTCCCGCGGCTGGGTGAGCGCGGTCACGCCGCTGCTCGTAGCGATCACGGTCGTCTCGCCCATGGCCGTCGCGGCCTCAACAGCCGGGACATCGGCCTCTCCCACCCCGGACGCGGTCGTGCTTCCCAACTCGATGCCATCGGCGCCGACTGGGGTGACCGGCGCGCCTGGCGATGCTTCGGTCCAGGTCACCTGGGTCGCCCCCGGCGACGACGGCGGTTCCCCGATCACGGGGTACACCGCCACCGCTTCGCCGGCCGGCACGACGTGTGCCACGAGCGGTGCTCTCTCGTGCACGGTGATCGGCCTCACGAACGGGACCGCGTACACGTTCACCGTGACCGCCACGAATGGCGACGGGACGGGCCTTGCTTCGAGCCCGTCGGCAGTCGTGACGCCGACCGCTCCGGTCCCGCCGACCGCATCGATCACGGCCCTCCCGAACTGGATCGCGGCGACCAGCATCCCGCTCAGCTGGGCCGCGGTGGCAGGCTCCTCGCCCATCGCCTCCTACGACGTCCGCTACCGGCGAGCGGCCTGGAGCGGCAACTTCGGTTCGGTCGTGATCTGGCGAAGCGCGACCACAGCGACGAGTGCGGCATTCCCGGCATCGTCGGGCTACACCTACTGCTTCTCGGTCCTGGCCCGGGACACGCTGGGGGCGCCATCCTCGTGGGCGCCCGAAACCTGCACTGCGACGCCAGTCGACGACCGGGGACTCACGCGCTCCTCCGGTTGGACGACCGGAACCAGCGCCAGCTACTACCGCTCCACCTACACGCGCTCGTCCAAGTACGCGACGATCCTGACCCGGACCGGCATCGTGGCGAAGCGGATCGCGATCGTCGCAACGACCTGCCCGACCTGCGGCTTTGCCATGGTCTCCTGGGGCTCGTCCCTCCTCAAGCTGATCAACTTCTATTCGCCTACGACCGTCACGAAGCAACTCATCACCGTGGCGACATTCTCGTCCGCGCGCAGTGGCACGCTCACCATCAAGCTCGCGTCCAGCGGCAAGAACGTGTACATCGATGGAGTGGCGATCCGGCGGAACTAGGCGGCTGCTTGGTACGAGCTGTCGACCCGCATCGAGCGGACAAGCTGCTTCCGAGCGACCCGGGTCGTACCGCAGGAACAGCGCGGCCCCGGCCGACCGGAGACTGGCGACCGGGGCCGAGATTTCAGGCCGGGACGGGGACCGCAACCTCGGCGATGGCCTTGAAGTCCTGGAGCATGTGGCGAGTCTGCCGCTCGACCCAGCTCTTGTTGACGAGGTTCTTGATGAACCCGGGCAGGTGACCCGGCATCTCGTAGTCGGACTCGAAGACCACGCGGGTCGCGTCGCCCTCTGGTACGAACCGGTAGAACATCTCCATCGGACCGTCGTCGATATGGCTGTGGATGAGCCGCAACGGTTCCACCTCGACGACCACTTCCGTGCTCGTCCGCTCATAGCCCATGAGCCGCATCGTCTGGACGATCGTCGTCCCGACCTGGTCCAGGGGACCACTCAGATCCGAGTTCACGATCCGTGGCATCCACTCGGGCCAGCGCGACGCGTCACAGAAGAACGCCCAGACCGGCTCGACGGGCACCTCGACCAGGGTCTCCTCGCGGATGTGCACCATGGCCCAACCTCCGGCTGCGGGCGGGTCGGGTTCGCCAGTGACTCAGCGCGGCTCCGGCGGCCACGATGTGGACCGCGCCTCCTTGTCTCCCGCGTCAGGGCGTAAGCTTCCGCCTCGGAAAGTGGGCTGACAAGTGCCATTGGTACCTATCGCCTCTACCCGGTTCCGCGCTCACCCCGGAGCTTCGTTCCCGCCCGCAGGTCGTCGCGCCTCTCTCGCTCGGACGAACCGCATCCCGAGCCATGCCGACACGACCACCGTGACGATGCCCGCCAGCGAGCCGAGCAGGACACCCTCCTCCCCGAAGAAGGGGACGATGACCGCGCCCGCCAGCATCATCCCGATGAGTCCACCGGCGATCACGCCCGCAAACAGCTTCAGGTGCCGGATCTGGATCACGATCACGTCACCGGCCGGCTGTGGCTGCACATCATCGGAGCTCGCACTGTGGAGCACGGCCGGCATTGCCTCGGGCATCGGGGCCAGGACCGCGGGCGAAGGATCCGGTGCGTCCGCCACCGGGGCGTCGTAGTCGAGCCCACACGATCGGCAGTATCGGAACGAACCCATTCGGGCTGTTCCGCAATTTGGACAGATGCTTGTCGCCATGCCACCCATCGTAGCGACCTCGCTCGCGCCTGTGTCGCCGTTCTGCTGATCGGCCGTCGGTGTCCAGCGCGGGCCGTTCAGGGTCGATCCAGATGACCGAGGACACTAGTGCATCGTGTGGGACCGTCAGATGATCCGATCAGGCTCGGCGTCCGATGCCGGGCCGGCCATGGACAGACGGACCACGTTGGTCCTGCCGCGGAGCATCGCCTCGTGGTCCACACCCGGCGCTGGGCCGCCCACGAGCTAACGGAGCCAGCAGCTCACACCGGAGGGCAACTGGAGGACGTGCCATGTCTACAACGACCACGAGCAGTCGGCGTGCCATCCTCACGGCCGCTGCCGGGGCGGCCGTCGCGACCGTCGCTGGCGGACTGGCCAGACCTCTGCCCGCGATCGCGGCCGACGGCGACGCGTTCCTCCTGGGCCAGCAGAATGCGGCGAGGACTCCGACGGTCCTGAACGGCGCGCTTCAGGTGTCCGGGACCGAGCCTGCCGCCATCTACGCCCACGTGCCAGCCGGCCAGGCGGTGATCGCGATCAGCGACGGAAGCGTCAGCTGGACCGACTGCGGCGTGTACGCACGCGTGTCCGGTGATCGAGCGTGCGCGATCGTGGCTTCCCACAGCGGCAGTGGTACCGCGCTCTACGTGAATGGCAAGGCCAAGTTCGTCAACAGGAGCGGTCGGGCGATCGTTCCATCGGGCACAGCCCATGTCGACATCGACCTGCGGCGCAAGGGTGGCCTCACCGGTACCCCGCTCGGCTTCGCGAACCTCATGGATCTCCGGCCCGGCATCTTCGTCACGACGGTCCGGCCCAACTACCCGAGCTCGGGGGTCGCGCGGATCTACCTCAACCGAGCGGTAGCGTCAGACACTTCGATCGCCTGGTTCGTCCTCGGCTAGGCTGGGCCACCGACTCTGATGCCCTCGGCCCCCATATCGGGGCCGTTGAGGGAGGACGCGCAGACACCGGGGAATGAGGCGGGCTATGCTCGCGGGGATATGGACGACAAGACCACGATCATCGCTCGCCTGCCGATCTTCTCCGGACTCGAGCCACGAAGCCTGGAAGCCGTGGCGGCACTGGCCCGGGTCGAGTCGGCGCCCGCTGGCACCGTCCTGATCCGCGAAGGTGAGCCGGCCGAGTCCTTCTACGTCATCGTCGGCGGAACGATCCACATCGATCGACAGGGCGAGTTCGTCCGCTCCATGTCAGACGGCGGCTTCATCGGCGAGATCGCCCTCGTCGAGGGGACCGCACGCACCGCCACGGCCACCTGTACCACCGATTGCCGAACTGGTGGCGTTCGGCAGCTTCGAGTTGGGACGGCTGATGGTCAAGTTCCCGGATGTGCACGCCCGCATCGACGCGGCCGTTGCCCGGCGCCCCCACGAGGGCGATGGACCGGGCGAGTGACCGCCCGGTCGCGGAGGGCCAGCGCCGCCTAGTTGCCCATGTACGAGTCGGCCTGCTTCTTGGTCGCGAAGGCGCCGATGCCCCAGGTCCCGAGGTCGATCAGCAGCGCCGCGCCGATGAAGACCCAGTTGAGCAGGCTCAGGCCGCCCTGCGCGGCAAAGCCGTAGACGAGGGTCGTCCACGGGAAGAACAGGAACCCGCCCAGGAACCAGACAGGGGAGCCGAACAGCGATGCCCAGTACGACTGGTCGTTGGACCACGCCGCCAGTAGCACGAATCGCGGCACGATCGCCCCAAAGATCGCCATCATCAGACTCACCTCCCAGTCGTGACCTCAGTCGGCCACATCGTAGCGCCGCGAACGTCGGGTGGGTACGGTCCACCCCGGCATCGTCAGGAACCAGCTAGCTCCCGGTCTGCGTAGGGTAGTCCGCCGCGATCCAGTCCTTCATGCCGCCGGCCATCGAGGTGACCGATGGGTAACCTGCGCCCAGGAGGATGTCCCGGCCCTGGGCGCTGCGGTTGCCGGAGCGACACACCACGACGACCTGTCGGTCCATGGGCACCTCCGCGAGCCGTCCGGGGAGGTCGCCAAGCGGGATCAGCGTCGCCCCGGGGATGTGCCCGGCGGCCCACTCGTCGGGCTGGCGGACATCGAGCATGAAGGCGCCGGAATCCCGAAGGGCGAGCGCATCGGCTGTCGAGATCTCGGCGGGTAGCGCCTCGACCGAACCAGCGGACGCGCCTGTGACGGACGCGCTCGATGTCGACCCCGGCGCGGCGGATGAACAGGCTGCCACCAGCGCGGCTACGAGGACAAGGCTGGCTGCGGCGAGGGCGTGACGGGCGGGTCTGCGGGGCATCAACGGCTCCTTGGTTCGGGACGGTCTTGCGCACGATCGTCCGTCCGCGCCGGGATGGCTCTCAAGGGCCATCTGACCCCAACGCGCTGGGCCGGCTGTCCGGAGCCGCACGGCCAACATCGATGCGTGGCGCGTCAGCGGATCTCCATGAACCCCGCGGTTTCGCAGGCGTCCAGCATCATCCGGATGTCGTCGTACGTCGCCGAGTCGACGGCCACGAAGCGCTCGATGAGGCACGCGGCGAACGGCTCCCGCACGGCCGGATCGTCGGTCATCGTCAGAAGCACCTCCCGGATCGCCGCCCTGAGGTCCGCGGGCACCCGTCGCGAGACCGCCACCGGCTGGATCGTGGACGGACCGAGCGCCTCCACGACGCGCAGGCGCTCCACCAGTGCGGGGTCCTCGCGGAGGGCGATCCCGAGGACCTGGGAATCGATCGCCGAGGCGTCCACGTCGCCTCGCGCGACCATCCGGATCGATTCCTCGTGGAACCCGGCCTCGATCACCTCGCCGAAGAAGCCGCCGGTCTCGCCAAGTTCGTACAAGGTGGTATCGGGTGATGCCGTACCCGGAGTGGGACAGGGGCTCGTTGTAGGCCCACGAGCGTCCACGCAGATCGGCGAACGAGCGGAACGGGCTGTCGCGCGCGCACGATCACGTCCGAGAAGTAGACCGGCCGGCCGCCGTATCGATCGCCGATCAGGACCGGGGCCGCGATCGGCACCGCCAGGTCCAGCCCACGGCGCTCGAAGGTCACGTAGGGCAGGCTGCAGACGAAGCAGACGTCGTTCTCGTCCCGCTCGCAGCTGTCGTACGACGTCTCGACGACCAGTTCGGTCTCGATGCCCAGGCGGCGCCCGACCTCGCGGGTCACCAGCTCATAGATCGGGCATCACGTTCGGGGCAAGGTACGTGCCGAACCGGAGTCGATCCATCGCGGCGATGCTACTCGACCGGCCGCGTCCCGATCGGCAGTCGCGACATCCCCACTCTGTGGGCAGCCTCGCGATATCATCGTGCCGGTCCGGGCCGTACGCGCTGCCCTCGTCGCATGACGACCGGTCACCTGAAATGGGGGATCTGATGCAGGGTTCCGCGTACCGGCTGCCTCGGACCGTCACGCCTTCCCAGTACGACCTCCGACTGCGCCTGGATCCCGCCGCGACCGACCTTCTCGGGCGTGGTCGACATCGCGATCACGGTGCACCAGGCCATCGACCAGGTCGTGCTCAACGCGAAGGACCTGACCGTCGAGCGCGCTGAGATCAGCGGGCCGGCCGGAGCGTCGGCGGGAAACGTCACCGGACTGTCCACGGATGCCGCGGCGGAGCGTCTCACGGTCACGCTCAGCGAGACGCTGTCGCCAGGTGACTACACGCTGCGGCTGGCATTCCGGGCGTCGTTCGGCGAGCACCTGGCCGGCCTGTACCGCTCCCGGTACCGGGATGCGGCGGGGGAGGAGCAGTTCCTCATCTCGACGCACTTCGAGGCGACGGATGCACGACGCGCCTTCCCGTGCTGGGACGAACCAGACCTGAAGGCGTCGTTCACCATCACGGTCGAGGCGCCGGATGGCCTGGTGGTGCTGACGAACACGCCCGAGGTCGGCCGCGAGCCCGCTGCCGATGGGTTCGCCCGGGTCCGGTTCGCGGGATCGATGCGGATGTCCTCCTATCTGGTCGCCGTGGTCGTCGGCGACCTTGGCCTGACGGTCGCCGCCGATGCGCGAGGGGTCCCGGTGCGCACGGTCTGCCGGCCGGATCGGCTGCCGCTGGCCGCCTACGCGAACACGGTCGGCGTCTTCACGCTCGACTGGTTCGCCGACTACTACGGCATCCCGTATCCGGAACAGAAGCTGGACCAGGTCGCGATCCCGGACTTCGCCGCGGGCGCCATGGAGAACACGGGCCTCGTGACCTATCGAGAAACGCTGCTGCTCGTCGATCCGGTCACGGCCGCGCCAGACGAGCGGCTGGGTGCGGCCGAGACCATCGCGCACGAGAACGCGCACATGTGGTTCGGCGACCTGGTCACGATGCGGTGGTGGAACGGTCTCTGGCTGAATGAGGCGTTCGCCACCTTCATGTCCTACCTGTGCGTCGATGCGATGGAGCCGGCCTGGCGAGTGTTCGACTCCTTCCAGGCGGACCGGATGCGGGCATTCGAGGTGGACAGCCTGGCCACGACGCGGCCGATCGAGTTCCCCGTCGAGTCACCGGCCGATGCCACCGGGATGTTCGATGTGCTGACCTACACGAAGGGCGGCGCGGTCCTCCGGATGATCGAGCAATGGCTGGGACCGCGAGGTCTTCCGCGATGGCGTTCGGCGCTACCTGACCACCCACGCGCATGACAACACCGAGACCCATGACCTGTGGGATGCCCTGGAGGTCGAGAGTGGCCAGCCGGTGCGCCGGATCATGGAGCCATGGATCTTCCAGCCCGGCTACCCGGCGATCTCCGTCGCGCCTCGATGGCGACGTGATCCGACCTGACCCAGCATCGGTTCGCACCGACGCTGCCCGACGACACGACGACCTGGCCGGTCCCGCTCATCGTTCGACAGGTGCTGCCGGACGGCGAGCTCGTGGAGCACGTCCTCGTGGAGGCGGACGGCCTCGAACTCGCCCTGGCGCACCCCGATGCGCTGGTCGTCGCCAATGCCGGTTCCACCGCGTTCGTGCGGACCTTCTACGACGACGAACTGCGCGGGCGACTGCTGGCGCGGGCCGCATCGGACCTGACGCCCGGCGAGCGCCAGAGCCTCGTGGACGACGCATGGGCGGCGGTCGTGGCCGGCGATGCGGGCGTGTCGTCGTTCCTGGACCTGGTCGCGGGGTTCGCGCAGGAGACGTCGCCGCCGGTCTGGCAGACGATCCTCGCGGGCCTTCGCTGGTGCGACCGATTCGTGGAGGGCGATGCCCGTGAGCGGTTCCGCGCCTCCGTTCGCGATCTCATGCGTCCGGCGCTCCAGCGCCTCGGCTGGGAGGGACGCGAAGGGGAGACGGACCTCGATCGCGAGCTGCGCGGCGACCTGATCCGGGCGATGGGCACCCTGGGCGACGATCCGCGAGACCCAGGCGCTCGCCCGCGAGGACGAGGCCCGCGCCCGGGCGGGGCACAGCATCGATCCGGCGGTCGCCTCTGCGGCGATCGATGTCGCGGCATTCATCGGCGGGCCATGGGAGTACGACGTCTTCCTCGAGCGCATGGATGGGGCGTCGACGCCGCAGGACCAGGATCGGTATCGGTACGCCATGCCCACGTTCCGCGACCCGGACCTGATGCAGCGGACCCTGGATCTGATCGCGGGCGGCGGCGTCCGCACGCAGGACGCTCCCTACCTGTTGCAGGTCTGCCTGATGAACCGCGACCTTGGCGAGATGGCCTGGCAGTTCGTGCGGTCGCACTGGGATGAGCTCACTCGCACCCGCTCGCGGAAGGGAGCGTGATCGCCCTTGCCCAGGGTGCGCGCTGGCTGACGGCACCGGAGGTCGTCGCCGACGTGCAGGCCTTCTTCGCCGACCACGACATCCCGCAGAGCCACCTGACGCTCGTGCAGGCGATGGAACGGCAGCGTCTGTACGCGGCCCTGCGCGAGCGTGCGACCCTCGAGCTGGCAGACCGCTTCCGGGCCTGACACGGTGAGCGAGAACGGGATCGCTTCGACCTGCCCCTGCCATCCAGGCCACCAACATCGCGCCTCGAGGGCATGGCATCATCGCGCCATGCCACCGATCGACGAGCTGACCCGGATCGAGCCCGTCCACCTCGCGCGCCTCGACCACCAGGGCATCTTCACGACCGGCCTCCTCCTCGAGGTCTCCGAGACGACGACCCGTCGCCAGACGCTGGCCGACCAGGTCGTCGGCCACGACGAACGACGTCCTGATGTGGCGCGACGAGGCGCTGATGCTCAACCTCGCCAGCTTCGGGCCGATCGAGCACCAGATGCTCATCCAGGCCGGGATCGAGGGCCTGCGCGACATCCTCGACCTGCCGCTCGACGACGTTCACGGAGCGCGTCGGCCGCGGCGCCGGGCGAGCTCGGCGAGGAGCCGCCGACGACCTCACGATCGAGGGCTGGTGGGACCAGGCGAGGACGCTCGAGGACGAGTGATCCGGCCTCGTCCGGGCTACGATGACGCGGTGAACGACCTCGGCGGCCGCGCCGCCTCGCTCCTCACCGGGATCGCGGTCGCGCTGGTCATCGTGGCCGTCGTCGATCGTCCCGTTCCTCGCCCCGCCGTGGATCGCCTTCGAGCAGGACCGAGCCGCAGGCCGCTGCCTGGACCGGCTTCGCCGCCGCGGACCTGCGGATCGCCACGGACGCGATCCTGAGCGACCTGATCTGGGGCCCGCCCGACTTCGACGTCGACATCGGCGGCGTGCCGGTCCTCAACGAGCGCGAGCAGCAGCACATGCGCGACGTCCGGACGGTGTTCATGGGCTTGTTCGCGGCCGCGGTCGCCTCGGTCGCTGGTCCTGCTCGTCGCGCAGTCGTCGCCGGGACCGGGTCGCGCCTGTGGCGCGTCGGTCCGCCGGGGCGCCGTCGGGCTGATCGTCGCGACCGTCGTCGTCGGGGTCGTCGGGCTGCGTCGCCTTCGACCAGCTGTTCGAGCTGTTCCACCAGATCTTCTTCCCGGCCGGGTCGTACCTCTTCGACCCGGCCACCGACCGGCTCGTCCAGCTCTTCCCGTTCCAGTTCTGGGAGGAGACCGCGATGGCCGTCGGCGTCGTGATCATCGTGCTCTCGCTCCTGACGGCGTGGGTCGCCGGGCGGCGCGGCGCGGTCGCGGCTCGAGGGCTACGGCCGTGGCGCCGGTTGGCGGCATGAGCGACCTGCACTCGGTCGAGGAGGCGCGCGACGCCGTCCTTGCCGCGATCCCGGCGCGGACCCGCACCGAGCATCGCGCGACGTCCGACGCGCTCGGGCTGGTCCTTGCCGAGCCGGTCGTCAGCCTCACCGCGCTGCCGCCCTGGGACAACTCGGCGATGGACGGCTACGCGATCCGCGCCGCGGACGTCGCCGGCGCCACCGAGGACGGCCCCGTCACCCTGAGCGTCATCGGCGAGGTCCGGGCCGGGCATCGCCCGCACGGCAGGCCGTGGAGCGCGGCACGGCCATCCGGATCGCGACCGGGGCGCCGGTCCCGCCCGGCGCCGACGCCGTCGTCCAGGTCGAGCTCACGACGCCGGCCGACGCCGCGGGCAACGCGACCGGGCCGCGCGGCCGCGACGCGACCGGTGCGCCGCCGGCGGCGATCCTCGTCCACGAGGCGGTCGGGCCAGGCGCGGCGATCCGTCGGCGCGGCTCGGACCTGGCCGAGGGCGTCACGATCCTCGAGCCGGGCACGGCCATGACCGCCGCCGGGGTCGCCCTGGCGTGCGGGAGCGGGCGTGTCGCACGTCGTCGGTCCATCCGCGGCCGCGGATCGCCGTCCTGGCCACCGGCGACGAGATCCGCGCCGGCCGGACAGGCGCTCGGCCCGGCCGGGATCCCCGATGCCAACGGCCCGGGCCTCGCGGCGCTCGTCGACGCGGCCGGCGGCGAGTCGCTGCGACTGGGCATCGCCAAGGACCGCCTCGACGACGTGCTGGCCCACCTGAAGGCGGGCCTCGCCGAGGAGCCGGACGCGATCATCGTCTCGGGCGGCGTCTCGGTCGGGCCCGTACGACGTGGTCCGGACGGCCTTCGAGCAGCTCGGCCGGATCGACCTGTGGCGGGTGGCGGTCCAGCCGGGCAAGCCGTTCGCCTTCGGGACCGCCTCGCTCGGCGCCGGGCTCACCCGACGACGCTCCTGTTCGGCCTGCCCGGGCAACCCGGTCTCGAGCTTCGTGACCTTCGAGCTGTTCGTGCGGCCCGG
Source organism: uncultured Chloroflexia bacterium (assembly GCA_963779315.1). Lineage (GTDB taxonomy): Bacteria > Chloroflexota > Limnocylindria > Limnocylindrales > CSP1-4 > SPCO01. The sequence goes on along the minus strand of CAVZXQ010000019.1, from coordinate 119,489 downwards.
CGATCCGGCGCGATGGCCGGCCGGCGCGACGTCCTCCGCCCCGTCGACCGGGCGGTGCTGGGCGACGACGTCTCCAAGAGCGCGGGACGGCGCGCGTTCCTGCGGGTGACGGCCGAGCGGGATGCGACCGGTGCGCCGATGCGCGACGAGCGGGGTCGCGTCCGTGTGAGACTGTCCGGCGGCGCGGCGGGCAGGGGAGCCATGTCATGTCCGCCCTGGCCTCGGCGGACGCGCTGGCCGTCATCCCGGAGGCGCACGATACGCTGCCGGCCGGCGCCGAGGTCGAGCTCTGGTGGCTCGACCCGGCCTGAGCGGAGGATCCGATGGACCAGAAGCCACTCCCGCGCTCCGAGCGCCGCCGCCTGACCCACGTGGACCGGTCCGGCCGGCCGCGGATGGTGGACGTCTCGGACAAGCCGGTCACCGCGCGCCGGGCCGTCGCCGAGGCGCTCGTGGCCATGTCCGCCGAGACGATGAGCCTGGTCATCGACGGCGCGCGCCGCCAAGGGCGACGTGCTGGGCGTCGCCGAGCTGGCCGGCGTCATGGGCGCCAAGCGCACGAGCGACCTGATCCCGCTCTGCCATCCGCTCGGCGCTCACCGACCTCTCGGTCGCGATCACGCCGGACCGGGCCGCCGGCGTGCTGCGCATCCGGGCCGAGGCCGCGACCACCGGCCAGACCGGCGTCGAGATGGAGGCGCTGACCGCCGCGTCCGTCGCCGCGCTGACCGTCTACGACATGGTCAAGGGCGTCGAGCGCGGCGTCGAGATCCGGTGCGTCCGCCTGGTGTCGAAGACCGGCGGCAAGACCGGCGACGTGGGTCCGCCACGATCCGCCCGGCCGAGCGTCGAGCCGCCGGCGGCCGCGGCCCCGGCCGGGCGCACGCGCCGCCGGCCGGGTCAAGCCCAAGCCCAAGGCGCCAGCCGAAGCCCCAGCGTGGCGCTGACGCGTGACCGGTCGAGCGGACCGCGCTGGTCCTGACCGGCGAGCGACGGCGTGACGGCCGGCGTCCGCGAGGACGTGTCCGGGCGCGCGGTCGGCGGCGCGCCTGGCGGCGCTGGGCTTCGACGGTCGAGCGGCGCGTCGTCCCCGACGAGCGGCCAGCTGCGAGGCCGCGCTGCGCGACGCGGCGGCCCGGCACGCGCTCGTCGTGACCACCGGCGGCACCGGCCTGACGCCGCGCGACGTGACGCCCCAGGCGACCCTGCGCGGTCGTCGACTACGAGGTCCCGGGCATCGCCGAGGCGATGCGCGCCGCGGGCCGCGCCGTCGACGCCGCTGGCGGACCTGTCGCGCGGCGTCGTCGGCGTGCGCGGCCGGACGCTCATCGTCAACCTGCCGGGCAGCCCGCAAGGGCGCGCTGGAGTCGCTGGAGGCGATCGTGCCGGTCCTCGACCACGCCCTCGAGACGCTCGCCGGCCCGTTCGACCGATGCACGGCCGGAGGCGACCCGACCTGACTGTTCGAGACGTTCGAGCACGTCCCGGCCTACCCGCTCGTCTTCCCGATCTTCTGGGGCGCGTTCGCGCTCTTCGCTGCTCGTCATCGCGCGCCGCCTGCGGGTCTTCACCGCGGTCCACGAGGGCGCGCCGGTCCCGTCGTCCGACGTCGGCATCCGGGCGTGGGGCGCTCGTCCGCTACGCCTTCCTCCAGACCAAGATGTTCCGCTGGACCGCGGGCCGGCGTCGTGCACTACGTCGTCTTCCTGGGCTCCACGATCCTGCTCGATCGGCAACACCAACATCGTCACCGGCGGGCTCCTGCAGGCGATCGTCGTCGTGGCCGCTCGACGGGCGTCCTCTGGACGCTCGCGGTCGCGCTGCAGAACGTCATCGCGCGTCGGCGTCCTGGCTGCGCCTGGTCTACCTCTTCGCGCGGCGCCTCGTCGTCGCGGCCGGCCCGGCTGACCCTGGACCGGACCGGGCTGCTGATCCTGACGATGATCGCGCTCGTCGTCTCGACCGAGTTCTTCGCGCTGGCCTTCGAGGCGGCCGCCTACGGCGACGTCCCGGGGGCGTTCGTCACCAACGCGCTGGCCATCCCGCTGCGCGTCGCTCGGCGCCGAGCGTCACCGAGGCCGCGTTCGCCGTCCTCTGGTGGGCGCACATCGTCGTGCTCGCGGCGTTCCTGCTGTTCATCCCGACCAACAAGCACTTCCACGTCGACACGAGCTTCGTCAACATCTAGTTCCGCAAGCTCGCGCCGCGCGGCGCAGCTGCCGACGATGGACCTCGAGGACGAGGACGCGACGTTCGGCCTCAAGACGCTCCAGGACCTCGGCTGGAAGGACCTGCTCGACGGGTTCACCTGCACCGAGTGCGGCCGCTGCCAGGACGCCTGCCCGGCCTACAACACCGGGAAGCCGCTCAACCCCAAGACCTTCATCATGGGCATCCGGGACATGGCCGAGATGGCCGAGCAGACGCATCGACGTCATCCCCAACTCGCCGATCGTGCGCGAGACGTACGGCCTGGACGACACGACCCTGTCGCCCGCGACGATGGCGACGCCGATCGTGGACACGGCCATCCCGTACGACGCGGTCTGGGACTGCGTGACCTGCGGCGCCTGCGTCGAGGCCTGCCCGGTCCTCATCGAGCACGTCGACAAGATCGTCGGGCTGCGCCGCAACCTCGTCCTCGAGGAGAGCCGCTTCCCGGCCGAGCTGACCGCCGCGTTCCGGGCGATGGAGAGCCAGGGCAACCCGTGGGGCCAGCCGGCGTCGGCGCGCCTCGACTGGACGAAGGCGCTGCCGTTCGAGGTGCCGACCGTCGCCGACGTGGCCGCGCGCGGGCGAGCTCGACGACCTCGAGGTCCTCTACTGGGTCGGCTGCGCGGCCGCCTTCGACGACGCGCAACCAGAAGGTCGCCCGGGCCGTCGCGACCTGCCTGCACGCGGCCGGCGTCGCGTTCGCGGTCCTCGGCCAGGAGGAGTCGTGCACCGGCGACCCGGCCCGCCGGATGGGCAACGACTACGTCTTCCAGATGCTGGCGATGGGCAACGTCGAGACGCTCGACCGGTACGCGGATGGGCCAGCGCACGATCGTCACCGCCTGCCCGCACTGCTTCAACACGCTCGGCAACGAGTACGGCCAGCTGGGCGGGCACTACGAGGTCGTCCACCACTCGACGTACCTCGCGCGAGCTCGTGTCGTCCGGACGGCTGGCGACGCATCCCGACGGATGCCGACGGCACCGAGACCGGCGACCACGGCCCGGCACGCGTGACCTTCCACGACTCGTGCTACCTGGCCCGCTACAACGGCGTGGTCGCCGCGCCGCGCGACGTGCTGGGCGCCGCCGGGCGTCGAGCGTCACCGAGATGGAGAAGTCACGGCAAGCAGACGTTCTGCTGCGGCGCCGGCGGCGGGCGGATGTGGATGGAGGAGAACCGCGGCACGCGGATCAACGCCGAGCGGACCCGCCAGGTCCTCGAGACCGGCGCCGACGACGGTCGCCACGGCCTGCCCGTTCTGCATGGCGATGCTGAGCGACGGCCTGGCCGCGGCCGGAGGGCGGCGCCGGCGTGGCCTCGGCGGACATCAGCGAGATCCTCGCGGCGCGGATCGCCGCCGCCCCGGCGGAGCGCCGGCTGCCGGTCGTCTGACGGCGCGTGCCGAGTCGTCAGCCGGGCGAGCGCGCTTCCCGCAGCTGCGAGCAGGTCGACGTCGGTCGACGAGGTTGCCGATCCCGCACGACGGGCAGCGCTTCATGCCCTCGGTGCTGACCGCGAACGGGGTCTCGCGCGGTCTCGTCGGCCGTCGCCGTCGCTGGCGGCGCAGGATGCAGCAGCGTCGCGACGATGCCGACGCCGGCGGCCACGATGCAGCGCCAGGAGCGGCAGATCGGTCCATGATCCGAGGGTACGCCCGGCCGTCCAGCGCCTGCCCGCGCCGCATCGCGCTCGGTGCGCCGAGCCACGGACGAAGGTCCGGCCAGCGGTCCGCGCGGCCGACGGCCGCTGCTAGCATGCCGCCGTACGATGCCGCGTGACCACCGCGACCGCGCCCGGGCCGTACCGCCTGACCGAGGAGCAGCTGCTCCTCCGCGACGCCGTCCGCGTCCTCGCCGACGAGCGGATCGCGCCGCGCGCCGCCGAGATCGACCGGACCGGCGAGTTCCCGCAGGACCTCCGCGAGCTCCTCGCCGACGCACGACATCCTGGCGCCTGCCGTTCCCGGAGCGCGTACGGCGGCCTGGGTGCGCGACCTGCTGACGCTCTGCCTGGCGATCGAGCAGCTCAGCCGCGCCTGCGCCACGACCGGGCTGATCCTCGCGGTCCAGGCGCTCGGGTGCGCTGCCGATCCTGCTCGCCGGCACGCGACGAGCAGCAGGCGCGCTGGTTCCCGCGCCTGGCGTCCGGGCGAGCAGCTGATCGCGTTCGCCCTGACCGAGGCCGAGGCCGGCTCGGACGCCGCCGGCGATCCGGACCCGCGCCGTCCGCGACGGCGACGACTACGTCATCGACGGGCTCGAAGCGGTTCATCAGCCAGGGCTCCGTCGCGGACCTCGTCACGGTCTTCGCCGTCACCGACCCGGACGCGGCCCGCGCCACCGGCGCCTGTCGTGCTTCGTCGTCGAGGTCCCGACCGCCGGGCTTCGCGGTCGCCCGCCTCGAGCACAAGATGGGCATCCGCGGCTGCCCGACCGCCGAGCTCGCCTTCGACGGCGTCCGCGTCCCGGCGGCGAACCGGATCGGCGACGGAGGGCGACGGGCTTCGAGCATCGCGATGCGGACGTTCGATCGCAGCCGGCCCGGGATCGCCGCCCAGGCCGTCGGGATCGCCCAGGGCGCGCTCGAGGCCGCGACCGCGCTACGCGACGCGAGCGCAGCCAGTTCGGCCAGCGGATCGGCGAGCTCCAGATGGTCGGCGCGATGCTCGCCGACATGGACGCCGCGACCGAGGCCGCCCGCCAGCTCCTGTACAAGGCCTGCGTCGGAGATCGAGGCCGGGGCGCCGGACGCCAGCCGCTGGGCGGCGATGTGTAAACTCGTGGCCGGGGACACCGCGATGCGGGTCACCACCGACGCCGTCCAGGTCCTGGGCGGCTACGGCTACATCGACGAGTTCCCGGTCGAGCGGATGATGCGCGACGCGAAGATCACCCAGCTCTACGAAGGGACCCAGCAGATCCAGCGGCTCGTCATCGCGCGGGCGCTGCTCGGCAAGGGCGGCTGACCGCGCGCAGGGAGGTCTCGGCCTCGGTGCGCATCGTCGTCCTCGTCAAGCCCGTCCCGGACCCCGCGTCGGGCGGCGAGCGCCTCGGCCCGGACGGCCGGCTGGACCGGGCCGCCGTGCCCGGCCGTCGTCAACGGCAACGACGAGTACGCCCTCGAGGCGGCGCTCAAGCTCGTCGAGGCGCACGGCGGCGAGGTCGACGCTCCTGTCGATGGCCCCGGCGAACGCGCCCGAGACGCTGCGCAAGGCGCTCGCGATGGGCGCCGCACCGCGGCGTCCTCGTCACCGACCCGGCGCTCGGCGGGCTCGTGCGCGGTCTCGACCGCGACCGGTCCTGGCCGCGGCGCTCGCGACGCTCGAGTTCGACCTGGTCCTCGCCGGCGTCGACACGTCCGACGGCGTCGGCGGCGTCGTCGCCGGCCGGCGTCGCGGCGCTCTCGGCCTGCCGTTCCTGTCGTACGCCGCGCGGATCGAGCCCGACCCGGCGGCCGGCACCGTCCGCGTCCGGCGGATCAGCGCCGACCGGCTACGACCTGCTCGAGGCGCCGATGCCGGCGCGTCATCGCCGGCACCCAGGCGCTCGGCGAGCCGCGCTACCCGTCGCTCAAGGGGATCATGGCCGCCCGCTCGCAAGGAGATCGTCACGCGCTCGCTGGCCGACCTCGGGCTCGACGCGGCCGCGGTCGGCGGCGCCGTCGCGACCACCGCGCGTCCTCGGCGCCGCGACGCCGCCGGCCCGCGGCCGCGACGCGGGTCGTCCGCGAGACGCCCGACGAGGCCGCGCCGCCAGGTCGTCGACTTCCTCGCCGAGCGGAGGATCATCTGATGGGCGCGCTCTGGGTCGTCGCCGAGCCGAGGCCGCGGACGGCGGCGCTGGCCAGCATCAGCGCCGAGGTCGCCACGCTCGCGCGCGAGCTCGGCCGCGGCCGCCGGCCGGGACGTCGTCGGGATCGTCGTCGGCGCCGACCCGGCGGCCGCCGCCGCGGACCTCGCCGCGTACCTGCCCGGTCGTCCGGACCGTCGCGGACCCGGCGGCCGCGGACCACGCCTGGTCGCGCCGTCGCGGCCGGCCAGCTCGCCGCGCTCGTCGACGACCGAGCGCGCCCGACGTCGTCCTCGTCGGGGCCAGCGCCGGACGGCCGCGACCTCGCCGGGCGCCGTGTCGGCGCTGACCGGGCTCGGCGTCCTCGCCAACGCGACGGCGGTCGACCTGGGCCGACGACGGGCCCGTCGGTCGAGATGAGCGTGTTCGGCGGCAAGCTCGCTCACGACGTCCGGCTTCACCGGCGGCCGCGGCATCGTCACCGTCCGCCCGAACGTCGTCGACCGCCGAGCCGGCCGCGGCCGCCGGGCACGGTCGAGGCGCGCGACCGTCGACCGGCCCACGGCGCTGCCCGCGGTCCGCGTCGTCGACCGCGTCAGCGAGGCCGAGCGCGGCCGCGCCGATCGAGGAGGCGCGGATCATCGTGGCCGGCGGCCGCGGCGTCGGCGGCCCCGACGGCTTCGCGCTCGTCGAGGAGCTCGCCGACGCGCTCGGCGGCGCGGTCGGGGCGACGCGCGCGGCGGTCGACTCGGGCTGGATCCCGTACGCCCAGCAGATCGGCCAGACCGGCAAGATCGTCAAGCCCGCAGCTCTACCTCGCGCTCGGCGATCAGCGGCGCGATCCAGCACAAGGTCGGGATGCAGACGGCCGAGACGATCGTCGCCGTCAACCGCGACCCGGACGCGCCGATCGCCGAGTTCGCCGACCTGTTCGTCGTCGGCGACCTGTTCGAGGTCGGCGCCGGCGCTCGCTCGCCGAGCTCCGCGCCCGGTCGGGCTGAGCGCACGGCCGGCGGCCGGACCGCGTGGAGCTCGCCGGTCCTGCTGCCGATCGCTGGCGTTCGTCGCCCTCGCGGCGGGCCTGGTCGTCGTGCTCCGGCGGACCGGCCGGATCGTCGGCCCGGACCCGCGAGGTCGAGCGGTTCCGGGTCGCGGTCGAGGACCTCGCCGCGCGGGTCGACGCGTCGCTCGGCGGCGCGGCCGGCCGGATCGACGCGGTCCGCCGCCACCAGGTCGGCCCGGACGACGATCGGCGACACGCTGACCGCGGCGCACCGACGCCGTCGAGCGCTACGCCGACGAGGCGCGGGCGCTGCACGGCCCGCGCCAGGCCGAGCCGATCCGCGCCGACCTCGTCGCCGAGCTCGAGCGGGCCGGCCGGGCGCTCGACGATGGTCGAGCACGGCGCGACGATCCTGGTCGACGTCCGGCGCGGGCACGCGCGAGCTCGAGGCGCAGACCTCGATCAAGCGCGGCTACCTCAACCTGCTCCACGCCCGCGAGGCGATCGCCCGTCACGCCGGCCGCGGCCAGGCCGCTGGACGTCGACGCCGGACCGACCAGCGCCGGACGGCCTGCGCCGATGCGCCTGACCGGACGCTCCTGACCACACCATGCTAGTGGTATCCTCGCCGCACACCACAAGGGCTAGTGGTGCCGGAGCGACAGGAGAGCGATGCGCTGCCCCCAGTGCGGCGAGCGGGACACCCGGGTCGTCGACTCGCGCGACCTCGACGACTCGGCCACCATCCGCCGCCGCCGCGAGTGCGCCGCCTGCGCGACGCGGTTCACGACCTACGAGCGCGTCGAGGCGGCCCGGCTGGTCGTCGTCAAGCGCGACGGCGTCGCGCCAGGAGTTCGACCGCGACAAGCTCGCGTCCGGCCTGCGCAAGGCGCTGACCCGCCGCCCGGTCCCGGACGGCGCCGCCGAGACGGCCGCCGACGCGATCGAGGCCGAGCTGCGCGCCGCCGGCGCCACCGAGGTCCCGTCGTCGCGGATCGGCGCGCTGGCGATGGAGCAGCTCCGCGCGCATCGACCAGATCGCCTACATCCGGTTCGCCAGCGTCTACCAGAGCTTCGAGGACCTCGAGGACCTCAAGCGCGAGGTCGACACGCTGCTACGCCGAGCGCGAGCCGACGACGGGGCGCGCGCGCCGATGAGCGTCCTGTCCGACCGCGACATCCGGGCCGCGCTCGAGGCCGGGCCGGGTCCGCATCGACCCGTACGACCCGGCCGACCTCCAGCCGTCGTCGGTCGACCTCCACCTCGACCGCAGCTTCCGGGTCTTCCGCAACAACCGCTACGCGTTCATCGACGTCGCGCGCGCCGCAGCCGGACCTGACCGAGCTGCTCGACGATCGACGACGACGAGCCGTTCATCCTCCACCCGGGCGAGTTCGTCCTCGGCCAGACGCTCGAATGGGTGGAGCTGCCCGACGACCTCGTCGCCAGGCTCGAGGGGAAGTCGTCGCTTGGGCCGGCTCGGCCTGCTCATCCACTCGACCGCGGGCTACGTCGACCCGGGCTGGAAGGGCAACCTGACGCTCGAGCTGTCCAACGTCGCCAACCTGCCGATCGCGCTCTACTTCGGGATGCGGATCGGCCAGATCAGCTTCTTCCGGATGTCGAGCCCGGTCGAGCGGCCGTACGGCTCGCCCGAGCTCGGGTCGAAGTACCAGGGCCAGTCGGAGCCGACCGCGTCGGCCTTCCACCGCGACTTCGACGCCGGCCGCGAGGCCGGGGAGCCCGCGCGAGGGCTAGGCCGATGGCGCATCAACGACGCGGTCGACTGGTCGCGCGACCTCGGCGGCGGGCACGCGCGTCGCGCTCGTCCAGGCCGGCACGTTCCGGTCCGACGCCGGGGCGCTCTTCGGGCCCGTGCCGTGGGTCCTGTGGGGCGCCTCGTCGCCGGACGAGCTCGACGACCAGCGGCGCCTGCTCCAGGCGCTCAACTGCCTGCTCGTCGAGACGCCGGCCGGGCGCGTCCTGGTCGAGACCGGGATCGGCGAGCGGCTCGACGACAAGACGCGGGCGATGCGCGGCGTACGAGGGACCGCTGGATCGTGCCGGCGCTGCGAGACGGCCGGCTTCGACCCGGCGACGCGTCGACGTCGTGGCGATGAGCCACCTCCACTTCGACCACGCCGGCGGCCTGCTGCGCGCGGACGGGTCGCGGGCGTTCCCGCGGGCGCGGATCGTGGCCCAGCGGGCCGAGTGGGAGATCGCGCTCGGCGACAACCCGCGGCTCGTGGCCTCCTACGACCAGCCGGAGCTGCGCCTCGTCGCGCGACTGGGGCGCCGAGGGCTGGGCCGACGGCGAGCGCGAGCTGCTGCCGGGCGTCTCGGTCGTGCCGACCGGCGGCCACTCGGCCGGGCCACCAGGCGGTCGTCGTGCGGGGGACGGGCGCCGGCGCGCGGACGCTGGCCTTCTTCGGCGACCTGTGCATGCGGCCGTGGGCGGCCAACCCGCGCTGGGTCACCGCGTTCGACGACTTCCCGCTCGACTCGGTGCGCCGCAAGGCGGAGCTGTTCGCCCAGGCCGCCGACGAGGACTGGACCGTCGTCCTGTCCCACGAGGCGCGCCACCCGGTCGGCCGGCTCGTCCGCGACCGCGACCGCTTCCGCTACGAGCCGCTCTGAGGAGATACAACGGACGCGGCGTCTGGGCGTCACCCGCCGAGTAGGTGACGCGCGGACCGCGTCAGCACCACGGTCTGTCAGGGAGGCCACGATGGCGACCGACCACGAACATCCAGCGGGTCCCGAAGGTCGAGATCCGTCACCGACCCCGGCCGGTCGGGAAGGCGCCACGTCGTGGGTGATCTCGCCGCCCAGCGCGAGATCCAGGGTCAGACCTCGGTGGGCAGTCCCGGTCTTCATCGGCGGTTCGCTGTGCTCGCTCGCGGTGGCGGCGATCTCGGCGGCCTACTTCGCAGATCTGGCGCGCGGGAGTCCGCCTTCGGTAGGTCTGGTCTACACGATGATGATGGCCCCGTTCCTGCTGGCCGCGTTGCCCCTCATGTTGGTCGGAGCGGCTGGCGATGGTCCGACCCTGGTCTGCTGGACGATGGTGGCTGGACTTGCTGGTCATCTTCGGGGTCCCAGCCTGGTTGCTGTTCATGATGGCCGCGCCGGGGCTCCTGCCGTACTGACTGACCATCCCTGACGAACCACGACCCGGAAGGAGACGTGCGCTCGAGCCTGGACGCAGCGATAGACCTAGGGGCTCGGGCTCGGGCCGGGGCTGGTCGGTCGAGCCGCGGCCGGCAGGATCCGCTCGATGTAGGCACGGCGCCGGCTTCGGGGTCAGCGGGCCTTGCGCGACGTCGCGGATGACGCCGTTCGCGTCGATGAAGAACTGGGTCGGCAGGGCGTAGACCCGGTACTGGTGGAAGATCCGCCCGGACCATCGAAGCCGATCGTGTAGCCCAGCTGGTAGCGGTCGGCGTACGCCTTGACATCGGCCGTGGACGTCTCCTGGACGCTGACCGCGACGACCTCGAGGCCCCGGTCGCGATACGCTCGCTCATCTCGCGCAGGATCGGCGTCTCGGCCTGGCAGGGCGGGCACCAGGTCGCCCAGAAGTTGACCCAGACGGCCTTGCCCCGCAGGTCGGCCAGCCGGATCGGGTTGCCGTCCAGGTCGGTCAGCTGGTACGTGGAGCCGTCCTCGAGCGTCACGGCGAACTCCGGCGCCCGGTCGCCGGGCCTGAGGCCGACCGCAGGGGCGTCATCGATGATGTACGCCGTCGCTCGCGGATCGATCGGGCCGGGTCCCGCTCCGGCGGTCCCGAGCGGCGTCGTGGCGGCGACCAGGACGACCACCGCGACCACGACGATCGCGAAGACGGCGGCGAGCTGCCGGCCGCTGAACGGCCCGATCAGGCCGTGCCGTTCGCGCTTGTGGGTGAACTCCGGTCGCTCCGCCACCTCAGACGCCCGCCGAAGTTGAAGTACCGGGGCATCAGGCTGAGCCAGTCGAAGACCATCGCGACCCCGATCGCCGCGACGAGCAGGCCGCCGACCAGCGAGACCGCCTTGCCGTGGCGGACGAGCGGGCGCCGTGATCGCGCGGAGCCCGGTCGTACACGGCGGCGATCGCGATGAACGGCAGCCCCAGGCCGAGCGTGTAGGCGACCAGCAGGACGGCGCCCTGGGCGACCGTCCCGGACGTCGCCGCCATCGTCAGGATGCCGCCGAGGATGATCCCGATGCACGGCGTCCAGCCGATGGCGAAGATCGCCCCGAGCCCGAACGAGGCCAGCCAGCCGCCCCTGGATGCGACGAGCCGGCCGCCCAGCCGGTCGGCCATCCCCGGCGTGGCGCCGGCGCCGGGTGAGGCCGAGCGAGACGGATCCCGTCACGGTGGCGAGCGACTGCGTCGCGCCGGCGTCCAGCGGCCGCCAGGTCCGCTCCAGGGCCGGGATCGGCAGGATCCCGGCGAGGTTGAGGCCCATGACGATGAGGATCAGCCCACCGATCACCCGCAGCGCCGGCAGGTAGTCGGCCAGCGGGCCGGCGAGGAACGTCGCCGTGATGCCGAGGAGCGTGAAGACGACGCCGAACCCGGCCACGTAGGCGAGGGCGTGGCGCACCGCCGTCCAGCGCGACGGCGGCGCGCCGTCCGCGGACGCCGCGACCGCGATCGCGGTCAGCTGGCCGAGGTAGGCCGGGACCAGCGGCAGGACGCAGGGCGAGAGGAAGCTGATGACGCCGGCGCCGAAGGCGACGAGGATCGTGAGGTCCGTGCCGGCCATCCCGCCCTCAGTCCAGGACGTCGGCGAGCAGGCGCCGGACCTTGGCCAGGCTCGTCGCCAGCTCGAGGCGGCGGTCGCCCAGCTCGACGACCGGGATGGTCGTGAGATAGGCGCGATGCCAGTCGGCGTCGGTCTCGATGTCGCGCTCGACGAGGGTCGGGCTCGTCTGACCGGCGTCGGCCCGCTGTCGCAGGAGCGCGGTCAGCATCGCGCGTGTCTCGTCGCACAGGTGGCAGCCGGGGCGGCCGTACAGGACGAGGTCGGGGAGGGGAGCGTCGTGCATCTCGGGCTCGATTGTAGGGCAGCGCCCGGGATCGACCGGTTCGCGGTCGGTCGCAGTGAACCTGCGCGTAACCCGGCCCGGCGACTGGCGGGGTTGCCGCGGACGTGCGCGGGCATCAGCGTTCGCTGGATCGAGTCCGCGTTCTACGGGTCGACTCCGCCAGATGTCGCCCGGGTGCGACGCTCGGCGCCGCCACGAAGGTGCCGTCGATCCTCAGCCGGTCCCTAGACGCTCCACACAGGATAAGCGAGCCGGGATTCAGCCGCACTCGGGTCGATCGGGTGCCCAGTGTCGCCTGAGAGCGACATCTGGCGGCTTCGGCCACTCACCGCCACCCGGAGGGCTCAGTGGCGCCACGCGGTACGATGGAGTCCGCGCCCCCGTAGCTCAGTGGACAGAGCGAGGCCGTCCTAAGGCCTGCGTCGGCGGTTCGAGTCCGTCCGGGGGCGCCACTGAAGCGAGACGACGTAGATTTCGGCTTCGCGTTGGTCAATCGGATGTTGGGTGTACCGTGCTTGGTGCTGGCTTGTCCTGAGCGGCGGCGAGCATAGGGACGGACGGCCGCCGCGAAACCGCGAAACCGCCTTCACTTCCGCCCTGGGCGGCCGGCGATGAGGAGGTGCCGGGTGAAGACGACGGGAGCCCTATTCCTCGTCGGCGTCCTGCTGGTAGTCGCGCCCATCGCAACCGGTCTGCACGAAGGGACAAGCGTCATTCGGGCGACCCTTGGTCTGGGTTTCCTGCTCGTCGCCATCGCTACGGTCAGGGGGCTGGTGAAGGGCCCGCCTGCGGCGCGCTGGGCGGTCGTCTTCTGGTGGGGAAGCGTTGCCGCCCTTGCCTGGGCCTGGGGGCACGTCCAGCTCATCGGACCGGCGGTCGAGCCCAGCCGACAAGACCCAGGCATCCCTCAAGCGGGAGTGGCCTTCATCCTGAGCGTGCTGCTGTTTGCCCTTTCGATCATCTTCGGACTCCGGGCCTACCTTGCGGAACGTGCCGTCGACGTCTAGCCCGGCGGACACGATCACAGGCCCGTCGCTAAGCGCACACCTACGCGTAGGCAGCTAGCGGTTCGAGTCCGTCCGGGGGCGCCACCGACCGGGCGGAGCGTCCAAACGGCGCCCGCCTCCTGTGAACGATCCCGCTTGACACCGGATCGGCCCGCCATGACCGGTGCACGATCGCTTCACCAACGTGACCGGACTGCCAGTCGTACCTTCGCGATCGCCATTTCGGCGGACGGGACTCCGTAGATCGAGGCCGATTACGGAACAGTTTCGGGTGCCCATGTCCCAGACTCAGTAGAGACGCCGGACAGGCCGATGATTTGGAGGCCCAATCCAAGGTGCAGGACGACTTGGTGGTCAGGGCTCAGCGCGGAGATGCCGACGCCTTCTCCATGCTGACGGCCGGGCGCACCAACCGGCTGTATGCCGCGGCTCGTCTGATCCTCCGCGACAACGACCTCGCGGCAGATTGTGTGCAGGACGCACTTCTGCGGGCATGGCTGGATCTGCGCGCTCTTCGTGATCCTGACCGGTTCGATGCGTGGCTTCATCGACTGCTCGTCCGGTCGTGCTATCGGGCGGCATCACGACAGAGGGGGCGAGGGATCGTCGAGATCAGGGCGTACGTGAACGACGATCAGACGGTTCCAGATGCCCACCGCACAGTCGCTGTCGAGGATCAGCTCGACCGGGGCTTTCAACGCCTCTCGACCGAGCATCGAACGGTGCTCGTGCTCTGCCACTACCTGGGGTTGACGATGGCCGAAACAGCTGTGGCGCTGGGAGTCCCGCTTGGGACCGTCCAATCGAGACTGAACCGGGCAACCAAGGCCATGCGCGCCGCACTCGAGGCCGACGAGCGCACGGTCGATATGGCCACGGAGGTGGTGCGATGAACACCCACGACGATTTCGATCTGCTGCTCGCCCGCTGGCTCGACGCGAGCGCGCCGGTCCGGCCGCCAGTCGCGGCCCACGACGAAGCCATGGTGAGCGTTCGGCGAGCTCGTCAACACGCCCGCTGGTCCGCAGTGGTGCGCGCGGGATTTGATGTGCCGGCGGCCAAGCCGACGATCCGCCTCATCACCTTCATCGGCGTCGCGGCCATGCTCGTGGTGGGCTCGCTCGCCTGGGGACTCGTTTCCAGCGGCAGTTCTACCGGCCCGGCGCCGTCGATCCGGCCGGACGCCATGCCTTCGACCGCGCAGGACGCCGACGCCTCATCGGCGCCGTTAGCTGCCCTTCCACCGCCGATCCCCGATGTTGTCTCAGGCGACATGCAGGCAGCGTTGCTCGACAGGGGCTTCGAGTGCATCACGCACGACCTGGCTGCTGAAGGGCGGTCCCACGTCGAGTGCAGCAAGGGCGCCGAGTACGTTGTGTCGTGGCGTGGACGGGGCCCGACATCGGTCCACTACGTTCGCGCGACGGTCACCGGCGTATCGGAGAGCTACGCCGCCAGCTTTGTGAACGTCCTCTTCCACGTATGTGCGCCTGGGCACGAGGCCTGGGCCTACTCCAACATCCACACTGGTGGCGAGGAGACGTTCGGCCTGGTTCGCGTACGACTGACCGCTGTCGCCGAGGACACCTGGCTGATCGAGATCATGGGCGCTTGAGCTCCCTCGTGGGGTGCGCACGCTCACTATCCGCCGGTGCGCTCGTGAAGGAGGACGGGCCCTTAGGACCACCTTAAGGGCAGGTATCATCCAGGTCATCTGCTCCGGCGGTGCTGTCGAGGATTCGAATGAGGTCAGAGGTCCGCGGCGGGGCTGCCCCTCGCAATTGGAGCTAGCCGCCCCATCTGTGTACTACGCGAGCGGGTCTGCATGTGACCGCCGTTCCCCGAGGACCGTCCGGGGGCGCCATTTCCTGCCCAACCTCAGAGCATGTGGCGATGGAGGTCGGTGTCAAGCCGGGGAATCCGTGTGGCGCAGCCTGCGGTTGCGGGTCCGGCGGCGCATCGCGCAACAGTCCGGTCAGCCGCGCGGGCGCCCGATGGCCACAAGCGCGACGCTTGGCCCAAGACGATCCACCCCTGACCGGTCGCGCCGAAGCGGATTGCGATGCCGCGGGAACAATGAGAGGACGTCGGCGACCGGGTCTGTTAGGTCGCCGACGCTCCCGGTTCAGTCGGTCTCGACTGGCCGGCAGGGAATGGTCACGGTGACGAGGCGACGGATGGGGACGGGCTGCTCGGCGCTTCGATGGCGATGGAGTCGATGATCGCCTGGAGCTCTGCGCGGTCCGCCGACGTCGTGCGCTTCGGGATACGGGCGAAGAAGGTGAACCGGGTGCCGTCGACGTCGACCGCGTAGATCCGGTACATCTCGTCGGAGCCCTGCACGTATTTGCTGTTGCCGTCGGGCGAGGCCCAGAGCCAGAAGCCATCCCCTGCGTTTTCCCCGCTGGAGACGGGGCAGGTAGAGATGTCCGTCGCGACGGTCAGCTCGACGTATTTGCCGCTGTATCCATCGACCGTCACGTCTGTGAGCGGGTCCGCTTCGATCCCCGGCTGGCTGGCGAGGGTATTGAGCAGCTCGTCGATGCCCGGGCCGGGAGTTGGCTCGAAGAGGGTGTGGTCCGTGCAGGGCTGCTTGAATCGGTTGGTGATCTGCCAGACGCCGAAGGCCGGCCCCGCGTCGGTGTAGTTCTTGTGGATCACGAAGGATTTGTTGGACTCCCAGCCGGACGGCACCGTGATCGACACGGTGGCCGGGACGACTGATGACACCAGGCCGTTCGACTCCATGCGGTACGTGCCAGGCTCGACCAGGCTGCTCGGCGGCAGGAGTGCCCGCGTCGCGCTGGCCGTCGCGCTGCGCATCGCGCTCGGTGCGGCCGTCGCGGTCGGTGCGGCTGTCGCCATCGGTGGACTGCCGACTCCGCCCGACCAGTTGTTTCCCAGGTAGATGCTGCCGGTGACGACGATGAGCAGACCAACCACCGCGCCCGCGGCCAATCTGAACTTGTTGCCGTTCATGCTGAAGGTCCTCCGAGCGACGCGATCGTCTGCACCTGCTCCGCGGCCGGTTGGGCGTCTACTGGCCTACTGGCCTCCCCAAGCTCCCTGGGGGCCGTTCTCGCCGTCCAAAATGACGAACTTGCCCGCCATGGGTGCGTCGGACGTCTGGAAGAACGATCCCCCTAGGCCCGGAACCGGGTTCACCCAGATCCAACAATCCGTCACCCGCTTCGGCGGGAGCAGGAAGGTCACCTTCCTGGTGACGCCGGCTGGCACGACGTTCGGGGTCACGGACCCGCACAGCTGGCCGATGCCGTTCTCGCCGTCCTCGGCCAGGAACAGCGTCGCGGGTTCGGAGCTCTTGTTGACGACCGTGACCGTCCAGGATCCGCGCGTCCGCCGGGACGGGACCGGCCGCGGGCGGGAACGGGGTCGGGATCGGGGTCGGGGTCGGGACGGGCGGGGTCGGGCTCGGGATCGGCAGGGCGACCACCGCGGCTGGCGGCGACACGCCGGCCGGGACGTACAGCTCCGCCGTGCCCAGTATCCAACAGCCACTGCCGGGCTGACACTCGTTGCCACCCGCCACGAGGACCGTGCCGTCGAGCAGCAGCGTGGCAGGAGCTCCCTGGTGGACTTGCGGCATGGTCCCGGCGCTGGTCCAGGACCCGGTGCCGGGTCGTACAGCTCGGCCGCCCTCGGAGGCGTCACTCCCCTGGGTCACCAGCACCGTGCCATCGAGCAACAGCGTGGCCGTGGCGTCTGCAGTCCAGCCGAGCGATGCTCGCCGAGTCGGCGGTCCAGGTTCCGGTGGCCGGGTCGTAGATCTCCACGAACGCGACGCCAGCGCCCGAAGATCGGCGCACGAGAGCACCGTGCCATCCTGCAGCAGGGTGGCCATGCCGCCACCACGAGGGCAGCCTGACCGACAACGACCGCCGTCACGCATGTTCGCGGTGGCGGTCCAGGACCCCGTGTCCGGGTCGTACAGCTCGGCCGAGTACACCATGCCGTCGCTAGCGTTCGTCCCGCCCGCCACGAGCACCCTGCCGTCGGGCAGCAGCGTGGCCGTGTGGTGGTGACGCGGTGTGATCATCTTCCCGGTCGCGGACCAGGTCCCGCTGTCGGGGTCGTACAGCTGCGCGCCGTCCTGACCTGCCACGAGCACCTTGCCGTCGCGCAGCACCGTCGCGGTCGTGTCGGCCAACCATCGCCTCCGTGGTGAACATCTTCCCAGTGGACGATCCAGGTCCCGCTGGCCGGGTCGTACAGCTCGGCGCCGTGGTGATCCGGTCATCTGCCGCCGGGTCGTCGACATCGCCCACGAGCACCTTGCCGTCGCGCAGCAGCGTGGCCGGGAAGCCAGCATGGGGCTTGAGCATGTTCCCGGTGGCGGACCAGGTCCCGCTGGCCGGGTCGTACAACTCGGCGGAGGTCAGGTCGATCGTCACCGTTGGAGCCGCCCGCAACGAGCACCCGGCCATCGAGGAGCCGCACCGCGGTGTAGCCAGAGCGAGGCGTGCCCATCGACCCGGTCGGGATCCAGACGCCTCCCGGACCCGCGACAGGGATCGGACTTGCGGATGGTGCCGCCGATTCGCTCGGGCTCGGGGACGTCGCATCGGGCGATGCCGTGGCGACCGCGATCACCGATGGTTCAGGGACAGGCGGGACGACGGTCGGCAGCCGCAGGAGGCCGGAGCCCGCCGCCAACGCCCCACCGACGAGCAACAGGGCTGCGGCCGCGAGAAGCGTGATGCCGCGGCCCCGGGCGGATCGTCGGGCAACCCCCTTGGCCTCCCGGCGGCGATCAAGCGCGTCGACCGTGAGGTCGAGCGGCAGCGCTCCCAGGTGCTCCTTCAGGACCCCGCGGAGGCGACGTTCGAGCGCGGCGTCGTCGAGCTCAGGCATGTCGCACCTCCGCGACGGGCATCGGTTCGTCGGCGAGGGCCGTCCGCAGATGCGCGAGGGCCGACTTCAGTTGGGTCTTGATGGTGTTCGGGCTGACCTCGAGCACCTCCGCCACCGTCTCGACCGGCAAGTCGAGGTAGTAGCGCAGGCCGATCGCGGCACGCATCCGCGGCGGCAGGCCGCGGACGGCCTGCCAGAGCGCCAACGAGTCGTCGGCGGTCGGTCCCCTGGGCTCGGCGACGGCCCCCTCGACGACCTGGAGATCGACGACGTGGGCGGCGCGCTGGCGATATCGAAGCGCCTTGTTGGTGGCGATCCGGAGCAACCACGGTCGCAGGGCATCGTCGTCACGGAGACTCCGACCGTGGTCGAGGGCCGCGAGCAGGCTGTCGGCCACGATGTCCTCTGCGGCGGCCCGGTCGCGGACGATGAGGTAGGCGACGGCCTGCATGTCCCGGCCGTACCGGTCGAGCAGTTCGGCCAGCACCTCGGGGCGTCCTCGGCGCAGTGCCTGGACCGTCATCCTAAGCCTCCCGTTTCATCCGAAGGCCCGATCCGCCCTGGATCCGGCCTCACATGGTAGATACCGGGCGTCGGGCTTTTGGGTGAGTCAGCGGGATGATGGCCAGGCGTCGACGGCGGATCGATCAGGCCCTCCGTCACGCGACGCCCGCGTACCATGCGAGCGGGTCGCTCATGTGACGCCCGTTCCCCAGGGACCGTCCGGGGGCGCCACCACCGTCCACGATCTCCCGTCGCCAATCTAGGGCGTCGGCTGGGTCAAGTTGGGTCGGCCGCCCGATGTGGGGCGCCCGCCCAGCAGCAATCCTCTCCCTAAGCCCATCTGTTGGTGACGGGCACGGCGGCTGCCGCTCTTTGGAGGGAGATCCCATGATCACACTGACCCGATCGGCGCGCGGCGCCATGATCGCCGTGGTGCTCGCGCTAGTGTGGGCGGCGCCGGCCGCTGCGGCCCAGCCGACACGGACGGTCCGCCCTCTGCAAGGAGAGTTCGTGCTCCCGGCGGGCATGGCGTGCGCGTTCGACGTCGCCGGTGAGCCGTCGGCAGTGAGCATCCGAAATGGGTTCGTCGCAGAGACGGCGTTCAGGGACGGAACCGTGCTGCACTTCGTGCGCGCCAAGGGTGCGTACCTGAACATCGCCACGGGCGCGCGCTACCTGACCGAGGACACGTACCGCGACCTTTCGACGTACGACGCCAACACGAACCTCCAGGTCGGCGTGGAGACTGGCCAGACGACGTGGTCGTTCCTACCCGGCGACATCGGTCCATACGGCGTCGTCGGGAGCGACGGCGCGCTGTACCACTTCATCGGGTCGGTCTCGTACACCTGGAACAACAACACATTCCACATCACCGCGTTCTCGTATACGGGCTCGGTCGAGGACGTCTGCGCGGCGATCTCGTAGCAGCGATCGACGGCTGGCGTTCGATCGCGCGGCGCCAGCCGTCCGCGACATTGCGAGGACGGCTGGCTGTTGTGGGACCGATCGAGCTCGGCGGTCTGACTACGTCCGCTTGAACGGAGGAACACGACATGGCGCTCTTCATGGACAGTCACGCGATCGACGGCGGCGTCAAGGCGACCGACGTCGCCCAGGCACATCTCGCGGATCTCCGGACCCA
This sequence comes from uncultured Chloroflexia bacterium, assembly GCA_963779315.1. Classification (GTDB taxonomy): domain Bacteria; phylum Chloroflexota; class Limnocylindria; order Limnocylindrales; family CSP1-4; genus SPCO01. The sequence goes on along the minus strand of CAVZXQ010000019.1, from coordinate 99,916 downwards.
GGATCGGTACGGCGTCCGCTACCTCCGCTATTGGGTTGACGAGGGGGCGGGCAGGATCTTCTGCTTGGTCGACGCCCCGGATGCCGAGGCCGCCAACCGGGTACACCGCGAAGCCCACGGCCTGGTGGCGGACTCGATCCACCCGGTCGTCGAGGGCTTCTGATCGACGAGCTCGAGACCCTGTTGACTCCGGCGCTATCGTTCGCGCATGGCACTTGCCCGTCCTGCCCGCCCCGGCCCCATCGAGCATCGCACCCACCTGCTTGTCGAACGCGACGAACTGCTCGCCACGCTCAGGCGCTACCTCGATGAGGAGGCCACGGACCTCGGCCGGCTCGTCCTGATCCGGGGCGAGGCCGGCATCGGCAAGACGGCACTCCTGAAGGCCTTCGTCGAGGACTGCCCGTCCGACGTCGACGTCTTCTGGGGCGCCTGCGACGGCGTCTCGACGCCGCAGCCATACGGTCCGATCGAAGACATGGCCGACACGCTCGGGCCGGAGTTGCGCCACCTGCTCGACTCGAACGCCTCGCGTAACGAGATCGGCCGCTGGCTCCTCAAGCGCCTGTCGACCGGAACGAGGCAGATCGTCGTCATCGAAGACATCCATTGGGCCGATCAGGCCACGCTCGATCTCCTGGCCTGGCTTGCCAGGCGGATCGAGGCGCTTCCGGTCCTGCTGCTCTTCACGCATCGAGACGGCGCCGGCGGCGAACCGAGCGTGGCCAGGATCCTCGGCGGCGTGGCCTCGCTGCCCGCCCTTAGACAGATGCCACTTGAACCCCTCAGCCGGGCGGGCGTCGCCCGTCTCGCGAACGATGCGGGCGTCGATGCCGATGAGCTACATCGGATCACTGGCGGCAATCCGTTCTACGTCCACGAGGTCCTGGACGCCGGGCTATCGCGCATCCCGATCTCGGTGCGAGATGCGGTCCGGGCGAGGGTCGCGCAGCTGGACGAGCGCGGGCGTCGGGCCCTGCAGGTCGCGGCGATCCTCGGCGTCCGGGCCGAGCCCTGGCTGCTGGCAGCGGTCGCGGGTGAGGACATCCTCGGGATCGACGACTGCCTGGGCGTGGGCCTTCTGACCAAGGGGGACGGGATCGCTTTTGCCCACGAGCTGACGCGGATGGTGGTGCTCGAGGACGTGCCGGTCATCCACGGCATCGCGCTGCACCGCGGCGCGCTCGCGGCCTTGGAGCAGGCTGGTGTCGGTGACGCGGCGCGCCTCGCATACCACGCTGAGGGCTCTGCGGAGCGGGACGCGGTTCTGCGTCATGCGTCAGCGGCCGGGCATCGAGCGCTTGCCGCGGGCTCGCACCGCGAGGCGATCGCGCAGCTCAACCGCGCCCTTCGCTTTGCCGACGGCCTCGCGCCGGACGCTCGAGCCGCGCTTCTCGAGCCGCTTTCGCAGGCCCTCTACCTCATCATGCATCATCCCGAGGCGTACCAGGCCGCCACCGAGGCGGCAGTGTTGCGGAGGAGGGCTGGCGACGATCTCGCCACGGCGGCTGGTCTGTCGTTCCTTGCGGAGGTCGCCTTGCGAGCCGACCACCGGCCGGAGGCTTGGAGCGCAGCCCGAGAAGCCATCGCCCTCGCCGAACCGATGGGCGACCGTCGCGAGCTGGCGATGGCGTATGCGACGCTCGGCCGCCTGGAGACGATGGACGGCCGAAACCGCGAGGGCCGAGCGCACAGCGAGCGCGCGCTCGAGATGGCCCGCCGCATCGAAGACGCCGAAGCCACCGCCGTCGCGTTGGGGACCATCGGCTGGATCGAGCTGGACCTGGCCGACGAGCGCGGCTGGGCGGATCTCGGCGAGTCGGCGCGGATCGGTCTGGAGTTGCGCCTCCCACACCTTGTCGATCGGGCCCTGTACAACCTCGGCTTGTCTGCCCTCGCGTGGCGGCGGTACGAACTCGCGCGGGAGTATTTCCAGCAGGTACAGGAGTACTTCCGGGAGTTGTGGGACCCTCGGATCGACCTGTACGGGATCGACAGCCCGATGGCCGAGATCGACTTCGTCCTCGGGAACTGGGATGCGGCGGTCATGCGCGGGCACGCGGCGCTTGCCGACACGAGGAGGCGCGCCGCGGACCGGATCATGGCCATGACGGTGCTGGCCCGGATCGCCGTCCGACGGGGCGAGGCCGGCAGCCAGGCGCGGCTCGCCGAGCTGCGCAGCTTCGTCGCGGGCCTCGAGACTGTGGCCGAGCCAGTAGTCGAGCAGAAGGTCTTGGTGGCCGAAGCGGAGGCGGCGTGGATCGCGGGCGATCCGGGGCCCATCGTGCCCAGGCTCCGTGCCGCCTACGCCGCCGCCTGTCGCGAGGGCAGTCGCGCGGCGATCGGCGAGCTCGGGCTGTGGCTGTGGCGCGCCGGTGCGCTGTCCGAGCTCGATGGGCGGGCGGAGGAAGCCTATCTTCTCGAGGTCGCCGGCCGGGCTCGTGAGGCGGCGGCGGCCTGGGAGCGGCTCTCGGTGCCGTACGAGGCAGCGCTCAGCCTGGCTGGCTCGTCCGATGCGGCCGATGTCCAGCGGGCCCATGAGGAGCTGACCCGGCTCGGCGCGACGGCGGTGGCGCACAAGGTCGCGCTCCGACTTCGCGAACTCGGGAGTCCGGTCCCGCGCGGCCCACGACCGACGACTCGATCGAACCCGCGTGGCCTGACCGAGCGTGAGTGGGAGATCGCCCGGCTCCTTGCGCTCGGCCTCTCCAACGCCGAGATCGCCGACCGGCTGGTGGTGTCGCCCAAGACGGTGGGTCACCACGTCTCGGCCGTGCTCGCGAAGCTCGGCGTCCGCCGCCGGGCCGAGGTAGCCGCGGCCATGATCGAGCTCGGCGCGCCAATCTAGGCATCGGCCCAACCAAGTTGGGTCGCTCGACCGATGCGGAGCGTCGGACCTCGCAGCCATCCTCTCGTCACGCCCTTCCGGTAGATGACAGGGCGTCACAAGGGGTTTGGTATGAACCAGATCGCGCGTCCATCGGCGCGGCAGTGTCCTGAGCCCCGGTGAGGAGCAGGAGGCTGGATCGATGAAGAAGATCGTTCGCACGGGGATGCACAGGCGCGGCCGATCGCGGGCTCTCGTGCTCGCCGCGATGCTTTGTTTCGCGGGCGCGTCCCCCGCGAGCGCGGCCGCGCCCAGCCCGGGCGCCGCCGGGCTCGGTGACCGGCTCAGCCCGGGGATCGGCAACGGCGGGTACGACGTGCAGGACTACGACCTGCGCCTCCGGTACGCCACAGCGGACCCAGGCCAGGCGCTGCAGGGCGACGAGACGATCGTCGCACGCGCCACGCAGGCGCTGTCCCGGTTCAATCTCGATTTCGGCGGCAAGAGCGTCGGAGCCGTGTCCGTCAACGGACAGGCGGCCGCCTTCAAGCGCAATGGCGAGGAGCTGATCATCACGCCCGCGAGCCCGATCGCCAACGGCTCGACGTTCACCGTGCTCATCACCGACTTCACCGCCGCCCCAACGAAGATCACGTGGGCCGTCGACTCCGTCGCGTTCTTCGTCACGCCGGACGGATCGGCGACGGCGCCGCAGCCATACGACGCACACCTGATCTATCCGTGCAATGACCACCCCCGTGACAAGGCCACGTTCACGTTCACGATCGACGTGCCCGCCGGCCGCGACGCGGTCGCAAACGGCGTCCAGACCGGGCACACGACCAGCAACGGGCGGGATATCTGGACGTACCGGATGGCGCAGCCGATGGCGACCGAGCTGACCCAGATCGCCGTCGGCGACTGGGACTTCGGCCCCGCTACGGTCCACGATGGCGTCTCGATCCGCAACGTCACCGCCCCGGCGATCACGGCCGAAATGCAACCGGTTTTCGAACTGACGGAACCGCAGCTCGACTGGATGATCGCCCGGGTCGGACCGTATCCCTTCGACACGTACGGAACCCTGATCGTCAACGCGCCGCTGTACCTCCAGATGGAGACGCAGACGCTGATGCTGACGTGGGCCGGCACGTTCACCCTGTTCCCCCGCGACTTCTGGGAACCCGCACAGATGCACGAGCTGGCGCACAGCTGGTTCGGGAACAGCGTGTCGCCGTACTCGTGGAGCGACTACTGGCTGAACGAGGGCCACGCCACCTGGTACGAGATGGTCTACGCGGACGAGACCGGCCAGCTCGAGGGCCGGACCGAGGGCCGCCCGGATCCCCAGGGGTACGCGACGCTCGACGAGTTCATGCGCGCGATGTACGCGCACGGCGACGAATGGCGCAAGAAGTCAGGACCCGTCGCGCTGCCCAAGAGCGGCGGTGTCCTCAAGCTCTCCAGCTATCAGGTCTACAACGGTGGGGCGCTCGTCCTCTACGCGCTCCGGCAGAAGATCGGGAATGCGGCGTTCGAGCAGGTGGAGCGAGCGTGGGTCCAGCGGTACCGCGACAGCGTCGCGAGCACGGACGATTTCATCGCGCTCGCCGCGGAGATCAGCGGGGACCAAAGCGTGACGGCATTCCTGCGCGACTGGCTCTACGGTGAGAAGACCCCGCCGATGCCAGGGCATCCCGACTGGCCCGTGAACCCGGTCGGGAGCATCACGACGACCTCGTCGACCGACCCGGTCCCAGGTCTTGAGGCCTGGCAGCCCTAGGTGTAATCCCCACACACGTCGTTGACAGCACGAGAGCCCTCGTGCTCCCGTTGGGGTGTCTGGCTCCACCGAAGAGGAGGGCTCTCGCGTGGCACATCCTCGACCGAGGCCGAGCGTCTTTAGCCGCGAGCTCATCGTTCGCTGAGTCGAAGCCGGCCGACCGCCGGCGCACGTCACGGAGCAGCTCGCTGACCCAGCTCGGCGCGACGGCGGTAGCGCACAAGGTCGCGCTCCGACTTCGCGAACTCGGGAGACCGGTAACTCGTGGGCCACGACCGACGACTCGATCGAACCCGCGTGGCCTGACCGAGCGCGAATGGGAGATCGCTCGGCTCTTGGCGCTTGGGCTCTCCAACGCCAAGATCGCCGATCGGCTGGTGTCGCTGGTGGCGACGGCCGGGAGACGGGCGCCCTCGGCGACGGCTGGAGAGGATCGCGCGCTCAGCGGCCGTTGAACAAATCGGCCCTTACCGGATTCATACCCGGTGACACGCCCATCCAGGGTGTGAACTCGAGGGATCGTGAGGTCAGCCGCCTCACGAAGGAGACAAGGACATGCACCGAATCAGGCTTGCCGGTACCGTCGCCGGCCTCTCGGTCGCGTCGATGCTCGTTGCCGGGTGCGTGGGTGCGAGTCCTACGCCCTCCGTCGCGGCCACTCCCAACGCGGCGGTCATCGAGCGGGAGCTGGTCGATCCCACCGACATCCTCGCGGGAGCCGCGCGCTATGGCGATCTCGTGTTCACCGCTGGTTTCCTCGGCCTCGCGGACGGAGAGGACTTCGATGCGGATGTGAACGACGCGTTGGACCAGCTTGAAGCGGCGCTCGGCAGGTCGGGCGCTGGCTTTGACACGCTCCTCAAGGTGAACGTGTATCTCACGGACTGGGACGACTGGGAGGCGTACAACCGCATCTACCAGGAGCGGATCGCCAAGTTCGGTCTTCCTCCTCGCACGACGGTCGAGGTGTCGCGCCTGGGACTGGATTCGCCGATCGAGATCGCCGCGGTCGCTCATGTGCGTCCAGCGACTCCCTGATCCGCCATCAGGCCGGTCTCGGCTAGCGCCAGCCGAGCTCCGGGGCCACGTACTTGAGGATGCTCTCGATCGCGTGGGCGTTGTACTCGACGCCGAGCTGGTTCGGGACCGTCAGCAGGAGCGTGTCCGCCGCCTGGATCGCCGTGTCCCCGGCGAGCTCCTTGACGAGGACGTCGGGCTCCGCGGCGTACGAGCGCCCGAAGATCGCCTTGGTCTGCGCGTCGATGTAGCCGACCTGTCCGACGCCTGGTTGCCGCGCCCGAAGTACGCCCGGTCGCGGTCGTCGACCAGCGCGAAGATGCTGCGACTGACCGACACCCGCGGCTCGCGCTCGTGCCCGGCCGCCGTCCACGCCTCGCGGAACAGCCGGATCTGCTCGGCCTGGAGCTCGTGGAACGGCACGCCGGCGTCCTCGGTCAGCAGCGTCGACGACATCAGGTTCATGCCCTGCTGGGCCGCCCATTCCGCGGTCGCGCGTGATCCGGCGCCCCACCAGATCCGGTCGCGCAGCCCGGGCGAATGCGGCTCGGGGCGGAGCAGGCCGGGCGGGTTCGGGAACATCGGGGAGGGGTTGGGCTGGGCGAACCCGGCGCCGGACAGCGCCTGGAGGAAGACCTCGGTGTGCTGGCGGGCCATGTCGGCGTCGGTCTGGCCGTCGGGCGGCACGTAGCCGAAGTAGCGGAAGCCATCGATGACCTGCTCGGGCGATCCGCGGCTGATCCCGAGCTGCAGGCGACCACCCGCGATGAGGTCGGCGGCGCCGGCATCCTCGACCATGTAGAGCGGGTTCTCGTAGCGCATGTCGATGACGGCCGTCCCGATCTCGATGCGCTTGGTGCGAGCGCCGATCGCCGCCAGGAGCGGGAACGGCGACGCAAGTTGCTGGGCGAAGTGGTGGACGCGGAAGTAGGCGCCGTCGGCACCCAGGTCCTCGACCGCCTCGGCGAGCTCGATCGACTGGATGAGCGCGTCCGAGCCCGACCGGACCTGCGAGTAGGGCGACGCCGACCAATGTCCGAACGACAGGAAGCCGATCTTCTTCACGCGCCGATTCTAGGCGACGTATGCGCCTACCGTTCGACTCGCGCCTCAACCCAGACTGGGCGTTCCAGGGGATCGCGTCCCGCCATCTGCCCAGTGGCCATCACGCTTATGGCGGTCCGATCTGCTGCTGCAAGTCGATCAGCGGTTGCTGGCTCACCTGGATCAGGCCATCACGCGGCCGGTCGAGGTCGACGACGATCGTGAGGACCGCACCAAGGGTGACGATCAGGACGGCGGCGGACAGGAGACTGCGCCGTCGAGTCAGACCGGCACTGTAGCCGACCATCGTGAGGGTCAGTACAGAACCGACGAAGAGCAGCATGACGATGGTCTCCGGGACACGCGCGTTGCGCGCCGTGACCCGCGTCTCGTGGAGGTCGATCGTGTCGTTGAGCGACTCGATGAAGATCGAGACGAGGTCCCCCTGGTTCGTGGTCTTGGCCTCGCGCTCGGCGATCACCCACAGCCGGTCCAGGATGGTGTTCGACTGCTCCACATCGCGTTGGAGTTCTTCCGAGAGAGTCAGGCCGATCCGCAGGGGCACGTATTCGCGCAACAACTCGCGGATCTCTCGGGATGCCGGCTCCGGCAGGTAGCCGGCGCGCAGGTACGTCGTCCCGATCGCGTTCGCCTCGTCGAGCACGATCGCCCGCCGCGCATCGAATCGATCCGCTGCCATGCCCATCGTCACGGCTAGCAGGAACGCGAGGAGCGCCAGGATCGAACCGACGAGGACGCCCGTCGGGCCTTCCTGCTCGCCCGGCTCCCGGTCCTGCCACCACCGTCCAAGACGGAAGCCACCCTCGTAGCCAGCGAAGGCGACCACGGCGAATACGATGAAGACGCCGCCGACCGGAAGCGCGTCCAGAAGCTGGGACGTGAACATCGATACCTCGTGGCTCGTGGATAGGACGTTGCGGTCAGCCTATCGCGTCGCGATACCACGCAAGCGGGTCCCCATGCGACCGTCGCTCCACCAGGATGGGTCCGCAGCTGACCGGCCTCCGGCGTCCGTGGCCTTCATCGACAACGGTGTAGGTGGCCGTGGCCGCCTCGGGAAGCTCCCCCTCGGGGAAGGGTCATCGCGCCGTCATCGAACGAGATCAGGTACCGCGTCATCTCATCATCTCCAGTGGTGGTGACGTTGGCCGTACCATCAGGCCGGAACCTGAAGGAGATCCCCATGCCCGAACGGCCGTACCCGGCACCGCTGACACTCGATCCTGCCTGGTCCGCCGACACGGTCGCGGTGCAGGCCGGCCGACCCGAGCGCGTCGGCGGCGCAGCGATGAATGCGCCGATCACCATGAGCGCGACGTACGTCCACGACGCCGCGATCGAGTACGGCCGCGACGGCAACGCGGGATGGGGTGCCCTCGAGGCGGCGCTCGGGGCACTTGATGGCGGCCAGGCGGTCACGTTCGCGTCCGGGCTTGCCGCCGCCACCGCGATCGCCGACCTCGTGCCTGAGGGCGGGACGGTCGTTCTCTCGTCGGCGACCTACTTCGGCGTGCGGAACATCTTCGAACGGATGGAGGCCCGCGGTCGGCTGCACGTGCGCCTGACATCGGCCGACGACACGGCGGCCGTGCTTGCGGCGGCCGACGGGGCCGACATGGTCTGGGTCGAGTCCATCGCGAACCCCCTCATCGTCGTCGCCGACGTCCCGGCGATCGCTGCGGGCGCCCGGGAGCGCGGCGCCCTCTCGGTCGTCGATGCGACCTTCGCGACGCCCCTGCGCCAGCGGCCGCTCGAACTCGGGGCGGACATCGTGCTGCACTCCGCCACGAAACTGATCGGGGGCCACTCGGACCTGCTGCTGGGCGCGGTCGTCTGCCGGGATGCGGCCCACGCGACGGCCATGACGACCTTCCGCCACGACCACGGCTCGGTCCCAGGGAACCTGGAAGCCTTCCTCGCGCTCCGGGGCCTGCGCACGCTCGCCGTCCGGCTGGACCGGGCGGAGGCATCGGCCGCCGAGCTTGCCCGCCGCCTCGCCTCGCACCCCGATGTGTCGAGGGTCAACTACCCGGGCCTGCCCGGCGACCCGCAGTACGAGCGAGCGTCGCGGGTCATCCCGGACGGGGCGGGCTCGATGCTCTCGTTCGAGGTCGCGGGCTCGGTCGCGCAGACCGAGGCCTTCCTGGGACGGCTGCGCTTGCTGACCCACGCGACGAGCCTCGGCGGCGTCGAGTCGCTCATCGAGCGCCGCGCGCGCTACCCCGGCGACGCGGCCCTCGTCGGTCCCACCCTCTGCCGCCTGTCGGTCGGCATCGAGCACGTCGAGGATCTCTGGGCGGACCTGGACGGCGCGTTGCGCGGCGCGCTGGCGATCGACTAACGCCAGCCGAGTCCAGGCGCATAGGGCGACGCCGACCGATGTCCAACCGACAACGTAGTGCGCCCGCGACTCCGTCCGAGGCAGGCACGACCTCATGCGTCCGTCGGTCGCACGGGCGGGTGGCCCGACTTGAGGGCGCCGCGTTCGCGATGCCTTTCGGTTCAACCTCGCGGTCGGGGACACCCAGGGTCGGAAGTCAGCTCTGGTCCGTCGGATTCGATCGGGTCTCGCATCCCCCGTGCGCGCGCTGTCTCTGACCTATGCGACGCGGTACGATGCCGCCATGATCGACCTGGTCCTCACACTCATCGGCCCGGACCAACCCGGGATCGTGGATGCCGTGTCGAAGGTCGTTGCCGCCAACGGGGGCAACTGGCTCGAGAGCCGGATGGCGCATCTCGCCGGCAAGTTCGCCGGCGTGCTCTGTGTCGAGGTTGCCGAAGAGCAAGTCGAGGCGCTCGAGGCGGCCCTCGGCGGGTTGAGCGCGATGGGCCTACACGTCATCGTCGAGCGGAGTGCGCCGGCGGATGTCGCGCCCCCGCGGGTCACCGAGATCGAACTGCTCGGCCTCGATCGACCCGGTCTCGTCCACGAGATCTCGGAACTCCTCGCGACCCACGGGATCAACGTCGAGGATCTCACGACCGACCGTCCTGATGCGGCCATGTCCGGCAGCCGGATGTTCCACGCGCACCTCCGGGCGGCGGTTCCGGACGGCGTGGACATGTCCGAGCTGCATCGTGGGCTGGAGCGACTGGCCGCGGATCTGATGGTCGAGATCCGCCTGGCCGAGGCCATCGGCTCCGCACGCTGACCGACCGGCGCTCGCCGCCGCATGACCGGCTCGGGCGCGTCAGTCCGCCAGCGCGAGCGCGACCGCGTCCGGCTGAGACAGGGCGCGGCCGGCGACCCAGGCCTCCTCGAACGCCGCGGGCGTCCAGCACGGCGCGCAACCGTTCCAGGACCGCGGCCTGCTCGGGCTCCTCATCGAAGGCCATGCTCGCCTGCGGCAACCTCACGGATCGTATCCGCGGCGCCGAGCAGGCGAACCGCCCGGTCGGGGTCGCCGCGCTCGGTGAGCGCGTACGCGATGTTCTCGAGCTGGTTCGCGACCGCTCCCTTGTGCCCGAGGTGGATCCAGCCATCGATGGTCTCGTGGTACAGCGCGAGCGCTTCCTCGAGCCGGCCGCCCTTGCGCAGCGCGTGGGCCAGGTCGCTCCGACACGCCAGCACGAACCGCTCGTCCCCGAGTTCGGAGAACCGCTGGATCGCCACGCCGAACGCGGCGACGGCAGCGTCCGTCTGGCCCTGCCTCCCGAGCATCCGGCCCTGGGCCATCGACGCGGCGCCGATCGCGTACGGGCTGCCGGATCGTTTCGCCGCCTCGACCCCGCGCTCGCATCAGGGCCGCGCCGGCCTCCGGCTCGAACGGACCGAGGCTGGCGCCGGCGAACGCCGCGGACATCGACAGGACCCACCACTGGCCGCTCTGCTCGGCGAGGTCTGTGGCCGCGCTCGAAGATCGGCCGCACGTCCGTACCGCCGGGCCCGGCCTTGCCCGAGAAGACCGTCGCGATCGCCAGGCCGACGACAGCGGCCAGCTGCGCTGCGCGGTCGCCGCTCGCGTCGGCGAGGACCGTGGCCTCCTCGGCCCACGCGAGCGCGATCGATCGCCCGCCCGGACATCGCCCACAGCCGCGCCGCCTCGCCGAGGAGCCTGGCCGCGAGCGCCTGGTCGGCGGGGTCGGCGTCGGGCCGGCCCACGACCCGGGCCCTCGCGATCTCGATCGCCGCGACGATCCGGGCGTCGTTGTCCTGCGACATGACGCGGACGGCCCAGTAGGGGAGGAGCGCCGTCGCCATCCGGACGGCAGCCCACGGCTCCGCCTCGAGGCCCCACTCGAGGGCGCTGCCGAGGTTGTCGAGCTCCGCGTCGAGGCGGTCGAGCCAGTCGACCATCGCCGGGCCGCGAGTCGGCTCCTCGGCCTCGATGGCGAGGGCCGCGTACTGCGGCGAAGTGACGGTCCGCGACGGCGGATGCCTCGCCGGCCGCGATGAGCTTCTCGCGCGCGTACTGGCGGATCGTCTCGAGCATCCGGTACCGCATCGTGTCGCGGTCCACGATCACGAGCGAGCGGTCGACGAGCCGCGTCAGGCCGTCCCCCAGATCGAGCGGATCCAGTCGCCGTCCGGCCGTCGCCGACGATCCGTGCCGCCATCGGGACCGTCCAGCCGCCGGTGAACACCGACAGCCGCCGGAGCAGGCGGCGGTCGTCGTCGGTGAGGAGGTCCCAGCTCCAGTCGATGAGCGCGTGGAGCGTCTGCTGGCGCGGGACGGCCGTCCGGCGACCGCCGGCCAGCAGGCGGAACCGGTCGCCCGAGCCGGATCGCGATGTCGTCCGGCGACATCGCCGAGACGCGCGCCGCCGCGAGCTCGATCGCCAGCGGGATGCCGTCCAGGCGCTGGCAGATCTCGACGACCGAGGCGACGTTCGACTCGCCGAGCGTGAACGCCGGGTCGACGGTCGCGGCGCGCTCGGCGAACAGGCGGACCGCCTCGGTCGAGGCCGCGTCCTCGATGTCGAGCGGCGCGTCGGCGGTACGTCCCGGATCGGACGCCGCCGACCGCCGGGCAGGTCAGCGACTGCAGCTGGAGCACGGCCTCGCCCGGGGACCGCGAGCGCCTCCCGGCTCGTGGCCAGGATGCGCAGGCCCGGGCGCGTGCGCGAGCAGCCGCTCGGCGAGCGTGGCGACGCCGTCGACGAGGTGCTCCGCGTTGTCGAGCAGCAGCAGCAGGTCCTTGTCGGCGAGGAACGCCGTGACCGTCGCGATGCGCCGGGACGCCAGGGATCTCCGGTGCGCCGAGGGCGCGCGCGACCTCGGACGGGATCTGCGACGGGTCGCCGAGCGGCGCCAGCTCCGCGAGCCAGACGCCGTCCGGGTAGCGGTCGAGGAGGCGGCCGGCGGCCTCCAGCATCAGGCGGGTCTTGCCGGTCCCGCCGGTGCCGATGAGGGTGACGAGCCGGTGGCGCCCGATGAGCGCCGCGACCTCGGCCAGCTCCTTCTCCCGGCCGACGAAGCTCGTCAGCTGGACCGGCAGGTTGGAGCGGCGCGTGCTCAGCGAGCGAAGGGGCGGGAACTGCCGCGGGAGGTCGTCGACGACCACCTGGTAGACCTGCTCGGGCCGGTCGATGTCGCGGAGGCGGTGCCAGCCGAGGTCGACGAGCTCGACCGACGCCGGCAGCCGATCGCCGGCGAGGACGGCCGCGACCGCCGAGCAGATGACCTGGCCGCCGTGCCCGATCGGCGAGGATCCGCGCGACCCGGTTGAGCGACGGGCCGAAGTAGTCGCCGTCGCGGGTCTCGGCGGCGCCCGGCGTGGAGCGCCATCCGGACGCGGAGCGGGCCGGTCTCGCCCCAGGTCGCATCGCGAAGCGCTCGCTGCGCCGACGAGCGCCGCGTCCATGGCGGCGATCGGGTCGTCGAAGACCGCCAGCATCCCGTCGCCGGTCGTCTTGATCACGGTGCCGCCGCGGCGCCTCGACGCTCGCGCGCAGGAGTCGATCGTGCTGCGCGAGGGCCGCGCCCATCGCGGCCGCGTGCTCCTCCCAGAGGCGCGTGCTGCCCTCGATGTCCGTGAACAGGAAGGTCGAGAGCGCGCCGACCGTGCGCCGGCGTCGGGGCCGGATGTCGCCGCTGCGAACGAGTCCACCATCGTGCTACCCCGCGACCAGTGGCGCGCGAGGAGCGCGCGACATGGCGGCAATCCTACTGCGCCGCGCGGGCGCGAGCCGGCGCGGACGCCGCGACAGCATGCGGCGAGCCGTGGTTTCGAAGGCGCACGAGGGAGCCAGGACCTGTCACAGTGCGGGCTCGGCCGACGGCGGGCGATGGCCGACTGGTGTCTAGGAGGATCGAGATGGAACTGACCGTCCGGGGCCTGCCGATCCACTACGAGGAGGCCGGTAGCGGTCGCCCTCTCGTGGTGCTGCACGGATGGCCGGCGGACCACCGCCTCCCGAGCCACCACCTTGAGCCGATCTTCGCGGAGCGCAAAGGATGGCGCCGGATCTACCCCGACCTTCCCGGCATGGGCCAGACACCGGGCGCGGACTGGATCAACTGCCAGGACGATATGCTCGAGATCGTGCTCGAGTTTCTCGAGATCGTCGCGCCCGGTCAGCGCATGGCCGTTGGCGGCGTGTCCTACGGCGGCTACCTCGCGCTGGCTGTCGCGCGGCACCGGGCCGCCAGGCTTGCCGGCTTGATGCTGTGGACGCCGATGATGCATGCTTTCCGACGCGACACCAGGTTGCCGGCGTTCCAGGTGCTCATCGACGACCCGCACGTGGTCGCGGACGTCGGTCCGGACGAACAGCTCTGGCTGCGCATGGCCGTCGTTCGGTCGCCCGAGACGCTCCGGGCCTTTCGGGAGTCGGTCAAGCCAGGGATCATGGCCGCCGATCACGCATTCATCGCCCGGATCGAGCAGCGGTACGCGCTGTCGGTCGACCCGGTGCCGCTCCTCGAGCCCTTCGCCGGGCCATCCCTCGTCGTGACGGGGCGCCAGGACTCCGCGTGCGGGTACGCGGACGCGCTCGACCTGGACGACCAGTTACCGAGGGCGACATTCGCGGTGCTCGACCGCGCAGGCCACGGTGTCGCCGAGGAACAACGGGTCCTGTTCCGCGCCCTGGTCGCAGACTGGCTGGACCGGATGGAGGCGGAGCCCGCCTGAGCCCCCCACGCGATGAACGGCACCATCGACGTCGAGGAGGGACAGACCGGGCACGAGCATGTTCACACGATGATGATGACCTTCGATACGGCCGACATCAACGAGAAGTCGATCGACCACGCCGGCTGGCTCCTGAGGTCGCGGCCCGCCCGCCATCGGTCCGCTTGTCGTCCCGCTAGGGCTGTTGGATCTCCACCCGTCGACGTCGGGTCGCGACATCGAAGCCGAGCAGGACCCAGCCGATGCCGTTGAGTGCGACGCCGCCCAAGGCGAGGACACTGAAGAGGCTCGGCTCAAGCGAGGTCACCAGCCCGACTCGGTCGATGCCGATGACGGCAAAGGACCCCAGGATCAACGCCAGCGCGCCCCAGCGGGTGACGACACCCAGCTTGAAGGTGACGACGCCGAACCAGCCGTCCGCCAACCACATCGTGAAGCTGACCACGGACCAGATGATGCCGAAGTCGCCCGCGAACGGGCGCTCGCGCCAACCCGTCAGGGCAAGCATCGCGAGATAGGCGGCCGTGGTCGCGAACGCCGGGATCGACCCACTCCAGGCCAGGAGCGGCGAAACGGCGACTTGGCGTCGATGGACCGCGACGATGATGGCCAACGCGCCAAGGCAATACAACCCCAAGCGCACGAAGTTCCAGCCCCGCTCGATGTCCATGGAGGGCAGGAACGCGATCAGGAGGATCGCGCCGCCGAGGATGCCAAGGAGCCCGAGAGTCCGGGTCGTCGGCGTTGGTGGAGCCGATAGCGAGTGAGCCACGGATCGTTCCCTCCCATGCTCCGATGCTGCTGTCACGAGGAGATCCCACACCGCGTGGAACCACGTGCGCGCGATGCCATTGGACTCGCCACGGACCCGGCTATCGCACAGCTGGTCCCCGAACAGCTGGACCATCTCGTCGCCGTAGCGGGTCCGGAACGCGCTCGGGTAGAGCCGCAGGAGCCGGCGGTAGACGCGCTGGTGACGTCCGACCGGCGCGGCCATCAGCCGGCGTCCAGGGCCCACGGTCGTGCGGCACGGACCAGCAGGTCAAGCCGGCGGACCTCCGCTCCCGCCATGGCTCGTCCTGTGCCGGTGAGCCGGTAGTAGCGACGGCGCTGATCGTCCGCTCCGGGATCCGGCCGCTCGTCGCACTCCTCGATCAGGCCGTCGTCCGAGAGGCGCCGGATCGTCGTGTAGACGCCGCCGGGACCGAGCCTCGTGGCGCCGTCGGTCATCCGCTCGATCTCCTGCATGATCGCGTAGCCGTGTCGCTCTTCAGGCCCGATGGCGATCAGGACGAGGGTCGCGGTCCGCGATAGAGTCGGGGCTGGCTGCGGCTGTCGGGTGACTTCCATGCCGGGACTATATCAGCTACGGATATAGTGTCAAGCGATATAGATGGCGTCCTATCGGGCGTCGCGCGTGCCGGCCTGGCGCCCGATGGTGAGCGCCATGGCCGCCAGGACGACGACAAGGAGCGCCACGGCATCCACCCAGCCACGTCCGAGAGACCCACTCAGCTGGACCGTGTCGGTCGCGGGGATCGGGATCTTGCCACTCTCGCCACCTGCCGCGCTGCATCCGGCGGGCTGGGTCAGG
This sequence comes from uncultured Chloroflexia bacterium, assembly GCA_963779315.1. GTDB lineage: Bacteria > Chloroflexota > Limnocylindria > Limnocylindrales > CSP1-4 > SPCO01. The sequence goes on along the minus strand of CAVZXQ010000019.1, from coordinate 84,551 downwards.
GTCGCGAGGCTGTCGATCCTCGCTTCGGCTGTCGCACCGTCGGCGGCCGTCCCGCGGGCGAACACGCTGTACGGCATGACGCAGGCGGTCTCATTCGCCGGCACCAGGGACTGGCACTCGAAGACCCGGCCTCCCGGCACACTGAGCGTCCCGATGGAGCGGGCACAATCCGGCGAGACCGGGTCGGTCCAGGTCGTGACGTCCAGCGGCACGGAGCCTAGGTTGTAGAGCGATACCTCGAGCGTGAACGTATCCCCGGGGCAGGGCGGGTATCGTTTAGGCCGATCTCGAGCAGGTCGACCTCGAGGCGCGGACCGGCGGTGACGACATGGACTTCCAAGGTGTCGGATGCCCGTGGGGTCAGCTCGCCCGCCGTCCCCTCGACAACGGCTTCGAGTGTGGCTCCGCCTCGCGCGACTTCGTCGGGTGCGAAGGTGACGGTGCACGTTTCGTGGCGGGACTGACCGACCACCAGGGGCCCGACGCCGACCGGGCACTCCGGCTCTCGTGACGGGGACCCGGTGCCGTTGATCGTGACGCGGACCTCGGCGGTTGCGTCGTCTATCTCGACCGTGCCGTCATTCGTGATGTCGTACCCGATGGTCAGGTCGCCAGGCGTGACGACCACGATCGGGTCGGGCGATGGATCGATCGCCAGCGACAGACTCGCGGCCGAACGGACACCGATGATCTCGAGGACGCCCGTCGTGGCGTTGTGGACGGTCCCTTCGGCCGTGGTGGCCATGATCGTAAGCTGCGCCTTGATGATCGTGCCGTCGGCGACCTGATCGGCTCGGATCGGAACGTTGCAGAAGCCGGTCAGGCTCGCGCCGGCGACAGGCCACGGACTGTCGCAGAAGGCGAATGGCGGGTCCTCGGGCCCGATCAGTTCAGGCGGGTCGAGCGTGAGGGTCACGTGGGTGGAGAGCTGTTCAGTCGTCCCATTGGTGACGACGAAGGTTGGGCGAGCATCGACCCCGCCGTCACCGGCCGCGTAGGCGATGAACGGACTACTGGATTGCCAGACGATCGTCAGCGGATCCGCCCCGGCAGCCGGCACGGGAACGAGGGCCAGCAACGTCAGGCCCGCCGCGGCGACGGCTCGAACCAACCTTCGTTCGTCGATGCATGACGGCCCTCCTGCGGCTGGATCGAAGGGTCGCCCGGCCCGTCGAGCAGCTCAGGGCACGATCAGCGTTCCCGCCTTGCCCGCTAGCGCGAGCTCCAGGTCCTTTGGCGCGCAGATGATCGCCTCGGAGCCGCCACGCTCGAGGAACTCGAGGCAGGCCTCGATCTTGGGCGCCATGCTGCCGGGCATGAAGTGGCCGCCCTCGGCGATGTAGCCACGGGCTTCCGCGACGGTGAGGCGATCGAGCCAGGTCTGGGTCGGCTTGCCCCAATCGAGCGCGACGCGCTCGACCGCTGTCGTGATCGCGAATACGTCCGCGCCGACCACGGTGGCCAGCAGCGACGAGGCGTAGTCCTTGTCGATGACGGCCGCAACGCCGTGAAGGTATCCCTGAGCGTCCGCGATGACGGGGATGCCGCCTCCGCCGACGGTGATCACGACGAAGCCATCCGCGAGGAGCGCCTGGACCGCGTCCTGCTCGACGATCCGGAGCGGACGCGGCGAGGGGACGACCCGACGCCAGCCCCGACCCGCATCCTCGACGACGACCCAGCCCTCCTGGTCACGTCGCTGGATGGCTCGCGCCTCGTCCATGAACGTGCCGATCGGCTTGGTCGGGTGCTCGAAGGCGGGGTCGTCGTGGGCGACCTCCACCTGGGTGATGACGGTGACCGCCTGTCGATCGAACCCCAACCGCCGAAGATCGTTGCCAAGCGTCTGCTGGAGCTCGTAGCCGATCGCCCCCTGGCTGTCGGCGTCACAGACGTCCAGCGGGACCTCGTGCAGTTCGTGGGCGGCCAGTTCGGAGCGACGCAGGATGAATCCCACCTGGGGGCCGTTGCCGTGGCCGATCGCCACGTGCCAGCCATCGCGGATCGCCGAGGCGATATGAACGCTTGTCTCGCCGAGCGCCGCGATCTGGTCCGGCACGGTCTGGTGGCTCGCGTCCTTGATCAGCGAGTTGCCGCCGATCGCGACCACGAGGGTCTTGTCCGTCATGTCTCGTCTCCTTCGGGGCGGCACGCTCGTTGGGCGTCACGCCTGCCGCTCTCAGGCCATCGTGAGGGCCATGACCGCCTTCTGGGCATGGAGCCGATTCTCGGCTTCGTCGTACACGACCGAGTGGGGACCGTCGATCACGGCGTCGGTCACCTCGATGTTCCGGTCGGCCGGCAACGGGTGCATGTAGATCGCGTCGTCGGCCGCGAACCCGATCCGCCGCTCGTCGGTGATCCAGTCCGTGTACTTCTTCGCGATGTCCGCGCCGTCGGCGTCGTCCTTCGCGGTGAGCAGGGCCCCCCAGCTCTTGGCGTAGACGATGTCGGCGCCGCGCATCCCGGCGTCGAAATCGTCCATGAGCTCGAAGGATCCGCCCGATCGTCGGGCGTTCTCGGCGGCCTGGTCCACGACGTCCGTCGGGAGCCGAAACTCCGGCGGGTGGATGAGGCGAACGTGCATCCCGTAGCGCGAGGTGAGGAGCGACAGGTCCACCGGGACGCTGATCGGCTTCTGGTAGCTCGCGGCATAGGCCCAGCTGATCGCGATCGTCCGTCCCCGCGGGTCGCCCTTCTTCTCCTTGATCGTGAGCAGATCGGCGAGTGACTGGTGCGGGTGGTACAGGTCGCACTGCATGTTCAGGACCGGCACGCGGCTCGCCGCGGCGACCTCGCGGATGTACTGGTTCCCGCTGCCCCAGTCCACGTTGCGGATGGCGAGCCCGTCGTTGTAGCGGCCGAGGATCTCGCCGATCTCCTTGGGGGTGTCGCCGTGCGCGATCTGCGTCGTCCGGCTCTCGATGAACTGGGCATGGCCGCCGAGCTGGGCCATCCCGGCCTCGAACGAGGCGCGCGTGCGCGTGCTCGAGTAGAAGAACAGCATCGCGAGGACCTTGTCCCGCAGGTACGGATGCGGCTGGCCGAGGGCGCGCAACCGCTTGAGGTCCATCGCCACGTCGAGGACGGTGTCGATCTCCTCGCGGGTCCACTCCTGGAGGGTGATGAGGTCGCGGCCCCTGAGGTTCGTCTGCATCGTCGTGCTCCCTACTCTGTCGCGCCGAGGACGAGCGACAGCAGGGCCATGCGCATCACGACGCCGTTGAAGGCCTCGACCCAGTAGCGCTGGTGACGGGTCGCATCGACGTCGGCCGGAAGTTCGTCCATGCGCGGCAGCGAGTGAAGGATGATCGAGCTGCGCTTCGCCTTCTCCTTGAGCAGCTGCCGGGTCACCACGTACTCGGGTGGGGTGAGGCCGGTCTCGCCGCTGCGCTCGACGCGAGAGGCGGTGTAGTCGGCCTGTACGACCGGCTCCATGTAGATGACGTCGGCCTCGCCGATCACGTCGCGAACGTCGGTGGCTTCGCGGTACGCCACGTTGAGCTCGTCGAGCTCCGCCTTGAACTCGGGCAGGAGCGACATATCCGGCGGACCGACGACGATGGCCTCGGCATCGAACTGCGAGAGCGCGTAGAGGATCGAGTGCATCGTCCGCATGCGCATGTCGCCGACGAGCAGGAATGTGAGGCCGTCGAGCGAGCCCATCTCGCCCTGGATGGTGTAGAGGTCGGTCAGGACCTGGGTCGGGTGCTCGCCCCAGCCGTCGCCGCAGTTGATGACCGGCACGGACGACCAGATGGCCGCCTCCGCCGGTGCTCCCTGCTGGAAGTGGCGGATAGCGATGACGTCGGCGTAGTACTCGAGCATGTGGAAGGTGTCCTTGATCGACTCCTGGTAGAAGTCGCCTGCCCGGGTCATCTTCGAATCGGAGAAGCCCAGGACATGCCCACCGAGGCGGTGCATCGCCGCTTCGGTCGAGAGGCGCGTCCGCGTGCTCGGCTGGTAGAAGGCGGTGAGGAGCGTCTTGTCCTTGAGCAGGTCCGTGTTGCGGCGGTCCCGCGCGAACGGCTTCAGGTCGTCCGCGACCTGGAAGACGCGCTGGAATTCGTCGCGACTGAAGTCCTTCAGGGACAGGATGTCGCGGCCGGCAAAGCTCCTCATCGTGATCCTCCAAGATGTGATGCGTCCATGGCTGCGTCCGCGGCGGTCTCGCGCCGGACGCCCGTGAAGATGACGGCGACGGACTCGTTCGAGCCCACTCGGCCGTGGCGGCGAAGCTCGAGAAGCCCCGCCAGGCCGGCGCTGCCGGTCGGATCGACATCGATCCCGGTCGTGGTCCTCGCGACCTCGTTCGCTTCTCGCAGCGTGGCCTCGTCGACGACGACGGGCGAACCATCGCTTGCGAGTGTCCCGCGCACGATGGCCAGCCAGTCGTAGGTCTCGTCGTCGAGGATCCCGGTCGCGACGCTGTGTGGTTCCACCTCCCACGGCCACATGAAGGCCGAGCGGTGGGTGGCCGCCCAGTCGATGTTGGCGGCCGTCGGCGTCTCGCCATCGAGCCGATGAGCCAGTCGCTCATATGCCCGGGCGAGCGGCGCCACGGCTCCCGCCTGGACCGGGTGGATGTGGGGGTCTGCGGTGGAGCCTCCGAGCGATCGCGCCTCGGCCAGGCCCTCGATACAGGCAGACGCCAGCGCGCCGCCACCCACCTGGATGAACAGCCGGTCCAGGGTCACGCCCGCAGTGGCGAGGTCCGCCGCCAGTTCGTAGCCCAGCGTCAAGCCGCCCTCGATGGCGAAGCCGTTCTCGTTGCCCTGGCAGGTGAACGCGACCGCTCCGTCGTCGATCGCCTGGCGGAGGCGGTGATATGTCGGGTCGCCAGCGACACCGGGTTCGCGCTCGCACACGGTGAGGTGAGCGCCGAGGGCCTCCAGGCGTGCGACGACCGCGGGATGGGCATCGGTCGGGATGTAGACATCGAGATCGCGACCGGCGGCTGCCGCGACGACCGCGGCGGCAAGGGCCGCGTTGCCACAGCTCGCGATCGCCAGGCGGGCTTGCGCGGTGGATCCGCCGGCCACGGCAGCCGCGACCTCCAGTTCGAGGAGCGCGCCCATGAGGTGGCGGGCCTTGTGCGATCCGCTGACGTTGCCGGTCTCGTCCTTCACCCACACGCCGCCGGCCTGGCTGAACCCGAGCCGATCGCTCAAGGCAGCCTCGCGCTTGAACGGAGTCACTCGGAACCCGGTGCCGTCAACGGCCGCGACCGCGGCGTCGAGTCGCTCGACGAGGGCCACGTAGTCCGCGTCCGACCAGCCGAGGGCCAGAGCACGGTGATAGGCGTGGAACAACGTCCGGTAGCGGATGAACGGGTCGTCCTCCGAGCCGCTCGGAAAGGACAGGCGAGCGCGATCGAGTACCCGGGTCATCACGTGGTCGATGTCGTCATCCGGCACGGCGTGCGGACAGCGCAGCGGGACCGGGCGATCCAGCGGTGCCTGATACCGGCAACCGGCGCACGCGTACGCGATCGGCAGCGGCGCCGTCGCTCCGGTGGTCGTGGCGGAGGCCGGCAACACGACCGGCCGGTTCACGCCGGCACCGCCGCCCGGCTGCGCTCGTTGAACGCCTCGATCAGCTCGTCCCAGACCGGGACGATGGCTCGCAGCTCGCGCCAGAACTCGGGTTCGCGACGCTCCACGAACTGGTCGAACGGGACTCCCTGCTGTTCCACCCACGTGAAGTAGCCGAGGTTGAAGATCCGTCGCCGGTCCGCCGGGGTCAGGTCCAGCAGGGCATCGTCGCCACCGCCGCCCAGCACGTGGCGTCCGAAGACCTCGGCGGCGACCACTTCGTCGAAGCCATCGGGGTAGTCGCGTGCCAGGACCTTGTCGAGCTCGGTCCGGTACATGGTGGCGCCGTCCGTCGCGACGGTGACGATGACGTCGTCGGGGCCGAGGTGGTCGTGGTGGGCGACCGCGATGGCCGCGAGGATGTTGCAGATGCTTGAGAGGCCGAGCGAATCGAGCGCCTGGATGAGGTCCTCCGGGACGCCGCGGCGGCGACCGAGGTACTCGCGGCCGGCGGTCGTGTTGAACAGGACGTTGAGCTCGTCGGTCGCGCGATCGGAGATGCCGACCACGGTGTCCGTGTTCATCACGTTGTGGATGAACGGGATGTGCTTGTCCCCGATGCCCTGGATGTTGTGCTCGCCGAATCCGTTCTCGAGCATCGTCGGGCACTCGAGCGCCTCGACTGCCACGATCTTCGCCCCGAACCGCTCCTTGAGGTGATCGCCGGCGCCGATCGTGCCGGCCGAACCCGTGGCCGACACGAAGGCGTGGACGTTCAGGGCGGGTTCGAGTTCCTGCATCGATTCGAGGATGCGACCCAGCGCTCGCCCGGTCGCGAGGTAGTGGACGAGGTAGTTCCCGAACTCCGAGAACTGGTTGAAGATGACGTTGACCGGGTCGCGATCGAGCTCCGCGCAGCGGTCGTAGATCTCCTTGACGTTGCTTTCCGAGCCCGGCGTCCGGATGATGTCGGCCGGGTCCATGACCCAGCGCCCCAGCCAGTCGAACCGTTCCTGGCTCATCTCTTCGGGCAGGACCGCCACACCCCGACACCCCATCAGACGGGAGATCGCGACGCCACCGCGGCAGTAGTTGCCGGTCGACGGCCAGACCGCGCGGTGGACGGTCGGATCGAACTGACCGGTGACGATCCGCGGGGCCAGGCAGGCGTATGCGGCGAGGACCTTATGGGAGGCGATCATCGGGAACCGGTCGCCGAGGGCGACGACGATGCGGGCCTCGACGCCGGTCAGCGAGGTCGGGAGCACGATGTGGGTCGGGATCGGCACGGTCGTCCGGCGATCCGCCCCGTTGTACCAGTGGACGCGCCAGAGGTTGGCCGGATCGGCAGCATCGGGGTCGATGCCGACGAGGGCGTCCAGCGTCCCCGGGCCGGCGGACCAGGGATCGGCCAGTTGCGCGAATGTCGGCATGACGATGCGGGCCTGCGCAAAACGTCCGACGGTCCGCTCGTAGACACCTGGGTCGACCACTTCGCGCTCGAGACCCGGTCGCTGCATCGTCCTCTCCCTTCCGATGAGGCCGGCGGGACCGGTCGCATTCGGGACCAACGGGCCGGAGGTCGGGACCAACAGCAGGGGTCACGATCGGCGGCTCCGTCTAAATTCAGACCTCAGTGGTAGCGACCGATAGGGCCAGACGGCCTGCCCTGCGGTACGCCTGATGGCACATAGAGGCGGTTCTCGATGCGGTTCATCCTCAACGGGCGCACCACCGATGTCGGACCGCCACCGGACGCCAGCCTGCTTGACCTGTTGCGCGGCGAGTGTGGCCTGCGCTCGCTCAAGGACGGCTGTGCGCCCGAAGGCTCGTGCGGTGCCTGCACGGTCATCGTCGATGGTCGTGCCGTGGTGTCCTGCGCGCAGCCGGCCAGCCGGGTCGAGGGCCGGACCGTGCTCACGCTCGAGGGACTGCCGGACCCGACGCGGGCCGCCTGGGCGGAGGCCTTCACCTCGAGTGGGGCTTCGCAGTGCGGGTTCTGCACGCCCGGCATCGTCATGAAGGCCGAGGCGTTGCTCGCACGGGTGCCCGAACCTGGCCGCGATGAGATCGCGCGCGGCCTGGCCGGCAACCTCTGCCGGTGCACCGGCTACACCAAGGTCATCGAGGCCATCGATGCGGTCGCCGTGGCGCGTCGGACCGGCGCCGAGGCCGGGATCGGCTCGGCGGTGCCCTCGGCGGGCGACGGGGTGGGGGAGCGGGCCGGGCGCTATGGCGGCGCCGGCATGGCGCTCGGGGAGCACGAGTTCGTGGCCGACATGAGCGTCCCGGGCATGCTTCACGGGGCCATCCGCTTCGCCGACCATCCGCGCGCCGTCGTGCTCCGGATCGATACCTCGCGGGCGGCGGCCCACCCCGGCGTCCTGTCGGTCGTCACCTCGCGCGACATCCCCGGCGAGCGGGTCCAGGGACTGCTGACACGGGATTGGCCGCTCTTCATCGCGGAGGGCGAGACGACCCGCTACGTGGGTGACGCGCTGGCGGCGGTCGCGGCCACGAGCCGACACGCCGCGCGCGAGGCTGCAGCGCTGATCGAGGTCGAGTACGACGTCCTTGAGCCCGTCAGCGACCCGGCCCAGGCGCTCCAGGACGGGGCACCGCTCATCCATGCGGCCGGCAACCTCCTCTCGCGTGCGTCATCGTCCGCGGGGAGGTGGACGTCGCCCTCGCCGGCGCTGCCCATGTCGTCTCCGACACCTTCGAGACGCAGCGGATCGAGCATGCCTTCCTGGAGCCGGAGGCGGCGCTTGCGGTACCGGGTAACCGTGGGGCGGGGGAGGCGGCGATGCGGGTGTTCTCACAGGGCCAGGGGGCGTGGGAAGACCGTCGCCAGGTCGCCTCGATCCTGGGATCGCCCGAGTCCGACGTGCGCATCACGCAAGTCGCGACCGGAGGCGGATTCGGTGGCAAGGAGGATCTTGGTGCGCAGGGTCACGCCGCCCTCCTGGCGCAGATCACGGGGAGGCCTGTCCTCGTCGCGCTGTCTCGGCGGGAGAGCCTGCGGTTCCACCCGAAGCGGCATCCGCTGCGGATGACCTACACCGTGGGTTGCGACGCGGATGGTCGGCTGATCGCCGTCCGCGCTCGCATCGTGGGCGATACCGGGGCCTACGCGAGTGTCGGCGCCAAGGTGCTGGAGCGGGCGGCCGGTCACGCCTGCGGTGCCTATCGAGTGCCGAACGTCGATGTCGAAGCACTCACCGTGTACACGAACAACGCACCGTGTGGTGCGATGCGTGGTTTCGGCGTGCCCCAGGTCACGTTCGCCCTCGAAGGGCTGCTGGACAACCTGGCGGAACGGGTAGGCATCGATGGCTGGGAGATGCGCTGGCGGAACGCGCTGGACACGGGCGACCGGACCGGGACCGGACAACTGCTGGGCGCGGGAGTCGGCCTGAAGCGCACCCTCCTCGCGGTTCGCGATGGGTTCGGGGCGGCCCGCTACGCCGGGATCGCCTGTGGCATGAAGAACACGGGGATCGGCAACGGGGTCACCGAACGGGGCCTGGCGGTGCTGCGCGTCGAGCCGGATTCGAGCCTCACCCTGTACCACTCGTGGACCGAGATGGGGCAGGGGATCCACACCGCACTCCGTCAGATGGTCTGCGACGAGCTGGGCATCGCGGCCGAGCGGGTGCGCGTCGTGGTCGACACGGACCACGAACTCGACACCGGCGAAACGACCGCGTCGCGGGCGACCGTCCTCGGCGGACAGGCCGTGCTCGACGCGACACGACGGCTGCGTGAGGCGCTCGGATCTGGCCGCCTCGAGGACCTCGCCGGGCAGGAGTTCCGGGGCGAATTCGTGGTCGATTGGACGACGGCTCCGGAGGGCCGCGACGCAGAGCCCGTCACGCATCTCGCCTACGGCTGGGCGACCCAGGTCGTCATCCTCGATGACGCCGGGCGGATCGAGCGCGTCATCGCCGCGCAGGATGTCGGCCGGGCGATCAACCCGCTGGTGCTCGAGGGCCAGGTGGAGGGTGGCGTCCACATGGGACTCGGGTATGCCCTGAGTGAGGCGTACGAGATCGTAGACGGCATGCCGGTCACCGAGACGCTCAAGTCACTCGGGATCATCCCTGCCGCCGGGATGCCGCCGGTCGAGTGCATCCTGATCGAGGAGCCTCAGCCTGAGGGTCCGTACGGCGCCAAGGGGGCCGGGGAGGCGGTCCTCGTGCCGACCGCGGCGGCCGTCGCCGGCGCTCTCTACGCGTTCGATGGCGTCCGGCGGACGACATTGCCGATGCGGGATTCGGCGGCGGCCAGGGCGGCCATCCCCCGCCTGTTCCACGCCGTACGTCCGGTCGCCACGACGGACACCGGGTCATGACGCTCGTCCTCACCGGCGGGACGGTCGTCCGCTCGCTACGGCCGCCGGTCGTCGAGGAGGCGGATCTCGTCATCGACGACGGCCGCATCGCCTCGCCGGACACCAAGACCGTGCCCGCCGGCACCGAACGCCTGGACTGCGCGGGCTGCCTCATCGTGCCGGGCAACGTCTGTGCGCATACGCACCTCTACTCAGCGCTTGCGCGCGGCATGCCCTATGGCCTGGCCTCCCCGCGATCGTTCGTCGAGATCCTCCAGCGCGTCTGGTGGCGTCTCGACCGTGCGCTCGAGCCCGTCACGATCCGGGCCTCGGCGCTGGCCGGGGGGATGGAGGCCGTGCTCGCCGGCACCACCACGGTGATCGACCATCACGCCTCACCGGCCGCCGTGAGTGGGTCCCTCGATATCGTCGCCTCGGCGCTGGCCGGGCTCGGCGTCCGCTCGGTGCTGTGCTACGAGACGAGCGATCGCGACGGGCCGCGGGTGGCCAGCGAGGGCCTTGCCGAGAATGCCCGCTTCCTTGAGAGCACGTCCGCCGGGTCGCATCCGCTCGCCAGGGGCATGGTCGGTGCCCATGCCTCGTTCACGCTGTCCGAGGAGACCCTGGCCGCGTGCGCCGCCCTCGCCCGCGATCGATCCGTCGGTCTCCATATCCATGTCGCCGAGGACGCCGCCGACGAGCGCGACGCCGAGGCCCGGTTCGGGTCCCGGGTCGTCGCCCGGCTCGCCGAGGCCGGGGCGCTCGACGCGCGCTCCCTGCTCGCCCACGGGGTCCACCTGGACGCCGCCGAGATCGCGACGATCGCAGATGCCGGTGCGACGGTCGTGCACAACGCCCGTTCGAACATGAACAACGCAGTCGGACGCGCTCCGCTGGCGGCCATCGGCGAGCGCGTGGCCCTGGGCACGGACGGGATCGGCGCCGACATGTTCGAGGAGGGCCGGGCCGCCTACTTCCGTCATCGCGAGGAGGACCTCGGGATCGACATGCGATGGCCACTCGATCGCCTGGCGGAGAGCGCGCGCGTCGCTGGGGAGGCGTTCGGTGAGCCGCTCCTCGGTCAGCTTGTCCCGGGAGCGCCCGCGGACGTGGTCGTCCTTCGCTACCCGGCTGTCACGCCCATGGACGCCTCGACCCTGGCGGCCCACTGGCTGTTCGGGATCGGCGCCGGCCACGTCCGCGATGTCCTCGTGGCCGGGGAACCGGTGGTCAGAGAGGGCCGTCCCGTCCGCGCGGAGGCGGATGCGATCGCCGCTGAAGCTCGCGAAGGCGCCGGGCGCCTGTGGCGTCGGCTGGAAGAGATCGACGCCCATCCATTCCAGCGCATGGAGGCTCCGTCATGGCGAACCTGAGCGTCGAGATCGCCGGGATCCGGTTCCCGAACCCGATCATGCCCGCCGCCGGGCCGCCGGTGCGCGACGGCAAGGCGATCGTCCGGTGCGCCGAGGGTGGTGCCGGAGGACTGGTGTCCAAGACGATCTCGAGGCACGCCGCGACGCCGCCGACGCCGAACATGGCCGAGATCCCGCACGGCATGGGAATGGTCAACACCGAGACCTGGTCGGAGCTGCCCCCGGAGCAGTGGATCGAGCGCGAGTACGGCATCGCCCGCGAGCCGGGCCTGCCACTCATCGTCAGCCTCGGCTACAGCGCCGAGGATATCGCCTGGCTCGCGCCGCGGATCAAGCCGTTCGCCGACGCTGTCGAACTGTCCACGCACTACATCGGCGAGGATGCCGCGCCGATGATCGGCGCCATCCGGGCGGCGAAGGCCGTGCTGGACGTTCCGGTCTTCGTGAAGCTGAGCCCGCTCGGTCGAGAGATGACCCGGGCCGCCGAGCAGGCCGAGGCCGCGGGCGCCGACGGGATCGTCGCCATCAACTCGTTCGGCCCAGTGCTCGCGATCGATGCCGACAGCCGGATGCCCTACCTGGGCGGGAGCGACGGCTACGGCTGGCTGTCCGGTCCGGCGATCAAGACGCTGGCACTTCGCTGCGTCCGTGACATCGCCCGGGCCGTTCGGGTCCCGGTCATCGGGGTCGGGGGCGTCGGCCACGGGATCGATGCCGTCGAGATGCTCATGGCCGGCGCATCGGGTGTCCAGGTCTGCACCGCCGCGATCCTCCACGGCCCGAGTGTCTTCGGGAAGATCGTCCAGCGAACTCGACACCTGGCTCGATGAGCACGGCTACGCGAGCGCTTCGGAGCTGCAGGGCCTGGCCATCGAGCGGATGCCGATGGACTGGGCGAGCGGCCTGCCGGTCGTCCTGGATGAGCCGTGCAACGGCTGCGACCTGTGCGTGCAGGTATGCCCGTACCGCGCCATCGAGCTGGTCGAGAAGCTCGCGGTGATCGACCTTGCCGCGTGCGCCCGCTGCGGCCTGTGCGTCACCCGTTGTCGGCGCGGCGCGATCGAATGGATGCCCGAGGCGCCGGTCGCCTGACGCGAAGGTGATCGCGTTCGAGGACGCTGGGGGCCCCTCCGACATCCTTGCATGGACCTCGACGCACCAGCGCCCTTGCGTTCGGAGACCGATGCGGCATGATGCGCATCCGATGACCACACTTGGGGACGTACTCGTACCCGAGGGGGCAACGGCCGTGGTGCCCCGCAGGCGCTTCTGGCCGCGGTGGTTCGCCGGGTTCCTGTTCGGCCTGATCGTCAGTCTCGGCCTGGCCGGCGGTGCGCTCTACGCCTACGACATGCGCCACGAGGGTCGGGTGCTGACCGGTGTCGACGTCGGCGGGGTCGACCTGTCCGGTCTCGACAGCGACCAGGCGACCGCAGCACTCGACTCGGCGTTCGGTGGTTTCGGCGACGGGAACCTGGTCATCCGGTCGACCGCCGGCGACGTCTCCGTGCCGTATTCGGCGTTCTCGCGGCGCGCGGACGTCCAGGGGATGCTCGACGAGGCGATGCGGACCGGGCGGGCGGGGACACCGTTCGAGCGTGCGCTCGTCGCGGTGCGGCTTGCCCAGACGGGACACTCGTTGGCTCCGAGGGTCCTGCTCGACGAGGCTGCCCTGGCCGCCGGCGTCAGCGCGGCCGTGGCGAACCTCGATCGGGATCCGATCGATGCCGAGGTCGTCAAGGGCGCGCAGGCCATCTACACGACGCCAGCTCGGGCTGGCCGGCGGATGGACGCGAGCCTCGCTGCGGCCACGGCGATCGAGATGCTGCGCCGGACGGATGCCCCGGCGGAGGTCACCGTCGAGGCGACAGCGACCGAGATCCCACCTGAGCATGGTGACGACGAAGCCCTTGCCGCCAAGTCCGAGGCCGAGCGGATGATCGCCGACGTCGCAGTGACCTACGGCAAGTCCCACTGGACGATCCGGGCGGGCCGCGTTCGGAGCTGGATCACGTTCGAGAAGGACGCCAGCGGGGTGGCGCGACCCGTCGTGGACGAGACGAAGATCCCTTCGATCCTGAAGAACATCGCGAAGGCCGTGCGCCGGGCACCGGACTCGGCCACGTTCCTCAAGACGCGAGGCGGGAAGATCATCGGCGTGGTCGCCGGGCGCGATGGCCAGAAACTCGACGTCGCCGCGACGTCCGCGGCCATCGCCGGGGTCGATCGCCGGCCGGGCGCAGGAGACGCCGGAGGAGCCGCGGACGCGCGGAGAAGCCGGTGACCGTCGCAGGTGGTGAAGGTCCCGCCGAAGTTCACGACGGCACAGGCCCTGAAGAAGGCACCGCTGATGAAGGCACTCGGGACCTGGAAGACCTGGTTCCCCGTCAGCGAGCGCAACTACTTCGGGGCGAACATCTGGCTGCCCGCGAGGATCATCGATGGCACGGTGCTGCAGCCGGGACAGAGCTTCGAGTGGTGGCGCGCCCTGGGTCCGGTCACGCCCGCTCGCGGATATGGCCCGGGAGGGTTCATCGCCGGCGACCATACGGAACCGACCGGCGCCCTCGGCGGCGGCATGTGCTCCAGCTCCACGACGCTGTTCAACGCCGCTCTTCGCGCCGGCCTGCAGATGGGTGCGCGCTCGAATTACAAGTACTACATCAGTCGCTACCCGCTCGGCCTCGATGCCACCGTGTCCAAGACCCGGAACGGCAGCCAGACCGTGTCGTTCACCAACGACACGAAGGGTCCGATCGTCATCCGGACGTTCCGCTATCGAGCGGGCGGCCGGGGCTGGGTACGCTACGAGATCTGGGGCGTGCCGGACGGCCGCACGGTGAGCATCGGCCGGCCGGCCGTCAGCAACGTGCGCAAGGCGACGACGACCACCGAATACGTGTCGTCGCTGCCGAAGGGTGTCCGCGAGCAGATCGAGTACCCCGCCGACGGGATGGACGTCGCCGTGGCCCGGGTCGTCCGCGATCGCAACGGCAGGATCATCCATAGGCGAAACGTATCGCACGCACTACGTCCTCTGGAACGGCCTCGTCCACATCGGGCGATAGCGGACCGCGCCACGCGATGGGCGCCTGGGACTGCCCAGATGCGGGATCGCCGAACGACGGCTGCACGACGACCGCCGCGGACCGATCAGGCGCCGGTCAGATCTCGGACGCGAGTCATCTGCCCGTTCGGCGACGGCGCGCTCGATCCACGCTCGGCCCTTCGGCGACGCCACTGGGGACCTGACGAGCTCTCCTCAGGAGAATCCGGAACCGTGCCGATGACCGAACCGCGCCTGCCGTGACCGAACGGACGTCGCGCTCACGACCGGGAGTCACCTCGCACCCGTGCTGGGGATCGCAGGCCGGCCCACGCATGCTCAGATCGGGATCGCGAACGCATGACGACCGCGACCGATGCCGCGTCACCAGCCCGACATGGATGGGCCGCACGGGTGCGTCCCCGAGGCCCAGCGCTGCTGCAGGATCGGCAGGGCGACGGCTCGCGCGGCGAGCGCCGCCGCCAGCAGGCCGTACCCGAGGGGATAGAGGAGCAGCGCAACGACCGTGACGCCGAGGTGGAAGGCCACCGACAGCGCCGCGAAGCTCGTGTTCCCGCGCTCGCGAAGCACCGAGCGAACGACCAGGACCGTTCCCACGAGATAGGCGGCGGCGATCGCCGTGTAGGCGACGACGCCTCGAGATCCACCTCGCCCGACACGTACGCGGCTGCGGGGACCAGGACGAGCACCTGGGCGACCTGGGCGAAACTGTTCGCGAGGTCGCGGCGCGTGCCCGGGCGCGCACCCTGGAAGACGACGATCCCGGCTGGCACGACAACCACGAGCAGACCAGCAGCAGCGCCGGGAATGCGAGACCAGGACCAGTCCCAGGGATGCGAAGGCGACACCGTAGACGACGATCGGCGGCCGGTACTCAGGAGGACGGCGGCCCCGAGCCCACGACTGCAGCGTGGCGGAGGCAAGGTAGCCGGCGAGCGCGGCGCCGGCCAGCACCAGCTGCCAGGGGCTCGGGTGACTGGCAGCGATCCCCAGCAGGAATGGCACGAGCAGCATCGCCCATGCCCCGTGCTGGCGAGGGAGCCAGACGTGCCTGACGGCGCCGCGCCGTCGTGGGACGGCCTCGCCTCGCGTTCATCGCCAGGGACGTGACCAGGAAGATGACGACGCCGTCGACCGGCGTCGGCCGGCGCTCCGACCATCGATGAAGGGCGCCAGGAACCCGTCGTTGTCGCCGGCAGCGATGCCTGGCCCGACCGATCCGGCATGCTGGCGGGCACCACGGTCAGACCGAGCCGCTGACGAGACGACCGTCCTGGAAGACGGCTCGTACGCGGTCGCCCAGGTCGGCGTAGTCGAACGGGTCGCCGTCCACCACCACGAGATCCGCGCGCTTGCCGGTGCTCGATCGTCCCGCGATCGTCCTCGACGCCGAGCAGCTCGGCGGCGCTGCGTGTCGTCGCCAGCATCGCCTCGAGTGGGCTCATGCCACACTCGACCATGAGCGCCAGCTCGCGCAGGTTGTTGCCGTGCGGCGTGACGCCGGAGTCGGTGCCCATGGCGACCTTGACGCCGGCCGCGATCGCCTTGGTGATCGCGGCGCGGTGGATGTCGGTGACCTCGCGCGCCTTGCGCAGGCTCGCCGGCGGGATCGGCGATGCCGGCGGCCGCCGCGTCGAGGACGCCCTGCGGCGCGAGCAGCGTCGGAACCAGCCAGGTGCCGCGCTCGAGCATCATCTCGATCGCCTCGTCGTCGAGGTAGATCCCGTGTTCGATGCTGCGGATGCCGGCCCGCACGGCGGACTTGATCCCCGGAGCGCCCTGCGCGTGCGACATGACCGGGATCCCGGCTGCCGTGGCCTCCTCGACCAGGACGTCCAGCTCGGCGTCCCGGAAGTGCCCGTGTCGCGGGTCGTCGCGCGGAGACAGGACCCCGCCCGAGGTGCAGACCTTGATCTGGTCGGCGCCGGCCCGGATGAGCTCGCGGACCCGCCGCCGCATCTCGTCCGGCCCGTCGACGACGCCGGGCGGCATGCCCGGCCAGGTCGGCATCGTCGTGTCGTAGCCGGACGGCAGCCAGCCGTCGGCGTGGCCGCCGGACTGGGACAGGATGCTGATCGCGATGTGCAGCCGGGGACCCGCGATCAGCCCGTCGGCCACGGCCGTCTTGAGGCCGAGGTCGGCGTAGCCGGCGTCGCGCACGGTCGTGATGCCGATGTCGAGCGTCCTGCGCAGGTTCTCGATGGCCGCGTAGAACCAGTACGAGAACGGCGTCTCCAGTTCGGTGTTGGTGTCGAGCCGCGTCCGGGCTGACCATGACGTGGGTGTGGCAGTCGAAGAGCCCTGGCAGGACGGCTCGTCCCGCCAGTTCCACGGCCTCGTCACCATCGAGGCCAGGCCCGACGTCGACGATCCGCCCATCCTCGACCGCGATGTCCGCCGATGCGAGTTCGGCGCTGCCATCGAACACGCGCCCGCCCTTGAAGACCGTCCGGCCCATCGATCACCTCCGTAGCCGCCATCTTGAGGGCCGCCGGAGCGGGCCGTGGCGCCGTTCCCGCGTGCGGACCTGTGGTCACATGGCGGCGACCGCGGCCTCCAGCCTCGTCGTGGCGGCGGCATGATCCTCGTCGGCGTCGAACCAGATGGGCGCGCCGATCACCAGCTCGACGTCACCGCGCAGGCGGGACGGCAGGCGTCGTCGGTCGATGATGGACATCTGGTGGATCACGCAGCTTGACCGGCACGACCGGCGTCCCGCCTTCGACGGCGATGAGCCCGGCCCCGGCCTTGAACGGCTGCAGCGGCCCGCCGACGGTCAGCTTGCCTTCCGGGTAGATGAGGATGTTGAACCCGCGATCGAGCCGTTCGCCGAGCATCTCCAGGCTGCGACGCACCCCGCCCTCGCGCTGCAGCGGGAAGGCATTCGCGATGACCGAAGCGAGGACGCCCTGGACTCGGTTGTCGTAGATCGTGTCGGCCGCGGCGGCGACGGACAGCTTCCAGCGGATGCCCAGCGGGAGGCGCGTGAGGATGATCCCGTTGTCCAGGTGCAGGCAGTGGTTCGGGATGAACAGGACCGGCCCTTCCACGGCGCCAGCCGCTCCAGCCCGGTCGTCCGGACCCGGTAGAACAGGTGCACGAACGGGTACATCAGCAGGACCTGGAAGGTGAGGCCCACCGCCCGGACGGCCGGCGAGAGCGGCCAGCGCCACGATCCCGTGCCCGCGCTTCGCCTCGCGGCCGGCATCGACGAGCGCGATGCAGGTCCGCGACGGTCGCGTCCGGGAGGAGGGCGTCGTCGTCCACGAAGACGCCGAGCTCCTCCTCGATGACGCCGAGGAGCTCGACGCGGCGAAGGGAATCGAGGTCGAGGTCGCTCGAGAGGCGGGCCGATCCGGCGACGGCTGCCGGTTCGAGCCCCGCGACGCTGGCGATGATGGCGGTGACGGGGTCCACCTGCGGAATCGGCGGCGTCGCGCCGGACCCCGGAGGCCGCCGCCGGCAGCGCCGCGGAGCCGGGTCGCTCGAGGTCGGCGAGCCGGGCCAGGACGTCCGGCTTGCGCACCTTGAGCGTGTGCGTCCGGGGCAGGTCCGGGTCCGGCCAGACGGTGGTGCCCCGGATCTGCTGGTGCGGCGCAAGGCGCGCGTTGGCGGCGCGGACCACGTCCTCCGCGAGCGGCGGGTCGTCCATCAGGAGCACCGCATGGACGCGCAGCGCCGGACCCGAGCGGCCAGCCCACGACGGTCGCGTCGCGCAGTCGATCGTCCTCGCGCAGGATCGCCTCGACGTCCTCCGGGTAGACCTTCTGCCCGTCGGGCAGGGCGAGCATGTCCTTCTTGCGGCCACGGAACGTCAGCATGCCATCGGACCGGCATCGCGCCCAGGTCACCGGTGTGGTACCAGCCGTCGGCGTCGATCGCCGCGGCGGTCGCCTCGGGGTTCTGCCAGTAGCCGGCGAACCGGCCCGGGCCCCGGGCCAGGATCTCGCCGTCGGCGGCGATCCGCACCTCGACCCCGGGGATCGGCTCGCCGACGGTCCCGAGGACGTTGCGGCCGGGCCGCGTGAAGCGTGACGACCGGGCCCATCTCGGTGGCCCCGTAGCCCTGCAGGACGTCGACACCCATCTCCATCCAGCGCTGGGCGACGTCGACTTCCAGCGCCGAGGCGCCGACGCCGATCGTGTGGAGGCGGCCGCCGAACTGGCCGAGCACCGGGCGGAAGAGCAGGCGCTTGCACCCGGCCGGGGGACGTGCCGGGCGAGTCGATGGAGCTGCTCGAAGCGCTTCCGCTGGCCGGCCTGGTCGACCTTCCGCTCGATGGCGCCGTCGAGGAGTCGAAGGCCCTGCGGCACGATCAGCAGCATCGAGACCCGGTAGTCGCGGAAGGTGCGGATGAGGACGGCCGGCTGGCGGCTGACGGGGTAGACGACGCTGGCGCCGACGATCAGCGGCGCGATGAACCCGAGGACCTGCTCGTAGAGGTGCGACAGCGGGAGGACGGAGAGCAGCCGGTCGTGCTCATCGAACGGCACGATCTGGGTCATCGCCGTCGCGCAGGCCATGCAGGTTGCCGTGCGAGAGCATCGCGCCCTTCGGCTCGCCGGTCGTGCCGCTGGTGAACACGATCTCGGCCAGCGTGTCCTTGTCGACGGCCGCCGCGGGCAGCGGCTCGGCCCGGCGGGCCTGGTCGGGCAGCGTCTCCAGCCAGATGATCGGCAGGCCCAGCTGGCGGGCGGACGCCTCGGTCTGGCGGGTCGCGATGACGACCTTGGCCGCGGTCTGGTCGACGATCTTGCGGGCGAAGTCCACGGTGTGGCGGACGTCGAGCGGGACGGCGACGACTCCGGCATGGGCGAGGCGAGCAGGGCGATGCCCCACTCGGGACGATTGACGGCCCACATGATCGCGCGGTCGCCCGGCTCGAGGCCGGCGTCGGCCATGACCCGCGCCGCTCGCGGGACGGTCGTGCGCGAGGTCGCGATAGCGCCAGACCCGGGTCCTGAACGACGGCCGGATCAGCAGCGCCGGGCGCGCGTCGAACCGCTCGCCGCTCTCCCGAACCAGCTCGATCAGGGTGTCCACGCCGTGGCCCTCCTCGGATACGGATCGATCAGTCGGTCACCTGTCGCGCCAGGTGTGCCAGCGTCTCCGCCACCCCTTCCCGAAGGGGCGGGTAGTGGCTGAAGACGAGTACCTCGACGTCCAGGGTCGCCAGGCGTTTCACGGTCCGCTTGGCCTGGGCATGGTCGTCGCTGTAGAGGCCGCTCGCGAACGAGACCCTGCCTCCCCGACGCTGGAGCGCATCGCCGACGAACAGGACGCGGTCCCGCGCGCCGTACAGGCAGACGCTGCCCGGCGTGTGGCCGGGCGTATGGACGACCTCCAGGCCGCCCAGGACCGGCAGGATGTCGCCGTCCACGATGGGCGTGAAGGCCGCCAGCTCAGGCGTCATCGCCGCAAAGAAGTGACCGCGTGACGGCCGGCGGATGGCGGTGCCGAGCCCGGTTCGCATCCGCTCGGCGTCCGCCGGATGGATGAGGATCTCGACACCGCGCCTGGCGAGCTCGCGGGCACCCCCGGCGTGGTCGGGATGACCGTGGGTGCAGATGACCCGTGCGACGTCCGCGAGCGACCGCCCTCGGGACGTCAGTTCGCGCCCGATCCTGCCACTCGATCCGGCCAGTCCCGCATCGATGAGGGACAGCGGGACCTCGTCGATGAGATGCGCCTGGACGCGGGTCAAGGGCAGCGCGTACACGCCCGGGACGATCTGGTCGTGGTCGCCTGGCGTGTCCAGGGCCCCTGGTGCCGTACGGCTCACGCCACGAAGCGTGGGTCGGCCGCCGCTCGTGCCACCAGAGTCCTTTGTCATGATTCGTGGCGAGGGGACCGACCGCGCATCACGGCGGAAGGCGTGCATGTGACGGCGCCGGGTTGTACGGTGTGAGCTGGACGAAGTGGATCCCATGCGACCTCGGCGCTCGATCGGCGGGCGTGGAAACAGCCACGGAGGGACCCAGCGACATGACGGAGCCTACCAAGCCCACCAAGCCGATCGGTCGAACGAGGAAGGCGATCCCGGACAAGTCGACCGCGGAGGCCTACGAAGAGGCATGGAAGGTGAGTGCCCCGTCGGGCGACGTCTGGACCGCTCGGCCATGGGTCCACCCGACGGAGCGCGCCGCCGAGGGCAAGGCCGAGCGAAAGCGTGTGCCGCGCGTCAGTCAAGCCACGCTGGAGCTGCGGCCGGACCGTGATCCCATCGCGATCCTGGAAGCTCAGGAGGCAGACCGGCTGCCGGACCTCGTGCCCCTCCGGCACGAGCGGATGGCCGAATCGCCCTTCGCCTACTACCGAGGTACACCCGCGGTGATGGCGATGGACCTGGCCGACACTCCCCGGACCGACATCATCGTCCAAGTCTGCGGTGATGCGCACCTGTCCAACTTCGGCCTCTTCGCTTCGCCGGAGCGGACGCTCGTCTTCGATGCCAACGACTTCGACGAGACCCTCCCCGGGCCGTGGGAGTGGGACGTCAAGCGGCTCGCCGCCAGTTTCGTCATCGCCGGCCGCGCCAGCGGCTTCAACGCGAAGTTGAATCGCGGATTCGCCATGGCCGCGGTACGGAGTTACCGCCAGTGGCTGGCCCGCTACGCGAGCATGCGCCTGATCGAGGTCTGGTACGCGCCCCTCACGGAGGCCGAGATCCGCGAGGCGGCCGAGGCGACAGGAGCCATGGCCGGTCGCAGCGGGGCCGTACGCCGCCAGAACCTGGAAGCGCTCTTCACGAAGTCCCGCCGGCGCGATGGGATGCGTGCCTTTGAGTCGCTTACGGCGGTCGTGGACGGTCGCCGGGTGATCCTCGAGGACCCGCCCATCATCACTCACGTCGACCTTGAGGGCCAGACAGAGGCTCTTGAGAAGGTCTTCACGGACTACCGATCGACGATGCCCGAGAATCGGCGCGACTTCCTGGAGCGCTACCGCTTCGTCGACGTGGCCCTCAAGGTGGTCGGTGTCGGGAGCGTCGGGACTCGCTGCTTCGTGATCGTGCTCCAGGGCCGCGACGAGAACGACCCGCTCATCCTCCAGGCCAAGGAGGCGACGGCGTCGGTCATGGAGCCCTTCCTCCAGCCGAGCCTGCACGACCACCATGGCCAGCGAGTGGTCGTCGGGCAGCAGCTCATGCAGGGGACGTCAGACATCTTCCTCGGCTGGACCCGTGGTCCCGGCGGCCGCGACTTCTACTTCCGCCAGCTGTGGGACATGAAGGGCTCCGTTGACACGGCCACCCTGCTGGCGCCCGGTTTCGGCCTGTATGCGGCGCTCTGCGGCCGGGCTCTCGCGCGAGCCCATGCCCGAACGGGTGATGCGGTGGCGATCACCGCCTACCTTGGTACCAGCGACACGTTCGACGGCGCGATCGCCGACTTCTCAGAGGCGTATGCCGATATCAACGAGCGGGACCACGCGGCCTACGTCGCGGCGATCGCGGCCGGGCGAGTGACGGTACCCGCCGCGGGCTGACGCCAGGGGGTGACGGTGCCCGGAGGCGTCAGGCCTTGATGCGGATCCGGTCCGGGTCGTACAGCGGACGGAGCGAGGTCGCGAGCCGGGTAACGCATGCCCGCGATGTCCACCTCGAACCGGACCCCGTCGACCGCGGAGGCCGGGAGGCCCCCCTCATCCTCGAGCATCGCCAGGCCGACGGCCCCGCCGAGCGTGTGACCGTAGGCGGCCGCCCGGACGTACCCGATCCAGCGGCCGTCGCGCAACACCGGCTCGCCGCCGTAGAGGAGTGGCTCGGGATCCTCCACGAGCACCTGCACGAGGCGTCGCTTCGGTGGACCCGCAGCCCGGGCCGGTAGAAGGGCCTCACGTCCGATGAATCCGCCGGGCTTGTCCCACGCGACGGCGAACCCGAGGCCGACATCGAGCGGCGTGTCCGTGTTGTCGATGTCGAGGCCGTAGTCGCGGTACGCCTTCTCGAGTCGAAGGCTGCCCAGCGCACCGAGCCCCACGTTGCGATATCCCAGGTCGGCGCCGGCCTCCATGAGGGCGTCGTAGACCGTGAGCGCCAGTTCGGCCGGTACGTGGAGCTCCCAGCCCAGCTCACCGACGTAGGTGACCCGCATCGCGAGGACGCGGGCGTAGTGCAGGTCGATCTCGCGTGCGGTCAGGTACGGGAAGGCCGTCGTTGGACAGATCGGCACTGGACAGGCGCGTCGAGCAACTCCCGCGACCGCGGTCCCTGGACCGTCATCAGCGTGGTGCCGGACGTCACGTCGGTGACCGCCACGTGGGCGCCGTCTGGCGTGTGGCGTTCGATCCACGGCGCGATCCGTCGATGGATCAGGTCCGTGACGACGACCAGGAACCGCTCCTCAGCCAGGCGGGTCACGGTGAGATCGGCTTCGATGCCCCCAGGTGGTTCAACCACTGGGTGTAGACGAGCCGTCCGACCGGGACGTCGACATCGTTCGCGGACACGAGGTTCAGCACTTGCGCCGCGTCGCGACCCTGGACGATGAACTTGGCCATGAGCGACATGTCGAGCATGCCGACGGCTTCACGGACGGCGCGGTGCTCGGCGGCCTGGAGCGGGAACGAGGCGTCGCGACCCCAGCCGATCTCGATCGCCGGGTGGGTGCCCGGCTCCGCGAACCACTCCGGGTACTCCCATCCGGATGAGGCCGCGAAGTGCGCCCCCGCGGCGGCCAGCCGGTCGTGGATGACGGAGCGGCGCACGTTGCGGGCGGTCTTGTGGTGCCAGTTCGGCCAGGCCGAGTCCCCGAACAGCGCGCCCGAGCTGTTCGACAGTCCGGTCTGCCCGGAAGCGGCGGCTCGTCTCGTACACCTGCGTCCGGTCCACGCTCATCCCGACCACATCCACGGGCGGGACGCCGTCGGCGATCCACTGGGCGATCGCGCTGCCGACGCCGCCGCTGAGCAGGATGCCCGAGCGAATTGAGGCCCGCCGCGACGAAGTAGCCACCGAGCTCCGGCGACTTCGCCGAGCTGCGGCATGGAGTCCGCCGTGAAGCTCTCGGGCCCGCAGAACATGGTCCGGACGCCGGCATCGTGCAGCGACGGGAATCGGTCCATCGCGCCCGACAGGACCGCGCCGATCCGGTCCCAGTCCGGCGGCAGGCTGGCGAAGGCGACGTCCGCCGGGATGCCGTCGAGGGACCACGGCCCGGCGACGGGCTCGAACAGGCCGACGAGGATCCCGCCGCCCTCTTCGCGGTAGTAGCCGTACCGATCCGGGTCCTCGACGATCGGCAGATCCGGGTGGGCCCACTCGACGGTGTCGGTGATGAGGTAGTAGTGCTCGGCGGCCTGGAGCGGGACCGACACGCCGGCCTCGGCGCCGAACTCGCGCGCCCACATGCCCGGTGGCGTTGACGACGAAGTCGGCCGTGATCGTGCCCTGGTCCGTGACGACCCCGGTGACCCGGCCGCGCTCCGAGGTGACGCCGCTGGCCGTGACGCCCTCGATGATGCGCGCGCCGCGCATGCGGGCGCCCTTCGCGTACGCCATCACGAGATCGGCCGGATTGACGCGGCCTTCGTCCGGCACGTAGAAGGCGGCCAGCACGTCGTCCGTCTTCGCCGCGGGCCAGTGGCGGCCGAACTCGGCGCCCGAGAGTTCCTGGTTGTCGACGCCGAACCCGCGCACGAACGCCGCTTCGCGTCGTAGCGTCTCCAGCCGCTGCGGCGTGCAGGCGAGATGCAGGTGCCCGATCGGCCGGAAGCCGGTGGCCTGCCCGGTCTCGGCCTCGATCGTCGCGCACAGATCACGGGTGTAGCGAGCCATCCACAGGAGCGTCTCGGTCGCCATCCCCGCCGACGTGATGAGGCCCGCCGCATGCCACGTCGTGCCTGCGGTCAACTGCCGGCGCTCCAGGAGGACCACGTCGCTCCAGCCCAGCCTTGCCAGGTGGTAGGCGATGCTGGAGCCGATGGCGCCGCCGCCGACGATGACGACCCGGGCATGGTCGGGCAGTCCGTCGGATCGCTCCCTCAGGTCCGCCGGCCACCGCTGGATCCATCCCTGCTGTCACTGCGACCGCCTCCGGTACTGTGTTCGAACCGCGCGGGAACGCGGTCTCCCACGATGCTAGCGAACGGCGGCACCCGGCGACCGTGGGTTGCGCGGGCCGGGCGTGCGACAGAGCGCCGGGCTCGCCTGTAGGCTGCCGGCATGCGCGCCCCGAGCCCCGCACGACCCCGGCGTCTCGCCGCGGGGGACACGGTCGCCGTCCTGTCGCCGTCATGGGGCGGGCCGGACGCGTTCCCGCACGTCTACGACCACGGCGTCGCGGTCCTGCGGGCGTGGGGCCTCGAGGTCCGCGAGTACCCGTCGACGCGAGCCCCGGCCGACCGGCTGCGACGCGACCCGGGGTTCCGGGCCGATGACCTGAACGCGGCCTTCGCCGATCCGGCGGTCCGGGCGATCTTCGCCTCGATCGGCGGCGACGATTCGATCCGGCTGCTGCCGCTCCTGGATGGGGCGGCGATCGCGGCGGACCCGAAGATCCTCGATGGGCTACTCGGACACGACCGCGCTGCTGGCCGCCGTCCGGCGCCTCGGCGTGGTGACGTTCCACGGCCCTTCCGTCATGGCCGGCCTGTCACAGCTGGCCGCGTTCCCGCCGGTCTGTGCCGAACACGTCCGCGAGATGCTCTTCGAGCCCGGTCGAACGTACCGCTACCCGACCTTCGACACGTACGCCGAGGGGTACCCGGACTGGCGGGACCCGGCGGTCGATCGGGCGGGTCAACCCGGTCCGGCCGGATACCGGCTGGCGCGTCCTGCAGGGCGCGGGCCTGGTCGCCGGGCGAGCTGTTCGGCGGGTGCCTCGAGGTCCTCGACTGGCTCCGCGGGACGTCCGCCTGGCCCGCTGGCGATGAGTGGGACGGTCGGCTGCTGTTCATCGAGACCTCGGAGGAGAAGCCGACGCCCGTCCAGGTCGAGCGGATCCTTCGATCGTTCGGGGTGATGGGCATCTTCGATCGGATCGCGGGCCTCCTCGTCGGACGGCCGCGCGACCACTCGGCGGAGGAAGCGGCGGCGCTCGACTCGGCGATCGCGGGCGTCGTGGCGGTGGAGTTCAGCCGGCCGGCTCTGCCCATCGTCACCGACCTGCCCTTCGGTCATACCGATCCGCAATGGGTGCTGCCCCTCGGGGTGATGGCGGAGCTCGATCTTCGACGCCCGAACGCTTCGACTGGTAGAGCCCTGGCTGCTCTGATGCGCGCCTCGGCGCTGTAGCATCCCGGCGTGTCGTATCGCGAGCGGCTCCCATCGTTCATCACGGACGTGTTCGACGACACCGTCGCCCGCCGGGGTCTCGTGGCCGGGTCGGTCGCCCTCGTCGCCGCCGCGCTGGATCCGAAGGTCTATGGCCCGGCCCTGCCCTCTGTCCAGGCGGCCATCCGCGATCGGCCGCAGATCGAGTTCGTCGTCGTCTTCCTGGCGGTGGCCGGGGCGGCCCTCCTCCTGGCGGGAGGGGCGATCGGCGATTCGGCGCGGGCCAGGCCGATCATCGTGGGCGGCCTCGTGGTCGAGCCTGCTCGCAAGCCTGGTCGGGATCGTCGTCACGAGCGGACCCCTGTTCATCGTGTCCAGGATCGTCGGCCACGCTGCGGCGGCCTTCGTGATCCCGGTCTCGATCGCGCTCGTGGCGACCAGCTACCACGGCGTCGCCCGAGCCACCGCGATCGGCGTGGCCTACGGGGCCTATGGGGCGGCGGGTGCGGCGGCCCCGATCCTGCTGCAACTCGCGCCGGGCGTGTCGGCACCCGCGTTCATCGTGTCGGCCCTCGCGTGTGCGGTGGCGATCTGGGTGGCGCGGGACAGGATCTCGGACCTGCCGCGCGCCGTCACGGCCGAGCGTCCGTACATCGTCGGCACGGCGATCTGGGCCTTCGGGATGATCGCCCTGACCGTGGGGATCACCTGGATCGGTGCCACGTGGGAGAACCCGTACCGATGGGGCCTGATCGTCTTCGGGTTCATCGTCGTCGCGCTTGCGCTCGTGCACGATCGTCTTCGCATCCGACCTTCGGCAGGCAAGGTCCGGATCGAGCGCCGGCCCGTCGCGGTCGCTGTCTTCGTCGGCGTGGTCCTCGCGATCTCCCAGACCGCGCCGATGCTGCAGCTGCCCCTGTACTTCAAGCTGGTCCTCGGGTACGGGCCGCTACTTGCGACCGTCGCGCTGGCGCCGCTCTTCGCCGCCCTCGTGCTCGCCGGGCCCGGTGGCCGGCTTCCTGCTGACGCGATTCACGCCGCGCTGGCTGGTCGGCGCGGGTGTCGTGGCGGTCGGTCTCGGCGATCTCGTCCTCGCGCTGGTGATGTCCACGGACGCGACCTATCTGGCCTTCGTGATCCCGTGCGCGCTGGTGGGCGCCGGGTTCGTCATCGGTACGACCGTTCGGACCGCGATCATCTTCGCCAGCGTGCCGCGTGGCCTGCCCGCGACGGCGGCCGCGCTCAACGAGGCCTCGATCCTGGTCGGCAGCCGGGTCGGGATCGTCGTGGTCACCTCGATCGTGGCGCAGGTCGCCCTCGCCACCTACACCGCATCTGTCGCAGCCCTGCCGGCGGCGGAGGCCGAGTCGGCCATCGGCGCGTTCAACGACTTCCTGGTCGCGATCGGGACCCCGTCGTTCAGTCCAGATCGCGACGGCCATCGGCGCGACCGATCTCCAGCCCTACGCGGACGCCTACACGGCTGGCGTGCGGGCCGCGCTTCGCACTTGGCGGCGCGGCGGCCGTCGTCGCGGGCATCGTGGCGCTGCTCGCGCTGGGGCAGCGCGATCCGCTCACGACGGTCTGGGAGTACGCCGATGAGCGGGTCGTGGCGCCGGCCGACTGACGCCGCCGCCAGATCCGATCGCGCCGGACCGATCAGCCGGCCCCGCCCGAAACGGCCGGGATCACGTGGACGATCGACGCCGGCGCCGACCGCCGTCGACAGATCAGCCGGCTCGCCGTCGACGAAGACGTTGATGTGCGGCCGCAGTCGCGGCCCGGGCTGGACCAGGCGATCGCGGATGCCCGGGATGGCGCGCTCCAGCTCCTCGAGCGCGGACGCCACCGTCGCCGGCCGCCACCTCGTGACGCCGCTCCGCGCCGGGGAACAGCGCCAGCAGGGAGCGCGGCAGCAGCACCGTCGCCACGAGGCGCCGTCAGCCGTCCAGGACCGAGGGACTCGACGGACCAGATCGCCGGCAGGTCGGCTGGTGACCAGCCTCCAGCTGATGCCCGCGTCGGCGCTGTGCCAGACCTGGCCGGTGCCGGTCCCGAACGCGATGCCCACCGGGTCGAGCGTGTCGCGGGCCATCGCCTCGCGCAGGACGGACAGGTAGGCGTCCTGTTGCGGCAGACCCTCGCCGGATCGGGTCCAGGTCGCCCCGCGATCGCTGGTCCGCCACACGGCGGCACTCGCGTCGGGCATGTAGCGGCCCCGGTCGGCGCCGTTGAGCGGGATGACCCAGGCCGTGTCCGGGTCGCGCGGATCGGTCACGAGCGGGAAGCCGAACTCACCTGGGAGGCCGGCCGTGATCTCGGTCCACTGCACGCCGCCGTCGTCCGTCCGGTAGACGCCGCAGTGGTTCTGCTGGTAGAGCGTCTCGGGCTGCCCCGCGGCCGCGGCGAACTTGTGCACGCACTGGCCAGTGACGGGGTGTGGGTCCGGGTTGAAGTCCGCCCGCACGCCGCTGTTGCGCGGCTCCCAGCTGACCCCGCCGTCGCGCGTCTCGAAGACGCCGACGGCGGAGATGCCGACCCAGACACGGTCCGCATCGGTGGCGTGGGGGACGATGGTGTGCAGGATGAGACCGCCGTTACCTGGCTGCCAGGTCGGGCGCGTCGGGTGGTTCGTCAGGCCCTCCACGTGAGACCAGGTCCGGCCACCGTCCGCACTACGGAACAGGCCGGCCGGTTCCACTCCCGCGTAGATCGTCCCGTCCGGCCCCGCCGCGAGGCTCCACGTGGTCTTGATGGCTTCCGCCTCGTCGCCGTACGTGAGCCCCACCGAGGAGTGTGTCCACGTGGCCCCGAGGTCGTCGCTCCTGAAGATCGCCGGTCCGTACCACGGGCTGCCGGCCGCCGGCCAGCAGCGCTCCAGTGCCGGGTTCGACGATCAGGTCGTGGACCGGCCAGCCCTCGCACAGCGGACCGCGCAGGGACCAGTCGGATCGAGCCGCGTCACTTTCGAGCAGGAATGCCCCCTTCGGGGTGCCAACGAGAAGCAGGGTCCGGGTGGGCATCGGGCGATCCTCCGAAGTCGCTGGATCGGGCTCGGCGATCCGCGGTCAATGTAGCGGGCCTGGCGCAGGTTGGCCACATATACTCGGCCGACCACCCATCCAGGACCGGCCCTCAGGAGGCAGCGACAGGCGTTGAGACCCGCCCGCGCCAACGTGTCCGTGGCGATCCGGCGACCGGACGACGATTCGATCCTCGTCCTGCGCGACGGCACTCTGCCGAACTTCGAGGCTCCGGTCGCTGTGCCGTGGCAGGTGGTCGCGCCGGTCAACGAAGCGATGTCCGAGCGACTGGGTCTGACGGTCACCACGCTTCGGGCCGCCTGGCTGAGCGATCGTCGCGACGAGCGCCTGTACGAGGCGGTGTGGCTGGCCGGTGCACCGCCCGTCGGCAGCCGGTGGTCGGCACTCGACGACCTCGTCGCGGCAGCGCCCATGGCGTCGGAGGCCGGTCGTGCAGCCATCGCCGATGGGGCGCTCCGCCCGGCCGACGGCCACCTGCAGCCCTGGTACGTGCCCGGCTGGCTGGACGGCGATGGCGGCCTGGATCGACGACCGCCTGGCCGGTGCGGGCCTGCGACGCCACGGACCGATCCGCCAGGTCCGCTCGTGGGGCCGGTCGGCGCTCCTCCAGGCGGACACGGACCGGGGGCTCGTGTGGGCGAAGGAGGTCCCCGCCGGCTTCGCCCACGAGATCGCCGTGACCGGGCTGCTGGCCGACCTGGACCCGGGTCTCGTCCCGCCGATCATCGCCGCGGATGACGGCGGCCGGCCGACTGCTGATGGCGCACGTGGACGGGTCCGGCGCTGACCGAGGTCTCGGATCCGGCACGCGTGGACAGCCACCCTTGCGCGAGCGGCCGAGACCCAGCGAGTCCTGTCGGTCGAGCGGGATCGGCTGGCCGTCGCGGGCGTCGCCTCAGCGTCGCTGGCCACCCTCGCCGACGAGGTCCCCGCGCTGCTGGCGGACGACGACCTCCTGTGCGGACCGGCCGGGACGGTGGCCTGAGCGCGGCAGCTGCACGGCGAGCCTCGCGACCCACGCCGACGAGCTGGCGCAGGCCTGCCGCGACCTGGCCGCATCCGGGCGTGCCCGACAGCCTGGATCACGGCGACCTCTCGCCATCGCAGGTCATCGTGGGCGAGATGGGTCCCGGTCATCTTCGACTGGTCGGATGCCTCGATCACCCACCCGTTCCTGTCGCTCGCCGCGTTCCTCGGCGACCCGGGCGCGATCCCGGCGGCACGCGAACGGGCCGCTGATCGACGCCTACCTCGGCCCGTGGGCCGGGCACCTGGACCGGGCCGCCGGGCTCGAGGCCTGCCGGCTCGCGTCGCTGGTGATGCCATTGCACCTGGCCAGGCTGTTCCGCGACCGCGTCCTGCCCGGCCTCGAGCAACCCTGGGAGATGGATCGGGTGGTGCCCGGCCTCCTCGAGGCGTCTGGCCGGCCGGCTGGCGAACGGGCAGCGTAGACCGATGACCCGGCCGCACATCCCGCAGGCCGTCCTGGACGCGGCACACGCCCGCTCGGCGGCACGGGCGGCGGGGGACTGGACGGAGGCCGACCGCTGCGCGCCGAGATCGAGGCCGCCGGCTGGAAGGTCGTCGACCGCGGCACGGACTTCGCGCTGTCGCCGATGGCGCCGCCGGACGAGGTGGATGGCGACCGAGTTCGCTACGGGTCCAGCGCCGCCGTCCCGTCGCGAGCCGGCGACCCGGACGTCGGAGTGGCGACGGTCGTGCTCATCGCCACGGATCGACCCGAGTGACCTCGCGCGAGCACTTGCCGGGCTTCGAGCCGGCGCCCCGGCCGGAACCTCGATCGTCATCGTCGCCGATGGCCCGTCCGACGAGCAGGCCGCGGCCCTGGAGGCGATGCGCCGCTGACGACGCCACCGAGGTCGTCTGGACCTCCGCACGGCTGGGCCGTGCCGCCGCGACGAACATCGGCCTGCGCCGGTGCGAGCGGTCCCGTCGTCCTGCTGCTCGACACGACACGTCGAGCCGATCGGCGACATCGTCACGCCGCTGACCGTCGCCCTCGAGGACCCGGCGGTGGCGGTCGCCGGCGCGTGGGGCCTGACCTCCCGGGACATGCGAACGCTTCGCGGCCGTCTCCGCCGGGGATGTCGACGCCATCGACGGTGCCTGTCAGGCGTTCCGCCGGGCAGATGCCACCGAGCGCGGTCCGCTCGACGAGCGGTTCGCCACGGACGGCAGCCTGGCGGTCTGGTGGAGCCTCGTCCTGCGCGACGAGGGGGAGGGTGAGCCGCCACGTCGCGCGGTCCTCGTGGACGGATCTCCCGGTCGTCCGACACGAGTCCGCGCGTGGCTCGGCCGTCGCGGACGCCGAGCGCGAGCGCCTAGGCCAAGCGCGACCGCTACCGCATCATCGACCGCTTCGGTCGGCGCCTGGACCTGCTCGCCGGGGGCTGAATCGGGCACCGCCCGTATACTCGGCCCGATGCGTCGCTGGGCCTGGATCGCGTGGCTGCTGATCGCGTCGTTGTCGTTGGCAGCCTGCACGGGGGCGGCCGCCGACTCGACGCGGGTCGCCCGCATCCTGACCGGGACCCCGACCACGCTCGACCCCGCGGCCCAGGGCGACTCCGGCAGCGTCGCGGTCACGGCCCAGCTGTTCGAGTCGCTGACCACCTTCGACGCGGACCGCCAGACGCGGCCGGCGCTCGCCGAATCCTGGCGCATCGAGGACGGCGGTCGACGGATCGTCTTCCACCTTCGACCCGGACTGACGTTCTCCGACGGGACGCCGCTTGCAGGCCTCGGACGTCGTCCGCAGCTGGCTGCGGCTCATCGATCCCGCAGCGCCCGTCGCCGCTGTACAGCCTGATGCTCGATGTGGACGGCGCCCAGGCGTACGTGTCGGGCCAGGCCACCGACCCTGCGACCGTGGGCCTGCACGCCGACGACGCCGCCGGCGACGTGACCGTGGATCTGATCCGACCGGCGGCCGAGTTCGTCGATGTCGTGGCGAGCCCGTCGTTCGCGATCGTGCCTCCCGGGGTGGGGGAGAGCGGCTCTGCCCTCCTGGCCGGGCCGGACTTCGTGGGCAGCGGCGGCTACGTCCTGTGCCGCGGCGACGCCCGAGAAGCTGACGCTCAAGGCCAACGAGCACTACTGGGCCGGCCCGCCGGCGATCCCGACGATCGAGCTCATCGCGGACATCGGCGGCCGCAGCCCCGTCGAGGCCTTCGAAGCGGGCGAGCTCGACTACACGCCGGTCGGGATCTACGACGCGTCGTGGATCGCGTTCGACAAGAAGCTCGGCCCGCAGCTGCTCGATGTCCCGTCGCTGTCGCTCGAGTACTACGGCTTCGATGTCCGACAGCCGCCGTTCGATGACATCCGCGTCCGCCAGGCGTTCGGGATGGCGATCGACTGGCGGCGGATCGCGGCCCTCCGCTCGACCTCCGGCGGCGACGATGTCGCGACCTCGATGGTCCCGCCCGGGCATCCCCGGCCGGAGCGACCGCGACTTCCTCCCCAAGCCACGACCCTGATGCCGCCCGAGCGCTCCTCGCCGAAGCCGGCTATCCGGGCGGTGCCGGGTTTCCGGATGTGACCTTCATGACCGGCGGTGGATCGGCGGACGAGGCGATCCTGACCGAACTGAAGCGGGAGTTGGGGATCACCCTGACGTACGAGACGGCGGGCGCGGACTACTTCGAGCGTCTCCGGTCGGACCCCCCGGCGATGTGGAACCTGGGCTGGGTCGCGGACTACCCGGGCCGCAACGACTTCCTCGGGATCCTGCTCGGTTCGGCGTCGTCCAACAACTACGGGCACTACTCGTCGCCGGAGTTCGATGCCGCCATCGCGGCCGCCGGTGCCGCGACCGACGAGGCCGCCGCGACCGCCGCCTACGACGAGGCCGAGACGATCATCCAGCGCGACGTTCCGGTCGTCCCGCTGTCGTACGGGAGCGGCTCGGCCCTGGCTCGGACGGGCCTCCTCGGCGCCGGCCAGAACGGGCTCGGGATCCTGCGCATGGCGGGGCTTGCATGGGCCGACTGATCGCGGCGCTCGCTGGTCGCCGCCGGCCTGCTGCTCGGCAATGCGCCGGGCGTCGCCGCAGCTGACCCGACCTTCGGGACGCCGACCGCCGCCTCGGAGTTCGCGCGGAGCGTCGACTTCACGCAGCCGGTCGATGCTCGATGGGGACATCGCCTCGGCCGAGATCCTCGTGACGTTCCCGGGCGCTCGCCGGGCCCACCGTGTTCGAGGTCCCGCCACCCTCCGGCACCGGCCAGCAGACGCTGCGCTACACGTTCGACCTGACCGCCGACGCCCAGTTCGCGCCGAACACCCGCCTCGACGCACGGTGGCGGCTGCACCCGGCGGCGACGCCCGACGACCCGGTCACGGGCCCGTCGGTCGTCCGTCCTGTACGAGGACGACCGCTTCGACTGGAAGACCGAGATCGGGCGACCTCGTCCGGGTCCACTGGTACGAGGGGAGCGATGCGTTCGGCAAGCGCGCGCTCAAGCTCGGCGAGGACGCCGTCGCGTCGGCGAGCGCGCTGCTCGGCGTGACCGAGACCGAACCGATCGACTTCTACGTCTACGCCGACAAGGAGGCCTTCTACGACGCGCTCGGCCCGGGCAGCGGGAGAACGTCGGCGGGCAGGCGAATACCGAGATCCGGACGATGTTCGCGCTCATCACGCCGGATGAGATCGACCAGCCTTGGGTGGGCATCGTCATCCCGCACGAACTGACCCACCTCGTCTTCGATACGGCGGTCACCAACCCGTACCACTTCCCGCCGCGCTGGCTGAACGAAGGCGTCGCGGAGTACCAGAGCCAGGGTTACGACGCGGGCTATCGGGCCACGATCGAGGAGGCGGCTCGCTCCGGTGAGCTGATCCCGCTCGACGGCCTGACCGGCCAGTTCCCGACGACCCGTGAGCGGTTCGGCCTCGCCTATGCCGAGAGCACGGCCGCCGTGGACTACCTGGTCGAGACGTACGGACAGGACGCCCTCGTGACCCTCGTCCGTTCGTACGCCTCGGGCCTCACGGACGACGAGGCGTTCAGCGCGGCGCTCGGGGTCGATGCGACCGCCTTCGGCGACGCGTGGCTGGCGTCGGTCGGCGCGGTCGCTCCGACCGTCTACGGACCGCAGCCCGCCGCTCCGGGGCCTGTGCCCGCGGCCTGGGCGGGCAACCCGGCCCCGGGTACGACCGCGGCTCCCGGGGGCCCGACCGCGATCCCGTCGTCCACACCGACCGGCGATCGGGCGCGGCGCCGGTGGTGAGCCGACCGGCTCGCTGATCGCGGCCGGCCGTGCTCATCGCGATCACGATGGCCGGCGTCCTCGGTCTGTATGGCTGGCGGCGTCGGCAGGACGCCGCCGAGGCGTGACCGTGCTGACCAGGATCCGGGCGATCCCGAGCTGGCAGTTGACCCTCGGCGTCGCGCTCCTCGGCCTGGGCTTCCTCATCGCGGCTCAGCTCGCTTCGGAGGCGCCGCGCGTCCGGTACACGACCCAGGAGCGGTCGCCCCTGATCGAGACGGCGACCGGCCCTGCAGGCGCAGCAGGAAGACCTCAAGCGTCGGATCCTGGACCTGCGCGCGAAGATCGGCGAGGTCGAGCGATCAGACCAGGGTTCGGCCGCGCTGGTCGGCCCGCTCAACGACCAGCTGCAGGAGGCGCGGATCGCTGCCGGACTGATCCCGCTGACCGGGACCGGGTTCGTCCTGCAGCTCGAGGACTCGCTGCGGCCGGCCGGCGGACGAAGCCAGTGCGGCCGACTACCTCGTCACGGCCAGGGACATCCGGACCGTGGTGGAGGAGTCGTGGCTCGCCGGCGCCGAGGCGATCGCGGTGAACGGCGAACGGGTGACCCCCACGACCGCGATCATCGATATCGGCGGCTCGGTCCTCGTCAACTCGGCCTACCTGGCGCCGCCGTTCCGCATCACGGCGCTCGGGCCGGACGACCTGTACACCCGCTTGACGGCGTTGCCCGGGTTCGTCGACTTCGTCCGCGGGCGCGCCGACGGCTACGGGATCCGCCTCTCGTTCGCCGAGCCGCAGAGCGTCGACATCCCCGCGTTCGCCGGGACGATCACCCTCCGCTACGCCCGCCCGCTACCGCCCGCCCAGCCGGCTCCCAGTGCCAGCCCCGGCGGTTGACGATGAAGCGACGGCGCAACCAGGTCACCATCGCGGCGGTCACGTTCGTCCTTGGCCTGCTCGTCATCGTGCAACTTCGGGCACAGACCGTCGGGTCGCCGCTGCTGCAGCTGTCGTCGCAGGACCTGACCGTCCTCGTCGCGAACCTCAACGGCCGGAACGACCAGTTGCGGCGCGAGGTCGCCACACTCGAACGCGACCTCGAGACCATCACGGCCGACGAGCAGCGCGGGGCGATCTCGCTGGACGACCTGCGCGCCGAGCTCGCGAGGGTCCGCGCCTACGCCGGACTCGATCCCGTCGTCGGCAGCGGCGTGAGCGTCAGCATCAGCGGGCCGATCGACGGGGCCGGGATCGAGGGCCTGGTCAACGAGCTTCGCAACGCCGGCGCCGAGGCGATCACGGTGGCGGGCGTCCGCGACGTCCCCGGCGTCGTGGCGACCGGCGTCCGCGGGTCAGGTCACGATCGATGGATCGCCGCTTGGGCACATCGGTGGAGCTCGCGGCGATCGGGGCGCCGGACAAGCTCACCGGCTCGCTGACGCGGTCCGGCGGGGTCATCGCGCAGCTCGCCGCGACCCAGCCGGACGTCGTCGTCACGGTCACGCCGATGGACCGCCTGGAGCTGCCGGCGACGGATCGCACGCTCGTGCCGGTCCATGGCCGACCTCGGCTTTGATACGCTGACCGGCCCGATGTCCGATCTGACCGATCCCCACCTTCCTGCTCGGCGATGTCGTCCGGCTCGCCAGGCCGCATCCCTGTGGCGGCGACACCTGGCAGATCGATCGGCTGGGCGCCGACCTGGGGCTGCGCTGTCTTGGCTGCGGCCGCCACGTCCTGTTGCCGCGTACGACGGTGGAGCGACGATCGGTCGGCTTCCTGCGACGCGGTGATCCCGCCCTCACCGCTGCCGCGGATCCGTTCGCGGACGCAGGCGACCGATGAACGAGTCCGAGACCGTCGTCGAGGCGACGGCCCCAGGCGCCGCGTCCGTCTTCCGCAACTCGGCGTTCGTACGCCTCTGGTCCGCGCAGGCCGCCACCCAGATCGGCGGGAACATGGTCCTCTTCGGACTGACCGTGATCGTCGTCGAGGCGGCCTCCTCGAATACGCCGGTCAGCCTGCTCATCCTCACGTTCCTCGTTCCGGCCGTCCTGTTCTCGGCCGTCGCCGGCGTGTACGTGGACCGGTTCGATCGACGGGTCATCCTGGTCGGCACGAACTTCCTGCGCGCCGTTGCCATGATCGGGTTGTATCTCGTCGGAGACAACCTGGCGGCCATCCTGCTGCTGAACATCTTCATATCCACCGTCACGACGTTCTTCGCGCCCGCGGAAGCGGCGATGATCCCCGCCATCGTCGAGCGTCCACAGCTGCTCGCCGCCAACGGCATCTTCACGCTCACCCTGAACGCGGCGTTCGCGATCGGCTTTGCGCTGCTCGGCCCACTCGTGGTGAACGTGGCCGGAGCCGAAACGCTGATCCTGATCGTGGCGGTGCTGTACTTCGTCGCAGCGGTGCTGTGCTTCACGCTTCCCAAGTCGCCTCCCCCCGAGCGCGATCCCGATGCGATCCGACGCCGCTTCGGCGGCCGGCGAGACCGCTGCCCAGCTACGTGAAGGCCTCGAGTTCATCCGAGCGCACCGGCCGATCATCTGGTCCCTCGTGTACCTCGGGATCGCCGCCTCGCTTGTCGGCGTCCTCGGGGTGCTCGGTCCCGAATTCGCTCGTGAGGCGCTCGGCCTGGGTACCAAGGACTTCGTCGTCGTGGTCCTGCCGATGGGGTTCGGCGTCGTGACCGGCGTCCTGCTGCTCAATTCGTACGGGAAGTACGTCCACCGCCGCCGGGTCATCGAAGGTGGCCTGATCATCCTGGGGATCATGCTGGCAGCCCTGTCGGCGGCCGGTCCGATCAGTCGCCTGCTTCAGCGCGCTGACGCACCCGGTGGCCTGGACCTGTCGGCCATCACGTCGCTGCTGGCCGTCGTCGTGGTCATCGCCCTGGTCGCGGGCATCGCCTACGCGTTCGTGGCCATCCCGGCGCAGACGCAGCTCCAGGAGGATCTCCCGGAGGATGTGCGAGGGCGCGTCTTCGGCATCCTCAACATGCTCGTCTCGGTGGCCAGCTTCCTGCCGATCATCCTCGTCGGCGGGCTGTCGGACCTGATCGGCACGACGACCGTCATGCTCATCGTGGCCATCGCGACCTTGAGCACCGGAGT
Source organism: uncultured Chloroflexia bacterium (assembly GCA_963779315.1). Taxonomy (GTDB): domain Bacteria; phylum Chloroflexota; class Limnocylindria; order Limnocylindrales; family CSP1-4; genus SPCO01. The sequence continues at coordinate 47,621 of CAVZXQ010000019.1, read as the reverse complement.
GGCCTCGTTCCTCCTGCGGGGGCCGCTGCTGCCGACGGACGCACAGGCGGATCCACATGCCGTGGATCCGATCGCTGCCGCGCTCGGCGCCGACCGACCCACCTGGAGTGGACCGGCCACGTCGGGGGTCCCCGTCGAACCAGCGGCGGTGTCCGTCGATCCTTCGGTCCTCGAGCAGACCGGACCATCCGACCCGACCGATCGGGACTGAGTTCGGGTGCCACTCGACGCACTGATCACGGGTCGCATCGCCACCCTCGCCGGCGAAGGTGGCTTCGGGTGGGTGGAGGCCATCGGGATCCGCGATGGCCGGGTGGCGTTCGCCGGGTCGGCGGTGGACCTCGAGACGCGTGCGGACCCGCACACGGAGCGCCTGACCCTCGAACCGGACGAGGTCGCGATCCCCGGGCTCACCGACGCGCACCTGCACCTCGCCCAGGCGGCCCTCGCGACACGTCATCTGGACCTCTCGAGCAGCCCGACCCTGGATGACGGGTTGCGTCGGATCGCGGCGGCACACCTCGCTGCCTCGACGGACCCGGAACTCTGGCTCCAGGGGCACGGCTGGGATTCCGATCGCTGGGGCGGCTGGCCGACAGCCGACGTCCTCGACGCTGTCGCTCCGGGCCGTCGGATCGCGCTTTGGGCCCACGACCATCACGCCCTTTGGGTCAGCCGCGCGGCGCTGCTGACCGCCGGCGTGACCGCGGACACCGCCGAGGTGTCCGGCGGGATCATCCGTCGAGCGCCCGATGGTGAGCCGGAAGGCGTCCTGCACGACGCGGCCGCACGGCTCGTCACGGTCCACATCCCGCTCGTGAGTGACGGGGATCTCATGCAGGCCCTGGAGATCGTAGGGCGCGAGCTGGTGGGCCTCGGGATCGTGGCCGTCCACGATCCGGGCGCCCTGGCACCGGATCCCGGGCTTGCCTTCTCCTATCCCGCCTATGCGCGACTATCCGACACCGGCCGCCTGCCCGTCCGGGTGCACGCCTGCCTGCGCGACGACGCGCTCGACACCGCCATCGCGGGCGGACTGCGCAGCGGCGACGTCCTGGGCGCCGACCCGGCCGGTCGCGCCCGGATCGGCTGGCAGAAGTGCTTCGCGGACGGATCGATGGGCTCACGGACCGCGCGGCTGCTCGAGGACATCGAACCCGAGCCGGACCGACCACTGCCGCTCGACCAGCGACGCGGCCTCTGGATGACCGAACCGGCCATCCTCGAGGGATGGGTGGGGCGGGCTGCCGCGGGCGGGATCGCGACCCAGATCCACGCCATCGGCGATGCCGCGGTCCGCGTGGCGCTGGATCTCCTGACGCCCGTGGCCGGCCGGTCGCGGCTGATGCCCCGGATCGAGCACGTCCAGATGCTCCATCCGGCTGATCGCGCACGCTTCGCGAGCGCAGGGATCGCCGCCAGCGTCCAGCCTGTCCATCTCGGGTCCGACGCGGCTGGAGCCCGGCGGCTGTGGGGCCACAGGGCCGAGGAACGCGGCTATTCGTGGGGCTCACTGGCTCGGACGGGTGCCGTCGTCGCGTTCGGAACGGATGCACCGATCGAGCCGGTGGACCCATGGCCCGGCATCGCCCAGGCCGCGACCCGGACCGACCCGCGCTGGCCATCGGGCACGACACCCTTCGCGCCGGATGAGGCGCTGACGCTCGACCGTGCCCTTCGAGCGGCGTGTGTGGATGCGGCGATCTCGGCGGGGGAGTACGACCGGGGTCGTCTGGTCGTCGGCCATCGAGCGGATGTCGTGATCCTCCCGGCGGCGGCGTTGCTCGAACCGGTCGAACCAGGTGGCGCACTCGCGATGGCCCGCCCGAACGTCGTCCTGATGGACGGTCGGGTGGTCTACGAGCGCTAGGTCGAGTCGAGCTCCAGCCGGGCCTGCGCAAAGAGCCCGTTGAGGATCCGCGAGGTGGACGGGAACGCATGGATCGTCTCGGCGAGGACGTCGACCGGGACGCGGGCCTTGATGGCCAGGACGCACTCGTGGATGGCCGCGGAGGCATCGGGGCAGGCCATCGCCGCGCCGACGAGTTCGCGGCTGGCGCGATCCACGACGATCGTGATGTGTCCCAGGCTCGCCTCCACGCCGTATCCCCGGGCACTCGTCGCGAAGTCCGCCACGAGCTCGAACGCATCGAGCCCGCTCTCGCGCGCTGCCTCCACGGTCACGCCGACGAACGACGGCCTCGGGCTCCGTGTAGGTGGCCCGCGGCAGGGCCCGGTAGTCCGGCACGATCGCCTCACCAAGCGCCATCCGGACCGCGAGTTCACCCTGGTAGTGACCCTGGTGGGTATGGAGCTCCGGGCCGGCCGGGTCCCCGACGACCCACAGCCCATCGGCGATCCGGAGCCGGCCGTCCCTGGGGAATGGCGCCCGCGCCGCCAGCATCGATGTCGTAGTGCTCCAGGCCGAGGTCGTCGAGCGGGAACGTCCGTCCAGCGGCGAGCAGGACCGCATGGCCGTCCGCGAACGTGCCGTCATCGAGTGAGATGCGATGGGCGCCATCGCGCCCAGCCCGGGCATCGGCCCGGAGCGCGCGGACACCGAGCCTGACGTCCACGCCGTCAGCCATGAGGGCTGCCCGGATGACCTCGGAGTTGCGCGGGTGGTCGGTCGGGGCCAGACGCGATCCGGACTGGACGATCGTGGTCGGCACGCCGAACCGCGCGTAGACCTGGGCAAGCTCGCACCCGGTCGGACCGCCGCCCAGGACCAGCAGGCTCTCGGGCAGCTCCCGGGCAAGGGTCGCCTCGCGGTTGGTCCAGGTCTGGATCGCCTCGATCCCCTCGATCGGCGGCACCTTGGAGACGGATCCCACGGCGACGATCACGTCACGCGCTGCCAGGACGTGACGGAGTCCATCGTGCCTCACCTCGACCCGCCCACGACCGACGATCGAGCCGTCACCGCGATAGGCGGTCGCGCCCGCAGCTTCCAGGCCGCGAACATGGCCGGAGTCATCAGGCTCGGCGGCATCCGCGGCCCGGTTGATCATGTAGTCGCGGCGCGCAGACATCCGGTCCCAGTCGTAGGCGGCAGGGTTCGCGGCATGGTGCGCGGCACCGTTGAGCAGCGACTTCGACGGGATGCACCCGATGTGCGGGCAGCTGCCGCCGAACCACTCGCGATCGACGATCGCGACCGAGGCGCCCAGGTCGCGTGCCTTGTAGGCGGCAGCCTCACCGGCCGGGCCGGCACCGATGACGATGAAGTCGAACGTCGACACGGCCTCGGTCAACGGGTCCCTCCTGCTCCGAAGTCGCGCTGGCGGCGGGCTTCATAGGCGAGTATCGCGGCAGAGATCGAGACGTTCAGGCTGTCGGCGGCACCGGCCATGGGGATCCGGACGGAGGTCACTTCCGGGCCGTCCCACACGCCGGTCAACCCGTCCGCTTCGGCCCCCAGGACGATCGCCAGTGCACCTGTCAGGTCCGCGTCGGTGTATGCGAGGTCGGCGTCGACACGTGCGGTGGCGATCCGGATGTCGCGGGCCTGCAGCCACGACAGGACCTCCCCGGACGACGCTGCGGCCAACGGCAAGCCGAAGATCGTGCCCGCGCTGGCCCGGATCGCGTTCGGGTTGTACAGGTCAGTCACCGGCGACGCTGCGATGACGGCATCGATGCCGGCCCCGTCCGCCGTTCGCAGCACGGCCCCCACGTTGCCAGGCTTCTCGACGCCCTCGATGACGACGAGCAGTGGGTCCGGGCCGAGGATCAGGTCAGCGATCGCGGTCGACGGGGTCCGGACGACCAAGACGAGGCCTTCGGCGCGACCGCCGAAGGCCAGTCGCGCGAAGACGGACTCGCTGACCGACGTCATCGGCACCGAGCCGGCGATCAGAAGGTCCAGAGCCGCGCGCGCGTCCGACCCGGCAAGCAACGGTTCGCAGACGAACGCCTCGCTGACCGTCACGCCGGCGTCGAGAGCACGCCGGACCTCCCGAGCGCCATCGACGATCGTGCACCCGGTGGTCTCGCGTTCGCGACGCTCGCGCAGGTCGATGGCGGCACGTACGCGCGGATTTGCCGCGCTCGTGATGATCGGGTCGGGGGATCTCATCGCGTCATCCCGGGGCTCCCGTGGATCTCGCGAACGACCCGAGCTCCAGCCGTCGCCCATCGACGGCGGGGAGGCTCAGCGGACCCACCTCGACCGAAGGCGGCGGCAAGCGCATCGCACGGACCAGGGCATCACCCAGCTCGTCTGGCCCCAGGGTCGGCGTATGTGCCGTCAGGAGCACGAACGCGCCGGGATCCAGCATGCGAGCGCACACGGCCAGGAGCGGCTCGAGATCCGTCTCGATCCGCCACGCGCGTCCACCCGCGCCGTGGCCGTACGTCGGCGGGTCCAGCACGAGTCCGACGTAGCGGCGTCCGCGCCTGGCTTCGCGCTCCGCGAAAGCTCGAGCGTCATCGACGATCCAGCGGATCGGCCGTTCGGCCAACCCGGAGAGGTCGGCATTGCGGCGAGCCCAGGCGACGCTCGGCCGCGCCGAATCGACATGCGTGACGGCCGCCCCGGATCGCGACATGGCCAGCGTCGCCAGGCCGGTGTAAGCGAACAGGTGCAGGACGGTCGGCGGAGGATCGCCCGCGGTGGTCCTGGACACGACTTGCTCACGCAGCCACGGGAGCACCTGCGCGTGCTCCGGAAACAGGCCGACCTGGCCCGCATCGGTCGGGCGCAGTTCAAGGGTCAGATCCTCGGTGCCCACCGTCCACGCGCCCAGGCCCGACCCCCGGCCCGCTCCAGCCGGCGTCGCGATCGAAGTGGAGCGACGCCTCGCGCCAGGCATCCGGATCCCGTCGCGAGGCGAGGGCGCCCGGGCACGGACGATCGACGAGGCGGCCGCCCAGGCGCTCGAGGCGCGCGGCGTCGCCGAAGTCCACCAGTACCACCGGATCGGATCCCGTCATGGCGCGATGATGACGCCGAACCGACGTGCCCGCATCGGACGAGTACGCGCCGTTGTCGGTCTGGCGAGGTCGCGGTATGATGCCGGTCGCCGCTGGCTCTGGAACGACCCGGTCGCGGATCCATCGCGGGATGTGGAACACCCCGTGAGCCAATGGGTTCGAGGTCGGCAAGGGAAGGGACCGGCGACGTCGGGCGGCTAGCTCAGCTGGTTAGAGCACTTGCTTGACATGCAAGAGGTCACTGGTTCGAGTCCAGTGTCGCCCACCACATCACGAAGACTGCGTCGATCGGGACGCACCTCGCGGAGCAGCGATCAACAGAGAGCCGGGACGAGGCTGGAAGCCCGGCGATCGAGCCACGAGATACCACCCGAGAGCGGCCGGTGAACCGGCCCGGGAGTCGCCCGTTAGCGCGACCCCAGAGCGCACGGGCGATGCCCGTGAAGGCGGGTGGGACCGCGGGAGTGAACCTCTCGTCCTGTCGTTGGACGAGGGGTTCTGTGATTCTCCGGAGGCAGACACGATGAGCGACGAAGCGATCCAGGTCGAGGAGATCCTCGAGGCGCCCCAGCGCGGCTCGGCAGACGAGCTGCTGGACGCGGGGGCCATGGACGAACTGGGACCCATGCGCCACTCCACTGCCCACGTGATGGCGGAGGCGATCCTGGACCTGTTTCCGGGCACCAAGCTCGGGATCGGTCCGGCGATCCGCGACGGGTTCTACTACGACTTCCTCCTGCCACGAACGCTGACCCCGGACGACCTGACGGCCATCGAGACCAGGATGGCCCAGAGCGTCGCAGCCGACCATCCGTTCGTCCTGTCCGAGCGCGCGCCCGATGACGCACGGGCCTTCCTCGCGGAGCAGGATCAGCCGCTCAAGGTGGAGATCATCGACGACCTGGCGACGAAGTCGGCGGCGGCCGGTGTACCCATGCCGCCGACGACCTTCTACCGCCAGGGGCCATTCATCGACCTGTGCCGCGGCCCGCACGTGGCGTCCACCGGCAAGATCGGTCCGTTCAAGCTGCTGTCGGTGGCCGGTGCGTATTGGCGCGGCGACGAGAAGCGACCGATGCTCCAGCGGATCTACGGAACCACCTGGGCCACGCAGGAGGATCTCGACCAGTTCCTGTGGCGCCGGGAGCAGGCCAAGCTTCGCGACCATCGCCGGCTCGGTGTCCAGTTGGACCTGTTCAGCTTCCACGATGTCAGCCCTGGTTCGGCCTTCTGGCACCCCAAGGGCCAGAAGCTGTGGCGGACCCTTGAGGCCGCCATGCGCGAGGCCCAGGACCGGCGTGGTTACCAGGAGATCAGCACGCCGATCCTGGTCAGCAAGAAGCTCTGGGAGCAGTCCGGCCACTGGGACCACTATCGCGACAACATGTTCCTGATCGAGTCCGAGGAGCAGACCTTCTCGCTCAAGCCGATGAACTGCCCGGAAAGCACGTTCATCTACCGGAACAAGGTCCGCTCGTATCGCGACCTGCCCCTGCGCTTCAGCGACTTCGGCAGGCTCCATCGGAACGAGCGCTCAGGCGCGCTGTCCGGGACTGACTCGCGTTCGCCACTTCATCCAGGACGACGCACACGTGTACGTCCGGCCGGACCAGATCGGCGACGAGATCACGGCGATGCTCGGCGAGGTCCACGAGGCCTACGGGTGGTTCGGCCTCAAGCCTCGCTTCGCGTTCGCCACGCGACCGGACGATGCGCTCGGCGACCAGGCGATCTGGGACCGTGCCGAGGGCCTCATCCGCGAGGCACTCGACCGCGCCGGGGTGACCTACACGCACAAACCCAAGGACGGCACGTTCTACGCGCCCAAGATCGACATCTACATCGACGACGCGCTCGGGCGCGAGTGGCAGATGGCGACCATCCAGGCGGACCTCATGATGGTCCCCGAGCGGTTCGATCTCCACTACATCGATGAGAACGGCGAACCCCAGCGGCCGATCTGCATCCATCGCGCGATCCTCGGGTCACTGGAGCGGTTCATCGGGATCCTGGTCGAGCACTTCGCCGGTGCCTTCCCGCTGTGGGTCGCCCCGGTCCAGGCTGTCATCATCCCCATCGCGGACCGCCACACGGACGCCGCCGAGGATCTCGCGACGGTCATGCGCTCGCGTGGCCTGCGCGTCGAGGTGGACGGCTCCGACAACCGGATGCAGAACAAGATCCGGCTCGCCCAGGGCCAGAAGGTTCCCGTACATGGTGGTGCTGGGCGACCGGGAGATCGAGGCCAGGACGGCGTCCCCGCGCACCCGGTCCGGGGAGCAGCAGCCGGCCGAGGGATGGGAGTCGTTCGCCGACCGGCTCGCCGAGGAGTCACGGTCGCGCGTCAGCGCCTGAGGGCACGGCTCCGGGCCGGGGTGTAGGGCATCACGATCACGTACTTGCCGCTCATCTGCTTCGAGAAGGCCGAGACAGACGTGGATCCGCCCCCGGCGAGTGTCGTTCGGCTAGATCGGCGCACGAACTGGCGGCCGACCTCCTTGACCGAGAGCCTCTCGCGCGGCTTCGGGCTGGCGCCCCACACCGTGGAGCCGTGCGGATAGAGGGGATCGAGGACGATCACCTCGAGCACCTTGAAGTCATCGGTCAGACGTGGATCGGCAGTCGCCGTGAAACCGGCCATCACCCACGCGTGGCGCCCCCGCCAGACGAGGAGTCCGACCGGCCGCCCCGTGTCACGGATCGCGCGGGCGGCTACGTCGAGAGCCTCCTGCAGATGGGTACTGCCCACGGTCCGATAGGCTCCCGCGCCAAGCGTGGTGAGGCCAGACGTCCAGCCACGACACTGGCGCCCTTGCGCTGGCGGCCATCCGGACGCCGGCCGCTGAGCGACCGTGCCAGGACCTGGAGCTTTCGCTGCGTGGCATGTGTTCGGTCGTCCGTCGACCGGATCATGTTGATCATCATCTGCATGCTCGCCCCGACGCACTGGACGAAGTCCGTCTGGGCCACGAAGTCGCCGCGCGCCGAGAGGTCCAGCGTGAACCGAGCGGCGGCGTCCGGATCCGAGCTCGATCGCACGGCGCCCGTCTCGGAATGGCCGAGCGCAGCACCGGGACCCACGAGGGCAAGCATCAGCGCGGCGGCGATGATCCTCAGGGGTCGGTGTCGGCCGGGAGCGCGGAATGCCATGGTCGCCTCACTGTTGCCCAGTCAACGAAGCGTCAACTGTCCGGAGACCGGAGACCAGGCCGATGACCAGCCGCGGGGACCAGCCCGCCGCGCCTGGTGCGCCATCGGAAATCTGACACCCGGGCGTGCATCGCGGTTCCGGGTCTGGCCAGCTTGGCTGTCCGCGAAGTGCGCCTGGTGGGCGCGCGATCCGCCGGAGCCACCGGCAGTCCGGCCGTCGGGATGCCTTCACTCCGACCGCCGAATCGCCGCCTTCGTCGATTGCCGCCCTCGATCGGCCTATGCTATCCTCCCGTTTCGACCGGACCGGGGTCGTCGTGACGTCGCGCCAGTCGAATGGACTGCGAGAAGAAGGGGCCAACCATCAGCCGAGACCTGCGTGTCAACCAGATGATCCGGATCCCCCAGGTGAGGGTCGTCGACGAAGAGGGTGCACAGCTGGGCGTCATGCCCACGCCGAGAGCGCTCGAGATGGCGCAGGAGCGAGGCCTGGACCTCGTCGAGGTCGCACCGATGGCCGCGCCGCCGGTGGTGAAATTCCTCGACTTCGGACAGTACAAGTACGAACTCACCAAACGAGAGAAGGAAGCCAAGCGCAAGCAGCGCTCGGTGACCTTCAAAGAGGTCCGCCTCTCCCCGAAGATCGGGGTAGGGGACTTCGACACGAAAGTCCATCGGGCGATCGAGTTCCTCGAGGATGGTGACCGGATCAAGGTGACCGTCCGGTTTCGCGGACGCGAACTGACCCATCCGGAGCTCGGCCGCAATCTCCTTGCGAGGTTCGTGGACCGGGTCAAGGACCACGGCGTCGCGGAGCGCACACCGCTCCTCGAGGGCAAGTCGATGCACATCACGATGGCATCGCTGCACAAGCCGAAGGAACATGTGCCGACCGCACGGGCCGGTGCCGCAGACGAGCCAGCCCCGACGCCCGCCCCGGCGAGCGTCACCGGGATCAACGCCCACGACGGTCGCCGAGCCCATCGAGGCTTCGGAGCCCGACATCGAGACAGCACCGGAGCCGGTCGCGGCCCCGCCACCAGCGAGCAAGCCGGCGCCGAAGCCCAAGGCCGCGCCGGCCGCCAAACGAAAGATCGAACCCGCACCGGCCCCTGAGCCGGTGTCGACTGGAGAGTGAGACCAAGGTGCCGAAGATCAAGAGCCACAAGGCGGCCCAGAAGCGCATCGGTGTGACCGGCAGCGGCAAGTTCACCCGTGTCATCGCCTGGCGTGGCCACCACCTTGAGATCAAGTCGTCCCGGCGGACCCGTCGCTACGACGGCAAGGCGATCATCGGACCCGAGCACGCGAAGCAGGTCCGTCGCCTGCTCCCGTACCTGTAGGAGCGCAGCGCCATGGCACGAGTCAAGCGGGGCGTAACGGCCCACAAGCGCCACAAGCGCCTCCTCCAGGACGCCGAGGGGCGTCGCGGCACGCGGTCGCGCCTGGTCAAGCCAGCCCGTGAGGCACTCCTGCACGCGCTCGCCTATGCGACCCGTGACCGCAAGCAGCGCAAGCGCCAGATGCGCCAGCTGTGGATCGTCCGGATCAACGCCGCGGCGCGCCAGAACGGCATGACGTACGGCCAGTTCATCGCGGGCCTGAAGAAGGCCGACGTCGCCATCGATCGGAAGATCCTGGCCGACCTCGCCGATCCGCGACAGCGCGACCTTCGGCCGGATCGCCGAGCTCGCCAAGGGCGCCTGACCCCGGCCGGCCGCGGCCATCGCTCGACGCAGACTGCCCGTGGACCTGTCCGACCTGACGCGCGACCTCGAGGCGTTGCGAGATGAGGCGTTGGCGTCCATCGCCGCGAGCGAAGATGTCGCAAGCGCTCGAGGCGATCGAACTCGACGTCCTTGGCAAGAAGGGGCGCCTGACCGGCGTCCTGCGCGGCATCGGCGCCCTCCCGGCCGAGGACCGACCTCGCGTCGGGTCGATCGCCAACGAGGTCCGTGGCTCGGTCGAGTCCGCGCTCGCCGAGCGCGGCTCGACGCTCCGCGGCACGGCCCTTGAGGCTCGCCTCGTCGCCGAGACGGTGGACATCACGACGCCGGGACGTCCGATCCGACGTGGGACGCTCCATCCGATCAACGAGACGATCGCGGAGATCTCCTCGATCTTCGGTCAGTTCGGCTTCGTGGTCTATGAAGGCCCCGAGATCGAGGACGATGTCCGCAACTTCCAGATGCTCAACATCCCGCCGGATCACCCGGCCAGGGACTTGTGGGACACCCTCTACGTCGATGTCGAGGGCCAGCTCCTGCGGACCCACACGTCGCCGGGCCAGATCCGGGTGATGCACGCCGAGCAGCCGCCGATCCGGGCGCTGCTGCCCGGCCGATGCTTTCGGTACGAGTCCATCGACGCCAGCCACGCCTCCGAGTTCTTCCAGGTGGAGGGACTGATGGTGGACGAGACCACGACGCTGGCCGATCTCAAGGGCCTCCTCGACCAGTTCGCGAAGGCGATGTATGGCGCCGACAAGCGCACTCGCTTCCGTCCCGGTTACTACCCGTTCACCGAGCCGTCCGTGGCCTTCGACGTGGAATGCCTCGTGTGCGGCGGTTCCGGATGCCCGGCGTGCTCCAGGTCCGGCTGGATGACGATCCTCGGCGCGGGCATGGTCCATCCGGTGGTGCTCCAGTTCGGCGGCCTGGACCCGGAGCGCTACCAGGGGTTCGCGTTCGGGATGGGTGTGGAGCGGATCGCGAACCTGCGCCACTCGGTCGGTGACCTGCGCCTGTACATGGAGAACGACCTGCGGTTCCTGGGCCAGTTCAGGTGAGAGTCCCGCTGCGCTGGCTGCGCGAGTACGTGGACGTCGACCTCGACGCCGGAGGCGCTCGCCGAGCGCCTGACCCTGCTCGGGATGGAGGTCAAGGGACTCGAGACCTGGGGTGCGGACTGGCGCAACGTCGTCGTCGGCGAGCTGCTGAGTGTCGAGAAACATCCCCGCGCCGATCGGCTGTCGCTCACGCGCGTGAACGTCGGCATCGGCGAGGTCCTCGAGATCGTCTGCGGAGCCACCAATATCGCGGCCGGTCAGCGAGTGCCGGTCGCACTGCCGGGCGCGGTCCTGCCCGGCGATCGGCGGATCGAGCGGACCGAGAAGATGGGCGTGACGAGTAACGGCATGCTCTGCTCGGGCGATGAACTGGGCCTGACCTCGGACGCCGACGGGATCCTCATCCTGCCGACCGAGACCGCCATCGGGGCCGCCCTGACGGAGCTGTACGGCGACACCGTCCTCGATGTAGACGTGAAGCCGAACCGCGGCGACGCCCTGTCGATCGTGGGCCTCGCGCGGGAGGTCGCGGCGATCACCGGCGGGGCCGTCCGGTTCCCGGCCTGGGAGGTCGCCGAGGCAGGCCCATCGGTCGATGAGCGGCTGGCGGTCGAGGTCCAGCGAGCGCGGCCCTGTGCCCGCGGTTCGTCGGACGCTGGGTCAGCGACGTCACGGTCGGACCGTCGCCGGACTGGGTCCAGATGCGGTTGCAGGCGGCCGGCATGCGCCCGATCAGCAACGTGGTCGATGCCAGCAACTACGTGATGGTGGAGCTGGGCAAGCCGATCCACACCTTCGATGCCGCCGCGGTCCGCGAGGGGCGGATCATCGTCCGCCGCGCCAGCGCCGGGTGAGCGCCTGGAGACGCTCGACCACGTCGTCCGTGAACTCGATCCCGAGACTCTCGTCATCGCCGATGGCGATGGCGCGGTGGGGATCGCCGGGATCATGGGCGGTGACCGCATCGGAAGTCAGCTCGACGACCACGGATGTCATCGTCGAGTCGGCCGATCTTCGACCCGGTCAACATCCGCCGATCGGCGTTCCGCTATGCCTTGCGCTCGGACGCCAGCCTGCGCTTCGAGAAGGGACAGGAGTGGCGGCTCGCCCGGATCGGCGCAGACCGGACGACCCGCCTCCTGACCGAGTGGTCCGGGGGGACGGCCTGGCGAGGCGTCGTGGACTCGGCCGGCCAGGAGCCCGATCCGCCGCCCGTCGCGTTCCGGCCGGCCAGGGTGAACCGGCTGCTCGGGACGGACCTGGCGACCGACCGGCAGCGCGACCTCCTCGCCACGGCCGGGATCGCCAGCGGACCCGTCGCCGCCGGGTCGAGCATCGCCGTCGCGGCCGGTGCGCGACCGCTCGGTCGTGGACGCGGACGATGCAGGTCCTCGAGGCGCGAGGTGCCGACCTGGCGCCGGGATCTGACGGTGGAGACCGACATCATCGAGGAGATCGCCCGGCTCCACGGGTACGATCAGGTCCCGTCCGATCCTGCCCGACACGCCGATGCCGGCGTATCGTCCGGACCCGATCGCAGGTCCGCGACGCGCTGCGGGACGCGCTTGCGGGCGCCGGCCTGACCGAGACCGTCACGTTCGCCCTGGTCGTCGCCGGCGCTCGTGGCGCGCTTCCCGGCCCATGACGATGGCCTCCCGGGCGCCGAGGCAGACGGGACGGCCGGTGGACGACCCGTGCACGTCTCGAACCCGTTGTCGGCCCAGCACTCCGTCCTCCGCCAGAGTGTCGTCGGTAGCCTGCTGGAGGTCGTGGCGACCAATCTGCGACACGGGCGGTCCGATGTCGCCATCTTCGAGATCGGCAAGGGCTACGGGACCGGCGAGGGGCCCGACCAGCCGACGCGCGAGTGGTGGCGTCTCGGCCTTCGCGCTGACCGGCGCCGCTGAAGCCCCCGCCTGGAATCGCGCTCCGAGACCGTTCGACCTCGATGATGCCAAGGGTCTCGTCGAACTGATCGCTGCCCGGCTCGGCCACGCCGAGCCGGTGTACTCGCGGATCACCGACGACCCGAACCTGCATCCCGGCCGGGCGGCGCTCGTCCGATCGGATGGCGGGATGGCCGGACGGATCGGCGAGGTCCATCCGCTCGTCCTGGACGAACTCGAGCTGCGCGCTGAACGCCTGGTCGTCGGCGAACTCGCCATCACCGGCCTCTCGGGTGGTCGGCTCGGCGATGCGAAGGTGCTCCCGCCGTCGCGCCACCCGGATGTCGAACGGGACCTGGCCGTCGTCGTGACCGCCGAGCTGCCAGCGGCCGAGGTCGCCGACGCCATCCGTCGCCACGGGGGTCCATTGCTGCGATCGGTCACGCTGTTCGACAGCTACCGTGGCCAGTCCGCTGGGTCCCGATGAGATCAGCCTGGCCTTCCGGCTCATCTTCGCGGGCGAAGACCGGACGCTGACCGAATCGGAGGTGGCCTCGGCCGTGGACCAGGTCACGACAGGCCTCGCCACTGACGTCGGCGGCCACCTGCGGGTCTGATCGGGCGACGCAGGACGGCCCGCGACCCACCCGGACCGCACGGGACCACCCCAGGCCCGTGACAGGCCCTTGCTACGGCCGGATGGCCGCTGCTACCCTTGCCGCGCCCCACCGAAGGTCTGGCGTACCGCACAAGGAGTCCGGGTGGAGATCGGCGATTTCATCCTTGGGTTCAACCTGGTCGACCTGTTGCTCATCGGTTTCTTCGGCGCGTTCTTCGTGCTCGGATTCGCCCAGGGCACGATCCGTCGCCTGATCGGGATCGGGTCCATCCTGTTCTCGTTCCTGTTCGCCGCCAACCTGTCGGCCCCGCTGGGGACGTTCCTCGGGAGACAACTGGACCCAGTTCTCGCCGGAATACGCGCCAGATGGTCGGCTTCCTCGTGGTCTTCGTCGGCGGTTGCATCGTCTTCGCGCTCCTGGCGCAGGGGTTCTACACGCCGCAGCCGCTGTTCGCCAAGGCACGTTTCGTCGACGAGATCCTGGGCGGCATCCTCGGCCTGATCGAGGCCGGCCTCATCCTGCTGTGCTTCATCGTGATCCTCGACACGTTCTTCTACGCGACCGGCATCCCTTCGGACCCGGACGAGCTGCCCTACCTGCGCGAGATCTACAAGGCGCTCGACAGCAGCCAGATCGTCGACGATCTTCCGTGACATCGGTCATCCCGGCCTTCATGACGGTGTTCGCGTTCCTGGTCCCGACACCGATCGCCGACCTGTACTAGGCCTCGACGTCCTCGATCGAGCGATCCTCGCAGGCCCGACGCTCGAGGCGGCCCGCGCGCTGCTCGGGACGCACCTCGTCCGTGACGACGCGACGGGCCGGCGGGTCGCACGCATCACCGAAGTCGAGGCGTACATCGGGCGAAGCGGACCGGGCATCCCATGCTCGATTCGGCCGGACGCCTCGTAACGCGGTCATGTACGGCCCGCCCGGGCACGCCTACGTGTACCTTGTCTACGGGATGCACGACTGCCTGAACGTGGTCACCGAACCGGCCGGTCGACCAGCCGCGCTGCTGATCCGCGCCGTCGAACCGATCGAGGGCGGATCGGCGATGCGCCGGGACCGGACCATCCGGGCGGGACGTGGCCGGCGCGGCTGGGATGCCTCGCGCGCAGCCCGGCGTGTCGGATCGTCTGGGACGACTACCGGACGCGCGCCTCGCCGATGGGCCGGGGCTCGTGACGGCCGCGTTCGGGATCGACCGCACCTGGACCGGGCTGGACCTGTGTGACCCGGACTCCCCCTTGCACCTCCAGGTTAGCCCTGGCGGGGTCCCACCGCGGGTCCTCGCCTCGCCTCGCATCGGCATCTCCTACGCCGGGTCGCCGTGGACCGATGTCCCGTGGCGCTTCTCGGTCGTCGACGACTGATCGCCGGTTCGATGGATCAGCGTTCGACCGTCCTGCTCGAGTTCCCTCTCATCCGCGAGCGGCTTGCCGCTGCGACCGCTTTCGGCCCATCCCGGCGGCTGGCCGAATCGCTCGAACCCTCCGGCGAGTCCGTGGTCGTCGCCCGCACGCTCGACGAGACCGACCAGGCGCTCGCGCTGCTCCAGGAACGGCCTGCCGTCGGTATCGGCGGCGCCCACGACATCGGCCCATGGATCGACCGGGCCGCTCGCGGTGGACGCCTGGAGCCTTCGAACTTCCTCGAGATCGCCGACACGCTGGACGCGACGTCCCGATTGGCCGCCGTCCTCGCCGATGACCGACGCCCGCTGCTTCGCGAGCTGGGGCACGACCTCCACGCGCTGCCGGCTCTGCGCTCCACCCTGGCCAGGAGCTTCGATCCGGTCGGGGAGTTGCTCGATACCGCCTCGCCACGCCTGGGCGGCCTGCGGGCAGCGGTCCGAGTCGCCTACGACCGACTCCGTCGCCGGCTGGATTCGCTCGTCGGCGCGGAACTCGGGAAGCGCGCTGCAGGAACCGATCGTCACCCTCCGCAACGGCCGCTACGTCGTGCCCGTCAAGGCGGAGGCCCGAGCGCGGGTCAAGGGCATCGTCCACGACGCCTCGGGCAGCGGCCAGACCCTGTTCATCGAGCCGCTGGTCGCCGTCGAGCTCGGCAACGCCTGGCGCGAGGCGCAAGGTCGCCGAAGGGGTGGAGGTCGCCCGGATCCTGGACGAGTTGTCGGCATTCGTGGCGGCGAACGCTCAGCCGCTTGCGCGAGACGCTGGACGCGCTCGCGTCGTTCGACTTCTGGTCCGCCAAGGCGGCCCTCGCCACGGAGATGGACGCGGATCGGGCCCGGACCTCGGACCGCTACGACGTGGTCCTGCTCTCGGCGCGCCACCCGGGCCTGACCGGGCGCGCGATCCCGATCGACATCCGGTTGGGGGATGGCTACACCGCGCTGGTGGTCACCGGGCCGAACACGGGCGGCAAGACCGTCACGCTGCGGACGCTGGGCCTGCTCAGCCTGATGCATCAGTCCGGTCTGCACGTGCCCGCCGCACCGGGCAGCAGCCTGCCGATCTGGCGTGACGTCTTCGCCGACATCGGGGACGAGCAGTCCGTCGCCCAGTCGCTGTCCACGTTCTCCGGTCACCTGCGCTCGATCATGCGGATCGTGGCGGAAGCCGGCCCGGGCACGCTGGTCCTGCTCGACGAGCTCGGAGCCGGCACCGACCCCACCGAGGGCTCGGCGCTGGCCCAGGCCCTGCTGGACCACTTCATCTCGGCCGGGGCGCTCGTGGCCGCGACCACCCACTACGCCGAGTTGAAGGCCTATGCGCACACGACGCCGGGCGCACGGAACGCGGCGGTCGAGTTCGACCTGGAGACCCTGTCGCCGACCTATCGGCTGTCGATCGGCCTGCCGGGCGGCAGCCAGGCGTTCGCGATCGCCGAGCGCCTGGGGCTGCCGGAGGCGATCGTCGCTGACGCCCGCTCGCGGCTGACCGACACGCAGCGATCGCTCGAGGAGACCCTGACCGCGCTCAAGGCCACCGAGGGCGAGACGAGTGCCTCGCGCGACAAGGCGCGGTCCATGGAGTTGCGCACGGCGGAAGCGTTGCGCGAGGCCGGTGAGGAGCGCCGACGAGCGAGGCGCGAGCGTGACGAGATCGTCACCAACGCCCGCACGGAGGCCGATCGGATCCTCGACCGACTTCGGGACGAAGTCCGGGTCGTCCGCGAGTCGCTCCAGCGCGAGACGCTCACGGTACCGGTCGTCGACGACGCGCTCGCGGCCGCCGAGGCCGTCGCGGACGCCCTCCCGGCGCCCGACGCCGAGCCGCCGCCGCCGCTGCCCGCCGCCCCGCGCGACATGGCGGCTCGGCGATCGCGCGCGGAGCCTCAGCGGCGGCTGGGAAGGCCGGATCGTGGCGCTCGAGCGGGGCGGCACCCGGGCGTCACTCGAAGCCGGCGGGATCCGGGTGATGATCGATGTCGACGACCTCGTCCCGGCCGTCAGCCCCGCCTCCGATCCCGAGCCCGGTGGAGTCGTCCGTGGCCGTGGATCGAGGTCGTTCGGTCGCGCTGTCGCTCGATCTCCGCGGCGCCCGGGTGGACGAGGCGCTCGATGCCCTGGACCACTACCTGGACGAGGCGAGCCTGGCCGGCCTCGGCAAGGTGGTCATCATCCATGGGCAGGGGACCGGTGCCCTGCGCGACGCCGTGCAGGCGCCAGGCTGCGGCCAACGCCCTGGTCACCTCGGTCCGGGCCGGCCATCGCGGCGAAGGTGGTGACGGGGCGACGATCGTCGAGTTCTGACCGCGACGGACGCCGCGGTCGGCGTGCCTCAGGGCTTGGGCGACTTCGTGGGCTTGGGCTGCCGGGCCGCCGCCGCTGGGAAGCGGCTCCACGGACGGGCACGGGGTCGCGTCCGGCGGCAGCAGGAGTGGATCGCAGACGGGTGGCGGTTCGGGTGCGAGCGGGCAGAGCTCCTTCGGGGCGAACGGTGCGCCCCAGGACTTCCCGAACGGGAAGAAGCCGCTGCCATAGAAGTACTGCGTGGCGGTCCCCTTGGACCCGCCTCGGACGCCGACGCCCTTGGCCGCCCGGGCCGCCCAGTTGCGGTTGGCCTTCTGCCAGGTCGGGAAGCCGCTGTCCACCTCACGCAGGTCGAAGAAGCCACGGCTCACCTCCGGCCCGACGCAACCTTCCTGCCACAGCAGTCCCGATGCCTCGTCGACCTGCAGGGTGATCCGCGAGGTCTCCTTCTGCGTCGGGACGGTGCCCTTGATGAACAGTTCCTTGACCGTCTTGGTGGTGAACGGTCCCGGCTTCAGGCCCGTGAAGGCATCCACGGTCGCGGTCTGCAGCCCGCTCGGCGCCTTGAACGCCGCGATCGGCGTACCCGCGGCTGATGTCGCCCAGGATCGCCGACCAGAGGGGCGCGGACGTATCGAGTGACAGCTTCCCATCGTTGGGCTTGTTGTCACTGTTGCCCATCCAGATGCCCACGGCCAGGGCCGGTTGCTCGGGATCCTTGGGCGGAGCGAGATAGCCGTACGCGGCCACGTCGACGTTGTCGTTCGTCGTGCCGGTCTTGTAGGCCGCCGGCCGGCGGGTCCCGCCGTCGTAGATGGCCCACTTGCCCCAGAACGGGTTGGTCTTCATGACGGTGTTGCCGGCGAGGATGTCCGTGATGATGTAGGCGGCCTGCTTGCTGACCACGCGAGTGCCCTTCTGGGGAGCCGTCGTCACGGGGTAGATGACCTTGCCTTCGTCGTCGGTGATGCTGGTGATGAACTGACGTGGCATCCGCACGCCGCCATTGGCGACCGTCCCGTAGGCCCCCAGCAGATCGATCGGATGGACTTCGAGCGTGCCGATGCCCATCGACTTCACCGGCACAGCCGAGGACCGATAGCGCAGGCCGAAGTCCTGGGTGCGGTCGAAGACGTGATCGAGACCGGTGATGAGCGTCGCCTTGATGGCGGGCACGTTCAGTGAGAACTGGAGCGCCGAGCGCAGGCGGACGGGACCACGTTCCTTCTTGTCCGCCTGGATGGGGGTGAAGTTGTTGCCGAAGTTGGTGAAGACGTCCATGAACATCGTCGAGGCAGTCAGGGTCCGATCGTCGATCCCGACGAGGTAATTGATCGGCTTGATCGCCGATCCCGGCTGGCGCCAGCCGTCGGAAAGGACATCGAACTTCGGCTGGAACTTCTTGTTGCCCTTCGAGGTGTAGCTGGCGCTCCCCGCATAGGCGAGGACCTCACCGGTCCGGTAGTCGATCGCGGCGGCGGCGGCATTGTTGATGTTGTGGCCCCGCAGGCCAAGGATCCAGCCCCACTCGGACGAGGGGATCTTCCTGGCGCGCAGGGCTGTTCGTGGGCTCTTCGAGTTCGGGGCGCGCGCGGCGGCGTAGACCCACTTCTCGACCTTCTGCTGCATCTTCCAATCCAGGGTCGTCGTGACGGTGTAGCCACCGGTATCGACCTTGGGGCAATCCGTCGGCGACGTCGGGCAGATGATCTTCGCCAAGGCTTCGCGGACCTGCCAGACGAAATGCGGGGCCTTCCAGTTGACCGACGGTGGCGGCGTCAACTCGACCGGTTCGGCCTTGGCGGCGTCGTACTCCGCGGCCGTGTGCTTCTGGCCGGTCAGGGTGCTCCGCGTCTTCATCAGGTCGAGGATGTAGTCGCGCCTGACGACGACCTCCGCCGTATCCGGCACGACGAGCTTGAGCTTGGTGCACTCCTCGCCTTCCGCGACGACCTCCTGGCAGATCTCCTTGGCGTTCCGCATCAGGTCGAACTTGGTGGGTGACTGCGGGATGGCCGCGAGGATGGCGAACTGGGCCAGCGTGAGGTCCTTCATGGGCTTGCCGAAGTAGCCCTTCGCAGCGGCCTTGACCCCGTAGCTCGAGTTCCCGTAGAAGTTCGAGTTCAGGTAGGCAGTGATGATCTCCTTCTTGCCCTCATCACCTGGATACGCTTCGGTCAGTCGGATCGACTGGATGATCTCGCGCAGCTTCCGTTCGTAGGTGGAGCCCTCGAACGCCTCGGGGGGCAGGAGGCGCGCCCGGACGAGCTGCTGGGTGATGGTGCTGGCGCCGCGCGGGCGACCGGAGATGGTGTCCAGGCCCGCCGAGACGATGCCGACCGGGTCGAAGCCGGCGTTCACCCAGAAGTCCTTGTCCTCGATCGCGGTCGTGGCATCGATCATCTCGCCCGGGATGACGTCGAAGGTGACCACTTCACGCTTGAGCTCGCCCAGCCGGGCCAGTTCCACCTTGCCGGTCCGGTCCTTGATCTTGGTCTGCTGTTCGAAACCGAGATCGGCCAGGGCATCCTTCGGGTCGGGCAGACCCGCCGCATAGTTGTTGTACGTGCCCACGGCGAAGACGAGTCCGGTCCCGGTCGTCATGACGACCAGGATGAGCAGGATGATGGGGATGGCGATCGCGACTCGACGGAGCGCGGCGTCGCCCCCCGTGGGGCGGCGCTGGAGCGCCCGTCTGTGGCGCTGGCGACGCGCGAGGCTGGTCTGCATGGGTTTCCGCACGATAGCATAGGGGGCGTGAACGATCGGTCAGACGCCTCCCGGCCACTCAAGACGACCCGACCAGCGGCCCTGTGACGGGCGGTGCGGCGGCGGACCCGGCCGGCCTGGCCGGATTCCTGGCTGAACTCGAGTGGCGCGGCATCCTCCACGCCACGACGCCCGGGCCTGACGGCGCGCCTCGCGACCGGTCGGTCCATCGCGGGCTACATCGGGTTCGATCCGACGGCCGACTCCCTGCACGTCGGTCACCTGGTGCCGATCTTCGGCCTGCTGCGACTCCAGCGTTTCGGCGGACGTCCGGTCGCGGTCGTCGGCGGCGGGACGGGCATGATCGGCGACCCCTCGGGACGTTCGTCCGAGCGGAACATGCTGGACCGCGACACGCTTGGGGCCAACGTCGCGGCCATCCGCGTCCAGCTCGAGCGCTTCCTCGACTTCTCCCCAGAGCGCGCCGACGGTGGCGCGGTGATGGTCAACAACCTCGACTGGCTCGGTGAGCTGAGCCTGATCGAGTTCCTGCGCGAGACGGGCAAGCACTTCACCGATCCCGTACATGCTCGCCAAGGACTCCGTCCAGGTCCGCCTGGAGCGAGGCCTGTCCTTCACCGAATTCAGCTACATGCTGCTCCAGGCACGGGACTTCGAGCACCTGCACCGGACGATGGGCGTCGAGTTGCAGATGGGCGGCGCCGACCAGTGGGGCAACATCACCGCCGGATTGGAGCTCATCCGCAGGACCAGCGGGGCAGGGGAGGAGGCCGATCCGGTCCACGGCCTCGCGTACAAGCTGCTGCTGTCCCCGTCCGGCACGAAGTTCGGCAAGAGCGAGGGTGGCGAGTCCGTCTGGCTGGACCCGGCCCGGACGTCACCGTTCGCCTTCTACCAGTACTGGCTGAACACGGACGACCGCGATGTCGGGACCTACCTGCGCTGGTTCACGGAGTTGCCGCAGCCCGAGATCGAGGCGCTGGAGGCTGAGTCGGCCCAGGCGCCCGAGCGTCGTGCGGCCCAGCGCGCCCTCGCCCTAGACATCACGGCCCGCACCCACGGGGCTGATGCGGCCGCCCGGGCGATCGCCGATTCCGAGGCGAGGTTCTCGACGGCAAGCCTGACGGATCCCGACGCCCTCCTGGCGCTGTTCGACTCGACGGGCGGGTTCTCCTTCGCCGCAGCCACCGTGCCCCAGGGTGCCGCGGTCCTCCTGACCGAGGCCGGTGTCTTCACCTCACGGGGCGAAGCGCGCCGGATGATCGCCGGGGGTGGCGTCACGATCAACGGCGAGCGGGTGACGGACCCGGCGCTGGTTCCGGAGCTCATCGCCGGTGAGTGGCTTGACGTCCGGATCGGCAAGCGTCGCCGGGAGGTCGGGCGCCTGAACCCCGCCTGACGCGTCGCGTCAGGCGGTTCGCATCACCCGGGGTGCCGACTCCGCAGCGTCGCGATGACCTCCGCCGGTGCGAGATCACGTTCCGCGAGGAGGACGAGGACGTGATAGAGGAGGTCTGCTGCTTCGCCCGAGAGCGCTTCCCGGGTGTCGGTCCGATCCAGCCCGCCCCCCTGGGCCGCTGCGTCATCCTTCGCCGCCATGAGCACTTCGGTCGCTTCCTCGGTGACCTTCCGCGCGGTGGCATCGACACCACCATCGAGCAGGGACGTCGTGTACGAGCCGCCGGGGCGCGTCATCGCTCGATCCGCGATCGTCGCCCAGAGGGTCTCGAACCAGGCGAACCCCTGCGTGGTCCGGGTGGACGGGGCCTCGGCGGCGTCGAAGCAGCTCCTCGTCTCGCGGTGACAGGTCGGCCCGCGCGGGTCCACGGTCAACAGCAGGGCATCGCCATCGCAGTCGACGGCCAGCGCGACGACGCGAAGCGTGTTGCCGCTGGTCTCGCCCTTGCGCCAGAGCCGGTCACGAGAGCGGGAATGGAAGTGCGCCTCGCCTGTCTCCAGCGTCGCCGTGAGCGCTTCCGCGTCCATGTAGGCGAGCATCAGGACCCGACCGTCCAGCGCAATCCTGGACGATCGCCGGAACCAGGCCTGACGCTGGAAAGGCGACGCCAGGGCACGCCGCGCGGCTCGGTCACGAGACAGCCTGCGGAACGAGGCGGACCGGCAGACCCGCAGCAGCCATCGCCGACTTGACATCCGCGATCGCGTGGATCCGCCGATGGAAGATCGATGCCGCCAGCACCGCGTCGGCGCCACCGTCCACGATGGCCTTGACGAAGTCGTCCGGCCCGGCGGCCCCACCCGAGGCGATCACCGGCACCTGCACCCGCGACGTGATCGCGCGCAGGAGCTCGGTATCGAAGCCGGATCCGGTCCCATCGCGATCGATGGCCGTCACCAGCAGCTCGCCGGCGCCGAGTTCGACGGCACGATCAGCCCAGGCCAGGACATCCAGGCCGGTGGCGTCGCGGCCTCCATTGACGACGACCTCCCAGGTCGGTGGCTCCGATGCTTCGTGGATCGGTCGTCGGAGGGCATCGATGGCGACGACCACGGCCTGTCGACCGAACCGGGCCGCGCAGCGGCTGATCAGCGTCGGGTCGGCGACGGCCGCCGTGTTGAGCGACACCTTGTCGGCACCCGCCCGCAGCACGTCGCGCATGTCGGCGACCGTTCGCACGCCGCCGCCGACGGTCAGTGGGATGAAGGCCCGCCGCGCCGTGCGCTCCACGACGTCGAGGAGGGTGCCACGTCGCTCGGGTGCGGCCGTGATGTCGAGGAAGACGAGTTCATCGGCGCCTTCGGCTGCGTAGCGCTCGGCCAACTCGGTCGGGTCACCCTCGTCGACAAGGTCCACGAACCGGGTTCCCTTGACGACACGGCCATCGGCCACGTCCAGGCACGGGATCACGCGTCGGCGGAGCATTCAGGCAGCCCGGACGACATCGACGAAGTTGCCCAGCAGACGCAGGCCGTCCGTCCCACTCCGCTCGGGGTGGAACTGGACGCCCAGCAAGGCACCCCGAGCGATCGCCGACACGAACGTCGCGCCGTGCACCGTCTCCGCCAGTACGACCTCGTCCGCGAGGCCGCCCGCGGGAACACCCGCGTAGGAGTGGACGAAGTAGAAATCCGCATCGTCGGCGATGCCGTCGAAGAGCGGGTGCGGGTGTGCGCCGCGCCGGATCACCTGGTTCCAGCCGATGTGCGGCAGGGTCGGCGCGTCCGTCGAGGCGGGCCGTCACGCCGGGCAGCGCCCCGAGCGTCGCGGCACCATCTTCCTCGCTCGACTCGAACAGCAATTGCAGTCCCAGGCAGATCCCGAGGAACGGCCGGTCGGCCGCGAGCCAGGCACGCAACGGTGCGGCCAACCCCTGCTGCTCGAGACGGGCCATGGCCGGGGCCGCCGCGCCCACGCCGGGCACCACGATCGCGTCGCTGCCGGTCAGCGCCTCGCCATCGCCGGCGAAGACCACCCGAGCGCCGACCGACGTCAGCGCCTGCTCGATGCTGACGAGGTTGCCTGCGCCGTAGTCCACCACCGCGATGAGCGGAGCGCTCACCCGAGCGAGCCCTTGGTCGACGCCACCCCTGCACGACGCGGATCCGGTTCGCAGGCCACGCGAAGGGCTCGTCCGAGCGCCTTGAACGCGGCTTCGGCCAGGTGGTGGTCATTCCGGCCGGTTCCGCTGAGGTGGAGCGTGCAGCCGGACGTCCGCGCGAATGACTCGAGCGCGTGCTCGATGAGTTGGAGCGGAAGGGCTCCGACCCGCTCGCCCCGGAATGGCAGGTCGATGACGGCGTAGGGCCGCCCGCCGATGTCCACGACCGCGGTCGCCAGCGCCTCGTCCATCGGCACGGAGCTGTCGCCGAACCGGCTGATCCCGGCCCGGTCGCCGAGTGCTTCGGCGAACGCCGCGCCGAGGACCAGCGCGACGTCCTCGGTGGTGTGGTGCTCGTCGACCTGGAGATCGCCGTCCGCTGCCACGGCCAGGTCGAACAGCCCGTGGTGCGCGAACGAACCCAGCAGGTGATCGTAGAAACCGATCCCGGTATCGATCGAGCTGTGACCGGAGCCGTCGAGACCGAGGGTCACGGTGATGTCGGTCTCCGCGGTGGTCCGCGCGACGGTCACCCGGCGACCGTCCTCCTTCGGGCCGACGACCAGCGAGCCGAGTGGTGTGGTCATGGCTGGGTCTCCTTGGCGATGGCCCGCGCAGCCTCGATGAACCGGTCGTTCTCGTCGGGATCGCGCACGGTGATCCGCAGGTGGTCCGTCAACGGGTGGGTCGCAGGGAAGGTCCTCGGTACCAGGCCGCGCGCGAGGAGGGCCTCGCCCACGGTCGCGGCCTTCTCGGCCGAACCGAAGTCGACGAGGATGAAGTTCGTCACCGAAGGGCCGACGCGCCAGCCCACGGCCCGGAGCGCAGCCGACAGACGATCTCGTTCTCCGGTGACCCGGGTGAGGTTCGCCTCGAGGATGGTGTCATCGAGCAGGGCCTCGGTGACCATCGTGACGGACACCACCGAGACCGAGCCGGGCGGCCGGTACGGGTTCATCCTCGCGATCAGGTCCGGGCGGGCCACCGCGAAGCCGACACGCAGGCCCGCCAGGGCGTAGGCCTTGCTCGCGGTACGGATGACGATCAGGTTCGGGTAGTCCGTCCGGAGGTCCAGCAGCGAGGTCCCGGTGAACTCGGCGTAGGCCTCGTCGAGGACGGCGATCGGCGCCTGGCGGCTATCCGCGATGGCATCCGCGAGGATCGAGGCGAGCAGCTCGGCGATCGAACCGTCCGGCTCCGGCATCGCCGTCGGATTGTTCGGGCTGCACAACCACACGACATCGGCTGCGCGCGCCGCCTGGCGAGTCGCGGGCAGGTCCAGGACCCAGTCCTCGTCCCGCAGGCGCGGGACGGCGAGGACCGTCGCGCCTCGCTGTTCGGTGTTCACCCGGTACATCGCGTACGTGGGCGTCGGCACGACGGCCGATCCGCCGACAGGCAGGAACGCCTTGGTGATGATGTCCAGGATCTCGTCCGCCCCGGCACCCACGAGGAGCTCATCCGTCCGCACGCCGTAGCGGGCTGCGGCGGCGGCGACAAGCCGTCGGTAGTCGGCGGGCGGGTACTCCGACATCGGCACATCGAAGCGACCCGTCGCGATGAGGCGCTCGATGAGTGCCGGCGGCGCTGGCGACGTGTTCAGGTCGAATCGCACGATCGAGTCGATCGGGAGGCCATACCGCTCGGCGACTTCCTCGTTGGTGGCCTCCCAGCTGTAGCCGATCGGCTCGCCTGGGGTCGAGTAGGTGACAGGTGTCGGGCTCAAGCGTCTGCCTCCGGTGACGAGAAGCGCGATTCGATAGCGTCGCGATGCGCGTGCAGCCCCTCGGCCTCGGCGAGCGTGGCCACCGTTGCGCGGATGGACGCGAGCCCGGCCTGCGTCACGCGCTGGACCTGGGTGAACTTGCCGTAGGCCTCCACCGACAGGCCACCGGACGCGCGCGCGAGACCGCCGGTCGGCAGGACGTGATTGGCCCCCGTCGCGTAGTCGCCCGCGGACTCGGGCGCCCAGCGGCCGACGAACAGGGACCCAGCATTCCGGAGGCGTGCGACCGTCGGCTCGAGCGGATCCACGTCCACGGACAGGTGTTCGGGCGCATACGCGTTGACGAAGTCGATCGCCGCGTCGAGCGTGGGCGCAAGGACGACGCGTCCCTGCTCGGCAAGCGCGCGCTCCAGGATCGCCGCACGTGACGCCGTCGCCAGCCAGATCCCCACCTCGATCAGGACTCGCTCGGCGAAGGCAGCATCGGTCGTGACCAGCAGGGCAGGGGAGTCCGGTCCGTGCTCGGCCTGGGTGATGAGGTCGGCTGCGACCAGCCGGGCGTCGGCGGTCGCGTCGGCCAGGACCATCCCCTCCGATGGTCCGGCCGGCATGTCGATGCCGACTTCGCCCGACACCTCCAGCTTGGCCGCGGTGACCCACGCGTTGCCTGGTCCCACGATCCGGTCCACCGATGCCACACCGGCACCAGGCAGTCCGTAGGCGAGCGCCCCGACCGCCTGCGCGCCGCCGGCGACGATGAACGTGTCGACGCCGAGGAGGCCGGCGGCCCCAAGGAGGACCGGATGGACCTCGCCGGAGGCGTTCGGCGGGCGATGCGACGACGATCCGAGCCACGCCGGCGACCTGGGCGGGCACGACGGTCATGACCAGCGATGACGGGTACGGCGCCGAGCCACCGGGAACGTAGCAGCCGACGCTTGCGATCGCCGTCCAGCGACGCTCGATGTCGATCCCCGGCGCGACCGTCGTGTGCGTGGATTCGCGGTCGCTGGGTCTCGGCGAACCGCCGGACGTGGTCGATGGCCTGGTCGAGAGCCGCTCGCACGTCCGGTTCGAGGCGGTCGCGGGCTTCCCGCAGCTCGTTCGATGTCAGCACGAGGCGTCCGTCCGGGCGACCGCCGCCCACGCGTGCGTTCGCCTCCCGGACGGCATCGGCACCATCGGACCGCACGGCGCGCGAGGGTTGCCCGGACGGCATCGCGCACCGAGGCATCCGGGACCGCCCCCCGACGAATCAGCGCGTCGCGCTCGTCGGACGACCGCCGGGTCGCCGGCCAGGACGGCGGCGAGATCCAGGCGACGGATCGCCGTCACCGGGTCGAACGTTCGCACCGCCGTCACGCGACGATCTTCTCGATGGGCAGGACCAGGATCCCGGACGCGCCGGCGGCCTTCAGGCGCGGC
The DNA here is from genome assembly GCA_963779315.1 of uncultured Chloroflexia bacterium. GTDB lineage: Bacteria > Chloroflexota > Limnocylindria > Limnocylindrales > CSP1-4 > SPCO01. Next base: position 21,080 of record CAVZXQ010000019.1, on the reverse strand, counting down.
AGCAGGCCCCAGACCTCGTCGCTGCCGACGACCGAGTGGATGGCGATCATCCCGTCGTGGGCGAGCGGGATGACCGTCGGCGATTCGAGCGACGGCAGGAGCGGTTCGAGGTCCGCCTGGCGATGCGGCCGGCGCATTCATCATCAGGTACTTGCGTCCGCGCGCGGCCAGGACGGCGCTCAGCATCGTGTCGATGGCGGCGAGCTCGTCCGCGCGCGACGCGTCCGCGTTCGGGTTCGCGACGAGGATCGCCTCGCTGACCAGGACGTCGCCGACCTGGCGCAGGCCGTTCATCACCAGGGTCGGACCCGGTCGAGACGAGATCGACGATCGCCTCCGCGAGGCCGAGCCGCGGTGCCACCTCGACGGCGCCCGGAGATCGGGACGACCTCGACGGCGATGCCCTGCTCCGCGAAGAAGCGCCGCGTCGTGTTCGGGTGGGCGGTCGCGACGCGCAGCCCGGCCAGGTCCTCGATGGTCCGGTAGGCGCTGTCCGTCGGGACGGCAGCGGCCAGCCGGCATCGGCCGTAGCCGAGGTCGCGGACGCGCGGCAGGGTCGGCTCCGGACTCGCTCAGGAGGTCCACCCCGGTGATCCCGAGGTCCGCGACGCCGTCCCCGACGAACTCGATGACGTCGTTGGTGCGCACGAACAGGATGTCCAGGTCGAAGTTCTGGACGCGAGCGACCAGGCTGCGATCGTGCTCCTCGAAGACGAGCCCGGCGTCGTGCAGCAGGCTGAGGGTGGGTTCGACCAGGCGGCCCTTGTTCGGGACGGCCAGGCGCAGCCGCTCGCTCACGTCGCTTGTCCAGCACGGCCCGGTAGCCGCCCTCGCCGTGGTTCAGCCACGAGGCGATCCGGGTGATGGTCGCGGTGCTGGCGCCCGGTCCGCTTCGAGATCTCCGCGTAGTGCAGCCCGTCATCGAGCAGCCGGGCGACCGCCCACCGCTGCGACATGTCGCGCAGCTCCGTGAGCGTGCATAGGTCGCGGAAGAAGCGCTCGGTCTCCTCGAGGCCCTCGAGCGAGCCGATCGCGTCGAACAACGCCTCGGCCGTCGGGTGTCTTCCAGTCGTCGGCCATGGGTCTGGCCCTCCGTCATGTGCTGCTAGCGTGTTAGCGTGCTACTACGATATCATGCTGCCATGACCGCCGCAACGCCCTTCGACATCCTGCCCGCGATCGACCTTCGCGCCGGCCGGGTCGTCCGCCTGCGCCAAGGCGACTTCGCTCGCGAGACGGTCTACAGCGACGATCCGGTGGCGGTCGCGCGCGGGTTCGCCGATGCCGGGGCGACGTGGCTGCACGTCGTTGACCTCGACGGCGCGAGGGCGGGGGAGCCGGTCAACGGTGCCGTCGTGCGGTCGATCGTCGATGCGGTGGGGGAGCGGCTGCAAGTCGAGGTCGCGGGCGGCCTCCGGACGTCGGGCTCGGTGGCGGCCGCCCTGGCTTCCGGGGCAGTTCGTGCCGTCGTCGGCACCGCTGCCCTACAGGATCCAGAGTTCGTCAAGCGACTCGTCGCGGCTCACGGTGCGGAGCGCATCGTCGTCGCGATCGATGTTCGGGACGGTCTCGCCGTCGGGCACGGCTGGGCGCCAGAACGCCGCGTGGCACCGATGCGCTGGATGCGATCGACGGCTGTCCGACGTCGGCGTGACCACCTTGGAGGTCACAGCGATCGATCGTGATGGCCTCCTCGGCGGCCCGGACCTGGCCCTCTACGAGCGCCTCATCGCCCTCGATCGTGGAGCCATCATCGCATCTGGCGGCGTGGCGACCCTGGCCGATCTGCGGGCCGTACGCGATCTCGGTTGTGCCGGTGCGATCGTCGGCCGTGCACTCCTGGATGGTTCGATGGATCTCGGCGACGTGCTCGCGGCGCTCGGGTCACTCTGACTAGGTCGGACCTGGGTTACTGGGCTCGAAGCCTCCGACCCATACGGTCGCGATCAATGCGGAAGAGATTGGGTGCCTCATCCCACGGGATCGAAGCGAGGCGATGGACCTCTGCTAGGGCTTCTTCGAGCGTCCCGAACGGCCCAAGCTCCTCTTGATGCGACTCGTCCGAGATCATGAACAATCCGGCGCCCGCACGCTCCGTCCTCAGCGCGCTCCGTGCCCGCCGGCTGCCTCGAGCTCCTTGCGGTGGATCTCGATGACCTTCTCGGCGATGTGGCCCGGCACGTCGTCGTAGTGGTCCGGTTCGGCGCTGAAGGTGCCTCGCCCGTGGGTCAGCGACCGTAGCTCGGTCGCGTAGCTGAACAGCTCGGCCTGCGGGACGTGCGCGGTGATCACCTGCATCCCGTCGTCCGAGTCCATGCCCGAGGACCCGGCCGCGACGGCCATTCAGGTCACGGTTGACCTCGCCCATGTAGATCTCGGGCACGCGGATCGTGACCGCCATGATCGGTTCCATCAGGGCAGGCTTGGCGTTGTGGACGCCGTCCTTGAGGGCCATCGAGGCGGCGATCTTGAACGCCATCTCATTGGAGTCCACCGGGTGGAACGATCCGTCGTACAGGGTGGCCTTGATGTCCGAGAGGGGATACCCGGCGAACACGCCTTCCGCGGCCGCATCCCGGATGCCCTTCTCGACACCGGCGAAGAAGCCCCTTGGGGACCGAGCCGCCGACGACGCGCTCGGCGAATACCACGCCGCCTTCCGGATTGGGCTCGAGCTCCAGCCAGACGTCGCCGAACATGCCGTGGCCGCCGGTCTGCTTCTTGTAGCGGCCGTGGACCTTGGTCGTGCCCCGGATGGTCTCCTTGTACGGGACACGTGGCGTGTGCGTCGCGATGGCGGCCCCGAACTTGCGCTTGAGCCGCTCGATGATGACCGAGGTATGCGCTTCGCCCATCGTCCGCAGGACCTGTTCGCCGATGGATGTCCGCTCCAGCCGGACGGTCGGTTCCTCCTCGAGCATCCGGGCGAGTGCCGGGCCCATCTTGTCGAGATCGCCCTTCGAGACGGGTTCGATGGCCACCACCAGGGAGGGTGCCGGGAACTCGAGCGGCGGCAGCGTCAGCGGAGCGGCCTGGGCGCACAGCGTGTCGCCGGTCTCGGTGACGGACAGCTTCGCGATCGCGCCGATCTCGCCCGCCTTCAGCTCGCCGATGGCCTCCTGCTCCTTCCCGTGCAGGAGGAGCAACTGACCGATCCGCTCGTCGGCCGAGTGGTTGGCGTTCCAGACGTGGGCCTGGGACCGGAGCGTGCCCGAGAGGACCCGCAGGTAGGTCAGGCGGCCGACGAACGGATCGGCGGTCGTCTTGAAGACCCGGACCAGGAGTGGCCCATCCTCGTCGGCCGGGATCTCGACGGTCGTGCCGGATGCGTCGACGGCCTTGACCGGAGCTTCGTCGGCGGGCGAGGGCAGATAGCGCACGAAGGCGTCGAGCAGTCCGCGGAGGCCGATCCCCTTCGTCGCGCTGCCGAGCAGGACCGGGGCGAGGACCGATTCCTTGACGCCCTTGCGCAGGCATGCCTCGAGCTCCGGGTCCGTGATCGTCTCGCCGTCGAGATACTTGGCCAGGACGTCGTCGTCCGCCTCGGAGGCCGCCTCGAGGAGCTGGTCGCGGCGCCGGGCGGCCTCCTCGAGCAGTTCGGCCGGGATCGGGATCTCCACTTCGGCCTTGCCGTCCCACTGGTACGCCTTGTTGTGGACGAGATCCACGTAGCCGCTGAACGTGTCGGCCGCCCCGATCGCGAGCTGGATCGGCGCGATCTTGTTCCCGAACGTGGCGCGCAACTTGTCGAGTGCGCCGGATGGGTCCGCGTTCTCGCGATCGCACTTGTTGATGAAGAAGCAGGCTGCCGTGCCGGACGACCGGCTGAGCGCGACGCCCTGCTCGAGGCCGGCTTCCACGCTGCCCGACGCGTCCATCACGAAGAGTGCGCCATCGGCTGCGGCGAAGCCCTCGATCACATCCGCCACGAAATCCGGATAGCCGGGCGTGTCCACGAGCGAGATGCGGGTGCCGTCGCGTTCGAACGTCCCGACCGCGAGGCTCAGCGACTCGCGGCGCTTCTGCTCCTCCGGCTCGAAATCGAGGTGGGCCGTCCCGTCATCCACCCGTCCCAGCCGGGCGATCGCCCCGGCGCTGAAGAGCAGTTGCTCGGCCAGCGTGGTCTTCCCGGAACCGACGTGCCCGGTGAGCACCACGCTGCGCAGGTGGGGGAGATCGACACTCTTCATCGTCATGGGTTCATCGGTCCTTTGGCTGGGTGAGCGACCGGGATGGCTGACGGGAGGCGGGTCAGGCCATGATAGTCGGCTATACTCCGGCCCGCGATGTCAGGTCATTCGAAGTGGTCCACGATCAAGCGCGCGAAAGGCATCACCGATGCCAAGCGCGGGGCGCTGTTCACGAAGGTCGCCCGCGAGATCTCCGTGGCGGCCCGCCAGGGCGGCGGCGATCCCGATGCCAACTATCGGTTGCGGCTCGCGATCGAGAAGGCCCGCGCCGTCAACATGCCGGCGGACAACATCAAGCGGACGATCGACAAGGCGACCGGTAGCGGCGATGCCGACCAGTTCGAGGAGATCGTCTACGAGGGCTACGGACCCGGCGGGATCGCCATCCTGGTCGAGACCCAGACCGACAACAAGAACCGGACCGCGGCGGACGTCCGCTCGATGTTCACCAAGAGCGGCGGGCAGCTCGCGGGCTCCGGCGCGGTCGCCTGGCAGTTCGAGCCGCGGGGCCTCATCTCGGTCCCGCGCGCGGGCATCGATGCCGACGAGGTCACCCTGGCCGCGATCGATGCCGGCGCCGATGACGTCTACACCGAGGATCCGGACACGATCGAGATCTACACCTCGCCAGGCGATCTCCAGTCCGTCCGTCACGCGCCTCGAGTCCGCCGGGATCAAGGTGGAGTCCGCCGAGTCCGCGATGATCGCCAAGCAGACCGTCGAACTGGACTCCCATCGCGCGCGCCAGGCACTGCGACTCGTCGAGCTGCTCGAGGACCTCGATGACGTGCAGCGCGTGACGGCCAACTTCGACATCCCCGAGGACGTGTACGCCGAGGTCGCCGGGTGATCATCCTGGGCATCGACCCGGGAACGGCCGCCTTAGGCTACGGGATCATCGAGCGGACTGGCGGCCGATTGCGCGAGGTGGACCACGGGTGCCTGGTGACGAGCCCGGACCTGCCGCTGCCGGAGCGGCTGCTGGCGATCCACTCACTCGTGGACGAGCTGCTGGCGCTGCACAAGCCTGGGCTCATGGGCGTCGAGCGGCTGTTCTTCTCCAAGAACGTCCAGACGGCCTTCGGTGTCGGACAGGCCCGCGGGGTGGTGCTCCTGGCGGCCGCGCAGCACGGTGTGCCGGTCCGCGAGGCGACGCCGAACGAAGTGAAGAGCGCGATCGCCGGCTACGGGGCCGCGGACAAGGACCAGGTCGCCCGGATGGTCCAGCTGGTCCTGGGCATGGCCGACCTGCCGCGACCGGACGATGCGTCCGACGCGCTCGCGATCGCCGCCTGGGCAGCGAACACGGAACGAGTCGGGCGGCACCTCACGGCGGCCGTCATGGACCGTGCCGCGGTCGCGCCGATCACCCGGGGCGAGAGCGGCTACGACCGGGCCGTGCGTGAGGCGCTTGCCCACGAGCGCTCCGCGAAGCGCAACGCCTCCTGACGGATGATCGCGTGACGGGCGCCAGGTGATCGCCTCGCTCGAGGGGACGGTCGGCGCGGTCGCCTCGGATTCGCTCGTCATCGAAGTCGGCGGCATCGGCTATCGCGTGTTCGCGGCACCTGCCATCCTGGCCGCGGCGCAGCCCGGATCGCCGGCTCAAGCTGCACACCTACCACCTCGTCCGCGAGGACCAGCAAGCGCTGTATGGCTTCCGCGCGGCCGACGACCTTGGATTCTTCACGCTGCTCCTGACCGTGACGGGCGTCGGCCCCAAGGTCGCCCTGGCGGTCGCGGGCAGCCGGCCGACCGCCGAACTCCAGCTTGCGATCATGCTCCAGGATCAGGCGGTCCTCGTCTCGATCCCGGGCGTCGGCAAGAAGCTGGCGGAGCGGATCATCTTCGAACTCAAGGAGAAGGTCACCGCGGCCGGCGTCTCGGTCGCCGGTCCAGGCGCACTCGGCGCGACGGCCGGTGAGGGCGAGATCGTGGCCGCCCTCCAGGCGCTGGGCTACTCGCTCGGCGAGGCGCGGGAAGCGTCGCGGGCCGCCCTGTCGGAGGTCGGCGTCGGGACGACCCTGGAAGACCGGGTCAAGGCCGCGCTGCGGAGCCTCGTCCGCGACTGATCACCGACGCAGGCCGGTCACGGACGCAGGCCGGCCAGGGCGTCCGCATGGCGGTTCCGCGGATCGATCGAGGCCTGGCCCTCTCGTGCCGCCAGGTGCGCCAACGTCTCCCGGTCGAGGATCTCGAGCATGGCGTCGCGCACGTCGATCATGACGTCGCGCAGGGGACAGGTCGCCTCGTCGGGACAGGAGCACGACTCGTAGTAGCGCAACGACACGCACGGGAGGGGGGCCAGTGCACCGTCCAGCAGGCGGATGACGCGACCGAGGGACACCGACTCCGGATCCGCCGTCAGCGCGTAGCCACCGTGCGACCCGAGTGTCGTCCGAACGATCCCGGCGTGCTTGAGCGTCGCCATGATCTGCTCGAGGAACTTCGCCGGCAGGCGGTTCCGCTCCGCCAGTGTGGCCAGCGGGATCGGGCCCTCGCCTTCGTGGCGGATCAGGTCGACCAGCGCGCGCAGGCCGTACTCGGAGCGGCGTGACAGTCGCATGGCGGCATCGTAGAGCAATGCCTACCCGCAAGTGGGTGATGGCCGACGCCAATGTGAACATCCGTGCGAAATGGTCGCGGACATGCTATCCTGCGCGACGTGACGGACGATCTCTCACGCATCCTGTCGGCGGACCCGGAGGCCGAGGGCGACCTCATCATCGAAGGGACCCTGCGCCCGCGGACCCTGGGCGAATACATCGGCCAGCGCGAGGTCAAGGCGAACCTGTCCGTGCTGCTGACGGCGGCCAAGGGGAGGGGAGAAGCCGCGGACCACGTCCTGCTGTACGGCCCACCCGGCCTCGGCAAGACGACCCTCGCCACGATCATCGCCCGCGAACTCGGGGTCAACGTCCGCTATACGTCGGGACCGGCCGTGGAGCGAGCGGGGGACCTCGCGGCGATCCTGACGTCGCTTGACGAGCGGGACGTCCTGTTCATCGACGAGATCCATCGTCTCAACCGGGCGGTCGAGGAGATCCTCTATCCGGCGATGGAGGATTACGCCCTGGACGTGATGATCGGCAAGGGGCCTTCGGCCCGGTCGCTGCGACTCAGCCTCAAACCGTTCACGGTCGTGGGAGCCACGACCCGGGCTGGCCGGATCAGCAGCCCGCTCCGCGACCGGTTCGGCGCGACCTACCGCCTCGACTTCTACGCGGACGATGAACTCGACCGCGATCGTCGATCGGTCCGCTGCCATCCTTGGCGTGGAGATCGAACGCGGCCGCCTCCGTCGCCATCGCCAGACGAGGACGGGGGACGCCGAGGATCGTCAACCGGTTGCTCAAGCGGGTCCGCGACCACGCCGAGGTCCACGGCGATGGACGCGTGGACGAGGCGACGGCGACCGCGGCGATGCGGGCCATGGAGATCGACGACGAGGGCCTCGACTCGACCGACCGCAAGCTCCTGGCGGCGATCATCCAGAAGTTCGGATCGGGGCCCGTCGGCGTCGCGGCGCTGGCCGCCGTCCTATCCGAGGAGATCGAGACGATCGAGGACGTCTACGAACCGTTCCTGCTCCGTCTCGGCTTCATCGACCGGACACCGCAGGGCCGCATCGCGACGGAGCTCGCCCGGACCCACATGGCCGGACTCGGGTACGAGATCCCGCCGCCTCGTCGCGCCGACCCGCACGCTCGTTGGCCTCTGGGATGAACCGCCGCCGGGGGCCGAGTGACGTCACCCTACGTCGGCGCGGCCGCTCGGTACGAGGTCACCACGCCGCCACCGGCTGACGGTTCGACCCGTGCGCGCGCCGGGACCCTGACGCTGACGCACGGCACCGTCGAGACGCCGCAGTTCATGCCGGTCGGGACCAATGCCACCGTCAAGGCCCTCTCCCCGGACGATATCCGCGACGTCGGGGCGTCGATCATCCTCTCCAACACCTACCACCTCTACCTGCGACCCGGGCACGAGCGGATCGCCCGGCTCGGGGGCCTGCATCGGTTCATGGACTGGGACGGACCGATCCTGACCGACTCGGGCGGCTTCCAGGTCGTGTCGCTCGGGGACCTGCGCGTCGTCGACGAGCACGGCGTGACCTTCCGCAGCCACATCGACGGATCGACCCACACGTTCACGCCGGAGCTGGCGACCGCGGTCCAGGAGGCGCTCGGGTCCGATATCGCGGTCGCCTTCGATCAGCCCGTCTTCCCGACCTCGTCGCGTGCCGTCGTGGCCGACGCGACCGATCGGACCCATCGCTGGGCGGAACGGTGTGTCGCGGCGCATGGGCGCGAGGACCAGGCGTTGTTCGGGATCATCCAGGGCGGCCTGGAACCGGACCTGCGCGCGGCGTCCACGCGGTTCATCGCGGACCTGCCGGTCGACGGGCTGTGCATCGGGGGCCTGGCGGGGGACGAGACCCCGGCCCAGCGAGACGCGGCACTCGACATCGTGGTGCCGCTGCTCGCGAACGACCCGCGGCCGCGCTACCTGATGGGTCTGGGCTCGCCGGCGGACATCCTGGAGGCCGTGGATCGGGGCGTGGACCTGTTCGATTCGGTGCTGCCGGCGCGTGTCGCCCGGAACGGCCAGCTGTGGATCCCGGGGGGCCGGATGAACATCCGGAACCAGGCGTTCCTCGATGACCCGGCGCCGATCCAGGAGGACTGCCCGTGCCTCGCCTGCCGGCACTTCTCGCGGGCCTATCTGGCCCATCTGTTCCGGGCCCGGGAGCTCCTGGGATACCGTCTCGCGACTTGTCACAACCTGACCTTCACCCTAGACTTCATGGCCAGGATCCGAAGCGCGATCACGGACGGTTCCTTCCCGGCGGCACTCCCCGGACTGCGCCTGCGCGCCGGACGGATAAGCCGCAGTGAAGTGGCGGTCAAGTCGGCGTGAAGGGTCCGTCAGTAGCCTGGACGACGACGCGGAGGCAGGGCCATGGGCTCACGGGATCGACCCAGCAAGGAAGCCAAGAAGAAGCCGAAGGCCAAGTCGGGCGCACCGAAGGTGTCGCCGATGATGGATCCACCGGCCAACGTCGAGGTGATCCGCAAGCCGCGCAAGGAGAAGCCGGTCGTCGTCGTGGACGAGGAACCGGGCGAAGACAGCTGACCAGCCGGACGGACGCCATCGCGCGCCGCTCCGCTGAGCGGCCCAACGGATCGGATGAGGAGCGTGACGGACCGATGGCGATGACCGACGAGCGCAACGCGGAACGGGCGACGGCCGAACGTGGCAAGGCGGTGGATGCCGCCCTGGCCAGTATCGAGAAGCAGTTCGGTCGCGGCGCGATCATGAAGCTCGGATCGGCCGAGCGCCAGGCCGTGGACTACATCTCGACCGGATCCATCGCCCTGGACCTCGCCCTGGGCGTCGGCGGCATCCCGCGTGGCCGTATCACCGAGATCTTCGGACCGGAATCGTCCGGCAAGACCACCGTCTGCCAGCATGTCCTCGCCGAGGCGCAGAAGCGCGGCGGCGTGGTCGCCTTCATCGATGTCGAGCATGCCCTCGACCCGGCCTACGCCCGCGCCTGCGGCGTGAACGTGGACGAGCTGCTCGTCAGCCAGCCGGACACCGGCGAGCAGGCGCTCGAGATCACCGAAACCCTCATCCGGTCCGGTGGCATCGATTGCGTCGTCGTGGACTCCGTCGCCGCCCTGGTCCCGCGGGCCGAGATCGAAGGCGAGATGGGCGACAGCTTCATGGGCATCCAGGCTCGACTCATGAGCCAGGCCCTGCGCAAGCTGACGGGCGCCGTCTCGCGCTCGAACACCGCGCTCGTCTTCACCAACCAGTTGCGCGAGAAGATCGGGGTCATGTTCGGCAATCCCGAGACGACGCCCGGCGGCCGCGCCCTCAAGTTCTACGCGTCGGTCCGCCTGGACATCCGGCGGGTCGAGACGATCAAGACCGGCACCGAGTCCGTCGGGAACCGCTGCCGGGTCAAGGTCGTGAAGAACAAGGTCGCCGCACCGTTCCGGGTCGCCGAATTCGACATCATGTACGGCGAGGGCATCTCCAAGGAGGGTGGCCTGCTGGACGTCGGGGTCGCGATGGACGTCGTCAGCAAGACCGGTGCCTGGTTCAACTTCGACGAGACCCGGCTGGGCCAGGGTCGCGAGGCCTCCAAGGAGTTCCTCAAGACCAACACCCGGTGGCCGAGGAGATCGATCGTCGGATCCGGGCCAAGATCAACGAGGTCCAGATCCCCGTCGAGGGCATCGAAGAGGCCGAGTAGACCTCGGACGTGGCCGATGAGACTGCATCCCGTCCGGCAGGCCGCGCGCCGCGACACCGGGAGTCGTTCGCCGAGCGGCGGGAGCGGCGAGCGGCGATCGACGACCCGGCCGTCGTCCTCGAGGCGGCTGCGCGCTTCCTGGAGGTGCGCTCACGGTCCGTCGCCGAGGTGCGGCGCCGACTGACCACCGCGGGCTATCGGGCGGACCTGATCGATGGCGCGATCGAGCGCATGACCGAACTCGGCATGCTCGATGACGACGCGTTCGCCCGGGCGTGGGTCGAGTCGCGCGACCGGTCCCGCCCACGCGGCGAGCGCGCCATCCGGGTGGAGCTTGGCCAGAAGGGCGTCGACCGGGCGGTGATCGACGAGGTCCTGGCGGCTCGCCGGGCGGGCGGGATCGGGGAGCACGGCCAGGACTCCGAACGAGGCGGACCCCGATGTCGAACCCGTGTCCGCGGATCGTGCCGCGGCCGAGCGGCTGATGGCCAAGCACGCAGGTCGCTCGCTCGCGTGCGGATCCCCGCCAGCGCCGGGCGCGCGCGTACTCGCTCCTGGCGCGCAACGGATTCGATCCCGAGACGTGCCGCGAGGTCGCGTCGCGCCGCCGCGACCGAACGTCGCGCCGACCGGACAGCGATGATGCTCGCCCTGACGACGGACCTGACCCGATCTCGACCCCGAGCGTCGCATCGTGAAACCGCCAGATGTCGGGTGGAGCCGTCACTCGGCGCCGCCGGCGAGTCGTCAAGCCAGGAACCAGCCGAGAATCGCTCGGCCCACGCTCGCCGCGGCACGACAGATCGCCCAGTCGCCGGAGTCCATCCAGCGACCGCGCCCAAGTCGCCGACGAGCGACACCTGGCGGCGTCGCAGGTCGTCCGGTCCGCGGCGCCGCGTCGTGCAACGGTCGAGGACGGCCGATCGCGTGCCTGCTGACGCGTCGGTTGCCCTTCGGGGCCAGTCGCCGTAGGCTACGCGACAGACGAATCGACGCGTCGCTCCGAGCGGCGTGCCTTCAGACCCAGCACGGTAGTCATCGCGGCCCACGGACGGATCCCCAGGGACGGGGCGCAAGCCGACGTCCCCCGGCCACGCGACGGCACCGCTACGACACATGAGACCTCCGGTCGCACAAATCGACCGGACGGGAGGACCGAGAAGATGGACACACCGCTCGTCGTGGCGGTGGCCCTCGTGGCCGCCGCTATCGGAGCTGTTCTTGGCGTACTCGCCCGCAGCATCTGGGCATCCCAGACGATGAAGACGGCCCAGGCCGACGCTCGCCGGATCGAGGCCGAGGCACGGGCGCGCCAGAAGGAGCTGATCCTCGAGGCGAAGGACGAGAAGCTCCGGATGCAGGCGGAGGCCGAGGACGAGGCGCGCGCGAAGCGTGGCGAACTCGCCGGCCTCGAGCGGCGCCTGCTCCAGCGAGACGAGCAGATGGACCAGCGCACGGACATGCTCGAGCAGCGCGACCGGAAGCTCCTCGATCGCGAGCGCGAACTCGACAAGTCTCGCGAGGAGCTCGCCCGGGCCCAGCAGGAGCAGGTCGCCGCCCTCGAGCGCGCGTCCGGGATGTCGGCCGAGGATGCCAAGGCCGTCCTCGTCGAGGCCGTCCGCGAAGAGGCCGAGCATGACGCCGTGAAGATCGCCCGTGCGATCGAGCGGTCCGCCCGCGAGGAGGCCCAGGAACGAGCCCGCGACATCGTCGTCACCGCGATCCAGCGGGTCGCCGCGGACCACACCGCCGAGCACACGGTCTCGGTGATCCACCTGCCATCGGACGAGATGAAGGGCCGGATCATCGGCCGCGAGGGCCGCAACATCCGCGCCCTGGAACAGGCCACCGGCGTGGACCTGATCGTCGACGACACGCCCGAGACGGTCATCCTCTCGAGCTTCGACCCGGTCCGGCGCGAGATCGCCCGGATCGCCGTCACCAAGCTCATCGCCGACGGCCGGATCCATCCCGGTCGCATCGAGGAAGTCGTCACCAAGGCACGCGCCGAGGTCGAACTGGTCATGCGCCAGGCCGGCGAGCGGGCCGCGTACGAGGCGGGCGTCCCGGGTCTCCCGGCCGAGATCATCGGGCTGCTCGGGCCGCCTCAAGTTCCGCACCAGCTACGGTCAGAACGTGCTGAACCACGTCGTCGAGACCAGCCATCTCGCTGCGGTGATCGCCGCGGAGATCGGCGCCGACGTGCAGGTCGCCAAGATGGGCGGTCTGCTCCACGACATCGGCAAGGCCGTCGATCACGAGGTGGAGGGTCCGCACGCCGCCATCGGCGCCGCGATCGCCCAGCGACACAACCTGCCGTTCAAGGTGGTCAACGGCATCGCCGCCCACCACCAGGAAGTCGAGTACGCCTGCCTCGAGGCCCCGATCGTCCAGATCGCCGATGCCATCAGCGCATCGCGCCCGGGCGCCCGCGGCGAGGCGATGGACACCTACGTCAAGCGCCTCGAGGACCTCCAGGCGATCGCCGAGAGCTTCGCCGGCGTCGAGCGCTCGTTCGCCGTCCAGGCCGGACGCGAGGTCCGGATCCTCGTTCGGCCCGAGGAGATCGACGACCTGACGGCCTCGCGCCTCGCCCGCGACATCGTCAAGAAGATCGAGGACCAGCTGACCTACCCGGGCCAGATCAAGGTCACGGTCATCCGCGAGACGCGCGCCGTCGAGTTCGCGAAGTAGGCCGCATGGCCGCCGAGGATCACGCGGCCGGCACCGGCCCGATCGGGCGCACCCGCCTCGGCAACCCGCCCAACGGCAACGCGCCGCGGCCGCAGGGGCCTGCCGGGTCCTGATGATCGGCGACCTGATCGGCAAGCCCGGCCGGGCCGCCGTGGAGGCGATGCTGTCCGACCTGCGCGACGAGCGCGGCATCGACTTCGTCACCGCCAACGGCGAGAACGTCGCCGGCGGGATGGGCCTGACCCCGTCGACCGCCGAGTCGCTCCTGGCCTCGCGGCGTGGACGTCATCACGTCCGGGAACCACATCTGGGACAAGCGCGAGATCTACCCGTTCCTGGAGGCCAGCGACCGGGTCCTGCGGCCCCACAACTACGGGACGCACGAGGTCCCCGGGCGAGGCTGGGGCACCTACCAGGCGATGGACGGCACCGACATCGCGGTCATCAACCTCCAGGGCCGGACCTACATGCAGCCGATCGAGAACCCGTTCACCGAGGCGGACCGCCTGTTCGATGAGGCGTCCGAGCCGCTGCCCCCGGTCCGCCTGGTCGACTTCCACTGCGAGCTGACATCGGAGAAGAACGCCCTCGGGTTGTACCTGGACGGCCGGGTCAGCGTCGTCGTCGGCACGCATACCCACGTGGTCACCGGCGACGAGCGGATCCTCCCGCAGGGGACCGCCTACCAGACGGACCTGGGCATGACCGGACCGATCTGGAGTGTCATCGGGTTCGCCCCCAGGACCGTCCTGCCGCGCTTCATCAACGCGCTGCCCACCCGCTTCGAGGTCGGGGAGGGGCCGGTCATCTTCAACGCGCTCCAGATCGACATCGATCCGGCGACCGGTCGGGCCATCGCCCTCGAGCGCATCCAGCGGCTCCTGGAGGCCTGACCGCCCGGTGCCCTCGCGCCGGACGACGCCACGCACCGCTGCGGCCCGAAGGTGCGGTCGTCCCACCGGGACCGTCGCCGGTCGACCTGCACTCGCACACGCTGCGCTCCGACGGCGTCCTGGAGCCTGCCGCCCTCGTCGCAGCCGCGTATGAAGCGGGCGTCCGGACCTTCGCCCTGACCGATCACGACACGCTCGCCGGGTATCGGCAGGTCGTCGGGTCCGACGTCGTTCCGGCGGACATGACCCTCATCCCCGGCGTCGAGATCAACGCACTCGTCACCCGGGACCTGGGCCTCTGGGAAGGGGAGCTCCACATCCTCGGCTTCGGGATGGACCCGGACGACGAGGCCTTCGAGGCCGCCCTCGCGGGTCAGCGCGACCAGCGCCACCTGCGGTTCGCCCGGACCGTCGATCGACTGCGCGAGCTCGGCATGCCGATCGATGCGCAGGTCGCCCTGCTTGACCCGGGCGACGACGATGCGGTCGGGCGGCCGACCATCGCGCGGGCCCTGATGGCTGCCGGCTTCGCGTCGAGTGTCGAGGATGCGTTCGCACGGCTCATCGGCCATGGCATGCCCGGCGTACGTCAGGCGCGAGGGGCTCGGACCCGAAGACGCGATCCGGGCCATCACTCGCCGCCGGCGGCATCCCGGTCCTGGCCCATTTCCGCGAGGCGCCCGCGCGGCTGGACCTGCTTCGCGAGCTGGTCGAGGTCGGGCTCGCCGGGCTCGAGGTGCACTATCGGAGCTTCGACGCCGCCGCGACCGCCGCGGTGGGCCAGGTGGCAGTGACGCTGGGCCTGCTCGCGACCGGAGGCTCCGACTACCACGGCGACCTGGGCCCGTATGCCGAGTCGCATGCGGCCCTGTGGGTCCCGCCGGAGGTGGGCGACGGCCCTCCTCGCGAGGATCGGCAGACCCTAGCTGCCGGGGTCGCCCTCGGCTTCCTCCTTCACGAACGTCGGGCGCAGCTCGACCGGTTCCGGCTGCCGACGCCGGCTCCGCGCGCGCAGGTTCAGAGCCTCGACGAAGACGCTGAAGGCCATCGCCGCGTAGATGAACGCCTTGTCGATGTGGAACCCGAATCCATCGGCGACCAGCGTGACGCCGATCAGCAACAGGAAGGCCAGCGCGAGCATCTTCACGGACGGGTGCTTGTGGACGAAGGCCGCCAGTGGCCCGGACGCCACGAGCATCACCCCGACCGCGATGACGACGGCCGCGATCATGATCGCGACTTCGTCGACCATGCCGACCGCGGTCAGCACCGAATCGAGCGAGAAGACGATGTCCAGCAGGACGATCTGCACGAGGACGCCGCCGAACGATGCCGTTCCGGCATTCGGATCCACGTGGTGGGCCGGTTCGCCCTCGAGCGACTCGCCGATCTCGGTCGTCGCCTTCCAGAGCAGGAACAGACCACCGGCGATCAGGATGAGGTCCCGCCATGAGAACTCTCGACCGAACAGGCCGAAGACTGGCGTCGTCAGCCCCACGATCCAGGAGATCGTGAGCAGCAGCAGGATGCGCATGACCATCGCCAGGCCCAGGCCGATGGTGCGAGCCCGATCGCGCGTCGCGAGCGGGAGTCGTTGGACGAGGATCGAGATGAAGATGACGTTGTCGATGCCCAGCACGACCTCGAGTACGGTCAGCGTCAGCAGGGCGATCCAGGTTTCGGGGTTGGCGAGCAGTTCCATGGGCAAGAGAGTATCGGTCCGCCGCGGACTTCGTCGTACCATGGCCCGGCCGTGACTGCTGACCGCCCCGCTTCTCGTGCCCTGCCGGTGATCGACCTCCTCGATGGCGTCGCTCCACCGCCCGTGGCGCCGCGGCTGCCCGCGAGTCCGGCCGACGGTCGCGTCGAAGAGTTCCTGCCCGACGCTCGTGCCCTGCCCCGGTTCCACGTCTGGACCCTTGGCTGCCAGATGAACCACAGCGACTCAGAGGAGATGGCCGGCCGGCTGCTGGCCGCAGGTTGTGAGGAAGCCGGCTCGATGGAGGCCGCCGACCTCATCGTCATCAACACGTGTGCGATCCGCGAAGGCGCCGAGCAGAAGGTCATCGGTCGCCAGGGCGTGCTGGCGAGGCTGAAGGATGCCAACCCCGGTATGCGCGTCGTGCTGACCGGTTGCTCCGTGCGCGAACCCGATCGCACCGGGCTGAGGCGGCGCTACCCGGCCGTGGACCTGTTCCTTCGCCCGGACGAGGAGCCGGAACTCATCGATCGGCTCGGTCTTGCCTCCGCCCAGGCCCCCATCGGCGCCGTCGGCGCGACGACCGTCGTCGGGCGGAACGTGGTGGGCGTCGCCGATCGCCTGGCGGTCACGCGATCGGTCGCGGTCGAAGCTGGAACGGTGGCACGCGACAGCGCCATCAGCGCCTGGCTGCCGATCATCTACGGCTGCGACAAGACCTGCACCTACTGCATCGTCCCGTTCAGCCGCGGCCCGGAGCGCAGCCGTCCGTTCGACGATGTCCTCGCCGAGGCGCGTTCCCTGGCCGATGCCGGGTACCGCGAGATCACGCTGCTGGGCCAGAACGTCAACTCCTACGGGCATGACCTCGCGCCCGAGGCACGCTTCGCCCATGTCGACACGGACCGCTGGGCCGGCCGGCGCCTCGACCTCGAAGGGCGGCCGGATCTCGCCGAGCTCATCCGCGCGATCGATGCGCTGGGGATCCCGCGCCTTCGATTCGTGACGTCGCATCCGTGGGACCTGTCGGATCGCCTGATCGCCGCCATGGCGGATTGCAGCGTCCGTGTGCGAGCACCTCCACCTGCCGGTCCAGTCGGGTGACGACGCCGTCCTGCGCCGGATGGGCCGCCAGTACACGATCGAGCACTACCTGGAGCGATTGACGGCGATCCGCGCCGCGGTCCCGGGCATCGCGATCTCGACGGACATCATCGTCGGGTTCTGCGGCGAGACCGAGGCGCAGTTCGAGTCGACGCTGGCGCTGCTCGAATCGGTGCGCTACGACCAGGTCTTCGCCGCGGCCTACTCCGTGCGGCCGGGGACACCCGCCACCCAGCTCGCGGACGACGTCGCTCCAGCCGACAAGAAGCGCCGCCTGAACGTCCTGCTCGCGCGCCAGGAGCAGATCGGGCTCGAGCGGAACCAGGCGTGGCTCGGGCGAGAGGTGGACGTCCTCGTGGATGCCGTGGCCCGGGCGCGCAGCCACGATCACGATGGGGCGACCACGAGCCATCGGGCCACGACCGCCGGCGCCGGGCTCACCGGACGGACGCGTGAGCACAAGCTCGTCCACCTGGCCGGCGACCCGGCGCTGATCGGACGATCCGTCGCGGTCAGGGTCGATCACGCCGGCCCGTATGCGCTGCGCGGGACCCTCGTCGGAGCGTGAAGGGCGACCTCCCGGCGCTGATCGTCGTGGGTGGAGCGACGGCTACCGGCAAGACTGGCCTCGCGATCCGTCTCGCCGAGGCACTCACCTCACACGGCCACGTGGCCGAGATCATCTCCGCCGATTCTCGCCAGGTCTACCGCGGACTGGACATCGGAACGGCCAAGGCGACCTCGCGGGACCGCGCTCGAGTCATCCATCACGGCCTGGACCTGGTCGATCCCGACGAGGTCTTCACGGTCGCCGCCTTCGACGCCCACGTCGGCACGGTCCTCGCGTCGCTCGGTGCCCGTGGCGGCGTCGCGTTGCTCGCCGGCGGGACCGGCTTCTACCTCCGCTCGATCATGCGCGGACTGGATACCGCACGACTGCCTGCGGATCCCGCGATCCGGGCAGCTGTCCGCGCGGATCTCGCCACCGACGGGCTCGAGCGGACGTTCGAGCGCTTGGTGGGACTCGCCCCGAGGCTGGCCGGTTCGATCGAGCGAAGCAACCCTCGTCGCGTCGAGCGAGCCCTCGAGATCGCCCTGCTGCAAGGTGACGCCGACCTTGCCCACCGCAGGCTCCTACCCGGGACCGATGCTCGCCCTCGGCCTGACCGTGGAGACGAGCCGACACGCCGAGTGGATCGCCAGGCGGGTACGCGACCAGTTCGAGGCCGGGCTCCTGACGGAAGCGGCCGGGCTCAGGCAGCGATGGGATGCCGACCTGCCGGCCTTCTCGGCGATCGGCTACCGGGAGGCCTGGTCCGTCCTCGATGGCCTCCAGACGCAGGACGAGGCGATCGCCGCCGTCGTCGCACGCACCGTTGCGTTCTCGAAGCGCCAGCGAACATGGTTCCGCTCGGAACCGGCGTTCACCTGGATCGACGCGACCGACTCGGACCCGACAGCGGCCGCGCTCGCCGCTGTCCGTAGCTTCATCGACGGACGTTCCTCGCTCGCATAGGGACTATCCTTCCTCGGCCATGTCAAGCCACTCGCTCATCGATCTGGAAGTCCCCATCGAGAAGGTCTTTCTCGTGGCCGTCGATACGGGTGCCGACGAAGGCTGGACCGCCGAGGACTCGCTCGCCGAACTGGCCGCGCTCGCCACGACGGCCGGCGGTGAGGTCGTCGGCGCGGAGTGGCAGAACCGGCGCCATGTCGATCCCAACTGGTATGTCGGGAAGGGCAAGGCGGAAGACCTCGTCGCGGCCAAGCGCGAGACCGGCTTCGACGTCCTCATCGCCGATGACGAGCTGTCGCCGGCCCAGCAGCGCGCCCTGGAGGAACTGCTCAAGGTCAAGGTCATCGACCGCAGCCGCCTGATCCTCGACATCTTCGCCCTGCACGCCCAGACGCACGAGGGGCGGCTCCAGGTCGAGCTGGCCCAGCTCGAATACCAGCTGCCGCGCCTGACGAAGCTGTGGACCCACCTGTCGCGGACCGGCGGCGGCATCGGCACCCGCGGGCCGGGCGAGAGCCAGCTCGAGACGGACCGCCGGATCATCCGGACGCGGATCAGCAAGATGAAGGAGCGGGTCGAGGGTGTCCGCCAGCAGCGCGAGACGGCCGCTCGCGGGCGCGATCGGCGCCTGTGGCCCACGGTGGGCATCGTCGGCTACACGAATGCCGGCAAGTCCACGCTCCTCAACACGCTCGTCGGTTCCGAGGTGGCGAAGGCCGAGGACAAGCTGTTCGCGACGCTCGATCCGACCAGCCGCCAGGTGAAGCTCGGCGACGGCCAGACGGCGATCATCACCGACACGGTCGGGTTCATCCACAAGCTGCCGCACCAGCTCGTCGAGGCCTTCCGTGCGACGCTCGAGGAGGTCAACCGGGCGGACATCCTGATCGAAGTCATCGACGCCGCCGACGCGCACGTCAGCGAGCATCGGGCCACGGTCCAGACCGTCCTCGATGAGCTGGGGGCCGGCGAGAAGCCACGCGTGGTGGCCTACAACAAGGCTGACCTGCTGGCCGAGAGCCGCGAATGACGGCACCAATGTCGCACCAGCCGTCGCCGGCGCCGTGTTCGTGTCGGCGCTCACCGGGTTCGGCATGGACACGCTCCGCGGCGAGGTCGCGTCCGTCCTTGCGTCGCTCTGGGTGGACGTGGACGTGGCCGTGCCGTACACCGGCGGCGAGTTGCTCGCCCGGGTCCGGGAGCGCGGGACCGTCGACCTCGAGTACCGCGAGCGCGATGTCCGGGTGGTCGGACGCGTGGCGCCGTCACTCGCCGGCGAGTTGGAGGCCATCGCGCGCGGCTGGGCCGAGTCGTTCACCGCTGAGTCCCAGCCGGAAGAGGCCGTTCCCGGGTGACCGCCTTCCTGCGCCGCGCCGGGACCGCACGCCTCGCGGACGGCGCGACCTTGACCTGGTCCCTGGCGGACGGTAGCCGCGGCCGTCGGTGGCGCGCCGTCGCGACGAGGGACGGGTCGATCACCCACAGCCTCCTGCTCGAAGTCGACCTTGACGGGCGCCCAGCACGTCTCGAGCTGACGACGCCCGACGGGACTCCTGACGCTTCATCCCGACGCTGATGCCGCGATGCTCCACGGGAACGTCGTCGCGCCGGACGGGGTACGGCACATCGCCCTGCCCTGGGGAGTCGGAGGACGGCCTGTCGCGTGGACGGACGGCCGATCGCCGATGCGGTCACGGCATATCGACTCGCCGGTTCGCTCGGGGTGGGGGAGCGTCGATCCGTGCAGGTGGTGGCGATCGGACCGGATCTCGCGGTGCGGCAGGAGACGGTCGAGTTCGAACGCGAAAGCCATGAGCGGTGGACGCATCACCGGCCCCACCATCGCGCGGACCGTGACGATCGATCCTCGGGGCATCCCGGTCGGCCTCGCTGGCGCTGTCGAGTGGCCACTCGAACGTCGATTGAGCGCGATGCCGTCGGCTACCGTGGACGGCGTGTGGAGAACCGCCCCGGATCGGCGTCATCTTCTCGGAAACTCGTGGATAACCAGGTAGCGGAACCGGTCGAGGTCGGGTAACGTAGGTCTTGCCCGAAGGGGCCCCAGACCGAAAGCGGTGTCGCGGATGCAAATCAGCGGCGTTGACTACGGACCGGCGGTTCCTTCGGGCGTTTCCGTGTGTCCGGAAGGCGCCGAGGCCGCTGGACCTGCGGCCACCAGGCGCCGCGGCAGCCGCCGAGGGTCGATCGGTGGACAGGGTGTGGAGAACGTCTCCCAGATCGACCGACGGACCCGGAAACTCGTGGATAACACCCCTTCCAACCTCATCCGGGACCGGCTACTGTAGGTCTTGCCCGGAGGGGCCCCACCAGAAGCGGTGTCGCGGATGCAAATCAGCGGCGCTACGGACGGATCGGCGGTTCCTTCGGGCGCTTCTGTGTGTCCGGGTGACTCAGGTCGGGCCCCCTGGAAGGGCCTGTGAGCGGCACGGACGCCGCAGGCGGCGACGTCAAGCTGTGCGTGACATCATCGCGGGATGACCCAGCAGTTCGCGCGCGTCCCGACCGACGCCGGAGCGGTCGTGCGGGAAGTCCGCGGCTTCGGTGGCGTCCCGTGGAGCCGTCTCTTCCGCTACCTGCGCCCGCACTGGGTGCCGTTCGGCATCGCCATGGTGGGTCTGGTCCTGTCCGCCGGCCTCGGGCTGCTCTTCCCGCTCATCATCGCCGGCATCACGAGCGAGGTGGTCGCCGGCGGTGATCC
>CAVZXQ010000018.1:0-494497 GCA_963779315.1 uncultured Chloroflexia bacterium | reverse complement strand
CAAGTTCATCAAGCGCTCCCGGCCGACTACGTCCGACTGCACTGACCATGCCCCCGATCGACGTCCGGCACCCCGCCTTGCCGGACCTGTTCGATCCGAACCTCCCGAATGCCCCAGTGCTCTTCGGGATCCTCGAGGGTCGGGCGGTGGAGAGGGCCGTCGCCGACGATCCGACCGACCCGCATGTGGCCGCGGTGCAGGACGCCCAGGGGATCGCCTTCGTGAGCCGGACGACTTCGCAGGCGGCCTTCGAGCGGCCCTTGCCGACCTGCGGCGCGATGCCGTGGTGGGCCTCACCTGGCCGGGCGGCGCCGGCGGTCCGGTCACGCCCGACACGCCCGCCAACGTCATCGAGCGACTCGAGTTCGACCTGGTCGATGCCTCGAGCGAACGGTTCGAAGCGCTCCGCGCCGGTCTGCCGACGGGCGTGGCGGTCCGACCGATGGACTCCGACCTCATCGCCCGGTGTGAGTGGCGTGACCTGGTCGTGGGCGCCTACGGCAGTCCCGAGGGGTTCGTCGAGCACGCCGTTGGGCTCTGCCTGATGCGCGATGACGAGATCCTCGCCGAGGCATACGCACCGTTCATCGGGCGAGGCGTCGCCGAGGTCGGCATGGTCACCCCCGAGGCACACCGTGGGCAAGGTTTCGCGACCATGGCCATCGCGTGGCTTGCGGTCCCCCTGGCCGCACGCGGCCTGACCATGTACTGGAGCTGCGACGCCACCAACGCCGCCTCGGTCCGCGTCGCCGAGAAACTCGGCTTCGGGGCGCCGCGACCCTACCGGATCCTGCTCTACCGTCAGCTCGAGGCGTAGTGGACCTCCTCGGCGGGCACGCCGGTCACCGTCCGGTCGTCCTCGACGGCGGTCTCGCGACCGAGCTGATGGCCCGGGGCCACGACCTGTCCGACCGGCTGTGGTCAGCACGCCTGCTGCTCAGTGACCCGGGCGCCATCGAAGACGTCCATCTCGGCGTACTTCCAGGCAGGCGCCCAGGTCGCCATCACCGCGAGCTACCAGGCGTCGATCGAGGGTTTCGGGGCGGCCGGACTGGATCGCGCGGCGGCGCTTGACCTGATCCGGCTGAGCGTCCAGCTCGCTCGCGACGCGCGGACCGAGTCACCTCGCGAGGACGACGGCGAGGCCGACGCCGGACCGCTGCTGGTGGCGGGCTCGGTGGGCCCATATGGCGCGATGCTGGCCGACGGTTCCGAGTACCGCGGCGACTACGACCCAGGTGCCGAGGCGCTCACCGCCTTTCACCGGCCCCGGATGGAGGCCCTGGTCGAAGCCGGTGCGGACCTGCTCGCGTTCGAGACGATCCCGACCGTCCGCGAGGCGGAGGTCCTGGTCCGGTTGCTCGACGAGGTGGACGTCCCGGCCTGGCTGAGCTACTCGTGCCGGGACGCGACGACCACATCCGCCGGCGAACCGATCGCCGATGCCGTGGCCCTCGGCGATCACCCCCGCGTCGTGGCGGTCGGCGTCAACTGCACAGCGCCGAGGTTCCTCCCGGAACTCCTGGCGCGGGCAGGTGCCGTCACGGACCGTCCGCTCATCGCCTACCCGAACGGCGGCGATCGGTGGGACGCGATCGCCAGGACGTGGGTCGCAGACGCCGACGGCGGGTTCGAGCCGGCGACGGTCGCGACCTGGACAGTCCTTGGCGCGACCTGGCTCGGTGGCTGCTGCGGCACCGGCCCGGCGGAGATCCGGGCGCTTGCCGACATCCTCGCCGTCGGGCCGCTCGCCGCCGAGCCGATCCAGGCGAAGCGTGAGCATCCGGCGACTCGGTTTCCTCGGCGTTCGCGTCTCGGATACGGAGCGCTACGAAGCGACCGTGTCGCTGTATCGCGACGTGCTCGCGTTGCCGGTCGTCGCCGAGGAGCCAGATCGCTTCGTCTGGTTCCGGCTCGGGGACGGGACCAAGATCCACATACGGCCCCCTGGATGAAGACCACGTCGAGTTCGGCGAGTCGCCCTGTGTGGGGTTCGTCGTGGACGACACGGACCAGATGCGCGAGCGGCTGGAGGCGGCCGGGATCGCATTCCTATGGGAGACGCAGCGCGACGGCGCCATCGCGTGGGCCCACTTCCGGGGCCCGGACGGCGCCGTCTACGAACTCATCGACGAGGGTTAGCGCGTGCGCGGAAACCCGAGGTCGATCTTCGACGTGCCGGGATCCGGCCAGCGCGACGTCACGATCTTGGCGCGGGTGTAGAACTGCACCCCCTCGGGGCCGTACATGTGCAGGTCGCCGAAGAGCGAGTTCTTCCAGCCACCGAAGCTGTAGGACGCGACCGGGACCGGGATCGGCACGTTGATGCCGACCATGCCGGCATCCACCTCGAACTGGAACTGGCGAGCCGCTCCACCGTCGCGGGTGAAGATGGCCGTGCCGTTCCCGTACGGGTTGTCGTTGACGAGCTTGACCGCCTCCTCGTACGTCTTGACACGCATGACCGTCAGGACCGGACCGAAGATCTCGTCGCGGTAGGCATCCATGTCCGTCGTCACGTTGTCGATGAGCGACACGCCCAGGAAGAACCCGTCCGAGCCCTTGTAGAGCGGGTGCTCGCGGCCGTCCGCGACGACCGTCGCGCCCTGGGCCGGGCCGCTGTCGAGGTACGACGCCACCTTGTCGCGGTGGACCTTCGTGACGAGCGGACCCATCTCGGCGGTCGGGTCACTGCCCGGCCCGACCTTGACCTTCGGCAGCCGCTCCTTGATCGCGGCGACGAGCGGATCGGCGACGTCGCCGACGGCGACGATGGTGGCGATCGCCATGCAGCGCTCGCCCGCCGACCCGAAGCCGGCCGAGATCGCCGCGTCCGCGGCCATGTCGATGTCCGCATCCGGCAGGACGATCATGTGGTTCTTGGCGCCGCCCAGGGCCTGGACCCGCTTGCCGGCCTTCGTGCCGGCCTCGTAGATGTAGCGGGCGATCGGCGTCGAGCCGACGAACGACACGGCGGCGATGTCCGGGTGGGCCAGGATCGCGTCGACCGCGACCTTGTCGCCATGCACCACGTTGAAGACCCCGTCCGGGACGCCGGCCTCGGCGAGCAGCTCGGCCAGGAAGTTGGCGGCCGAGGGATCCTTCTCGGACGGCTTCAGGATGAACGTGTTGCCGGTCGCGATCGCGGTCGCGAACATCCACATCGGCACCATCGCCGGGAAGTTGAACGGGGTGATCCCCGCGACCACGCCCAGGGGCTGGCGGATCTGGTAGACGTCGACGCCGCCCGACACCTGCTCGCTGAAGCCACCCTTCATCAGGCTCGGGATGCCGCAGGCGAACTCGAGGTTCTCGATGCCGCGGGCGATCTCGCCCAGGGCATCGGACGGGACCTTGCCGTGCTCGGCGGTCAGGTGCGCCGCCAGTTCGTGCCGACGCGCCTCGACGAGGTTCCGGATCTTGAACATGATGTCGGTGCGCTTCGACGAGCGACGTCGCCCGCCAGGCGGGATAGGCCGCCTTCGCGGCGGCGACCGCAGCGCCCAGTTCATCCGCCGAGGCGAAGTCCACGAGCCTGGTGACCTGGCCCGTCGCCGGGTCGTAGACCTGCCCTTCGCGGCCGGACGTCCCGGGCACGAAGCGTCCATCGATCCAGTGGTGGACCCGTCCGGGAGCCGTTGCCCCCGAGCGGGCGGAGCCGGGTTCTGCGACCTGCGTCATGGGAGACCTCGCGTGGGGCGCCGTCGGGCGGCGACCGGGATGGTGTCAGGGCCCAACGATACTCCGTCACGAGCCATCCGTCGGCGGGCGCAGCGCCCTCGAGCCGGTGAGCTCAGAAGCGCGGACGCGAGTCCGGGTCCGGCCAGCCAAGCCCATCGCCCGCCGTCGTCGGCGGCTGCACCGGGATGGCCGCCGCGGCTGCGCGCGCGTCGCACGGTCATCGCGAACAGGACGGCCAGGCTGCCCACCCCGACGCCGATGGCGATCAACGAGCCCATGTTCAGGCCGCCGACCACGGCTTGGTCGCGCCACGTGATCGCGACGGCGGCTCGCGCGAACGCCCACGCGGCGAGGCCGACGAACAGCACCCGACCGTCTCGACGCGCGAACGCCCCGAGCCACAGGGCGAGCATCAGGGCGACGAGGATGACCAGTGTGGCGATGCCCTCGTACGCCTGCGATGGCTGCGATGGCAGGGCCGGAGCCAGCGAGCCCCATGGTCCCGGTCCCAAGAAGGCCGTGGCCCAGGTTTCGCCGCTCGGTGTCCCCTGGCCGGCGCCGCCGAGGACCATCGTGAGCTTGCCGGCACCCAGCACGAATAGCAGCGGCAGGATCGCCGCGTGGAGCCAGCGACCCACCGGGGCGCCCAGCAACCGACGCGACGGTCCACGCGGTGATGAGACCGCCCACCACCCCGAGCGCCAGTTCCAGCCCGCCCAGGCCCGGATCGAGGATGAGGCCCGGGTTGGCCCGGTAGTAGTCGAGATGAAGCAGCGTGTACCCGATCCGCGCCCCGATGACCGCCCCCGGCACGGCCCCGATGGCGATGAACAGCAGGTCGTCCGGTCGAAGGCCATCGCGTCGCGCGATGAGGGCGGCCAGCACCAGCGCCGCGGCGATGGCGGCGGCGAGCGCGACGGTCTGCCAGCGCACGACGAGGCCTTCGGCCAGGCGAAGCAGGGGGTCGAAGTCGAACGCGATGACGGCGATCGGCACGGTGCCGAGCAGTGTATCCGAGGAGTAGGCACGAGACCATCGCGCGGAACCCACCTGCCGGCGGGGCCGTCTCTGCAGCAGACGATAGGATGATCACCCGCCAGAGATCGGAGTCTTCAGCATGACCATGTCGCGCGCCCCTCGGCTGGACGGTCCTCGTTCTCCTCGCCGTGGTCGCGACAGGCTGCTCGGCCACCGGGGCCGCAAGCCCGACGGACTCACTCCCGACGCGACCGAGCCTGTCGCCCGATCTGCCGCCCACCGTCCCACCCTCGACCGAACCGGTGACCGGCGAAGTCCCCGAGGTCCACGCTCGAATCGATCCAACGGCAGCTGGCCGTCGATGTCCCGGGTGCGGATCTCGCCACCGCCACGGTCGTGCGGGCTGAAGCGGTCGAGTGGTCAGACGGCAGCCTGGGTTGCCCGGTACGGGGCGTGCTGTACACGCAAGTCATCACCCCCGGGTACCACGTCGTCATCTCGGTCGATGGCGTCGAGTACGACTACCGCGTGAGCGAGGGCGGTGAGATCCGCCTCTGCGAGGGGCCCGGCCCCATCGGGTCGTAAGACGGAGACCGGGCCGGGGCCGTAGGCCCCGACCCGGTCGGACAGCTCTTGAGTGGTGGAACGCCACGGCGGGCGTCCCACCCTGTTCAGTCGGAGTTGATCAGGAGCTTCACCGACTCATGGCTCGCGGGCGAGCCACCTCGAGTCCCGTCGCCCCGGCTGGCGTTGGTCACCAGCAGGAGGCCGATCTCCGATGGGTTCGTCCCGACCGCACCGAAGTCGGCCACGAACATCGGCGCGGCCCCGAAGCCCGGCACGTCCGCGCTGATGAACGAGCCGTCACCGAAGTCGGCGAAGTACCGCTCGCCCAGCGGGGCGACCGTGATTCCCTCGAGGGTGTCGGTCAGGTTGCCGCTGAAGTAGTTGTCGAACGCCCCGACACTCATGTCCATCGGATCGAAGAAGTCGTTGGCGTCCATGCCGATCTGCTCGCCGCAGATCGCCATGATCTTGTTGCTGTCGTTGGTGCCGCTGTCGGCGAAGAAGAACGCCTCTGGTTCAGCGGCAGGATCGTTCAGGTCCAGCGAGAAGACGAGTTCGCGGGCATCGGCCGTGCCGCTGAGCGGCGCGTTGAACACGACGTAGTCGGACTCGCCGTCCTGGTCCGTGTCCAGGAAGATGTCGTACTCGCCCGGGAATGCCCCGATCGTGCCATGTCGCGCCCACGTGTTGACGGCGAAGACATAGACGAACGACTCCTGACCGGAGTCCGAGCAGAAGTCCGCAGGCACCGGGAAGGTCTGCACGCCGACGGCCCTCAGGTCGATGATCGGCGTGTTGGTCCCCCGTCGGGCCTTCGGCAGGATCGGACTCTGGCCGACCCATGAATAGGCGTCCACCGTGCCCACGCCAACGCCGGCATTGGTCAGCGTGACATCGGCGGCCGGCAGGCCCGCCAGGTCGCCGCTCGGGATCGTCGTGTCGACATCGGCAGTCGCGGGGACCGAGACGTTGCCGGACAGCCGTGGCAGCACGTGCCAGGCGAGGTGGAGCGGATCGGCGTTGTCACTCGAGGTCCTGGTGTTGTCCAGAAGCAGGTAGCCGTCGAACTCGAGGGTGTCGAGCAGACGTGCCGCAAGCGCGTTGGCGCCCGAATCGAGCGTCCATTCGCGCAGCTTGGTCCCGTCGATCGTCATCTTGAGCGTGAAGTTCCTCGAACTGCGCGCCGGGATGGTCACGGTGGACGGGGCGGTGAAGGCGATGGCTCCCAGGAGTCGATCGTCCGTGTAGCGGAAGCGCGGCTTCACGGCATACGTGATCGCCGACCCGCTGTAGTTGCGAACGCGTGACCACGCGGGAGATGACGGTCTTGGCCCGCCAGGCATCCACGAAGCCGAACGAGATGGCGCCGGTCCAGTTCCCGTCGGACCAGGCGGCCGCAGGCGAACTGATGGCGCGACTCACCCGGACTTCACCGCCTCCGATCCGGGTGATCGGCGCGAGGTAGCCCGGCGTGTTGGCGGCGTTGTTGTAGATCGTGGTTTCGGCGGTGTTCATGAGCAGGGACTTGATCTCGCGCACGGTGCGGGTCGGGTACTTCGCCTTGACCAGGGCCGCCGCTCCGGCGACCATCGGTGTCGCTCCGGACGTGCCGCCGAACGCTTCGGTGCCCGTGCCTGAACCGGCGATGGCGGAGACGGACGCGCCCGGCGCGCCGATCTCGGGCTTGATCGAGTTCGTCGGTGACGATGGCCCGCGGGAGGACGACCCGGCCATGCTGCCCGACCAGCGGGACGCTGACGGCGTCGGAGACGCTCACGTTGACGGCGACCGGGATGGCCAGCTGGGCCTTGATCGCGTTGCTGAGGGACTGCTGGATGACCATCGTCGGGACGAACGTGTCGCCGCCGCCGTTGGAGAAGGTGACCGCGTCACCCGGGGCGACGAGCCCCAGGAGCACGGCCGTAGCTCCAGCCTGGGCGGCCCGCTGGACCTTCAGGCTGATCGAACAGGAGCCGCGATCGATGAGCGCGACCGTCCCAGTCGGGTCCGCGAGGTAGGGGTCGTCCGGGTTGGTGTCGTCGATGGAGCCGGCCGGGCAACCACGCCCGACGTAGGTGACGTCGCCGCTGAACCCGTCACCGATCGGCGCCCAGTCGACGGTCGCGGTGTTCGGGTACGCGCCGTCGATCGCCGCCGGGCTGTTGACCACGAGCGGGAAGGCGACCGCGCTCGGCACCTGGGTCTGCGCGACCGACAGGGCCGTGCGTGGCGTTTGCCGGGGTCCCGGCGATGTACGGCTTGTCGCCGCCGTTCCCGGCAGCCGCCACGGTGAGCATGCCGAGCGAGGACGCGTTGTCGACGGCCAGCGAAAGGTCGTCATCGAAGGACTCGCCGTAGTCGCTGCCGAGGGACATGTTCACGACATCGAGGTGGTCCGTGGTGACGCCATCGCCGTTGGGGTCGATGGCCCAGTCCATGGCCCCAAGGAGGCCCACGCCCGAGCAGGACGTCGCGACCGCGGAGCAGACCTTCAGCGCGTACAGCTTGACGCCCGGGGCGACGCCCTTCACACCGCCGATGATGTCGGCGACGTGCGTGCCGTGACCCTCGAAGTCGATCGGATCCGGATCCGGATCCTCGATGCCGTCATCGCCGGGCCAGCTCTCGCCGACGAAGTCGAAGCCACCGGCGACCTTGGTCGTCGGGAAGAGTCCATCGAGCGTCACGTTGCGCGAATCGTCATTGCTCGCGCCGTATGCCGCCTCGTAGGCGACCTCCGTCCCGGCTCCGCCGAACGCGACATGGGTGTAGTCGATGCCGCTGTCGATCACGCCGACGCGGACGCCCTTGCCGGTGACGCCCGCGGTCTGGACCGCCTTGGCGCCGATGTACGGCACGGTCTCGTCGAGCGCCTTCTCGTAATCGATGACGGGGCTGATCGAGATGACATTCGGATCGGTCGCGAGCTTCGCGATCTTGGAGGCGTCGATCCGGAGGGATACGAGGTTCGTGGCTCGCTGGGTCTCCCCGAGCACCCGCACCTTCGCGTCGATCTGCTTCGCATTGGCGATGAAGACCTTGTGCTGGACCTTGACCCTGCGCAGCTGGGCGCGCTGGGCGGCGGCGCCGCTCGCGGCGACGTCGACCGATGGGGCGACGCTGAGGCGGACGACGACACGCTGCGGCCCGCGGGCCGACGCCAGGCTGGTGCGGACCTTGGCCTTGAGCTCGGAACCGATGATCGGCTTGCCGAGTTTGGACGCCGCGATGGCGTCCGGTACGGGTCGGTCAGGCCGGATCGGCTCCGCGGCCGCGGCCGCCATCGGCAGCAAGCCGAGAAGCAGGACCAGTGACGAAGCGAGCGCGAGGAGTCTGGACATTGACCCTCCGTATCAGGCAGCGTGCCTGTCTCGTTGGCGCGCTCGCCCCGCACGCACACAAGGCGGACCCGGTCGGCACGTGAGACCTGGTCTGGCCGAACGGGTTGAGGCTGAGGCGCTGGAACGGCCCTCTCCCGTGGGCCGCAAGCGATGAGCGTGACGGTACTCCGTCAGCATCGTCCGGGTCAACGACAGCAGACCCATCCCGACCCGGTCACATCAGGCCGAGCTTGTCGACCAGCTCCCGGACGGCCGCGGCGGAGGCCTCGAACGCGACCCGCTCGTCGGCGGTCAGCTCGATCTCGAAGACCCGCTCCATGCCGCCCGCGCCGAGGACGACCGGCACGCCGACGAACAGCCCGTCGACGCCGAACTCGCCCTGGAGCAGGACGGCGCACGGCAGGACGCGCTTCCGGTCGAGCAGGATCGCACTCGACCATCTCGAACGTGGAGGCGGCCGGCGCGTAGAACGCGGAGCCCGGTCTTGAGCAGGGCGACGACCTCGGCGCCGCCGTTGGCCGTCCGCTCGCTCGAGCGCCGCGACGCGCTCGGCGGGTCAGCAGCTCGGTGATCGGCACGCCGGCGACGGTCGAGTAGCGCGGCAGCGGGACCATCGTGTCGCCGTGGCCGCCGAGGACGAAGGCGTGGGTGTCCTCGACCGACACGCCGAGCTCCTGGGCGATGAACGTCCGGAACCGGGCCGAGTCGAGGACGCCGGCCATCCCGAGGACGCGCTCGCGCGGGAAGCCCGGACGCCTGCATGCGCGACGTGGCACATCGCGTCGAGCGGGTTGGTGACGATGATCGAGGATCGCGTCCGGCGAGTGCTTCGCGGCCTGCTCGACGACCGCCCGGACGATCCCGGCGTTCTTGGCGAGCAGGTCGTCGCGGCTCATCCCCGGCTGGCGGGCGAGGCCGGAGGTGACGACGACGATGTCCGAGCCGGCGGTGTCGGCGTAGTCGTTCGTGCCGGTGATCCGGGCGTCGTGGCCGACGACCGGCGCCGCCTCGGCGAGGTCGAGGCCCTTGCCCTGCGGCAGCCCCTCGACGATGTCGACCAGGACGACGTCGGCGAGGCCGGCCTCGGCGATCCGCTGGGCGGTGGTGGCGCCGACGTTGCCGGCGCCGATGACGGTGACCTTGTTGCGTGCCATGGGTCGGCGCTCCTTGGCGTGGTCCGGTAGCCTGGCCAGCCCTCGGCCGGCGTCGGGCGTCGAGCTCGCGCGACCCGGCGGTCCGGCGGTCGCGGACCGCCTCGCTGACGCCGTCGG
Organism: uncultured Chloroflexia bacterium; assembly: GCA_963779315.1. Lineage (GTDB taxonomy): Bacteria > Chloroflexota > Limnocylindria > Limnocylindrales > CSP1-4 > SPCO01. The sequence continues at coordinate 484,659 of CAVZXQ010000018.1, read as the reverse complement.
CGTACGCTCGCGAAGTTCTCGTCGAACATCGTCGGCGAGCCGGCGCGCCGCCGCGTCGTAGGCGGCCGGGTCCGGCCAGGTGTCGCGCGGGTCGAGGAACTCGGCCGGGACGTCCGGGCACGGTCGTCGGGACCGCGACCCGGAAGATCGGGTCGATCGACGCGTCGGGACGCCGTCCAGGGCGCCGTTGAGCGCCGCCCGGACCATCGATCCGGGTGTGGTCGATGTTCATCCGCTCGCCGGTCGCCGTACGGGCCGCCGGTCCAGCCGGTGTTGACGAGCCAGACCGGGACGTCGCACGCGCTCCAGGCGCTCGACCAGCATGTGCGGCGTACTCGCCCGGGTGGCGCGGCATGAACGGCGCCCCGAAGCAGGCGCGAGAACGTGGCCTTCGGCTCCTTGACGCCGATCTCGGTGCCGGCGAGCTTGGCCGTGTAGCCGCTGATGAAGTGGTAGGCGGCCTGCTCGCGGGTGAGCCGCGAGATCGGCGGCAGGACCCCGAACGCGTCGGCGGTCAGGAAGACGACGTGCTGCGCGGCTGGCCGGCGATCCCGGTCGGGTCGGCGTTGCCGATGAAGTCGAGCGGGTAGGCGCCGCGGGTGTTCTCGGTGAACCGCTCCGAGTCGAGGTCGAGCTCGCGGGTCCGCGGGTCGAGGTCGACGTTCTCGAGGATCGTCCCGAAGCGGCTGCGTCGTCTGGAAGATGTCCGGCTCGTACATCGGCGACAGGCGGATCGTCTTGGCGTAGCAGCCGCCCTCGAAGTTGAAGACGTCGCCGTCGCCCCAGCCGTGCTCGTCGTCGCCGATGAGGCTGCGCAGCGGGTCGGCCGACAGGGTCGTCTTGCCGGTCCCGCGACAGGCCGAAGAAGATCGACCGAGTCGCCGTCCTGCGCCGACGTTGATCGACGAGTGCATCGGCAGGACGCCCTCGTCGGGCATCAGGTAGTTCATGACCGTGAAGGCGGACTTCTTGATCTCGCCGGCGTACTCGGTGCCGACGATGATGATCTCCATCCGCTTGAGGTGGACGCAGGATCGCCGTCCCGGTCCGGGTGCCCTCGGTCGCCGGGTCGGCCTGGAACGACGGGCACGTCGATGATCGTGAAGTTCGGGACGAAGCCGGCGAGCTGCTCGCGCGGTCGGCCGGCGGAACAGGTTGCGGGCGAAGATGCTCGCCCAGGCCGTCTCGGTGTAGACGCGCAGCGCAGCGGCGGTGCGTCGGGTGCGGCGCCGATGAAGCAGTCCTGGGCGTACAGGTCGCTTGTCGGCGACGTAGTCGACGAGGCGGGCGCGGAGCCGGTCGTAGTGCTCCTCGCTGATCGGGCGGTTGACCGTCGCCCCACCAGACCTTGTCGCGGCTCGAGCGGCTCGTCGACGATGAACTTGTCCTCGGGCGAGCGGCCGGTGTGCTTGCCGGTCCGGACGACGAGCGGGCCCTCGGCGGCGATCGATGCCCTCGCCGGCGCGGATGGCGTCCTCGTACAGCTCGGCGGTGGACAGGTTGGCGCGGACGGGCCGACCGAGGCGCGGGCGACGGGACGGTCGCGGTGCGGGTCGGGCTCGTGGTAGCCATCGGCTCGGACGTCGCAGGGCGCGGGCGATCACGACTCGGATCGACCGGCCGCGCGTGACGCGGGCCCGGACGGGCGTCCGCGAGAGTCGGCTTCCGCAGTCGCGTTGGGCGGATGCTACCACGCCAGGTTGCCGATGGGTTACGGTAACGTCGCGATACGGGGCTGCGGCTCGCACGACCACGGCCGGGCGGAATCCCCTTGACGAACCGGCCCCCAGGCTCAGACTGCGCGGCGAGGCCAGGTCGGCTGACGTCGGCCGATCGGTCACGTGAGTGAGGTCGATCGGATGATGGCGACGCACGGCAGGTCGGTCGGTCGCCCTGGTGGCGATGATGGTGGCGGTGCGGCGGCTGCGGAGGGAGCGGCTCGACGACGCCGGCGGGCCGACGCGAGTAGCGGGACGGCGCGCCGACCGAGGCGCCGCCAGCAAGCGGCCACGGCGACCTGCGAGCCAGGCGCGCGCCGTCCGAGCCGGCGGCCGGCGTGGCGGCAGGCGGCGGCGTCTGCGACCTCGTCACGAGCGGACGAGCTCGCAGCGATCTTCGGGGTCGATGCGGTGACGACGCACGCGTCTTCGCCGGACCGCCGGACACCTGCGCCGTCGACAGTGCGTCCGGAGGCACGCTGGTCGGCCTGGGTCCTCACGACCGGCAGCGGGCAAGGTGATCTACGACGCGATCGCCCTGCCCGGCCAGTCGACCGACGTCTCCGGGCATCGGCGACCAGGCAGCCCTCGTCGACAACACGGGGCTGGTCGTGCTCAAGGGCGACACGCTGCTCGACGATCGGCGTCACGAGCGGGCAACGTCCGGAGGACGAGCGGCAACGAGTTCGCCAAGCAGATCGGCGCCAAGGCCGCCGGCCGGATGTGACCGTCGCGGGGCGAGCGTGCCCGCGGTGCGCCTCCCCGCCGCGTCGCCACAGTTGACTCGGCGACGCCTCGGCGTCGTAGCATCCGCAGACAACCGAAGAGCTCGTATCAAGAGATGGCTGAGGGACCGGCCCGTTGACGCCACGACAACCTACCGACGCGACGTCGGCAAGGTGCCAAGTCCGGGCAGGACCCCCTGCGAGATACGGGAACTCTCCGGAGCCCCACCGATCGAGACCAGGGTCCCGGCCCATCCACGCCGGTCCGTCGCGCCAGACCGCGCACCCTGGAGATCGACCGTGACCACGCACACGCTGCCGCCCAGCCCACCAGCCACCGCCAGCGACGCCGCGACTCGGCCGGCCCGGATCACCGGCATGGCCTGTCGCAACTGCGGCCACGCCCAGCCGCTCGGCCTCTCCTACGTCTGCCCGGCCTGTTTCGGGCCGCTCGAGGTCACCTACGACCTCGGCGTCGTCGCGCCGGACGTTCACCGCGCGAGGCGATCGCGAGCCGCGGGCCGGGCATCTGGCGCTACCCGGAGCTGCTCCCCGTCGACGCGGTCCCGACGCGCGGTCGCTGCCGGTGGGCTCCACCCCGCTGCTCGCGGCCGACCGGCTCGGCCCCGGTCGCTCGGGCGTCGACCGCCTTTGGATCAAGGACGACACCCGCAACCCGTCGCTCTCGTTCAAGGATCGGGCCGTCGCGGTGGCCGCCGAGCGGGCCGTGGAGTTCGGGGTCCCGGCGCTCGCCTGCGCCTCCACCGGCAACCTGGCCGGGCGCGACCGCCGCCGCTGCGGCGGCCGTCGGGCTCCCGCCTACGTCTTCATCCCGGCCGATCTCGAGCCGGCCAAGGTGGACCACGCCCTGGCCTACGGCGCGACGGTCGTCCCGATCGACGGCACCTACGACGACGTCAACCGCCTCTGCCTCGAGGTCGCCGACGAGACCGGCTGGGGCTTCGTCAACATCAACCTGCGCCCGTTCTACGCCGAGGGCTCCAAGACGCTCGCCTACGAGATCGCCGAATCGCTCGGCTGGCGCTCGCCGGACGTCGTCGTCGCGCCGGTCGCCAGCGGGGCGATGTTCACCCGCGTCGCGCGCGGCTTCGAGGAGCTCGCGGAGCTGGGCCTCATCGAGCGCCGGCCGATCCGGTTCGTCGGCGGTCAGGCCGCCGGCTGCGCGCCCGTCGCGACGGCGTTGGGCGCGGGCACGGACGTCATCGAACCGGTCCGCGCACCCGACACGATCGTCCGCTCGCTGGCGATCGGCAACCCGGCCGACGGCCGCTACGCGGTGGAGCTCGTCAACGCGACAGCGGCGGCTCGATCGAGGCCATCGAGGACGTCGATGACGGCCGCCGCGATCCGCGACGTCGCCCGGCTCGAGGGCATCTACCCGGAGACGGCCGGCGGCGTGACCCTGGCCGCGGCCGCCGCGGCGCGCCGGCGCGGTGTCATCCGGCCGCGGCGACGAGGTCGTCGCGCTGCTGACCGGGCAACGGCCTCAAGACGCCGGACGCGCGCTGCGCTCGGCCTGGCGCCGGGCGGACGCTGGACGGCGGTCGGGCGCGACCCGGGCGAACCGGGCCTCGCCCCGGTCATCCGGCCGAGCCTGTCCGCGTTCGAGCGTGGCTGGAAGGCGGCGCGGCATGAGCACCGTCCGGATCCCGCCGACCCTTCGGACCGCGACCGGCGGCGAGAAGCGCGTCGAGGTGGCTGGCGCCACGGTCCGCGAGGTCGTCGCCGGCGCTCGTCGCCGCGCATCCCGGGCCTCGAGGCCCAGCTCATCGGCCAGGACGGCGACCTCAACCCGTTCGTCAACGCCTTCCTGAACGACACCGACATCCGCCACCTGCAGGGCCTGGACACGCCGGTGGCGATCGGGACACGCTCGTCGCTGCTCCCGGCGATGGCCGGCGGCTGACCGAGGGTCAGGCTCGGTCGAGGGCTCCGGCGAGGTCGGCGATCAGGTCGTCGACGCCCTCGATGCCGACCGACAGGCGGATCAGCGCCGGGTCGACCTCGAGCGGCGAGCCGGCCACGGACAGGTGGGTCATCGCCGCCGGGACCTCGATGAGCGATTCGACGCCGCCGAGCGACTCGGCCAGGGTGAACGAGGCGCGTCCCCTCGGCGATCGGCCACGGCACGCGTCGGCGGCCGTCTGACCGTCGGCACCCGCCGCCGGCACGAACGAGACCATCCCGCCGAAACCCGGGTAGATGCACGGTCGCCACGTCGGGCCGCGCCGCGCAGGAACGCGGCCACGGCCGCCGCGTTGGCCCCGTGCCGCTCCATCCGCAGGTGCAGGGTCCGCAGGCCGCGCAGCACGAGGAAGCAGTCCAGCGGACCCGGCACGGCGCCCATCGCGTTCTGGAGGAAGCGCAGCCGCTCGGCGGCCGCCTCGTCCGAGGTGACCGCGATGCCCAGGATCGTGTCCGAGTGGCCGGCCAGGTACTTCGTGGCGGAGTGGAAGACGATGTCCGCGCCCAGCGTCAGCGGCCGCTGGAGCGCCGGCGACGCGAACGTGTTGTCGACGACGATCAGCGGCCTCGCCCCGCCACTCTCGGCCGCGCGACGCGCGACGGTCGCCACCGTCGCCTCGATGTCGACGACCTTGAGGTGCGGGTTCGACGGCGTCTCGAACCAGACGAGCCGGGTCCGCTCGGTCATCGCCTCCCACAGGGCGTCCTGGCCGGACGACAGGTCCACGTACCGGGCGTCCACGCCCTTGGCCCGGTGGACCCGCTCGAGGTAGCGGAACGTGCCGCCGTAGACGTCGTCGCCGACGACGATCTCGTCGCCCGGCCCGGCCAGTTCGGCGATCGCGGCGGTCGTCGCCGAGCCCGAGGCGAAGGCGATCCCGTGTCGATCCGCCCTCGAGCGCCGCGACCGCCCGCTCCAGTCGTTCGCGCGTCGGGTTCTGGGATCGGGCGTACTCGTACCCGCCCCGCGGCCTGCCGACGCCGTCCTGGGCGAACGTGCTGGTCTGGTAGATCGGCGGCGACACCGCCCCGGTCAGCTCGTCGGGCTCGGCGCCCGCGTGGACGGCCAGCGTCTCGAACGACGGAGCCGGGGCATCATCGTCGTGCATCCGCCGAGTCTAGCCCGCCACCTGGGTCGACTCGGGCCGGTCCAGCACGAACACCAGGTAGGCCTTCGCCGTCGTCGTCGAAGACAGCGCGATCGAACCGAAAGCCGAGCTTGTCCGACCAGGCGCCGACTCGCCGGGGTTCGGCGAGTCCAGCACGGTGATCACCCGCGCGAGCCCCATGCGGGCCCATCCGTCCTCGATGACGGCTCGGCCGGCCTCCGTCGCAAGGCCCGACCCATGCCACCGCGAGGTCAGCAGGCAGCTGAACTCGGGATCCGGACCGCCGACCGGCTCATCGGCGGTCGTCAGTCCGCTGAACCCCACGAAGTCCCCGTCCGGCTGGCGCAGCATCCAGGCCCCGAAGCCGCGAGCGCGGTCCTCCTCGAACCACGGCAGGAACTCGGCTGCCGCCATCCGCTCCTTGTCGGCGTCCGTGAGCGCTGGATCGGCGAAGTCCTCCCAGTACCGGGTGACGACCGGATCCAGGATCAGATCCGCGACGAAGTCAGCCCAGTCCCGCTCGCGATCGAACGGCGTGAGGACGAGGCGCGCGGTGACCAGTCGTCACCGGGTCGATCGGTCCGTGGCCGTGTCACGTGGCGTCAGCCGTGCGGCACCGGGCGGTGGGCCAGGTACTCCAGGAAGTCCAGCTTGGTGACGACCCCGGCCGGACGGTCGCCACGGACCGCGACGAGGGCGGATGCGCCGCCCGACAGGAGCGCGAACGCCTCGTCGAGCGTGGCCGACGCCTCGACCAGCGGGAGCGGCGGATCCATGACTTCGCCGACCGTCCGCTCGACGATGCTGGGGTCGCGGAACGCCCGCTCGAGCAGGCCCTCTCGCTGATCGAGCCGACGAGGCCGACCACCGCGTCGCCCTCCGCGTCCTCGGAGACCGGGAGCTGGCTGATGCCGTACGCCTGGAGCGTGGCGATCGCGTCGCCCACCCGCTCGGTGGTCCGGGCGACGACGACCGCCGGCATGTCCGGCGCGTGGTGGCGGTCCGCCAGGAGTTCGGCGACGCGCGTCACCGCCCCGGTCGTCGCGAGCAGGCCGTTGGCGCGCATCCACTCGTCGTTGTAGATCTTCGAGAGGTAGCTTCGGCCGCTGTCGGGGAGCAGGACGACCACGATGGCGAGATGGCCCGTCTCGCGTTGCGGCCAGCTCGCGGACCACCTCGCGTGCGGCGACCATCGCGGTCCCGCACGAGCCGCCGGACAGGATCCCCTCCTCGCGGGTCAGCCGGCGGGCCATCGCGAAGGCGTCGCGGTCGCTGACCCGGACCCAGCGATCGACGACGGTCGGGTCGTGGGTCCCGGGCATGAAGTCCTCGCCGACGCCCTCGGTCAGGTACGGGCGGGCGGTGTCGCCGGACAGGACGCTGCCCTCCGGGTCCGCGCCGATGACCTGGATCGCGGGGTTGCGCTGCTTGAGCGCACGGGCCGCCCCGGTGATCGTGCCGCCGGTCCCGACGCTGGCGACGAAGTGGGTGATCCGGCCCTGCGTCTGCTCCCAGATCTCCGGGCCGGTCGTCTTCTCGTGGGCGGCCGGGTTCTCCATGTTCCAGTACTGGTCCGGCTTGAAGGCGCCGGGGATGTCGCGGGCCAGCCGCGCCGCCACCGAGTAGTAGCTCTCGGGCGACTCGGGCGGGACGTTGGTGGGGCACAGGACGACCTCGGCGCCGTACGCGCGCAGGAGCTGCTGCTTCTCCGCCGACTGCTTGTCGGCCATGACGAAGATGCAGCGATAGCCCTTGAGCGCGGCGGCGATCGCCAGCCCGTGGCCGGTATTGCCGCTGGTCGGCTCGATGATGGTGCCGCCGGGTTGCAGGAGGCCCGCGCGCTCGGCCGCCTCGATCATCGGCAGGCCGATCCGGTCCTTGACCGAACCGCCCGGATTGAGCATCTCGAGCTTCGCGAGCAGGAGCGGCTGGCGGTCGACCGGCGTCAGGTCGCGCGTGACCCGCGTGATCCGGACGAGCGGCGTGTCCCCGACCAGGTCCAGGATCGACTCGGCGTACTGCATCGCGGCCGAGGATACCGCGACCGCCCCCCTTCCTATGACATCGCGGGCACCAAGCGGCCCGGCGTCGATGCCGCTGGGCCGTCAGGCCGCGAGGCCGCCACCCCGCGAGGCCGCCACCCCGCGAGGCCTCCAAGTCTCCTAACCGCCAGATGTCGCCCGGCTGCAACGCCGCCAGATGTCGCCCGTGGACGACACTCGGCACCTGTGCGCCGGCCCGATACGCCACGGACTCACTCCGACTACTACCGCGACGCTCAAACCAGCTCGAGGAGCATCATGATCCGCGGCCGATCGAGGTCACAGCTGGCGGCGCGAGCGCCTAACGCCGCCGGCCGGCGACATCTGTCGGTCTCGCTGGCGTGCCGGTCTCGCTGGACGTGCCGGTCGCGCCGGACTTCAAGGAGCTGGGCTTGCTGGTCGGACGCGTCGCACCCGTCGCGTCGGAGCAACTGCCGGACCCGTTGCCGTATGGGCCGACCACATCGAGAGAGCGGCGATCGAGCCGACCGGATCGCGCAGCCAGCTGCCGATCGCTCGCCCAGAGGACGGATACGCAGCTCTCAATATCGTCCTGTGCTCCGCGACTCGCCGTTCATTGGTGCGCGATCCCGCCAGGACGATCCATGCGGAAACGGTCGCCGGGTCCCAGCCGCGGTCACGACCCACACGCCAGGCCAGACGCCGCTTGCGATCCATCGCGCCAAGCAGTTCATTGGCGTCGACGAGCTCGGTCTTCAGCTCGATGACGAGGAGGGCGCGTCGCCCCGGATGCCACAGGACGAGGTCGATGATGCCCCGCTCCCCGAAGATGTTGAACGACACCTCCGGCATGGCCGTCCACGCTACGGCGTCACGAGCCAGCGCACGCGCGACCGACTCGTGCAGGCGAGAGTGGCGGAGCGCCAGCATCCGGTCCAGTTCCCCGCCGCGCCATCGAGGGACCCAGCCGAGGCGGATCTCCAGGGCGCCGCAGATTCGCCGGAGGAGGTCGGTGGGATACGACCCAAGGTGGCCGCGCTCCACCAGCGAGATGGTCTCGCGACACACGTCGGCGGCGTCGGCGAGGTCCTGCTGGCGCCATCCCCTTCGGATCCGCGTCATTCGGATCGTCGTGCCGAGTCGGATGTCATCCATCCGACCAGCATGTAGCGCGCCGCTTCACTGGCCGTTTGCCGCCGCTTCACTGGCCGTTGAACTGCCACACTGCCGGCCGGCTTCGGCTGAGGCCGCCCGGGTCGGTGCGATGCCGCCAGATGTCGCTCCACACCGACGTTCGGCGAAGTGGCCGGGTCGATCACGTGCAGATCCGCTCCAGGCGCGCGATCGCCGAGCGTGGCGCCGATCCGACTGGGCCACCCACGAGACAGCGGAGGCGCCTAACGACGGTCCTCGCCGACATCTGGCGGTTCGGCCGGCGTGACGGGGCATGCCTATGCCCCACAACCGCACGCCCGTTCTAGAGCCTGCCTGTGGAAACCCGGTGGACAACCCCACTCGCCGGCGTGGAGAACCGCGCCGGCCGATGTGGATGACGGGCCCCTGAGCGTGGACGAACCGGCCCTGAGCGTGGACGATCGGCCCCCGAGCGTGGAAACCGTCAAACACCACATGTAGCGATGGCCCTATCGTACCAACCACTACATCTTGTGGTTTTGGGCTTGACTGGGCGATCGCAGGAGGCGTATCGTTCACCGGGTCGCCCGATCAACCGAACCCGCCCCTGACCGCTCCGCCACCGGCTCCATCCGCCGGTCCTGGAGCGGCCCCCAACGAACCTTCGGAACGATGACGACGCACGGAAGCGGCAGCTACGGCAGCCGATAGGCACGAGACGCGGAGGAGAGAGCCCAGATGGCCCAGGCAAGCAGCGACGCAGTCCCCGTCATGGACCCGGCACCCAAGGGCAGGAAGAGCGCGAGCCCGGGCCGCGACGCGGCAGCCGACCGCCAGCACCGCCGCCATCGCCAAGGCGGCCAAGGCCGCCCATGCGCACCTGACCGGGCCCTACGGCGCCAGCTTCGATGGCACCGCTCCGGACGGCAAGCCGTCGCGCGGCCTGACCTTCGAGCGTCGCTTCACCCGGCCGGACGTCCACCCCTACGACGAGATCGTCTGGGAGCGGCGCGTCGCCGGCATCTCCAGCGAGACCGGCAAGAGCGTCTTCGAGCAGAAGGACGTCGAAGTCCCCGAGTTCTGGAGCCAGCTCGCCACCAACGTCGTGGTCAGCAAGTACTTCCGCGGCCACCTGGGCACCCCGGAGCGTGAGACGAGCGTCCGTCAGCTCATCGATCGGGTCGTCAACACGATCACGGCCTGGGCGCAGACCCAGCGCTACTTCGCGACGCCCGAGGACCTGGCGACCTTCAAGGCCGAGCTGACCCACCTGCTCATCCACCAGAAGATGAGCTTCAACTCGCCGGTCTGGTTCAACGTCGGCATCGAAGCGCGGCCGCAGTGCTCCGCCTGCTTCATCAACAGCGTCCAGGACACCATGTCCAGCATCATGGACCTCGCCAAGACCGAGGCGATGCTGTTCAAGTTCGGCTCCGGCGCCGGCAGCAACCTGTCCACCATCCGCTCGTCCCGCGAGAAGATGGCCGGCGGCGGCACCGCCAGCGGCCCCGTCAGCTTCATGAAGGGCTATGACGCCTTCGCCGGCGTGGTGAAGTCGGGCGGCAAGACCCGTCGCGCGGCCAAGATGGTCATCCTCGACGCCGGCCACCCGGACGTCCTCGACTTCATCGATTCGAAGGCGCACGAGGAGCAGAAGGCCTGGGCCCTCATCGAGGCCGGCTACGACCCCAGCTTCACCGGCGAGGCCTACGGCAGCGTCTTCTTCCAGAACGCCAACCACAGCGTCCGCGTGACGGACGAGTTCATGCAGGCCGTCGTGGACGACGCGGACTGGACGACCCACGCGGTCGTCGGCGGCGAGCCGATGGACACGTTCAAGGCCCGCGACATCTTCCGCAAGATGGCGGACGCCGCCCACCTGTGCGGTGACCCCGGGATCCAGTACGACACCACCATCAACGACTGGCACACCAGCTCGAACACGGCGCCGATCCACGCGTCCAACCCGTGCTCCGAGTACATGTTCCTCGACGACACCGCCTGCAACCTGGCCAGCCTGAACCTCATGAAGTTCGTGGATGCGGACGGTGAGTTCGATGTCGAGAGCTATCGATACGCGGCCAAGCTGACCCTGACCGCCCAGGAGATCCTGGTCGACAACGCCAGCTACCCCACGCCGCTGATCGAGGAGAACAGCCACAAGTTCCGCCCGCTCGGACTCGGCTACGCCAACCTGGGCGCGCTGCTGATGAGCCGCGGCCTGGCCTACGACAGCGACGAGGGTCGCAACTTCGCGGCCGCCCTCACCGCGATCATGCACGGCGAGGCGTACAAGCAGTCGGCCATCATCGCCCGCGACCACGGCGGCCCGTTCTTCGCCTACCAGGAGAACCGCGCCCCGTTCCTGCGGGTCATCAACAAGCACCGCGACGCGGCCTACAGGATCACCCCTACGGGTGTCCCGCAGGACCTGCTGGACAACGCGAAGGCCGTCTACGACGAGGCCCTGGAGCTGGGCACGACGAGCGGCTACCGCAACGCCCAGGTCACCGTCCTTGCGCCCACCGGCACGATCGCCTTCATGATGGATTGCGATACGACCGGCATCGAGCCGGACATCGCGCTCATCAAGTACAAGAAGCTCGTCGGCGAGGGCTTCATCAAGATCGTCAACCAGACCGTCCCGGCCGCCCTGCGCAAGCTCGGCTACGGCGCGGAGCAGGTGGACGAGATCCTCGCCTACATCAACGAGCACGAGACGATCGAAGGCGCGCCGAACCTCAAGCCCCAGCACCTGCCGGTCTTCGACTGCGCGTTCAAGCCGGCCAACGGCGAGCGGTCCATCCACTACATGGGCCACGTCCGGATGATGGGCGCCGTCCAGCCGTTCCTCTCGGGCGCGATCAGCAAGACCGTGAACATGCCGGAAGCGGCCACGGCCGAGGAGATCGAGACCGTCTACCTGGAAGGCTGGAAGCTGGGCCTCAAGGCCATCGCGGTCTACCGCGACAACAGCAAGCGCAGCCAGCCGCTGTCCACCGGCAAGAAGAAGGATGGCGACGTCGTCGCCTCCGAGGCGGACAGCGAAGTCATCGAGGCGCTGCGCAAGCAGCTCGCAAAGGCCACCGCCGAGGCGGCGCTCCCCCATCGACGCCGGCTGCCGGGCGAGCGCACCGCGATCACCCACAAGTTCGAGATCGCCGGGCACGAGGGCTACATCACGGTAGGCCTCTACCCGGACGGCCAGCCCGGCGAGATCTTCCTCAAGATGGCCAAGGAGGGCTCCACGGTCTCCGGGTTGATGGACGCCTTCGCGACCACCGTCAGCGTCTCGCTCCAGTACGGGGTGCCGCTGCGCGACCTGGTCAACAAGTTCGCCCACGTCCGGTTCGAGCCGAGCGGCTTCACCGGCAACTCCGAGATCCCGATCGCCAAGTCCCTGGTGGACTACATCTTCCGATGGCTCGGCTCGCGCTTCCTCTCGCCGGAGGAGAAGGCATCGCTGGGGCTCATCGATCGATCGGCCATCGTTGACGAGCCACCGGCCGTCAGCCCGCTCTTCACGTCGGCCGCACCCGCGCTCGCCGCGCCTCCGGTCCAGGCCGTCGCGCCAGTAGTGACCCCAGCGCCGGCCACGACCACCGAATCCGACACGCCCACCGCGACCGCGATCGCCGCTCAGCCTGCCACCGCGCCGGAAGTCCATGAGCTGGCGGTCATCGCGACCAACGGCCACGCCCTCGCCGCCGCGGCGAACGGCGGATCCGCCAAGCCGGCCGGCAACGGCGGCGGAGGCGGCGCCTCCACGATCACCCTGAACCTGGGCGCCACCAAGGTGAGCTTCCAGACCCAGGCGGACGCCCCCAGCTGCTCCGACTGCGGCTCGATCATGATCCGCAACGGCAGCTGCTACAAGTGCCTCAACTGCGGGAGCACCAGCGGCTGCAGCTGAGCATCTGAACCGCAGATCTGACGACGGCCGGGCTCCAAGCCCGGCCGTTCCAGGGTCTTGATCATCCGGTAGATGCGACCCGGGCATCGACTGCCAGCGAAGGAGGACCGCCCATGAACTTCAACAACATCCTCATCGGGTCCGAGAACCCGGAGGCGATGGTCGAGTACTACACCAAGGTGCTGGGCGAACCGACCATGTCCATGGGCGGGTACACCGGCTGGCTCATCGGGACCGGGTACGTCACGGTCGGGCCACACTCCGAGGTCAAGGGCCGCAACGCCAGCCCGGGTCGCTTCATCTGGAACATCGAGAGCCCCGACGTCCAGGCCGACTTCGATCGGATGAAGGCCGCGGGCGCGATCGTCGTCGCCGAGCCGTACAGCTTCGAAGGCGCACCCGACTCCCGGATCGCGACCTTCGAGGACCCCGACGGCAACTACTTCCAGCTCACCTCGCCCTGGGATGGGTAGCGGCTACTTCGCGATCTCCCAGATGTGACCCGCTGGGTCGCTGAAGCACGCGGTCCGGATGCCCCACGGCCGATCGATCGGGCCGTTCAGCAGCGTCACCCCGCGGGCGACGAGCCGGGCGCAGATGGCGTCCACGTCATCGACGGTGATCGTGAACTGCATCCGCACCCCAGCGTCGCTCGGAGCGATGACTCCGGGAGCGATCAGCTCCGGGCCCTCGCTGGCGTGCAGCAGGTTGATGAGCGTGTTCCCGAAGTCGAAGACGACCGAGACCTCATCCTCGTAGTGGACCGGCAGATCGAACACGTCGAGGTAGAACTGCCTGGCCGCCGCCAGGTCCTCCACGAACAGCGTGATGGCGCTGATGCCGCTCGGCCATGCACCCACGTTGGCTCCTCTCATCGAGTGACTGCGACGCTGATCCGCTCCGCCTCGCGGGTATCGTAGCCATCCGCCCTTCACCGTGGAGGCGACCCCGCTCGCGGCCCGAACAGCATCGCCGACCAGACAGCCACGCCGATCACGCAGACGGCGGCGAAGGCGATGACCGCGGGCCCGGACGTCGCATCGGCCAGCGGTCCGGCGACCAGGATCGGGACCAGGCTCGCCGCGCTGACGATCGAAGCGAGCACGCCGAAGACCCGGCCCCTGACCGCGGCGTCCATGTTCTCGAACAGCCCCGTCTGGGCTGAGACGATGGTCGCCGCATACGCAGCCCCGGCACAGAAGGCCAGAACGACCACGAGCGGGATGACCGACACCCCGGAGGACCCGCTGAACGCCGCGGCGACGGCGATGGCGATGGCCAGCGATCCGAACACGATCAGGCCGATCTCGCCCGCCCGACGTCGCGAAACGCCGACACCGTATCGTCGCAGCCCGATGACGCCGGCCACGACACCCAGTCCCAGGGGCAGGACCACCACGATGAGGTTCGTCGGATCGAGGCCGAGCGAGGTGGCGAGGTTCGGCCCGAGGACGGCGATGACCCCGACGAGGGACGCCGCGGCGGCAAGGTGCACCAGCGGTCGGCCCACCTCGCGGTTGCCACCGATCGCCTCGAAGCCCTCGCGCAGCTGACGGACCGGCTCATGGACCGCCCGCCTGGCGATGCCCGGCTCGACGGCGACCGGTGGCGCCGGCGGCAACAGGAACGTCACGAACGTCGCAGCGGCATAGAACACGGTGACGACGGCGAGCACGAACGATGGCCCGGCGAGCGCCACGAGCAGCGGCCCCAGGAAAGCGAACCCCACCGCGAACGACGCCTGCAGCGTGATGTTGAAGACGCCCATCGCGGTCTCGAGCTGGGCCTTGGGAACGACACGCGGGATCATCGACGCCTCAGCCGGGGTCAGGATCACCGTGGTCAGACTGACGCCCAGGTTCAGGACGAGCAGCAGGGCGACGTTCGTGCCGGCCAGGGCCAGGCCCAGGGTCAGGAGGGTTCGGACCGCGTTCGGGACGATCATCGCCAGGCGGACATCCAGCCGGTCCACGAGCACGCCGGCCATCGCCGACAGCAGGATCGTCGGGAGCAGGAACGACATGACGAGGGCGCTGACCGCGGCGTTCGAGCGTGTCGTGTCGAAGACCAGGATCGTCAACGCGTACAGGGCCATGTTGCCGCCGACCTGCGTCGACGCCTGGATGAACCACAGCCGCGCGAACAGCGGGTCGCGCAGGATCGGGACCGAGCGCGTTGGTGTCACCGCTCCCATTGTGCAGGCCCGCCACCGAACGAGTCGTCATCCCAGGGCAGGGTGCGACCTGTCTAGGTGCATGTCATCGCCGTTCGGCTGTCTGCGTGGTACGACAGTGGCGCCACCGCACATACTTGGAGCCTCAGCCCGAGCCGAGTTTGGAGACGACGTTGACCGAACTCCACTACCTCAGCGCCACAGAGGTGCTGCGTGCGTTCCGCAGCCGCGAACTGTCCCCCGTCGACGTGTTCGACGCGGTCGTGGCCCGGAGCGATGCTGTCGAGCCGACGGTGAACGCACTGCTCGAACGCGACGTCGCCCAAGGTCGCGCGGCAGCCGCGGCCGCGGCCGAACGCTACGCGGGACACGGCGCTCCCCCGGGACCCCTCGAGGGCCTGCCCGTCGTCCTGAAGGAGGAGACGTCGATCGCCGGCCGGTCGCTTCGCCTCGGTTCGCTCGTGACCGAGGGCCTGGTCGCGGACGAGACCCATCCTGTCGCCGAGCGAGTGCTGGCTGCCGGCGCCCTCGTGCACGCACGCAGCACCACACCCGAGTTCAGCTGCGCGGCCTTCACCCACAGCACGCTGTGGGGCATCACCCGCAATCCGTGGAACCCCGAGTTCACCCCGGGTGGCTCGTCAGGCGGCTCGGGCGCGGCGCTCGCGTCAGGAACGGCGTACCTCGCGAGCGGCTCGGACATCGGGGGGTCGATCCGGATCCCCGCGTCGTTCTGCGGGGTCGTCGGTTTCAAACCGCCATACGGCCGTGTTCCCGAGCTGCCGCCGTTCAACCTCGACACCTACTGTCATGAAGGCCCGATGGGCCGCACCGTGGCCGATGTCGCGCTGTTCCAGAACGTGATCTCCGGCCCGCACGCCGAGGATCACGCCTCGCTTCCGGCGGTCCCCATCCCGGCGGTGCTCGGCGACGTGCGCGGCATGCGCATCGCCCTCGCGGTCACACTGGGTGACTTCCCCATCGACACCGAGGTCGAGTCGAACACCCGCGACTTCGCCACGGCCTTGCGCGACGCCGGCGCCGCGGTCGAGGAGGTCACGGTGCCCATCTCACGCGCCGAGGTCACATCGGCGGCGCTGGCCCACTACGGCTCCCTCATGGGGCCCTCGATGGTGGAGCTCTGCGAGCCGGACGATGCCCGGCTCATGCCGTACACCCGCGAGTTCCTGGCGAGGTCGAGCGCGGAGCTGGAGAAGGTCGGACTGTACGGCGGCCTGATCCTCGAGTCGCGCGTCCATCGGGCGTTGGCCGAGGTCTTCGAGGACCACGACGCCCTGATCTGTCCGACCTTGGGCACCACCGGGTTCGCTGCCGGAGACGACTACGTGGGTCACGGCATCACGGTGGGCGGGATCGAGGTCGAGCTGTACATCTTCGCGGCACTCACCCCGGTCTTCAACATCGCCAGCCGACACCCCGTGCTCAACGTGCCGTCCGGCCGGGCGAGCAACGGGATCCCGACCGGCGTGCAGGTCGTCGCCCGCACCTACGACGACGTCACCGCGTTCCAGGTGGGCGCCGCAGCCGAGCGGGAACTCGGACTGTGGTCCGACCCGGCCTGGCGACCGAACCTGTGACGTCCCGCCTCAACCGATCGGCTCGAACCTGGCCGTGAAGTGGCGGAGCGAGCGCGGCTCCTCGACGATCCGGTACCCGCGCAGGTCACGGCCGCGCTCGGCGACATACCGGACGACCTCGATGACATAGTCGATGTGGCTCTGGGTGTAGGTCCGCCTCGGGATGGCCAGCCGGACGAGGTCCATCGCCGCCGGCGATCTCGGTGCCATCCGGGTGTCGGCCGAACATCACCGTGCCGATCTCGCAACCGCGGATGCCGCCCTCCCGGAACAGCGCGACCGCCAGCGCCTGGCCGGGATACTGCAGCGGATCGATGTGCGGCAGCAGCGCGCGCGCGTCGATGTACACCGCGTGCCCGCCGACCGGCCGGACGATCGGGACTCCGGACTCGACGAGGGCGTCGCCAAGGTAGGCGGTGGAACGGATCCGGTAGCGCAGGTAATCCTCGTCCACGACCTCGCGCAGGCCCTGGGCGATCGCCTCGAGGTCTCGTCCCGCCAGACCGCCGTAGGTCGGGAAGCCCTCGGTCAGGATGAGCAGGTTCCGGCAGCGCTCGGCCAGGTCGTCGTCGTTCAGCGCCAGCCAGCCGCCGATGTTGGCGAGCCCGTCCTTCTTGGCACTCATCGTCATCCCGTCGGCCAGCGCGGCCATCTCGCGCACGATGTCCGGGATGCTTCGCCCGGACTGCCCGTCCTCGCGCTCGTGGATGAACCAGGCGTTCTCGGCGAACCGGCACGCGTCCAGGAAGAGCGGCACGCCGAACCGGTCGCAGATCGCCCGGACGGCTCGCAGGTTCGCGAGCGACACCGGCTGGCCACCGCCGCTGTTGTTGGTGATCGTCACGAAGACCGCAGGCACGTTCTCCGCCCCGCGCTCGGCCAGGAAGGCCTCGAGCGCGGCGATGTCCATGTTGCCCTTGAACGGATGGAGCGCGGACGGCACCCGGCCCTCCGGGATGACCAGGTCCACGGCCTCGGCGCCGGTGTACTCGACGTTCGCCCGCGTCGTGTCGAAGTGCGTGTTGTTGGGGATCGCCTTGCCCGGGCCGCCGATGGCCGAGAACAGGATCTTCTCGGCGGCCCGGCCCTGATGGGTGGGGATGACGTGGCGGAACGGGAAGAGCGCCTGGACCGACTCGAGGAACGCATACCATGACGGCGATCCGGCGTACGACTCGTCACCGCGCTGGATCCCGGCCCACTGGTCGCGTGACATGGCGCCGGTCCCGGAATCGGTCAGGAGATCCACGATGACGTCATCGGCATGGACGCCGAAGAGGTTCCAGCCCGCGTCGCGGAGCGCCGCTTCCCGGTGTTCGACCGTCTTGAGCCGGATCGGCTCGACCGAGTGGATCCGGAACGGCTCGATGATCGTCTTCCAGCGGTCCATCCGATGAGCATAGGGGCCGGCGATCCGGGCCGCCCGGCGGATGCTTCATCAGTGATCGAGGCGCTCGGGATGCATGGCGCATCCGGAGGGCGGCTGGTACGCCGAGACGTGGCGCGCGGCGGCTTCGACCGGCTCACGGCCGATGGGCAGCGCGATCCTCTACCTGCTGGCCGCCGGCGAGCACTCCCACTGGCATCGCGTGGACGCGGACGAGGTCTGGCAGTACTCGATGGGCGACGCGCTCGAGTTGCGGGTCTGGGCCGAGGGCGACGCGGCCGTGACCGTCCACCGGCTCGGCCCTGACGTGACGAACGGTTCGATCGTCCAGGCGGTCGTCCCGGCAGGCGCATGGCAGGCAGCCAGGCCGATCGGCGCGTGGACGCTCGTCGGCTGCATCGTGACGCCCGCCTTCGAATTCGCAGGCTTCGAACTCGCGCCGGACGGCTGGGAACCGCCAGCCCTCACCCGGTGAAGGTCAGGGCGGCGGGGTGATGGTCGACTGCGATGCGATGAGGTCCACGGTCGACATGTACTCGGCGTAGGTCGGGTCGCCGACCGTGCCGGAGGTTTCGATCCAGGCCGAGCCATCCCCGACGTCGATCAGATAGCCGTAGCGGGTCACGCCCACCGGGAAGCCCGAGCCGTCCGCGGTCGACGTCGCCTGGAGCCGGGTCGCCGGCAGGCCTGAGTCGGTCACGGGTTCATTCGTGAGCACGGTCCAGACCGCGGGATCCGTCGCGGCTGCGAGCGCGTCCTCGTACGGCACGGTCAGGTCCGCCATGACCATGACCGCGGCCGTCAGCGTCGCCGGATCGGCGGGAACCGTGATGGGGGCCGGGTCGAAGTAGCGACAGGCGAGCGTCACCGGCTCGGCGATGGTGAACCAGTCAGCCGGATACACGACCGTCGCGACGGTCACCGCGGGATCTCCCGCTGTCAGGTTGCAGGTCGCGACCGGCGGCAGGGACTCGGGTGGCGTGATCGTCGGGGCCGGGATGCTGGGAACAGGTGTCGGTTTCGGGGTGGGTTTGGCGGTCGGTTTGGCGGTCGGCGTCGCGGACGGTTTGGCGCTCGGCGATTTCGACGGCACCGGAGTCGCGCTGGCGACGGGTGCCACGCTCGGGCTTGCCGACGGCTCCGGCGCGGTCGGTCGGGACAGGGCCACGAGCACACCGCCGCTTCGATCGCGCAGCTCGAGCGACTGTGCGCGCGGTTCGACCAGGCCGACACCCTGGAGCGCCGCGAGGAATGCTGTCTCCTGGGCCATGACGTCCTCGGCGCAGGCCATACGCGTGGTTCCAAGCGGACCGATCGCGGCGACGGCTCCGTTGGTCGTGTAGGGACCTTCGAACGTGTTGCAGCCGGCCGACCCGCCGACCTTCACAAGACGGAACACGACGGTCAGCTCGGTGCCCTCAAGCGGCGCGACCTGCCCGCCGGAGGCGTCAGCGTACGAATCCACCACCCAGGAGCCGAGCAGCGGGTTGGCCGGAGCGGCGTCGAAGACAAGCAGGATGGAGCGGTCCGCCCCACGGATGGTCAGCGTGTCGGCGCGGATGTTGTAGAAGCGACTCGCCTCGAGCAACGTCATGTAGGAGGCTTCGAACGCGTTCGCGGCGTCCCCGCATGCGACCCGGGTGAGGGCCGGCATGCTGACCAGGAGCATCCGGCTCGCATTCCGATAGACGGCGTCGTAGTCGTTGCAGCCGGCGAATCCCTTGACCCGCTGCGCGATGAACTCGGCGTCGGCGTACAGGTCGTCGGGGACGAGGACGAGGTTGCCCTCGGCTGCGTAGCTGTTCAGCACCCAGCGCGTCGACTGCAGCTCACCGCCGGTCCCGTCACCAGCCTCGTCGGCGGAGCCGCCGGGAGAGCACGCAGCCACGACCATGGTGAGCGCGGCGATGGCCGCGATCCATCGGATCTTCATGATCAACGCCGACCCGCGCCGCTAGCTGGACTTGCTGGCGACGTACAGCGCGAAGAGGCGAAGGGCATGGCCGAGGGCGGCCACGATGAGCGCCAGGAAGATCGGCGTGCCGATCGCCGCCGCCGAGATCGCGAGCGCCTCAAGGATGTTGAACGCGGGCCGGCCCGCGAGATCGATCCACCACAGGACCCCGGCGATCAGGGCGTAGACGATCGAGATCCATCCGACCCAGACGAAGACCGTCGCGATGGAAGCGAGTCGAGCGGCGTCGCGCTGTAGATCCACGGGTCATCCTCCAAGGTCGGGTACGGATCGGTCGGGGCGGCGAGCAGGCACCTGCGCGACGTTCATGCTCAGGGTATCAGGCGACGGGAGCCGCCTTCGCCTGTGCCTGCCCGAGCGCAGGAGCCCGGCGAGCTTCGAAGCCCTGGCGGCGTGCCTCGCGCACGGTCAGTGGCTCGGTGCGTCGCCAGGTGAACGCCGTCGCGATCGCGTCCCAGACCGCGGGTAGTTCCCAGTAGGCGCTATGGGACTTGGGAAAGTCCTTGCCCGAGCGCACGCGCAGGTCCACGACGCTGGCCAGCCCGTCGGAACGGCGGAAGAGCGGCTCCGCCAGGAACGACAGGAAGTCGCGGGTGTCGTAGATGTTCAGCCACGGGACGGGCAGGTGCGGCGGATTCGCCTCGTCGTACGGCATGGACGGGATCGCATCGAAGGTGTAGAGGAGCGGCGCCTGCGACCCGACAGTCACGCATGCGTCGACCGGCGCCTCCGGCCAGGTGGCCAGCAGGTCGACGAGCGCGATCCCACCGAGACTCAGTGCCACCGGGAGGACCGGCCTGCCGCCGGCCGACTCCACAGCTCGCGTCAATTCCACCTTCAGGATCCCGTGGATGGACTCCCGATGACGGTGGTAGCCGATGACGTCGGCCAGCATCTGCGGGCCGATCACGTCGAACAAGGCCTCCCGCCGGTCCTCGAAGTAGTTCGTGACGATCTTCATCACCGCGTCGCGCCGGACGCCGGCCTTCAGGATCGGCAGGGGCATCGGCGATGGCCGACCGCGCCGATGGACGGACGCCCGCCAGTTCCCGAGCCGCAGACCGGAGTGACGTCGCCACTCCGGGGCGACGACCGCGACGTCCCAACCACGGGAGCGGACCTGGGTCTCGATCCGGGCAAGGTTCGCGGCCAACCCTTCCGAGGTCTCGTTAGCCCCGTGGACGAAGAACAGGATGCCGCTCGGCGTGGCAGGTGCCATGGTCATGGCCGCCGGTCAGCGAAGGATCCAGAACGCGTCCACGTCGCCGCGCGGTCGATCCACCGTGCCGAGCACCTTCACCGAGATCGTGTGGATCGCGACACCGGTCCATGCTTTCGCGAACACGACCCGACGGGGACTCTCGGTGGGTGCGTTCAGGTCCAGCGTTGCCACGAGAACGCCGTCCAGGCGCACCTCGGCCAATCCGCGGCCCGGCCCCAGGCGGGATCCCCAGGCCACGGCGCGTCCATTGAACCGGAACGTGGCCGTCGCGCCCGGCGCGACCGACGTCCTGGTTGCGTTGCCCGACCAGGCCGATCCCGTTTCGGTGGTCCAGGTGCCGCTGTATCCGAGGCCGGCGTACGACTCCTGGTAGATCGCCGGCTTGACCTTCACGCCGGCCACCCAGCCACTCCAGTTGCCGGTCCGGTCGCGGGCTCTGACCCGGTACTGATAGGTGCTCGCCGGCGACAGGCCGACGTCCAGGAACGTGGTTCGGAGCGACGGCAGGGACAGGCTGGCCCACGAGCCGCCGTTCAAGCTTCGCTGGAGCTGGTACTGGTACACGCCACTTCCGAAGTCGGTCGCCGACCAGGTGACGCGCGCAGGCGCCGAGGTCGAGAAGCCGCCGGTGCGGATCGTCGTGACCGGCGCCTTCACCGTGGGCGCCTTCCCGTCGGCGATCGGGTCGTACTGCGAGCGCATGTAGCCGCCCTTGTACGTGCCGGTCCAGCCGGTCACCCAGGAACCGCTACAGCTCGGTCGATACGTGAAGGTCGCACCCCCGGTCTGGGAGAGTTGCGGATTGATGTAGCACGACAGCGGGTAGGCCCAGAACATCCCGCTGTTCGGCGTGGCCAGGCCGCCGCTGGCGTACAACCGATACGTGACCGCATCCCCGGTCTGGCTGACGGTCGTGTCGGGTAGCAGGTACACGATCGGGATCGAGGATGAGTGGATGTGCCGATCCGTGGTCCCGATCGCGGCATCGAACTCCATGATCCGCGTGTTAGGACTCGAGTACAGACCCTCGCCATATCCCCAATCCTGACCAGGCAGCTTCGTCCGGGCCTGGAACATGAACTGGAAACGCGGCACCGGGGTCGCCGGCAGCGTGAAGGTCCACTCACCACACCCCCCGCCGGACGCCGCGCGCTCGAACAGGAGCTCCCCGAAGGTCTCGTTCGGCTGGACGTACAGCGCCTCCTGGTCGCCCCAGGCGAGACGCCATTCACAGTGCATGTTCGCCGGCTTCACGTACCCGGCCGGGTAGACGGGCCGGATCGTGAACGGTTGGCCCGACACGGCGTCGCGCGGGAATTCGAAGCGCACCGAGAGCGGACCCTCATCCCACAGCGGCGGCGGCTGGGTCAGCGTGATGCTGTCGCTCGCCACGTCGGAGGTATTGCCGGCATCGTCGCGAACCTGGGCGTAGGCGAACCGCTCGCCGAGATCCCACGACCCGCCGATCGTGAGGGTGCGGAGGTCCACGAGTCCGTAGTCCACCGGATCGTTGATCGGCTGCCAGGGGCTCCAGGTCTCGCCGTCGAGGGAGACGCGGACCGTGCTGACGCCGGATCCGTTGTCGTACGACCCACCGCCGGCGCTGACCAGCCACTTGGCGACGGTCTCGGCTCCACCCTCGATCGAGTAGCTGTCGAATGCCGGTGCCGTCGTGTCGAGCAGGATGTCGTCGGTGCCGGCCGGCGTCCACGAGCCGTCCAGGCCGTACTCCACGGTCACGGTCTTGACGCCCTCGTCCGCGGAGCCGCCGGCGGCGGGATCGTCCAGCGCCCACGACACGGTCGCGGCCCAGGGCGTCTCGACCCACGAAGTCCCGTCGTTGGACAGGCGCAGCATCGACGATGCATCGGTGGGAGGCGCGATCAAGACGTCGACGGTCGCCTGGTTCGTCGCGGTGCGACCGCCTTCGATGGATACCGTGGCCGTCGCGGCGTCGGCGCGGTCGGGCGCGGCTGCCCATCCGGCGCCACCAGCCAGGAGGATGGCAAGGACCGCGGAAACGGGTCGGCCGATCGCGAGCTTCACCGGGACATCCTAGTCCCGGGTCGTCCAGACGTGAACGCTGCGGCGATGGGTCGGCCGGTTCGGTGGCGCCAGCTGGCACCGCCCTCCGTCAGTCGGCCCAGGCCGCGTGCCAGACGCGCCACATGGCGGTGGGGTCGGACAGCGGATCGCCGTGGACCAGGGCGAAGTCGGCCGGGCCGCCCTCCCGGATGACGCCGGCGTCCGGCTCCCCCAGTAGATCGCCGCCCCGCCAGGTCGCGGCACCCACGGCTTCCCAGGGTTGCAGGCCGGCGGCGACCAGGCACTCCACCTCCCAGGCGAGCTGGTCGGCCCGGGTTGAGCCGCCGCCGAAGTCCGTGCCGGTGGCGATCGCCACGCCGGCCGCGTGGGCCAGTCGAACGCTCTCCTCCGCACGAGCCTGGCGGTCGCGGATCCTCGTCCGGCGCTCCGGATCGGTGAAGCGCTCCATCGCGGTCGTGGTCCCGAATCCGAGCCAGGACCGGAAGATCGCCAGCGTCGAGACGAGGACGGTGCCCCTGGAGGCCATGTCGGCCACCAGATCGGCGTCCAGTTCCATCCCGTGCTCGATCGAATCCACGCCGGCCGCGACACCGACGCGTGCGCCGGCGAGGTGGGACGAGTGCGCCGTCACCTTCGCCCCGCGTGCGTGCGCTGCCGCGATCACCGGCGCCACCGCATCCACGGTCCACGGCGCGACTCCTGGTTCCGGCCCATCCAGGTACAACTTCAGGAAGTCGGCGCCGTCGTCGAGCTGGCCGAGCGCGAGCTGCAGCAGTTCGTCCGCATCGGCGGCTTCGACCGATCGGTCGCCGGGCATCGTGCCGGCCAGGTCCAGCCACGTGCCCGCGGCTCGTACGTGTGGGAAGCCACGCCGGCCGCGCCACCGGTCCCGAACCCCGAGGTTGAGGCCGCGGACGCGTCCATCCACCGGATCGGCGAGCCGAGGCGCCCCGACATCGCGGGCCCAGCGGACGCCAGCACCCGTCATGAGCCGGCCGTTGCGCTCGGCGACGGACAGCAACCGCTCCGGTGGATCCCCGATCCGGTCGATCCAGTGCGCGCCGCCGGGCAGGGTCAGGTGGCTGTGGCAGTCCACCATCCCGGGCACGATCGTCGAGCCGCTCGCATCGATGATCTCGGTGGGGCCAGCCAGAGCCGGTTCCGGGAGCGGTCCCTCGTCGTCGCTCGGCCGGATCCACGCGATGGCCTCGTCCACGACCAGGACGCTGACCCCGACGTCGAGCCGATCGGACCGACCGTCCGCCAGGGCCCCGTCGCGATAGAGGGTCGCCGTCATGACGCCATGGTATGGCCATCGTGCCGCCGGCGACGGATCGCGCAAATCGCCTCTCACGAGTCCTTCATCCCTTCTTCACGGCCACGGCGGCACGCTGCACGCATCAACCCCTCGATCCGCTCCCCGCGCTCACCGTGGGGCCCGGCAGGAAGGAGCTCCGATTTGCGATCCCGTACGCGGCGCGCCTTGGCCTTGGTGGCATCCTCACGATCAGCGCGCTCTTCGCCAGCCTGTTCGCCCCGGCAGCGATGTTCGCGGCCGGGCCGGCGGCGACGGCCAGCGCCACGACGACCACGGCCAGCGCCACGACGACCACGGCCAGCGCCTGCTCGGAGACCCGCTGGCCCGCATCCGTCCAGGGCATGCCCACCATGCTCAAGGCGGGCGGACGGGCCGGCGACTACATCTGGCACAGCTCGAGCGGCTGGCACCTTCGGGCGACCCATGTCGGATCGGCCAGGGTGGTCTTCACTGGGCGGATCGTGTCCGATGCGCCGATGACCGTCGTCGCCTACCGCCTGGAGAAGTCGGACTCGCTGACATTGAGCGCCGACAAGCTCACCCTCACCTACCGCTTCGCCAACTACGGCTACCTCGACGGCTTCGACTTCCGGACCGCCTGCGCCCACAAGTTGGTGTTCAGCGGTGCGATGAACGGGGTCAAGTTGCCGATCGGCCGCATCTGGATCGGCCATGACGGGAAGCACCCGCTGCAGAACCCGTTCGCGGTCCTGCGCACCCGATAGGGCACGACCGGTAGGCACGACACCTCAGCGTCGGAAGGCGGCGGTCCGCTAGGATCGCCGCCTTCGCATGGCTGGAGGAGCGATCCCACATGGTCTCCGCTCGAACGATGCGCCGCCCCGGCGACGAGGACGCGCCATGGTTCGAGGCGTCGATCCGATCACTCCAGGACCTGATGACCCGGGGTGAGCTGTCCAGCCACCAGTTGACCGGCGCCTACCTGGCGCGCGCGCAGGCGCTGGACCCGACCCTGCACGCCATCCTCGAGACGAACCCCGACGCCCTGGCCATCGCCAGCCGCCGCGACCTGGAGCGTGGCGCAGGTCGCGTCCGCGGCCCACTCCACGGGATCCCCGTCCTCCTGAAGGACAACGTCGCCACGAACGATCGGATGCAGACGACGGCAGGCTCACTTGCCCTGGTCGGTAGCCGGGTGCCGCGCGACGCGACCATCACCCGACGGCTCCGCAAGGCCGGGGCGGTCGTCCTGGGAAAGGCCAACCTGTCCGAGTGGGCGAACTTCCGGGGCTTCGATCCCGAAGCCGTCAGCCACGGCGGGCGCTACCTGAACGGCTGGAGCGCCCGTGGCGGGTTCACGCGCGATCCGTACCTCCTCGGCTGGGACCCGTGCGGGTCCAGTTCCGGATCCGGCGTGGCCGTCTCAGCCAACTTGTGCTCGGTCGCCGTAGGCACCGAGACGGATGGGTCGATCGTCTGTCCCGCGGGCAATTCGGGCGTCGTCGGCCTGAAGCCGACGGTCGGACTCGTGTCGCAGGAGGGGATCATCCCGATCTCGCATAGCCAGGACACGGCCGGGCCCATGGCTCGGACCGTCGCCGACGCCGCGACCCTCCTGAACGTGATGGTCTCGCCGTTCGGTGACGTCAAGGGCAAGCGGCTCCCTCGCGACTACCGGCGGTTCCTGCGGCGAGGCGCGCTCAAGGGCAAGCGCATCGGCGTGGATCGTCGGCTGTTCTCGACCGACTGGTTCGCCGACGAGTCCATGAACCCTGCGGCGGAGGCCGCACTCGACGTCATGCGCTCGCTCGGCGCGACGATCGTCGAACCCGTGGACGGGCCTGATCCGAAGGCCCTCGCCGAACACGAGATGGCCGTCCTGCTGACGGAGTTCAAGGTGGGCATCGAAGCCTACCTGGCCGACCTGCGCCGGACCGAGCTGCGCACGCTCGCCGACCTGATCGCGTTCGACCGGTCGAACCGCGCGGCGGAGATGCGGCTCTTCGGCCAGGAGCTGTTCGAGATCGCCGAGTCGACGACCGGACTGGACGATCCCGCCTATCTCACAGCCCGCGCCACGTGCCTCCGCATGTCGCGGACCGAAGGCTACGACCGGCTCATGGCCGACCTGCAGCTGGACGCGTTCGCATCGCCGATCTACAGCGCCGGCTCGAGCGGTCCGGCCGCGGCCGGCTATCCCATCATCTCCGTCCCCACCGGCCTGACCGAGGATGGCCGCCCGGGCGGGATCTACCTCAGTGCCGGCTTCCTGGACGAGCCGACGCTGCTCGCCATGGCGTTCGACCTGGAGCAGGAGCTCGGTGGACGGCCACAGCCGACCTATCGCGGTGCCGTGCCCGCCGCATTCCCTGACGCCTCCACGGACCCGGTCGCCAGCACGGCTCCCGTGGACTCGACCGATGCCGCCGACGCCGCACGGATGGCGACCAGGCTGATCCCGATCCGTCGATCCGGGGCGTCCTGACGACGAGGCGTGGCGGCTCGGCAACGCGAGTTCGATACCAAGTCGCAACGAGGGGCTATGCAGAACCGGAAGGAGGGCGTATCCTTCCGAGCGATCCACGGAATCGAGTCCGTGGGCAAGCATAATCGTAGCTCGACGCAACTCGGACTCCTCTCACGACTGACGCGAGAAACCCGAAGGGATCGCGCCGGCTATCGAGAGGAGTTTTCGTTTTCGTGTACAACGACAAAAATCTGACCTGTTCGGACTGTGGACAGGAATTCGTGTTCACCTCGTCCGAGCAGGACTTCTACGCTCAGCGTGGCTTCACCGAGCCCCGTCGATGCGCGTCCTGCCGAGCCAGCCGCAAGGCCGCTCGCAACTCGGACGGCGGCAGCGGCTATAGCTCCGGTGGCGGCTACAGCTCCGGTGGGTATTCCAGCGGAGCCGGCAGCTACGGTGGCGGAAGCAGCAGCTACGGTGGCGAGCGAGCCCCCCGCGAGATGTTCGCGGCGACCTGCTCGTCCTGCGGCAAGGAAGCCCAGGTCCCGTTCCGGCCGACCAGCGGCAAGCCGGTCTACTGCAGCGACTGCTTCCGGAGCCAGCGCGGCTAACTCCATCCTCTCGTCGTGGGCTGACCGTCAGCCCACCGAACCAGCGTGATCCCGACCCGGGTCGTCAGTCGACCCGGGTCGATCAATTCCGGGGCCCGGATGCCGTCGTCCGAAGTCGGGGCGGGAGGCGCCCGCCCGGCCACGCACTCGCGCCCGCCCGGCCATCCACTGCTCGCGCGCCCGGCCACACCGCTCGCCCGACGTGCATGGGGCGACCATTTCGACCAACATCGCCCCCATCCGGGCTCATCGGTGCATGTGGTGCACCAGAAGACCAACGTGGTCCCGTTGAGACCGACCATCGTTGCGTTCCGGTGCACGGGATGCACCACGTGGACAAGCAGAGTGCCTTGCGTGTCCCAAATGGTCACCCGGTGCACGCATGGCCATCCGCTGGAAGGCGCCCTACGCCGGAACTGCGGCACGGCCCTTGAGCTGAACGTGCCCGACGGCTCGAACAGCGACGGCCCGACCTGGTCGGGATCCTATCCCCAGTCGCCGACGCCGGAGACCGTATCGACCGCGATACGGATGACGAAGCCCGGTGGTGGGTCCGGCATCGGCGGGAACGGTGTGCCGGGACCGATGTAGGTCTGGGCGAGCCGATGGAGCAACTCCGCGGCACCGCCCTCGGTCACCCGCGCGTGACCGCGCAGCACGAGGTAGTGATCCAGCTGGTACTCGCTCCGGCCAGGCGCCTGGAACGAGAGCGCGATCCGGGGATCCGCTCGCAGGTTCCGAAGCTTGGCCTGATCGAAGAGCGTCCCGATGACGAGCTCGTCGTCGTCGAGTCCGACCCATGCGAGCGACACGTGCGGCGCCCCGTCCGCATCGAGCGTGACGACGTGGGCGATCGGCCCCGTGGCGATGAACGCGCGGATCGACTCCGTCAACCGGGTCATCTCCCGCGCACCTCGGACTTCCTGGCGTCAGTCGCGGTTGGACGACCGGCGCGGACGCTCTTCCTTCGGCGGCTTCGGCTCGTGGCCGGGGCGCGGCGGTCGCGGAGCCGTGCCGGGGGCCATGTCGGGTCGCTTCTCCTCGGGGCCGCGTGCCCGGGCGCTGGCGACCAATTCGTTGAAGGCCTTGGCCGCAGCCGGTGTGAGGCTGCCGATCCAGGCGGCTTCGATCTGCTTGACTCGCTCGGTCTCGGCGGTGCGTCGCGCCTTCTCGTACTTGGAGTGCTTCGCCACGATCCATCCTTTCATCGCGCCGGCTTGCGGCGCACGTTCCCGGGGAGTGTAGCCGCCGTCGCCTATCCTTGGGCCGTGAACCTCTACCGGTCGGTCGATCCAGGCGACCTCATCGCCCCGAGCCTCGTGGCCGCCTTCGACGGTTGGGTCGATTCGGGCTCGGCCGCGACGACGGCCCTGGCCGGCTTGGCGGAGGACGCGCGCGTCGTGGCGCGTTTCGAGGCGGACCGGTTGTTCGACTACCGCGCCCGCCGTCCGACCCTCGACATCCTCGATGGGCGCCTGACCGAGATCGTCTGGCCCGAGCTCGTCGTGCGCGCCACGCGGATCGGCGAGCGCGACTTGCTCATCCTCACCGGCGCCGAACCCGACTACCGCTGGCGCGAGTTCGCCGACGCCATCATCGAGCTCGTCCGCCAGCTCGGCGTGGCGGAGTGGATCAGCCTGGGCGCCATCCCGGCGGCCGTGCCCCATACCCGGTCCGTGCCGATCCTGGGCACGGCGTCCGAGCCAGGCCTGCTCCGCGGCGGCATCAAGCCGGGACCGCTTGGGCGGCTGCGGGTGCCATCGGCGCTCGTCTCCGTCCTCGAGCTCGAGGTCTCCCGCAGCGGACTGCCTGCCCTGGGCTACTTCGCGCAGGTCCCCCACTACGTCGCAGGGCCGTACCCGTCGGCGGCGCTCGAACTGCTGCGATCGCTCGGGCGACACCTCGGCCTGGCCTTGCCTGAGGGGGACCTGCCGGAGGAGAGCCGAGCCTTGCGCGCCCACCTGGACTCGCTGGCCACTGGCGACAGCAGCACGCGTGCCTACGTGGAACGACTCGAATCCATGGTCGATGAGGAGCGCCTGCCCTCGGGCGACGACCTCATCGAGGAGATCGAACGCTTCCTGCGCGACGGCGGCTCGACTCCCAGCTGACTCGTTCAGCCGGCCGAGACGATCCTCGGGATCGTGGAGGTCGCGAGCCGCTCCTCGAACTTCTTGGCGGCCTCATCGAGCGACTCGAGGTGCTCGGCGAGGCGCTGTCGGGCCGCCTCGGCGGCGGCGTCGAGGTTCGTGCAGCTCGAAGATGCCCCAGTGCTTGATGATCGGCATCAGGACCTCGTCGCGGTGGACGCGGATGTCGTAGATGCCGGCCTTGGCGATCTGGGCCGCCTTGCGGATGAAGCCCGGGATGCCGGCGCCCGGCATCTGGAAGGCGAGGACCTCGTCCACGATGGCGCAGACCGCCGCGGACGGCTCGATCTTGATGGCGGCGGCCAGGATGTCCCGGTAGAAGACCATGTGCAGGTTCTCGTCGGCGGCGATCCGGACCATGATCTTGTCGGCGACCGGGTCGTCCGAGTAGCGGCCGGTGTTGCGGTGCGCGATCCGGGTCGCGAGCTCCTGGAACGTGACGTAGGCCAGGCCGTGCAGCGTGTCCGGCGCGTCGTGGTCGTAGCCCTGCTGGAGCTGGGTCATCCGGCCGCGCTCCAGGGCGACCGGGTCGATGTTCCGGGTGACCGTCAGGTAGTCGCGCAGGACGATCGCGTGACGACCCTCCTCGGCGGTCCAGCGACCGACCCAGTTGATCCAGGCCCCGTCGCCGCGCCCGAACATCCCGTGGATGAGCCGGTGGTAGCTCGGCAGGTTGTCCTCGGTCAGCAGGCCGATCTCGAACGCCGTCTGGGCGACGCCCGGTCAGGCGCGGCTGATCGGGCGTCCAGGGCTCCTTGTCGAAGTCGCGGCCGAGCCGGTACGGGATGAAGTCGTGGGGGAACCACTCCTCGGCGACCTTCGCGTGGCGGTCGTAGCAGCCGCCCGGCCTCCGGCTCGAGTTCCTGGAGCAGCGAGCGCTCGTCGTATTCGATCATCTGCCAAGCCTAGACGGGAATTCCCGACCCGGCGCTGCGGTTGCGTGCGGGTGTGCACGGGCCGCCGCATGGGCTGCCGCGTGCGCCACCGTCTGCGCTAGGCTCTCGGGATGACGCTGCGGACCGTGACTGCGACACGCTACGTCACGCCGTTGCGCGAAGGCGGGTCGCTGCCAGGGCTCGTCGAGGCCGACGACGACGGCCTCTACGTCGTCAAGTTCCGCGGGGCCGGCCAGGGACCGCGGTCCCTCGTCGCGGAGTGGCTGGCCGGCGAGCTCGCCCGGGCGATCGGCCTGAACGTGCCGGACCTGGTGGCGGTCGAGATGGACCCCGCCCTGGGCGATGCGGACCCGGATGAGGAGGTCCACGACCTGTTGCGCGCGAGCGGTGGCTTGAACCTGGGGATGGACTTCCTGCCCGGCGCGCTGACCTTCAACCCGGCCGCGGACACCGCCCGTGGACTGATCGATCCGGCGGCCGCGGCGGACGTCGTCTGGCTTGACGCGCTCGTCACCAACCCGGACCGGACTGCGGTCAATCCGAACCTGCTCGTCTGGCATGGACGTCCGTGGCTGATCGATCACGGCGCTGCGCTGTACATCCACCACACCTGGCGCGACCCGGACGACCACGCGCGAGGCCGGTTCGAGCGGATCCGCGACCATGTGCTGCTGCCGTATGCCGCTTCGCTGGCCGACGCCGACGGCCGGAACGCGAGTCGGATCGATCGGTCCCTCCTCGATGACCTGGTCGCGTCGATCCCGGATCTGTGGCTGCCGGACGACCCGCTCGGAGGCGATGCGGCGGCGCAGCGCATCGCGTACGTCCGATATCTGGCCGCGACGGCTCGAGGCGCCGCGCTCGTTCGCAGAGGAGGCCGAGCGTGTCCGCCCAGCCGCGTAGCCTCTTCCAGTACGCCATCGTCCGCGTCGTCCCGCGCGTGGAGCGCGGCGAGAGCCTCAACGTGGGCGTCGTGCTGTTGTGCCGGCCACGACGCTACCTCGGTGCCCGGATCGCCCTCGACGAGCGGCGACTTGCCGCCCTGGCGCCGGATCTCGATCCGGCGGTCGTCCGGCCACATCTGGACGCGATCGAACGGATCGCCGCCGGCGACCCGACCGCCGGTCCTGTCGCCGGCCTGGGCCTGGCGGAGCGGTTCCACTGGCTGGTCGCGCCGGCCAGCACGATCATCCAGCCGTCCGCCGTCCATACCGGACTGTGCGACGACCCGGCGGCCGAACTGGCTCACCTGGTCGCGACCCTGGTGGATCAGCCAGGTCGCGATCCGGATCCTGAGCGGCTCGATCAGACCTTGAGGCGGCGCTCGGCGAGCGCGAGCGCGTCTTCCAGTGACTCGGAACGACCAGGCGATGCGATCTCGATCCACAGGGCGGGCCGGAAGGCGGAGGATCTGCCCTGCATGGCGGTGAAGGCGCGCTGAAATCGTGCCGACGCGGCCTCGGCCGACGTCGCCGACGTCTCCGGCAGCAGGAGCAGGAAGCGAGACCGGCCGATCCGAACCGCTCGGTCTGGATCGCGCGCCTCGGCCCGGATGACCTCCGTGAACTGGCCGGCCATCCGGTCGTAGGCGACCTCGCCCTGGCCGCCCGGCAGCTCGACCAGCAGGACCGACACCGGGCGTCCGTAGCGTGCGTGTCGTGCAGCTTCATAACGGAAGGCGTTCAGCCAGTCCGGTCGCGTGTCCAGCTCGACCGGACGGCGCTCGCGCTTCGGGTGGCGGCCCGGAGGGGACGGCTGCGGCTGGGCCGGGCCATCGATGAAAGCCTCGATCCGCGTGGTCGTCCGGTCGTCGTGGTGGTCGTCGGGCATGACGAACTTGCGGCTCCGCCTCGGCTTGGTGGCGGCAGCAGCGGGCGGCTTGGGATCGTCGGGCAGATCGGACACGGGGTCCACCAGTCTACCCCTGGGACGTCGCGTGAGCAGGCGACGAACCCTGGCTCGGGGTCAGGCGCAGATCCCGGCTGGTCGCGGCCGGGCGTCGTCTGGGCCTGGGCCGCTCAGGCCCGGGCCGCCTTGGCCGCTGCCTTCTGCGCCTTCTTGCCCGCCTGATAGGCGGCTAGCCCCTCCGCGGAGTCCACGTCGCCGAGGGTCGGGAAGGACGGTGCGACGTCGTCCCAGCCGGGTGGTTTGATGCCGAACCGCCGCCCGACGATGACGATCAGCGCCGCGGCCTTCATCGCACCGATACCGGGCAGGCCAAGCAGCCTTGACTCCAGGTCCTTCCCGGTCGTGGCCTCCGACCAGACCCGCTCGGCCGAGTTGCCGTAGTCGATCGGCGATCGCCGCGCACAGCGCCTGCACTCGCTCGGCCATGCTGCCGGGAAAGCGATGGAGCGCCGGCGGGGTCCGAAAGACGGTCGACAGGGCCTCCGGATCCATGGCCGCGATGCGCGCCGCGTCGAGGTGGCCGATCCTCCGCTGCAACTCGGCCGGTCCGCTGAACGCCTTCTGGACGGTGACCTGCTGGTCCAGCGCGAAGCCGATCAGCAGCGCGAGCGGTTCGGCGACAAGCAGGCGGTCGGCATCGTCGTCGCCGGTGAACGGGAGCGAGGTGGGCATGGTCATGCGCGCATGGTAGTGCCGGACTGCTAGTCTCGGCAGGTGAGCGATCCCCGCACCGTCATCCACGCCGATCACCTCCTGGACGTGCTCTCCGGGACCTGGGCGCAGGATGTGCGGATCCTGGTCAGGGACGGGCGGGTGGAGGCGATCCTGCGCCCCGGGGATCCAGAACCGGACGATGCCCTGAACGATCCCCCTGACCGGATCGTGGGTCACGCCCGGCCTCATCGACGGCCACAGCCACCTGGTGGGTGACCTGGAGTTCGCCGGGGTACCGGGGATCTCGACGTCGGCTGCGGAAGAGGCGCTCATCGGGGTCCGCAACGCGCGCGACACGTTGAACGCGGGATTCACCACCGTGCGCGACGTCGGATCGTATCGGGCATTCGTGGACGTCGCCCTCCAGCACGCCATCGATGCCGGCTGGACGCCGGGGCCGCGGATGCAGAGTGCCGGGGCGATGATCACCTGCCCACATGGCGGCGGTGACGTGACCGGCCTGGCTCGCGACGTCACGGTCCCGGCGGACCTGCGCTTCGGAGTCGTGCGAACGCCAAGCGAGATGCGCGAGCGCGTCCGAGCACTCATCGGTGGCGGCGCCGGGGTCATCAAGCTGATCGTGACCGGGGCCGTCCTGACCCGTGGCACGAAGACGGGGTTCGTGGAGCTTGACGCGCCGATGGTCGAGGCGGCCGTCGAGGAGGCCTGGCGCCAGGGCGTCCACGTGGCGGCGCACGCCCACGGTACCGAGGGGATCAAGGTCGCCATCCGGGCCGGGGTTCGCTCCATCGAGCACGGCTCGCTCATCGATGACGAAGGGATCGAACTGCTCGTCAGCCACGGCACGTACCTGGTCGCGGACATCTACGACGGCGACTGGATCGCCGAGGAGGGCCGCCGGGCGGCCTGGCCGGCGGAGACGATGGCCAAGAACGATGAGACGACGCTGGCCCAGCGCGACGGGTTCGCGAGGGCCGTCCGGGCCGGCGCCAGGATCGCATTCGGGACCGACAGCGGGGTCTACCCCCACGGCATGAACGCCATCCAGTTCGGCTACCAGGTGCGGGCGGGGCAGTCCCCGCTCGAGGCGGTCCGCTCCGCGACGATCGTGGCCGCGGAGATGATGAGCTGGGATGATCGCGTCGGGTCGCTCCAGCCGGGTCGGTTCGCGGACCTGGTCGCTTTCGGGTCGGACCCGCTCGAGGACGTCGACGTGCTGCGCTCCCCCCTCACCGTTCTCAAGGGCGGCGTTCCGGTCCGTTGACGAGGGTCTGACCCGGAGACGCAAGTGCCGAGCCGAGCGCGATGAGCGCGATCCCGATCCGCCCGCGCAGGCGGCCGACGCGACCGAATGTGACGCGATCCGCCAGGCGCTCGCGATCCGCGTCCCGCTGGAGGCCGGCGATGCGCTCGCCGGCCAGGTGCCGGTCCAGATCGAAGCCCGACCGGGCCGGATCCGATGCGATAGCTGGTCATCGTCGTCGCTCCTGCGCTACTCGATGATGATCCGGACGCCGTCACCCTCGTCCTCGACGTCCACGATCGACCCCTTGAACCCGGAGGCCATCGCCTCACGCACGCGGTCCGTCAGGGACTCCGACAGACCCGGGATCCGGGCGAGTGCCTCCCGACCCAGCGCGAGCGGGACTCGCAGGTTCACCACCTTGCGCCCGGACTCGCTGACCTCGATCCGGATGGCCCGTGCCGGCGAACCATCCGTGGATGTCTTCGAGCTCCCGGCCGGCCCGGACCCCGACGGCCCGTCCCGCTTCCCGTCGTTAGGCGACGCCACATGGCCGAGGGCGTCGAGGATGGGTCCGGCTTCGTTCGCCGTGAGTCGACCCTCGGCGACAAGCCGGAGGATCTGGTCCATGGCATCGGCGCTCATGCAGGCACCTCCATGTCGTGCCGATCGAGCGCCTCGAGCCGACGGGATGCCTCGGCGACGTCGATGTCTCCGCGCTCGAGCGCCTCGAGGACGGCCATCGGCGAGTCCAAGGCAACGGGCTCGATCTGGGCAACGGGCTCGATCTGGGCACGGGCTCGATCTGGGCAACGGGCTCGATCTGGGCGACGAGCTCGATCCGGGCAACGGGCTCGATCGGCGTCGAGCGGCGGTGTGGCAGTCGGCTCAGCCGGCCTCGCATCTCGACCGACCACCCGGATGTCACCCGAGATCGACCGGAATGTGAGCGCGGGGCTCCCGTCACCGACGACGACCGTCCGCGCGCCCCGCCCGCCGGCTGAAGTCGCCTCGATCTCTGAGTTGACATCTCCGGTCACCGTCCTGGCCTCCAGACGGAGACCTCCGGCGGGAGCCACGACCGTGTCTCCGCTGACCGTTTCGACGGCATACGGGCCCGAGCCCGCGAACCGGCCCTCCAGCCGGATCGCGCCGCTCGTCGTCGCGAGCCGGGCGGACGACAACGGGCCGTCGCCCCGGATCGACAGGTCGCCCGAGACCGTCCTGGCCGCGATGGAACAGCCACCCCCGGTGACGACCCCAACGTCGCCCGAGACGGCGTCGATCGTCAGCTGACCACTGACGCTCCGAAGGTCGATGTCGCCCGAAGCCGTTCGATACCGCTGATCCCCTGTCAGGCCGTCGGCGGCCACGTCGCCGCTTGCGGTCTCCACGACGATCGTCGTCCCGAACGGTGCTTCGATGTCGAGGTTGGGTGCCCGGCGTCCACCGCCGATGGCGACCGCCCCGAAGCCGATGGACACACCGGGGTCTGCCCGAAGGGACAGGCTCCCCGGGGCTCGCTCGATCCGGACGGTCCGCTCCAGCGTGCCCGTGGCGTCATGGATGCGGACCATTGACCCCGCCACGCCGCGGACCCGGATGTCACTCGAATGCATCCGGATCGCCAGCAGGCCGCCGGGGCCGATCTCGTGTTCCAGCAGGTTGGTACCGATGGCGGTCATGACGGCATCGCTCCCAGCGCCCGGATCGCGACGGCGGCATCCTCGGCACTGATCTCGTGACGTGCCAATGCCTCGAGGATGCCCTGTCGCGTCGCGACGGTCGGGACCTCGGTGACCACCGTGTCCGTGTCGGAGTCGTCGCCGTCGCGCGGGCCGAAGCCGAGGGCGCGGACGAGCGCCTCCACCCGCGACCGGACGGTGGGATAACTGATCCCGAGTTCCCGTTCCATGTCGCGCAGGTTCCCGCGCGAGCGCAGGAAACTCTCGAGGAGTACGAGCTGCTCGCGGGTGAGACGGCCGAACCGGCCGACGCTGAAGTCACCCTCGAGGGTGGTGCCGCAACTCCTGCAGTGCAGCCGGGTCACCGCAAGTTCGCTCGCGCAAACCGGGCAAGTGGAGATCACATCGTGTGGCATCTGTCTGTCGCGGACCTCTGGTCATCGGAGTTTGTCTCCACCGTTATAGCTGCCCGTTTTCGGTTTGTCAATATCGCTTTTCGTTTTTCGATATCCACGCTATCATTCAGTCGCTGACTCACCAGATCTCAGGATCTTCGCGCATTCTTCGCGCATGGGGCTTGACAAGTCCTATTCCAGCTGTATTCTACGTTCAACTTCTGCTGAACGTTCACAGCAACGTGGCAGGGAGGCGGCTCCACCGAGCCGAGACGGGAGGCACGTCATGGCAGTCCATCACGACGATCGGGGATCGACCTTCGACCCGACCTTCTCGTTCGTCAGCGAGCGCATCCGCTCGCACCAGCACGAGGCGCACGCGAACCGCCTCGCCGCCCGGTCGGTGGTGATCGGGTCCACCTCCATGCGGGAACGCCTGGGCAACGCGCTCATCGCGCTCGGTTCGTCCCTGGCGGCGCCGGCCGCATCGCGCCGGCCATCCCTGACCGACTGACGGCCGACATGAGCGAGGAAGTCATCGACCTGGGTCCCGAACCGGTCGCGGAGCGCAGGATCTCCGACGTGGAGACGCTCAAGGCCCTGTCCGACCCGCTGCGCCTCAGGATCCTCGAACTGATGACGTCGGGACGGGACGAGGTGTTCACGGTCAAGCGCCTGGCCGTCGCGCTGGATGTCTCGCAGACCAAGCTGTACCACCATGTCAACCTGCTCGTCGAGCGCGAGCTCATCCGGCCGGTCGGGACGCGCGTGGTGTCGGGGATCATCGAAACGAGCTACCGGATCGCCCAGCTCAGCATCGCGCTGGACCGCTCACTCCTGGCCAGCGACAGCCCGGAGCTCCACGACATGCTCACGACGATCTTCGATGGCGCCCGCGAGGACATCGAGCGGGGGATCCGGGCCGGCGCCATCGTCGTTGGCGAGGAAGCCGATCCACTCAAGCGATTGGTGCTGGCCAAGATGCTGGCTCGCCTCACACCGGCCCGGGCCGCCGAGCTTCGGGAGCGCCTGAAGGAACTGCTGCGGTCCTTCGAAGACGAACAGTCCGATCCCGACGGCGAACCATACGGCTTCGTGCTCGGCTTCTACCCGTTGACGGGCGTCCCCGCGGATGCGCACCCGACCGATGACTGAAACGGCCGAGACCACGGCGTTGAGTGCCCGTGACGTCCTGCGGATCCCGGACTTCCGGCGGCTGTGGGCCGCGCAGGGGATCTCCGACGTCGGCGACGGTCTGACCCTGCTGACGCTGATGCTGCTGGTCAATCAGCTCACCGGGTCCACACTCGCGCTCGCCGCCCTGGCCATCGTCCTGGCGATCCCCCCGCTGACGATCGGGCTTGTCGCCGGAACCTATGCCGATCGCTGGGACCGACGGCGGATCATGCTCGTCTCGGACACGCTTCGGGCGGTGGTCGTGCTGGGCTTCGTCTTGTTCGATTCGGCGGCGACGCTGCCGGCGCTCCTCGTCCTGGCCTTCGTCCAGGCGTCGATCGGGACATTCTTCAACCCGGCCCGAGGGGCGCTCGTCCCACGGGTCGTCCCGGCCGAGGGCCTCCTCGCCGCCAATGCCGTCACGCAGGCGACGCGGGTCGTCGCCGGTGTCGTCGGAGCCGGCCTGGCAGGCCTGATCGTCGGTGTGGCCGGCGAGACGTGGCCCGCGTTCGTGCTGGACGCCGCGACATTCCTGACGTCGGTCCTGCTCGTCTTCGGCGTGGATCGCGCTGCCGGACGGCCGAGCGACGCCGAGCGCGTGGCGGACACCGGGGTGCGGGCCTCGGTGATGGAGGGCCTGCGGATCGTGGCCGGCACGCGGCTGCTGTGGGTCACCCTGTTCTGCCTGTCCGTGACGATGTTCGGCCTCGGCGCGGTCAACGTCCTGTTCCTGCCGCTCATGGTCCGCGTCCTCGAGGTGAGCCCGGCCTGGCTCGGCGCGGTGGATCTCGCCCAGAGCGCATCGATGATCCTGTCGGCGAGCCTGGTGGGTGTCCTGGCCGCCAGGCTCCGACCGACGACGATCGTGACGGGCTGCCTGATCGGCATCGGGGTGCTGGTCGCCCTTGTCGGCCTGTCGACCAGCGTGTTCCACGTCCTGGGCCTGCTCTTCCTCCTGGGCTGGCTCGTGACGCCCGTCAACGCCGCGGTCATGACCCTGATGCAGACAGGTGTCGATGACGCGACCCGGGGTCGAGTCATGTCCACCCTGCAGGCGGCCATGTCGGGCGCCGGGATCGCCTCGATGCTCTTCGCGGGCGTGTTCGGAGACGTGCTCGGCGTTCGGACGGTCTTCCTGCTGGCGGGCGCCGTTGTCCTGTCCGGTGGCGTCCTGTCCCTGGTCCTCTACCGGGGAGCGATCCCGGCAGTCGAGGCGGCGCCCTCCGGTGACCCCGCGTTCACCGGACGAGCGCCAGCCTGATCGCCGTTCAGTCTGCCGCGGAAGGCGGTCGCCGTCACCCCGAACTGGCCCGCGATGGACCGGTAGTAGCGGCTCGGCGCGTACGGATCCATCCATACGCGGGTACCGCTGGTCCGGGTGGAGGCGAACGAGAAATCGTAGTGCCAGGTTCCGCGCCGGATCGGCCTTGAAGATCGCGCCCATCGACAGCGAGGAGGTGAACAGCGCCTTGATCGTGTATGCGGCACTGTCGATGCCGATGGCGAAGACCGCCTTGGCGTTTGCCCGCAGGAAGCCGGCGCCGAAGTTGTCGGCACGGCGCATCGCCACGCTCTTGGTCGGGTTGGCACTACCCCACTCCGAGTTGCCCGAGGCGTAGCACAGCCGGTTGAGGATCACCACCGCGTTGGGTGCGAGGTGGATGTAGTTCCGGATGTAGTACTCGCCCCAGTACCGGGTGTTCGAGTTGCCGTTCCCGGAGGTTGAGTTGAGCCCCATCCCGTCCTTGGTGTAGGCGGAGAAGGCACCGTACGGGCTCGGATAGCCGTTGCCGTGCCCCAGGTAGATCAGGAGATTCGCGCCCTTGGCGGCGTCCCGGACCTTGGGCCAGGTGGCATAGGGGCTGTAGATCTCGACGACGGTCGCCCCGTACGAGCGGGCCTGCGCCGCGTAGCGCTTGGCGCTGGTGATGTAGCTGCTGGTGCTCGAACCGACCGGGCCGACGACCACGACGACCTTCATGCCGGTGCCCGTCGCGGCCGCCGCGGGGGCTGGGTTCACCGACCAGGGTGCCGATGGCGAATGCCGCGGCGATGGTCAGGATGGCCAGCCGGACTGGCCTGGTGCGATGGCTGGACGCCCGCTGGGCGCCTCGTTCGTGGACTGGCAACGCTCGTGCCTCCTCTCCTCCGGAACACCGCGTGGGGACGCGATGACGGTGACGTGGACCACCGGCGGCAGACAGGAACGAGACGGCTGGGACGGGCGCGTGGACCGGGCTGGGCCGATCCGGGCCGTCGAGCGCGATCACCCGACGAAGGTTGACAGGGAGTCTGCCGTTGGGGCGGCGATCTTCTGTTGGGCCTGTCTATCGGGCTGGCGCTTGGGGAGCGCTTCGCGGAGTATGCCAGCCCGAGCGCGATCGCTGTCTGCGGCGACCTTCGGCGAAAGCTGGGTGGACCGTTCGGGCGTGCGCCACTCACGAACGCGCGATGTCGGCCACGATCGCGGTGGTCAGATGCACCAGATCCGCGGGACGGAGGACCAGCTGGAGGCCCCGCCGGCCGGCCGAAACGTAGACTGTCTCATGGCCTTCGATCGACCGGTCGATGACCGTCGGCAGCGCCCGCCGCCCGCCCAGTGGGCTGATCCCACCGATGACGTAGCCGGTCGCCCGTTCCGCGGCGGCGGGCTCGGCCAGGACCGCCTTGCGAGCCGCCGACGGCCGCCGCCAGGCGCTTCAGGTCCAGCTCGTGATCGACGGGCACGAGCGCCGCGACGAGGCGCGTGTCGGCCAGCGCGACGATCGTCTTGAACATCCGTCCCGGATCGACACCCAGGGCCTCGGCCGCCTCGCGACCGTAGTTCGGACGCTCGTCGCGCTCGCGCCCGTGATGCTCCGGTGGCGCGTAGGTCAGGACCTCGAAGCCGACGCCCGCGCGCCGCAGGACGTCGATGGCTGGTGTCCCGTGGGCCGACATGGGTCGGATGCTAGCGATTTCGGCTATGCTCCGGGCGGTCCAGGATCGCGTCGAGCCAGACTCGCTCGACCGCGCCGGGCCGACCAGGAGCCACGCTTGACATTCGATACCCTCGGCCTCTCGGCCGATCTCGTCCGGACCGTCGCCGAAGAGGGCTACGAATTCCCGACGCCCGTCCAGACCGCCGCGATCCCCCTCGTCCTCCAAGGACGCGACCTGCTCGCCGCCGCCCAGACCGGGACCGGCAAGACCGCAGCCTTTGCGCTGCCGATCCTCGACCGGCTGCGCAAGCACGCCAACACGAGCTTCTCGCCGGCCCGACATCCCGTCCGGTCGCTCATCCTCGTCCCGACCCGGGAACTGGCGATGCAGGTGGACCA
Organism: uncultured Chloroflexia bacterium; assembly: GCA_963779315.1. GTDB lineage: Bacteria > Chloroflexota > Limnocylindria > Limnocylindrales > CSP1-4 > SPCO01. Next base: position 443,865 of record CAVZXQ010000018.1, on the reverse strand, counting down.
GAGCTTCCAGACCTACGGACGGACCGTGCCGCTGCGCTCGACGGTGGTCTATGGCGGCGTCCCGATCGAGCCACAGACCAAGGCGCTCCGCGCCGGCGTCGAGATCCTGGTGGCGACACCGGGCCGGCTGCTCGACCACGTCGGCCAGAACAACGTCAACCTCTCGCAGGTGGAGATCCTCGTCCTCGACGAGGCGGACCGGATGCTGGACATGGGCTTCCTGCCCGACATCCGCAAGATCCTGGCCCTCCTTCCGGGCAAGCGCCAGAACCTCCTGTTCTCGGCCACGTTCTCGGACGACATCCGGAACCTGTCGGGCTCGCTGCTGCACGACCCGGCCACCGTGGAGGTCGCCGCACGGAACATCGCCGCCGAGACCGTCCAGCAGCTTGTCTACCCGGTGGATCGCGACCGCAAGGAAGCGCTCCTCGCCCACCTCGTGCGCTCGCGCGACCTGCGCCAGGTGCTCGTCTTCACGCGAACGAAGCTGTCCGCGTCGCGACTCGCGTCGCGCCTGGACCGCGAGGGGATCAACGCCGTCGCCATCCACTCCGACCGCTCGCAGCCCGAACGGACGCGCGCCCTCGAGGGCTTCAAGTCCGGCGAGATCCGGGTCCTCGTCGCGACGGACGTGGCGGCGCGCGGGCTCGATATCGAGGACCTGCCGGTCGTCGTGAACTTCGAGCTGCCGTGGAACCCGCAGGACTACGTCCACCGCATCGGTCGGACCGGGCGGGCGGGTCAGTCCGGCGAGGCCATCTCGCTCGTGTGCATGGACGAGGTGGACCTGCTCCGCGGCATCCAGCGGATGCTCAAGAAGGCCATCCCATGGACCGTCGAGGATGGCTTCGTGCCGGACCGGAACGCGGAAGTCAGGCCCCTCTCGACGCGTGGCGCATCGACGCGGACCGGCGACGAGCACCACGCCCACCGCAAGCCCGTGCGGCGGCGCGTCGGAGCCTAGACCGGGCGCGGACGATGGACCCGGCTCAGACCGGGAGTGGGGTGCCTGCGGGACTCGGAGCATCGACGCGCTCGGGCTCGCCGGCGATCATCTCGGCGCCGGGGAAGAAGAAGCCGAGCATCAACTCGGCGGTCACCCGCTCCACGACGTACCGATTGACGAGCGCCTCGGGCAGCTGACCACACCCACCCGTGATCGCGCCCATCCTCGCGAGACGGACGTCGCGGAGCAGGACGAACGAGCCGGTCGGGCGGGTCAGCGCGCGGCCCGGGTCGAATCCCGGCATCGTGGGGATCTCGCCGTCGATCTGGTACGGGCCGGCTTCCAGGTGGACCGGATGCCAGACCGCGTGGACCGGGATGGACGGATCACCGTCCGGGACGGCCACGATGATGTCGTCCACCGGGATGGCCACCGGACCGATCGGGCGAGCGACCGGGTCGTCCGGGCCCTGCCAGAGCGCGCGCTCGATGGCGAGATCCGCGGTGGCATCCAGCGCATCGCGCAGATGTCCTTCACCGGCGATCTCGCCGCGTGCGATCCCACCGGCGATGTAGGCGTCGACTCGGATGGTCATCCGGTCACCTCGGGCGTGGCCCGAGTCTGGACGCGACGCGGCCGCGACGCCAGCCACTCGGTCGTACCGCGCATGGACGCCGTAGGTACCAGGTCGAGCGCTCATGCGTGACGCGGCGCACCGCCCGGCGATCCGGAGCCGAGTCGATCCCGGGTACCATCCGCGGGTGCCCGACGACCACGGTGCCGCCACCCTGCTCCGGACCGTGGGCCTCCTGGCCGACGGTCCGATCGTGTGGGGCCGCCCGCTCCCGGCCCGTGGCCCCGGCGTCTTCGTGGTGGAACTCCCTGCCGCGCTCCCGTCCGCCCCGCTGGAGCTGACCCGCATCGGCAAGTGGGTGGAGCGCGTCGAGACCCTGCAGCTCGACGGCGCACGCCCGACATCGAAGGAGCTGGCGGCGCGACTCGGCTCCTTCTGGCTGCCGTCGCAACCGATCCTGTACGTCGGCGCCAGTGACGTCTCAGCCGCATCGCGACTCGCTGCGATCAGCGAAGACCGTGCTGGGTGATCGGCGCCCGAGCGCGGCCGGCCACTGGTTGCACGCGCTGCGCACGCTCGGGACCGCGCGCGTCTGGTGGGCCTCGACGCCCGCCGTGGAGGAGTACGAGGATGCCCTGCTGACGGCATTCGCCGAGGGCGTGCCGGCAGCGGACCTGGAGCGACTCCCCGATCGAGCGGTCATCCTGCCGTTCGCCAACCTGCGCCGGCCCACCGGCGAGCGACGCAAGACCGGGCTGACCGGGTCGCTGATCGCCGAGCCCGTCGAAGCGCCACGACCCCCGACCCATGTCGTCGAGGTCCCCGACGGAGATGCGGATGGAGCGCGCGGCGAACCCGAGGTGCGTCGTCCGAAGGCCCGAACGACACCCGCCAAGGCCGCCGGCGGCAACGGCCGCCTCGGCCCCACCTCCGCCGGCCGCGCCGGACCCCGAGAGCGGCGATCCTCGCACCCGGAAGGTGCACCTGACCACGGACGGCATCGCCCGTCTCGAGGCGGAGCTGAACGTCCTGACCACCCAGAAGCGTCCCGAGGTCATCGGGCGGATCCGGGCCGCCAAGGAGCTCGGCGACCTCAAGGAGAACGCGGACTACACCTCGGCCCGCGAGGAGCAGTCGTTCCTGGAGGGTCGTGTCCAGGCCATCGAGCGCCAGCTTCGCGATGCCGTCGTCATCCAGGCGCCCGCCGCCGGGTCGCGGGTGGGCCTCGGCTCCGTGGTCACGGTGGAGACGGACGGCGAGCAGATGCGGCTGGAGATCGTCGGGACCACCGAGTCCTCACCGAAGGACGGTCGGATCTCCGGGTCGTCGCCGGTCGGTCGGGCGCTGCTGAAGGGCGCGGTCGGCGACGAGGTCACGGTCCAGTCCCCGTCCGGACCGATCGGCTATCGCATCGTGGCGATCGACTGACGGTCAGCTCGGCGCGGCCAGATCCCGACGCGGGAAGATGACGAGCGCCGCCGCGACCGCGACCGCGATCACCGCGCCGAGGACGATGAAGTCGCCCGGCTGAGCCAGCCCGGCCAGGATCGCCTTGGGATCGAGGTAGTGGAACAGCGAGTAGGGCTGCAGTCCCTTCGCATCCGGCCAGAGCGAGCCCAGGACCTCGAGGAAGTACGAGATCAGGACGACGCGCAAGGCTGATCCCGAGGGCCGGCGACAGCCGATCGAACGACACCGACAGCGCCAGCGAGATCGCCCCGAACGCGGCGAACAGCAGGAAGCCGTTGAGCCACAGGAGCGGCAGGTCGCGCACGCCGAGCTCGTCGAGTCGACCGGTGATCGCCGACCCCAGGGTCGCACCGCCGATGAAGCCGGCCACCGTCACGCCGATGAACAGGGCGCCGCGCCAGCCCGAGTGTCGCGTACGTGGTCCGGCGCGACAGCGGCCGGGACAGCAGGATCTCCAGGGTCCCGCGCTGGCGCTCGCCGGCCACCGCGGCGGCGCAGTAGCCGACGGCGAAGACCAGGCTCAGGCCGACCGAGATCGGGTGGACGAACCCGAGGGCCACCGAGCCGGTCAGGCTGAAGATGTCGCCGCCGCCGAACTGGGCGAACTGGGGCGGGATCAGGCCGCTGTCCAGCATCGACTCGAACTGCGCGCCGAACGAGTCGAAGATGACCGGCAGGATCGTCCCCCACAGGAAGATCGCCACGGTCACGATCAGCGAGCCTGACCCGGTAGGCGCGCCAGGTGTGGACGAACAGGGCGCCGTTCATGCCGGCACCGCCGGACGTCCTCGTTCTCGTAGAACTCGAGGAACGCCTCCTCGAGCCGGGCCGGCTCGATGGTCAGGTCGCTGATGGCCGACCCGGCGATCGCCGCCAGGAACGGTCCGACATCGCCCTCGAGCCGGCAGGTCGAGCCGGCCATCCGCCACGTGGACGTCGGATCACGCCGGCCACGCCCTCGAGCGCCGGGGCCGGCTCCGGCGAGGCGCATCTCGACGTTGCGCTTGCGCCGGGCCAGCAGCGACGGGATGTCCTCGAGGGCCACGAGGCGCCCCTGCCGGATGATCGCCACGCGGTCGCACACCCGCTCCACCTCGGACAGCACGTGGGACGAGAAGAAGATGGTCCGGCCCGCCTTGTGCAGGTCGTCGAGGATCTCGTAGAAGGCTCGCTGCATGAGCGGATCGAGCCCCTCGGACGGCTCGTCGAGGACGGCCAGCTCCGGATCGTGCTGCAGCGCCTGGATGATGCCGATCTTCTGGCGCATCCCGCGCGAGTAGTCGCGGACCGGGCGGCGCAGCGTCCGCTCCGACAGCTCGAGGCGGTCGAGCAGCTCGGCGCGGCGAGACGGCGGGCGGCCGGACATGGCCGCCAGCTCGTCGAGCAGCCGCACGCCGGTCATCCCGTCCCAGAACGACACGCCGCCGGGCAGGTAGCCGACGCGTGCCCGGATGGCCACCGAGTCGTGGACGATGTCGAGACCCAGCACGCTCGCCGTGCCGTGCGTCGGGTGGAGGAACCCCAGGAGCAACCGGATCGCGGTGCTCTTGCCGGCTCCGTTCGGGCCCGAGGAACCCGAAGATCTCGCCTTCCTGGACCTGGATCGTCAGGTCGTCCAGCGCCCTGACGACGACCGGAGCCGGTCGGCCGGGCGGGTGGATCGGACGGGCGTGCCCGTAGTGCTTGGTCAAGCCCCGGGTGTCGATGGCGGTCATCATTGGGCAGGCTACCGTAGTCAGCCGCTGGAGGAACCGATCGCCATGCCCAAGATCGTGCCTGACCTGCCCGGGATCGAGCCCGGCGACGCGCCGTTCAGCCAGGTGACCGAAGCCGGCGGCCTGGTCTTCCTCGCCGGCCAGGTCGGCAGCGCGCCGGGCTCGCACGGCGCCGTACCCGGCGGCATCGAGCCCGAGACCCGGGCGATGCTGGACAACGTCGGGCGCCTGCTGCGCGCCGCCGGCCTGGACTACGGCGACGTCGTGAAGTGCACGGTCTACCTGCTCGACTTCACCGAGTTCGCGGCCATGAACGCCGTCTACCGCGAGTACTTCCCGACCGAACCGCCCACCCGGGCCACCGTGGGCGTCACCGCCCTGGCCGCGGACTTCCGCATCGAGATCGAGGTCATCGCCGCTCGCTGACCAGGAATGCCGCGACCCGGTCCAGGACGTCGTCGAGGACCGGCTTGAGGGTGTGGCCGAGGCGCGGATAGGTGACGAGCTCCCCGTCCGCCAGGCGCGGCACGGCTGCTCGCAGGAGGTCGATCCGGGCGAACGGGTCGGACTCACCGGACAGGAGCAGGACGGGGCAGCGGATCGACGTCCAATGGGCGATCCGGGCTTCGGTCCGCTCCGGAGCACCGGGCGGGTGGAGCGGGTAGCTGAACAGGACGAGCGCCTCGTACGGCGCATCCGGCTCGGCGGCCGCCAGGCTGGCGACCCGCCCGCCGTACGAGTGCCCGCCGACCGCGACGCCGGCCGTGCTCGGCACGACCAGGTGGAACGCCGGGACGGCATCCTCGGCCTTGCGGCGGGGCAGGTCGATGGCCGTGGCGTCGATCCCGCGCGCGACCAGACCGTCGACGAACGGCGCCATGCTCGCGGCCGTTCCGCTCGCCCCATGCCCCAGGAACAGGCGCACTCCCATACGGGCAGGGTAGCCTGTGCATGGGTCGTTCGGATGGCCCGGACGTGGTCCACCCGGGTCATGGCCGTCGACTCGATGCACCGCGCATGCTCAGGTCCCCGCACGAACGAGGCATCTGTTGTCCCTGGCATCCCGAACGCTGGCTGCGAACTCCGCTCCTGTCGCTGGCCGTCCTCGCCCTGGCGACGAGCATCGTCGGCATCCCGGCCGACACGCGAGCGGCTGAGCCGGACCCGGTCCGAGTCCGAGTCCGAGTCCGAGTCCGACCGCCCAGCCGCGGCCGATGCCGAGCTTCCAGCCGAAGCCGGCCCCGAGCTTCCAGCCGAGGCCGACGCCCACGCCGACGCCCACGCCGACGCCCACGCCGGTCCCGACGCCATCGCCGACGCCGTCACCCACACCGGTCCCGACGCCCACGCTCCCACCCGGCCCGACCAAGCTCGGCGCCACGGTCACGATGTTCGGCCGCGGCTACGGTCACGGCGTGGGTCTGTCGCAGTACGGGGCGCGCGGTCGCGCCCTGGCCGGTCTGGATTCGACCGCGATCCTCGCCCACTACTACGTCGGCGCGACCCTCGGCGCCATCGACCCGCTCGCCCAGATCCGCGTCCTGGTCCTGTCGCACTGGGGTGCGACGGCCAGCTCGCCACTCACGATCTACGGCCGCGCGACGGCCTGGACGATCGATGGCATCTCGAAGACGTTCCCGATCGATGCGCGGCTCCGCGTGACACCGACGACCACGACGACGTCATCCGGCTCGAGGACCACCTGGCGCATCCGGGTGGATGCGCCGAACGGCACGATCCTCCACGACGGGCCGAAGCCCACGACCCTCGTCGTCCGCGGCGCCACCGGGAGCAGCCGGCTGCAGGTCTATTCGAAACCCAGCTCCTACGACCAGTACCGCGGCATCCTGCGGGTCCTGACATCGTCGGTCGCCCCGACGGTCACGGTGGTCAACGAGCTGCGCGTCGAGCTCTATCTCCCGGGAGTGGTACCGGCGGAGATGCCATACAGCTGGCCGGCCGAGGCGCTCAAGGCCCAGACGATCGCGGCCCGGTCCTACGCCGCTCGACGCCTTCGGCCCGGGGTCTCGTACTACGACGTGACCGACGACACGAACTCGCAGGTCTACCGCGGCGTGCTCGGTGAGAAGTCGACCACGAACACGCTCATCAAGGCGACGGCCGGCATGGTGCTCAAGAGCGGCTCGAGCATCGCGAACACCCTGTTCCATTCGACCGGCGGCGGGGCCACCGAGCACAACGAGAATGTCTACGTGTCCGCGACCGGAGCGATCGTCTCGACGCCCGTCAGCTACCTGCGAGGCTCGGCGGATCGGGCGACGGACGGGACGGCCTTCGACGGGGCGGCCCCGTACGCCACGTGGCAGACGAAGACGTACACCCGCGCCCAACTCTCGGCGTTCTTCGCCACCGATGCCCGAACGAGTGTCGGCACCCTGTCCTCGCTGGATCTGCGCGACCGCGGCGTGTCCGGCCGCTACCGCAGCGTCACCCTGATCGGGTCCGCCGGCACGAAGAAGGTGTCCGGCGATGTCTTCCGATCGGTGTTCAACGCCGCCAGGCCGGGTGCCGACCCCATGCTTCGCAGCACGCTCTTCGCGCTCGCACCCATCCCCTGACGACCGTGATCGTGCCGCCCGATCCACCACGCTGCGCCTGGTCCAGCGCCGGGTCGGCGAAGCCGGACCCCGACATGATCCGGTATCACGACGAGGAGTGGGGACGGCCGATCACGGGCGCCGAGCAGCACTTCGAGCGGCTGTGTCTGGAGTCCTTCCAGGCAGGACTGTCGTGGTCCACGATCCTGCACAAGCGCGAGGCCTTCCGGCTCGCCTTCCGTGGCTTCGACCCGGCCGTGGTCGCAGCGTTCGACGATGGTGACCGGGACCGCCTGATGGCCGACGCCGGGATCGTGCGGAATCGCGCCAAGATCGACGTCACGATCGTGAATGCACGCCTGTTCCTGGATGTCGCGGCCGAGTTCGGGTCGTTCGAGGCGTACCTGGCCTCGATCGTCCCGCCACCACCACGACGACTGTCGCCGACCGCGACCGACCGGGACGTGCCGGTCACCACGCCCGGACTCGGACGCCCTGTCGGCCGATCTGCGCCGGCGCGGGTTTCGATTCGTGGGCTCCACGATCATGTACGCCCACATGCAGAGCATCGGCCTCGTGGACGACCACCTGCCGGCCTGCTTTCGATACGTCCGCGAGGTCGTGACAGGGTAGCTGTCACGGGCGTACCCGAGTCTTGGGCCAGACGGAACCGACTCGGAGGATCGACGCTATGACCCTTTCGGTGGATTGCCCCTGGTGCAGCGCACCGGTCGCCTTGGGCGACGAGGAGAGCGGCTCGCCTGCGATGCCTGCGGTGTCGTCGCGGACCTGGCGATGGACGAACCCGTGCGACTCGCGGAGGCGGCCTGACCGACGCTCAGCCCGGGACGAAGCGGGCGCTGGCGCGGCGCATCGCGGGCACGGTCGCGAAGACCACGCTCACGATGATCAGGGCGGCACCCATCAGGACGATGGTCGTCGACCCGCTGGTCGCATCGATGAGCAGGCCACCGACGAGCAGGCCGATCAAGGACAGCCCCAGCGTGGCGGTCCGGGCCGTGCTCCCGATCCGTCCGAGCAACGGATCCGGCGAGAGGTTCGTGCGCAGCGTGATGTAGGTCAGCAGCACCACGGACTGGGCGATCCCGAACACGAACGCGGAGCCGAGGAAGACCGGGACGGAGTCGGCCAGGGCCAGCACGAGGAGCGTCATGCCGTTCGCGATCGACCCGCCGAGCAGCATCGGGGCGGGGCGCTGCCGGCCGACCCGCGTCATCAGGAGTGCGCCACCGACCGTCCCGACGCCGTACGCCGAGAGGATGAGGCCGAGGGTGGAGGCCGTCAGGCCGAGGTCCAGGGTGATGTAGACGGCCAGGGCGGTCACGAGCGGTGCGGTCAGGGCGGTCACGGCGCCCCAGAACAGGATCACCACGCGCAGCGTGGGGTCGGTACGGATGAAGTCGATCCCTTCGCGCATCTCCGCCAGGAGGTGCTCCCTGGGTCTGTCCACGGGGGCGCGCAGGTCACGGTGGACGAAGCAGCAGGCCCAGTCCGGAGACGGCGAACGACAGGGCATCGATCGCGATCGTCGGGCCCGGACCGATGGTCGCGGCGAGGACGCCCGGCGATGGCCGGCCCGACGATGAACCCGATCGAGTAGATCGCCTCGAAGTACGAGTTGGCGCGGCCGACCTGCGACCGTCCGACGAGCGCCGGCACCGATGCGATGTAGCCGGCCATGAAGAACGATCGACAGGACGCTCATCGGGGCCGCCACCAGCAGGATGACCGCCATGGTCGGCCCGCCGAGGAAGACGGAGATCGGGATGAGCGCCGTCAGGACGGCTCGCCCAAGATCGGCCAGGAACATCATCCGCTTGCGATCGCTGCGGTCGGCGATCGCGCCGGCCAGCATCGCCAGGAACAGGTCGGGCAGGGTCTGCAGCGCCCCGACGACACCCATCGCGAAACCGGATCCGGTCAAGGCGAGGACCAGCAGGGGCAACGCCGTGAAGCTGACCGCATCGCCCAGAGACGAGATCCCCTGCGATGTCAGCAGGACCTTGAAGTCGCGATTCTGGCCGAGTGGCTCGGCGAGGTCGGGCGTCATCGGGCGCCATCGGGGCGATGGTACGAGGCGGCTCGCAGGGCCGTACGATGCCTGGATGGACATCGGAGATGCATCGGAGGCGCTCGTCCGCGCCGGTCGTCGCCTCGGCGCCCGCGGGCTGATCTCAGCCGGCGAGGGCAACCTCTCGATCCGCCTCGACGGCTCGCGCATCCTGGTGACGCCGTCGGGCCGCCGCAAGGACGAGCTCGAGCCGGACGACCTGATCGTCGTCCGAACGGACCATCCTGGCATCGCGGCCCGTTCGCGGTCGGGCTTCACGCCCACCTCCGACCTGGCCATCCACCTCGCGGTCTACGCGGCCCGACCGGACATCGGCGCGGTAGCCCATGCCCACCTGCCGGCCTCGATGGCGCTCACCCTCGCCGGTGAGATCCCGGACCCGACTGCGCTCCCGGAGACGTCGTTGTTCCTGCCCAGCCTCCCGTACCTGTCGCTCGGCGTGCCCGGTAGCGAGGAACTGGCCGGACGCATCGCCGACGCGCTGGCGGAACCGCCCGATCCCCTGCCCGGCGCCGTGCTCCTGGAACGCCACGGGGCCGTCGCGGTCGGCGATGGGATCGATCAAGCCGTCGATCGACTCGAGCTGGTCGAGGTCCTGTGCCGCACCTGGCGCGACTCGCTCGTGATTCGCGCTGCGCGGGTCGGATTGGGTACCCTGTGATCGCCGAACTACGCAGCACCGACCCCGGAGGGACCCAAGCCCCATGAACGCCAACAAGTACCTGGCCGAATTGCTCGGCACGTTCCTGTTCATGATGATCGGGTACGTATCGGTAGCCGCGATCGGGCTCGCCGAACCCGCCACCGCCAACCTCCTGATCGTCCCGTTCTCGTTCGGCCTGGGCCTGCTGGCCGCCATCGCCGCGTTCGGGCATGTCTCAGGAGGTCACTTCAATCCGGCCGTCACTGTCGCCATGGTGCTCGACAAGCGCACGACGCCCGTCGAGGCTATCGGCTACATCATCGCCCAGATCGTCGGTGCGATCGGAGCCGCCGCGGTCGTTCTCATCACGATCAGCCAGGAAGCGGTCGCGGCGGGAATCACCAAGCCGGGCACCGGCATCTCGGACGTCAGCGCGCTGATCCTGGAGACCATCTTCACAGCCATCTTTCTCGTCGTCATCCTCACCACGTCGAAGCGAGCCGGCTCGCTGGCCGCCGTGTTCATCCCGCTGACACTGGTCGCCATCCACTTCGCGATCGCCACGGTGACGGGCTCGTCCGTCAACCCGGCCAGGTCGATAGGATCTGCCGTGGTCGGCGGCGACCTGACCGGGCCTGTGGATCTACCTCGTCGGGCCCGATCGTCGGCGGCATCGTCGGCTTCGGCATCTTCCGCCTCATGGAGCGCACCGAGACCGAGACGGATCGCGCCTAGAGATCCTCGAGGCTGAACCGGCGCGCGTTGCCCATCTGGCTCCAGACCCGAGTCTGCGAGACCTCGAGCAACTGCCTGATGTGATTCCGGTCGTGGTGGACCCACTCGGCGATGACCTCGCCGACGCGCAATGGCCCCACGGCCGGGTGCATCCCGACGCGCTCCATGTCGCTCGTTGTCAGGCCCCGGACGATCGCAACGCCGGCAGCCCTGAGCCCCACGAATTCGGACACGAGGTCCGAGCCGAGCCCGCTCATGATCACGTCGGGCTGCCGCGACCGCCGGCGGATCCCACGCCTCCAGGTCCGCCGGGATGTCCGGCCGATCCGCGGCGAGGATGGCCTGGACGCGCCCGGCGAACCCCCGCCGCTCGGCCTCGATCGAGATGGCCGACGCACTCGTTCGCGCTCCACTCGCCGGGCGCGGGTCGCCAGCCACTCTCCGTCGCGAGCGCGAGCATCTCCGCCTCCACGATCCGCGCCCCGGCGGCCAGGAGGTCCGCGATCCGCGCCGCCGGGAACGGGCTGGGCTCGGTCATGCCCATCTCACTGGAGATCCTCTCCCGCTGGCGGACCGGACGGGACGATCGGCAGCTCGCCACCCTCGGCCAGCCAGCAGGCGGCAGCCTGCCCGCCGCCGACGTCGAACAGCGGCGGCTCCTCGACCCGCAGCGATCGAACGCCAGCGGACAGCGGGGGTGGAAGCGGCAGCCCGACGGGATGTGCGCCGCATCCGGCGTCTCGCCCTCGAGGATCGTCCGCCGGGCACGAGAGCCCGCTGACGGCGGGTCGGGCGACGGCGAGACCGAGACGAGCGCCTGGGTGTACGGATTACGCGGCGAGCGGATGACCCGCTCGGCAGGCCCGATCTCCAGGATCTTGCCGAGGTACATCACCGCGATCCGGTCCGCGATGACCCAGGCCAGTGACAGGTCGTGGGTGATGAACAGGTATGTCAGCCCACGCTCGCGGCGCAGGTCGAGCATCAGTCGCAGCAGTTCGGTCCGGATGGAGACATCGAGCATGGAGACCGGCTCATCCGCCACGATGATGTCCGGGTCCATGACCAATGCCCCGGCGATCACGACACGCTGGCGCTGGCCGCCTGACAGCTCGTGCGGGTATCGATAGGCGAAGTCGGACGCCGGACGGAGGCCGGCCGATTCGAGCGCCGCGAAGACGGTCGGGATGCGCGCCTCGCCGCGGGCCAGTCCGTTGACCTCGAGCGGTTCGGCGACGAAGTCGAAGATCGACTGCTTTGGGTTCAGCGTTTCGTAGGGATCCTGGAAGATGAGCTGGACGCGTCGGCGATACGGCCGCAGCTTCGAGGCGCCCCACAGTGCGCTGACGTCCTGATCCTCGAACAGGACTCGCCCGCCGGTCTGCTTCGTGAGCTTGACGATGACCCGGCCAGTCGTCGTCTTGCCGCTGCCGGACTCACCGACGAGCGCCAGGACCTCGCCCCGGAGCAGCGTCAGATCGATCCCGTCCACCGCCCGGACGACCCCGCGGGGCCGTCGGCGGAGGGTGTCCATGAGCCCACCACGGATCGGGAAGTGGACTTCCAGCCCCACCACCTCGACGAGCGGCGCCCCGGGGCTTTCGATCCCGGGCGGAAGGGTCGTGGACGGCCCGGCTGGCACGTCCGTCGCCTCCGTCCCTGCCGCGGTCCGTCCTCTCGAGGTCCGTCACGTCGCGACCTCGACCGCCGGCCCCGCAGCCGACGACTCGCTCGGGCGGCACGGTGATCGGGATCCCGTCGCTGTCCGCCGGGTAGAGGTGGCACGCCACCCGGACCCCGTCGAAGGTCACTTCCGGCGGCACGACCTCCGAACAGACGTCCATCGCGAACGTACAGCGAGGCGAGAACCGGCAGCCTGGCGGTGGATCGCGCAGGTCGGGTGGGGATCCGGGGATGACGTCGAGTGTCCGTCGATCCGTGCGGATGTTCGGGAATGCGGCCAACAGCTTCTGGGTATAGGGGTGGCGAGGATGCCGGAAGACCTCCGAGACCGGTCCCTCCTCGGCGATCCGGCCGGCATACATGATCATCGTGCGGTCGCAGGTCTCGGCGATGACCGAGAGGTCGTGGGTGATGAGCACCAGCGACAGGCCCAGCTTGTGGCGCAGGTCCTCCAGGAGCTCCAGGATCTGGGCCTGCACCATCACGTCCAGTGCGGTCGTCGGTTCGTCCCCGATGACGATCGCCGGGTCGCACGCGAGGGCCATCGCGATCATGGCCCGCTGGCGCATCCCGCCGGACAGCTCGTGCGGGTACGCCTTGCCTCGCTTCTTCGGGATCCCGACGAGCTCCAGCAGTTCGCCGGCCCGCTTCCGTGCGGCCTCGGGCGACTCGCCGAGGCGCTCGATGATGGGCTCGGCGATCTGGTCGCGGACGCGCTGGACCGGGTTGAGGGCGTTCATGGCGCCCTGGAAGACGATGCTGACCTCGCGCCATCGATAGCGACGAAGGGCGCTCTCCGACTTGCCGACGAGGTCGATGCCCATCAGCTTGATGCTGCCCTCGACGACCCGGGCGTTGGACGGCAGGATCTGCACCAGCGACAGGGCCGTGGTGGTCTTGCCGCAGCCGGACTCGCCGGCGATCCCCAGGGCCTCGCCGTGGTTCAGCGTGAAACTGACGCCATCGACCGCCTTGACCGTGCCGGACTCCAGCGTGAAGTAGGTGCGCAGGTTCTCGACCACCAGGAGTGGAGCGTTCGGGTCCGCGAGCTTGGGCAGGGGCCAGCGGCGTCGGCCGAGCGTGGCCGCCGCCTCGGCCTCGGCGGCCATCGCGGCCCGTGAGACGGAGGCGGCATCCTCCGAGCCCGGGCCCGTCGGCCTCGAGGCGGATCGACTCGTCGCCGACAAGCTGGCCTTCGGACTCGAGCGCCCTGGCATCCTCGTCCGGTCGCATCGGCGATGAGAATGTCGGACCGCTCATCGACGGACTCCCGACTTCGGGTTGAGGATGTCGTCCAGGGCGTTGCCGACCAGGGTGAAGCCCAGGATCACCAGCACGACGCACGTCGCAGGGGGGGCGATATACCACCACGCCCCGAGACCCGGCGCCCCGGCGGCCTCGGCCGAGTACAAGAGCTGGCCCCAGGACGGGAGGAACGGATCGCCCAGACCGATGAACGAGAGGGTCGTCTCCGTGAATACCGCCCCGGCGAACACCAGGACCGTATTCGCCACGATGAGGTTCATCACGTTCGGCAGGACGTGCTTGCCCATGATGTGGGCGTTGCCGCTGCCGATCACTCGCGCGCGATCCACGAACATGCGCTCCTTCACCGACAGGGTCTGCGAGCGGATGACCCGGGCCGTGGAGGCCCAGCTCGTGATCCCGATCACGATGACGATCACCACGAGGGTCGCGCGCAGCCCGGCGACCTCGGCGTCCACCCCGATGATGTCCAGGATGATCGGCGCCAGGATGATGGCCAGGACGAAGGTCGGCAGGACGAGGAAGAAATCGGTGACCCGCATGAGGCTCGAGTCCGTCTTGCCGCCGACGAACCCGGAGACGATCCCGATCATCGCACCGACCAGGACCGTGATGACCGTTGCGAGGAGTCCGATCGTCATCGACACGCGGGCGCCGTGGACGGTGAGGTTGAGGATGTCGCGGCCCAGCTCGTCCGTCCCGAGGATGTGGTCGAGGCTCGGCGGTTCGAGCCCGGCACCGGACGCGGTGATCGCGGTCTCGAGGGGACCCGACGATCACGTACGGCGCGACGGCCATCACCGTGAAGAAGACGAGGATCGCCCAGGCCCGACCACGCCGTCGCGGCGACGCACGAACTTGCGCCAGAACTCGCGGAACCCGCGAGCCCGGAGTGCCCAGGCTCCGGCGGGCGCCTTGGCCGCGGTCGTCGCACTCACGTCCGCACCCGCGGATCCAGGACGCCATACAGCAGGTCCGCCCCGAGGTTCGCCAGGACGACCGTGATCGACAGGATCAGGAAGACGCCCTGGAGGACGGGGAAGTCACGGACCGAGAGGGCCTGATACGTCAGCGTACCGAGCCCGGGCCAGTTGAAGATGATCTCGGCGGTCAGGACGCCCGCCACGACGTAGCCGAGGTTGATGGCAACGATGGTGACCGTCGGCAGCAGCGCATTCGGAAAGGCGTGCTGGCGGAGCACGCGGCGTTCGGACATGCCCTTGGCCCGGGCCGTCGTCACGTAGTCCTCCGTGCGCGTCTCGATGATCGATGAACGCATGAGGATGGAGTAGCCGCCGATCAACCCGAGGGTGACCGTGGCGAGTGGCAGCACGAGGTGCCGAAGGAAATCGACGAGCTGATCGACCGGCGACGCGTACGTCGCCCCCGGCGTGAGCATCCCGGACGTCGGGAACCAGCCCAGTTCGGCCGCGAAGATGATGATGAGCGGCATACCGATCACGAAGTACGGCATGGAGTACAGGATCAGGCTGACGCCGTTCCCGACCTTGTCCATCGAGCCGCCGCGTCTCCAGCCCGAGTACGCGCCCAGCGTCAGCCCGACGAAGATCGCGATGACCTCCGCGATCCCGACGAGAAGGATCGTCGGCCAGAACCGGTTGCCGATGACCTCGGCGACCGGTTGGCCGCGGTACTGGAACGAGTAGCCGAGATCGCCCTGCGCGGTGGCCGCCAGGTACTTGACGAGCTGGACCGGGACCGGCTGATCGAGCCCCCAGCGTTCACGGGCGGCGTCCACCGTGGCCTGGGTGAGGTGGGGATTGCGCAGGAGGATGCGTTCAGGGGACCCCGGCATCATCCGGAACAGGAAGAAGTTCAGGATGACGATGGCGATGATCGTCAGGAACGCCTGGATCAAACGGCGAAGGAGGTAATGCCCGCCCACGTCGACTGACTCCGGTCAGGTGAAGAGGGCCGCGCCGCGGCCCTCTTCGGAGACGTCCATCGGGATCGTGGCGATCCGACCTACTCGTCGTCTTCCTTGGCCGAGCCACGACGTCGAGCGAGCACCAGCCCGCCGACGACGACGGCCACGACGGCCACGACTCCGACCAACAACAGCGTGTTGTCGCTACTGGTGGACCCGGTTCCGCCGCTGCTGGATGGAGCCGGCGTCGCTGGGGCCGCACTAGCCCCATCCGAGGGAACCGCCGATGCCTCGGGACTCGGGCTTGCCTCCGAAGCAAGCTCAAGCAGCGTGTAGTTCAGCGTGCCATAGGCGAAGAACGGCGTACCGGTCTGTGGCTGGACCTGCCAGTTGGTGAACTTGTCGGTCCGGTACGCATGCAGATTGTCGTCGTAGTAGAGGATGTGGTACGGCGCCTGGTCATACCAGTACTGCTGGAGCTCATCGAGGACCGCCTTCCGCTCGGCTCCGCCCAAGGTGTTCTGCTTCGCGTACAGCTCGTCGTACTTCTCGTCGCACCACAGGCTGTCGGATGAACCGCCGATGGCATCGCAGGTGAAGATCTCGAGCGGTCCACTGGGATCCGGCCCCCAGGACCAGCCCCAGATGAACATGTCGTAGTCTGCCGTCCCGTCCGCTTCGGGCGGTAGCATCAGGTCGACGAGGGCGCCGGATTCGTACGGGGCCGCGGTGACCTTGATCCCGACATCCTTGAACCAGCCCTGGATGAACTCGGCGGCCTTGGCGTAGTTGTCGTCGTCATTCGGGAAGACCAGGATGAGACTGATCGGCTTGCCTTCCTTGTCCAGCCGGTTGCCCGACGCGTCCTTGGCGTAGCCGGCCCCGGTGAGCTTCTGGTCCGCCAGGGCCAGGTCGAACGTCCGAGTGTTGGATGGCTCCGTGTGCCATTCGCTCATGATCGGCGGCACCGGCGTCGTTCCCAGGTCGCCGTAGCCCAGCAGGATGCGCTGCAGCATCTCGTCCTTGTCGACCGCGTAGCCGAGGGCATCGCGGAACAGCGGGTCCTGCAGGGCCTTCGTGGACGGGCCGCCATCCGGGATGGTCTTGCCTGTGCCCGTGCCGTAGGTGTTGAACCCGAGCTGGGTCCAGCCGTTGAACTGACCGGCCACCGTGGCGATATCCGGCTCCGACTTGAGCGCCTCGAACTGTTGCGCGTTGGCGCCACGCGCATAGTCGATCTCGTTGGCCTTGAGGGCCTGGACGAGTGTGTCGGCACTTCCGTAGAACTGGATGATCACGGTATCCGCGGCGCCTTGCTTGCCCCAGTACTCGGGGTTGCGCTCCAGCTTGACGAACTCCCCGGTCTTCCATTCCACAAGCTGATATGGACCCGAACCGACCTGTACGTTGCCGAAGGCGGAATCGCCACCGATCTCCTCGTACGTCTTGTCGCCCCAGATGTGCTTGGGCAGGATCGGGACGTACAGTTCGAGCATCCGCGTCGAGGGATCACTCGTCGTCAGGATCATGGTCTCGTCGTCCGGGCACTCCGCCTTGGTGACCCCGGCGGCTGCGACAGACGGATCGATGTAGCCAAGGCCGACGTTCTTTCCAGCGGCGATGGCATCAAGGTTGATCTGGAACGAGAAGCAGGCATCGGCAGCTGTCGCCGGCGTCCCATCGGACCACTTCATGCCCTTCCGGATGTGGAACTTCCACGAGTTGCCATCGGCGGCACGCTCCCAGGAGTCCGCGAACCCCGGGTCCTGGCTCGCCGTCCGGACCGAAGCCGACGAGTAGGTCGTACGTCAGGCCGAACACCTCGTACCCGGAGACGAGGGCGGTCCCATACGGGTTGACCGAATCGAGCGTCTGGGTGATCCCGACCCGCAGGACGACCGGGTCGGCCGCCGCGGCAGGGGCCGCTGCCGGGATCAGAAGTGCGCCGACCAGGCCGACCGAGGCCAGGATCCGGGCGGGACGTGCTCGCAAGGGCGATCGCATCGGGTCTCCTCCAGGTAAGGCTCGATCTCCGTCGAACCTCGGTTGCGTCCCCCCACCGCCCGGATCCTCCCGGATCCAAGTCGAACGGAGGGTGACACAGGGCATGGTTGCGACGCAAGGGATGGTTGGGTGAAGTCCTCTGAATGATGGGCCCCCGGGATGCTAGCGGCGGCGCCGACCAGCGCGCGACCGGGACCGGTCCACGCAACGCCTGCATCCGCGCTCGATATGCGCACGCAACGTGTGTTATCCTATGCGCATGAACGTGCGCACGAACCTGTTACTCCCCGAGGAGCTCGTGAAGGACGTCGACCACTTCGCCGGTCCGCGAGGGCGCAGTCGATATGTCGCTGAGGCCCTCGAGGCAAAGCTCAGGCGGGACCGATTGAGCGAGGCGATCGAGTCGACGGCGGGCGTCTGGAAGGACCACCCGCTGTTCCCGACCGACGAATTGGTCGTCGAGTGGGTTCGAGCTGGCCGTGTCCAGACACGTGATCCGTGGGCCGACGACTGATGGCGCTGTATCTCCTCGATGCGTCCTTCCTGATCGACCACCTCCGCGGCGTCGCCGCTGCGACGGAGCGATTCCGCGCGATCAACGAGGGTGGCGAGAGCGCCATCGTCTGCGACGTCTCCGCAGCTGAGGTGTGGTCGGGCCGCCTGTCTGAGCATCCAGGGATCGACCGGCTGTTGCGCTATCTCGAGTTCGTCCAGCCCGGCCCTGAAACGTCCAAGCTCGCCGGAGTCTGGCGAGCCGAGGCGCGCGCGCGGGGCAGGTCGTTGGATACCCCGGATGCGCTGATCGCAGCGAGCGCATACCACCTCGATGCCGCGGTGCTGACCAGGAACGTCCGCGACTTCGAGTTGACACCGGTTCGCATCGAGACCTACTGAGCGGCGGACCCTCGGGCACGTAGAAGCGCCAGGCGCTCGATCCCGCAGACGGTCATCGCATCCGTGATGCGCCCATCCAGGGTCATCGCCAGTGTCTCTTCGAACGGGACCCAGCGCACCTCGAGCTGCTCGGTGCCGTCCGGTTCGGCTTCGCCGTGGGTCACCGCTCTCGCGCTGAACAGGATCGCCTCCTCGTCGGAGACCGAATTGGAGAGGTGCAATCGGGCCAGTTCCCGCCAGTCGGCCGCGACCACGCCGGTCTCCTCGCGCAACTCGCGAGCGGCGCCGTCCAGGGCCGACTCGCCGGGAGGCACGCCACCCTCCGGGATCTCCCACGACATCGCATCGACGGCGTACCGATGCTGACCGACCAGGAGGACGCGATCGGCTTCGTCGAGCACGACGACCCCGACCGCCGTGTTCGCGAAGTGGACCAGCCCGTAGATCCCGGGCCGCCCGTCCGGGCGGGTCACGTCGTCGTGCCAGACGGTGACCCAGGCATTCTCGTAGGCGACCCGGCGAGCGTGGCGGGTCCATGGACCGTTGGGGACCGGATCGTCGTTCGCGCTGTCATCGGGCATGGACCGATCGTCGCACGGTCCGGGCGATGCCGTCCCGCCGATGGCGTCCGCCCTAGACTCCGGGGCATGACCGATCCGTCCGTGGCCCGCCCGGCCAGCCCTCCTCGCCACACTGTCCAGGTCGAGTGGGATGTCCGCATCCACGCCCGCGACGGCATCGAGCTGTCCGCGAACATCTGGCGTCCTGGACCGGCCGCGGACGCGCCGGGCGAGCGCTTCCCGGTCATCGTCGAGATGATCCCGTACGGCAAGGACAACTGGCGACGGGACACCGACGACTCGCGTGGTCGCTGGCTGGCGGCTCGCGGCTACGCCTACTGCCGCGTGGACGTCCGGGGTACCGGGTCGTCCGGCGGGATCGCCCTTGACGAGTACACCGCCGACGAGACCCGCGACGGCTACGACGCGGTCGAGTGGGCCGCCGCGGAGGCCTGGTCCAGCGGCGCGGTCGCGATGTGGGGGATCAGCTACGGCGCGTTCACGGCCATCCAGGTGGCCAAGCTCCGTCCGCCACACCTCCGCGCGATCGTGCCGTGCATGGGCACGGATGACCGGTACGTGGACGACATCCACTACCGCGGCGGCTGCGTCACGGTCAGCGAGTTGTCGCAGTACGCCGTCAGCCAGGTCGCCATGAACGCGATGCCACCGGACGCCACGCTCCGCGGCCCCGGGTGGCTGGAGGAATGGCGAGACCGCCTGGATGCGACGCCGCCGTGGCTGTTCGAATGGCTGCGCCACCAGGCCGACGGGCCGTACTGGCGCCAGGGATCGCTCGCCCCCGACTATGACGCCATCGAGGTGCCGATCTACTCGATGGGTGGCTGGATGGACAGTTACGTCGATCCCGCCTTCCGGATGCAGGCGCTGTGCACGGCGCCAACGAGGACCCTGGTCGGCAACTGGGTCCACGGCTGGCCCGGCGACGCCACGCCCGGACCCAATATCGACGACCTGCACGAGCTGGTCCGGTTCCTGGACCACCATCTGCGCGACATCGACAATGGGATGGACGTCGAACCCCCGCTCGTGTGGTTCGAGCGCGAGTACGCCGCGCCGGATCCCTTTCCTGCCGTCCTCCCCGGCCGCTGGCGGGCGGCCAAGGCCTACCCGCACCCGGCAGTCCAGGCGTGCGAGTGGCGGTTTGGCGCCGGCGACCTTCCGCTTGTCGGTCGGCTGGCGGCGAACGCCGGCGGGGGCGATGGCGGGGGCGACAACCACCCCGGCGGCGGCCCCGGGATCGACCGCTACGCGCACGTGCCGACCACCGGGACGCGCTCATCGCTGTCGTGGGGGTCGGGTGGCCCGCCGAACGGACTCGCCCGGGATCTGCGACCAGACGAGAGCGCCGGTCCGACGTTCACGTCAGACGCGCTGACCGCGGCCGTCGAGATCCTCGGCGTACCCGAGGTGGTGCTCCACCTGGCGGTATCCGCCCCGATCGCGACGGCGGTCGTGCGCCTGACCGACGTCGCCCCGGATGGCACCTCCTACCAGGTGAGCGCCGGGGTCCTCAACCTGACCCACCGACGCTCCTCGACGGATCCAAGTCCGCTCGTGCCCGGGGTCGTGGAGGAGATCCGGATCCCGATGCGGACGGCCGGGTACCGGTTCCTGCCCGGCCATCGCATCAGGGTCTCGATCGCGTCGTCCTACTGGCCCGTCCTGTGGCCTTCGCCGTATCCGGCGTCGTTCGAACTGCACCGTGGCCAAGCGACCCCGTCGAGGCTCATCCTGCCCGTGATCCCGGCAGCTGGCGGACCCGGCGACGCGCCCGTACCCGCATTCAAGACCACGCCGGCGGATGTGCCGGTGATCGGCGGTCCGGGCCAGGACGACGCGCCCGTCTGGCGGATCGCGGAGGACGTCCTCGCGGGCACGACGACCGTCACGATCCACGACGGCGGCGGCTGGCGGCTGGCGGACGGTCGCCACCTGTACTCGGCCGAGACCCTCACCCTCACCGCATCCGACCGGGACCCCGCGGTCGCATCGATGGACGCGGACGTGGTCTATCGCTGGCAGGAGGTCGCGAACCGCATCGAGATCCGCGCACGATCCCGCCAGACCAGTACGGCCACGGACTTCGACCTGCGCGTGGAACTCGGAGTGGACCTCGATGGCCGGCGATTCTTCGAGCGGACGTGGGAGGAGCGGATCCCGCGAAACCTCGTCTGATCCGTTCCGGCTACGTCAGCCCAGCCGGGCCACGATCGATCTGATCGCCAGGCGCGTCTCGGTCAGGTCGTAGCGCAGCAGCGGATCCGGATCGATCGCGTGTTCCGACATCACGCCGCCCACGCGGGTGTACAGGACCGGGTAGATGGCACCCGAGCCGTCGGCCTCGAGGGTGATGGCGATCGCATCGGGGCCTGGCGCGTCGAGGACATGGGCGAGCGGCTGGACGCCCTCGTCGACGTACCCGCCGGAGGGATCGGCCGCTACGAGTCGCGCCAGGTACCCGCGCTGGTGGAACAGCTCCGGGGCCTCGGCCACCTCACGCGCGACGAGATCGACGAGCCGGTCCGGCGCGATCCGGGGCCGCTCGAGCGGGATCCCGAGATCGCGCGAGGCCACATCGGCTGCGAGGACTTGCGCGTTGTAGCGCGAACCGTGGACGGCGCCTGAGTTGGCGGGGACACCGTGGCGCTGCAATCCCTTGGCGCCCTGGCTGATGGTCCCGGCAAAGCGAACCCCGGGAAGCGTCGCGCTCTCCCACCACGGCGTCTGCACCGGAAGTCGACTGGCCCCGAAGGTCGCCGCACCCAGGGCCGGGAGGTCCATGAGCGGCGTCACGAAACCGGTCGCGCTGATGACGTCGTCCACCTCCAGGTCCAGGCTTCGACCGCCGTCGGAGCGCCTCAGGAAGACCCGGATCGTCCCGCGTTCGGTCCTCTCCAGGCGGTCGATCGCCGCATCGAGGATCGACACGCCCCCACCCAGGACGTGGTCCTCATAGGGCTGCAGGTACCTGGCACGAACGCCGACGAGCGTCCTGGTGTCGACGGCCAGCTTGGCATGCGACGGCGAGGACAGGATCAGCTCACGCGCCCACGGCAGCAGGCCGGTCGCCAGCTCGAAGCCCGAGTTCTGCTTGCCGATGATCAGGACGCATCGACCGGCGTACGAGTCGGCCGGCCGCACCTCGGCATAGTGATGGGTGAGCTCCATGCCCGGTCCGGGCGGCGTGTACGGCTCCGCCACCCCGACCGCGACGATCAGGATCCGGCACCGGAACAGCCCGTCCGTCGTCTCGACGGTGTACGTGGGGCCATCTGGACCCTCGTCACGCCGTGTCCCGGTCCAGCTGCAGTCGTAGCGGACTTCGATGGCCGCGCGCTCGGCGAACGCCGCGAGGTTGGCCTCCATCTCCGGCCGGGACGGGAAGTACGAGGACCCGTCCATCAGGCCCGGCTGGAGGGCGTTCGCCTCGGGCTCATCGGCGAGCAGGCTGTTCCAGTCATAGCGCTCGTAGGCCCGGCTGCCACGCTCGGCTGGCGCGTGTGGCTTGGTCCACGACAGGAGCCGCTGGAAGTGCGGCCATCGACGGAACATCCCGCCGGGCGATGGGTCAGCCGAGATCACGGCATGGCGGACACCGAGACGCCGGAGTGAGTACGAGGTCTGGAGCGCGCCGGGCCCGCTGCCGACGACGATGACCGGGTACTCGCCCGGCGGGAACGGCCGGGTCAGCTCCGCCATCGGTTCGCAGCGCGCAGGCGCCTGGCCTGGACCTGGAGCATCCGGAACATCACTTGCGGGTGCGCGACGAGGAACCCCTCGACCGCCGGGCCGGACAGGACGAGGCAGCGCAGCGTCCCGATGGCCGTGACGTCCGCGATGGGCGATTCGCCAAGGAGGATGGAGACCTCCCCGAAGAACTCGCCGCGGCCGATCCTGGCCCGCTCGACGCCATCCACGAGGATGGCCGCCTCGCCTTCCAGGATGATGTGGAAGCCGGATCCGCGCATCCCCTGGCGGAGGACGCGCTCGCCGGCGGGGTAGACCGTCTCCTCGAAGGTGTGGACGACGCGCTCGAGCTGCGGGTCGGTCAGGTCCGCGAACAGGCTGAACCCGGCGATCGCGTCCACCAGGGCTTCGGTTCCCGCCATCGATCCTTCTCCCGTTCGTCACGTGGCGACCCCAGGGGGCCGGGCCGCATCGTACCTCCGCGGCCGACCGGTTGACGCCGCTCCGTCGCACGGCGCAGCATGGCGCGGGCCGCAGCACCATAGGGAGGCCGGATGACACGAACCGTCGATGACAAGGCCAAGCTCCTCGCTTCGGTCCGCCTGTTCGATGGCGTCGATGAAGCCGGCATGTCGCGCATCGCCGAGGTCGTGGTCGAAGTGGCGTTCCCGTCCGGTCACGTGATCGCTCGCCAGGGCGAGATCGGGAGCGGCTTCTTCATCGTCGCCTCGGGAGCGGTCCGCGTCGTCCGCGACGGACGGACGCTCGCCGATCTCGGTCCGGGCGACTTCTTCGGCGAGCTGTCCGTGCTCGATGGTCGCCCGCGAAACGCCCAGGTCGTCGCCGTCGAGCCCACGACCTGCCTCGCCCTGTCCACGTGGGACTTCGAGGCCGTCGTCCAGCAGGAACCTCGCGTGGCGCTCGCGATCCTGCGTGGGCTGGCCGGGCGGCTTCGCGACCTGTCCGAGGCAGACCGGCACTGACCGCAACCCGAGGGCGCATCGGATGACCGACGCGAGTCAGGCATCGGCGGGGACCACCACCTTCCTGTTCAGCGACATCGAAGGGTCGACCAGGCTGGAGCAGGCGGTCGGGACGGCGCGCTACAGCGAGATCCGCGAACGCCACCGCTCGATCCTGCGCGACGCGTTCGATGCCAACGGCGGCGTCGAGCAGGGCACCGAGGGAGACTCGTTCTTCGTGGTCTTCCCGAGCGCACGCCAGGGGATCGCGGCGGCCGTCGCCGCTCAGCTGGGTCTCGGCGCCGAAGCGTGGCCGCCGGACGCCGTCGTTCGAGTCCGGATGGGCCTGCACACCGGGGAAGCCGAGCTGGCGGGCGGCAGCCTCGTGGGCCTTGACATCAATCGGGCGGCGCGGATCGCGGCCGTCGCCAACGGCGGACAGATCCTGGCCTCCGAGGCGACACGGGCGCTGGCCTCCGCCTCCCTGCCGCCCGGGATCGCCATGCGCGACCTCGGCCTGCATCGACTCCGCGACCTGGGGGCACCGCAGCGCCTGTTCCAGGTGAACGCGGCCGGCCTGCGCGAGCGACTTCCCGCCGCTTCGATCCCTCGACGCGCATCCGAACAACCTGCCGACCCAGCTGACCACGTTCATCGGCCGGGATCCCGAGATCGCCGAGGGGGCCGGGCTGCTGTCCGGGACCCGCCTGCTGAGCTTCACGGGACCAGGGCGGTACGGGCAAGACGCGGTTGTCGCTCCAGGTCGCGGCGGCGGCGGCCGACGCGTTCCCGGACGGCGTCTGGTTCGTCGCCCTCGAGACCGTCCGCGACCCGTCGATGGTGGCCCCGGCGATCGCGCGGACGCTCGGCCTCGCCGACAACGCCCACGGATCGGCGACTGATGCGCTGGTCGAGACCATCGGCGAGGGCCGGGTCCTCTTCGTCCTCGACAACTTCGAGCAGGTCGTCGAGCGCGGGTGCGGTCGTCGCCGACCTGCTGCGTCGCTGTCCCGGACTGAAGGTCGCTCGTGACGACGCGGGTGGCGCTCCGCGTCACCGGCGAGCAGGAGTACCCCGTGCCGGGTCTCCCGGCACCGCCCGACACGCGCCACCTCTCGGAGGTGGACCGGCTGAACCTGCCGCGCGGCCTGCGCGAGCACGACATCGATACGTTGACGGCCTACGAGGCCGTCCGCCTGTTCATCACCCGCGCGATGGCGGTCAAGCCCGGCTTCAGCGTGACGAATGCCAACGCTCCGGCGGTGGCCGGCATCGCCGCGACGCTGCATGGCATGCCCCTCGCCCTGGAGCTCGCCGCGGCGCGGATCAAGCTGCTGACCCCGGACCAGATCCTGGCCCGCCTCGAGCACCACCTGGACGTGCTGACCGCCGGGTCACGCGACCTCCCGGAACGCCAGCAGACCCTGCGCGGCGCGATCGCCTGGAGCTATGACCTCCTTGACGACGGCGCCCGACGCCTGTCGATCGACTGTCGGTCTTCCGCGGCGGCTTCCAACTCGACATGGCCGAACGCATCTGCGGACCCGCCGAAGAGGTCGGTGGCGACGTGGTCGATCGGATCGGCGAGCTGGTCGACCAGAGCCTGGTGCGGTCGACGAGGATCCCGTCGCACCCGCGCTTCTCGATGCTCGAGACGATCCGCGAATACGCCGCCGAGATGCTCGCGGCGCGCGGCGAGACGGGCGCGATCCGAGCCCGCCACGCGGACGCCATGGTCGACCTGGCCGAGCTCGCCGCACAGCACCTGTCCGGCTCGGACCAACGGGTCTGGCTGGACCGGCTGGAGCGCGAGCACGACAACCTGCGCGCGGCACTCGATCGCGCGATCGCCGCGCCGCGACCCGCCGTGGCCGTCGCGCCTGGCGTTCGCGCTGTGGCGGTTCTGGCAGCAGCGCGGCTACCTGAACGAGGCCCGGGCCCGGCTTCGACGCCATGGCGGCGCATGGACTGGGACCTGGCGGTCGAGGACTCGGGTCCGCGTTCGCCGAGGGATTCGGCGGCATCGCGTACTGGCAGTCCGACCAGCCCGACGGCCACCCGCTGGTACGACGAAGCGCTCGCCATCCGTCGCGAGCAGGGCGACCAGGCCGCGATCGCGAACGCCCTGTACAACCGCGCGTACGCCGACATGATCGTGATCGTGGATCGGCGTCGCCTCACTGGAGAACCTGAAGACCAGCCTCGCGATGCTCGAGGAGGCGCTGGCGCTCTACCGGGAACTCGATGACAGGGCAGGCGAAGGCAACGTCACGTGGGGCCTCGGGAGCTACTACTACTTCACCGCGGATGCCGCGAGCGCGCGAGGTCTGGTTCGCGCGTTCGCTCGAACTCCATCGAGCCGCCGGCCATCGAACGATGGAGGCGTGGTCGCTTCACATGCTCGCCCTGTCCGAGGTCGGCCAGCGGCGCTTCGACGAGGCTCTCGAGACCGCTCGCCACGCGATGCGACACTTCCACGAGGTCGGCGACGTCTCGGGCGTGACCCTGGTGCTGGACGACCTCGCGATCATCGCGCTCGCCCTCGGTGACACGACACGAGCCGGGCGCCTGTGGGGCGCAGCTCGCCATCTCCAGCAGACGACGCGGAGCCGCGCTGGCAGGCTACGTCCGACAGAGCTGGGAGCTGTTCGGGATCCCGACGCCGGCGGATGTCGCTGCCACCGGACGACCTCAGCGCGCTCGCCGACGAAGGGGCCGCGATCGGCCTCGACCAGCTCGTGGCGTACGCGCTCGGCGACACCGAGCCGACGGCGAGCGCTCGACGGATCGGCCCCGACCGGCCGCTGGGCTAGACTGACCGTCCGATGACCGCCCAGCCGACGACCCCCGAAACGACCCGCGAGAAGAGCGGCATCCCGAAGAACCCTGGCCGCCGCGACCTCGGGCTGAAGGCCACGCTGCTCTTCCCGGATCGCGAGATCGTGGAGAAGTTCTATGTCCCGATCATCTACACGGCCTGCCGGACGTGCTACTCCGAGCAGGATCCGCAGACGATCTTCCAGCGCTCGGTCGCGGGAGACTTCGACGCGCAGAAGATGCAGAAGCTCATCAGTTCGGTCATCGAGTCGGGCCATGGCTCCACGATCGAGCACGTCGTCTTCACGTTCGCCATCAGCGGCGTGTCGCGGACGCTGTCGCATCAGCTCGTCCGCCACCGTGCCGGCGTCGCGTTCGACCAGCAGAGCCAGCGCTACGTGACCTACAAGGGCGCGGCGACGATGCTCCCCCACTCCATCGCCGAGGGCGACCCGGAGCTGCGCGACCGGTATGAGTCGCAGGTCGACGGGGCGCTCGGCCTGTACGGCGACCTGCTCGGCGCCGGCGTCCCCGGGCGAGGACGCCCGCTTCGTGTTCCCGAACGCCACCCGGACGAACCTGGTCATGACCACGAACCTGCGGGCCCTCATCCACATGTCCGGGCTGCGCCTGTGCACGATGGCCCAGTGGGAGATCCGCCGGCTGTTCCAGCTGATCCGCCACGAGATCTTCACGGTCTCGCCGTTCCTTGGCTCGTTCCTGGCGCCCAAGTGCGTGCCGCTCGGCTACTGCGACGAGTTCAACAACCGCGACGGCCACTGCCCGATCCGGCCGCACAAGGACCGCGTCCTGGAGGCCTGGGCCGAGAAGGCCGCCGCGGCCAGGGCGGCCGGACGCGAGCTGCCCGTCACCTGAACAGCGGGCGAGGCGCCGCGCGGCGGCCTCCCTGGGCATCCGTGACTCTGGGACATCGGTTCAGGCGCGACTCGACCGCGCGACTGCGGGCACGACTCCAGGCGACAGTCCAGGTCGAAGGTCCGGCGCCCCCATCGTATCGCCGCAGGCGGTCGGCGACTGCCTGAACCACTATCGCGCTCAACGTACGAGACCTCGCCACTCTAGGCGACCTCGGGCCGAATGGCGACTCACCGCTCCAGCGGTGCTGTTGGATCCGGCGCAGCCTGGGCCCGGCGCCTCAGACCGAGGCCGGTGGGATGTCCGACAGGAAGCGGCGGATGACCTTCGCAAGCCGCGGGCCCGCGATGCGGCCCGACTCGAGGACCTCCTCGTGGGTCAGCGGCTCGCCGCTGTAGCCCGCGCCGGCATTGGTCACGAGCGACACGCCGCAGACCTCCAGCCCGACCCAGCGCGCGGCGATGCACTCGAGGACCGTCGACATCCCGACGGCATGACCGCCCAGTGCGGCCAGCATCCGGACCTCGGCCGGCGTCTCGTAGTTGGGACCGGTCAGGCCGACATAGACGCCCTCGGCCAGCTGACCCCCTCGGTCGCGGCCGCCGCATGCAGCGCCGCCCGCAGTCGCGGGCTCCAGGCCTCGGTCAGGTCCGTGAACCGCTCGCCCATCTCGTCCGCGTTCTGTCCGATGAGTGGGTTCAGGCCCGTCAGGTTGATGTGGTCGCGCATGACCATGAGGGTGCCCGGCCCGAACGACGGGTCCAGCCCGCCGGCCGCATTGGTCAGCACCACCACCGACGCGCCCAGCGCCTTGAACAGCAGCACCGGCTGGATGACGAGCCCCGGGTGGTTGCCCTCGTACAGGTGGAAACGGCCCTGGAGCATGACCACCGGCCGGCCTCCGAGACGACCCAGCAGCAGCCGCCCGGCATGCCCTGGCGCCGTCGCGGCCGGCCAGCCCGGCAGGTCCGCGAACGGGATCGCGACGGCGTCCTCAAGGTCGTCGGCGAGGCCGCCCAGGCCGGAACCGAGGACGATGCCCACCTCCGGCACGAGGTCCGTCCGGGCGCGAACGGCCGCCGCCAGCGCCTCGATCAGCGCCGGCTGCGCGACCGGCGGGATGGGTCGCGTCGGATCGAGCGGGTCGATCGGGTGGTGACATGCGGGCCTCAAGGAACGCGTCCAGGGGATAGACGGCCGAGGCCCGCGGCCTCGTCGTCCCGACGGAAGTATCGACACCGGGATGCCGATCACGTCCCGTCGGGCGCGAACCCGGCCGGCGGGCCGTGGTGAGACGGCTGCGCGACGCGGGCAACGAAGCGCCCGAAGCGACCGGCGGCGAAACGAAGAGTCCTTGATGTGATCTCGGGTCCTTCGTTCCTGTCGGCCCCTTCGGGCAAGACCTACGATACGAAACGGCGTGGACAGATGGTCAACGCGGTTATCCACGAATCTGCGCTGGACTCGGCCACGCCGTGTCCACGGAATGTCGACGACTGTGGATAACGCTGTGGATGAACCGGGTCAGCCGCCCATCGCGAACATCTCGACCTTGGGAAGCTTCGACGTCGCCGCCGAACGCAGCTCCGAGTAGCGATCGGTCCGGACCGACCAGACCTCGCGGATGAACGCCTCGAGGGCCTCGTCATCGGAGCCATCGCGAAGGTGCGCCCGCAAGTCTCGTCCCTCGACGGCGAACAGACAGGTGTAGAGCTTGCCCTCTGCCGACAGACGCGCTCGGGTGCAGTCCGCGCAGAACGGCTGGGTGACCGACGAGATGACGCCGAACTCGCCGTGCGCCGTCGAGAGTAGCGCCAGCGATCCGCGACCTCGCCGCGGTAGCCGGCCTCGGCCGGCTCGGCGGGCCACTCGGCCCGGAGTCGCGTCGATCAGCTCGCTCGGCCGGAACGACCTCGTCGAGTCGCCAGCCGTTCGAGTGCCCCACGTCCATGTACTCGATGAACCGCAGGATCGCGCCGATCTCGCGCGCCCAGGCCGCCATCGGGACGATGCTCGACTCGTTGACCCCGCGGCGGACGACCATGTTGATCTTGAGCGGCGCAAGCCCGGCTTCGATGGCGGCGGCGATCCCATCGAGCACCCGCTCCACCGGGAAGTCGATGCCGTTCATCGCGCCGAAGACCGCATCGTCGAGCGAGTCCAGGCTGACCGTCACGCGCTTGAGCCCGGCATCTGCGAGCGGACGGGCGAGCGCGCGAAGCGCGGAGCCGTTGGTCGTCAGGGTCAGGTCGACCTCTCCACCATCCGGTCGCCGTGATCGCCGCGAGCATCGCGATGAGCTCGGGCAGATCGCGCCGCACGAGCGGTTCACCCCCCGTGATCCGCAGCTTCTCGACGCCGAGTCCGCACGAACAGGCGCGCCGAGCCGCTCGATCTCCTCGAACGTCAGGACCTGGTCCTTCGGCAGGAAGGCGTGATCCCGGCCGAAGACCTCCATGGGCATGCAGTACGTGCAGCGGAAGTTGCAGCGGTCGGTCACCGAGATCCGCAGGTCGCGCAGCGCACGGCCTCGGACATCGGCCAGGCCGGGCCGGCCATCGAACGTGACGGGGAGTTCCACATCGGTATCCTACCCGGCTCTCGCCGGACCGCTTGTCGACAGGGCGGTGCGCCGCCGGAACCGCGCGACCCCACTTCCCGTTGCCGTCCGGCACCGAAGCGCCGACCGGGTGGTCCGCCGGTACCACCGGAGCGCACCGCTGGTACCTCTAGCGGACTCCACCGCACCGAACTTCGCTGGCAGGATGCCCACACGCCCCGATCAACCTCCCGAAAGCCGCCAACGAGGTCCAACGAATGGCCACGACCGAAACGCGAACCGGATTCCGACTCCCTTGGAGCCAGGATCACTCCGAGACCGACAAGTCGACCGAAGACGCCGGCGCGCCTGTCGATGCCAGCGGCTCCGCGCCGATCGCGACCGAGAGTGCCAGCACCGAGACTGAAAGGCCCGACATGATCGACGCGACGACCGGTGTCATCGACGACACGCCCAGGACCGCCCAGAGCCCGGCGACCGATGCGGCCGCTCCGGTCGATACCGGCGTGACTGCCGGACCCGCCCCAGCGGCGCCCGCCGCTCCTGCGGCCGGTCCGACCGCCGCTCGCAAGCCGAACAAGCTGATGGCCGACCTGGCCAAGGCGATGCAGGCCGCCGCCCAGGGCGCCCGGACCGACACGCTCGAGAAGTTCGCCGCCGACGCCAAGGCGCATGTCGAGACGATCAACGCCGATTCGGCGACCGAGGCCACGGAGCTGCGCCGTCAGGCTGATGTCGACATCGCCGGGATCCGCGACTGGTCCAAGGCGGAGATCGCCCGGATCCGCGAGGAGACCGAAGGCCGCATCTCCGGGCGCAAGTCCGACCTGGACGGCGAGCTCGAAGACAACACCGCCTCGACCGAGCGCCGGATCGCGCGGGTCCAGGCACGGGTCGACGCCTTCGAGGCCGAGATGGCCTACTTCTTCGAGGTCCTGTTCGCGGAAGAGGATCCGACCAAGCTCGCGGCCATGGCCCAGAGCCTCCCGGAGCCGCCCGATTTCGACGACGACTCGGCCGACGTTCCGGCAGCCGTCGTGGCGGCACCGCCCGCCCACGTGGCGGTCCCGTCCGAGCCCGAGATGAAGCACGCGGCCCCGCCTGCCGATGACACCGAAGCGGCCCTCGAGGCGATCGCCGCTGCGGCACACGCCGCCGATGTCGCCGAGGCCGAGGCCGCCGATCGTCGCCGAGGCACAGGTCGCCGAGCGCCGCCGACGCCGACGCCACGCCCCCGGATGCCCGGATCGCGGCACTCGGACTGAGCCCGGATGCGGCCGCCGAGGCCGAGGCCGCGTCGTTCGAGGCGCCCGAGTCCGATCACCGACGAGGACGACATCCCGGTCATCGCCGACGATGCCCTGGCCGCCCGGCTTGCCGGTCTGGTCCCGGACACCGAGTGGCAGGAGAGCGCACCCAAGCCCGAAACCGTGTCCACTCGCGTCGTGGTCGTCGGGCTCGTGAGCGTCGCCAGCATCGCCGGCTTCAAGCGACACCTCGGACGGGTCACCGGCGTGCAGTCCGTGGGCGTCTCCTCCGGCCCTGACGGCGAGTTCGTCTTCATGGTCACCCATGCCCCGGAGATCACCCTGCGCGACGCCATCGCCACGCTGCCGGGCTTCAGCGCCCGGGTGACCGGCGAGACGAGCGAGGGCATCAGCGTCACCGCCCACGATCCCGAAGCCGAGAGCTGACCGCCCACCCGTCGCATCGTTCGCGAGGAGACCCTGTGGCCCGTCCGGCCGTCGTCATCGCATCTACCGCCCGAGGAATCGGTGCCCGTCGCCACGGAGCTTCGATCCGCCGGCTTCGAGGCGGTCACCGTCTCGAAACCCGATCAGCTCGAAGCCCTGCTCGCGGAACGGCGCGACATCGGTGTCGCGATCCTGGACGGCGAGACCGACTTCGACCAGTCGCTCGAGTACTACTCATGCCTTCGGGATGTCGGCCGGGCGATCCCGGCGCTGATGGTCGTCTCGCCCCGAGCCCTGGACCGCCTCACGAGCCACTCGATGGGGAGCGCGGTCGAGGATGAGTACTTCACCAGGCCGTATTCCGCCGAGTCGATCCGCTGGCGCGTGGAAGCGATGCTCATCCGCAGCCAGACGATCGATGACGGCAGCGGCCCGGTCCTCCAGAGCGGCCCGATCGAGGCCGATGGCTGGTCCCGCCGGGCCACGATCGTCGCGATCTTCAACCCGAAGGGCGGCGTCGGCAAGACGACCGTCGCCACCAACCTTGCCAGCACGCTCCAGATCCACAAGGGTCAGTCGGTCCTGTTGGTGGATGCCGACACGGTCACCGGGCACGTCACGACGTCGCTGGGGATCGAAGCGGTCCGAACCGTGGCCGACAGCTGGCTCGACCAGGCCGAGGGTGGTCCAAGCGAGACCGTTCACCGACCTCGCCTCTCCCCATCAGTCCGGGATGAAGGTCGTCTCCCTGTCCTCGTCCCCGCTCCAGACCGAGATCCTGGAGCCGGAACGCGTCGGCGATGCCCTCACGGCGGCTCGGCGCGGCTTCGATTTCGTCGATCGTCGACCTGCATCCGTCGTACAGCCAGCTGAACCAGGCCGTCTTCGAGCGGGCGGACAGGATCCTCGTGCCGGTCACCCCGGACGTGCCGGCCCTGCGTGCCGCGGTCCAGCTGCGCGATCTCGCTGATCGAGCTCGGGGTCAAGGACCGCCTCGCGCTGGTCGTCAACCGCGCGAACAGCGGTGTCTCGGTCGCCGACATGGAGAAGACGGTCGGGATGCCGGCGATCGCGCTCATCCGCTCCGGCGGCATGCTCTTCGTCCGCGCCGCCAACGAAGGTCGCACGGTCGTCGAGATGTTCCCCAAGGAGAAGGTGTCGGAGGACTTCGATGCCCTGGCCGACCGGCTGCTCGGCGCCAAGCGCACCGAGCCCGCCGTCAAGGCGCCGTTCCGGCTGTTCAACCGCGCGAAGGAGCCCGCTAGGGCCTAGCGCACCGTCGCGAGGGCATCGGCCAGTGACGCCAGATCCTCGACGACGAGCGTCGCCTCGGGCGGGTCGGTCAGGCCGGCCTGGATCCAGGCCCACGGACCGCGCCGCAGAAAGACCGCCGTCAGCCCGGCGTCCCGCGCCGGGATCACGTCGTTGTCGAGGCGATCGCCGACGTAGGCGATCTCGGCCGGCGGCAGGTCGAGCGACGTCACGATCCGCTCGAAGAAGCGCGGGTCTGGCTTTGCGATGCCCCACCCGCCTGAGGTCCCGATGAACTCGAACGGCACGGCCATGTCTCGCATGACGCCTTCGGCCGGGGCCGGCTGATTGGCCGCGATCGCGAGCCGGTACCCGGCGTCGTCGAGCGCGTGGAGGCAATCCAGGGCGTCCGGATACAGGTCGTCGAGGCTCGAGCAGGTCGGACTGGCCGGCAACACCGACGCCGGCGGCCTCGGCACGGAGGCCGAGGTCCGGGTGGAACAGCTCGAAGACCTCGCGGTGATCGCCGCCTCGTTCGATGACGCCGCCGAGCGCCGCGAAGAACGTCAGCCGCGGGACCCCGAGGCGATCGGCCCAGACACCCCACGCCCGGGTCTCGTCGACGAGTGTCTCGCCGACATCGAAGACGACCGCGCGGATCGGCATCGCGCCTACGCCCTCGACCCGCCGAGCGAGAACGGTCCTGCCAACTGGTGCCGCCGAGTGGGGCGCCGGGCAGGGTCTGGGCCTTGATCCCGGTCCGACGGTCGATCTGTTCGACGCCACGCAGGTAGAAACGATTGACCAGGACCGCGTCCACGTTCTCCTCGGTCAGCGGTCTGCCGTCCGCATACGCCGTGGCATCCACGAGCGGGATGAACATCTCCGTGGCCCGATCCAGCAGCCGATCCGGCTCGGAGCCGGGGAACAGGTAGACCGTCCCGACGACCCGGAACGGCGGGACCTCGAGCGCCACGTCGTAGGCCAGCTTGTGGACCTTGAAGGCGGCTCGTTCCGAGTCCGTCAGCGGCGGCAGCGACCCCTCCCCGGCCAGCACGATGATCAGGTCGTACGGATCGATCGTCTTGAGGCCCGGTGCGGACTCCATCTCCGCGGAGCCGTCGAACGGGGCCCACTTGACGTCCGCGATGGTGATCGGCTCACGCTTGTTGAGCGAATCGGACAGCCGACCGGGGATCTCCATCCAACCGTTGAGTCGCCACTCCTCCGTGAGCCCCTCGAACGCCACACCACGATGCGCACCGCCCTGCGCGCGGGGCCCGGGCCCGTCCCGGCTGCGGCCCCGGTCGCGTCGGCGCCCGTCTTGTTGCGTTTCAGGAAGTCGAAGGGCACGCTCATTCCTCCGCTGAGCCGCTGTTGGTCCGGATCGTCTCGACGACGGCCTCGTCCGCCAGCGTGGTCGTGTCGCCGAGCGTCCGCCCCTCGGCCAGGTCGCGCAGCAGGCGGCGCATGATCTTGCCGGACCGGGTCTTGGGCAGGTCCGGCACGAACAAGAGGTACCTGGGTCGCGCGATCGGTCCGATGACCTTGGCGACATGCTCCCGGAGTTCGTGGCCCAGCTCGTCCGACGGCTGCTTGTCCGCCCGCAGGATGACGTAGGCGAAGATGGCCTGACCGGTCACGTCATCCTTCTTGCCGACGACCGCAGCCTCGGCGACGGATTGATGGTCGACGAGCGCCGACTCGACCTCGGTGGTGGAGATCCGGTGGCCCGCGACGTTCATGACATCGTCCACGCGCCCCAGTAGCCACAGGTAGCCGTCCAGGTCCTTCTTGGCCCCGTCACCCGCGAAGTACTTCCCCGGGAAGCGACTCCAGTACGTCTCCCGGTAGCGCTCGGGGTCGCCGTAGATCCCGCGCAGCATCGCCGGCCACGGTCGAGTCAGCACGAGATAGCCACCGCTGCCATTGGGGACCGAGTTGCCGTCGCCGTCGATCACGTCGGCGCCGATCCCGGGGAACGGGAAGGTCGCGCTGCCCGGCTTCGTGGTGGTCACCCCTGGGAGCGGCGTGATCATGATCTGGCCGGTCTCGGTCTGCCACCAGGTGTCCACGATCGGCGCCTGGTTGCCGCCGATGTGCTCGCGATACCACAGCCACGCCTCGGGGTTGATCGGCTCGCCGACCGACCCCAGGAGGCGCAGTGATGAGAGGTCGTGCGCTTCGGGCCACTTCTCGCCCTGCTTCATGAAGGCGCGGATGGCGGTCGGCGCGCAGTACAGGATCGAGACCTTGTGATCCTCGATGATCTGCCACCAGCGATCCCAGGCCGGTGTATCGGGTGCGCCTTCGTACATCACCCCGGTGGTGGCGTTGGCCAACGGGCCGTACACGATGTAACTGTGGCCGGTGACCCAGCCGATGTCGGCGGCGCACCAGTACACGTCGTCCGGCTTGATGTCGAAGACCATCTCGTGGCTGTAGGAGCTGCCGAGCAGATACCCAGCGGTCGTGTGCAGGATCCCCTTGGGCTTGGCGGTCGTGCCCGAGGTGTAGAGCAGGTAGAGCATGTGCTCCGAGTCGACCGGGACCGGCGGACAGTCATCCGACTGGCGCTCGACGACGTCGTGCCACCAATGGTCGCGACCGGACACCATCGCCACGTCCCCACCGGTCCGTCGGACGACGATGGACGCCTCGATCGTGGGGCACGAGGCGAGGGCCTCATCGGCCTGCGGCTTGAGGCCCATCGCCTTGCCGCGCCGGTAGCCGCCGTCGGCGGTGATGAGGACCTTGGCTCCGCAGTCGTTGATGCGGCCCGACAACGCCTCCGCGGAGAAGCCGCCGAACACGACGGTGTGGGGCGCTCCGATCCGAGCGCACGCCAGCATCGCGATGGGCAGCTCGGGGATCATGGGCATGTAGATGGCGACCCGGTCGCCGGTGGTCACGCCCAACTCCAGGAGGGCGTTGGCGGCCTTGCTGACCTCGACCTGGAGGTCGGCGAAGGTCAGCGTCCGGGTGTCGCCCGGTTCGCCGATCCAGTGGTAGGCGACCTTGTCGCCAAGACCGCGCTCCACGTGCCGGTCCACGCAGTTGTAGGCAACGTTGAGCTGGCCGCCGGTGAACCACTTGGCGAACGGGAGGTCCCATTCCAGCGTGGTCGTGAACGGCGTCGTCCAGTCGAGTCGCTCCGTCGCGTGCTTGGCCCAGAAGGCCTCGAAGTCGCGCTCCGCCTCTGCGTACAGGTCCGGACCGGCATTGGCTGCGGCCACGAACGCCGCCGAGGGCGGGAATGTGCGCGACTCGTCGAGGAGGTTCTCGATCGCCTGGGATGGAGGGGTCGGCTCGACGCTCACGTGGCTCCTCGTGTTCGATGTCGGCTGGCTCGGCCATCCTACCGCGCCGGCGTGGCGGCGTGCGGGGTCGGCAGTCGGGCTCGGCAGTCGGGGGCTGGCGGGCTGGCGGGCTGGCGGGCTGGCGGGCTCACGGAGTCACCCTTCGCCAGACGCCGATCGCGCGGTCGTTCCGATCAAGCGAAACAACTTGAACGACCTAGCGAGTTCGTGGGGCGCCGGGTGGGCTCGCGGCCGGGTGGGCTCGCGGCCGGGTGGGCTCGATCCCCCGCCACGATGGTTTCGCTTGGCTGGAACCATCGTGCAAACCGATTCGGGGACACCAGACTCCGCCCGCCACGTGGACAGGCGCGCGCTACTCGGTGCCCTCGGCGAGATCGTCCTGGTCCGGGCCACCCAGGACGGCGAGGCCGGCAAGATCCGCGGCGGGGTCCCTGGACAGCACCACGCGTTGGGGACGCGGGATCTCGATGCCGTTCGCGGCGAACGCCGCAAGCAGCCGCTTGCGGAAGTCGCCGCTGGCGGACCACTGGTCCGACGCCCGGACCGATCCGAGGATCTTGAGGGTCACACCGTATTCGGCCAGCGCCTCGACCCGTTCCACGCGCGGTGGCTCAAGGACCCGACGCCGCCATAGTGGGTCGTCCGCCATCTCGCGGCCGACGACCTCGACTACCGCGATCGCCTTGTCGATATCCGTGCCGTACGCGACGGTCACGTCCTGGTTGATCCGCGACCACGTGCGGGTCAGGTTGGAAGCGACCTTGATCTCGCCGTTAGGCACGGTGTGGACGACGCCGTCCAGGTCGCGCAGGGTGGTTCGCCGGAGCGTGAAGTCCTCGACGGTGCCGGCCACGCCGGCGGCCCGGATGACATCGCCCTTGGCGAACTGGTTCTCGAGCAGGATCAGCGAGCCGTTGAGATAGTCCCGGACCAGGCTCTGGGCACCGAAACCGACAGCGATCCCCACGACGCCGATACCCGCGACCGCCGGGCCGATGTCGAGCCCGAGGTGGCTCAGGATCATCAGGCCGGCGATGACCACGATCAGGAACTGGAGCACGCTGCCACCCAGCTGATCGAGCGTATCCATCCGCTTCTTGAGTTCGACGGCGCTGAGTTCCTGGGCGGTACCTTCGGTCGCCTCGCGATCCATCAGTGTCTTGACGACACCATGCACGAACAGGCGGGCGAGTCGCCAGGCGACGTAGGCCACGACCGCGATGAGCAGGACCGGCAGGAGGTACTCCTGGACGAGCGCGAGGATCGTGCTCCAGGGCTTGGACTCGAAGTCGGGCATGGGTCAGGTCGTCGTGCCACCGAGCCTGATCGAGATCGCGGTCGCGGTCTCGCGCGCCTGGGCTGCCAGCTCGGGGATCCGACGGGGCGTCAGCCGGAAGGCCGGACCCCAGATGTCGACCGCGGCGATGACGTGGCCGCGCGCGTCGTGGACCGCGGCGGCGACCGCGTTCAGCCCGAGCTCGTACTCCCCGACCGCCGTGGCATACCCACGCCGACGCGTCCGCGCAAGTTCCTCCAGGAGGGGCTCGAGCCCCACGATCGTGCGCTCCGTGTAGCTGGTCAGCCCCCGACGCACGATCCGCAGGACCTCGCGTTCGGCCAGGGCCGACAGGAGCACCTTCCCCGACGCGACGCAGTGCAGGGGCGTGGCCCGACCGGTCCAGTCACCGACGGCGATGAGGTTCGGGCCATCGGCCTGGGCGACCGTGAGCATCGAATCGCCGTCGAGGATCCCGAGGCCGGTGGTCTCGTGGGTCAGCCGGGCCAGTCGCTCCAGCTCCGGACCGGCGATCCCGCGCAGGTCCAGGGTGCGCTCCGCCTTCTCGGCAAGCCGGATGACGACCAGGCCAAGCCGGTACTTCCCCGTCTCGTCGTCCTGTTCCACCAGGCCGCGCTTCTGGAGCGTGGCGAGGAGGCGTGACGCCGTGGACTTGTGCAACCCGAGGCGGCGCGCCAGCTCCGTGACGCCAGCCTCTCCCTGGCTGTCGCCGAGGGCGATGAGCAAGGCGGCCGCCCGATCGACCGAACGGACCGCGTTCCCGTCCAGGACCATCCCGTTCGGCCCGTTCACAGGCTCAGTCGTCGCCCGGCGCGGACATCCCACCGTGCGGATGTGGAGCGCCCGCGCCGTGGGCGCGATCCTCGAGGGCTGCGTCGAGGGAGTCACTGAACGCCGTCAAGGCCCGGTCCACCAGGTCACCCTGGGCGTGGGCCTCGCACATGAACCAGGGCTCGCGGGAGTCGGGTTCCGGCATCGCGCCACGAGCGTGCATCCCGATCGCGATCGCGTCGTACAGCTCGTGGTCCGTCGTGGCCCAGTCGCGATACTCGCTCGCGACCTCCTCACGGAACATGATCCCGAACATCGACGGGTGGCCGGTGAAGTGGTACGGGAGGCCCTTCGGGTTGAGGATCTCCTTGAGGCCGTCCTGCATCCGCCGGCCGGTGGCGTGGATCGTCTCGAGGGCATCCGTGTCGCGCAGGATCCGGAGCGTCGCGACTGCGGCGGCCGCGGCGACCCGGTTGCCGGCGTACGTGCCGCCGTGGCTGACCTTTTCGGGCAGCATGCTCATGACTTCCTCGGTGCCACCGAACGCGGCTGCCGGATAGCCGTTGCCCATCGCCTTGGCGTAGGTCGCGAGGTCCGGCTTGATGCCGAAGAACTCGGCGGCGCCACCCCTGGCGAAGCGGAAGCCGGTCTTGACCTCATCGAAGATCAGCAGGATCCCGTACTCCTGGGTCAGGGCCCGCATCGCCTGGTGGAAGCCCGGCTTGGGCATGATCCCCTGGGCGTTGCCGAGGACGGGCTCGACGATGATCGCGGCGATCTCCTCGGCACGCGACTCGAACAGGCGCCGGAGCGCCTCGATGTCGTTGTAGCGGGCCGGGATGATCGTCTCAGCTACTGGGCCCGGGATCCCCCGACCCCAGGCCAGTCCGACCGGCGCGTCCGCATCGCCCAACTCGGCCATCTTGTCCGGCGCGACGCTGATGAGGGCGTAGTCGTGGACGCCGTGGTACTGGCCCTCGAACTTCACGATCTTGTCGCGGCCGGTGTAGGCCCGCGCGACGCGCATCGCGTGCATCGTGGCTTCCGTGCCCGATACGGTCATGCGGACCTTGTCCACCCAGCCGGTCAGTTCCTTGACCAGCTCCATGGCCTGGACCTCGTCCTCGCTCGTCAGCGAGAAGCTGACCCCGCGGCGCATCCGCTCGTTGACGTAGTCGTCCACCCGCTCGTCGCCGTGGCCCAGGATCACCGGGCCATAGCCCATCCGCAGATCGACGAACCCGTTGCCGTCGAAGTCCCAGACCTCGCCGCCCTTGCCCCGGTCCACGTAGATCGTGTCCTCGCCCCACGCGCGGAAGTTCGAGTCGGTGCCGCCGGGCAGGGTCTTGATGGCGCGCTGGTACAGCTGGTGCTGTCGATCGCGGGCGATGGCGGGGCGGGCGGAGGGCTCGGTGGCCATGTTCGTCCTCGGCTGATGGGTTGGGTGGGCTCGGCCTGCGGGACGCGGGTTGCGCACAGTGGGACGCGAGGGCTGCATCGTGCCATACAGGCCGACGCGCCGTCAACGCGAATCACGTGGCCATCGGCCTCGGACCCCGCGAATCGCGTGCCTGGGTGCACCGGATATGTGGTGTTTCGCGGCAGTCACGGCATCGACTGCCGCATCGTGCCGGACGTGGCACCATGACTTCATGACCGCCGACCCTGAACCCATCAGCTATTGGCTGCGCGAGCCCGGACCGACGTTCGAGGCGCCGCTCGCCGGCGATACGACGGCCGACGTCGTCATCGTCGGTGGTGGGTTCACCGGCCTGTGGACGGCGATCGCGCTGACGGACACGGATCCGGCGCTGCAGATCGCCATCCTGGAGGCCGACACTGTCTCGTACGGAGCGAGCGGTCGCAACGGCGGCTTCTGCGAGGCGTCGCTGACCCATGGACTGGCCAACGGGATCCTCCACTTCCCCGACGAGCTGGAGCGCCTGGAGCACGAGGGCGTGGCCAATCTCGGGGGCCTGATCGAATTCACGCGGGCGCATGGCATCGATTGCGACCTCGAGGAGACCGGCGTGCTCTCGCTGGCCGACCAGCCGCACCAGGTCGACGAGTTCAAGGCCTGGGTCGACGAGGCCGCCGAGCACGGCGAGGAGCTGGAGTTCCTGGACCGCGCCACCGCCCAGGCCGAGGTCCACTCCCCGCTCTGGCACGCCGGCCTGTATCGGCCGCCGGGTCGCGACATCCTGGTCGACCCGGCGAAGCTGTGCCGCGGGATCGCACGAGTGGCCACCGAGCGAGGCGTGGCGATCCACGAGCACACACGCGTGACGGACCTGGAGCGACGTGCCGGCGGAGTGACCGTGCGAACGGCAAGCGGTGCGACGGTCCAGGCGAACCACGTCGTCGTCGCGACGTCAGCTTATTCGGGCTGGATGCGCCGACTGTCGTACAAGTTCGTGCCGGTCTACGACTACGTGCTGGTGTCCGATCCGCTCACGCCGGACGAGCGCCGGTCTATCGGATGGGAGCGCCGACAGGGGCTGTCCGACGCCAACAACCAGTTCCACTACTTCCGCCTGACCGCCGACGACCGGATCCTGTGGGGCGGCTATGACGCGATCTATCACTACGGCAGCCGCGTCGGGCCGGAGCTGGACCGGCGGCCGGCGACCTTCGAGAAGCTCGAAGCCCAGTTCTTCCACGCCTTCCCGCAGTTGGCGGGACTGCGCTTCCCGTATCGCTGGGGCGGGGCCATCGATTCGACGACCCGGTTCACGGTCACGTTCGGCCAGACGATGGGCGGGCGCGTGACCTACGCGCTGGGGTACACGGGACTGGGCGTCGGGGCGAGCCGGTGGGCGGGCGGAGTCGTGCGCGACTTCGTGCTCCGGCCCGACTCGGACCTGCTCAAGCTCCGGTTCGTCCAGAGCGCCCCCCTGCCCTTCCCGCCGGAACCGCTCCGCTCCGTGGCGGTCAACCTGGTCCGCAACGAACTGGACCGCGCGGACCGCAACGAAGGCCGGCGCGGGATCCTGCTCAAGACCCTGGACACCCTCGGGATCGGCTTCGACTCGTAGCGGGCCGCGTCAGGCAGGGATCGCCACCCAGTTCGGCAGTTCGCGCGACAGCGTGGCCAGCGGCAACGAGCCGTGACCCAGGACCGCGTCGTGGAACGCCCGTAGGTCGAACCGCGACCCATCGCGAGCCGAGATCTCCGCCCGCAGTCGCTGGATCTCCAGCTGGCCGATCATGTAGGTCAGGGCCTGGCCCGGCCAGCAGATGTAGCGGTCGGTCTCGATGACGGCGTCCGTCTCGGACAGGCCGGCCGAGAGGAGGAGATCGATCGAGCGCTGGCGCGGCCAGCGCAGCGCATGCAGGCCGGTATCCACGACAAGCCGCCCGGCTCGCCAGGCCTGCGCGTCGAGCATCCCGAAGCGCTCGCCCTCGTTGCGGTAGAGGCCCATCTCGTCCGCCAGCCGCTCGCTGTACAGGCCCCAGCCCTCGACGTAGGCGCCGCCGACGGCCCGCGCACCCAGCCGGCGGAACCGGCCCAGGTGCGGGTTCTCCGTCTCCAGGGTGATCTGGAAGTGATGGCCCGGCGCGGCCTCGTGATACGTCGTCGAGGCCAGCTTCGTGAACTTGCGGCTCGGAAGGTCGTAGCCGTTTGCGTAGTAGATCCCGTCGCGGGAGCCGTCCGGGGACGGCGGGTAGTAGTAGGCGAAGGGCGCATCCTTCTCCTTGTACTCCTCGACGGGGCGGACCTCGCACAGCGCCCGCGGCAGCACGCCGAAGTACTGCGGCGCGACCGCCATCGCGCGCTCGATGTCCTCGGCGGCCCGGGCGACGAGCTCCTCCTTGGTCTGGGGCGTGTTGG
Organism: uncultured Chloroflexia bacterium; assembly: GCA_963779315.1. Lineage (GTDB taxonomy): Bacteria > Chloroflexota > Limnocylindria > Limnocylindrales > CSP1-4 > SPCO01. The sequence continues at coordinate 401,746 of CAVZXQ010000018.1, read as the reverse complement.
CCACGTCGGCGCCGATGGCCTCGCGGTAGGCCGCGGTGTCGTCACCGAAGCCGGCCGCCCGTGCGATCTCGCGGCGTTCCTGCTCGATGGACTCGAGCTGCGCCATCCCGATGGCGTGGACCTCGGCCGGGTCCAGGTCCAGCGACGTCCAGCTGCGGATCGCCGTCCGGTACAGGCTCTCGCCGTTCGGCGCGGACCAGAGTCCGGGATCCTCGCGTGTGGCCGCGAAGTAGTCGCCCTTTAGGGCCTCGAGGAAGGCCACATCGGCCGGCGTCGACGACATCGCGCACGATGTCGCGCACGCGCTCCCGGTCCGCCTCGGATGCCACCTTGACCATGGACGGGACGATGGCCGACTCGATCGGAACGGACAGCATCCGCTCGATCTGGGCGATCGTCCGCTCGGCCACGATCCGCGGTGCCGTGAGGCCGGAGGCCAGCCCTTCGGCCAGCGTCTCGATGTGCCCGCCGAGGTAGGCCGGATAGGCGTGGAGGCGCTCAACGAAGGCCTCGAACCGCTCGGGCGTATCCGCCGGCTGGAACTGGGTCAGCCACGGCAGGAGCTGCTGCGGCCCGCTCATCTGGTCCACCGTGCGCAGCTGATGGAAGTGCTGGTCGTCCTCCTCGATCTGGAGCTCGGCGACGACCTGCAGCATGTCCCGGGTGATCCGTTCCTCCGTCGCGAGACCATCGACCGGGATGGCCGCCGCCTCGGCCGCGGTCCGTTCGAGCAGGCCGCGGACGACGGCCCGTCCGTGGGCAGTGGTGTCTTCCAGCTGGGCGGCGTATCGATCGTCGCCATAGAAGCTCGCAAGGGTCGGGCTCGTCTCAAGGACGCCTTCCCAGAATCGGTCGGCGACGGCCTCGACGGGCGAGGCGGGATCAGGCATCGGGGTCACGGCAGGTCTCCAGGTTTGCGCGCGTCGGTTCCGGCGGCGCGTGGGTTGGTGTGACCTACAGGGTAGCGCCGCGGCCCGTCAGCCGCCGAACATCGGCAGCTGTTCGCTGGACCGCTCGATCGCCGGATCGAGCCCGAGGAGTGGCTCGAGGTCGGCGAGGTCCGGGACCTCGGCCGCCAGGAACCGCCGGAGGTGGACCGACTTCAGGATGTGCCATGCGCCTGCCTCGAGGGCGGCCCGGAGGAGCGGCGAGCGGGCCAGCTTGTAGCGGACCAGCTCGGTGCGGTCGGGCGGGATGACGAGGAACCGGACGATGCGGTCATCGGGCGCGATCCGGGCGTGCTTGCGCAGGAGCGGGTCGCCCAGCATCGCGGTCCATTCGACTTCGAACAGGAACGCCAGCTTGCCCCGGACATACCAGACGCAATCGACCTCTTCGAGCTCGGCGGTGGACCGGCTGATGCCGCCCAGGTAGGCGTGCCGTTCGCGCTCGTCGAGCACGTCGCCGAGGACGCCAGACCCAAGCCGTCGCCCGATCTGCTGGCGCGACAGCCAGACACGCATCCCCATCCGGTGACCGCCGCCGGCGAGGGCGCCCAGCAACTCCGTGTGCTCCTGACTGCGCCGGAGCAGGTCGTCCGAGGTGGCCAGCAGGTCCGAGGTGCTGTCGGGACTCCGATAGCTGTCGAGACAGGCCTGGACGAGTGCTTCATCGGGCAGGTCGTGGCCGACGAACAGCGACGAGATGCGATCGAGGAAGGCCGCCTCCGGGAGGGGGCCGGCAGTCGAAAGCAGGCTGAACACGGCCCATTCCACGCGATCGGCCAGGGGCGGGGCGGCGGCTTCGCGATCCGCCCGGTCCGCCAGCCACCAGCGGCCGGGCTCCAGCTCCGTCAGGCGCGTCTGCGATGGCCGCGACATCTCGTCGCGGATGAGGGCGAGCAGCCGCTCCACCGGGTCGGCGGCAGGCACCGCGATGGGGGCCGTCGAGGGAGCGTCGGCCGAGACGGGCGGCTGGCGGCGGGCCACGGTCGCGCCGTCGTGCCCGGGCGATGTGCGGTCCGAGTCGGCGACCGGTGAGTCCGCGGCCGACGCGGACGGCACCTGGCGGGATGGCTCCTCCGGCCGAGGCCCGGGTGGAGAGGCCGCGGCGTCCGAGGCTGCCGCGTCCGAGGCCGCGTCGCCGGCCAGTCGGCGAAGCTGTCCCGCGCGATCGAGGCCCACGAGGATCTCGCCGAACAGCCGCTCGAAGCGGGCGGGCTCGCCGCGCGCCCGAAGCGTCTCGACCGCGACATCGGTCACGGTGCGGGCCGCCTCCGCCGCCGAGAACGGGCGACTCTCGAACCGCTCCGGAGCCGCGAACAGCCGTCGACCGCGCACGACCTCCGGGTCGCCCGCGCCACCGGGGAGCGGGTCCAGCGCGACGTTGGCACGGGTCCGCGCACCGGGCGGCATGCGTGCCCCGGGCGGCAGTAGTTCGACGACCCCGAAGCCATCGCCATTCGGGTCTCCCAGCAGCGCCGACACGAGTCGATAGCCGGCACCCACCCCACCGAGGGCCGCTGCTGCGACGGCTTCCGCGCCGCCTTCCACCAGTTGCACGGCCCGGCCGTCGCGGGCCATCGCCGGTGCGACCGCCTCCAGTGCCCGTCCGAGCGCCGCTCCCTGCCAGCTCCACGGCGCGCGGAACGACGTCCCCGCCAGTGCGTCGATCGACAGCAGGGACGCGGCCTCCCGGCCAAGGACCCAGGCGGTGGCGTGGTACGTCGCCGCGAGCCGCTCGAGGTCAGGGCGGGGCGGCGGCTGGCCAAGCACCAGGCGGATGCGGGGCGGTGGCGTGCCTCTGCCATCCAACGCGGTGTCGGTCGCGATCGCCCGCAGGCCGGACGGGCTGGAGAGCCCGACGACCGCGGTCGCCGTCCCCTCGCCCAGGCTGCGAAGGTCCTCACCCAACCGTGCCTGGAGCGGTCCGTAGGCGCCGCTATCCAGACGCTGGACGAACCCGCGAACGAGTCGGACCGATTCCTCGAACGCGAGCCACGGATTCTTCTCACGCCATTGCTCAGCGCCGGGCAGCTTGACGTGCCCGCCGGCGATCCGGAGCGTGGATGTCCGCCCGGCGGCCGTCGCCAGCCGGCTGGACGGGAGGAGCGAATGCAGGAACGCCAGGCGCAGGGCGGCCAGGACGGGCGCGGCGCGAAGATCCGTCTCGATCCGTTCGATGATCGCGGCCAGGCCGACGAGTTGTCGCGGCGTGTGCAGATCGAGCAATTCGTCGACCAGGTCCGGCGCCCCCTCCACGGCCGGGAAGCGTGCCTTGATGAGGGCGCGCACCTCGTCCTCGCCGACGTCCGCGCCGAAGGCGGACCAGGTCGTCGGCATCGAGCGGCGCCTGGCGGATCTCCGTCTCACCTCGCTGGTCGCGACAGACCGTGCAGCGGTAGATGCGGCGCCAGAGCGGTCGGCGCCGGGTCCGCCGCGCCCCAGACGAACCCCTCGGCCACGAGCATCCGCCCACACGTCGGGCAGCGCGTGGCGTACAGGTCCCCGAGCGAGACCTTGAGGCTGGACTCACGCCGCGGCGAGGCCGCCATCCCCTGGAACGCGGCGTCCAGATGTCGGACGTCCGGGGGTCGAAGGACCACTTCCGCGAGCATCCGCGTGAGCGGATTGGACTCCAGCGTGATCGCCTGGCGCTGCCGGTCCAGCGCGGCGCGGGCCACCCAGCCACCGCGGCCGAACAGGTCCGCCACGACATCGCCCGCCCCGGAGTGAGCATCGATCCGTGGCGACGACGAGCGCGGTCGGCGGCGCGGGCAGCAGCCGATCGAAGATCGGCAGCGCCGGCGCGCGGTCGGCGTTCGAGTACGACGAGCGGCCCGTCATCCGCTGATGCTAGACCACCCGAGCCGGCTGTCGACGGCGGGCGGCGGCCATGGTCGCGCGACTACGCCTCGTCGAGGTCGTCCGCCTCGTCCTCGAACGCCTCGTCCGTGGTGGCCTCGGGCGGCAGGACGCGATCGAGGTCCTCGATCTCGTCGTCCTCCTCATCGTCCTCGAGGTCGTCCTCGAGGTCCATCTCCTCGCGAACCAGCGTGCCCTTGGTGTAAGGCCGCAGGTCCGTGAGCTTGGCGGCGGTCGGGAAGCTGACCTTGCCGTAGTTGCGAGGATCCTGTGAGACCTCGCGGATGATGATCCGCACGTCCTTGTCGCCGAGGGAGGTCACGCCGGCCGCGTACTTGTTGCCATCCGCGATGAGCTTGAGCAGCCTGGCGGCCACGCGAGGCTCCACCACGCCGATGCGCATCCCGTTGCTGTGCGCGATCAGCCGGTTGCCTTCCGGGGTCAGCTCGACCGCATCCCCGGGGTTGACCTGGGCGAGCTGGCGCGGGTCGGGCAGGTCCGTCAGGAACGCGAAGCCGGTCTTGCCGGTCTCCTCGACGAAGATGCTGACGGGGGCCTTGCTGCCTTCCTGGGCCGGAACGGTCTTGTCGCCCGCGGCGACCATGAGGATCTTGAGGCGATCGATGTTGCGCTCCGCGATCCGGCTGGTCGGGTCGAGCGCGAGAGCCGTCTGATAGTGCTCACGCGCGGCGCCAAGCTCTCCGAGCTCCCAGAGCGACTTCGCGAGACGGTTCTCCGCCTCGGCGTCCGGTCCGAGTTCCAGGAGCTTGCGGTTCGTGGCCGCTGCTTCCACCCACTGGGCCGCCGTGGCTTGGGCGATCGCCTGATCGGCCAGCTGCCGCTTCTGACGGGTCAGGTTCACGGGGCTCTGCGGGTTGATCTCGACGTCTGGGAAAGTCACGTGGCGGTCGTCCTTTCGGGGCGGTCCAGGCGCCGCGAGCGTACGGCGATGCGGGCGGGCGGAGTCGGTCCAGGCGCGCTGCGAAGACACGCGGCGAAACGCTGCGGCGCGGGATAGTGTTCTAGCACCGCTCGGCCGACACGTCAAACGCGAGACGGCCGCGGGGTCAGCCCCGGAGCAGCAGGTTCCAGGCGATGACGACGAGGCCGAGGACGGCGAGCAGGCCCGTCTGCCACAGCCAGCTGCCGGTCCGTCGTCGCGATGGCGCGGCCCCGGCGAAGGCATCCCACAGGTAGAACAGGAGCGTCAGGAGCGCCGGGCCGATCAGTCGCGGGATCTCCATCGCCCGCAACGCAGCGGCACCGATCGCGATCGCCACGGCGTAGGTCAGGGCGCTCCACAGCGCATCGCGCAGGTTGGTCACTCGCAGGGCAGCGGCCCGATACCCGAGCAGGAACGCGACGATCGCGTCGGCACCCGCGAGGACCAGCAGGTTCGCCTCCGGCAGGGCGGCGCCGTCGGTGGAGGGCTGGACGAGCCCGCCCGGGACCATGGCGGCCACGCCGGTGAAGGCGAGGAAGCCGACCAACAAGGTGGTCACCAGCACCGCGGTCCGATCGTCCGGCGTGGGGCCTTCGGTCGCCGCATCGATGCGCGCCTCCAGTGAGAGCGTCCGGCCCACGAGCAGTCCCGTGACGAGCAGGGCCGGCGCCAGCCACAGCCCGAATGGCACGAGCCGGATCGCGCCGAGGCAGGCGACGGCCGCCACGGCCGGCAGGATGAGCGACTCGATCGGAACGCCGATCGCCGCCTCCGACGGCGAGGCTTCGTCGGCCAGCACCTGGAGCGTGCCGAGCAGGACGGCACCCAGCAGGAAGACCGCGACGGCCCAGACGGCCGGCGGCTCCAGCAGCCTGGACAGGCCCACGACGACGACGGCCGCGATGGCGAGATCGCGCCTGGCCATCCGGTCGTTCACCAGGCCGATGGTACGCGACGCCGTCACGCCCGCTCCGCCTTGCCGGCCACCCACGCCAGGAGGTCCGTACGGGATCGGGTGTTGATGACCGATCCGGGCTCGACCCACGCCCGTCGTGCCTGGCTGACGCCCCACGCGACGTAGTCGAGTTCCTCGGTCCGGTGGGCGTCGGAGTCGATCGACAGCAGGCAGCCCATCGCCACCGCGCGTCGAGCGCGCTCGACGGCCAGGTCGAGCCGGGGCGGCGAACCATTCATCTCGAGGATCGTCCCGGTCCGGGCCGCCTCCGCGAAGATGAGGTCCCAATCGAGATCCAGGTCGTCACGGTCGCCGATCTTGCGTCCTGACGGGTGCGCGATGACGTCCACGTGCGGGCTGCGGATGCCGTTGAGGGTCCGGGTCGTCAACTCCTCGCGCGATTGCCGGCGCGCGACGTGGACGGACGCGACGACGACGTCGAAGGAGGCCAGCAGATCGTCTTCGTAGTCAAGGGTCCCGTCGGCACGGATCTCCAGCTCGCACCCGTGCAACAGGCGGAACCCCTCGAGAGGCGTCTCCGGTGGGGCGGTGCCGGCCGCTTCCTCTGCCGCGAACCGGGCGTTCAGGTCCGCGATGATCGCCCGCTGCTGCTCGACGCGATCTGGCGCCAGACCTCGGGCGACCCCGAGGGACTGGGTGTGATCGGTGAGGACCTGGTACGCGTAGCCGCGACGTCGAGCCGCCTCCGCCATGACTTCGATCGTGTCGGACCCGTCCGACCAGTCGGAGTGGCTGTGGAGATCGCCGCGCAGATGACCCAGCGTGACCAGCGCGGGCAGGGTCCCGGCCAGTGCGGCCTCGAACTCACCGGCGTCCTCACGAAGTTCGGGTTCGATGAACGGCAGGCCCAGGAAGCCATACGCCTCAGCTTCGGTGGCGAACGTCCGCAACTCCGCAGCGTCGCCGCCCAGCGGCTCGCCGTCCTCGCCGATACGCAGGAACCCCTTCTCCGAGAGGCTCCAGCCCTGGTCGCGCGCCATCGCCCGGAGGCGGACGTTGTGCTCCTTCGAGCCCGTGAAGTGGATCTGGTACGTCCCGGACTCGCCAGGCGGCACGATCATGAGGTCCACCTGCGGCCCGCCGCGCAGGCGGATGGCCGCCTTGTACGTTCCCTGGTTCAGGATCTCCTCGGTGGCCGGCTGACCGACGAATCGCTCGATCGCAGCCGGCGCGTCCGCGGTCTCCGCGAGCAGGTCGAGGTCCCCGATCGACTCACGTCGGCGCCGGAACGAGCCGGCCGGTGTGAGGCTGAGGAGCCCGCCCGTGCCGTCCAGGGTCGCGCTGAGCGCATCGACCAGCTCGGCCGCGCGGTCCAGTAGCATCCGGGAGGAGCGGGTCTCGATCCGCGCGATGCCGTCGAGGATCTGCGCCTCGGTCTTGCCGGACAGGCCACGGATGGTTCGCAGCCGGCCGGCTTCCGCCGCGGCCCCGAGGTCCTCGACCGACGCGATGCCCAGCTCCGTGTGGAGCTGGCGGACGGTCTTCGGGCCGATCCCCGGGATCTGGAGGATGGTGACCAGGCCGGGTGGGATCTCGAGCGCGAGGCGATCGTAGAAGGCCAGGTGACCGGTCCGGGCCAACTCATCGAGCTTGTCACCGATGGCCTTGCCGACGCCGGGTAGTCGAGGGGGCGTCCCTGAGCGGTAGGCTGCGACCAGGTCCACCGGGCTGCGTTCGATCACGTCGGCCGCGCGGTGGTACGCGACCGTCTTGAAGACCAGTTCACCCTTGATCTCGAGCATATCGCCGATCTCGTGGAAGATCCGGCCCAGGTCGCCGTTGGTCAGGTGCGGCGGATCTCCGGGATCCGGCGAGTCGGCATCGGGCAAGTCGGTATCGGGCACGCCCGGATGGTAGCCCGCTCAGGCGGCGGTGACGCGATCCCGCCCGGCGCGCTTGGCCCGATACAGTGCGCGATCGGCCGACTTCACCAGGTCGGAGATGGGCTGATCGGGCAGATCCGCAACGGCGACGCCGACCGAGACCGTTACCTTCGGCACCCCGAGTTCGCGCAGGTCCAGGTTCCTGACGGCCACCCTGACGCGTTCGCCGACCTCGAAGGCGATCTCGCGCGACGGGTTTCGCAACAGGACCACGAATTCCTCGCCGCCGTAGCGTGCCGGCACGTCGTCCTCGCGGACGGCGGCCATGATGGCACCGGCGACGGCGCGCAGGACCTCGTCACCGGTGTCGTGCCCGTGCGTGTCGTTGAGGCGCTTGAACAGGTCGATGTCGATCATCAGGACGCCGACGGCGTCCTCGGCCCGACGCCGTCGGGCCAGCAGACCGCAGAACTCGTCGAAGTAGCGGCGGTTGGGCAGTCCCGTCAGCGCATCGGTGGAGGCGCGTGTCTCGGCGGCGCGATGGGAGTAGACCCGGGCGAGGGCCGTCGAGGCCTCCAGGGCGGCACCACCCAGGATGCGACGAGTCGTGCCCGGCCAGGCCTCCGCGATCCGACGCGAGATGACGATCGCGCCGATGACGCCGTGCTCGGATGTCAACGGGGCCGCCAGCGTGTGACTCAACCCATAGGTGCGGCTGACCCGCGCGGCGATCCGGTCGGCGATCGCCTGGTCGGGCGAGGGTTCCCGGGCGACCCGGGCGGCCTCCTCGGCATCGTCGGAGAGCTCTCCCCCGCCGATGAGGGCCGCCAGCTCGGTCCAGACGCGGTCACCCCGATCACGCAGCGCGTCGCGTCGTCGAACGACAGCGACCCCGCCGCCCGGCCCACCAGTGGCGCTGCCCGGCGCTCCCGCGACACCGACCGCCGCGGGCACGCGGTACGACCGCCTCGTCGCCGACGACCGCGATCGCGACCGGCAGCCGATCCTGCCACGCAGCCTGCCGTGGGTCGAGCGGGTCCACCAGGTCGCCGATGGGCAGGATCGTGGACGAGTCCGGGACGCCGGGGCGGGTGCTCGTGAGCGTCGCCTCCAGGACCATCGCATCCGGACGACGCCTCACGACCACGACGTGGTCCGCACCGGTCGCGGTCCCGAGTTCCTCGACGATGGCCCGCACGATCGCGTCGGGCGACACGGACCGCGACAGGCCGGACAGGATCCGCGCGAAGGACTCGGCTTCTCCCCGGCGACCGGCCTCCAGGGCGACGACGGCCTGGCGATGGCGCAGCGCCGCGAGTCCGACGAGGGCCAGGAGTCCGCCGACCGCCAGATCGATGGGCTGCGCCCCGCCGGCGAACAGCCGCACCACGACGAGGAGCGCGAGCAGCGCGAACGCTCCGGCGAAGATGGCCCACGCCCGGCGGATCCGACGATCCGGCGGGTCCACGCGGCGTTGTGGGGTCGCGTTGGGTTGGGTCACGTCGGAATCGCAGTCTGGGGCTCCGGACGCTCGGCGTCCACCTCCGGGTGGTGGTACCTCCGGATGTGGACCCCCGGTACCTTCGTACCAGGGCTCGTCGTCACGCGGCCGCGCCACCCGCGGAGGCGACGTCATGGCCGCCGTCGCGCTTGACCCGGTAGAGCGCCTTGTCCGCGGCCGCGATCAGGTCCGTCGCCGTCCGGCCATCGGCCGGGAAGGTGGCGATGCCGATCGACGCGCCGATCGGGACGGGCCCGCGTTGCTCGCCGACGAAGGGCCGGTCACGGAGCGCTTCGAGGATCCGTGCCGCCGCGCGTGAAGCATCGTCCGCGTCGGTCTCGGGCAGGATGATCGCGAACTCGTCGCCGCCGTAGCGGGCCGGGATGTCGGATCCTCGCAGCGTGGACCGGATGAGCTCCGCGGTCCAGGTCAGGACTCGATCGCCGAACAGGTGGCCGAGCGTGTCGTTGACCAGCTTGAAGTCGTCGAGATCGAGCATGAGCACGCTCAGCGGTCGCCGGCCGCGCTGCGCCCGGATGACCTCCTCGCCGAGACGTTCGTGCAGGAACCGGTGGTTGTAGTAGCCGGTCAGCGGGTCGCGGTCGGCGAGTCTGCGTGCCTCTTCGTAGAGCCTCGCGTTCTCGAGCGCCATGGCGGCTTCGTTGGCCATGGTCCGCGCGAGTGACAGCCGATCGTCGTCCCAGCGCACGGCCGTCTTGGAGAACAGTTCCACGAGACCGATCGCGTGACCCTTGGCGACCAGCGGCAGCATCGCCACCATCCGGTTGCCGGCGTTGACCAGCAGGATGGTCTCGTTCGGGTCGGCGGACGGATCCTGGGCATCGATGATGACCGTCTCCTGCGCCTCGAGGACGCGGAGCGTGTCCGGATATCCGGTCATGTCGAAGAACGGCTCCATCTCGGCGAGCAGGAGGGGCGGATAGTAGCCGAGTGAGTCGAGGCGCCCGAGCGGCCGGTCCCAGTAGCTGATCGCACACTCCTCGACACCCAGCGCCCGCGCGAGATGGGACGCCATCAGGTCCGCGACCTGCCGCGGGTCGAGGCTCTCGGACAGCTCGGCGCTCATGTCCAGCAGGCGACGCAGTTCACCGGCCAGGTCCTGGGAGCGGGCGAGCAGCCGCGCCGACTCGACGGCGGTGGCCGCCTGGTCCGCGAGGATCGTCAACAGCCGCAGGTCGTCCTCGTCGAACTGGTCCAGGCCCAGCTTCGAGAGGGTGATCACCCCGACCGTCGCCTCGTCGTAGCGCATCGGGACGACCAGCATCGACTCGTCGACGTCGTCGGTCCCGGGGATGGTCGCGCCCCGCGGATCGCGGTTGGCGTCGCGCACGAGCAGTGCCCGACCGTGCTGGGCCACCCAGCCCGTGAACCCTTCTCCAAGATGGCAGCGCAGGAGCGCAAGGTCCACCTGCTCGTACGCGCCGACCGTGCCCTCGAAGGCGATCGGGACGACGTCGTCCGGCAATTCGACCAGGTAGACCCGGGCGTTGTGGTAATCGATGATCCGGCGGGTCTCCTCGACGACGGTCCGTCCGACCTCCGCGACGGTGACGGCCCGGCTCAGCCGTGCGGACGCGGCCTGCAGGACGCCAAGCTGGGCGGCCTTCGCTTCGGTCTGTTCGAACAGTTCGGCATTCGCGAGGGCGATCGCGGCGTGGGTCGCGAGCGTGCTGATGAAGGCCACGTCGCCGCTGGTCCAGTCGCGTGGCTCGCGGGTGACCGCCGCAAGGGCGCCGATGACGCGATCGTGATGGATGAGTGGTGCGATCAGGTCTCCGGCGAACTCCAGGACGCCGCCGTAGCGCTCGTACCCGTGGCTGGCATCCCCGCGCACGTCCGGCCAGGCCAGGACGCGGCCGGTCCGCAGCACCTCGCCGACCCAGCCCTCGTCACGATGGAACGACGGCAGCCGAGCCGCGATGTCGTCCGGGAGTCCAGCCCAGGCTGCGATCTCGAGCCGATCGTCCTGCAGGATGCGGATCGTCGTGGCGTCCGCGCGGAGGGCTCGTTTCGTCTCGTCCACGATCGTGCGGAACAGGTCATGGCGGTCATGCGACGTCGCGAGCCGCTCCGCGATCCCGAGAACGGTGTCCAGGCGCTCAGCAAGCTCCGCTTCGAGTGAAGGTGCACCGGCGGCACCGGTAGACGCGAGGTCACCCGACACACGAAGTGCCGTGTTCGTCGCCGCTCCGCCGGCGATGCCGCCCTGGCTCGTGCCGACCAGGCGTCGGTAGACGGTCGGACCGGCGATCGCACCGCGATCATGTGAGCCGATCCGGGCGCCCGTCATCGACCGACGCGGTTCGGGCATGCGGACGCCAAGCGGCTCACGGGCGCTCATACGCCGATGCTCGCACCATCGAGCGTCCGCAGACCCCCTCCCTCGGTACCGACGACGCGGCTCGGAAGTCCCATGCGCCCAGGATGTCGGCGGCGGACGTCCCGAGGGAGCGGGCACCTAGTGCGCGTGCGCCGCCGGCACCCGGTGCGATGCCTCCGCCACCACGGACGACCCGCCGGACCCACCAACCTGGACCGGATGCCCTGCCCGAGCCCACGAATCGAAGCCATCCGACACGTAGACCACGTCGGTGAACCCGGCCGCACGCAGGAGGGACGAGGCGACGGAGGCTCGGTAGCCCGAAGCGCACATGCAGGCGATCGCACGATCGCGCGGAAGTCCATCGAGCCGGTCGGGCAGCGAGCCGGCGCCGATGTGGACGGCGCCCGGGACATGGCCGGCGTCGTACTCGTCCGCCTGCCTGACATCGATGACCAGGGGGCGTTCGCGCGGATCGGCGGCGAGCGCGCGGGCGAGCTGGTCGGCCGTGCTCGAGGTCGTCGAACCCGTCGGTCGACCGGCGTCAAGCCAGGCATCGAAGCCGCCTGCCAGGTGACCGACGATCGATTCGTGGCCGATCCGCAGGGCCTGCCGTTGGAGATCGTCGAGTCGGTCCTCGTCGTCGACGACGAGGACCAACGGCCGATCGTGATCCGTCACCCATCCGAGCCAGGTCCCGAAGGAGGGGTCCGCCGGGATCGAGAGGGCGCCCGGGATGTGGGCCGTCGCGTGACCCGTGGCGGTCCGGGCATCGATGACCAGGCCGCCGGCCGCGACCGTCGCCTCGAGGCCCTCGACCCCGATACCCGGGATCGGTGGGATGACTCCCCCCAGGAGCCTCGGCCCGCCCTGGTTGATGGGCCGCATCCGCGCGAAGTAGCGCGGGAACGCCGGTTGCCCCGCCAGGAGCGCGCGCGCGAAGGCTTCCACCTCCATCGGCGCCAGGAGCGGGTCGTGCCGCCGTTCGTAGCCGATCGTGGACCACGTCGTCGAGCCGATCCCGGTGGAGCACAGCGATCCCGCGCCGTGGGTCGGGTAGACCATGACAGAGTCCTCGTGCGGGAGGATCACCTCGTGCAGCGAGTGGTACATCGCCGCCGAGAAGGCCGGAGCGTCATCCGCCCCGAGCAGATCCGTCCGTCCGACGGCACCGACCAGCAGCGATCCACCGGTCAGCATCAGGACCGGCTCTTCCGCCCGGGACGGGTCGGCCACGTCGTAGCTCACCGATTCCGGGGTATGGCCGGGCGTCTCGAGGACGGTCAGCCGCAGGCTCCCGACATCGATGACCTCTCCGTGGCGGACGCCGCGCGCCTCGTATCGAAGGTCCGCACCCGCTCCGATCACGTGCGTCGCACCAGTCAGGGCGGCAAGATCGCGACCGCCCGAGACGTAGTCGTTGTGCAGGTGTGTCTCGATCACGTGACTGATCCGCAGCTCCGTCGCCGGCCACCGCCGCGAGGTAGACATCCACGTCGCGCCGGGGGTCGATCACGGCCGCCACGCCGGTCGCATCGTCGACGAGGAGCGTCGAGAGATGACCCAGCCCGGGGATCAGGAACTGCTGGACGCGCACGTCTCGAGCCTATCACCTGAGGGCGCCCGGTCGACGCGTCCGCGCCGCGTGTCGACGCTGCGCCCCCCGCACGGTCCCGGTGAGCGACTGGTAGGCTTCGTCCTCGTGGAGTCACCCCGGCGACAGGTCACCGTCATCGGCGCGGGCTACGTCGGGCTGATCACGGCCGTCGGCCTCGTGGAGCTCGGCCACGCCGTCGAGCTGGTCGAGGTCGACCCCGCCCGACTCGCGACCCTCAGAGCCGGTCGAGCGCCGATCCACGAGGCCGGCTTGCCCGAGTCGCTGGAGGCGGCCCTGGGCGCCGGGTCGCTGGCCCTCGCCGACCGCCCGACGGACCGCGCGGACGCGGTGCTGGTGTGTGTCGGGACGCCGATCGGCGAAGACGGCCGAAGCGACCTGTCCCAGCTGCGCGGGGCCCTGGCGGCGCTCGAACCGCTGGCGGCGTCGGGCACGCCGATCGTCATCCGGAGCACCCTGCCGCCGGGCTCGACACGGGCGGCGGTCGCCTGGGCCGGCAGCACCACCAGCCACCTGCTGACCAACCCCGAGTTCCTTCGCCAGGGCACCGCCCTGGAGGACTTCCGGAACCCGACCCGGATCGTGGTCGGGCGGTTCGAGGATGCGGATCCGGCCGCGGTCGCGCTCGTCGTCGACCTGTACGACCGGCTGACCGCGCCGATCCTCATCGTCGACGTCGCCGCAGCCGAACTGATCAAGAACGGCGCGAACGCCTTCCTCGCGCTGAAGCTGTCGTTCACCAATGAGATCTCGACGATGGCCGAGGAATACGGCACGGACGCCGCCGACGTGATGCGCGGGATCGGGCTGGACCCGCGCATCGGGACGACCTACATGCGACCCAGCTTCGGCTTCGGCGGGAGCTGCCTGCCCAAGGAGCTGCGAGCGCTCGCGGTGGCCGGCCAGGACCGTGGCCTGGGGATGCACGTGACCGTCGCGGCATCCGAGGCGAACGCGGCCCAGCAGCACCGGTTCGCCGACCGGATCGCCGACGCCCTGGGTGGGCTGGCCGGGATGCACATCGGCCTGCTCGGACTGGCGTTCAAGGCCGGCACGGACGACGTCCGCGACTCACCCGCCGTCGCGCTTGCCGAACGACTGCTGGCCGGTGGGGCGACCGTCCGCGCCTACGATCCAGAGGCGGCGGCCAATGCCCGCCGACGGATCCCGGAGCTGGACACCGTGGACAGCCCGGAGGCCGCGATCCGGGACGCCGATGTTGTCGTGATCGCGACCGAATGGCCCGAGTTCGCGGCGCTCGACTGGGAGGCGCTACGGCCCCTGGTCCGCGGCGCCCTCGTGGTCGACGGACGCCGGTTGCTCGACCCTGCCCGCGTGCGGGCGGCCGGCTTCCGCTACGAGGCGGTGGGCACCGCGAGTGTCGTCGGCGACGAGGTGACCGCGGTCACATCATGACCAGGCCGCCATCCACGGCCAGGACCTGGCCGGTGATGTAGGCGGCGTCGTCGGATGCGAGGAAGGCGACCGCCTGGGCGATCTCGTCCGGCGTGCCGAACCGGCCCAGCGGCGTCCTGGCGGTGATCTCCGCCTGGAGCGGCTCGGGCAGGTCCTGGGTGAGTTCGGTCAGCACGAAGCCGGGCGCGACGGCGTTGACCGTGATGGAGCGTGAGGCCAGCTCGCGGGCGGCCGCCTTGGTCAGGCCGATCAGGCCGGCCTTGGCCGCGGAGTAGTTGGCCTGGCCCGTCTGGCCCGCCTGTCCGGACACGCTGGTGATGTTGACGATCCGGCCGCTGCGCGCCTTGAGCATCGGGCGGGTGACGGCCTTGACCATCCAGAACGCGCCGAACAGGTTGGTCTCGAGATGACGCTCGCCCACTCCTCCGCGGTCATCCGCATGATCAGGTCGTCGCGGGTGATCCCGGCGTTGTTGACCAGGATGTCCACCTTGCCGAACGCCTCGAGCGTCGCCTTGACGACGCCGTCGGCCGACGCGCCGTCACTCGCGTCGGCCTGGACGGCGAGCGCGCGACGCCCGAGCGCCTCGACGGCCGCCGCGGTGTCCGCGGCCGCGGCGGCATTGCCTCGGTAGGTGAACGCGACATCGGCGCCCTGGGTCGCGAGCCGCAGCACGATCGCCCGGCCGATCCCACGGGAGCCGCCGGTCACGAGCGCGGACTTGCCGGACAGATCGATCACGTGTGGGCCTCCTGGTGGGTGGGTTGGTCGCCCGGCACGACGTCGTCCAGCGGGACGTCCACGATGCCCGGGACGGCCATCAGTGTCGCCAGCGCAGGCGGGATCGGATCGACGGAGTCCCAGTCGACCGGCAGGCGGACGGTGACGTCCTCGGGCCGAACGGCGGCATCGCCGGCGACCCCGCGGGCCGGGTCCTGGGTCCAGCGGATGGCCACGGCACCGGACGTGAAGCCGGCCCCGAACGCCACGATGACGACCGTGTCACCGACCTTGATCCGCCCGGAGTTGGCCGCCTCGGCCAGGGCGATCGGCACCGACGCGGCCGACGTGTTGCCGTACTTGTCGAGGTTCACGAACATCTTGTCCATCGACAGGTCCAGCCCCTTGGCGACCGCGTCGATGATCCGGATGTTGGCCTGGTGCGGGATGAACAGGTCGATATCGGCGGGCTCGAGACCGGCCTTGCGGATCGCGGCCAGCGCCGTCGTGGCAAGCGTTCGAGTCGCAAACCGGTAGGTTTCCTTGCCCTCCATCCGGATGTAGTGCTCGCCACGGGCGATCGTCTCCGCCGACGGTGGGCTCTTTGCGCCGCCGGCCGGCAACCAGATCATGTAGGCACCCTGCGGCTCCGTCGTCATCTCGATCCCGAGGCCCCCGCCGGGTTCGTCGGAGGCCGACAGCACGACCGCCCCGGCCCCATCGCCGAACAGGATGCAGGTGTTGCGATCGGAGTAATCGAGGAACCGCGTGAGCAGCTCGGCCCCGATGACCAGGACGTGCTTCGCCATCCCGGACGTGATGTAGGCGTGGGCTGTGGCGTACGCATAGACGAACCCGGAACAGGCGGCGGCAACGTCCATCGCGGCGGCCTTCGTGTTCCCGATCGCCTCCTTCACGAGGGCGGCGGTCGATGGCATCCAGTAGTCCGGCGTCAGGGTCGCAAGGAGGATGAGATCGATGTCGTCCGGCTCGATGCCGGCCGTCCGGATCGCCCGCAGGGCGGCCACCGCCGACATGGACGCCGTCGTCTCGTCGGCCGCGGCGACGCGTCGCTCGCGGATGCCGGTCCGGCTGACGATCCACTCGTCGGATGTGTCCACCATCCGCTCAAGGTCCGCATTGGTCAGCACCTGGCTGGGCGCATAGCGGCCCCAGCCCGTGACATGCGCGTAACGGGCGGTCGTGCTCACAGCGGCTCCACCTCGATGAGCGGTCCCTTGGCCTTGACCAGCGTGCCGCTCTCGGGGACGACCCGGACGACGCGGCCCGCGAGGTCCGACTTGATCTCATTGAACAGCTTCATCGCCTCGATCAGGCCGATGATCTGACCGACGGCGACCTCGCCGCCGACCTGGACGTACGGCGCCGAGCCGGGCGCCGGCGAGGCATAGAAGATGCCGGTCAGCGGCGCCTTCACCGACGGACGAGGCGGCGGGCCCGGGTCGTTCGAGGCTCGCGGCGGTCGGCGTGTTGCCCGCTGGTTCGCGAACGGCCGCGACCTCGGCCGGCGCCTGGAGGCGCCGAGCCGGGCTTGCGCAGGATGAGTCCGGTCCCCCCGGCCTCCACCTCGATCTCGGTCAGGTCCGACTGGTCAAGGAGTGCCGCGAGGCGGTCGATCAGGCCGAGCAGCTCGGCATCGACGCCATCGCGTGGGACCTGCGCGCGAGGTCGTCGGTCATCCGTCCCACCGCCTGAACACGACCGTCGTGTTCTGCCCGCCGAACCCGAACGAGTTGCTGATCGCCACCCGGATCTCGCGATCGGCCGCCGTGCCGGGGGTCAGGTCCAAGCCCTCCGCTGCCGGATCGGGATCCTCGAGGTTGATCGTCGGGGGCACGCACGAGTGGCGCATCGCCTCGATCGTCACGATCGCCTCGATCGCGCCGGCAGCACCGAGGGTATGGCCCAGCATCGACTTGTTGGCGGTCACCGCGACACGCGGCGCATGGGCGCCGAAGATCGACTTGATCGCCTGGAGCTCCGCCTTGTCGCCTTCCGGGGTGGACGTCGCATGGGCGTTGAGGTGATCGACCTCCTCCGGCGCGATGCCGGCCTTCTCGAGGGCGCGCCGAGCGGCCCGCACCGCGCCCATGCCGCCGGGCGCGGGCAGGGTGATGTGCGAGGCGTCGGCCGTCGCGCCGTAGCCGACCAGTTCGGCCAGGATCGTGGCACCGCGTTCCTCGGCGTGACGCAGCTCCTCGAGGATCACGACGCCGGCGCCCTCCCCCGCCACGAAGCCGTCCCGACCGGAATTGAACGGGCGCGAAGCCCCCTCGGGATCGTCGTTGCGCGTGGACAGGGCCCGCATCGATGCGAAACCGGCGACGAGCGGCTCGAAGATCCCGGCCTCGGTCCCACCGGCGACCATGATGTCCGCGTCGCCGCGGCGGATGATCTCGCTCGACTCCCCGATGGCGTGACCGCCCGTCGCGCACGCGGAGGCGATGGCGAAGTTGGGCCCGGTCATCCCGAAGTTGATGGCCACCTGGCCCGCTCCGACGTTCGGGATGCCCATCGGGATGAGGAACGGGCTGACCCGGTCCGGCCCGCGCAGGGTGTTCGTCGAGATCCCGTCCACCAGTGTCCCGACACCACCGAGACCGGTGCCCAGGATCACCCCGGTCCGCTCCGCCAGCTCGCCTTCGAAGCGCGCCGGCAGGCCCGCCTGGTCCAGGGCCTCGCGCGATGCGATCAGCCCGAACTGGATGTAGCGGTCCGTGCGGCGCTGCTCCCGGCGATCCAGGACGCTGCTGGAGTCGAAGTCCCGCACCTCGCCGGCGATCTGCGACGTCAGCCGCGACGGGTCGAAGGTCGACATCCTCCGGACGCCGGAGCGGCCGGCGACCAGCCCGGCCCACGTGGTGGCGACATCGTTGCCGAGCGCGGTGACCATCCCCATCCCGGTCACGACCACGCGACGCGGTTCCGTCATCGGACCAACCTCCCCGTGCGGACGGTCGCCGCCCGATACACATCGCCGGGGAGACCGCGGGCCGAGATCGCGTTCGCCACCTCCAGCACATCGAACTCCGTTCGGCGGATCTCCGCGGTCACGACGCCCTCGTGGACATCGATGAGTGCCCAGGATGCGGTCGGATCGCCGTCGAAGACGTAGCCGACCGACCCGGCGTTGACGATCACCTTCCAGCCGAGGTCGCGCACCTCGGGCATGTGCGTGTGCCCGCACCCGATCACGCGTGCGTCCGTGCGCGCGACCCGCTCCACGATGACGTCGGGGTCCAAGGCCTGGTCGAAGCCGGCCGTCTGCGAGCCGGGCGAGGCATGACAGATGAGCACCATCGTGCCGTCCTCCGCCCGAAGGCGACGCTCGGCCGGAAGGCGACGCAGCCAGCGGACTCGCTCGTCACCGAGGGCGTCGTTGGCCCACTCCGTCGCGGCCTGGAAGGTCTCCGGCACGCCGTCCGCCATCCACGGGAAGGCAGCCGCGTAGTCGAAATCGGCGACCGCGATGTCAGTGTTGCCGGACACGATGACGGCGCCCGCGGCCTCCATCTCCTGGAGCACGTCCACCGCCGCGGCCGGATCGGGTCCGTTGAGGACCAGATCTCCCGCTACCGCCACGAAGTCCGGCGCCGCCGCGTGGATCGCCGTACGGACCGCCTCGAGCGCGGTCGCGTTGCCGTGGACGTCAGAGAGGACGGCGAACCGGGTCATCGAAGCACACCTTCGCCGGGGATGATGAAGCTGATCTTCGCATCGCAGGCGACCTCACCGTCAACGGTCGCCACACCGTGGCCTCGCCCGAATCGCCCCCCGAGCTTCTCCATCGTGACCTCCAGGCGGAGCGTGTCCCCCGGACTGACGACCCGTCGGAAGCGGCAGTCGTCGACACCGGCGAACAGGCCGATCCGATCGCCGAACCCCGGCTGCTTGGCGACGTAGATCCCCATCGTCTGGGCGAGCGCCTCCACCTGGAGGACGCCGGGCATGACCGGCATCCCGGGGAAGTGGCCCTGGAAGAACCACTCGGAGGCGGTCACGGCCTTCAGGCCGACGATGCGCTTCGCTTCGGCGTCGTACTCGACGATCCGGTCGACGAGCAGGAACGGCCAGCGATGCGGGATGAGCGCCTCGATCTCGCGAGTGGTGTGGACGATGGCCTCGCACGGGCGACTCCTGGTTGGGTTCGGCTGTCAGTGTCATCTGGTCGACGGGGGGCAAACGGCAAGGTTCGTGCAGGTCTGCACGTCGAACATCACGATCGAGCAGCGGCGGCCAGGAACGCGGCGCTCCCCACGCGATCGAGCAGGTTGGTGGTCATCCGGCCGTCGAGGAACGCTTCGTTCGTCAGGAGCGCCTGGTGGATCGCGACATTCGTGACGAGGCCCTCCACCGCCAGCTCGGCCAGGGCCGCGCGTCCGCGAGCGATGGCCGTCTCACGATCCGGACCCCAGGCGACCAGCTTGCCGAGCAGCGAGTCGTAGAAGGGCGGCACCTCGTATCCGGAGTACAGATGCGTGTCGAAACGGATACCCGGGCCACCGGGCGCGTGATACCGCTCCACGACGCCCGCTCCCGGACGGAAGTCCTCGGACGGATCCTCGGCGTTGATCCGGAACTCGATGGCATGGCCCGTGAACGAGACGTCAGCCTGGCCGAATCCGAGCGGCTCGCCGGCGGCGATCCGGATCTGGGTTGTCACCAGGTCGATGCCCGTCAGCATCTCGGTCACCGGATGCTCGACCTGGATGCGGCAGTTGATCTCGATGAAGAACGCCTGACCGCTGCGATCGACCAGGAACTCGAGGGTGCCGACGTTCTCGTAGCCGGCCGCGACGACGGCGCGAACGGCACGCTCGGCCAGTTCCTCGCGGGCCGTCGCCGACAGCGCCGGAGTCGGCGCTTCCTCGAGGATCTTCTGGTGGCGTCGCTGGACGGAGCAGTCGCGCTCGCCCAGGTGGACACCGTGCCCATACCGGTCCACCGCGACCTGGACCTCCACGTGACGTGTCTCGTCCAGCCACTTCTCGAGATAGAGCGAGTCGTCGCCGAAGGCCGCCTTGGCCTCCGACCGGCAGACGCGGAGCGAGGACTCGAGTTCGCGTGGTGTGCGGATCATCCGCATGCCCTTGCCGCCGCCCCCGGCCGATGGCTTGATCAGGACCGGATAGCCGATCCTCTCCGCCTCGCCGAGTGCGTGCATCTCGTCGCGCAGCATCCCGTCCGACCCAGGGATGGTCGGGAGGCCGTGCTCGCCGAGCAGACGCCGCGTCCCCTCCTTGCTGGCGAACCGCTCCAGCACCGTCGCCCGCGGACCGATGAACGTCAGGTCGTGTGCCGCGACGACCTCGGCGAAGCCCTCGTCCTCGGACAGGAACCCGTAGCCGGGGTGGACCGCGTCGCAGCCGGCCACCAGCGCCGCCGAGATGACCGCCGGGGCCAGCAGGTAGGACCGCCTGGCGTCGGCCGGGCCGATGCAGATCGCCTCGTCCGCAAGCTGGACCGCAAGCGAGTCCCGATCCGCCTCGCTGTAAGCCACGACGGCCTCCACGCCCAGCTCACGGCAGGCACGCAGGATCCGGACGGCGATCTCCCCGCGGTTGGCGATGAGGATCTTGCGGAACACGATCAGGCCTCGGCGCCGGGAGCGGAGGCGAACTCGATGACCACGAGTTCCTGGCCGTACTCCACCGCATCGCCCGACTCGGCCAGGCTTGCGCCGACGACGCCGTCCATCGGCGCCACGACTTCCTGGGCGACGCCGAGCATGTCCACGACCCCGATCCGGTCGCCGGCGCGGACCCGCGTCCCGGCGCGGTGGTCGGTGGCGACCTGGAAGATCCCGACCGCGGGCGACGTCGCGACCGTCCGTCGCTCGGTGGATGGACCGATCGCCCTCGCGACCATCGCGCCCGGGGCCGACCGGCATCATGCCCGGGACGTTGGACGCCGGCGGCGCATGGTGGCCGGCCGCCGCGCGCGGCCGCCCGCTCAGCGCCACGCTTGTCGCGGGCCGCGCCATCGGCAGGCCGGCGCAGTCGGACGCGCCAGGCGCCTTCTCGAACCTCGAGCTCGCCCAGGCCGGTCGCGCTCAGCTTGGCCATGAGGGCGGGCAGCAGTCCCTCGGTGAGGCCGTCGATCGCGGCATGGTCGGCAGACCGCTCGGCTGGGGTGCGCTCCGCGCGGCTGGCGTCCGAAGGGGCGGGCTCGGGCATGCGCTAGACCTCCTCGCGGGCCGGCGGCTCGTCGCGCGACCATGACGACGCCGCGCCACCCACAGCGCGTCGACTCGGATCCAGCAGGTCGCGGAGGCGATCGGCGAGACCCTTGGCCGGCGGCGGCGGGACATCGGGCGCGGACGCCTCAGTGTAGGACCCGAGCGACCGGTAGCGCTGGTAGCGCTGGTCGACGAGGTCATCGAGCGTCAGCGCATCGAGGGCCGCCAGCCGGTCGACGATGATCGCCTTGAGCCGACGGGCGGTCTCGTCGTGATCCGTCTGCGCACCATCGCCGGGCTCGGGCACCACGATGTCCACCACTCCGAGGCCCCGCTGGTCCGCCGCGGTCATGCGCATGGCGAGGGCCGCCGTGGACGCCTCCTCGGCGCTCCGCCACAGGATGGCGGCGCATCCCTCCGGCGAGATGACGGCGTACACGGCGTTCTCGAGCGCGATGACCACGTCGCCCACGGCGATCGCCAGGGCGCCGCCCGATCCGCCTTCTCCGGTGATCACCGTCACGATCGGCGTGCGCAGGCGACTCATCAGGCCGACCGACCGGGCGATCGCCTCGGCGATGCCGCGCTGCTCCGATTCCGGGCCCGGATGGGCCCCGGGCACGTCCACGAAGGTCACGATCGGCAGGCCGAAGCGCTCGGCCAACTGCATCACGCGCATCGCCTTGCGATAGCCCTCGGGGTGGGGCATCCCGAAATTGCGCAGGATGTTCTCGTCCGTGTCGGCACCCTTCTGCTGGCCGATGATCACCACGCGGCGGCCCGCGAGTCGCGCCAACCCGACGACCATGGCCGGGTCATCCCCGAAGAGTCGGTCGCCGTGGAGCTCGATGAAGGCATCGGTCATGGCGGCGACGAACTCGAGCGTGCGGGGCCGACGCAGGTTGCGGGCCAGCTGGACCCGGGCCCAGACGGCATCCCTGGGGTCCGCGGACGCGTCCGACGACTCGCGGTCGCCTGCATCGCTCGCATCGGACCCGTCGCCGGCGGTCCGCTCGCCGACGCGCTCGGCCAGCGTGGTCAGGAACGACAGGGGCCGGAATCCGGCCACGTCGTCACCGTTGGCGGGGGCGAGATCCGTCCCGCCGTCCCGGACGGGCAAGAGGTGCAGGAGCCCTGCCAGTTCGTCGCGCAGGTCCGGACGTGCCGCGATCCGGTCGATGAAGCCGTGGCGGAGCAGGAACTCGGCCCGTTGGAAGCCCTCGGGCAATTCGGTCGCGATCGTGCCGGCCGACACGCGAGCCCCGGCCAGCCCGATGAGAGCGTTCGGCTCGGCGATGTTGACGTCACCCACCGCCGCGAAGGAGGCGAAGACGCCACCGGTCGTCGGATCGGACAACACCGACAGGAACGGGACGCCGGCCGCGCTCAGGCGTTCGAGCGCGGCCAGCGTCTTGGCCAGCTGCATCAGCGCGAGCGTGCCCTCCTGCATCCGCGCCCCGCCCGAGGCGCTCACGATGATGAGCGGCATCCGCGCCGCCAGCGCGTGCTCCGCGGCTCGGGTCACCTTCTCGCCGACGACCGCGCCCATGGACCCGCCCATGAACCCGAAGTCCATGACGCAGACGGCGATGGCGATCCCGTCGATCGCGCCGGTCCCCCAGATGGCCGCATCGCGCATCCCGGTCGTCTTCTGGGCGGCCGCGAGGCGGTCCGGATAGGCCTTCTGGTCGACGAAGCCGAGAGCGTCCACGGACTGCAGGCCGGCGTCGCGCTCATCGAACGACTCCGGGTCGAGCAGCTGCTCCAGGCGGGCCGCCGCCGACAGCCGGAAGTGGTGACCGCAGGTGGAGCAGACCCGCATCGCCTTGTCCAGCTGCTTGTTGAACAGCATCGTCTCGCAGGTGGGACAGCGGGTCCACAGGTCAGGTGGGTAGACATCCTGGCGAGGACGGAACGACGGGAGCTTGATCGGCATCAGGCGAGCCTCGGCCCGGCTGACGGCTCGCGCCGCCCGAGCCATCGGGACCGCCGCCGGATGGCTGAGCCGCCACGCCACGTAGATCGCGCCGGCGAGCGACAGGGCAGCCGAGGTCAGCGCGCCACCCACGAGCAGCGGCCTGACCGGGTCGGCGTCGTCAGGCGCCCGATCCGGCCCGTTCACCAATGCAGCCAACCCGTCCAGATCGAGCCCGTCCAGATCGATCCCGTCCACGCCGGCCCGATGGCGGCGATCGGCCGACCCTCCGACCCGACGGCGGCCCCGAGGCGCATCCCCCGGGCGACGTCGGCAAGGCGCAACCACAGCCCCTCCTCGAACCGGAACGATGGGTGGAACCGTGGCAGATCCTGCGACAGGCGATCCGCCGCACGCCGCGCAGCAGGGTCCAGATCGGACGAGGCGGGCGTCGCATGCGCTCCAGCGGCATGGGCGAGGAGCAGGGCATCGAGGTAGCGATCGGTCGTCATGGCGTCGATCTCGTCGCCATCGCGCGCACCGAACGAGAACGTCACGACCGGCGCTCGCCCAGGTCTCGCGCGATGCTGCGCAAGGCGCGATGGATGAGGACCCGGACGGCGCCCTCGCTGCGGCCGAGCGTCCCCGCGATCTCGGCTGTCGACATCTCGTCCACGAAGCGCAGGATCACCGCGCGCCGGCGGTCGCCGGCCAGACGCGACACGGCCTGCCAGGCCTCGGACGACGCCTCGCGGCCCGTCACCGCGGCGACGACATCCGCGGCGATCGAGCACGCCGGCCGCATCCTCGAGCGGGACCTCCGGGCGCCGGCGTCGTGTCCGACGCCGTTCGGCGACCACGTTGCGGGCGATCTGGAACAGCCAGACCCGGAAGGTGGAGGCGCCCTCGCCGTCGGCCGGACGCGCCCGTTCCTCGAACCGATGGAGGTTCGTCAGCGCGGCCAGGAACGTCCGCTCCGCGGCATCCTCGGCCTCGTGATGATCGCGTAGTTCGTAGTAGGAGTAGCTGTACACCTGGGCCAGGTACTTCCGATAGAGGGCCTCGAACCGTGCCGGATCCGCCTGGGCCGCATCCACCAGCGATCGATCGAGATCGAGATGGGCGAGGCGCGGGCGTCCGACCTCCTCCGGTCTGCCTACTCTCCTCAATGCCGGACGGGCCATGGCGTTACACCCCGCTCGTCGCGACGGCCGGGTCCGCGAGCCGGACCTGCACGATCTCGCCGACGAGGACGGACCGCTCGCCGGCTGGCCGAGCCGCGGATCCTCGACCACGAGGGCGCCACTGAGCGCGTCCACCCCGAGCGGCTCGCCGTGTGTCCGCCCGTCCGTCGTGGCCGGCGAACGTGACATCGCGACCGGTCGTGAGCTGACGCTCGGTCCAGTCGGCGACATCGAAGCGACCGTCGCGAAGCGCCTCGACGCGGACTTCGAGCCGACCGAGGAACGCGTCGAGCAGGGCGGCCAGCTCGACCGGCCGACCTCCGGAAGCCTCGCGCAGTGAGGTCATCGAGCCGATGAGCGCCGGCGGGAATGCCGAAGGCGCCCAGTCGGCGTTGATCCCAAGACCCACGATCGCCTGTGGTCGTGACGTGCCCAGGCCGGTCGTCTCGCCCGAGGAGCCCGGCCAGCTTGCGCACGCCGCCGCCATCGAGGCCTTCAACGACCAGGTCGTTCGGCCACTTGAGGCGGACGGCCCGATCGGCCAGCCCGGCGACCTCCTCCGCCGCGTCGGCCATGGCCAGGCTGGCGGTGGCGACCAGGCGCCAGACCCGCTCGGCCGGCAGCCAGTCCGGCCGGAACCCGAGCGACAGGAGCAACGCGGCGCCGGACGGCGCCAGCCAGGCCCGTCCGTTGCGGCCACGACCGGCCGTCTGCTCGTCGGCCACGGCCAGGCAGACCTCATCCGTGCCCGCGGACAGCCACTCGCGGACGACGTCGTTCGTGGACCCGACGCTATCGAACCGCTCCTGGCGACTGAGGAACGCGGTCATCGGGCGGTCGGCCACGGACGGACGGTCATCCGGCCACCGCGACGTCAAGTGGTTCGGGTCGCTCCAGCTCGAAGGCATCGTGCAGGGCGCGGAGGGCGACCTCCAGCTCATCCTCGGCCACGATGCAGGTGATCCGGACCTCCGAGGTCGAGATCATCTCGATGTTGACCTTCGCGTCGGCCAGCGCCCCGAACATGCGCGCGGCGTAGCCGGGCGCATTGTGCAGGCCGGCCCCGACGATCGACACCTTGCCGACCGAGGCGTCCGTGGTCAGGTCGCGGGCGCCCAGCTCCCGGACGACCCCATCGAGGACCTTGCGGGCCTTGCCGAGCTCCGCGCGGGGCACCGTGAACGACATGTCGGTCGTGCCACCGTGACCGACGTTCTGGACGATCATGTCGACGTTGATGCCGGCTTCGGCCAACGGGTCGAAGATGGCGCGCGCGACGCCCGGCCGGTCCGGTACGGCGATGATCGTGACCTTCGCCACGTTCCGGTCGTGGGCGAGGCCGCGGACCTTGTTGCGCTGCTCCACGAGCGGGTCCTCCTTGATGAGCGTGCCCGGCGCGTCCTCGAACGAGCTCAGGACCTCGATGACGACGTCGTTGACCCAGCCGAGCTCCACGGCCCGCACCTGCATGACCTGGGCGCCCTGGTGGGCGAGTTCGAGCATCTCCTCGTAGCCGATGATCGACAGTTGCCGGGCGTTCGGGACGAGCCGCGGGTCCGCGGTGTAGATGCCGCGAACGTCCGTGAAGATCTGGCAGCGGTCAGCCTTGAGCGCGGCGGCCAGGGCGACCGCCGTCGTGTCGCTGCCGCCGCGGCCAAGGGTCGTGATCTCGGCGTCGCCCACTGCGGCCGCGCTCTGGCCCTGGAAGCCGGCGACGATGACGACCTTGCCGTCGGCGAGCTCATGGCGGACCCGTCGCGGTTCGATGTCCGCGATGCGCGCCCTGCCGTACCGGCCGTCCGTGGTGATGCCGGCCTGCGGCCCGGTGAGGCTGAGGGCCGCGACGCCCTGCGCATGGAGCGCCATCACCAGCAGGGTCGCACTCTGATGCTCCCCGGTCGCGAGCAGCGCGTCCAGCTCACGAGGATCCGGGTCGTCCGTGACGGCGGCGGCCAGACCCAGCAACTCGTCGGTGGAATCGCCCATCGCTGAGACGACCACGACGAGGTCGCTCCCAGCCGCGCGTTCGCGGGCGATCCGACGGGCGACCCGCTTGATGCGGTCGGCGTCGGCCACGGACGAACCGCCGAACTTCTGTACGACGAGGGGGGCTGGCATCGCCCGGGCATTCTACCGTGCGGCTCGCGGCCGCCCGGTCGCCCGGTCGTGCCGGACCGTACGATGCGCTGGACCAGCCGCTGAGGGACCACCATGTGCTTCGATCTCGACAGCCGACCACCCATCGCCCCGATCGCCGGTGGCGCCCTGGATCCGGCGCGACTGACCCTGACGGCCGGTGACGGTAACGCGTTCGCTGCCTTCAGGGCACGAGCGGCCGCGCCGACCGGGGCCGGGATCGTCATCCTGCCCGATGTCCGCGGGCTGCACCCCTACTACGAGGAACTGGCGCTCCGGTTCGCCGAGCACGGCGTGGACGCGGTGGCGATCGACTACTTCGGGCGAACCGCCGGGGCTGAGCCGCGCGACGAGTCCTTCGAGTTCATGCCCCACGTCGGCCAGACGACCTGGGCCGGGCTTGAGCGCCGACATCCGCGCCGCGGCCGCCGATCTCCGCTCACCGGCTGGCGGCGCCGTTCGATCCCTGTTCACCATCGGGTTCTGCATGGGCGGACGCCTGTCGTTCCTGGCGGCGACGCTGGGTCTGGAGCTGGCCGGCGCCATCGGCTATTACGGCTGGCCGACAGGCCCCTCCCGCAACGACACGCCGGCGCCGGCGGACGTCGCGCCCGCGATGCAGGGCAGCGTGCTTGGCGTCTTCGGCGGGGCGGACCAGGGGATCGACGCCACGGTCGTCGCCGGATTCGAGCAGGCGCTCGTCGCGGCCGGCGTGGACCACCGGCTGGTGACCTACCCCGACGCGCCGCACAGCTTCTTCGACCGCAAAGCGACCGAGTTCGCCGATGCCAGCGCCGCGGCATGGGCCGAGACGCTGTCGTTCATGCGGGCACGGACCGCGAACGCGGGCTGAGCAGCGCGAAAGGCAGTCGAGCGCGATCACCGCCGCAGGAGTCGCCAGCCTCCGCCCGAGGAAAGGCGAGCTCAGCCTTTCAGCTTGACCTTGGCTCCGGTATTCCGTGGCGCGGCGACCAGGATCCGGCCGGTCAGTTCCGTATCGGCGGCGGCGGCGGCGAAGGCACCTTCGATCCGCGAGATGACGGTCAGGGAATTGGCGAACGCCAGGATGGTCGAACCCGCGCCGGACAGGCAGGCGCCCAGGGCGCCGGCGCCTCGCGCAGCCTCCACCATCTGCGGAAGCTGCGGGTAGACCGCGGCGCGGTACGGCTCGTGGAGTCGATCCACGGTCAGCTTGCCGAGCAGGTCGAGGCGACCCTTGGCCAGGCCCGCGACACCGATCGCGACCGCCCCCAGGTTTGCCACGGCATCGGCCCGCGGGACGGTCCCGGGGAGCACGTCGCGCATCGCGGCAGTCGACAGGCGCAGGTCCGGGATGAACAGGACCGCCCGCAGGTCGCGCGGCGCATCGAAGCGGATCGCCTCGACGCCGTCGTCTGTCGCCGCCGACACGACGAAACCACCGAAGAGCACCGCCGCCGCGTTGTCCGGGTGGCCTTCGATCTCCGTTGCGAGTCGGAGCAGGTCCATCGTGGACAACGGCTCACCGAGCAGGGCGTTGCCGGCGAGCAGGCCACCGACCGTCGCGGCAGCCGACGATCCGAGACCACGGCTCAGGGGGATCTGGTTGCGCATGTCGATACGCCAGCCGACCCCGTCCGGCAGGTCACCGCGGGCGGTGCGAAGCGCGGCCTCCACGCCCAGCACGAACCGGTTGTCGCGGTCCTCGGTCAGTTCGCCCTGGCCCTCGCCCTCGACCGACAGTTCGATCTCGCCGCGGCTCCAGCTGCGAACCTCCAGCTCGACCCGGTTGGTCAACGCGAGAGCGACGCCCAGGCAATCGAACCCGGCGCCGAGGTTCGCGGCCGATGCCGGGACTTCCACCGATACCCGACGCCCGTCCAGTTCAGCCAGCCAGTGCGCGACCATCTGTCCTCCCTACCAACCGAGTGCGACAGCGACGGCGCCCACTGACGCCTCCGATCCGAGGAACGGCGGGACCTGCCGTTCCGCCGTGGTCGGGTCCTTCAGTCCATGCCCGGTGAGCACGCAGACGACCGTCGCGTCCGGGTCCACCTCGCCGGCCGC
The DNA here is from genome assembly GCA_963779315.1 of uncultured Chloroflexia bacterium. Taxonomy (GTDB): domain Bacteria; phylum Chloroflexota; class Limnocylindria; order Limnocylindrales; family CSP1-4; genus SPCO01. The sequence continues at coordinate 373,128 of CAVZXQ010000018.1, read as the reverse complement.
GACGGCCTTCGTGACGCCGGCGACGCTGGCCGCGGAGGCCGGCTCGCAGAACACGCCCTGGTGACGTACCAGGGCACGATAGGCGGCAAGGATCTCCTCGTCCGTGACGGCGCTGATCCGGCCACCGGAGGCGTCGCGCGCGGCGACGGCCTTGTCCCAGGAGGCGGGGTCGCCGATCCGGATGGCGGTCGCGATCGTGTCCGGGTGGTCGATCCGATGACCCACGACGAGCGGCGCAGCGCCGGCCGCCTGGAACCCCCACATCGCGGGCGTGGACGAGACCAGGCCGGCAGACCGGTAGTCGCTGAACCCGGCCCAGTAGGCACTGATGTTGCCCGCGTTCCCGACCGGGATGGCCAGGATGTCCGGCGCCCGGCCGAGGTCGTCGCAGATCTCGAAGGCGCCCGTCTTCTGGCCCTCCAGCCGGAACGGATTGACCGAGTTGACCAGCGTGACCGGATGGTCGTCCTGCTCCGCCAGGGCGCGAACGATCGCCAGCGCCTGGTCGAAGTTCCCGTCCACCGCCACGACCCTGGCGCCGGCCATCAATGCCTGGAGCAGCTTGCCGATCGCGATCTGGCCCTTCGGCAGGACGACGATGACCTCCATCCCGGCCGCCGCCCCGTACGCCGCTGCCGAGGCCGAGGTGTTGCCCGTCGAGGCGCACACGAGCGCGGTCGCGCCGGCTTCGGCTGCCTTGGCGACGGCCAGCACCATCCCGCGGTCCTTGAACGAGCCGGTCGGGTTCTGGCCCTCCACCTTCAGGTACAGGTGGCGCAGGCCCAGGGCGGCGCCGAGCCGCTCGGCGTGGACCAGCGGCGTTGACCCTTCGCCAAGCGTGAGCGACGGCGTCGCGTCCGTGATCGGCAGGAATCGCCGGTAGCGCTCCATGAGTCGCGGCCTGGGTGGGTACGTCGGCGTGGCGGACATCGGCGCCTCAGTCATCGACCGGGTAGAGCGTCACGTCGACGCCGTCCGGCAGGATCACGGCGAACGCCGCGCGGGCCTCCGCGAGGGTCACGAACTCGCTGCGGATGGCCGTCCCGTCCTCGAAGGTCACCGACGCGGCCTCATCGAGGGCCGTCGGCAGGCTCGTCATGCCGGATCGCACCGCCGGCACGAAGGCAAACCAGTGGCGAGCCGCATCGAGGGGGGCGGTCGCTGTCGCGGCGTGACCGCTGGCCGGGGGGAGTCCCGCCCAGGTGGACGATCCGCCGCGGGCGATCGCGAGCAGATCGCCGAGGACGGCGCTGCTCGTGGCCGCCCCACCGGCACCCGGGCCGGCGAGACGGACCGTCCCGAGCGGCAGCGCGTCGATCTCGACCCGGTTCGTGACGCCATCCGTCCATCCGAACGGGCTGGCCGAAGGGACGGCCGTGGGCACGACGGCGCCGGCGAGGGATGCCCCGTCGCGGGCGATCGTCGCCAGCAGCTTGAGGGTGAGTCCGAGTGCCGCGGCCCCCTCCATCTCCTGGTCCGTGACCCCGGTGATCCCTGCCTTCCCCGTGCCGCGCACGGTGGGCGGCCGACGGACGACGGTCGTCGGGTCCAGCCAGACGTCGAAGCCGAGACGCGCCAGGATCACCAGCTTGTTGACCGCATCGTCGCCCTCGACATCGCCGGACGGGTCCGCCTCCGCGTACCCCAGCTCCTGGGCATCGAGGAGGATGTCGTCGTAGGGGCGGCCTTCATGGGCCATCGCGGTGAGGATGTAGTTGGTCGTGCCGTTCACGATCCCGCGGATCCGGGTCACGTCATTGGCGGCAAGGTCCGATGCGAGCGGCCCCAGGACAGGGATGCCGCCGGCGACCGCCGCCTCGAACCGAAACGGCACGCCGACGCGTCGGGCGATCGCTTCCAGCTCGGGACCATGGTGGGCGATGACGTGCTTGTTGGCGGTGACCACGGGCTTGCCGGCACCAAGGGCAGCCGCGATGAGCGTTCGTGCCGGCTCATCGCCGCCCATCAGCTCCACCACGACATCCACGTCCGGTGACGCGACGAGGTGGGCCGGGGCGTCCGTCAGGAGATCCGCCGGGATGCCGGAGGCGCGCGCCCGTGCCAGGTCGCGGCAGGCCACCCCGACCAGTTCGAGCGGCGAACCATCGGCCGAGTCCAGGCGGGCGGGACGATCCAGAAGGCGCCCGATCACGGCGCCGCCGACGCTGCCGGCGCCCAGGACGGCGACGCGCAGGGCCGGTCGTGTGGACATCGAGGGCATGGTAGCCGAGAGGTTCGGCGGTCGCCGGGTGATCGGGGTCCGCTACACTCGGGCACCATGACCACGGAACTCCTGCCCGCCCCGGCCCCGCTGGCCACCGGCGTGGATCGCCCGCGCATCTTCTCGGGCATCCAGCCGTCCGGGATCGTCCACCTCGGCAACGACCTGGGAGCCATCCGGAACTACGTTCGGCTCCAGTGGGAGTACGAGGCGATCTACTGCATCGTCGACTACCACGCCCTGACGAGCACCCACGACCCGGTCCTGCTCCGGACGCGAACACGCGAGATGGCCGCGTCGCTCCTGGCCCTTGGCCTTGACCCCGAACGCTGCACGCTGTTCGTCCAGAGCCACCGCCCGGAGCACACCGAACTGGCCTGGTTGCTCATGACGGTGACCCCGGTGAGCTGGCTGGAGCGCACGCCGACGTACAAGGAGAAGAAGGCGAACCAGCCGGACGACATCAACCACGGCCTGCTCACCTACCCGGTCCTGCAGGCCGCCGACATCATCATCTACAAGGCGTCGATGGTGCCCGTCGGCAAGGATCAGGCGGCCCACCTGGAACTGTCGCGTGAGATCGTGCGGGCGTTCAACACCCGCTACGGGGACACCTTCCCGGAACCCCAGGCGGTGTTCACCGAAGCGCCCATCGTGCTCGGGACGGACGGGGTCAAGAAGATGAGCAAGTCGGTCGGCAACACGATCGACGTGTTCGCCTCGGACGAGCTCATCCGCAAGCAGGTCATGTCCATGGTCACGGACACCAAGCGGATCCTGCGTACGGACCCGGGTCGCCCGGAGGTCTGCAACGTCTGCCAGCTCCAACGCTCGTTCGGCGACGACTACGACGAACTGTGGGAAGGCGAGCGAACCGCGCGGACCGGGTGCGTGGATATGAAGAAGCTGCTCGCCGAGCGGATCATCCGCCACTACGCGGGCGCCCGCGAGCGCTACCTCGAGCTGATGGCCCATCCGGACGAGGTGGATGGAGTACTCGAGGCCGGCGCCGATCGGCTCAGGCCGATGGCGGAGTCGACCATGACGGAAGTCCGGTACCGGATGGGCCTGCGATGACGCTGGACGTCCGCCCCACGTCCAGGGAGCGGCGTCTGTTCGGGGCGCTCCTGACCCTTGGGGTCATCGCGCTCTTCTTCATCGTCGTCGACCAGGTCGCGAAGACGCTCTTCTTCTTCGGCGACATCCTCCTGACGTTCTTCCTGGCCTGGCTGCTCGCATTCGTGATCAGCCCGGTCGTGACCTGGATCAGCGCCCGCATCCCCCGTCTGCCGCGAGCGCTCGCCACCATCATCGTCTACGTCCTCGCGGTGACGGTGCTGCTCACCCTGCTCGTCCTGGTGGCCGGCGCGCTGGCCACCTCGATCAGCGAGTTCCTGGAATCGATCCCGCGCATCAGGGAGAACCTGCCGGCCATCCTGGCACCGTGGCAGGAGCGGCTCGACTCCCTCGGCCTCGCGAACGTGAACCTCGTCCTGCAGGTCGAGACGATCCTCGCCAACCTGGACAAATTCGCCGGCTTGCTGGTGGCTCCGCTCCAGGAGATCGCCGTCGCCAGCGTCGGCGCGGTCGGGACGATGCTGATCATCTTCTTCCTGTCGGTGTACATGGTCATCGACCGCGACCAGATCCTGTCATTCCTGTTCCGTCTGGTCCCGCCGGCATACTCGGACGACGCCCGGCTGCTGCAGGTGTCGGTCGGCAAGTCGTTCGGTGGCTTCATCCGCGGCCAGGGGACGATGGGTGCCATCTACTTCCTGGTCGCGCTGGCGACCAGCACCATCCTGGGCCTGCCGCTGCTGATCCTGACCTCGGTCGTGGCGGGCATCCTCATGGCCATCCCGTTCTTTGGCCCGTTCGTGGCCTGGGCTCCGCCGGTCGTGGTGGCCCTCTTCCTCAAGCCCGAGGCCCTCCTGCCATCGATCGCGCTCATGGGCGTGGGCTGGTTCGTCGTCATGAACATCCTCCAGCCCCGGCTCATGCAGGGCGCCGTCGGGATCCATCCGATCATCGTCCTCGGCTCCGTCCTCATCGGCCTGCGCATCGCGGGCATCCCGGGCGCGATCTTCGGGATCCCGATCGCGGCGGTCCTCTCGGCGTTCTTCTTCCAGCTCCTCGAGCGCGGCGCAGGAGACCGCTCCGTGGCCGGTCGAGCGACCAGGCGGGTGAGTGAGCGCGAGGGCCGACCTGTCCGTAAACCGCGCGAACCCGAGCCGGGCAGCGCGGCCGACATCGACGACGATCCTGCGCCGGCGGATCCTTCACCGGGCCAGGCAGCGGCACCGGCGGGACCCGCCTCGATGGGGCCGCCCGGAAGTCCGGAAGTCGATCCCACGTGACCAGCGACGACGGGAACGACCGTCAGGACGATCGCCCGACGGATCGGATGGACGTGCAGCGCGAGCGTGCGCGATCGCAAACACCCACGATCGACGACCCGAGCACGGACTGACTGGAGGCGACCTACGTGGATGACCTGGCGAAACTGATGGGTGGACTCGAAGGCGCCGGAGTGTCGGGCGACCCCGCCCAGGCCATCGGAGGCCTCGCCGAGGCGGTACGCGACGGTGGCGGCCTGGACGACCTGCTGGGCAAGCTCCAGGCTGGCGGCCTCAGCGACACCGCGGACTCGTGGGTCTCGACTGGACCGAATCAGGCCGTGGACCCGCAGCAGCTCGGGGCGGCACTCGGGCCTGACAAGGTGAACCAGCTCTCGGCCGGCTCGGGGCTTTCGATCGATGCGCTCCTGCCCCTGCTCGCTGCATTCCTGCCGCAGATCATCGACATGCTGACACCGGATGGGGCCGTTCCGGCCGGCGGACTGAACAACGCGGCCCAGGCCGTTCCTGGCGACCTTGGCGGGTTGCTCGGTGGGCTCCTCGGGGGCGCCGGCGGGACCGGCGGGGCGGATCTAGGCGGCATGCTCGGTGACCTCCTTGGAGGCAGCAAGCCGGGTTGATCCTGGCCTGTCCGGCGTCGGGTTGACGTGGCGGCCGCGGCCGGCGTCGGGTCGGCCGGACCGGCATTCGCGACTATGGTCGCCGATCCTGGGCTCGAAGCAGCTCGCGACCGCCGCATTCAGGCCCGACGTTCGCGACTCACGGTCGCCGATCCGGGTTCGTGGCGGGTGGCCGCGGTCACGCGCCCGCCGGAGCCTCGGCCTAGCGGCGGCGGGACTTCCAGTCCGAGACGATCTCGCGTGCGGCGTTCTGCCCAGGCTGACCGGTCACGCCGCCGCCGGGATGCGCGCCGGATCCGGCCAGGTACAGGCCCTCGAGGGCGAGCCGGTATCGCGCGTGACCCAACAGGGGCCGCCACAGGAAGAACTGGTCGAGGCCATGCTCGCCGTGCATCGGGTGCCCGCCGGTCAGCCCGTAGTCGCGCTCGAGGTCCAGCGGCGTCAACACCTGTCGTGCCGTGACCAGGTCGGCCAGGCCCGGCGCATAGGCATCCAGCGCCTTGACGACCCGGTCACCGAACGACCTCGCGCTCCGCGTCCCAGTCCGTGCCCGCGAAGCGTCCGCGGCGTGGACTGGACGATCACGCTCATCACGTGCGTCCCTTCCGGGGCGCCATCCACCAGGGACGGATCGGCCAGCGACGGGATCGTCGCCTCCATGATCGGATCCGCCGACGCCCGCCCGAACTTGGCGTCATCGTGGGCCCGTTCCATGGCATCGATAGCGGGGGCGATGACGATCCGGCCGCGCAGCAGTGCCGCGCCGTCCTCGCCCGAAGCGGCCGTGAACCGCGGTAGACCGGCCAGCGCGAGATTGACCTTGGCGACCGTTCCCGGCGTCCGGATGTTTCCGGCTCGCCAGAGCAGGTTGGGCCCGACCGCGACAGGGTCCGCCAGCCGAGTCAGCGTCTGCTTCGGGATCCAGGCCGCTGACCACGACGCGTGCCTCGATCTCCTCGCCATCCGCCAGCACGACCCCGGTCACGCGACCGTCGTGGGACGTGATCGCCGTCACCTCGGCGCCGGTCCGGATCTCGACGCCGGCCGCCTGGGCCGCGTCAGCCAACGCCGCCGCCAGGGCCCCGGGCCGCCCCGGGCGAAGACCGTCTGCCCAGCCGCGCCTCCGTCGTTCCCGGCCGAATCGGCGAGCAGCACGGCGGTCGTGCCGGCCGACCACGGCCCCATGGCGGTGTACTGGACGCCGCGCCAGGCGATGGCCGCCTGGAGCGCATCGGTCTCGAACGATTCCGCGACGAAGTCGGCGATCGCCATCGGCAGGACGCGAGTGAGCGTCCGGGCATCGTGCCGGCCCAGACCCCGGAACGTCCGCCCGAGCTGCAGCCCGGCGAGCGCGTCGCCCATCCCGGGCGCCTCGATGTCCGGCGGCGTCCGCCCGGCCAGCTCGCCCAGGAACCCGCTCAACGAGCGGACGAGTCGATCGAACCCGGCGTACGCGTCGGCATCATGGGCGGAGCGGGCTCGCAGCCCGTCGGCGGTCCGGGCGAGGTCCGACCAGAGCACGATCGCCTCGCCGTCCGGTCCCGGCGCGAAGACACGCACGTCCGGACCGACCAGCGACAGCCGATGCACCTTCAGGCCCAGGTCCCGGACGACGGACGGCCGCAGGCGCCCGACCGTATGGGCCAGCGTCGGCACCCGCACGCCCGGCGCCAGCTGCGACGTCTCGGCCGCCCCGCCGACGGTCTCGCGACGTTCGAGGACGAGGGTCCGGAGGCCGGCCTTGCCGAGGTAGGCGGCCGTGACCAGGCCGTTGTGGCCGCCGCCGACCACGATCGGCGTCGTACCGGCGGCCGTCGTCTGCGTCGCCACGGTCAGGCCACCTTCCGGCGCTTCGATCGAAGCACGTCGAGCGCGGCGATCCGGCCGTTGGCGCCCATGATCCCGCCGCCCGGGTGGGTCGACGAGCCGCACAGCCACAGGTCCTTGAGCGGGGTCCTGAACCGCGCGTAGCCCGGGACCGGCCGATTGAAGAAGAGCTGCTCCAGCGAGAGCTCGCCCTGGAAGATGTTGCCCTCGGTCAGGCCGGTCGTCCGCTCGATGTCCAGCGGCGTCTGGACGTTGCGGAACAGGATGCTGTCCTTGAAGCCGGGTGCGAATTCGGAGATCCGATCCACCACCGCGTCGCCGAACGCCTCGCGCTGGTCGTCCCACGTCCCCAGCTCCGGCGCCAGCTTGTACGGCGCGTACTGGACGAAGCAGCTGATGATGTGCTTGCCGGGCGGCGCCAGCGACGGATCCACCAGGGTCGGGATGATCATGTCGATGTACGGCTTCTTCGAGAAGTGGCCGTACTTCGCGTCGTCGTAGGCCGTCTCCATGTCGTCGATCGACGGGCGAGAACGAGATGGCGCCGCGGAGGTGCTCGCCGGTCCCGGGCAGGCAGCTGAAGTCCGGCAGCCGGTCCACCGCCATGTTGACCTTGCCGGACGAGCCGCGGAACTTGAACCGGCGGATCTCCTCCTCGAACGTCCGGATCCAGGGTGCCCGGCTCGACGAGCTTGAGGAAGGTCCGGTTGGCATCCAGCGAGCTCAGGACCGCGTCGGCGCGGATCTCCTCCCCGCCCTCGAGCGCGACGCCCACGGCACGGCCGTCCTTGACGATGATCCGCTCGACCGCGGCCTCCATCCGGATCTCCGCGCCCAGCGCACGGGCGGCATTGCCGATCGCGTTGCTGACCCCGCCGGTACCGCCCTTGGGGATGCCCCAGGCGCGGAACGCGCCGTCGATCTCGCCCATGTAGTGATGCAGCAGGACGTAGGCGGTGCCCGGGCTCTTGACGCCCTGGTAGGTGCCGATGATGCCGGACGCCGCCATCGTCGCCTTGAGCGGGTCCGTCTCGAACCACTGGTCGAGGAAGTCCGATGCGCTCATGGTCATGAGCTGGACGAAGACCGCCTGCTGGCGCTGCGGAAGCGCCTGGAACGCCCGGGCCAGGCCGGCCAGCGGCAGGAAGCGGCCGCGGGTCCAGGCTCGTCGGGTCGGGCGGGGTGATCGCGAGGATCGGCTTGATGAAGCGGGCCATCTCCACCATGAGCTGGCCGTACTCCTCGTAGGCCTCCGCGTCGCTCGCCGACCAGCGGCGCAGTTCGCGGATGGTCCGCCCGTGGTCGTTGACCCGCCACAGGTAGTCGTCGTGGAGCGGCGTCAGCGTCCCGTCCAGCGGCAGGATGTCCAGGCCGTGCTTCGGCAGCTCCAGCTCGCGGATGACCTCCGGGCGGAGCAGGCTGACGACGTACGAGAAGACCGAGAACCGGAAGCCCGGGAACAACTCCTCCGTGACGGCCGCGCCGCCGAGGACGTGGCGCTTCTCCAGGACGAGCGTCTTCATCCCGGCGCGGGCCAGGTAGGCCGCGCTGATCAGGCCGTTGTGGCCGCCACCGATGACGATCGCGTCGTACGACTGGGCCAAGGGGCGTGCCTCCGCGACTATCCAGACTGCATAGGGTCGATGCAAGTCTACCCGACCGAGATGGCCCGCCGCGGCCCCGACGGCTCCCCGGCGCGCCGCGACCATCCAGCCTGCATAGGAGTCCTGCATACTTGGGACACCAAGGCAGGAGGCAGCAGCACATGAGCGTCGGGACGCCGTTCCACCCCAGGACCGCCCCACTCAATCGCAAGATGCAGTGGCGCGAGTGGTCCGGCTACTTCGCCTCCAGCACGTACGCCGACGCCCACGACATCGAGTACAACGCCGTCCGCGAGGCGGCCGCCCTGTTCGATGTCTCGCCGCTCTACAAGTACCTCGTCTCCGGGCCGGATGCGATGCGGCTGGTGGACCGGGTCATCACCCGCGACGCGACGAAGCTCCCGGTCGGCGGCGTGCTCTACACCCCGTGGTGCGACGAGAACGGCAAGGTCGTCGACGACGGCACGGTCCATCGCCTGGACGACCAGCCGTACCGCTGGACGGCGGCCGACCCCCAGCTCCGCTGGCTCCGCCAGAACAGCGCCGGGCTGGACGTCACGATCACCGACGACACCGAGCCGACGGCGGCGCTCGCGCTCCAGGGACCCCTCTCCCGCGACGTCCTCGAAGCGGCCGGCGGCGAGTCGTTCGCGGATCTCGCGCTACTTCCGCCGCCGTGCCGGCGCGGATCGGCAAGGTCGCGGTCGACGTGTCGCGGACCGGCTACACGGGCGACCTCGGGTACGAGCTCTGGATGCCCGCCGGCGATCGGCGGTCGACCGTGTGGGATGCGCTCATGAAGGCCGGCGCGGCCTACGGCATCCGGCCGGCCGGGATGCTGGCCCTGGACGTCGTCCGGCTGGAGGCCGGGCTCATCCTGCTGGAGGTGGACTACACGTCCGCCCGGCACGCGATGAACCCGGAGCAGCACTACTCGCCGTTCGAGATCGGGCTCGGGCGGCTGGTCGACTTCGACAAGGGCGACTTCGTCGGACGGCTGGCACTCGAGCGCGAGCGGGCGGCCGGCGGCCCGGCCCGGCGGCTGGTCGGCCTGCAACTGGACTGGTACGACATCGAGGGGCTGTACTCCGCCCAGGGCCTGCCGCCGGCGATCAGCCCGGCCGTGGATCGCTCGCCGGTACCGGTCTTCTCCGGCGGATCGCAGGTCGGGCCGCGTCACGAGCCTCGGCTGGAGCCCGATCCTCAAGCAGGCGCTCGCCCTGGCGTCGGTGCCGCCGCGCCACGAGCGCGTGGGCTCGAAGCTGTCCGTCGAGTGGACCGTCGAGGGCCGGCGCGGACGCGTCGGTGCGACCGTCGTGAAGCTGCCGTTCCTGGACCTGCCGCGCAAGCGCGCCTGACAGCGTCGGCCCGCGGGCAGCGGCGACGCGGGCGACGACCCGGACGAGCGGGACGTGGCGACGCGGACGCGCTCACAGCACGGAAGCAGTTCGGACGCCGCGGCGTCGAGGCGGACGTGCCGATCGCGGCGGTCCAGCGTCCAGCCGAGCTGAGCGACCGCTCCGCCATGGACGTCGCCGATCGTCCAGCCGGCCGCGTCGCGACGGTCGATCAACGCGCGGCCGCTCCAGGTCCGCGGTCTCGGCGGTTCGATCGTCCTCGGGCTCTCGATGTGGCCTCGCAGCCAGCGATCCGCTGGAGCCGTCGGCCCGATGAGCTGCCGGCCTCGCGAGCAGGTCAGCGGACGGTCAGCGAGCCCCGTTCGGCCGCGATCACGGCTGCGACGGAGGCGTGCCGTGGATCGCTGGCCTGAGCCAACGCAAGGAGAGCACTCGTGTCAACGATCGCGGGCACGGTCGTCAGGCCAGAGGTCGTTCGGTTCGCCCACGACCTCGGTCCGGTACACCTCATCGGCGACCTCGCCGAGTCTCCTCGTCGCGCTCCGCGAAGGCTTCGCCGTCCCCCTCGAACATGCCCACCCAATCCGGCAGGGGAACGGCTCCATCTCGCGCTGTCGGTCGGCGACGTAGCGCTCCATCGCGTCACGGACCAGCCTGGCCGTGGCAACGCCATCGCGACGGGCGAGGTCTCGAGCAGACCGTAGGTCGACGGATCACCGTGGTCGTGATGCGCTTCATGCTGGTGACGGTGAGCTGCAGCACCATCGCGTCAAGCGCGGTCGTTCGGCGAACGCCTCGAGCCGGCCAGCGCCTCGGGCAGGTCCTCACGCCCGAAGCCGATCCGGAAGTGGTTGCCCGGCGTCGCCGAACTGGGACCCCGGCAGCAGCAGGACGCCCTCGGCCTCCACGAGCCGGGCCGCCCAGTCGTCGAGCGCGACGCCCGGCACGGTCAGGCGCGGGTAGCCGATGGAGCCCGCCCGCGGCCGGACCCACTCGAACGCATCGGACCAGCGCGCGAAGAACGCATCGAGACGGGCGAGGTTGTCCAGGACGATCCCGCGCGACCGGGCCAGGACGCGGTCGCGGGCCCGCAGCGCGATGATCGCGAGGATCTCGGACGGGCCGGACGAGCAGATCGTCGTGTAGTCCTTGAACGCGGCGACCCGGGCCAGCAGCTCACGGTCGTGGCTGGCCAGCCAGCCGATGCGCAGCCCGGCCATCGCGAACGACTTGGACATGACCCCCACGGAGATCCCGCGCGGCAGCGCATCGGCGCCGGCCGGCAGCTGGTCGGCCGGATCGAACTCGAGGCCCCGATAGACCTCGTCGACCAGGAGGTGCGCGCCGGCTTCGGCGGCGATCGCCACCAGCCCATCGAAGGTGGCGCGGTCCGGCAGCATCCCGGTCGGGTTGTGCGGGGCGTTGACCACGATGAGGCGCGTCGCCGGCGTGACCTGGCGGCGCAGGAGGTCCAGGTCCAGCGCCCAGCCGCCGTCCTCGCGGAGCTCGTGCAGGGTCACGTCGGCACCGGCGGCCCGCGCGATCTCGTACAGGCTCTGGTAGCCGGGCCAGGTCGACGATGACGTGATCGCCCGGGCCGACCAGCACGTTGACCAGGCAGAAGATGGCCTCCTCGGCCCCGGCGAAGGTCAGGACCTCGTCCGGGCTCGATGGTGTCGTACAGCGAGGCGATCTCGCGCGCGAAGGAGCGGGTGCCCGGTCGATTCCGTGTAGCCGAGGCGCAGGTCCGCCCACAGGGCGCGCGTCTCGTCGTCCGCGAGGGCCAGCAGGTCCGCCATCGGGTAGCCCTGGACGTCGGACGCGCACAGGACGTAGCGGGCCGCGAACTCCCAGCGCGCGAAGTACCGCTCCAGGGCGAAGTCGGCGATCCGCATCGGGTCGCGCCCGGTCAGCCGCCGACGGCGATCAGGGCCGCGCCGAACGTGCGCACGGCCGCCTCGTCCAGCGCCGTCGCCGACCAGCTGCCAGCTGATCGGTCCGACGCCGGCGTCGCACGGCGATGGCGAAGCTCGCCGTCGTCGGTGGCGACGAGCGTGCCCTCCCGGTCGCCGAAGGCGGTCGGTGCCGATCGTCCGTGCCGGACGGGCGCGCAGCCGGACTCGTCCGGGCACCAGGCGCCCTCGTCCAGCGTGAAGCGCGCGCCGCCCGGGCCCCGATAGGCGATGGCCAGCCGGCCGCCGCCGGCGAGGCGGTACTGGCCGGTCTCCACGAACCAGCCGCTCGGCAGGACCGGGCAGTAGACGGTCCAGTCGACCGCCGCCGCGACGGACCCGTAGAACGTCCGGTTCTCGTCCGTGCCGGTGCAGTCGCCGGCGGGCGCGGTCGCCGGCGGACGTGGCCGCCTCGGACGGCCGCCGTCGGGGCCTCGGCGGGCGCCTCGGTGGCCGTCAGCGGTCGCCGCGGTGGCCGTCGGATCGGTCGAGCCGGAGTCGGTCGGGCGTCGGAGCCGTGTCGGACGCCGCCATCGGAGCGGTCCGGCGACGGTCGCGCCGGCGGCGGCGCGAGCGTCGGGGCCGGCGTCCCTGCGGCGCTGCCGCAGGCGGCCGGCGACCATCGCCAGCACGGCCACGAACGGAAGCAGAACGGGGATCGAAGGAGACCGAAGGCGGCCGGGACGCTCCGGTCCCGGCGCGCTCGTTCGAGGTCGCGTCACCCGCGGAGGGTAGCACGGAGGCCTCGGCTCGTCCGACCCGTCGCGGACGCCTTGTTCGGGACCGGGTCGCCCGGGTGTACAGTCCGGGCATCAGAACAAGCCTGTCTGGACAGGGGAAGCCGGTGCGATACCGGCGCTGACCCGCAACCGTAAGCCGTGGCCACCAGCCGCGACGAGCCGGGATACCTGACCAGAAGGCTCGGCTCCACAACCCGTCGAGGTCTGCGGACGGAGCCCGGAACAAGATGGCGCCTCATGACCTCGCCCATCCGTGGCCTACGGATGGGCGAGTCTGTCGAATCCACCTTCGAGCCGGGACCCAGTCGGGCGCGACGAACCTGTTCGAAAGGTGCGCGACGATGGCTCGTTCCCGGATGCTCCTCCGCAGTGCCGGCGCCGTCGCGCTGGCGCTGACCCTGGCCCTCTCGGCGGGCGGCACCGCCCTCGCGGCCGATCCGCCGACGACGACGGACCCGGGCGCGGCGGCGGCCGGCTGGATCGCGGCACAGGTCGACGGCGGGCGTCGGGCCGGGCAGCCTGGCCGACGCGATCTTCGCCTACGCCGCGACCGGCGTCCGGAGCGGATGCCGCGGCCGACGCGCTGGCCAAGCTCGAGGGCCAGGTCGACGGCTACATCCTCGACGGCTGGCGGCCCGCTGCCCGGCAACCTGGCCAAGACGATGCTGGCCGTCCAGGTCGCCGGCGGCGACCCGGACTCCTTCGGCGGCCACGACCTCGAAGCCGACCTGCGGGGCCTCCTGATCACGACACCCGGCCCGGACCTCGGGCGGTTCGGGACGGCCCTGAACATCCGACCAGGCGCTCGCCATCCTGGCCCTCGCCCGAACGAGCGGCGGGATCCCGGCCGAAGCGCTCGACTGGCTCGTGGCCGCGCAATGCCCGAATGGCGACTACCAGTACGACGGTTCCTGCCCCGGCGCCGGGGCCGAGGACCCCGACACGACCGCGTTCGCGCTCCAGGCGCTGCTCGCCGGCGGCGCGACCGCGGCTGCCGCGACGTCCACCGAGTTGCTCCTCGACATCCAGGGCTCCGACGGGGCGTTCAGCTCGTACGGCACGCCGAACACGAACAGCACCGGCGTCGCCGGTCAGGCCCTTCGCGCCGCGGGCAAGGAGCGCGGCCGCCGATGACGCGGCGGGCTTCAACCTGTCGCTGCAGTACGGCTGCGACGCTCGGGCCGCGGATCGGGGAGCCTTCCCGTGGGCGACCTCGAGCGCCGGCTTCCTCGTCTTCTCGACGCCGCAGGCCGTCCTGGCCCTCGGCGCCCCGCCGCTCGACGAGCTGAGCATCGCCGGAGCGTCGGCGGCGGCGCCGATCCTGGATTGCCCGGACCCCGAGCCGACCGACGCAGCGCCGACCGACCCGGCCGCCAGCGATGGCGGCGGCAACGATGGCGGCGCCGGGCCGACCATCACCCTGCCGCCGACCGACCGTCGCGTGGCCCGGCCGGCGGCCGACGGCGGCGCATCGCTGTCGGTGGTCCTCGCTGGTCCTGGCCGCGTCGGCGGCCGGGGCCATGGCGATCGCCCGCCGGCGAGTCCGGGGCTGACGATGCCGACCGCGACCAGCGACGGCCGATGACCGGTCGGCGGTGGCGCTCGACGATCCTGGCGGCCGTCGTCGCGGTGGCCGGTCCACTCGTGGGTCCGAGCGCGCCGCCCGCCGCAGCGTCGAGCGGGCCGTGTCCGGGCACGACCGGGGTGACCGTCGTGGTGGACTACCAGGCACTGGGCGGCGGGGTGGTCGTCCGCTGCGCTCCGGGCTCACCCTCGACCGGCTTCAAGGCACTGACCGCGGCCGGGTTCACGATCGAGGAGGTCCGCAACGTGCCGGGCTTCCTGTGCCGGATCGACGGCAAGCCGGGACCCGCCGACGAGACGTGCGTCAACACGCCGCCGGCGACGGCGTACTGGTCGTACTGGCGGGCCGATCGTGGCGGCTCGTGGGTCTCGAACAGCGAGGGCGGCAAGACCCGCACGCCACCGCCCGGCACCGTCGACGGGCTGGTCGTTCTCCGACGGGCGGCAAGACGGTCGCCACCGGGCATCGCACCGCCCGCCGAGCCCGCCACCCCGAAGCCGACCGCCAAGCCGACCGCCAAGCCGACGCCGCGACCCACGGTCGCGCCGACCCACCAGCCGACTCCGGTGCCTGCACCGCTGCCGACCCCTCGACCGACGACCGAACCGACCCCCCGCGACACGCCGACCGCCAGCCCGTCGGAGGCCCCGGAGGTCGTGACCCAGCCGACGAGCCCGCGTCTCTCGCCAGAGCCGACGGGGTCCGCCGATCCCTCCCCGGCCGCCAGCGACGCGTCGACGGCGCCCGATCGGTGGCGTGGCGGCGGTCGACGACGGATCGGGATCGTGCCGGGCGGGCCGTGACGCTCGGACGGCGGCCCACCGATCGGGACGCTCGTCGGCATCGGGCTCGTGCTGCTCATCGGCGCGGGGGCCTTGTCCGCTCGGCGGCGTCGGGTCCGGCGCGAGGCGGCCGATGGCTGACCCGCGGCGCAGCAAGGCCGGGCCCCTTGACGGTCGACTGCCGCGCGCGCTCCACCCGGTCGCCTGGTGGGTCTGGGCGATCGGGCTGGCGACGGCCGCCAGCCGGACCACGCAACCCGCTGCTGCTCGGCCTGATCATCGCGGTGGCGGCGTTCGTCGTCAGCCGGCGTCGCTCGGAGGCGCCGTGGGCGCGCGGCTTCCGCGGTTACCTGATCGCCGGCCTGCTGATCGTCGTCCTGCGGGTCGTCTACCGGATCCTGTTCGGTGGCGACTACGGCGATCACGTGCTGGTCACGCTGCCGGAGATCCCGCTGCCGGACTGGGCGATCGGCATCACGCTCGGCGGCGCGATCACCCTGGAGAGCATCCTGGCGGCCGCGTATGACGGACTGCGCCTGGCCACGCTGATCATCTGCATCGGGGCGGCCAACGTGCTGGCCGATCCGAGACGACTCCTGCGCAGCGTGCCGAGCGCACTGTACGAGATGGGCGCCACGCTCGTCGTCGCGGTCAGCGTCGCGCCGCAGCTGGCCGAGAGCGTCGGACGAGTCCGGCGGGCGCGACGGCTGCGGGGCGGGTCCGGTCGCGGCCCTCGCGCCCTGATGGGGATCGTGATCCCGGTCCTCGAAGATGCGCTCCATCGGTCGCTGGCCCTCGCGGCGGCGATGGATGCTCGCGGCTACGGTCGCTCGGCCCACGTGCCGGCCCGTACGCGCCGACTGACCGGCGCTCTGGTCATCGGTGGCCTGCTGGGGATCTGTGTCGGCGCGTACGGTGTCCTGGACGAAACAGTCGCTCCGCTGCTCGGGATGCCGATGCTCGTCGCCGGCGCGATCGCCGCCATCGCCGGCTTCACGCTGGGTGGGCGACGGATCGATCACACCACCTACCGGCCGGACCCATGGACCACGACCGAGTCGCTGGTCGCGGCGTCCGGTCTCGCGGCGGCGATCCTGATGATCGACCGCCGGCATCACGGACCCGGCGTCACTCCAGCCCTCGCTCATCCCGCTCGAGTGGCCCCAGCTGGCGCCGCTCGCGACCATCGGGATCCTCGTCGCGGCGTTGCCCGCCTGGCTCGCCCCACCCGTCCGGACCCCGACCGACGTGACGATGGCGCACGCGGCATCGACGAACCCGCTGGCATCGGTCGTCCGAACCGAAGCCGGCACGAGGACGAGCTGATGATCCGCTTCGAAAGCGTGACCGTCACCTACAGCGGTTCGGACACGGCCGCACTGCGCGACGTGGACGTGCGGATCGCGGAGGGCGAGTTGTGTCTCGTCATCGGCCCGACCGGCTCCGGCAAGTCCACCTTCCTTGGCGCGATCAACGGACTCGTCCCCCATTTCACCGGTGGCACCCTGCTCGGCACGGTCACGGTGGACGGCCGGGACACGCGAACGCACCCGCCGCGTGAGCTGGCCGACGTCGTGGGCTATGTCGGCCAGGACCCGCTGGCCGGGTTCGTGACCGATGCGGTCGAGGAGGAGCTCGCGTACTCGATGGAGCACCTCGCCCTCGACCCGCAGGTCATGCGCAAGCGGGTGGAGGAGATCCTGGACCTGCTCGGCCTGGCCGACCTGCGCGATCGACCGCTGCGCACGCTGTCGGGCGGTCAGCAGCAGCGAGTCGCCATCGGTGCGGCGCTCACCGCGCACCCGCGCATCCTCGTTCTCGATGAACCCACCTCGGCGCTCGATCCGACCGCCGCCGAGGAGGTCATCGCGGCCATCACCCGGCTGGTCCACGACCTCGGGATGACCGTCGTCCTGGCCGAGCATCGCCTTGAACGGGTGATCCAGCATGCCGATCGGGTCGTCGCGGTCACCGCGGACGGACGGGTCGTCGAGGGTCTCCCGGCCACGGTACTGGCCGGCGTGGACGACGTGCCGCCGATCGTCGGGCTGGCCCGCCTCGCCGGCTGGGACCCGCTCCCCCTGTCGATCCGCGATGCCCGTCGCCTGGCTCCCGACCTCCGCCTGCGCCTGGCCGATCGACCGCCGGCCGAACACGCGCCCGACCGGCATCGAGCTGCCACAGCGTCGATCGAGCCGTCGACGCCCGCGCTCGTCGCCGCGCGCACTGACCGTGACGTACGGCCCGGTGGTCGCCGTGCGCGACGTGGGCCTGACGCTGGCGAGCCGGCCGGATCGCGGCCATCATGGGCCGGAACGGGTCCGGCAAGTCCTCGCTCCTGTGGGCCCTCCAGGGGTCCGGGCCGCGCCGCGGCGGCACCGTCGTGGTGGATGGGCGCGATCCCGCGGAGCTCGAGCCTCCTGCGGCTCGTCGCCTCGTCGGTCTCGTCCCGCAGGACGCGGACGACCTGCTCTACCTCGAGTCCGTCGGGGCGGAGTGCCGTCAGGCGGATCGGGAGTCCGGGGCGGGACCCGGTACGTGCCGCGGGTTGCTGGATCGCCTCGTGGCGGGGATCCCGGACGACTGCGCATCCCAGAGACCTGTCCGAGGGTCAGCGGCTGGCCACCGTCCTCGCCATCCAGCTGGTCGCCGGACCTCGGGTGATGCTCCTTGACGAGCCCACCCGCGGCCTCGACTACGCGGCCAAGCGACACCTTGCCGGACTGCTGCGAGAGCTCGCTGCAGACGGACGCGCCATCCTGCTGTCCACGCATGACGTCGAATTCGTGGCGACCGTGGCCGACCGCGTGCTGGTCATGGCGGACGGCGAGATCGTGGCCGACGGCTCCGCCGAGGATGTCCTCGTGGCATCCCCGGCATTCGCACCACAGGTCGCCCGGATCCTCGCGCCGGGCCGATGGCTGACCGTGGACGATGTGGCCCGGACCCTGTCCGACCCGACCGTCGTGACGGCTGCGGGCGTGGTCGGACGATGACATCCGGGTCGCGAGCGATCGGCTTCGACGCGCGCTCGGCGACGACGCTGGCGCTGGCCTCGTTCGCGGGCGCGATCGCCTTCGGCTGGCCACTCCTCCGGGTTCCCGTCGACGGCGTCGGACATGCGACCGACGCGCCGCTGGTCTTCCTGATCCTGCTGCCGATCCTCGTGGTCGTCGTCCTCGCCGAGATCGCCGGCGGTGGCATCGATTCCAAGGCACTCGCCATGCTCGGGGTGCTCTCGGCGATCGGGGCGGCGCTGCGTCCCCTGGGCGCCGGGACGGCCGGCATCGAGACCACGTTCTTCCTGCTGGTCCTGGCCGGGCGCGTGTTCGGGCCTGGGTTCGGGTTCGTGCTGGGCTCGACGACCCTGTTCGCCTCGGCCCTGCTGACTGGCGGCGTAGGCCCATGGCTGCCGTTCCAGATGCTGGCCGCGTCGTGGGTCGGCCTCGGCGCCGGTCTCCTTCCGCCAGCGCGCGGACGCCGGGAGATCGTGATGCTCGCCGGCTACGCAGCGGTCGCTGCGCTCGCGTTCGGACTGCTGATGAACCTGTGGTTCTGGCCGTTCGTGCTGGGCGAGGACACCGCGATCTCGTATCTCGCGGGTGCCCCGATCGGCGAGAACCTGCACCGGCTGCTGCTGTACAGCCTGGCGACGTCGATGGGCTGGGACGTGTTGCGTGCCCTCACGACGGTCGCGCTCATCCTGCTGGTCGGTCCGGCCGTGCTCGGGGTCCTGCGACGGACGGCCCGCCGAGCGGCGTTCGGCGGGCCCGGTGTCTCGCCCTCGGCCGCCGCGCGACCGCACGCGGACCCAGCCTGAGTCGTCGCCAGGGCCGACGCCGGCCGCCCGACACCTCCCCGGTCCGCCCCCGATAAGCCGCCGATAAGCGGTCGCTGCGACCATCCGGGCCTCGCCCTCCCGCCGTTACTTCCGCCGGGGGAGGTCTCCAGCATGGTGAGGTCGGTATGGCTTCGAATGGCCGGACCAGGGGTCGTCGCGGTGGCCGCGGTCGGGATGCTCACGTCCACGGCGCTCGGCGCCCGCGACCGCCCGTGGGTCCCGCCCGATTGCGGTCCAGGCGAACGCCACGAAGCGGTAGGTCGGGTCGGGCCGCCTACGACCCTGGAAGCATCCGGTCCCGCGCCATGGTTCCGGCTGGACCCGGTCCTCGATGGGGCCGGTGCGTTGGCCGGCCAGCGGCTCGACATCGGCCGTGCGGATGGGACCGGCGGGCGGACCCTGGTCCTGGCACCGGAGTCCTTCGCCTCCGGACCGTTCGGTCCGGTCGTCCTGGTCGGCACGGATGATGGCTCCGGTTCGAGGCTGCTTGCCATCGATGTCCTGGCCGGCTGCGCAACGGTCATCGACGCATCCGCCGATGTCATCCGCCGCGCGACGATCGACCCGGACGGTCAGTCCGTCATCGAGTTCCGGCTGGACCGCCGGACGCGCACGGACCTGGGCATCTGGCGCAAGCCGCTGGACGGGGACGGCCCGGCCGACCGCTCAGTGCCGCCGATCGACCCGGATGCGCGGTTCGGCCGGACCTGGTCGACCGAGTTCCTGTGGTCCATGGGCAAGCCGGGCCTGGCGATCCAGTCGTGCGGCGAGGCTGCCTGTCGGACACGGATCGTCGATCCCGCGACGGGCACGTGGTCTCTCGTGGACGAACCGGACCTGGGACCCGCGCTCGGGCTGGCTGACGGGCAGCTGGTCTCCTACCTGGCCTGCCGCGGACTCCCCTGCCCCGTCGTCTCGATCGATGTCTCGACCGGACGGCGACAGACCGTGGCGCCGGCTGCCGGACCCGCCGTCGTGATCGCGACGGACGACGGACCGCGCCTCGTTCACGAGCGCGACGCCGCCCAGGGAGCCGACCTGCGTTCGGTGCGCCTGGACGGGACCGGGAGCCTGGACCTCGGGGCAGTGCCGCGCGGCCTCAGCCTGCAGATGGACCCGAGCCGATCCGCAGCCGGGCTGGACGCGCCGGCCGGCTGGGTCCTGCTTGCGCCCCAGGGACGCCTCGACCTCGCGAGCCCGGACCCGGGCGCCGCCACCGCCATCCTCCGCCATGGTTCCGATGGGCGGTCTGCCGCCATCGATGAGGAGATCCGATGACCGATCGCATCGCGCGCCGCGTGGCGCTCACCATGGCGCTGCTTCTCGCCATGACTGCACCCGTCGGCGAGGCCGCCGCCCACGGTCCGGATCCCGTCCTGGGCGGTGAGGCCTTCGCCCAGAACCAGGCCCTCACCTTCAGGTGGCGCGCGGGCGCGGAGCCCACCGCCGCCATCGCCACGGCGATCAAGTCGGCGGCGGCAGCCGCGACCGCCACGCGCGCGAGCAAGGCCGCGACCTTCGCCTATGCGGCCGGCGGGTCGAACCCGATCGGCTACGGCGTCGGGGCCACCTGCGGTGTCAACGGCATCGCCTGCTTCACTCGCAGCGCCCCGACGGGGTTCACGATGTGGCTGCGCGAACAGGGTCACGTCTTCGACTGGGGCACGCTCAAGTGGTGTCAGGCGTACGCGGCGCCACCGAACGGCTGCTACGACGCGGAGACGATCGCCCTCGACGAATTCGGGCACATCGAGATGCTCGACCACCACCTCAACTACGCCGACGGAAGCGACTACGAGGATGCGGTGGTCCAGACCTTCTCACGGACGAAGCCGAAGACCGGCTGGGACATGCATACCTTCGGGACGTGTGACGTGGCGACCCTCCAGCGTGAGTACGACATGGCCAGCTGGACGGCCAGATACTCGACCTGCGCCATGCTCTCGACGTCGCTCTCCGTGGTCGCGCCGGCGACCCTGACCTTCGGCGGCACGGCGACGGTGACCGCGACCCTCAAGGTCGCCGATCTCGCCGCGTACGAGCGGCTCGGAGCCAACCCGATCTCCGGGCGGGTGGTCACCCTGCAAACGCGAGCCCCCGGCACCACGACCTGGCTGACAGCCGGCGCCATGACCGCCGGCGCGACATCGGGGACCTACACCAGGGCCCTGAAGCTGACCGTGGACGCCCAGGTCCGTGCCGTATTCAAGGCCCCGACGGACGAAGGCCTCGAGGCCAGCACCTCCGCGACCGTCACGATCGCCGTCGGTGGCTGCCGTATCGCACCCTGTCCGCTGGCCGCCGAGAGTCGATGATGCCAACCATCGGAACCCTCCGGTCCCTGGTCGCCGTACCGATCCTGGCGGTCGGGCTGATCGGATGCGCCGCGCCCGGCGCACCGTCGCCCACGGGCATCGCGGCTCCGTCCACCAGCCACGCCCCCATCCCGACCCCAGGCACGCCGGACGACGGGGACGGAGCCGGGACCGGGACCGCCGTCACCGCCGGCCGCCCTGCTCGAAGTGGACGGCGGCGACCCCGTCCCGGGTCAACTCGGCACCTACACCTGGGCGGACGGCGGCTCGGACAGCCCGTGGCTGCCGGGAACCCCCATCAGTGCGGCCACCGGCGAGACCCTGACCGTCACGCTGCCACCGGACGTCGTCCTGTCCGGCTGGTCGGCCGTGCTTGCGCCGGCGTCGAACACCGACGGTGAAGGCGCGATCCGGGTCGGCGCGGGGCCGGCCGC
The DNA here is from genome assembly GCA_963779315.1 of uncultured Chloroflexia bacterium. Classification (GTDB taxonomy): domain Bacteria; phylum Chloroflexota; class Limnocylindria; order Limnocylindrales; family CSP1-4; genus SPCO01. The sequence goes on along the minus strand of CAVZXQ010000018.1, from coordinate 351,492 downwards.
GATGGACGTGGTCGTACCGGCGGCCGGTTCGTGGACCCTTGCCGTGACGATCGAGTTCGGCGACCTCGGTCGGGCGACCTACTTCTGGCTGGTGGAGGTCACCTGAGAGCCGGCCGTCCGCCGGATCAGGCGGTCGCGGTCACGGCCTCCGGCGAGGCCGAGAAGATCGACACCTGGGCCTCCTCAGGGAGCATCACGCCCAGGACCTTCTGCAACGCGAGGAGGTGGACGCAGGAGGACCAACTATCGAAGTAGTGGCAGGTGCATCGCCACTGTCCGGCGTCGAGGCTGACATGGTGCGTGTCGTTATCGCCACGGAACGTGAGGGAGAGACCGTCGAACGTGATCCGGTCGAGCTCTCGCGCATAGCGATTCGCCTTTTCGACCTTGCCGATCAGGGAACTGTGCATCGCAGACCTACCTCCGTCGCCGCGTGGGCGCTTACGGGGCCGCCGTCCGGTCATGCACCTCGACCGGTGAGGGCGGTCGCGTAGCGACAGGGTAACACCCGCCGGGAACCACCGATACCGGCCAGATGGTCGTGACCCGGCCAGGCCTACGTCGTCCCGCTGCTGCCTACGGGGCGCTGGTTCCCTCGCGGCCGAAGTCATCCTCCAGGCGGATGACGTCGTCCAGTTCAGGTGAGGAGACTTCGATGAGCTCGCACCGTTCGAGGGCGGAGAAGCGATGGATCCGCCCGGGCGGGATGTGCCGGTGATCGCCCGGTCCCAGCTCCTCGACGAGGATCGCGCCGGTGGGATCCTCCAGGGTCAACTCGAATCGCCCCGACACCACGAGGATCGACTCATCCTTGACCGCGTGACGCTGGAGCGAGAGGCGTTTGCCGGCCTCGATGACCAGGAGCTTTCCGGCGTAGCGCCCCGTGTCCGCCCAGATGAGCTCGTGACCCCATGGCTTCTCGACTCGCCGTGCCGTCACGTCACCCGGATCATGGGCGCTCACGAGCCACGCACCAGCCGCTCGCCGGCATCGACCATCGCGTCACGGATGGCCGGTGACGTGGCCTCCGTGTAGACGCGCACGAGCGGCTCCGTCCCGGACGTCCGGACGAGCAGCCAGGACCCGTCGGCGAGGAAGAACTTGAAGCCGTCGCCCGTCTCCAGCGCCACCGTCCGAACCACCGCCTCGCCGGCGAGGTCGGCGGGGGCCTGTTCACGCAGATCGACCAGCAGGCGGCGTTTGGTCTCCGGGTAGACCGCGCGCTCCACGTGCACGTCGATGCGCCGATAGAACGACGGCCCGGCGAGGGCGTGGAAGTGCTCGATCGCCCGCGATACCGGCCAGCGCCCGGCAGCCCGCTCCTTGAGGAACAGGTCCAGGAGGAGCAGGTCCGCATAGACGCCGTCGCGCTCCGGCAGGTGCATGCCGAAGCCGAACCCGCCGGACTCCTCGGCGCCCATCATCGCGCCCGTCTCGATCATCCTGGGGCCGATGAACTTGAATCCGACGGGCGTCTCGAAGGTCGCGATCCCGTAGTGCTCGCCGAGGCGAGCGGCCATGGAGGTGTTGTTGACGCTGACCACGACCGGCTCGCGCAGCTTGCGATGCTCGGCCAGGTAGTACATCAGCAGCCCGGTGACCTGCAGCTGATGGACGAACGTGCCCTGCTCATCGGCGGCACCGGCCCGATCGGCGTCGCCGTCGAGGAGGAGGCCGAGGTCGTAGCCGCCGCCGGCGAGCATCGCAAGCGCCTCGTCGATATTCGGGCGGATCGGCTCCGGGTTCACGCCTCCGAAGAACGGGTTGCGTTCCTGGTGGATCTCGGTGACCTGGATCCGACCACCGGCCAGGAGGCGCGAGATCCAGCCGCTGCCCGACCCCCACAGCGGGTCCACCAGGATCCGGGCATCGGCTGCCTTGAGCTCATCGAGATCGAGCGTGCGCCGGACGAACCGCTCGTAGCCATCGAACGGATCGAACCACTCGACCAGGCCGGCGGCTTCAGCGTCGGCGAACGGACGCCGCTCGAGGGCGATCCCGCCGTTGCGTGCGAGCTGCGCCTCGATCGTCGAGAGGATGTCGTGACCGGCCGCCGCGCCGGATGGGGCCTTGACCTTGAATCCGTTGTCCACCCAAGGGTTGTGACTGGCGGTGATCACGATGCCGGCCGCGGCGCCGCGCTCGACGACCTCGTATGAGCTCATCTGCGTCGGGACGGCATGGACGGCGAAGGCGATCGGGATGTCGTGGGCGAGGATGACCTCCGCGGCGGCCTGGGCAAAGTACTCGGAGGCGAACCGGCGGTCGTAGGCGATGACGACGCCCTTGGACTGCTCGCCGCGGTCCACGACGTACTGCGCGACACCGTCGGCGCAGCGCCGGACGTTGTCGTACGTGAATTCGTCGGCGATCCGGGCTCGCCAGCCGTCCGTGCCGAAGACGATGTTCGTCGGCGTCGGCGTCGGACCGGTCACGTTCAAGCTCCAACCTCCGGTTCTGCGCAGCGCGCGATGAGCGCCTCGACGAGCGGGCGATCGGGGGCCGAGCCGCGCAGCACCGCGATCGGCTGGGCCGCGGTCATGCTACCGCGCTCGGGTGGCACGATGATGCCGAGACGACCCGCGGTGCGGCGGACGACGAGGTCCTCCCGCTCGACCTCGACCGTCTCGCCGGCCTGCACCACCGCGCCCGTCCCGCGCGCACCGAGCGCCGCCAGCAGCGAGGTCCACGAGCCCAGGTCCGACCAGCCGACGTCCATCGAGCCCATCACCACCTGCCCGTCGCGGGCCGCGCTCTCCATCACCGCGTAGTCGATCGAGACTCCTTTCAGCTGCTCGTAGGCATGCTGCAGGAGGGCCGGCGCGGACAGCGTCGGCTCGATCAGCTGGAGGAGCCCGGTATAGCGCTCGAGGGCCGCGCGGATGGCCCGTCGCCGCCAGACGAACATGCCCGCGTTCCAGGCCGCACCTTCGAGGTCCGCCAGCTCCGCGGCCCGTGCCGGACGAGGCTTTTCCTCGAACGCCTGGACGCGCTGGATCGCGAGGCCATCGACCACGTCCGAGGTCGACGATCGAGGCAGCAGATAGCCGTACTCCGTCGCAGGCCTCGTGATCTCGGTCCCGAGGGTGACCAGCGGATCGTCGATCCCGAAGGCCCCGGTCGCCACCCTCGTGCCGGCGATGCGCAGGACCTCCGCATAGCGGTCCTCGCGCGATGGGTCGATGTGGGCATCCGCCGGGAGGACGAGCATCACCTCGTCGTCGGGCCGATCCAGGGCCGCCGTCGCCAGCGCGATCGCGGCGGCCGTGTTGCGACCCATCGGCTCGATGAGGATCGCGGCCGTCGGGAGTTGCTCGCGAACGAGCGCCTCGTAGCGCCGGTCCGTGACCACCGTGATGTCGGTGGTCAGGTCGCCCAGGCGACGGGCCGTCGCCTGCAGGAGCGACTCGGGCCCGAGCAGCGGCAGGAAGGGCTTCGGGCGCTCGGGCCGACTCAGGGGGTGGAGCCTGGTCCCGCCGCCGCCGGCCATGATGACGGCGTACATGCCCCAATCGTATAGGGCGGCGACCCGGTCAGTCGCTGACTACCACGTACAGGCCTTCCCAGATGACCTTGCGCTGCCACTCGTGGTAGCGGGTGTACACGGAACGGAAGGCGTCAACGGACAGGTAGCGGTACGGGTAGGGATCGCGAGGCGAACCGAGCGGGCCCGTCACGTAGAACCCGAGGAGGGTCCGTTTCGTCGGGTCGATCGGGTCGACAGCGGCCTTGTAGCCAAGCACGACCCAGGCATGTGTCCCGGACTTGACCGCGACGCCGACGGGATGTCGCGTCCGGTCGATCGCCTCGACGATGGACAGCATGGCCGTGGTCTTGGACAGGTAGGCACGGGCCGCGTACGGCTTGTAGGTCCAGCGCCGGAGCGCCCAGGCCCAGCCCTCCACATCGTTGCCGAGGGTGCTGTAGTGGTATCGGTTGTGCAGCCGGGTCTGCTTGTAGAGGGTCGACTGACGCAGATATGTGGTATTCGATTCGCCGCGGATCAGGTTCCACATCGTCTGGGTGGCCGCCGGAACGCACCAGTAGCTCGTGTACTGCCGGACGATGGCGCTGCGCCGGTAGATGAGGACGGATCGAGTCCGCGGTGTCGCGATGGGCGTGGGGGCCGGGGTCGGAGGAGGTGTCGGCGTCGGATCCGTGGTCGGGACTGGCGTCGAGGTCGGGTCCGGCGTCGGCGTCGGATCCGTGGTCGGGACTGGCGTCGAGGTCGGGTCCGGCGTCGGGACCGGTGTGGCGTCAGGGCTGACGGTCGCCAGGTCGGATGCCGTCGGGGTGGGCGTGGGCTCCGGATCCGCTGCAGCCGCCATCGCCGGCCCCACCACGAGGAGGGCAGCTCCGGCCAGCAGCCAGGCACGGGCGAACGCTCGGGATCGAGCGCGGATCTTGGATGCGAGCGGTTCCGGACGCACGTCGGCGACCCCCTGGTGCGGCAACAGGACGCTGCTGGACGACCAGCCTACCCGCCCCGGGGCGCGGTCGGCGAGGCCACGATGGTCATCGGGCGGGACGGCTCGATGGTCCGGTGCGCGAGTGGTGCGTCAGTCGAGACGCCCTGCGTGCGTCCTGTCGCTGCGATTCTCGACATACGTGCTCCGGCCCCATTCGTTGACGGTCGCGGTCACGGCCCGTACCATCCACGAACCCAGCACGCGCGTGCATCGAGGACCGCTTGACCACCTCCACGACGCCGGACCCATCCAGCCCTGTTCCCAGTGCTTCGTCGCCCGTCGTCGCCCCACGGTCGGCCATGGCCAGCGCATCGTCCCCGGATGTCGAGATCCTCGGCGTCACCAAGCGGTTCGGCGATGTCACCGCCGTGGATCGGATGGACCTGAGCATCGCGCGCGGCGAGTTCTACAGCCTGCTTGGACCGTCCGGCTGCGGCAAGACGACCACCCTGCGCATGATCGCCGGCTTCGAGCAGCCGAGCGAAGGCGAGATCCTGCTGGACGGCAAGCCGATCGCCGGTGTGCCCGCGTACAAGCGCCACGTCAACACCGTCTTCCAGCATTACGCGCTGTTCCCGCACATGGACGTGGCCCGCAACGTGGGCTACGGCCTGCGCCAGAACAAGGTGGGCAAGGACGAGGAGCAGCGACGTGTCATCGAGGCCCTGTCGCTCGTCCGGCTGGCCGGCTATGAGAAGCGGCGCACGTGGGAGATGTCCGGTGGACAACAGCAGCGGGTCGCCCTCGCCCGGGCGCTGGTCAACCACCCGACGGTGCTCCTGCTGGACGAGCCCCTCGGCGCGCTTGACCTCAAGCTGCGCAAGGAGATGCAGCTGGAGCTCAAGGCCCTGCAGCGCGAGGTCGGCATCACGTTCGTCTACGTGACCCACGACCAGGAAGAGGCGCTGACCATGAGCGACGTCATCGTCGTCATGAAGGACGGTCGGATCCAGCAGCAGGGCGGCCCCGAAGAACTCTACGAGCGCCCGCTCAACCGCTTCGTGGCCGACTTCATCGGCACCTCCAACTTCATCACCGGAACGGTCCTCGAGGCGCACGCCGACCGAGCGCACGGCGACGGTACGGAGTGAAAGGGACGTCATCCTGCCCGGGATCCTCGACGGACCCCGCCACGACCCTCACGACGGGTGACACGGTGACCGTGGCGATCCGGCCCGAGCGGATGGAAGTGCTTCCGGCAGCCAGCGCCGTGGACCCGGGACCTGGCTGGATCCAGGTGTCCGGCCGACTTGATCAGGGCACCTACCTGGGGGACCAGACCGAATACCGCATCCATACCGAGAGCGTGGGCGAACTGATCGCCCGTCACCAGAACAGCACGGGCGTTGGGAGCGCCCTGGGGGCAAGTCCGGGCGACCCAGTGGTCGTCCGGTGGCACCAGGAGGCCGATCTCGTCCTAGCGGGATGAACCGGCCGATCAGGCGTCGCGGGGTGGAACCCGGGACGCAGAGGAGGAGCACGCACGTGGCAAACGAAGGTCTCGATGAACTCATGGCGAGGATGGCCCGCAACAAGGTCAACCGCCGCAGCTTCCTGGCCGCGGCCGGGTTGATCGGCGGCAGCGCCGCCCTTGCCGCCTGCTCGACCGGTGGGTCGGCGCAGCGCCGCCCCGTCCGGAGCGGCGCCGCGGGCAGCTTCCCGGCCGCTGGGCCGGTCGAGGAAGAGCTGTTCATGTACAACTGGTCCGACTATGTCGCACCCGGCGAACATGGAGGCGTTCAAGGCCGAGTTCGGCGTCAAGAACTTCGTGTACGACACGTTCGCGAACAACGAGGAGCTGCTGGCCAAGCTCGCAGGCGGATCGTCCGGCTACGACTTCGCCTGCCCGACCGCGGAGTTCATGCCGCAGATGGCCGAAGAGGGCTACATCCAGAAGCTGGACTTCAGCCGGATCCCCAACTTCAAGTACATCGACCCCGCGGTCCTCAGCCAGAAGTGGGACCCGAACAACGAGTACCACGTCCCCAAGGACTTCGGGACGACGGGGATCCTCTATCGCTCCAAGATCGTGACGGAGCCGCTGACCTCGTGGAAGGAGTTCTACGACCTCGCGGTCGGCAAGTACAGCGGCAAGGTCGTCCTCGTGGACTCGGCGGGCGACGTGCTGGTCGATGCCGCTCAAGATGCTCGGCTACTCGCTCAACTCCGTCGATCCGAAGGAGCTCGACGAGGCGAAGCAAGCTGCTCCAGGACCTGGCGCCGCACGTCCTCGCCCTCGACTCGGACACCTACCAGGACAAGCTGTCGTCCGAGGAGGCGGCCATGGTCCTCGGCTGGACCGGCCCGCTCGTCGAGCTGCAGGCGAACCCCGAGACGGCGGACACGAAGTACGTGGTGCCGAGCGAGGGCACCCTGTTCTGGATGGACGTGTGGGTCATGATGGCCGACGCGCCGCACCCGAACGGGTCGTACGCCTGGTTCGACTTCATCGAGCGCCCGGACACGCAGGCCCTGGAGACCGAGTTGACGGGCTACGGCACGCCGAACCTCGAGGCCAAGAAGCTGCTCCCGCAGGAGATGCTCGACGATCCGGCGATCTTCCCGCCCGAAGAGGCGATGGCGAACCTGGAAGGGGCGGACCCGTCGTCCACGGACAACGCGGACCGGCTCGCCGTCTGGACCAAGTTCAAGTCCAGCATCGGCGGCTGACGAGCAGCATAGGTAGCGACCCGATGGCCACGGCGACGCCGCCCATCGAGACACGCGAGCCAGAAGGCCGGTCACGCGCCGGCCTTCTGACCGTCGGTCCTGCTCGCCCCGGCGAGCCTCTGGTACCTGGTCCTGCTCGTGCTGCCGATGGCCTTCGTGGTCGTCTTCAGCTTCGGCGTGAAGGCCAAGAACGGCGGCTACGCGCCGGGCTTCAACCTGGACAACTACGGCCAGGTGATCAAGGGTGCGGATCCGTTCATCGAGAGCCTCAAGCTCGCGTTCATGGGGACGGCCCTGACCCTCTTCATCGCCCTGCCGCTCGCCTACTTCCTGGCCACCCGTGCGGGTCGCCGCAAGGGCCTCCTGATCCTGCTGCTCGTCATCCCGTTCTGGACGAGCTTCCTGATCCGGACCTACAGCTGGCTGATCGTGCTCGGGCGCGAGAACGTGGGCGGGTTCATCGGATCGCTGATCGGCGACCCGGACTTCCGGATCCTCGGCACGCCCGTTCGCGATCATGATCGGGCATGGTCTACGGCTACCTGCCGCTGATGATCTTCCCGCTGTACGTGACCCTCGAGCGGATGGACCGCTCGCTGGTCGAGGCATCCAAGGACCTCGGCGCCGGCCGCTGGGCCACCTTCCGCCAGATCACCCTGCCGATCGCCCTGCCGGGCGTGATCACCGGCAGCATCCTCGTGTTCATCCCGATGATCGGCGAGTACGTCATCCCGCAGATCCTGGGCTACGGACGGACGTTCCTGATCGGCAACGCCCTCGTACTGGACTTCCTCGAGGCGAGGAACTGGCCGCTCGGCGCCGCCAAGGCCGTCGTCCTGATCGCGATCATGCTCGTGACGATCACGGTCTACGTCTGGTTCGTCAACCGCGGCCGCCAGGAACGTGAGGTCAGCGTCCTGTGAGCGCGCGGCAGCGTCGGCGCGCCATCGGCAGTACCACGCCCCGCCCGAAGCGCGGCCGAGCGCTGATCGCCTCGGAGCGGATGGACGGCTTCGTCGATGGCGTGTTCCGCTTCCAGGCCGTCCTGGTGTACGCCTTCCTGTACCTGCCGATCTTCGTCGTCGTCCTGTTCGCCTTCAACGCGAACCAGCTGGCCACGATCTGGACCGGGTTCACGACCGACTGGTTCGGTCGGGCGCTCGGCAACTCGGTCGCGACCAAGGCACTCGGCAACAGCATCTCGATCGCCTTCTTCAATGCCATCCTGGCGACCCTGTTCGGGACGATGGCCGCACTCGGCCTGCAGCGCGTGGGGCGGAACATCCGGGCCGGCTACGACGGACTGACCTACATCAGCATCATCGTCCCGGAGATCGTCATCGCCCTCGCGACGCTCGTGTTCTTCGCCACCGCACTTCGACATCGTCAACCCGGTCCTGATCGCGCATCCAGGGCGGCGGCAAGGGCGTGTTCAAGCTCACGTTCGGCCACTTCACGATCATCAGCGCGCACGTCCTGTTCAACACCAGCCTGGTCCTGCTGCTCGTTCGCGCCCGCCTGTCCGGGATGGACCGGACCCTCGTCGAGGCCAGCCAGGACCTGTTCGCGACGCCGTGGCGAACCTTCCGCCAGATCACCTTCCCGCAGCTCCTGCCGGCGATCGTGGCCGGGTTCCTGCTGTCGTTCACGTTCAGCTTCGACGACTACGTCATCACCACGTTCGTGTCCGGTCCCGGCTCCACGACGCTGCCGCTGTACATCTTCGGACAGGTCAAGCGCGGCGTGACGCCGGAGACGAACGCGATCGCCACGATGGTCCTGGCCTTCACCATCGGGATGCTGCTGATCGGCCAGTTGCTCCTGATGTGGAATGCGCGTCGATCCGGTGGCCGGGGTGGCTCGATGACGTCGATCGTCGCGGACGACTGACCTGGCTCGGGTGGAGCGCTTTCCGCTCGACAACGTGGACAGCTGGCGAGGTCCCACCGCCTCCCAGGCGACCGGCCTGACCCTGGCGGCCGCCCGGGCGGTGATCGACGCGGTCCAGGACGTGGCCCGGTCGCTCGGCGTCGCGATGAGTTGCGCCGTGGTGGACGCCGGCGACCAGCTCGTCGCCTTCGAACGGATGGACGCCGCGGACCTGGTCGGGATCACCCTGGCCCGCGACAAGGCGTTCACCGCCCTGGCCAACCGGATGCCGACTCGCGACCTCGCCCCGATCGTCCAGCCAGGGACGGAGTTCTACGGCTACGAGTCCGTCGCAGGCGGACGCGACCATCGTGTTCGCGGGCGGCATGCCACTGGAACGTGACGGCGTCCTGGTCGGCGCGGTCGGCGTCAGCGGCGGCGACTCGGCCCAGGACCAGCTGGCCGTGGACGCGGCGTCCGGGCCTTCAGCGGGTCGTAGCGCCCACCAGCATCGGGTTCGGGCAGCCCGGCCTCGGACGCCAGCAGGGCGGCCTTGTCCGTTCGCTCCCAGGGCAGGTCCAGGTCCGGCCGGCCGAAGTGACCGTACGCGGCGGTCTGGCGGTAGATCGGCCGGCGCAGGTCCAGCGCGGCGATGATCGACGCCGGGCGCAGGTCGAAGTTGCCGTTCGACGATCCGCTGGAGCTCGTCGTCCGGCACCTTGCCCGTCCCGAACGACTCGACGGTCAGGCTGACCGGGTGGGCGATGCCGATCCCGTAGGCGACCTCCACCTCGAACCGGTCCGCCAGATCCGGCGGCGACCACGTTCTTGGCGACCCAGCGGGCGGCATACGCGGCGGAGCGGTCCACCTTGGTCGGATCCTTGCCGCTGAAGGCACCGCCCGCCGTGGCGGGCCATGCCGCCGTAGGTGTCGACGATGATCTTGCGACCGGTCAGGCCGGCGTCCCCCATCGGCCCGCCGGTCACGAACCGACCCGTCGCATTGACATGCATGATCGGGTCCGTCGTCGCGCAGCTCGTGCGGGATGCATCGGCAGGATGACGGCCTCGACGATCTCCTGAGCGCAGCCGCTCCTCGCGGACGTCCGGGTCGTGCTGGGCGGCGACGACGACCGTCCTGACCCGGACCGGGACGCCGTGACTCGTACTCGACGGTGACCTGCGTCTTGCCGTCCGGGCGCAGGTAGGGCAGCTGGCCGGACTTGCGGACCTCGGTCAGGCGGCGGGCGATGCGGTGAGCGAGGGCGATGGGCAGCGGCATGAGTTCCGGGGTCTCGCGGCAGGCGAAGCCGAACATCATCCCCTGGTCGCCGGCGCCGAGCTCGTACGCCGGGGCCGCATCGTCGCGGACCTCCAGCGCGGCGTCGACACCCTGGGCGATGTCCGGCGACTGCTCCTTGACCGACACGAGCGTTCCGCAGGTCATGTAGTCGAAGCCGTAGTCCGAGTGGGTGTAGCCGATGTCGCGGACCGTGTCGCGGACGACCGCCTGGAAGTCGACGTAGGTCGATGTGGAGATCTCGCCGAGGACCATCACGAGGCCGGTCGTCGTGGCCGTCTCGCAGGCGACCCGGGCATCCGGGTCGTCCTTGATGATCGCGTCCAGGATCGCGTCGCTGATCTGGTCGCACATCTTGTCCGGGTGACCCTCGGTCACCGATTCGGACGTGAACAGGTACTGCTTGGCGTCGACGATGCTCATCCGGCCGGTGGGCCTCCCGTGGATCTGGCTGGTCCCGGGGAGCGTAGCAGACCAGCCACGGCGACCGGCTCGATCGCATCGGCGAGGCTCGAAGCCGAAGATCTGGCCGAGGAACGACAGCTCCGCCTCAAGCGTGCGACGGATGGCCGGTTCGCCGCGGAACCCGTGGCCCTCACCCTCGAACAGGAGGTAGGCGTGTGGGATCGCGTCGGCGGCGAGCGCCGCGACGATCGCCTCGGCCTGGGCCGGCGGAACCACCTTGTCGTCAGCGCCCTGCAGGACCAGCACCGGGCACGTGATCTCGTCAACGCGGTGGATCGGCGAGCGCTGGCGATACACGTCGGCACGCGCCGGATACGGCCCGACGAGGCTGTCGAGGTAGCGCGACTCGAACTTGTGCGTGTCGCGAGCCAGCACCTCCAGGTCCCCCACCCCGAAGGCGCTGATCCCGGCGCTGAACCGGTCGTGAACGGACCAGCGCGGCCAGCGTCGTGAACCCGCCAGCGCTCCGACCCTTGATAGCCAGACGTCGCGGGTCGACGTCGCCACGCGTCCACCAGGAACGACGCGGCCGCGACGCAGTCATCGACATCCACGATCCCCCAGGCTCCGTCCAGGGCATGGCGGTACTCGCGCCCGTAGCCGGTACTCCCGCCGTAGTCCACGTCGACGACGGCGATGCCTCGACTGGTCAGGAACTGGATCCCGAGGTCGAGCGCACTCGAGGCATTGGACGTCGGACCGCCGTGCGACACGACCATCAACGGCGGCAGCTCCGCATCCGGCGCCGCGAACCACGGGTTCCGTGGCGGGTAGTACAGCGCGTGCGCGATGCGGCCGTCCGTGGAGGTGAAGTCGATCGCCTCGGGCAGGGAGATCGACGCCTGATCCAGCGTGATCGAGCTGGTCCGACGCAGGACCCCGGCCGGGGCCAGCGTCTCCGGGTCGAGTCGGACCAGCACCGTCGGCCCGTCCGGCGAACCGGCAGTGGCGACGACGCCGCTCGGGCCGACGCGAAGCCCGTCGAATTCGGTGAACGGCGTCTCGACCTCACCGATCAGGACGCCCGGCGTGATGTGGAACAGCCGGTCGTGGCCACCGGATCGCCCGACCGCGACGATGGACCCGTCGGCGAGGAAGCCGTAGGACGACCGGCCGAAGACCCACGCGGGATCCGCGAACTCCGCCTCCATCGGGGCGAGTGGCTCCAGTCGCGGGCCCTCCACGAGGCGGTACAGGTTCCACCAGCCGCTCCGATCCGAGACGAGGTGGAGCGTCCCGTCCGCGCTCCACTCCGGCTGCGCGATCGACTCGTCCGGGCCTCCGGCGGCCAGTTCCGGTTCGCCCAACGTGCCATCGGCCCCGATCGGGGCGACCCGAAGTCGAGTCGCCTCCCATGGCATATGCGGGTGATCCCACTCCAGCCAGGCGAGGCGGCCGCCGTCCGGGGAGATGCGCGGCGCGGCCACGAAGTCCGGTCCGGTCACGAGGACGCGTGGGTCGCGCTCCCCGTCCAGCGGCACGTCGACGATCTGGTTGACGGGCTCGCCCTCGCCCGAGTGATCCTCCCGGACGGCCACGAACCGCCGGCGCGACGGGTCGAAGCGCATGTCCGCGTAGCGCCATGGCCCGCCGGGCGTGATCGGCACCGGAGCGTCGCCTCCTGGGTCCAGTCGATAGAGTCGCCCGTCGGCGTGATCCGAGTAGACGACCACGCCCCCGGCGACGACATACGAGCCGCCGCCGTACTCATGGACCCGCGACCTGACCGAGATCGGTGCCGGCGTCAGCTCCGTCGGGACGCCGTCGGCGCCCAGCCTGATGAGGGTCTGCCGGCCGCCCTCGGCGGGGCGACCTTCCAGCCAGTAGACGTCATCGCCATCGACCCACGGCTCGGCGAGCGACACGACGTCGCCGACCAGGTCGTCGATCCGGAGCGGGCTCCGCCACGACCCGTATGGCGCGATGGTCGGTTCGGTCATCCGGGCTCAGGTGCCGTGCTGCCAGGACGCGACGTACGCCGCCTGCTCCGGGGTCATCGGCTCGAGCTCGATCCCGAGCGCCGCCAGCTTGAGGCGCGCCACTTCGGCATCGATCGCCTCGGGGACGACGTAGACCTTCGCCTCCAGCTCGGCGTGATGGAGCGCCACGTACTCCGCCGACAGGGCCTGGTTGGCGAAGCTCATGTCCATGACCGCCGCCGGGTGACCCTCGGCCGCGCCCAGGTTGACCAGGCGACCTTCGGCGATGAGGTTCAGCTTCTTGCCGCCCAGGTCGAACTCCTGGACGTTGTCACGGACCTCGCGGACGTGACCCTCGGCCAGCGCCTGGAGCGCCGGGAGGTCCAGTTCGGCGTCGAAGTGGCCGGAGTTGGCCATGATCGCGCCGTCGCGCATCACCTCGAAGTGCTCGCGCCGGAACACGTTCAGGTTGCCGGTGGCGGTGATGAACAGCTCGCCCCAGGCCGCGGCGTCGCGATGCGACATGACCGCGAAGCCATCCATGAGCGCCTCGAGGGCGCGGATCGGGTCGACCTCGACGACGGCGACGTGGGCGCCATGGCCGTCCATCCGCGACGCGATCCCCTTGCCGACCCAGCCGTACCCCGCGACGACGACCTTTCGGCCCGCGATCAGGATGTTGGTCGCGCGCAGGATCCCGTCGAGGGTGCTCTGGCCGGTCCCGTAGCGGTTGTCGAAGAGGTGCTTGGTCTGGGCCTCGTTGACCGCGATGACCGGGAACCCCAGTGCGCCGTCGGCGGTCATCGCCCGCAGGCGGATGACACCGGTCGTCGTCTCCTCGGTGCCCGCAAGGACCTCCGCCACCTGGCCGGGGCGGGTCTTGTGCAGCAGCGACACGAGGTCGCAGCCGTCGTCCATGGTCAGCAGTGGATGCGTGTCGGCGACCGCCTCGAGGTGGGCGTAGTACGTGGCGTTGTCCTCGCCACGGCGAGCGTAGGTGGAGATGCCGTACTCGGCGACGAGCGCGGCCGCGACATCGTCCTTGGTCGACAGCGGGTTGGACGCGGCCAGGACGACCTCGGCGCCGCCCGCCTTGAGGGTGCGCATCAGGTTGGCCGTCTCGGTCGTGACGTGCAGGCAGGCACCGATGCGCAGACCGGCCAGCGGCTGCTCGCGCTCGAAGCGCTCGCGGATCAGGCGCAGGACGGGCATCTCCCGCTCCGCCCATTCGATCCGTCGGACGCCCTCGGCCGCGAGACCCAGGTCGGTGACATCGTGGGCTGGGAGGACGCTGGTGGAGGTCATGGGCGATCGGTCTCCTTGCGTTCGAACAGGCGGCGCAGCGGCGCCGTGAGGGCGGGCCATGGTGAGCCAAGGCGATGGACCAGGCGCTCCTCGAACCGGGCGTGCTCGGCATAGCCGAGTCGGCGGTAGGCGTTGAGCGCCGGTGGGTTGTCGGAGCGGACGTTGAGCACGACCTGGTCGCACGTCCTGAGCAGTTCGGCCGTGACCGCGCCGGTCACGGCGGTCGCGTATCCGCGACCACGATAGTCGACATGGGTCAGGACGTTGCCGACGACCGCCAGACGGGCCGACGGGCTGACGACGTGCGTGCCCGCGGCCGCGACCAGCTGACCGTTCACGCGCATCCCGTAGTAGACGCCGTCGGCGATCGACGTCGACGGGAGCCAGGAAGCGAAGCCCAGCTGGTAGAGCCGGTTGAGCTCCCCGCTTTCGATCGGCAGCAGACGCTGGACACTGGCTGGGTACGGGCGGAAGCGAGCGCGATCCACCCACATCCGGACCATCGCCACACCGGGATCCACGCGGTAGTACGCGCCGATCGCGGGGATGGCCTCGGGCCTGGCGGCGATGTAGGCGACCCGGGGCCGGATGAGGTCGCGCAGGATGACCCCGATGCCGTCCGGGCGCCCCGCGATGAACAGCGGCTGCGGCGTAGGGCCGTTGTACTCGAGGACGAGCGCGATCGGCTGGTCGCCCTCCCAGGCCATGCCCCAGCGCGTCCGGGCGAACTCGCGCTCCTCGAGGTCGCAGATGGCGTAGGCGGAGAACAGTCGGTCCCCTTCGAGGTAGGAGCGCAGCAGCGCCCGGTCCGTCGTCGTGCGAACCACGACACCGCTCCGGCGACCGAGCGCGACGGTAGCCATCAGCCGGCGCCCGCCGTGGCGAATGGCGAGGGCGTGGCAGCGCGGCGGGCGATCGCGCCGGCCACGGCCGCGGCGAGCCCTTCCTCGAACGGCGTCCCGGATCACGCCCTCTTCGGTGACGATGCCGGTGATGAGTTCGGCCGGTGTGACATCGAATGACGGGTTGCGGACCTGCGTATCGGGGGGTGCGATGCGAACGCCCCGGAACGACAGGACCTCCTCCGCCTTGCGCTCCTCGATCGGGATGGCGTCCCCGTCGGGGGTGGCCAGGTCCACGGAGCTGGTCGGGGCACACACGTAGAACGGCACGCCATGGCGGGCCGCCAGCACGGCCAGCGTGTACGTCCCGACCTTGTTGGCCGTGTCGCCGTTCGCCGCCACACGATCCGCGCCGACGAGGATCACGTCCACCTCGCCGCGAGCCATCAGGTGCCCCGCCGCCACATCCGGGATGAGGGTGTGCGGCACGCCCGCCTGGGCCAGTTCCCAGGCCGTCAGCCGGGCGCCCTGCAGATACGGGCGCGTCTCGTCCACCCAGACGTGGATCGGCCGCTCGGCGAAATGGGCCACCTGCACCACGCCCAGCGCGGTCCCGAACTGGCCGCACGCCAGCGGCCCGGTGTTGCAGTGGGTCAGGATCCGCAGCGGGGCGTCCGTGACCGGCGGCAGCGCGTCGTATCCGAACCGGGCCAGACGGCCATGGTCGGTCGTCGCCTCGAACACGATCGCGTCGGCCTCCTCACGCATGACCCGCGCGATGGCGGCCCCATCCTCCGACAGGTCGCCGAGCGCCTCATACCGGGCCATGACCCGATCGACCGCCCAGGTCAGGTTGATGGCGGTGGGCCGCGACTGGCGCAGCACGTTGGCTCCGCCGCGCAGCGTCGCCCGTCGAGCATATGGCCTCGAATCGATGAACTTCGCCGCGGTCATCGCCAGCCCGATGGCCGCGACCTGGCCGATGGCTGGGGCGCCGCGGACGATCATCTCCCGGATGGCGAAGGACACCTCTCCGGCCGAGCGGCAGTCGTACTCGACGAGGGCGTCGGGAAGGTGGCGCTGGTCGACCAGGTACAGGACGCCGTCGTCCTCCCGGAACGGCGTCCGGAAGCCCCGGGGCAGTGGCTCGCCGGCGAACTCCGCCTGGAGCCCGGCCAGGGGACTGCCCCCGTCGGGGTCCAGCAGTGCGCCGGCGGCTTCGGCGGACGCCCGCTGGAGAGCCTGGGCGGCCCCGGCCATCGTCGCCGCGGTGTGGATGATATCGCCGGCGAACTGGCGGAAGAACCGCCGACGGCCCAGATCGACCTCGGTGGCGGCCGAGCCGGCGACCGCCACCTGGGCGGACGGCCCGGGCGCCGCCGTCTCAGCGCCCGCGGATGGGATCGCCCCGGGCTCCGCTGTGTCGTCGACGGGATCGGTCAACTGGTTCGGACCCTCGGCCGCATCGGCGGTCAGTACTGGATGACGCTGGTGACCCGGCGCCCGTCCAGCCGCTCGCGTCCCTTGAGGAACTCCAGCTCGACCAGGAATGCCAGGCCCACCACGTCGCCCTTGAGCCGCTCGACGAGCTCGATCGTGCCCTTCACGGTGCCACCCGTCGCGAGGAGGTCGTCCACGATGAGGACCTTCTGGCCGGGCTGGATCGCATCGCGGTGGATCTCGAGCGTGTTGGAGCCGTATTCGAGCGCGTACTCCACGGAGATCGTCTCGGCCGGGAGTTTGCCCAGCTTGCGCACCGGGACCAGTCCGGCATCGATCAGGTAGGCCATCGGCGCACTGAAGATGAACCCGCGTGACTCCATCCCGACGACCAGGTCGATCGCCTCGCCGGCATACGGCGCCAGCATCAGGTCGATCGATTCCTTGTAGGCACCCGGGTCCTTGAGCAGCGTCGTGATGTCGTAGAACAGGATGCCGGGCTTGGGGAAGTCGGGTATCTCGCGGATCTTCGAGCGAAGGTCCTCGGCGGACATCGGTATCAGCCCTCCTGGGGTCGAGCCGCGGCGCCGTCGTCTGGGGCTCTGGCCGCACCGAAGTCTACCGCAGGCCGCGCACCACGCAGCCGACCGGTCAGGGCGAGACCGCCGACGCCCACCGCGATCGCCACCACGAACGCCACCGCCAGGCCCGGACCGGCCTCATCGCTCGAACGGATGCTGGCGGCCACGATCGCACCGGACACACCGATCCCGATCGCCGTTCCCAGGATGTCCATGAGCGAGAGTGCGCTCGACGCAGTGCCCTGGGAGCCCGCCGGTGCCTCGCGAAGGACGATGAGCGCCAGCGGGGCATAGGCCAGGCCCATCCCGAGGCCGGCCACGGCGAAGGTCGGCACGGCCAGCCAGACCGGGACATCCGGATGGAGGATCGGGATGAACAGGGCCAGGCCCAGGATCACGACACCGAAGCCGACCTGCACGAACCGCCGCGTCGGCCAGCGTTCGGCATTGCGCGCCTGGATCCACGAGCCGGCCGTCCACGACAGGGTCGCGGCGGTGAGGACGACCCCCGCAGCGATCGCCGACAGCCCTCGCCAGTCCTCCAGGGTCAGGGTCACGTAGGCATCCACCGCGAAGAAGGAACAGGTCAGGATGCCGCGCAGCAGGACCGCCGCGGGGAGGACCGGGCGGGCGGTCAAGGTCCCCGGCGGCGTGAGTCGCAGGAGCGCCGGCAGCCCCACGAGCAGGCCAAGGGCGACCAGGCCGAGGGCCGGCAGCGGGTCGCCCAGCGAGAGGCCGGCCATCAACAGCCCGGCGCCCAGGCTGACCAGCAGGGCGAAAGGCAACCGGCGGCGCCCGGCGTTCCCCGCCGTGTGCTCGTCCGCGACGGCGGCATCCGGTGCACGCACCGAGGCGATGGCGTGGTGCGTGAGGACCCCGGCGACGGCGATGAATGGCAGCAGGCCGAGGAACACGTACCGCCAGCCGAGGGCCTCGCCGACGAGACCGGCCAACGCCGGGCCGACGACGCCGGGCAGGATCCAGGCCGTGGACAGCGTGGCGAACATCCGCGGCCGAAGGCGCTCGGGCATGCTCCGGCCGATGGCGACATAGGCGATCGGCGGGATCGTCCCGGCCCCGAGGCCCTGGATGAACCGGGCTGCGATCAGGACCGGCATGCTCGGCGCCAGGCCGCCGATCAGCAGACCGATGCCGAACAGGCTGAGGCCGAGTGCGAACGGCCGGCCGAGCGTACCGCGATCCACCGTGCCACCCACGATCGCGATCCCGATGAGCGAACCCAGGAAGAAGGCGGAGAGGACCCAGCCGTACAGTTCCTTGCCGCCCAGGTCGCGCGCCACGATGGGCAGGACGGTCGAGACCGCGAGCGCCTCGAAGGCGACCAGGGTGATGGTCAGGACGAGGCCGCCGCTGAGGACCCGCCGGCGCGGCGACCATAGGCCGTCGTCGCGCGAGGTCATGGCTGTCTGCACCGACACAGGATGGCGTGCGAAGGCGATCGGTGCCGGTCCGACTGGCCGTCCCCGGGCCGTCGAACGGTCCTCAGGCTGGTCGCCACGCCCCCAGTCCCTGCCTGACGCGATCGGCAGCCGGTTCCCGTCGCGAGGGATCGTCACGGAGCCATCGGTCCAGGGCGAGCAGGACCGCCCCGGTGACCGGTTTCGCCTCCAGCCTGGTGAGGCGGGCACCGGGGGCAACGTCGTTGATCGCCTTCGAGACGCGCGACTCGAAGGCGGCGTCGATCCCTTCGATGACCCCACCGGCCAGCACGACGTCGGGATCGAGGCGAGTGAGGTTCAGGCGCCGGATGATGGCACTCGCCATCACGGCCAGCTCATCGGCCAGGCGATCCACGATCCCGATCGCGACGGCGTCACCGAGACTCGCTGCCGCGAAGACGACCGGCGACAGCTCGGCCAGCCGCTCGAGCCCGATCCGTCCGTGCTCGAGCGCGTTCGCGACATCGAAGGGGCGGCCGAGGCCGAAGTGAGCGGCGACGCTGTGCTCCAGGAGCGTCCTGGGGCCTCGCCGGTCTCGCGCTCGGACGGCGGCGCCGAGGCCGGCCAGGCCGACGTCGCCGCCCCCGCCCCAGTCGCCCGAGATGGCTCCGAGCGCAGCGAGTTTCGCGGTTCGCCCGTCAGGGGCGATACCGGCCGCGTTCACGCCCGCCCCGCAGATGACCGCCACGCCCCAGTCGCGCCGAGCTCCAGCCCGAACCGGGGCGAACGCGTCGTTCAGCACATGCCCGCTCTGGGCGAGTGGCCGCGCGGCGAACGCGGCCGTCAGCCGCGCGATGTCGCCGGCCGAGTCGGCACCGGCCAGGCAGTACACCGCTTCGACCGGAAGCGGACCATCCGGTTCGAGGTCTGCTGCTGCCCGCACCGCGCCGACCAGCTCGAGCAGGCGGTCCGCTCCCCGCTCCAGCCCGACCTGCTGATGCGAGATCGTCGGACCCCGGAGCGCGGCCATCAGTCGGCCGTCGGCGTCGACGAGGGCGACATCGGTCTTGGAATTGCCGCCATCGACCCCCATGACGAACGTTGCGCGATCGTCGGCCGTCATCGGGCGGCCAGTTCATCGATACGCACGAACCTCGCCCCCGCGTCGCGAAGCCGTCCGAGGATCAAGGGCAGGGCTTCTATGGTGGCCGTCGGCCATGCATGCAGCAGGACGACGGCGCCGTCGCCTTGCCGGATCGCGGAGGCCGCCACGTCCGCGGCGAGTGCCGCCCCGCTACGCCCGGCCTGCCAGTCCTCCCCGTCGACGTCCCAACCCACGTGCCGGTAGCCGGCCCGGTCGATCGCACCAAGGACCCGCGCGTCATCGGAGCCCGCCCCGAATGGGCAGCGAAACCACGGTCGCGGGTCCACGCCGACGAACTCGCGGATGACGACCTCGGCGTCGCCAAGATCGGCGGCAAGACCGGCGTCGGTGAGCAGCGGCATCCGGACGTGATAATGCGAGTGACTCCCGACGAGACGATCGGTCGAGCCGACTCGCCGGGCCGTCGTCGGGTACGCCTCGGCCCAGCGGCCCTGGACGAACATCGTCGCGGGCACGCGTTCGTCGTCGAGTGCATCGAGGAGTCGCTCGGTCGCCCCCGGCAAGCTCGGGCGGTCGGGGTGTTCGACATCGAACGTCAGCGCGACGCGCCACGCAGTCACTTGTCCACCCCGGTGATGACGATCCCCCGGGTGAAGAAGCGCTGGGTCAGCAGGAAGGCGATGACCGGGATCACGAGCGTCATCAGGGTACCGGCCTGGATGATGCCCGGATCCCTGAAGTGCAGTCCATTGAGACGAGACAGGCCGACCGCGATCGGCTGCAGCTCCGGCTGGGTGGACAGGTAGATCAACGGCCCGAAGAAGTCATTCCACGAGTACACGAGGTGGAAGATCGCCACCGCGATGACGACCGGAAGCGCCTGCGGCAGCAGGACGGACCAGAGCGTTCGGAACGGGCCGGCTCCGTCGATCGAGGCCGCCTCGTCCATCTCCAGCGGGATCGTCATGAAGTACTGGCGCAGCAGGAAGACGTCATAGGCGTTCGCGAAGAACGCCGGGACCAGCAGCGGCAACCAGGTGCCCACCCAGCCGATCTTCGCGAACACCGTGTAGGTGGGGATGAGCGTCACGGCGGCCGGCAGGAAGATGGTGGCGATCAACATCATGAACAGCAGGTTCCGACCTGGGAACTTGAAGCGAGCGAACCCATACGCGACCAGAACGCACGATGACACCGTCCCGATGGTGCCGATCACCGCGATCGCGATCGTGTTGAAGATGAGGCGTGGGTAGTCGATCAGGGTCCAGACTGCGGCGTAGTTGGACCAGTTCGGCGCGAACACCCATACCGGCTCCAACGTTCGCCACGAGCCCTGCCACACGACCGGCGCGGCGTCAGGCGCCGCCGGATCGATGAAGCGTGCTCGCCAGCCGACCACGCTCCAGGATGGCCATCTCGCGTGTGGCCCCATCGATCGGCAGCAGGACGAGATCCAGATCCTCTCCCTGGTAGGCGAAGGTCGCCTGGTCGGCCGGCCACAGTGGGGAGCCCGGCTGGCTGATCTGATCGGCACTCTTGATCGAGATGGTGAACGCACGCAGGAACGGTGACAGGAACGCAGCCACGGCCAGGACGGCGATGAACGTGATCAGGAACGACCGCCGGGGTGGTGGTCCGATGCGGCGCGGCTTGTCCCGCCTCTCGGTCTGAGCGACCGTGACCTCCTGGAGATGGGCGCTCTGAGCCCCGCTCACGCCGGCCTACCGGACATCGCCGGCGTAGTAGACCCAGCGCTTCGAGAGCCGGAAGATGACCGCCGTGATGGCCAGGGTGATGCCGAACAGGAGCCAGGCCAGCGTGGCGCCGTACGACATGTTCTGGAAGGTGAAGAACGTCTTGTAGAGGTACAGGTTGTAGAAGAGCGTCGAGCCGCCCGGCTCACCGGTCCCGTTCTTGAGGACCAGCGGGACGAGGAAGTACTGGAGGACCTCCACGATCCCCAGGATCAGGGTGTACAGGAAGACCGGCGATAGCATCGGGATGGTGATGTGGCGGAGCGTCCCCCACCAGCCCGCTCCGTCGATGTCGGCGGCGTCGTACAGCTCCGTCGGGACGCCCTTGAGCCCGGCCAGGTAGACGATGATCCCGGCCCCGATCCCCCAAACGCCCATGATCACCAACCCTGGGTAGATCCAGGTCGGGTCTTGCAGCCAGTCCGGTGGGTCCTCGATACCGATGAAGCGCAGGAAGTCGTTGACCCAGCCGGCATCCGACAGCATCTGCTGCCAGATGAGGACGCCCGCCACGAACGGCACGACGTATGGCAGGAAGAACAGGACCCGGAAAGCGGAGGTGCCCATCAAGTGACGCGAATTGACCAGCATCGCGACAACGAAGGGAAGCAGCATGAAGACCGGCAACGCGATGATGGCGAACTTGAAGGTCACGAGGAGCGACGCGTGCGTCTGATGATCGGTCAGGAGCTGCAGGTAATTCGTCAAGCCGACGAACTCGACGGACCCGGCGTTGGCGAGGTTGATGTTCGTGAACGTGAAGACGAACGTCGCGACCATCGGGATCAGGGTGAACAGGAAGAACCCGATGATCCATGGCGCGATGAAGACATATCCCCATCGCGCCCGCTGCCAGGCCAGCCCGGACATCCGCCGATGGACGGAGCCCGGGCTGGTGCGTGATGTCTCGGTCATGCCAGGTCGATCATCCCGCCTTGTCCCAGATGGCCTGCATCTGCGTACGCAGGTCTTCGATCTCCTTGGCCATATCAAGGCCTGGGGTGGCCTGCCACTTCGTCCCGAACGTGATGATCAGGTCGAGCGACTCGTTGTAGGCCGGCATGTAGCTCTCGAAGTTGGGGACGTCGGCAAACGCGACGCCGTCCTTCGCCACCTGCCAGTCGATGGGCTGCGTGAACTCCTCCTGAGCCGTGGTGAAGAAGGCGTCCTGCTCCGATACTCGGGCTGGCATGCCACCGTACGCCTGGAGGAGCTGCTTCGAGGCGTCACCGAGCAGGTAGGTCAGCACCGTGAACGCCTCGTCCGGATGCTTGCTGGACTTGAGGATCCGGAACGTGTCGGCGTTGAACGCCGCGGTCGTCTGGCCCTCGTATGACGGCGTTGCGGCCATGTTCCAGTCGTCGCCGGCGCCGGCCACACCATAGGTGGACCACAAGTAGTTCTCGCTCATCGCCACGTTGCCCGTGAAGAACGGGTAGCCATCCGGATTGAGGTCCGTGCCGGCGAACTGTGGGCCGGTCATTGCCGTGTGGTTCGTCCAGATCGAGTCGTAGAACCACTTCCAAGACGCAGCCCAGGCGGCCGGGATCTCCACGGTCGTGCCGTCCGCGCCACTGGCGAACTGTCCCGCCTTCCAATAGGCGCCGACCTGTCGGAGATCATCCCGCTGCGGCTCGAAACCCCACTGGACGACGTTCTCCGGATCGAACGATGGGTCCGTCGCGTCCTTGCCGTTCTTGTCGACGGTCAACAGGAGCGCGAGCTTGGTCGCCGTGTCGTAGTCCCAGTCCACTTCGGACCCATCGGGCATCGTGTACTTGCCACCCCACTGGTGCGGCGGCTCCGCAAGCCCCGCCTCCTTGAACAGACCCGACTTGTAGAACAGGACCGATGGATAGATGGCGAACGGGATGCCCGACCTGCCCCTCGCCGCCGGCGTTATACAGGTTGACGGTGCTTTCGGGGAACTGGGACATGTCGTACTTGTTCTTGTCGATGTACGGCTGGAGGTCCAGCCACTGGCCGTGGAACGCCTCGGCCCCACCGATGCCGACGGGCCCCACGACGTCCGGTCCGTTGCCCGACGCGAGCTGCGTGGCCAGCGTGTCACGAGCGGTTTCGTACGGGATCGGTTCGAACGTCAGCTTGATGTCCGGGTGTGACGCGTTGAAGGCAGTGACGACGGCCTGCTCCACCTCGATCTGGGCCGGATCCTCGCCCGTGCCGAGGCAGCAATACCAGCGGATCTCGACTGGTCCGGCCGTGGACGTTCCACAGGCCGACAGGAGCAGGGCCGCGGCGGTGGCAAGGACGCCAAGGCGGCTGAGACGTCTGTACATGTCACTCCTCCGGTATGTGCGGTCGGGCGATGATCGGGCGGCGCGGGGATTCCGGATGGCTATCGCTCCACCTCCATCGCGGCAGCCCTGGGGCGCAATTCGTCGGCGACCGTGGCGTCGCCCTCGGCCTCTCCTCGGGTGATCCAGCGCGGGCGAACGACCACGCGTTCCACGTAATAGCGGGTGCGATCGCCACGCACGTACGTTCGTCCGAACTCCACCGGGGTCCCGTCCAGGGTCGCGGCGATCCCCTCGATGAGGAGCGCCGGCGCGCCTCGTTTGCGCCGCAGCAGGCGCGCCTCACGGGCGGGCAGCAGGATCGGTTCGAGAAGCTCGCGAGCCTTGGCGACGCGGGTCCCATAGCGATCCGCGAGCAGATCGTATAGCGAGCCACGCTCCAGATCAGACGCCAGCAAGCCGGGGAAGCGCTCGGCCGGCAGGTTGACTTGTTCGAGCAACAGCGGCTCGCCATCCGCCAGGCGGAGACGCTCCAGGTAGATGATCGGCGAGCCCGGCTCCAGCGCCAGGGCCGCGGCCACCGCCACACTGGCCGATTCCGGCCTGGCCGCGATGAGCTGGGTCGCCGGCTCCATGCCACGTAGCCGCATCTCATCGGTGAAGGACAGGTGTCCCTCGAAGTCGCGGTCGATGCGCGGATGCAGGACGAACGTGCCGCGACCGCGGGTCCGTTCCAGGCGTTGCTCACGGACCAGCTCGCCCAGGGCCCGCCGGATGGTGATCAGGCTGCAGCCGTAGCGCTCGGCGAGCTCACGTTCCGTCGGAACCTGTTCGCCCGGCTTCCATTCGTGAGCGTCCAGAGCGGCCTTCAGGTCAAGGTAGACCTGGTGGTGCAGCGGAACGGGGCCGAGTTCGAGCCGGTAGCGAGTCATCGGGCTGATCGGTCCTCGAGTCGGGCTTGTGCAAACCGAAGTTGCTGATAACGTTATAAGCAATAGCGCCAAGATATGCAATGGTGTCAAGCCCCGGGAGCGAACATGGGCCTGAAGATCGCCGTCGTCGGAGGCGGCAGCACCTATACACCGGAACTCGTCGAGGGCTTCGCTCGCCGAGCGGCCCGCCTGCCCCTGGATGAGCTGGTCCTGCTCGACATCGATGCGGAACGCCTGTCGATCGTGGGCGGCCTCGCCCGGCGCATGCTCGACAAGCTGGACTGGCCCGGCCGGCTGACCCTGACCGGCGATCGTGACGCGGCCATCGACGGTGCCGATTTCGTCCTCATCCAGCTGCGCGTCGGCGGTCAGGCAGCGCGGCTCGTGGACGAGACGCTACCTCCGCGATTCGGCGTCATCGGACAGGAGACGACCGGTGCCGGCGGCTTTGCGAAGGCGCTGCGAACCGTGCCACTGGTCCTGGATCTGGCCGAGCTGACGGCCCGTCGGGCGGCGCCGGGGGCGTGGCTGGTGGACTTCACCAACCCGGTGGGCATCGTGACGCAGGCCCTGCTCGATGAAGGTCATCGAGCGGTCGGTCTGTGCAATGTGGCCATCAACATCCAGCGCCAGCTCGCCGCCCGGTTCGGCGTGGAGCCCGACCGTCTGCAGCTCGAACACGTCGGGCTCAACCACCTGAGCTGGGAGAGGGCGGTCGTGGTGGACGGGGTGGACCGCCTGCCGGAGTTGCTGGAGTCCGAGCCCGAGGCGCTTGCAGAACACGTCGGGATCCCAGTCGAGATCGTCCGGGCCCTTGGCGCGATCCCCTCCTACTACCTCCACTACTACTACGAGACGGCGGCCGTCGTCGCCGAACAGCGGGGCGGACACACCCGCGCCGGCGAGGTGATGGAGATCGAGCGTAGATTGCTGGAGCTGTACAAGGACCAGTCACTGGCCGAGAAGCCGGCCCTCCTCGACGACCGCGGCGGGGCGTTCTACAGCGAGGCGGCCGCCCAGCTCATCGCCTCGCTCCACGACGGAGCCGGCGACATCCAGGTCGTGGACGTGCGCAATGAAGGCGCCTTGCCGGACCTGCCGGACTCGGCAGTGGTGGAGATCCCATGCCGTGTGGATCGCGACGGCGCCCATCCCCTCCCCCTGGCTCCGCTGGCGCAGGAACTGCGCGGCCTTGTCCAGGCGGCGAAGGCGTACGAGGAGCTCGCGATCGAAGCGGCGATGTCGGGTGACCGGCGGACCGCTCATCGAGCATTGATCGCGAACCCGCTCGTCGGCGCGGAGGTCGCCGGTCCGCTGCTCGACGCCCTGCTGGACGCCAACCGGGCACATCTCCCGCGGTTCTTCCGCGACTGACTCCGCCCGATCCGCGACGCGAACCCGAGCCCGGCCCGCCCGGCCGGGATCAGCGAGTCCGGGTCACCTTGCTCAGGCTGCGCGGAGCATCTGGATCCTTGCCACGGGCGAGGGTGAGATGGAGGGCGTGCAGCTGGCCGGCGACGATCGTCGCGATGGGTGCGACCCACTCCGCGGGTGGAGCCGGCAGCGCCACCGGGATGGTCGCCAGTTCGAGTGCGTCCTGGCGATCCGACAGCACCATGAGACTCGGGTCCAGTTCGGCGCGCAGGCGCCCCAGCTGCTCGATGAGGCCCGCCGCCGCCGGGCCGTCGCGGACGATCGCGATCAACGGGACCCCGTCCTCCATGAGGGCGACGGGGCCGTGGGCGAAGTCGGCAGCCGAGTACGGATCGGCGAATACGTGGGCGAGTTCCTTGATCTTGATCGACCACTCGCGCGCGGTCGCGTACTCGTAGCCGCGAGCGATGATGAGCGCACGGTCTGCTGCCGCGTGTTCGCGGGCGACGTCCGAGAGCCGACGGTCCAGGCCGAGCATGGCCGCCAACGAGTCCGGGGTCGCCGCGACGGCTTCGAGGTCGGCGGGATCCCCTGTCAGGGCCGCGGAGAGCGCGGCGAGCGCGAGAAGCGACGAGGTGTAGGTCTTGGTGGCCGCGATCGCGAGTTCCGGGCCGGCGGACAGGGCGATCGTCCAGTCGGCCGCCATCCCGAGCGGCGACGACGGATCGTTGGTCAGCGCGACCGTGAGACCACCCTGGTGCCGCGCGGCAGCGATGACGGCGATGATGTCCGGGGAGGCGCCGGACTGGCTGATCCCGATGACCAGCGCGTGCGCCAGGCGCGGATCCGACCCGTACACGGACACGATCGACGGCGTCGCCAGTCCGACCGTCAAACCGTGCCGGATGCCAAGGACGTACTGCGCGTAGATGGCCGCGTGGTCCGAGGATCCGCGGGCGGCGATCACGACATGATCGATGTCCCGAGCACGGATCGCATCGGCCAGGGCGGCGATCCGTGTCGAAGCACCAGCCAGAAGACGAGCCGCCGCCTGCGGCTGCTCGAAGATCTCGTCGCGGACCGTCATGTCGGATCCTGGTCGGCTCGTCCGGCTACGAGCCGGCGAGGCGCTCTACGACGGGCGCCAGCTCATCGATGTCGCCGGTCATGAACGATGTGATCCCGAGGCGCTCCCGGAGCATCCGGAACTTCTCGACCAGGCTGTCCACGGTCCCGATGAACAGCTGCGGCGACTCGAGGACGTCGTCGACCGTCAGGTCCACGGCGGACCGACCGCGCAACTCCTCCACGACCTTCGCGGCCTCGGCGCGCGGGTCGTTCGTGATGGTGATGGGCCAGGTGGATGGGTACACGTTGAAGACCAGGTCGTCGAAGCGGTCGCCGGCGGCTTCCCGGACCCACTCGATCTTCTCCGCGGCGGCGGCCAGGGTCAGCGATGCCGGGTCCGAGCGCTCGCCCGGCAGGATCCGCGGGGCGAGGCCCACGATGGCCGCCTCGCGGCCGGCAAGGGACAGGGTCCGTCTCCCGCCACCGCCGATCATGAACGGCGGGTGCGGTCGCTGGACCGGCTTCGGCTGACCGTCGAGGTCTGTGATCGTGTAGTGCTCTCCGGCGAACGAGAACGGACCATCGGCGAAGTAGCCCTTGAGGACTGCGATGGCTTCCTCGAGGCGGGCCTGCCGGATGGGCGTCGGATCGAAGGTCAGACCGATGGCGTCGTACTCCGGCTTGTTCCAGCCCGCACCGATGGCCACGTCCAGCCGTCCGCCGCTCAGCACGTCGAGGCTGGCCAGGTCCTGCGCGAGGACGGCCGGGTGACGCAGGTCGTTGTTGTGGACGAACGCGGCGATGCGGAGCCGGTCCGTGGCCGCCGCGATCGTCGCCAGCGCGGGAACCGGCGACAGCTGCTCGATCATGTGGTCCGGCACGACCAGGGCATCGAAGCCCATGCCCTCGGCACGACGAGCCTCGGCCGCGAGGGTCTTGCCGTCCATCACCG
This sequence comes from uncultured Chloroflexia bacterium, assembly GCA_963779315.1. Lineage (GTDB taxonomy): Bacteria > Chloroflexota > Limnocylindria > Limnocylindrales > CSP1-4 > SPCO01. The sequence continues at coordinate 323,789 of CAVZXQ010000018.1, read as the reverse complement.
TCTGGATGCCGGCAAGGAACGTGAAGGGCCGCATCTGGGAAGACTAGCTGCTCGGGCTGGCCACGGGTGGCAAGATACGTCGAACCGAGGAGGGCGCCGATGACCAGCCGAGCGATCGACCTGAGCCACGAGATCGTCGATGGGATGACGACCCATCCAGGCATCCCGGGACCGACCCTCACCACATTCCTGTCGTACGAGGAGTCCGCGGCGCGGTATGCCCCCGGCACCAGATTCCAGATCGGTCGGATCGATCTCGTGGCGAACACCGGGACCTATCTCGACACGCCGGCCCACCGGTTCGAGGGCCGGGCGGACCTCGGCGACCTGGCCCTTGATGCGGTGGTGGACGTGCCCGGCATCGTCGTGGAGTGTCGCGGGCGGCCGGACCTGGCGATCGGGGTGGATGCCTTCGACGGAGTGACCGTCGAGGGCCGGGCCGTCCTGCTCCGGACCGGCTGGGACGCCCATTGGGGCACACCTGGCTACCTCAGCGACCATCCATTCCTGACCGAGGCCGGGGCGACCTGGCTGGTCGAGCACGGCGCGGCCCTGGTCGGGATCGACTCGCTCAACATCGACTCGCTGACTGACAGCCGACGACCGGCCCACACGATCATCCTGGACGCCGAGATCCCGCTCGTCGAGCACCTGACCGGGCTGGAGACGCTCCCCGCAGAGGGTTTCCGCTTCTTTGCCGTCCCACCGCGCATCCGGGGGATGGCGACGTTCCCGGTCCGCGCGTTCGCACTGCTTGACTGATCGGAGGTCGGTCGGTCAGCCTCGACTGACCTTGGCTGCGATCGCGCGCAGGTGGTCCGGCGTGCTGCCGCAACAGCCACCGATGATCGTCGCGCCGGCCTCGCGCATCGCAAGGGCCTGGACCGCCATCGTAGACGGCTCCGACTTGTAGACCGCCCGCATATCCACGAGCTCTGGCATCCCGGCGTTGGACTTGGCGACCAGCCGCACGTTCGGGGCGACCGCGCGCATCCGCTCGATGACGGTCACGATCTCGTCCGGGCCGTTGCCACAATTGCCGCCCACGGCGTCGGCGCCCCACGCGTCGAGCGCGATGACCGCCTGCTCCGGCGTGACGCCCATCATCGTCCGGCCGCGCGTGTCGAAGGTCATGGTCGCGATCAGCGGGATGCCGGGCGCGACCCGGCGGACACCCTGGATGGCCGCCTTGATCTCGGTCAGGTCGGACATCGTCTCGATCCAGATCAGGTCCACGCCACCCGCGACGAGCGCCCCGGCCTGCTCGGCGAAGAGGTCCACCGCGTCGTCGTAGTCGAGTGTGCCGGTCGGCGCCATGATCGCGCCGCTCGGCCCGATATCGCCGGCGACCAGTGCGTCGCCGCCGTTGGCGTCCACTTCGGCTCGGAGCAGGACGGCTGCCGTCTGGTTCAACTCCGCGACGCGCGTGTCGAGGCCGTGGAGCGCCAGTCGGAGCCGGTTGCAGCCGAACGTGTTGGTCATGACGATCTGGGAACCGGCCTCGAGGTAGCCGCGATGGATGCGCCGGACCAGCTCGGGCTCGCTGACGTTCCAGGCCTCCGGCGGATCGCCGAACTGGAGTCCTGCGGCGAACAGCATCGTGCCCATCGCGCCATCGGCGATCACGACCGGGTGGTCGTCGATGAGCGCCCGCCAAGCCTCGCTCGGTGCGCCGCCATCCACGGCGCGGCGGGCCTCCACGTCGGGGAACAGGGCGGGGTCGAAGGGGCCGGGGTCCGTCGACGCGGACTGCATCTCTCGTCGGGGTCTCATGGCGCTGAGGGTACCAGCCCGTCGAGCGGCGGAGCGAGGGTTGCTACGATGCGAGGATGCCAGCACCGACCTTGACCGGCGACCGCGTCCTGCTTCGGCCGGCCCGAAGCGATGACGCGGAACGGCTGCGCGCGATCCTGCGCGAGCCATCCGTAGCGCGCTGGTGGGGTCCGACCGACCCGGCCACCGTCGCCGAGGAGTGGCTTGAGGTCGAGGCGGACGACATGGTCTTCGTCATCGAGCTCGACGGCGTCGTGGTCGGAAGCATCCAGTACGCCGAGGAGACCGATCCCGACTACCGGCACGCCGGCGTTGACCTGTTCCTGACGACCGATGTCCAGGGCCAGGGCATCGGACCGGACGCGATCCGGACCGTCGCCCGGTACCTCATCGACGTCCGCGGCCACCACCGCCTGACGATCGATCCGTCAGCGGCGAACGACCGAGCGATCCGCGTCTACTCGAAGCTGGGATTTCGGCCGATCGGCATCCAGCGTCTCTACGAGCGCGGCCCGGACGGCACGTTCCACGACGGGTTGCTCATGGACCTGCTGGCCGACGAGCTGACCTGAGCGAGTGGCTCGGCGCCGTCACTCCGCGTCGTGCTGGAGGCGCGCGACGACGGCCTGCGTGAGGGCCCAGCTCTTGCCGGCGTCCCGAGGCAGCCGGATGCGGACCTGGTTGGACGCGAACGTCACGTCGGACGGCTTCGTGCCCGGCAGACCGGGACCAGCCAGCAGCCGCATCGCGGTCGCACGCGTCAGCGAGGCCCCGAAGCGAACCACGAGCCAGCCCTCCTCGCGCGAGACCGACGACACGCCCGCGGCTTCGGCGGCCAGGCGCAGCTCGGCGACCTCCACGAGCCTGGCGACGGGCTTTGGCATCGCCCCGAACCGATCCGTGACTTCCTTGCGGAACGCGTCCAGATCGTGGGGCGTCCTCGCCCGGGCCAGCCGGCGATACAGCTCCAGCTTCTGGGCGACGTCGGGGACGTACTCGGTGGGCAGATGCGCCTCCACGGGCAGGTCCAGGACGGCCTGCGGCGCGGCCAGGACCGCGGCTCGTCCCTCGAGGTCCGCCTTCTGGACCTCGACCGCCTCGGCCAGCATCCGCGAGTAGAGGTCGAACCCGACCGCCGCCATGTGCCCGGACTGCTCGCCTCCCAGGATGTTGCCGGCGCCCCGGATCTCCAGGTCGGACAGCGCGATCTGGAAGCCGGCGCCCAGCTCCGAGGCGTTGAAGATGGCCTGGAGCCGCTTGCGAGCCTCGTCGCTGAGACGCTCGCGCCGCCGGTAGAGCAGGTAGGCATACGCGCGCCGACTGCTCCGGCCCACGCGTCCACGGAGCTGGTAGAGCTGGGCGAGGCCGAGCGTGTCTGCGCGGTCGATGACGATGGTGTTGGCGTTGGGGATGTCCAGCCCGGATTCGATGATCGTCGTGCAGACCAGCACGTCCGCGGCGCCGTCGGCGAACGCCATCATCACCTTCTCCAGCGCGCCCTCCGTCATCTGGCCGTGGCCGACGACGAAGCGGGCGCCGGGAAGCATCCGCCGCAGCTGCTCGGCCTGCGCCTCGATCGTCTCGACACGGTTGTGGACGTAGAAGACCTGGCCACCGCGGTCGAGTTCGCGCAGGATCGCGTCCCGTACGAGGCCGGCGGAAGCTTCCGCGACCCGGGTCTGGATCGGCAATCGGTCTTCGGGCGGCGTCTCGATCGCCGACAGGTCGCGGATCCCGGCCAGCGCCAGGTTGAGCGTCCGCGGGATGGGTGTCGCCGACAGGGTCAGGACGTCCACCTCGTTGCGCAGCCGCTTGAGCCGCTCCTTGGCGGCCACCCCGAAGCGCTGCTCCTCGTCCACGACGACGAGCCCGAGGTCCTTGAACGCGATGTCCTTGCTCAGCAGCCGATGCGTGCCGATGACGATATCCACGGTGCCATCCGCCAACCCGTCCACGGTCACCGCCTGTTCCCTGGCCGAGACCATCCGGGACAGGAGCCGCACGTTCAGCGGGAACGCCCCGAAGCGCTGGCTGAAGGTGGCCTGATGCTGCGCCGCCAGGACGGTCGTGGGCACCAGGACCGCCACCTGCTTGCCGTCCTGGGTCGCCTTGAACGCCGCACGCAGGGCGACCTCGGTCTTGCCATAGCCGACATCCCCCACGACGAGCCGATCCATCGGCTGGACCTGCTCCATGTCCGCCTTGACCTCCTCGACCGCGCGCAACTGGTCCACGGTCTCCTCGTATGGGAACGAGGCCTCCATCTCGGCCTGCCACGGCGAGTCCGGCGCGAAGGCGTGGCCCTGGGCACCTGCGCGCGCGGCATAGAGCTGGAGCAGTTCCTCGGCCAGCTCCGCGACGGCCTTGCGAACGCGTTGCTTCGAGCGCAGCCACTCCGTGCCACCGAGCTTGGAGAGCTGGGGTCGCTCGCCTCCCGCGTACCGCGTGACCCTGGCGATCTGTTCGACCGGGACGTAGATCCGGTCGCCGCCCGCGAAGGACAGCTCCAGGTAGTCGCGGTCCTCGTCCGTGCCGCCACGCCGCAGCATGTGCTCGTAGCGCGCGACCCCGTGATCGATGTGGACGACGAGATCGCCAGGGGTCAGCCGCTCCAGGATGTCCCGTGGGACGACGCGGCGGAGCGCGCGTGGGCGCCGGACGCGGACGGTCCCGAACAGCTCCCGATCCGTCACGACGACGAGGCCGTCGGGACCGCCTTCGAAGCCGCCGTTGAGGCTGCGCTCCACGAGGGCGATCGCACCCGTGGGCGGCGGGTCCACGATCCGCTGGACGACGCCCACGGCGTGCCCGGCCTCGCCGAGGATGTCCGCGAGCCGCGCCGACTGATCGCTGGCCAGGATGATGCGAGCGCCCTCGTCGGCCCAGGTGCGGACGGCATCCGGAAGCCGCGCGGCTCGCCCGAGCGGAAGCTGCGGCTCGCGCCAGCCGAACAGGTCGCCCGAGCTGAGCCGTCCGGTCGCCATCGCCATATCGCCCGGCGGTTCGGACTCCCAGGTGAGCTCCAACGTGCGCGAGGCGACCAGGCGGCCCTTCCAATCGCGCGGCGGGAGATACGTCGAGGGCCACTCCTTCGGCAGGTCGCCGGCGGCGATCAACTCCGCCCGGCGTTCGTCGGCCTGGCGCCACAGGAATTCGGCGGCTTCGGCGATGTCGCCGGGTTCATCGAGGAGCAGCAGCGTGCCGGGACCGATGTGATCCAGGCCGGTCGCGGGGGCGAGGTGGGCGGCCCAGACCTCGGCTGCGTCACCGACCGCGACGGCCCGGGTCTCTCGCCCGCCTTGGCCCGACACGACACTGGCGGCGGAGGAGGCATCGACGGCGGTCATCCCATCACCGGTGCCCTCGAACCGGGACAGATCCGCCGCGAGGCGCTCCGGCAGCCGCGCAGCCAGCCGCCCGAGTCGCTCCCGGATGGCCGCACCCCCACCTTGCGGCAGCAGGAACTCCGACGCCGGCAGCAGGACGATCCGGTCCACGGTCTGCACCGTCCGCTGGTCGGTCGGGTCGAAGGCGCGCAGGGAATCGATCTCGTCGCCGAAGAACTCGATCCTGATGGGGAGCGGCATGGACGGCGGGAAGACGTCGACGATCCCGCCGCGCCGGGCGAACTCACCACGACCGCCGACCTCGCTCACCGGGGCGTAGCCAAGGTCGAACAGGTCGTGCAGCAACGCGTCCTGGTGGAGACGGGCGCCGGGCGCGATCTCGCGCGGCGCCGCCGGCAGATCGTCGGGGGCGATGGTGTGCTGGAGCAGGGACTGGACGCCCGCGACCATCACCCTGGCCCGACCACTGCGCCACGCCGCCAGCGCGGCGACGCGTGCGGCCGTTTCGTCGGCGACCAGTTCGCTCCGTTCATAGGCGAGGGCCGTGCGCGGCTCGAGCACGACCACGGCCGCTGGGTCGCCGAGCCAGGCGCCGAGTTCCTCCGCCACCCGGTCCCCGATCTCCGCGTCGCGGGCGATCCAGACCAGCCGCTCACCGGAGGCTGCGAGGGCCAGGGCCGCGGCCAGGTAGGACTTTGCGCCATGCGGCACCGAAGCGAGGCCGGCGTGGCGTCCGCGCTCCGGCTTGCCCCCCTCGCCGATCGGCCTGCCCAGTCGCTCCAGGAGGCTCTCGAACGAACCCGTCCGGACCAACAACGGCGGCAAGCCGGACAGATCGGGCAGCCGGTGACCAGCTCCCCTTCTTCGACGCGATCGCGCCGGCAGCGGCTGCCGTTGCCGTCCGTCGAGCCTCGATCGTGCGCGCCCGGGCCTGGGCGGCGGCGCGCACCTCGGCGTCGCGGGCCTCGGCGCTAGGTGATCGTCGACCTCCGCGTCGACCTCGGCGACATCGAAGTCGATGGCCTCGTCGTCCGTCGGTGGGGCGTGGCGCGCGGCGAAGTCGGCAGCGACACGTTCGCCGATCCGGCGGTCGCGGCCGCGCTTGCCCCGAAGTGGCGGGGTCGTCACGGGGTCGTCACGGGTGGAGGCGTGTCACGGGCGTCAGTCGTCCGACTGCTTCGGCAGGATCCGGCGCCAGCCGGTCCTGGTCCGCCGGATCCCGTCGGCCCCCGCCGGACCATCGACCTCGCCGGGAGCTGCCGTCATATCCGCGTCGGCCGCCCGCAGCTCGAACTTGTTGAACGTGTTGGCTGCCTTGCTGGTTCCGACCCTCGCCCACGCCTCCACGGCGTCCGCTGCTGCATCCAGGAGCTCGTCCAACCGGGCCTTCTCGTCCGGCTCGAACTTCGACAGGACGTGGTCGATCACGTCTCGGCCGGGCTCGCCGATGCCCACCCGGAGCCGGCTGAACTTCTCGGTCTGCAGCTCGTCGACGATGGAGCGAAGACCGTTGTGGCCACCGTGGCTGCCACCCTCGCGAAAGCGAAGCTTGCCGAACGGCAGCGCGAAGTCATCCGCCACGACCAGGAGGTCCTGCAACGGAGCGTGGTCGCGGGCGAGCGCCTTGCGGACGGCCAGCCCCGACTCGTTCATGTACGTGAGCGGCTTGACGAGCGTCAGGTCCAGGCCGTGATAGCGGCCGCCGACCACGTTGGAGGCATCGCGCTGCCGGCCACGGCCGGCCCACCCGGCACGGTCTGCCATCCGGTCCACGACCATCCAGCCGATGTTGTGCCGGGTCCCCGCGTACTGCGACCCGGGATTGCCCAGGCCGACGACGAGCTTCACGCATCCCTCCGGGCAGAGGCGGCCGGCGGCGCTCCGCAGACAGCCGGACAGGGCCCGATCCCGTCCGGGAGGGCCTGCCGCGATGGTACCGCGCGCCGGATCAGGCCGTGCGCGTCGACTCGATCAGCCGGCTCTCCAGCGCCCGCATCGCGGCTTCCTCGGCCAGCTCGGCATGGTCCCAGCCACAAACGTGAAGCGTGCCGTGGATCGCGAGGAGGCGCAGCTCGTCCGCGGCGGACCAGCGGACGTCGCCGGTCTGGCCACCTCGTCCGGTCTCGGCCTGCTCGATCGCCCGCGCCACGGAGATGACGATGTCACCGAGGTGGGGCCGCCGGCCGGGCGGGAGTGGGAAGTCAAGGTCGGACGCCCATCCGCGGCCCGTGACCCCGGGATGCACCGGGAAGGCCCCCGGCGGCAGCAACGGGAACGACAGCACATCCGTCGGGGCGTCCTTGCCCATGTGGGTCGCGTTCAGCTCGGCGAGTTCCGCGTCGTCGGACAGGATCATCCCGATGGACGCCGGAGCCGGAGCGCCCGCGGCGGTCAGTGCAGCGACGACCGCCCGGGCGAGCGCGGCGACGGAGACCGGAGCGACGACCCCATCCCGCACGGTGATGTCGACGCGCCACGGCGGCCGGTAGATCGCCCGGGTCACGGCGTGACCTCCACGGTCACGAGGCCGAGCCGCCGCCTCCGCCGCCGCCACTCGCGGCACGTCGCGACTCCAGGTCCACGATCTCGCTCTGCGGGTAGGCGATCCGCGTGTGGTACATCCCCAGGAGCTGGCCTACGAACGCCTCACGGATGAGCTCGAGGTCCCGCAGGGTCAGGTCGCACTCGTCGAACTGGCCGTCGCTGACGCGCTCGTCCAGGATCCGGGTGACCATGGCGCGGATGGCCGGCTCGTCGCGGGCGGTGAGCGAGCGGACGGACGCTTCGACGCCGTCGGCCAGCATGATCAATGCCGCCTCGCGCGTCTGCGGCTTGGGTCCAGCGTGGCGGAACTTGCGCTCGTCAACGGCGGCAGCAGCCTTGGCGCCTTCTGCCGTTCCGACCCCTCCGAACGGTGCTGCCGCGAGGTCCTGCGCGCGCGCGTAGAAGTAGCCCATGATCGCCGTGCCGTGGTGCTGTGGGATGTAGGCGATGAGCGCCTTCGGCAGTTTGGCCCGGTATGCGAAGTCGATCCCGTCCGCAACGTGCTGCTTGACGACCTGGGCGCTGACCGCCGGATCCAGTTCGTCGTGGATGTTCTCGCCGCCGCCTTGGTTCTCGATGAACGCCAGGGGGTTCGCGAGCTTGCCGATGTCGTGGTAGTAGGCGGCCACACGCGTCACCAGGGGGTCCGCCCCGACCGACTCCGCAGCCCGTTCGGCAAGGTTGCCGACCATGAGCGAGTGGTGGTACGTCCCGGGCGTCTCCACGAGCAGCCGTCGCAGGAGTGGCTGCGACGGATTCGCCAGCTCCAACAGCTGGAAGACCGTCAGGATCCCAAAGACGGAACCCAGGACGGCGAACAGCCCGACGGCTGCGACGGCTGAGCCCGCAGCGCTCGCAGCGGACGCGAACCACAGCTCCAGCAACCCCTGGACATCCCGCACGCCGAGCAGCGAGAAGACCGTCACCACGAGCGCCTGGACGACGAAGACGGCCACGCCCGCCTGTACGAAGACCTGGAGTCGATCTCCCTTGCGGACCGCGACGATCCCGGCGACACCGCCCAGGAGGATGTACGTGGTGAACTCGAGCGACGACCCGTTCACGGCCCCGCCGATGATCGCGATGATCGCGATGACGATGGTCGCGAGGGATGCATCGAGCAGGATCGCCAGCAACATGCCGATGGCCGCCGTCGGCAGGAAGAACTCGAGGATCAACCGGCCGGCCGTGACCTTGAGGGCGAGCGTCGCACCCACGACCAGCAGGCCGATCAGGAACAGGACGTTGTCGCGGTGCCACAGCCCTGGTCGGAACCGCCAGATCCAGGCGAGCAGCATCCCCACGACGAGGATGGAGAGCATCAGCCAGCCGATGAAGCTCGTCGGATCCGGCCCGGACACCCCCAGGCCCAGCGCATCGATCTTCTCGATGTCGGCCGCGGTCAGCGGAGTCCCGTTTCGGACGACGACCTCGCCCTGGACGATCTCGACGGGGATCGGCTGCGACGGCCGCTTCAGCCCGGTCTCGCTCCTGCGCGGTGAGCACCTCGCTGAACGACGAGTTCGGCACGACCAGGTCGCGGACGAGTTCCGCCGCCAGCAGCCGTTGCGCGGCGTCCAGGCCGCCTGCCATCTGGCTCGTCAGGCGCGTCTTGGTGGCCGCGACCTCGGTGTCGAGGAGCTCGGTGCGCAGGACGGCATCGAGGACCCTGGCCGCTTCCGTCCGTACCGCCGTCCAGCTGTCGCCATCGAGTGCAGCGAGGGTCGCCGCCGACGCCTCAGACAGATCCGGCAGGACGGTCAGGAGGAAGGCCGCCCGGTCCTCGGGCGTGAGGTCGGATGACGAAGATCGAGTCGACGCGGGACACCTTGCGCTCGAACGCGAGGGCCTGCTCGGCGGCGATGGCGATCGCCTTCTCGGAGGTGAAGTCGTATTGCGGCTCGACCGCGTCGCGTGCAGCCTGGCGCGCGGCAGCCGTCTGGACGTCGCTCTCGAACGAGATCGCTTTTGGCGCGGCGATATCGGTCGGGGCAAGGTCCCCCACCTTGAGCGTCAACGTTTCCCTGGGCAGGAGATCCGCCGCCAGGATCGTCGGTCAGCGTGAGGACGAGGATCACCGAGGCGATCACGAGGCGCGTCGCGTCACCGCGCGTGAAGCGAGTACTGGCGGCGGGCCGGCTGGTCAGCATCGGGTCAGTGGGTCCCGCCGTCGTGAGCGGCGAGGTCGGCCTGGGCGAGGGCCTGGACCACAAGCTCGCTCGCGTGCTTGCCGTCGGCGCGCCCCTTGGTGCGCGGTGACAGCCAGCCCATGACCTTGCCCATGTCGCGCGCCGAGGCGGCGCCGGTCGCGGCGATCCCCTCGGCCACGAGCGCTGCGAGCTCGTCCTCGGTCAACGCCTGGGGCAGGTAGCCGCATCAGGATCTCGATCTCGGACGCTTCCTTGTCGGCGAGGTCCTGTCGACCGGCACCTTCGAAGGCGACCACGGACTCGCGGCGGGTCTTCACCTCGCGCGTCAGCACGCCCAGCATCTCGTCGTCGGTCAGCGGTCGGCCCTGCTTCTTCTCGACGTTGTAGGCGGCACTCGACGCCATCCGCAGGACATCGCGACGCAGCGCATCGCCGCTCCGCATGGCGGCGGCGATGTCGGTCTGGATCTGCTCTTGAAGGGACACCGGTTCTGGCACCTCGGGCGGACGGGTCGGCCGATCGCTCGGTTTCACCATCGATGCACCCGCAGGGGATGCAGGAGTCGATTCGGGGCCCGTCACGCGGGCCGCCGGATCAGCTGACCTGCGTTCGGGCGTTCTTCTTGCGCTTGGCTTCCTTGCGCTTGCGCTTCACAGAGGGCTTCTCGTAGTGCTCGCGTCGGCGAGCCTCGGCGAGGATGCCGCTCTGCTGGATCTTCTTGTTGAAGCGACGCAGGGCGCTTTCGAACGTCTCGTTCTCACCTACTCGGACTTCTGCCAATCCCGGTTCACCTCCCCAGGCCTGGGGTCGCGCTAGTCGAGCGTCGGGCTCGCGGCCAACCGGCCCGTGACGCCTCCCCGACAGTCCCCTGCCAGAGCCGGCGGAGCATACGCCCACTCGAGGGGCCGGTCAAACGGTGCGACGTCGTATCGAGCGTGCCGAGGACTGTCGGTGGCGGCCACGTTCTGGCTCCGCACGCCGCGTGCTCGCGGCCGTGCTTGCGGCTCAGCACCGCCACCGCCTACCGCCTACCGCTATCGATCCTCCCCATCCGCGTCACCCGGACGCACTATCCGGGTCTTGGGCCTGGATCGTGCTCATCTGCGCCGTGGGAAGGCAGATGGGAACCACGGGTCCGGGTGTCACGCTTGCGCACGCGCTGGACACCGCCGGTCCTCGTGTTAGTGCGTCCACCCGGTGCATATCGCAGGAATAGCAGCCCGGACATCGGTCCGGATGGTTCGCGGAGCCACTGCCGGACCGACCGGCCGGTCTGGGGGAATGCGACCCGGAACGTCTGGTCGAGGGCGGCCACGCGACGACGCGAGGTGGACGACTCCGCGACGACGAGCAGTCGGGCGGTCCGGTGGCAGGCCCATCCCCGGTCGCGTGCGATCTCCGGTGCCAGGCGAGTCTTCCGGTCCAGCGCGAACAGCATCGACTGGGCATCCGGGATGACGGACTTCACCTCGACGACGAGGATCAGCCCGGACCGCGGGTGGACCGCGAGGATGTCGAGCGATCCGCGTTCGCCCCACTTCGAGAACGAGACCTCTACGGCGGTGTCCCAGCCGAGACGCCCCAGTAGCGCAAGCATGGCGTCGACGAGCTCGGCGTGGGCCTGGTCCAACAGACGGTCGAGCTCCTCGCCGTGCCAGCGAAGGCGGACACCCAGGTCGGCTCCGAGCGCCTCGGCCATCCGCTGGAGATCGCCCACGCGCACGCGCTCCGCCATCCCGCGCTCCACGAACGAGACGGCGCCGCGTGTCGACCGCGCCGCGGCAGCGAGGTCCGCCTGGCGCCACCGACGGCGGATCCGCAGCGCGCGACACGATGAGCCAAGCCGCACGGGATCCATGGGCACAAGGATGACCGCCCGCCCTTTGCGCGGGCTTATCCTGTTCCTATGCCGTCAACCCTTCTGGGCCTGCTCGACGAAGCCGTCGCGACCTACGGCGACCGCGACGCGCTGAGCCTCCGCGCAGACGACGGCAGCACGAGTTCATGGAGCTTCCGCGAACTCGAACGGCGCAGTCGGCTGGCCGCCTGGCGACTCAGGGCGATGGGACTCGAACCCGGTGATCGCGTCCTGACCTGGTCGCCGTCCATGCCGGAACTGGCGGCGGCGTACTTCGGAGCCATGCGAGCGCGGCTCGTCTACGTGCCGCTGGACTTGCGCATGTCAGTCGAGGCGGTCGAGGCGATCGTCCGCACCAGCGAGTCAACGCACCTCATCCTGGGTACCGGCCGCGACGCCCCGGACCCGCGCGAAGCCCGGATGGAGCACTTCCCGACGACCACCGCCGACGCGCTGTGTGCCGAGCCGGACCCCGACGACCCGACGTTCCCGCCCGACTGGGAGGTCATCCAGGCCGCCTGGGAACCGCCGGCGGCGGGCGAGATCTTCCAGCTCGTCTTCACGTCCGGCACCACCGGCACGCCCAAGGGCGTGATGCTGGCACACGACAATCTCCTCGCGTCGATCGCGTCGTTCCATGCCGTGATGCCACATCTCGAGCACCGGATCGTCTCGCTGCTTCCCCTGTCGCACCTCCTGGAGCAGGCGGTCGGACTGTTTTACGCGCTCAGCGTCGGCGCGGATGTGCTGTACGTGCGCAGCCGCAACCCTCGCGTCATCTTCGATTCGCTGCGGGACCATGAAGTCACCTCCATGGTGGTGGTGCCGCAGGTCCTGGACCTGTTCTGGAGCGCCGTCACCCGCGAAGTCGAGAAGCGCGGCAAGACCGCCAGCTTCGATCGCCTTCGTGGCATCGCACGGCACTTCCCGATGGCGGTCAGGCGGCGCCTGTTCGATAGCGTGCACAAGCAACTCGGCGGGCACCTGCGGCTGTTCGTGTCATCCGGGGCGTTCCTGCCGCCGGCCCTCCAGCAGGGCTGGGAGGACCTTGGCGTCATCGTCATGCAGGGCTACGGCGCCACCGAGACCGGGACCGGCAGCTGCACGACGCTCAAGGACCACGGCCTCGGGACGGTGGGGAGGCCGCCGGCCGGCATCCAGATGCGGCTCGCGCCGGACGGCGAGGTCCAGTTCAAGGGCAAGCCGGTGTTCAAGGGCTACTGGCGCAACCCGGAGGCGACAGCGGCCGCCTTCACCGAGGACGGCTGGTACCGCACCGGCGACATCGGCCACCTCGACGATGCAGGCCGCCTGATCCTGTCCGGCCGGATCAAGGACATCATCGTCCTCCCGAACGGTTTCAACGTGTACCCCGAAGACCTCGAGAACGCGCTGCGCATCGCCGGCATCCGCGATTCGGTCGTGCTCGAGACGAAGCCTGGGCGGATCGAGGCGATCGTCCTCGCCGGCGCGACACTGGGCGCCACGCCCGATCCGGCGGCCATCCGCGCTCGGCTGGATGCGGCGGTCAAGGCCGCCAACGGCACGCTCGGACCGAACCAGAAGATCGCCGCCTGGCGTCTCTGGCCGCAGGAGGACTTCCCGCGGACCCATACGCTCAAGGTCAAGCGAACCGAGGTCCGCGCCTGGGCGGATATCGAGGCGGCGCTTCCCGTCAAGGAAGGCAACGAAGCGGCCGCTGGCCTAGGCCGGGACGGCGATACCCCGTCCCGAGCGTCTCGAGTGCCGCCTGGATGTCCGCCGCGCCCGGGTCCTTCGAGTCGCCGGGCTGCCAGCTGTACATGACCACCGTGGTGCCGACCTGGCGGATGACATGGACCGTGCCCTGGGGCGACTGGATCCGGCCTGGGCCGGTCGCCAGGTACGCCTGCTGTTCGGCGGCAGCCATCGCGGCCTGCGCGGGATCGGTGAACTCGTAGACGACGATGTAGCCGCCGAGTCGGGTCCGCCGGGAGCGTGACCTGGTAGACGGCCCGTGGCGCGGTCGCCAGCATCGCGGACTCGGGTGGCCGGAAGGGCGCCTGCGTGTCGGTCAGGATCAGGTTCTTCGCGCCCACGGCCTGGGCGATCTGCCCGCGCGTCCCCGCGACCGCGGGTGAGACCGTCCGGTCCGGACCGACCGAACCCACCGGGTACGTCACCGACGCACCGTCGCTCGGCGAGCAGGCGACCACCAAGCCCACGAGCAACGCGCTGCCGAGCACGCCCGCGCCGATCCGGCCGACGCGCCTCACCCCGGCGGCCAGCCGAACGGTCGGCCGCCCATCAGGTGCACGTGCAGGTGGTCCACCGACTGCCCGCCCCAGGCGCCCACGTTGGAGACCAGCCGATAGCCGGCTTCGGCGATGCCTTCCGCCCGTGCGAGATCGGCCGCCACTGAGAAGAGGCGGCCGAGGAGCGGCCCGTCGACCTCGGTCAGGTCGGTCGCCGAAGGCGATGTGCGCGCGCGGGAGCAGCAGGACATGCGTCGGCGACTGGGGTGAGATGTCACGGATCGCGATGACCAGCTCGTCGTCGTGCAGCCGAGTGGACGGCAGCTCCCCGGACACGATGCGGCAGAACAGGCAAGACGGGTGATCGGACGGCTGATCGGACACGGGCACCTCCCTCACCACAATACCGGCTTGGAACTCATCAGGAACCCGATGACCCCGACCAGGCCGGCCATCAGGTACGAGATGTATCGCTGGCGACGGGCGCGTTCCTTCCAGACCCGGTCGTCCGAGGCGGCCGTCACACGGACCAGCCGCCGCAGGCTCGGGCGCTGGATGAAGAACGCGATGCCGAGGTTGACGAAGTAGATCGTGAGGGCGAGTACGAGCCACGGCTGCTGGAACAGGCCCGATCCAAGCGTGGCCACCAGGCCGATCCCGGTGACCGCCAGCCCGAGGCCGATGACGAATGTGCCGTGCGTCTGGGCATACAACAGCCCCTGGACCACGCGGCTCTCGGAGTCCACCGCGGCCCGCCTGGTCTGGAGGGCGAACGGAAGCAGGATGGACGGTAGGACGAGCGAGACAGCCAGCGCGATGTGGGCGGCCAACAACATGGGGAAGAGACTCGAGGGCATCAGCCCGATTGTAGGGTGACTCGCGCCCAGAGCCCCGGAACGCGTGGGATCAGTCCCCTCGACGCGCTTCGAGCGCCACCCAATCGCCTTCGGTCATCCGTCCCGAGATGGTCAGCCCGGCCGCCTCGAAGCGCTGCGACCACCTCCACCTCTCGATCTTGGAAGATGCCGGATGCCAGGAGGATCCCGCCAGGACGGAGTTCGTCCCTCAGCGGCGCGGCCAGGGGCACCAGCACACCGGCGATCAGGTTGGCGAGCACGATATCGAAGGCAGCCTCACCACTGGGCAGGCTCCCGTCGCGCGCCCGAATGCTCCGGACGAGCCGGTTACGACGGGCGTTGGCGAGCGTGGCCTCCTCGGCGACCGGGTCCGTATCCACCCCGAATGCCGACGCCGCCCCAAGCTTCACGGCCGCGATGGCCAGGATGCCCGACCCACAGCCAACGTCCAGGACGCGAGCGCCGACCAGCTCGCCGCGGTCGGCGACGGCCTCCAGCGCGGCGAGGCACAGCCGCGTGGTGGGATGCAGGCCGGTCCCGAAGGCCATCCCCGGGTCCATGGCGAGGACGACGTCCCCGGGCTGCCGGCGGTGGCGTCGCCAGGTCGGCCGGATGACGATCCGCCGCCCGATCCGCAGGACCGGGAAGTACGCCTTCCAGGCATCGGCCCAATCGGCCTCCTCCACGAGACGCGTCTGCAGGTCGCCGATCGGCCGGAGCCCGAACGCCTGGAGGTGGCCCAGCGCCATCGCCACGTCGGCCACCGTCGCATCCGCGGCCGCCCGATCCGCGGCCGGGACGTACGCCCGCACGGTCGCCGGCCGAGTCGGGTCCACGCGCGCACCAAGGCCCTCGTCAACGAGCTCGAAGGCAGGCTCGACGGAGGTGCCGGCCGGCGCGTACCGCCCGAGGATCTCGCTGACCGCCTCGACCGCCTCCACGTCGGCGACGACCGACAGCTCCAGCCACGCGCCTGTCGGGGCTGCCTCAGCTGAGGGCGTCACGGACCTTGTCGAGGAAGCTCCCGGTGGCATGGGTGATCTCGCCCGATTCGTCGGCGTAGGCCGACAGCAATTCCTTCTGGCGCTTCGAAAGCTTGGTCGGGACGACCACGTTCACCAGCACGTGCAGGTCGCCGCGCGAGCCTGACCGGCGGAGGTGCGGGACGCCTTTTCCTCGCAGCTTGAGCTCTGTCTCGGGCTGTGTCCCGGGCTTGATCTCCACCTCCTCGCTGCCGTCCACGGTCGGCACCATGATCCGCGTCCCCAGGGCCGCTTGGGCGATCGAGACGTCCGCTTCGTAGTAGAGCTCGGTACCGTCGCGCTTGAGCGCCTTGTGCGGAGCGACGTGGATCGCCACGTAGAGGCTGCCGGCGGGGCCACCGCGCGGTCCCATCTCGCCCTCGTTGGACAATCGGATCTGGTGACCCTCGTCGATCCCAGGCGGGATGGTCACTCGCAACGACCGGCGCTGCTCCGTCCGTCCGTCGCCCTTGCAGGTGGTGCACGCCGATTCGATGATCTTGCCCTCGCCTCGACAGCGAGGACACGCGCTCACGTTGACCATCTGGCCGAGCATCGTCTGGCGGACGCTGCGGACCTCGCCTCGCCCGTCGCATTGGGGACAGGTGACCGGTTCCACGCCCTCCCTGGCGCCACTCCCCTTGCAGGTCGCGCAGCGGAGGAGGACCGGGAACTCGATCTCCTTCTCGGTGCCGTTGATCGCTTCCTCGAAGGTCAGGCGCAGGTCGTAGCGAAGGTCGGCGCCCGGCTGCGGTCGACCCCGTCGCGCCTGGCTCGCCGCGCCCGCGCCGCCGAAGAAGGCGTCGAAGATGTCGCTGAAGCCACCGAATCCGGCGTTGAACCCCGCGTCACCACCGGCGCCGCCCACGCCGGCCGCCCCGAACATGTCGTACCGCTGGCGGCGCTCGGGATCCGAGAGGACCTGGTACGCCTCGTTGATCTCCTTGAACCGGTCGTGGGCCGCGGGATCCTTGTTGACGTCCGGGTGCCACTGCTGGGCGAGCTTGCGAAACGCGCGCTTCACCTCGGCGTCGGACGCACCGCGCTCGACACCCAGGACCTCGTAGTAGTCGCGTTCAGCAGTGGCCATCGGTCCCGAAGGATACGTGAGGCAGGCTCAGGGCATCCGCGATGGCGCGGGTCAGCGGGCCGGCGCCCCCACGTCAAGTCCGGCAGCCTCGAGCAACCCGGCCAGCAGGCGTGCATCGTCGGCGGAGAGGTCCAGGAGCGGCCCACGGACCGGACCGGTCGTCAGCCCGACGGACCGGCACGCCGACTTGACCGCAGCGGCGTAGCTCGTCGACTCGAGGAACGCGCAGATCGGCCAGAGACGAGACCACAGCTCACGGGCGCCGGCCAGGTCAAGGTCGTCGATCAGCAGCCGGTGCAGCCGGACGCACTCGGCGGGCATGAACGATGCAGCTCCCCACACGACGCCACGAGATCCGGCGGCGAGCGCCGCGAAGGTGAGCGTGTCCCAGCCGTTGAGCAGGATCGGCACGTCGCCCTGGCGCTGCATCAACTCGGTCTGGAGGACGGCGTCGCCACCGGTGTCCTTGAGCGACGACACGCCCACGCGCGCGAGGTCGGCGGCCCGCTCCGTCGTCAGGGTCACGCCCGTGATGCTCGGGATGTTGTAGTACATGATCGGGATGGTCACCCGGTCGGCGACGGCCGCGATGTGGGCCAGTAGTTCCGGCCACGTCGGAGCCCCGTAGAACGGCGGGACGATCATCACGCCCGCGGCTCCACTGCGTTCCGCGTGCACGCTCAGGTCGACCGTCTCGGCGGTCGTCAGGGCACCCGTGGCCGCGACCGTCGGGACGCGCCCGGCCGCCTGGTCGATGACGTGCTCCACGACCACGCGTCGTTCATCCGAGGTAAGCGCCGTGAACTCGCCGGTGCTGCCGGTCGGGACGAGTCCGCCCACGCCGGCATCGATGCACCGATCGACCAGCGCTCGCAGGGCGACGGTGTCGACGCTCGATCCGTCTGTGCTGAACGGCGTGATCAGCGCCGGAAGGACGCCTTCGAACCCCTGTGATCCCGTCATCGAACCGCCTCCGCGTGAGTCGTGGATGGGCTGCCGCCCTGATCGAGCATCGAGGCGACCCGATCGGCCGCCGCGGCACCGGTCCGTGCCGCCATCTCGAGATTGCCGAGTTCGGCGAAGTAGTCGCCGGCCAGGTGGATGTTGGCATGCGGGCCGAGCGGTCCCTCGATCGCCGACTGCAGGCGCTGACGACCGGGTTTCGCGTACACGTTGCCCATCGGCCAGCGCCAGACGCGGGCCTCCTCGACCAGGCCTCGGGCCTCCGGATAGAGCCCGACAAGGTCGCCGAGGAAGCGTTCGATGATCACGTCGTCCGAGTCGGCCATCAGCGTCGCGGCAGCCTGGGCGCCCGCGAACAGCATCAAGGTGCCGCCCGGCTGCCGCGCCCCCGGCGCCCGGAGCGCGTGGGACTGGTTCGTGAACATGTCGAAGACCCGGCCCGGAGTGGCCATCGCGTAGACGTCGTCCCAGGGCATCGGCGACGTCTCCTTCGTCGCGACCGCGACGCTCAGGAACGCGCCGTACGACATCTTGCCGAGTGCGGCCGAGGCCTCCGCCGCGATCCCGGCGATCGAGCCCGGACGCGAACGGGGCCTGCGCCGCGAGGATCACGTGGCGGGCGCGGATCCGCCTCGGCGTGCCGTGATCGAGGTACTCGACCACGTGCCCGTCGTCGTCGGGAAGGATCGCCTCGGCCCTGGCGTTCGTCCGAGTCGCATCCCCGAGAGCGGTGCCAAGGGCCGCCGGGAGCCGCCCCGTGCCGCCGAGCAGGTTCCGCGCGATGAGCGACTTCTTGCCGCCCCAGACGAGCGCGAACAGGCCGATCCCGCAGCCGGCGGACAGCTCCGCGAGCTCGGCGGTCGCGCGATGCGAGGCTGTCGAGAAGATCCCCTCGACGGCCTTCGGCATCGGGCCCAGGAAGTCGGCGAACGTGCGGTCGTCGAGGAAGCCCAGGACCCGGTCGCGAACCATCGCGGGCGTGTCATCCGGGCCGGGCCGGGCGTTCTTCTGGTAGCTGGCCACGGCCCGCTGGACCTGCAGGCCCTTGATGGCGAACGCGGCACGGTCGCCCAGCGACAGCGGCAGGCGGAGCGGGTAGGACTCGATCCGGCCACTGGTCAGGCGCTTGTCGCCGACGGCCAGCCCCATCATCCCGCCCCACACCGGCACCATCTCGAGGTTCACCTCGCGCGCCATGGTGTCGACCAGCGACCCGGGAGCCGGGAAGAGGTGCGCGCCGTAGTTCATCCAGTAGTCGCCGTAGGGCTCGGAGCGGACCCGGCCCCCGAGTCGGTCTGAGGCCTCCAGGAGGACGACGTCGCGGTCGCGCAGCCGCCACGCCGCGGATAGGCCGGCGATCCCGCCGCCGATGACCACCACGTCATGCCGCTCGATGGGTTCTGATCCGTTGGTCCACCATGCCTCCACGTCCAGGACCATGATCGTACGCCCTCACGAGCCGATATGGTAGGTTGTATCTCTTGGATGACCCAGTAGTAGACCTTGTGTCTTTGATCCAGGTCCGGTATTTCGTCGAGACGGCGAAGCGTGGATCGTTCACCGGGGCAGCGGCCGCCCTCGGGGTGACCCAGCCGGCGGTCGCCGGGCAGATGCGGACCCTCGAGCGGGCCCTCGGCGTGCCCTTGTTCATGCGCGCAGCCCGCGGCGTGACCCTGACCGGTGCCGGGCAGGCGTTCCAGGCTCACGCCGAGGCCGCCCTCGATCGGCTCGCCGAGGGGATCCGGGCCGTGGAGGACGTCACGACCGGTCGAGGCGGGACGCTCGCGTTCGGCTTGTTCGCGAACCCGATCCCGTACCGCGTCGACGAACTCGCGTCCGCGTTCGCCCGGGAGTACCCGGGAGCGACCCTTCGCCTGGTCGGGCAGAACTCGTCCGATGCGGCCGAGCTGGTCCGACGCGGCGAACTGGAAGCGGCGCTCGTCGCCCTCCCCATCGACGCCGAGCGTCTCGACGTCCGGCCCCTCCTGCGAGACGAAGTCGTGTACGTCAGTGCGGACCCGGCGAATACGCACCGCCCCGTCGCGATCGAGGACATGGTCGATCGTTCGCTCGTCTTCTTCGATGTCGGGGTGGGCGACAGCGATCCGATCCGCCGCCAGCTCCTCGAGCGGGCCCAGGAGGCGGGCGTACGCCTGACCGCCAGGATCGAGGTGGAGACGCTCGCGATGGCGTTGCGCCTCGTCGCGGACGGCCTTGGCGATACGTACCTCCCGCGGGCCCACACCACGATGCCGTCGTTCCCTCCTGGCCTCACGATCGCCTCGTTCCGGCCGGCCCTGTTCGACACGCTGGCCCTGGTGACCCGCCAGGGCGCGACGCTGTCGCCGTTCATGCGGATCTTCGTCGAACACGTCGAACGACACGTCGCGACGCTCGGGCAGAGCGGCTAGGGTCGAGCTCAGTCGGTCGGGCCGTCGGCGAGCGCCAGGTCTCGGGCCTTCGCGATCACGGCGTCGAACATCGGAGCCGTCAATCGCCCCGTGAACGTGTTCTGCTGGCTCGGGTGATACGAGCCGACGAGCCGATACGGACCCACCTCGTACGACACGCCGTGCCCGAAACGCGGCTTCGGCTTCGCCGGATAGCCGAGGGTCCTGAGCGCCCGGAGCGCAGCGTCCCAGCCGAACGTGCCGAGCGCCAGGATGACCCGGAGCTCCGTCAGCAGTGCGATCTCGCGAGCCAGGAACGGTGCGCAGGCGTCGCGCTCGTCGTTGGTCGGCTTGTTGAGCGGCGGCGCGCATCGGACGGCGGCCGCGATGTAGGCATCGGTGAGCGTCAGCCCGTCATCCGCGCGGCGCGATGACGGGCGATCCGCCAGGCCGGCCTGGTGGAGCGCCGCCCACAGGAAGTCGCCGGACTTGTCGCCGGTGAAGACGCGGCCGGTCCGGTTGCCGCCGTGGGCAGCCGGCGCCAGCCCGATGATCAGGATCCGCCCGTCGGGGTCACCGAACCCGGGCAGCGGACGGCCCCAGTACGGCTCGTCGCGGAAGCGCAGGACCTTCTCGACGGCGACCCGCTCGCGCCACTCGACGAGCCGGGGACAGCGCCGGCATTCGACGATCTCGGCCGTCAGCGCGGCCAGGGCGGCCAGGTCCGTCATCCGTCGGCCCTCACGACACGCCTACTTGAGCAGGAGCTTGTCGAGCCGACGTGACGTGATGACGAGCCCGATGACGCCCATGATCACGAGATAGGCGACGTTGAAGAGCAGGGCCGGCGACACGACGCCCACCGACAGCGAGCGGATCAGCTCCACGCCCTGGTAGAGCGGCGTGATGGAGACGAACGCCTGGAGCGCCGGCGGGTAGGCCGTGATCGGGTAGAACGTGGCGGAGAACAGGAACATCGGCAGGACGACGATGTTGATCAGGTCGAAGTCCTGCCACGAGCGCATGAACGACGTGCACGCCATCCCGACCGCCCCGAAGGCGAACCCGACCAGCAGCGCCGCCGGGAACGCGAGGATGACCCACGGCGAGACGATCAGGCCGAGCGCCAGCGATGACCACCATGAACCCGATCGCGTACAGGCCGCCCCGGATGAGCGCCCAGCCCAGCTCGCCCATCGCGATGTCGCCGGGCGACAGCGGCGTGGACAGGATCGACGCGAACGTCTTGTTGTAGTTGAGCTTGAAGAAGAAGTTGAACGTCGCCTCCTGGATGGCGCCGTTCATCGCGGAGCTGGCGAGCAGCGCCGGCGCCACGAACTGCTGGTAGCTGATCTCCTGGCCGCCCGGCCCGACGACCGGTCCGACCAGCGCACCGATCCCGAAGCCGATCCCCAGCAGGTAGAACAGCGGCTCGAAGAAGCCACTGAAGATGATCATCCAGCCGTGCTTGTAGACGTACAGGTTCCGCTCGATGAGCTTGGCCGAGCGGCGGCTGCCGAACATGAACGTCGGCGTGATCCGCAGGGCCGTCATCCGCGCACCAGCCTGGCTCCGATGGTCCGGATCGCGAAGTACGTCCCGCCGATCACGAAGGCCGACAGGAAGACGACGTCGACGACGGCGGCGAGCGGGTCCGCCGAGATGGTCCCGAGCGACAGGCCACGCGTCAGCGACACCCCGTGGTAGAGCGGCGTGAACCAGGCGACGACCTGCATGACGGGCGGGAGCGACGACACCGGGAAGAACGTGCCGGAGAACAGGAACAGCGGCGTGATGACGAACCGGAACAGCGCGTTGAACTTGATCGGCGTCTTCTGGGTCGCGGAGAACGCGGCGATCGGGGCCGCGAAGGCCATCCCGGTCAGGACCGCCGCCGGGATCGCCAGCACGATCAGCGGCGACTCGGCGGCGCCGAACAGCACGATGACGATCGTGAAGACGGTCGCGACGAGCGTCAGGCGCATGGCGATGAACGCGAGGTTGCCCAGGGTGATGTCGCGCGCCGAGATCGGCGTCGCGTACATCGCGTGGAAGATCCGGCTCCACGTCAGCCCGCTCATGATCGGGAAGGTGGCCTCGAACGACGCCGAGTTCATCGCCGACGCCGCGAGCAGTCCGGGCGCCAGGAACACGAGGTACGACATCCCGCCCAGGGACGCGGTGCTGCCGTCGTCCACGTACGACCCGAGACCCAGGCCCATCGCCGCGAGGAACAGGATCGGCGTGACGAACGAGGTGAAGATGGTCGAACGGAACGTCCGCCGATAGGTCAGCAAGCGGTGCTCGAAGACGTGCGACAGCCCGGAGCCGGTTGCCGGGCGAGGCGCGGGCGCGGGGCCGGAGGGGGTGCGGGCGATGGCGGTCATCGGTGGTCGGGGGTCTCGGTGCCGTGCCTATTCGATCAGGGAGCGGCCGGTCAGCCGCAGGAAGACGTCCTCCAGCGACGACCGGCGGACGAGGACGGTCTCGGGCTTGAGGCCCATCGCGTGGACGGCGACCGCGGCCTCCTCGCCGTCATCGGCGTACAGCAGGATGCGGTCCGGCAGGTACTCGATGCGCTGGGCGATCGCATCGAAGCGGCCGTGCAGCGTCTCCGCGACGTCGGGCTCGAAGCGAAGCTCGGTGACTTCCTTCGTCGAGTACTGCTCGATCAGCCCGCGCGGGCTGCCCTCGGCGACGATCTTCGCCTTGTCCATGACGACCAGCCGGTCGCACAGCTGCTCCGCCTCGTCCATGTAGTGGGTCGTCAGGACCAGCGTCACGCCGCGCTGCTTGAGCCGGTAGAGGCGGTCCCACAGGAGGTGGCGGGCCTGCGGGTCGAGGCCGGTCGTCGGCTCGTCGAGGAGCAGGATCGTCGGCTCGTTGATGAGCGAGCGGGCGATCGTCAGGCGCCGCTTCATCCCGCCCGACAGCGGCTCCACCTGGTCGTCGGCGCGGTCGGTCAGCTGGGCGAACTCGAGCAGTTCGTCGGCGCGCTTGCCGACCTCGGCGCGGCTGAGCCCGAAGTAGCGGCCGTAGATGATGAGGTTCTCGCGGACCGTCAGCTCCGTGTCCAGCGTGTCCTGCTGCGGCACGACCCCGAGCCGCGCGCGGATCCGCGGACCGTCCGTGGCCGGGTCCATGTCCATGATCTGCAGCGAACCCGCCGTGATCGGCGAGACGCAGCCGATCATCCGCATCGTGGACGTCTTGCCGGCGCCGTTCGGGCCCAGGAAGCCGAACGATTCGCCGGGCGCGACGTCGAAGTCGATGGCGTCCACCGCGGTGAACTCGCCGAACCTCTTGGTCAGTCCGCGGGCATGGATGAGTGAGGCAGTCGACGTCGTGTCGGGGGCGGACACGGCCGGCGACGCGAGGGTGTCGGGCATGGGTGCGCATGGTACATCGCGCGTCGCGGCGGCGGGCTCCGGCGGCCTTCGCCGAGCATCGCCGGCTCGGGGCCGGCGATCGAAGTTCTCCCATACGCGCGCCACGACAGCCTTAGCGTCGCACTCGGACCCTGTCGCATGGCCCCGGTCGCAACCGAGAATGCTGCTCGAGCCACGCTCAAGACGGTACGTCTTCGGTCCGGCCGGAGGTCCGAGTCGCCGCATCGAACTCGCGCTAGTGCTGCCCAGCCGCGCGTATGGGAAGACTTCCGACCAGGGAGCCGTCGCCGACGTCCGCCGTCGGACGACGTCAGCCTCGATCCTCTGTCGGAGTCCCCTGGTGGAAGCGCATCTGCCATCGTCCGTCGCGCCTGACCCAGACGGAGCACCGGTTCGTCGTTCGCGCCGTGGTAGGTCACCAGCGCGACACCGGCGGCAAGTTCGGTAGCTTCGAAGCGTTCCATCAGCACGGGATGGTTCGACGGTCCCTGCTGCAGCAACTCCAGGATCGAGTCCCTCGTCCAGATGCGTCCGCTGCGACCGAACTCCAGGAAGTCGTCGGCGATGAGGCTGCGCGAGGCCGCCCTCGATGCCGTCCGGATCTCGCGCGGCAAGGGCCGCCTCCAGGCGCTGGAGTCCTGTCTGCAGATCAAGATCGCGCACCCGGCGAGTCTACAGGCCGACCCCGGACGTCGGCGTCACCTATCGCTCGGGGACGGTCCCCACGTGGAGCGTCACGATGCCGCCGGACATGCCCTGCCAGCTCACGTCCACGAGGCCGGCCTCGCGCATGATCTCGGCGATCCGCTCCGGGCCCGGGTAGCCCTTGACGCTGCGGACGAGGTAGCCGTACGCGCCGCCCTGGCCGGCGACCCGGCCGATGACCGGCACGATCCGGTCGAACCAGAACCGCAGGATCCGGGCGAGCCGGCTCCGCGGCCGGGCGATCTCCAGGCAGACGACCTTGCCGCCCGGGCGCACGGAGCGGGCCATCTCGGCGAAGCCCTTGCCGTAGTCGGGCAGGTTGCGCATCCCGAAGGCGATCGTCGCCGCGTCGAAGGTCCCGTCCTCGGTCGGCAGCGCCATCGCGTCGCCGACGACGTACTCGAGGCCCGGCCGACCGGCGAACCGCTTGCTGCGCGACCCCGATCATGCCCGGCGAGATGTCGACGCCGAGGACGCTCGCCGCCGGGCTGGGCCCGCGCGTGCAGGTCGGCCGCCACCTTGCCGGTCCCGGTCGCGACGTCGAGCAGCGCGGCCGCCGGGCCGCAGCGCCGCTCAGCAGCACCGCCCGCTTCCGCCAGCGCGGCTCCTGGAACGCGGAGATGACCAGGTTCATCGGGTCGTAGACGCGCGCGATCCGGTCGAACATCGCGCCGACCTCGGCCGGCGAGGCGGCGTTGCCCTGGTCGGTCGCGCGGCCGGACGGGGCGTCGTCCGGGGTGTCGCTCATGCGTCGGCGGCTCGCTCGCTGGGCGGGTCCGCTGCGGTGGCGTGCGGGCCGGATCGGGACGGATGACGCCGGCCGCCGCCAGGGCCGTGACGACGGCGGCCGCGACCGGGGCTGGATCGGTGATGGGCGAAGCGTGTGCCAGGCCGGGCAAGTGCCACGTGCCGGCGCCCGGGGATGCGCGCAGCGAGGGCCTCGGCGATCGGCCGGTAGAACGGCTCGCTCGCATCGCCGGTCAGGATCGTGACCGGGCGCCGATCCGCGCCAGGCCGGCCGGGTCGAGGCCCGCAGGCCGGCGTCGGCGTACGCGCCGTCGCCCTCGCGCCGAGGAACGCCCGCGTGCGCTCCGGGAGCCGTCCCACGCGCCGTCCCGGCGACGCCGCGCATGAACGCCTCGGCGGCGGCCGGCGCCGCCGGCGTCCGTAGGCGCGTTCCGTGGCCGCCGCGACGCGCCGCGAACGCGCGCTGCGTGTCCGCGTCGGCGACCGGGCCGTACGGCGGCTCGTAGGCGACGACGGCCAGCGTCCGCTCCGGCATCCGCGCGGCGATCTCGAGCGCGACGACGCCGCCGAAGCTGACGCCGACGAGGACGGCGGCTCGACGCCCCTCGGCGTCGAGGACGGCCGCGACAGTCCGCCGACGTGGACGTCGACGTCGAGCGGCGACGGCTCGGCCAGCCGGCTGCCGCCGCTCCCCCGCCGGTCGAGGGCGAGGACGGTGAACTCGCCCGGTCGCCGCGAGCAGCGCGGGCGAGGCCCAGGCAGCTGGCCGGCGGTCGAGAGCGTGCCGTGGAGCAGGACGAGGGCGACCGGTCCCGTCGCCGAGGCCGCGGTAGGCGAGGCGCGCGCCGTCCGGGCGGTCGACGTGGCGCATGCGCGGTGAGGCGCCCGGCGCGGCAGTCGGATCGAGGCGCTCGCGGAGCTCCACGCGGCGGAGCTTGCCACCGGACGTCCGCGGCAGCGCGTCGAGGCGGACGAACGCGACCGGGACCTTGAACGCGGCGAGGCGCTCGCGGCAGTGCGCGCGAGCGCCTCGTCGCCCGGGTCGGTCGCGCCCGCGCGCAGGACCAGATCGCGGCGACCGGGACGTGGCCCCAGGTCGGGTCGCGCCGGGCGACGACGGCCGCGTCGGCGATGGCCGGGTGCGTCGAGCAGGACGGCCTCGACCTCCGCCGGGCGAGATGTTCTCGCCGCCGCGGACGATCCGGTCGGTCCGCCGGTCGAGCGACGATCAGGCGCCCGTCGTCGTCGAGGCGCCCGAGGTCGCCGGTCGCGCAGCCAGCCGTCGTCGGTGAACGTCGACGGCGGTCGCGGCCGGGTCGCCGAGGTAGCCGGTGAAGCGGCCCGGGGTCCGGACCTCGATCTCCCCGACCCCGGCCGCGTCCGGGTCCGTCGATCCGGACCTCGACGCCGGGCAGCGCGCCGGCCGGCGCTGTCCGGGATGCTCGCGCGGCCTCCTCGGTCGGGAGCGCCGTCACGCCCGAGCCGGCCTCGGTCAGGCCGTAGGTCGGGACGACCGGCCAGCCGGCCGCGACCGCCCGGCGGACGAGGTCCGGCGGGATCGGCCCGCCGCCGAGGAGGACGGCGCGCAGGGTCGGCGGCGGCGGCGCGTCGGCGACGCGCATCCAGCAGCCGGGCCAGCGTCGTCGGCACGAGCGAGACGTGGCTCGGCGCGGGTCGCGCGCGCAGCGCCGCGACGATCGCCGCCGGATCCGGGCGGGCCAGGACGACCAGCGGGACGCCGGCAGCGCGGCCCGCCAGACGACCCCGAGCCCGGCGACGTGGCCGAGGCCGAGCGCCAGCAGCCAGCCGGTCGCCGGCGGCAGGGCCGCGAGCCACGCCTCGGCGCTGGCGATCGAGTGCGGCGGTCGAGAGGACGGCGGCCCTCGGGCGTCCGGTCGTGCCCGAGGTCAGGACCACGACGGCCGGCGCGGCCGGATCCGACGCGTCGCGATGGCCGGCGGACGCGGGCGCCGACGGACGTCCGAGGCCGACGAGGTCGTCGAGCGCGAGCAACGGCCGGCCGCGTGCGAGCGCCGACGCGCCCGCCTCGAACCCGGGCCCGTGGACGACCAGACGCGGGTCGATGACCTCGCCCGCGGCGCGCGAGTTCGGTCGCGGTCAGGCCGATCCCGAGCGGGGCGGCGACCGCCCCGACCCGCGCGATCCCGGCAGCGCCGCGATCGCCGCCGGCGGACGGCACGCGCCAGCAGCGCGACCGCGATCGCCGGGCTCGACGCCCGGCCCGCACGAGCCCGCGCGCGACCGCGTCGGCGCGCTCGTCGAGCTCGCGCCAGGTCCAGCGGATCGGCCCATCCACGACCGCCAGCGCCGCGGGACGCACGCCGGCCGCCGGCCAGCCGAGCGGCGACGAGCCGGCGCGAGACGAGGCGGCTCACCGGCGGCTCATCCGCGACGCGACCCGACCGCCTCGACCCGGAACCGGTCGAGCGCCCGGACGTCCAGGACGATCCCGAGCCCGCCACTCCCCGGCCCGCCCGGGGCGTGCATCCGCCCATCCGCGACGAGCAGCGACTCGACGAGCAGGTCGTGCTCGAGCAGGCCGGCCGTCGCGAGCCCGTGGTCGGGCGGGCGTCCGGCCAGCGGTCGGCGACGTCGACCTCCGGCAGGCGCGCCGGCCATCGCCAGCGCCGCGGCGATCCCGACCCCGTCTCGAACAGCGTGCTGATGACGACCGGCACGCCCCGCTCGGCGGCGAGCTCGGCGATCTCGGCGACCGCGGCCGGCCCCCGACCCGCGCCGGCTTCACGACGAGCACGTCCACCGCGTCGGCCGCGAGCAGGGCCCGGACCGCCCGCGACGGACGTCGGCCGCCTCGTCGGCGGCGATCGGGACGCGGACCCGGCGGCGCAGCTCGGCCAGCGCCGTCGACGTCGTGCGGCGGCCAGCGGCTGCTCCACGTACTCGATGTCGAAGCGCGCGACCGCCTCGCAGCCGGTCCTCGGCCGTCGTCGAGGTCCCAGGCGCCGTTGACGTCGAGCCGGAGCCGGACGTCGGGCCCGACGGCCGTCCGGATCGCCCGGACGCGCTCGACCAGGACCTCGGTCTCGCGCTCGGCGCCGGCCTTGACCTTGAGCGTCATGAAGCCCGCCTCGACCGCCTGCCGGGCCGCCTCGGCCGCGGCCGCCGGCGCCGAGCGACGGGATGGTCGCGTTGACGCCGACGCCCGTCCCCGTCCGGCGCCGGATCGCGGGCGACGCGACGGCCGCTCCAGGTCGAGCAGCGCGCTCTCGATGCGCCGCGTTGAGCGCCCGCCCGGGCGCGCCGTGGAGCTCCAGCTCCCGCCAGCGTCGGCAGGCGGCCCGTCGCCGCGCCGTCGGCGGCCTCGCGGATGAGCGCCGCCAGGATCGTCTCGGCGACCTCGGCCGGCCGCGGCTCCAGGACCGCCTCGCCCAGGCCCGACCCGGCCGTCCGCGTCGAGCAGGCGGATGAGCCACGCCTCGCGCTCGAGCCACATCCCGGTCGCCGTCGGGAACGGCCGGCGGAACGGGATCCGGACGCGGTCGGCGACGAGCGCGCGGATGGCGCGTCATGCGATGCGCGCCCCCGATGGCGAGGCCGACCGCGAACAGCAGGCCGTGGACGAGCGCCAGCCGCGCCGTCCCCTTGAGGACGGGGTTGAGCTGGCGCGGCTCGCCGAACGTCCGGACCGTCCGCAGCAGCGGCAGCGCCAGCGGGAGCGTCAGCAGCGGCAGCAGGACCGCGAGGCCGCGCCCGGTCACGGCGAGGGCCGACCGGGCACGAGGTACGCGGCCGCGAGCAGGAGCCGCGTACTCGATGGCCGTCGCGCGCGCGCCCAGGATCACCGCCAGCGTCCGCTTGCCGGCCGCCGCGTCGGTCGGGATGTCGCGCAGGTTGTTGACGACGAGGATCGCCGTCGTCAGGGCGCCCGACCGGGATCGCCGCCGCGAAGAACAGCGGCTCGAGCCGGCCGGCCTGCAGGTACGCGGTCCCGACGACGGCGACGAGCCCGAAGAAGACGAAGACGAAGACCTCGCCGAGCCCGCGATAGCCGTACGGCCACGGGCCGCCGGTGTAGGCGAGCGCGGCGACGATCGCGAGCACGCCGAGCGCGAGCAGGACCGGCCCGCCGACGACGCGTCAGCCACAGCCCGACGACGCCCGGCCAGGCCGATCGTCAGCGCGATGGCGACCTCGAGCTGGCGCTCGCGTGACGAGGCCGGCCGCCGCGACCCGGATCGGGCCCGGTCCGGTCGGGCGTGTCGGCGCCCTTGCGGAAGTCCGACAGGTCGTTGGCGAGGTTGGCCGCGACCTGGAGCAGCAGCGCGACGGCGAGGCAGCCGAGCGCGGTGTCGAGCCGGAACGGCGCGCCGACCGCGAGCGCGGCCCCGAGCCCCACGACCACGCCGCTCACCGCCGCCGGCAGCGTCGCCGGCCGGATGGCGAGCAGCCAGATCCGAAGCGCGCGACGGGCGCTCGGGCGCGGGCGTCGCGCGGCGCGGCGTCACGGGCGGCGCGGGAACTTGCGAGAAGTCGGGCGGGCGCTTCTCGAGGAAGGCGCGTCGAGCCCTCGTGCGCCTCGTCGGTCGTGTAGTAGAGGCCGGTCGCGTTGCCGGCGAACTCCTGGAGCCCGGCCAGGCCGTCGGTCGCGACGAGGAACGCCGACTTGAGGAAGCGGATCGCGGTCGGGCTCATCGCCAGGATCTCGTCGCGCCCAGGCGACGCCCTCGGCCTCGAGGTCGGCGAGCGGCACGACCCGGTTGACGAGGCCCATCGTCGAGCGCCTCGGCGGCGTCGTACTGGCGGCACAGGAACCAGATCTCCTTGGCCTTCTTGTCGCCGACCAGGCGGGCCAGGAGCCCGACCCCGAAGCCGGCGTCGAAGCTGCCGACCTGCGGGCCGACCTGGCCGAAGATCGCGTTGTCGCTCGGCGATCGAGAGGTCGCACACGACGTGGAGGACGTGGCCGCCACCGATGGCGTAGCCGTTGACGAGGGCGATGACCGGGATCGGCAGCGAGCGGATCTGGCGCTGGAGGTCCAGGACGTTGAGGCGGGCGAGCCCGTCGCCGCCGACGTAGCCGCCGCGGTCCTTGTAGCGCTGGTCGCCGCCCGAGCAGAACGCCTTGTCGCCCGCGCCGGTCAGCAGCACGCAGCCGATCGATGGCGTCGTCGCGGATCCGGGCGAAGGCGTCGATCAGCTCCTCGACGGTCTCCGGCCGGAAGGCGTTGTGGACCTCCGGCCGGTCGATCGTGACCTTGGCGATCCCGGTCCCGGAGTGCTCGTAGCGGATGTCCTCGTAGTCGACGACGCTGGTCCAGGTGACGGCGGCGGTCATGCGGCGGGGTCCTCCTTCAGGAATGTCGAGGGCGAGGCGACGGAAGATCGGTCGGTGTCTCGAGGTGCGGGGCGTGGCCGGCGCCGGCGACGATCGCGAGGCGGGCGCCGGGGATGCCGGCGGCGACCGCCTCGGCGCGGGCGCGGCCGGTCGGGTCCAGGGCGCCGGCGATGACGAGGGTCGGCGCACGGACCGCCGCCGAGCCGGTCGTGGAGCGGCTCCATGCTCCCCTGGCCGGCGCCGCGCAGGCTGGCGGCGAGGCCGGCGCGGTCGGTTGCGAAGCCGCTCGGCGCGCAGGCGCGGCGGCGCGCGCCGGCGGCAGGCTCGCCTGGCTGGCGAAGACCGGCTCGCGCTCCCACTCGTCGACGAAGGCCTCGATGCCGTCGCGCTCGAGCCGGGCGGCGCGGGCCTCGTCGGCGGCGCGGCGGGCTCGGCGCTCCGCCTCGGTCGGCGATGCCGGCGGACGGGCTCTCGAGGACGAGGCGGCGGACGACGCCGGGGTGGGCGACGGCCAGGCGGAGGGCGATCCGGGCGCCCAGCGAGTAGCCGAGGACGTGCGCCGGCGCGGCGTCCAGCGCGCCGCAGGATCGCGGCGAGGTCGTCGGCGGTCCGCTCGACGCTCGCGCGCGCCGGGTCGCGCGGGATCCCGGAGCGGCCGTGGCCGGGCAGGTCCACGACGATCACGCGGAACTCGCGCGCGAAGGCCGTCGCGTGCGCGCCCCAGCTCGATCCCGCGGCCCGTGAAGCCGTGGAGCAGGAGCAGCGGGGCGCCGGCGCCGCGCGCCCGGACCTCCCAGCGGAGGCCGTCGACGATCGACGCCGCTCATCGCGGCTCGACAAGCGCCTCGGCGACGGCGGCGGCCGCCTCCCGGTGGAGCTCGACGTTCCGCGCCCGGTCCGTCCGGAACCCCAGGACGCGGACGCCGGGCGGCCGATCGAGTCGCGGCGAGCGCCGCGCGCAGCTCGGCCGGATCCGACGGATCGGTACTCCGCCGCCGAGCGCCGTCACGATCGGCCCGACGTCGATGCCGTGCGGCGTCCCGAACAGCTCCTCGTAGTGCTCGGGCAGCCCGACCTCGGGCGCGTCCGTCGTCGCCTGGGGCAGGAACGAGAAGATGCCGCCGCCGTCGTTGTCGATGAGGACGATCGTGGCCGACAGGCCGTGCAGCCGGGCCGCGACCAGGGCGTTCAGGTCGTGGAGGAACGAGACGTCGCCGACGACCAGCGCCACCGGGCCCGCGTCCGCCGCGGCCGCGCCGAGCGCCGTCGAGACGACGCCGTCGATGCCGTTCGCGCCGCGGTTCGAGAGCGGCCGGATGGCCCGGGCGCCGCTCGGGAGCCAGGCGTCGAGGTCGCGGACGGGCATGCTGTTGCCGGCCCACAGCAGCGCGCCGTCGGGGAGCGACGCGCCGAGCACGGCGAACGGCAGGCCCTCGAACGGCTCGCCGCGCGCCTCCACGCCGGCCAGCCAGTCGGCGAGCGCGCGGTCCGCGCGCCGGTCGGCGTCGGTCCAGCCGGCCGCCCAGGCGCTCGCGCTCGGAGCCCGTCGTGACGCCGGCCCCGGCGGTCGCCGTGCGTGCCGCCTCGAGCTCGTCCGCGAGCAGCGCCTGCCGTGGCCGTCGCGTCGGCGTGGACGAACGTCGTCGGGAGGATCGCCGGCTCGCTCCAGCCGCCGTCGCCGTCGACCACGATCTGGTCCGGCGCCGTCTCGCGCGAGCAGCGTCAGCGACCGGCTTGGACGTCGGCGTCGCCCCGAACCGGATGACGAGGTCCGGGCAGGTGGGCGTCGCGCCACGGCCCGGGCCGCACCAGGTGGTCGGCGCGGGCGAGGACCAGCGACCGGTCGTGCGGCCCGCAGCGGACGCCCGGACAGCGGGTCGGCCACGATCGGGTAGCCGGTCGCGGCGGCGAGGCGGGCGAGGGCCGCCGGGAGCGCCGGGTCGTCCTGCGGCCCGGCGACGATCAGGCCGCGCTCGACGGCGGCGATCCGGGCGACGATGGCCGTCACGTCGCCGGCGGCGAGTCGCGGGCGCCCGGCGACGACCTCCGTGAACGGCGCGGCGCGACGTCGGCGTCGGCCGGCGCCGCGGCGGTCCGGTCGCCGCGGCGGTCGAGCGGCCCGAGCGCGGACCCCGGGACGAGCGGCTCGCGGAACGGGACGTTGAGGTGGACCGGGCCGGCCGGACTCGCCGCGCGCCGTCGCGACGGCCCGCCCCACGACCGAGCGGACGTGGCGCCGCGTCTCCGGCGCGCCGTCGAGCAGCGGCAGCTCGCGCGAACCAGCGGACGTGGTCGCCGAAGAGGCGGACCTGGTCGATCGTCTGGGGCGCGCCTCGATCCCGCAGCTCGGGCGGCCGGTCCGCCGTGAGCAGGACGCAGCGGCACCCGCGCCAGGACGCCTCGACGACCGCCGGGAAGCAGGTTCGCCGCCGCCGTGCCCGAGGTCACGAGGACCGCCACCGGCCGCCGCGACGCCCGGGCCATGCCCAGCGCGAAGAACCCGGCCGAGCGCTCGTCGAGCAGGACCCGCACGCGGAGACCGCGGATGGGCCCGGAGCGCGAGGGCCAGCGGCGTGGACCGCGATCCGGGGCAGACGACGACGTCGCGTCACGCCGGCGACGACCAGCTCCTCGACGATCGACGCGGAGCGCCAGGACGTCGGTCATCGGCTCGTCCTCCGCGATCCGGCCGAGCGCCGCGATCATCGTTCGAAGCTTGAGCCGCGACTCCTCCCACTCCCGGGCCGGGTCCGAGTCGGCGACGATCCCGCAGCCGGCGAACAGCGTCGCCCGTCGCCCCGTGACGAGCCCGCAGCGGAGCGCGACCATCAGCTCGCCGTCGCCGTCCGCGCCGAGCCAGCCGATCGGGCCCGGCGTACCAGCCGCGGTCGAACCCCTCGTGCTCGGCGATGAGCGCCAGCGCGACGTCGCGCGGCGCCCCGCCGACCGCCGGCGTCGGGTGGAGCCGCTCGGCCAGCGCCAGCAGCCCGGCCTCGTCGCGCAGCGTGCCGGTGATCGGCGTCACCAGGTGCTGGACGTGGCGCAGCGGCAGGATCGCGGGGGCGTCGGCGACCGTCAGCTCGTCGGCGATCGGCGCCGAGGCTCGTCCGGAGCATGTCGACGACGACGGCGTGCTCCTCGCGCTCCTTCTCGCTCGCCAGCAGCGCGGCCGCGAGCCGGGCGTCCTCGGCCGGGTCCGCGCCGCGCGCGGCCGAGCCGGCGATCGCGACCGTCTCGAAGCTGCGGCCCGCCGTGCGGACGAGGCGCTCCGGCGTCGCGCCGAGGAACGTCGTGCCGTCGCGGACGAAGGCGAAGGTCGTGCTCTCCGGCGCCGTCCGGGCCAGGTGCCGCAGGGCGGCCGCGACGTCGAGGTCGGCGTCGGCGCGGAGGACGACGCGCCGGGCCAGGACGACCTTGTCGATCCGGCCGCGCCCGACGGCGCCGGCGAACAGGCCGACGGTCCGGTCCCACCCGGCGCGATCCGGCCGCTCGTCCGATCGCGCGAAGCACGCCGGCCTCGGGCGCGTCGGTCGCGCGGGCGTCGCGGGAGGCATCGGCCGGTGCCAGACGGCCTCCCGCGCCAGGCGATCCCACCGTCGCTCGATGCTCGCGCCGTCCAGGCCATCGTCCGTGGCCCGGTCCGACCGCGACGGTCAGGGTCGACCCGGTCGGGCCCTGGGCCAGGCCGAAGGTCGGCAGGACGAGCGATGCGGCACCGAACGGCGCCCAGGGATCGTCCGCGTCGGGCGCGCGACCGGTGAACCCGAGCCCACCGAGCAAGCAGCGGTCCGGCTCTCCGGCATCGCGTCCGACCTCCGACGCCTCGCCCGACCGAGCGCTCCTTCGAGAACAGCGCGCCACGCGGCCGTCGCCGCTGCGAACCGATCCGGGCCGGCCGGCTCGACCGCCCAGGCTCGCCCGATGCCGACGATCGACCGTCCGGCAGCCGGCTGGAGCAGAAGCGCCGCCTCCAGGTCGAGGCCGCGGGCGGCGGCGAACAGGTCGATCGGATCGAGCGGCCGCGACGGCCTGCGTCGACGAGATGAGCGGCGGCGGTCCGCCGCCGCGATCGCGCGGTCGCCAGGCAGCGCGTCGAGCCCGAGCCGCGATGCGATCCCTCGGCGGTGCGCACTCGGCTGGCGGCGATGTGGCGGCGGTCGGCGACGGTCATGGGATCGGCAGCACCGGGCCGGCCGCGATCCGCGCCTCGGACACCCCGACGCTGCGCAGCAGCAGCGCGCGGAGCGTGGGATAGACCGTCTCGAGCGGCGCCGGGTCGTCCACCAGCAGCCAGCGGGCGACGACCTCGTTGAGTGCCCCGAACCAGGCCACGCCGGTGAGCCCCGTGTCGATCGGCGGGATCGCGCCGGCCTCGACCGCCTCGTCCAGGTAGCCCGCGATCATCCCCGCGAACCGGTCGTGCAGGGCGTTCGTCTCGGCGTTGAAGACGCGCCCGGCGCCCATCGCATCCACGAACAGGAGGCGGGCCATCGTCCGATGCCCGGC
The DNA here is from genome assembly GCA_963779315.1 of uncultured Chloroflexia bacterium. Classification (GTDB taxonomy): domain Bacteria; phylum Chloroflexota; class Limnocylindria; order Limnocylindrales; family CSP1-4; genus SPCO01. The sequence continues at coordinate 288,897 of CAVZXQ010000018.1, read as the reverse complement.
GAAGGTGAGCAGCACGGTCCGGAGCGCGGCGTCCGCCCGGGCGATCGGCTCGGTCTGCTCGGCGACGGCGCGCTCCACCTTCGCCGCCAGCCGGTCCGCGGTCGTCCGAACCAGCTCGCGGAAGATCGCCTCCTTGGTCGGGAAGTGGAAGTAGACGCCGCCCTTGCTCGTCTCCGCGGCGGCCGCGATCTCGTCCACCGCCGTGTCGCGATAGCCGCGCCGCGTGAACGTGTGGAACGCCGCGTCCAGGATCTGCTCGCGCCGCGCCCGACTCCGCTCCGCCTGCGTCGCTGCCGGCTTCTCGTTGCGGCCCTCGCTTCGGCCTTCGTTCCGACTCCGCTCCGGCCCATCGCTTGCCTCGTCATTACCGACCGACCGGTCGGTTTGTGCATGGTAGCGCGTCGCCGTCTCGCCGGGTACCCGGATACCGGTCCCCACTGGGCTCCGAACCGATCCCGACCACCCACGTCCCACGCTGTACCCTGCATACTCGGCCGTGTGAACGAGGGGAAGAGCGACCGCATGCACCAGGTGTCCGACGATCTGACGTCTCCCGCGCTCCCGACCTCGGTGCCGAACTCCGGCATCGACCCCGAGGAGTCGGACTTCCTGCGCCCCTACGTCCCGCGCCTCGTCGTGGAATGGCTGCGCAACACGCCCGACGCGCTCCACCGCGAGGTCGAGGCCTCGCTCGTGTTCGTGGACATCTCGGGGTTCACCGCCCTGACCGAGCGACTGGCGCGCAAGGGCAAGGTCGGCGCGGAACTGATGCGCGACACGCTGGACGGCGTCTTCACCGCGCTCCTGGACGAGGCCTACGACTGGGGTGCCGGCCTCCTGAAGTGGGGCGGCGATGCCCTGCTGCTCATGTTCGACGGGCCGGAGCACCCGCAACGTGCCGCCCGCGCCGCCTGGGAGATGCAGAACACCATCGACCGCGTCGGCCGGCTGCACCTGACCGGCGGGACGATCATCCTGCGGATGTCGGTGGGGATCGGCACGGGTCAGTACCACTTCTTCATGACCGGCAGCGTCCACCGCGAGCTCCTCATCGCCGGCCCGGCCATGACCGAGACCCTCTCGATGGAGGCCATCGCCGACGCCGGCGAGATCGGCATCAGCCCGGCCCTGATCGCGAAACTGCAGCCGCAGTGCATCGGTCCGCAGAAGGACACCATCACGCTCCTCGGCGCCCCGCCCGAGGTCGAGCGCCAGCGCGCCCCGGATGTCGGCGACGTCCGCAGCCTGGACATCGCGTCGTGCATCCCGGTCGCGGCGCGAGCCCACGTGCTCCTCCGCAAGAGCGAACCGGAGCACCGCACGATCACCGCCGCCTTCATCGACATGATGGACACGGACCAGCTGCTCGCGGACCTGGGTCCCGAGGTCCTCGGGCGCGGACTGGACGACCGGATGCGGTCCATCCAGGAAGCTGCCCTGGCCTACGGGGTGCCGTTCTACGAGACCGATGTCGGCAAGTCCAGCGTCAAGGCGCTGCTGACGGCCGGCGCACCGTCGAGCACCGGCCACGACGAGGAGCGGATGCTCCGGACCCTGCGCGAGATCATGGACTTCCACGGCATCGTCCCGATGCGCATCGGCGTCAACACCGGCAAGGTCTTCACCGGCGACTTCGGCCCGCCGTATCGCCGTGCCTATCGCGTCTTCGGCGACGCCATCAACACGGCCGCCCGGGTCATGAGCAAGGCCGACGCCGGCCAGATCCTGTCCACCGAGATCGTCCTCAACCGCTCGCGAACCATCTTCGAGGCGACGCCCATCCCGCCGTTCGCCGCGAAGGGCAAGTCGGAACCCGTCAAGGCCTCCATCGTCGGGCCCGGCGATCGGCGTCAAGGAGTCGCACCACGGTGGCATCGCCCTCCTCGGGCGCGATCGCGAGACGGAGACCCTGCTGGCCGCGATCGAGCGGGCTCGCGGCGGCCAGGGATCGATCATCGAGATCTCCGGCGAGCCCGGGATGGGCAAGACCCGCATCGTGGAGGCGGTCGTGGACCGTTCCCCGGACTTCCGCGTCGTCCGGTCGCGATGCGAGGAGTACGAGAACTCGACTCCGTACTTCGCGTTCCGTTCGATCGTCCGCACGGCCATGCAACTGGACGACGGGGCAGACTCGGATGCCGTGCGTCGCGCGACTCGCGTCGCGAGATCCAGCGAGTCGACCCGAGCCTCGAACCCTGGACGCCCCTCCTTGGGATCCTCCTGGGCCTCGACCTTCCTGACACGCCGGAGACGGCCGCCCTCGGCGAGCGCTTCATCCGTGAGCGCCTGGCCGAGGTCGCGATCCAGTTCCTCGGCAACATCCTGTCGGGTGCCCCGTCCATCTTCCTCGTCGAGGACATCCATCACCTGGACGAGGCCTCGCACGACCTGCTCCTGCGAATCTCGAAGGCGACGGCGGACCGCCGCCAGGTCCTGATCGTCACACGCCAGGGGACCGGCGACCCGTTCGCGCCGCCGGACGCCGGGATGCCTGAGGCGATCGAACTGGAGCTCGGACCCCTAGCCTTCGACGACCTCAAGGGGATCATCGAAGCGGCCACGGACGATGAGCCGCTTCCGCCGCACGAGGTCGAGGAGATCGCTCGCCGATCCGGCGGCAATGCCCTGTTCCTCTTCGAGCTGATCGATGCCGTTCGCGAGACCGGCAGCATCGACTCGCTGCCGGACTCGATCGAATCGATGATCGCCGGCGAGATCGACCAGTTGCCACCGGCGGACCGGACGATCCTGCGCTACGCCGCGGTCCTGGGGGCGAGCTTCGATCCGGGCCTGCTCGCGAGCGCCGTCGGCGACGACGTCGAGCTCGACGGCGACGTCTGGGACCGCCTCGGCGGCCTCGTGAAGCGCGAGCCATCCGGGGCGATGCGCTTCAGGAACACGTTCATCCGCGATGCCGCATACGAGGGGCTCCCGTACCGGCGGCGGCGAGTCCTCCACGGCCGCGTCGGCGAGACCATCGAGGCCACCGCCGGCGCCTCGATCGACGAGGAGCTCGGCACGCTGGCCCTCCACTACTACGAGGCGCAGCGCTGGGACAAGGCCTGGACCTTCTGTCGGCGGGCCGGCGACCGGGCCTTGGAGATCTACGCCAACGTGGAGGCGGTGCGTTCGTACGAGGAGGCGCTCGCGGCCGGTCGCCACCTGCGTGCCGTCACCGGTGCCGAGCTCGCCTCGAGTCCACGAGCGGATCGGCGACGATCCGATACAACCTGAACCAACCGAGACTTGCCGATGCGGCCTTCAAGGCGGCCCGGCACCTTGATCGAGTGATGACCCGGCGGCCGTGGCGCGCCTGGCGCCTACAAGCAGGCCGCAGCAATCGACGTCGCTCGGCCGCTATGCCGTGGCGCTTGCGACGGGTCTGCGCGTGCCCTGGCTGACCTCGAGGGCGTTGGCGGGAGCCGACGCCGCGGCGGCCGGGCTCGACTGCTGGCGTGGCATGGCTGGATCCGCCTCGCCCAGGACCGGCCGGCCGAGGCCATCGAGTGGTGCCAGCGTGGGGTCACGGAGGCCAGCCGGGCGGCGCAGAAGAGGTCGCTGGCCGCAGGCGTACTCAGATCCTCGATGCTGCCTACACCGAGAACGGCGAGATCGAGAAGGCGACCTACTCGCCGATCGCGCTCGAGATCTACGAGCGCCTCGGCGACCTCGGCCCAGCAGGCGATCGACGCTCAACAACATGGGTGTCATCGCCAAGGAGCGTTCGAGCTGGACCGAGTCACGCGAACTCTACGACCGCGCCCGGGCGCCTGTTCGAGGCCACCGGCGACCGCGGCGCACGAGGCCGTCGCCAAGTACAACATCGCCGAGATCCTGTCGGACCAGGGATACGTACGAGGAGGCCGAGCGCGTTGCTCCGCGAGGCTGATTCGCGTCTGGCGATCCGCCGGCGCCGACACGGATGTGGCAGAAGCGCGGCGTGAGCTGGCGAGGGCGATCGGACGCCGCGGGGACTTCGATGCCGCCTTGACCCTCCTCGCGGAGGCGCGGGCGATCCAGGTGAGCCACAACCAGCCCGGAGAGATCCTCACGACCGATGCGCGGACCGCCGAAGTCCTGGTCATGGCGGGGCGAACCACGGATGCGCTTGCCCTTGCCGAGGAGGCCATCGCGCGCGTCGGTGGGACTGACGGAGGATCCATCTTGGTGCCGGCCCTTCGTCGGGTCGAGGGATGGTCGCTCCTCCAGCACGATGATCCATCCGGCGCCCGCCCGGCGTTCGCGGAAGCCTTGGACCTCGCACGTGCGCGCGACGACGAGTATCAAGCCGGCCAGGCCATCGCGGGCCTGATCGCGATCGAACACGTTGAAGGCCGTGATGGCGCGGCCCTGGAGTTGGAGCTTCAGACGATCAAGGATCGCCTCGGCATCGTGGCCATACCGACCATACCGACCACCGAGACTCGCGAGATCGCTCCGGAGCGCCCCGACCAGACATGATCAAGCGGGCGCATCGGCGCCCGCTTGAGTGGTCGTCGACGTCGTCGCGTCGCTCAGGCCCGGCGGATCACCGAGCCGTGAACTTGCCGTCCCACGGCCATGGCTTACTGACCACGAGAGCCAGGTCGCTGGACCTGAACCCGAGGGCCCTGAACTCGTCGTCTTCCATTCCCAGCTCGGCCTGCAGCGCGGCCGCGTTCTTCGTCTTTAGGGTCATGCACGGGTTGCCCGCAGCGACTGCGGTGCAATCCGCCAACCAGCCCCATTAGGCGCCGCCGCTGAGCGTTGCCGGGGTCAGTGCCGAGTTCGTGACCGACGTCTTCGCCTGGTATGGGTCGCCCGCCACGAGGCGCGTGGCCCCGAGGCAGACATTGAAGCTGTCGGCGTTCCGGCTGGACAGCCCAAGCGCCTGGAGAGTCGTCTTCGGGAACATCAGGACCACCTTGAAGTCCGGGGACGTCTCCGACACGCCGGCGCCCTGGACACGGACCTCCGTAGTCTGCCCGAAGCTTCCGACGTCGCCTTCGCACTGGCCCGTGATCGTCGAGAGGAACTGGGTCGTCAGAACGACCTCATTATCGAAGTCACCGTTCGTGTCGATGGTGCTGAAGGACACCTGCTTCTCGCTGCCCCCGGTGGTGGCGCTGTTCGAGCATGAGCCGCCGTCGCACGCCGCCCAGTCGGCGACGATCTCGAACGGAAGGCTGGCGACTTCCGAGAGTCCGGTCGCGTTGGCCTTGAGGCTGTATGTCCCGAGCTGGGCGAGCGTCAGGTTGGCGAAGGTCGCGACGCCATCGGCGCCTGTGCTCGCAGAGATCGTGCCGCCGAGCGTCGCCGAGGCGTCGCCTGGATACGTGGCCGCGGTCATCGCGACGGACGTGCTGGCGCCGGCGTTACCCCACTGGTCGCCGGCCCGGACCTTGACCGGGTCGCCGGAGATCGAACTCCGGATGGAAGATGCCACCTCCGAGTCGATGGGCTCCGCGCTGAACGTCAGCTGAAGGGCACCCAGCGTGATGTTGAATGTCGTCGTGTCAGCCGTGGTCAGGCTGCCGCTGGTCGCGGTCAACTTGTACGCGGTGCCGACCTTGCGGACGGTCAGGTCGCCGAACGACACGAGCCCTCCGGCAGCCGCCTTCGGCTTGGTCCCACCGAGCAAGGCACCTGCGGTGCCACCGGACAGCGCCAGATCCACGCTGGCCGTCGCGCCAGCACCCGTCGTAACGAGGTTGCCGTAGGCGTCTTCGATCCGGAAGGCCGCGCCTGATGGTGTTGGCATCCGCGGTGTACGTCGCGGCCGGGCTCGCGGTGGTCACAAGCTTGGCCGCAGTCCCGTGGGTGATGTTGAATGTCGTCGTGTCAGCCGTGGTCAGGCTGCCGCTGGTCGCGGTCAACTTGTACGCGGTGCCGACCTTGCGGACGGTCAGGTCGCCGAACGACACGAGCCCTCCGGCAGCCGCCTTCGGCTTGGTCCCACCGAGCAAGGCACCTGCGGTGCCACCGGACAGCGCCAGATCCACGCTGGCCGTCGCGCCAGCACCCGTCGTAACGAGGTTGCCGTAGGCGTCTTCGATCCGGAAGGCCGCGCTGATGGTGTTGGCATCCGCGGTGTACGTCGCGGCCGGGCTCGCGGTGGTCACAAGCTTGGCCGCAGTCCCGTGGGTAACGGCGAACGTGTTGGAGGTCTTGGTGATGTTCTTCGTAGCGTCCGTTACCGTGACCGACGCACTGCTCGTGGCCAGGACTGCGGTCACCCCGGCGTAGGTGCCGATGCCGTTCGACCACGACTTGCTCCCGTACGACGGGGCCGTCCCGTTCGGCGAAATGCCGAGGCCGGAGAGCACGGCATTCGCGCCCGTGTAGCCGGTGACCCGGAACCCGAATACGTCCTGTGCCTCCACCTTGACCGTGAAGCTCACGCCAGCCTTCTGGGGGGACGTGATCGTCGTGATCTTGAACTTGCTGACGTAGAGCCCGAAGGTCGCGTCAACCGCACTCGGGCGCACTGCGCCGACCGCGAGGAGTCCGAAGACCAGGATCGAGCGCGGAGCCAAGGACGGCCAACCGCCGAAGTGTGGCTGGGGAGTTGGTGAGCGGGGCTGGTGAACGCGCGATCACAGTTGGGTCCCTTCCGTGAGCAGGACTGCGGCTCGATGGTCCATGGCGGCCGGGGGCGGCGAGAGGACGGGCACGGTCGAGCCTTTCGCTATCTGGATAGGTCGCCAAGGTGCGCATGTGCTCGCGCCCGGCTCCACGGTTCTTGGGGTTGGGCCTAATGGCCCTGTTAGGGCAGTACTTTCGGCCCCTCCCGCGAGGTTGTCAACCGAGGCCGCGGTGCAGCGGTGTCAACAACTCGTTGCGACGTACCAAGCGGTGACAGCCGTCAACGCCGGTGCCGAACTGGCACCGAAACGGCCCGCCGGGAACCGGCGGGCCGTCGTCGTCGATCGGGACACCGCGCGCGGAGGCCTAGACCTCCTTGAACTCGCCCTCGACCGTCTCGTCGTCGGCGGGAGCGCCTTCGGCGGCACCCTCGCCCGCGGCCCCGTCGGCGCCACTCAGCCTCGCCACCCTCGCCCGGCGCCCCGTCCCGCCACCCGCGGCAGCCTCGGCGGCCGACGCCTGGTAGGCGGCCGCGCCGACCTTGTTGAGGGTCTCGGCCAGGGCGGTCATGCCGGTCTTGACGATGTCCATGTCGCTGCCCTTGAGCGCTTCGCGCAGGGACGCGACCTGGTTCTCGACTTCGAGCTTGTCCTCGGACGCGACCTTCTCGCCCAGGTCCTTGAGCACGCGCTCGGCCTGGAACGCGAGCGCCTCGGCCTGGTTGCGCGTCTCGACTTCCTCGCGCCGCTGCTTGTCCTCCTCGGCATGCTCCTGGGCGTCGCGGACCATCTGGTCCACGGCGCTCTTGTCGAGCATCGAGGAAGCGGTGATGCGGACCTGCTGTTCCTTGCTGGTCGCGCGGTCCTTGGCCTTCACGTCGAGGATGCCGTTGGCATCGATGTCGAAGGTGACCTCGATCTGCGGGATGCCGCGCGGGGCCGGCGGGATGCCGTCCAGGATGAAGCGGCCCAGCGTCTTGTTGTCCGCGGCGAAGTCGCGCTCGCCCTGGAGGACGTGGATCTCCACCTGCGACTGCGAGTCGCTCGCGGTCGAGAAGACCTGCGACTTCGACGTCGGGATGGTGGTGTTGCGGTCGATGAGCTTGGTCATGACGCCACCGAGCGTCTCGATGCCGAGCGACAGCGGCGTCACGTCCAGCAGCAGGACGTCCTTGACGTCGCCGGCCAGCACGCCGGCCTGGATGGCCGCGCCGATGGCGACGACCTCGTCCGGGTTGACGCCCTTGTGCGGCTCCTTGCCACCGAACATCGCCTTGACCGCCTCGACGACGGCCGGCATCCGGGTCATGCCACCCACGAGGATGACCTCGTCGATGTCGCCCGCCTTGAGGCCGGCGTCCTTCAGCGCGGCCACGACCGGGCCCTTGGTCTTGGCGACGAGGTCCGCGACCAGGTCCTCCAGCTTGGCCCGGGTCAGCGTGACGACCAGGTGCTTCGGCCCGGTGGCGTCGGCGGTGACGTACGGCAGGTTGATCTCCGTGGACGCCGTGCTGGACAGCTCGATCTTCGCCTTCTCGGCCGCCTCCTTGAGGCGCTGGAGGGCCTGCTGGTCCTTGGCCAGGTCGATGCCCTGGTCCTTCTTGAACTCGGCCAGCAGCCACTCGATGATCCGCTGGTCGAAGTCGTCGCCGCCCAGGTGGGTGTCGCCGTTGGTCGCCTTGACCTCGAAGACGCCCTCGCCGAGCTCCAGGATGGAGATGTCGAAGGTGCCGCCGCCCAGGTCGTAGACGGCGATCTTCTCGTCGTGCTTCTTGTCCAGGCCGTAGGCCAGGGCGGACGCGGTCGGCTCGTTGATGATCCGCTTGACGTCCAGGCCGGCGATCCGGCCGGCGTCCTTGGTCGCCTGGCGCTGGGTGTCGTCGAAGTAGGCCGGGACGGTGATGACCGCCTCGGTGATCTTCTCGCCCAGGTACGCCTCGGCGTCCGTCTTGAGCTTCTGCAGGATCATCGCGCTGATCTCGGGCGGCGTGTACGACTTGCCGTCGGCCAGCTTCACGGCGATGCCGTCGCTCTTGGCATCCTTCTCGATGGAGTACGGCACGAGACCCTTGGAGCGCTTGACCTCGGCCTCGTCGAAGCGGCGGCCCATGAAGCGCTTGATCGAGTAGACGGTGTTGCCCGGGTTGGTGACGGCCTGGCGCTTGGCCAGCTGGCCGACGAGCCGCTCACCGGTCTTGGTGAACGCGACGACCGAGGGGACCGTCCGTCCGCCCTCGGCGGATGCGATGACGGTCGGCTCGCCGCCCTCCATGACCGCCACGACGGAGTTCGTGGTGCCGAGGTCGATGCCGATGATCTTGCCCATGGGTGCTGTGACTCCTTGTCAGTTCAGGGGTGCGTTGGGAGGGGTCGGGTCGGTGGTGGGTGCGGCGGCGACGGCCACGAGCGCCGGACGCAGGACGCGATCGCGCAGTCGATAGCCGCGCCGGACCATCTCGACGATCTCGCCTTCGGGCCGGCCGGTGCCGGGCACGGTGACGATCGCCTCGTGTTCGCGAGGGTCGAACGGGGTCCCGGGTGGCGCATCGATGGCGACCACGCCCTCGCTTTCGAGCAGGATGCGCAGCTTCCGGTCGATGGCGGCGATGCCCTCGAACCAGGGGTCCTCGGCGATCGATGCCGGGCGGGCCTCGATGGCGCGGTCGAAGTCGTCGGCCAGGACGAGGACCTTGCGGATGAGGTCCTCGCCGGCCAGCCCGAGGTCGCGATCGCGCTCCTCGGCGGTCCGGCGCTTGAAGTTGAGGAACTCGGCGCGCTCGCGCTGGAGGGCGACCAGGTAGTCCTCGGACACCCTGGTCGCGGCGTCGCGCTCGGCGGTCAGCGTCTCGATCACGGCGAGCAGCGCGGTCGGCGAGACGTCGATCTCGTCGGTGCGCTCCTGCGAGCGGGTCTTGCGGCGGTCAGGCATAGAGATGGTCCACCAGTTCGTTCATGAGGCCGGACACGAAGCGGACCGTGCCGATCGCCTGGGCGTAGCTCATCCGGGTCGGCCCCAGGACCCCGACGACGCCGATGGCCTGGCCCGGCCGGCCGTACGGCGCCAGGACGAGCGACACCTCGCTCATGTCGATCGGCGAGTTCTCGTGGCCGATGAAGATCTGGATCGTGCCGGCGCCGGCGACGCTGCCGACCAGCTCGCCCAGGTAGGTCCGATTCTCCAGGGCGGAGAAGACGCGCCGGAGCTTGTCGCTCTGGGCGAACTCCGGGGCCTCCATCACGTTGAGCAGGCCGTCGCTGAAGACCTCCTCGATGGCGGCCGCGTCGTACTCGCGCAGGACCTTGACGATGCGCTCGCCGACGCGGGCGGCGACGGCGTGGATCCGGCCCTCCGTGCTGAGCGCGGCCAGGCGTGTCTCCGCCTGGGACGCGGTCAGGTCCAGCAGCTTCTCGTTGAGCAGCCCGGCCGCCGCGTTGAGGGTCGGCTGGTCCATGGCATCGTCTTCGCTGAACGTCACGAGCGCCTGCTTGATGGCGCCCTCGCGCAGGACCAGGATGAGGCTCGCCATCCGCTCGTTGATGGCGACCAGGTCGATCCGCCGGATGTGGGCGTCGCGCGGCTTGGCCGGGGTGGCCAGGCCGGCCGCCCGCGTGACCGAGGCGAGGGTGGTCGCGGCCAGGCGGAACCAGTGCTCGCTGGCGAACTCCACCTGTCCGAACTGGTGGCGGATCATCAGCTGCTCGACGGCCGGGAGCGGGATCGTGTCCGCGATGGACTCCACGTAGAAGCGGTAGCCCTCGTCGGTCGGGATCCGGCCCGCGGACGTGTGCGGGTGGGTCAGCAGGCCGGCGGCTTCAAGCTCAGCGAGGATGCTCCGGACCGTGGCGCTGGACACACCGAGGTGATAGCGCTCGACGAGCGCCAGGCTGCCGACCGGCGTGGCGGTGGTGACGTATTCCTCGATGACGGCCCGAAGGATCGCCTGGGAGCGGAGGTCCAGAGGGCCGCTGGAGTCGCGAGTGCGACGGGCCAACGGTGCTCTCCTGCGTGAGTTAGCACTCTATGGGTGAGAGTGCCAACGGTGTGCCGGAAGCTTATCAGCCAGCGCGATCGAGTGTCAACGCAGGATGGCCGCATGTCAGGCCGGCCGGACCACGGGCAGACCCGACGTTGCGGGCCGCCTCGGCGAGGCGGTCGTCGTAGGTCACGAACGAGCCGAGGCCCGGGATCGAGAGTGCCGTCGCCAGGTGGATCGCGTCGAGGGTCCGCAGTGACGTCGGGCCGATCGCGCTCGCCCGCTGATCGATGTCGACGTCAAGCTCGAAGACTTCGAGTCGTTCGATGACCGCAGCCAACTGGGTCGGATCGCCGTCACGGCGGCTCGCGGCACGTTTGGTCTCGACCACACCGACTCGACTCGTCGCGACTCGCTCGCTCTCGTGGTACCAGCGAAGCATCGCTGAGGGAGTCCGGCTCGTCCAGGACGAGCTTGACGATCGCCGAGGCGTCCAGATACGCGATCGAGGTCACCGGTCGTCCTCGTCGCGCATCTCCTGCAGGATCTCGGACAGCGGGCGGCCAGGCATCTTCGGAGGCGGAGGCAGGTCCTTGTGGGAGTACTTGGCCGGCGTGATCCGGCCTTCGGCGATGAGCCGGTCGATGGCGGAGATCGGGTCCTCCGCGCGCGGCCGGAGTTCGGCGACCGGGACGCCGTGCTCCGTGACGTCGAGGGTCTCGCCGTCCTTCACGCGATCCAGGTACACGCTCAGGTTCTGCCGCAGCTCACGAACCCCGACACGCGCCCTTGGCCGACCGGTCTCACTCATGTAGCACATGGTAGCACATCGTCAAGAGCCCCGACGATCCGGGTCAGCCGCGCGGGAGGAACTGCCCCTACCCGATCAGCCGCGAGAACAGCTCGTTCGAGAGCAGGCGGCCGCGGGTCGTGAGGACGATCCGGTCGTCCGCCGTGACGTCCACGAGTTCCGTGGCGATGGCCCACCCGAACGCGTCGGCCAGCGGCGGCTCGTGCGCGGCCGACACCGGGATGCCGCGGGACGTCCGAAGGCCCAGGATGACCCGCTCGGCGGCCACGGTGGCGTCGTCCGAGGTCCTCCGAACCGCCCGGCGGCAGCACGGCCGGCGACCCATCCGCCGGCGTCAGCGCCGCGAGGTAGCCCGCCAGCCGCGCCGCGTTCCAGCGGCGGGTGACGCCATCGAACGCATGCGCTCCGGGCCCGACCGCCTCGTACGGCCGACGCTCCCAGTACGCCAGGTTGTGGCGGCTCTCGTGACCGGGCCGAGCCCAGTTGCTGATCTCGTACCCGTGCCAGCCGTCGGCCGCCAGGCGGTGGACGGCGTGGTGGTACTGGGCCGCGGCGCGATCCTCGTCCTGGAGCGGCCGGGCGGTCTCGCGCCATCGCCGAGCGCCGGCGGTCGTCGGGAGATGGTCGCCGCCCTCGCCGGTCAGCCCCTCCGCGTCCGGATCGTCCAGCGTCAGCGCGTAGAGCGACAGGTGGTCCGGCGCCAGCTCGAGGGCCGCATCCAGGGTCGTCATCCACGCGTCGAGAGACCCGCTCGGGAACGTCGTACAGCAGGTCCAGGCTGACGGATGCGATCCCGGCGTCGCGCGCGCCCGGCCACGGCGTCGGCCACGTGCTTCGCCTTGTGCCGGCGGCCGAGCCGGGTCAGCGTAGCGTCGTCAAGCGCCTGGGCTCCGAGCGACAGCCGGGTGACCCCGGCGGCGACGAGCGCGACCGCGTCCCCGCGCTCATCCGGCCCCGGATTGGCCTCGACCGTGACCTCGGCCCCGGCGGCCAGCCCGAACCGCTCGCGGACGTGGCCGATCAGGTCGGCGAGGTCGGGCGCGGGCAGCAGGGTCGGGGTCCCGCCACCCAGGTAGAGCGTCTCGAGCGGCGGCCGCCTCGACCCGAACGCCGCATCGAGCGCGTCGGCGCGCAGGTCCAGCTCGACGTGGACGGCCGCCAGGAACGCCTCGATCCTGTTGCGCGGTCCGCGCGCCGCCGCCCCGGCGAACACGACGAAGTCGCAGTACGGACAGAGCGAGACGCAGAACGGGATGTGGATGTACAGACCGTCGGGCGCCGCGGGCGTGGCGACGACCGAGCCGCTCACCGCTCGCGCGACGCCGAGTCGCGACCGCCGATGACGCGCCAGCCGTCGGGCGGCCGGTGGCGCTTGTCGATCTCCTCGACTTCGCGACCGCGGGGCTTGGTCTGGCCGATATGCCCGGTGGTCAGGAAGACCGCGAAGCGCGTGATGGCGTGGCCCAGGAAGGCCGCGGCGATGCCGCCGGTCAGGACCGTCAGCCAGCCGCCGATCAGCCCGATCCCGAGGTCAGCACGAGCAGATAGCGATCGCGCTTCGGGGCCCCGAGCCGCGTGGTCAACGCGTAGACGAGCGTCTGGATGATGATGGCGAGCACGACGTCGATGCCGGCGACGAGCATCAGGCCGAGCAGGGCGCCGCGGAACGTGACCTCATCGATCAGCGCCGTCGCGGTCGAGTTGAGCAGCGCCCCCGGATAGGACCACGTGTCGGGGAAGCGGATGCGGTGGTAGCGGACCCAGGCGAACCCGACGGCCTGCGCGATCCCCAGCAGGCCGTACCCAAGGCCCAGCATGACCGCCGCCAGCCGGTCGCCGGAGCCGAGGTTCAGATCGTCCTGGGGCGACGGGTGGATGTACAGCAGGCCGATCGCGGCCGCGACGCCCATGCCGTACCAGGCCATCCGACGCCGGACCAGCGGCCGCTCGCCGTCGCGAGTCGCCTCGTAGTACTCCGCCGTCCCGAACTTCTCGGCGTCCAGCCGAAGCATCACCATGAGCAGCGTCAGGCCGAGCGCGACGAGCGATGCGGAGAGGCTGGAGGTATTCGTCCACGCCGGCGCTACCCCTCGTCCAACCGAAGCATCGCCAGGAACGCCTCCTGCGGGATCTCGACGGAACCGACCCGTTTCATCCGCTGCTTGCCTTCCTTCTGCTTCTCGAGCAGCTTGCGCTTGCGGCTGATGTCACCACCGTAGCACTTGGCGAGGACGTTCTTGCGCATCGCGCGGACCGTTTCGCGCGCGATGACGTTCGATCCGATGGCCGCCTGGATCGGGATCTCGAACATCTGGCGCGGGATGAGTTCCTTGAGGCGCTCGGCCAGGATCCGGCCGGTGGACTGCGCTCGGTCGCGGTGGACGATGATCGAAAGGGCGTCCACCGGCTCACCGTTGACCAGGATGTCCACCTTGGACAGGTTGCTGACCCGGTAGCCCAGCTCCTCGTAGTCCATGGACGCGTAGCCCTGGCTTCGGCTCTTCATCAGGTCGAAGTAGTCCACGATCAGCTCGGCGAGCGGCATCTCGAAATGCAGCACGACGCGGGTCGGGTCCAGGTACTCCATCGTCACGAACGTGCCGCGCCGGTTGGTGGACAGCTCCATGAGCGGCCCGATGTACTGGCTCGGCGTCACGACGCTCAGCTTGACCCAGGGCTCCTCGATCGTCTCGATGTCGCTGGGGTTGGGCAGCAGCGCCGGGTTGTCGACGATGACCACGCCGCGGCCGTGCATCAGGTTGACGTGGTACTCGACCGACGGCGCGGAGGCGATGAGGTCCAGGTCGAACTCGCGCTCGAGGCGCTCCTGGACGATCTCCATGTGGAGCAGGCCGAGGAACCCGCAGCGGAACCCGAAGCCGAGCGCCACGGAACTCTCCGGCTCGTAGGTGAAGCTGGCGTCGTTGAGGTGCAGCTTCTCGAGCGCCTCGCGCATCAGCGGGTAGTCCTCGCCGCTGACCGGGTAGATCCCGGCGAAGACCAGGCTCTTCGCCTCCTGGTAGCCGGGCAGCGCTTCGGTGGCCGGGTGGGCGACGGTGGTGACCGTGTCCCCGACCTGAGCCTCGCGCACGTTCTTGAGGCCGGTGGCGATGTAGCCGACTTCGCCGGCGACGAGCCTGGCGACCGGCACGAGCTGCGGCCGGAAGACGCCGAGCTCCAGCGGCTCCGCCTCGGCGCCGCTGGCCATCAGCCGGATCGGCTCGCGCGACTTGAGCGTCCCCTGGGCGAGCCGGACGTAGACGACCACGCCCTTGTAGGCGTCGTAGTGACTGTCGAAGATGAGGCCCTTGACCGGCTTGGACGGATCGCCCTTCGGCGGGGGGATGCGCGCGACGATGGCCTCGAGGATCTCGGCCACGCCGGTGCCGTCCTTGGCGCTCGCGAGGATGACCTCCTCGCGCGGGATCGCCAGCACGTTCTCCAGCTCGTCCATGATCGTCTCGGGATCGGCCGACGGCAGGTCGATCTTGTTGAGGACCGGGATGAGCGTCAGGCCCTCGCGGACCGCGAGATAGACGTTGGCCAGGGTCTGGGCCTCGATCCCCTGGGTCGCATCGACGACGAGGATGGCGCCCTCGCAAGCCTGCAGGCTGTGGCTGACTTCGTAGGCGAAGTCCACGTGACCGGGCGTGTCGATCAGGTTCAGGCCGTAGGTCTTGCCGTCGTTCGCCTCGTAGTCCAGGCGGACGGCGCGGGCCTTGATCGTGATCCCCTTCTCGCGCTCCAGGTCCATCGAGTCGAGCACCTGGCTGGTCATCAGGCGCGCATCGATGGTGTGGGTCATCTCCAGCAGCCGGTCGGCGAGCGTGGACTTCCCGTGATCGATGTGGGCGATGATGCCGAAATTGCGCAGGCGGTCCTGGGGGATGGTCACGAGGCGGCAGTGTAGCGGACACTGCCGGCGCGACCAGCGGCACTCGTGCGATGGCGCCTTGAGACCGGAGCCGCCTGGGCTTCCCAGTTGGCGCAGCTGGACGTTGACGACGCACCAGCGTCCCTTCATGGTGTGATCGAGCGGCGCCAGTCCTGCGGCGTCGAGCGCGAAGGACGGATCGATGGTCGAACGCTGGGCAACGGGTCGCCGACCGGGGCTCGGGTCTCGCGTGGCCGTCATCGCGCTCGTCACGGTTCTCATCGGCGGCTGTGCGTCGTCAAGCAGTACGCCCGGGCCCGGTTCCTCGTCCGCGGCGGGCACGCCCGACGCCGGAGCGTCCGCGGGCCCCTCGACGCCCGCGCCGCTCGACGCGAGCGGATCGACCGTGGTCGACCAGGAGCGGGTCCTCGAGGCGATCAACGATCCCTCGAGCCAGCGCCAGGCATCCACCGAGCGCGACTTCCTCGCGCACATCGACGACATGACGGGCCTCACGGCCGCCATCGGGCCGGACCTGGAGGCGTGGCGGATCGAGCGCCGATCAGCGGCGATCGGTGCGGCACTCGAGGGGGCCGGCGTCGACACATCCTCTATCGGCCCGACCGTGCTGTCCTCTCGGCCCTTGGCAGCGGCCGGCGGCGGGCGCACGGCCGCGGGGCTGGCGTGGATCGGCTCCGCGATCGGCGGCTCCCTGCTGGTCCAGGCGGGGATGGGCCAGATCGGCCCGAACGCGAACGGCCAGGTCGGGCAGCCGGGCCACACCGAGAGCACCGACACACTCACAGTGGGCGACGAGCGGCTCACCGCCACGTTCAAGGTCGACATGACGCTGAGCGTTTCCGGCTCGCTGGTGATCGCGGATGCGGACGCGACCGAGTCGGACACGATGGTCTCGGTGAGTACGGGGAACACGATCGGCACGTCGAACCATCGCAGCCACATCCACGTCGAGGTCCAGGTCTGTCCGGATGCGGGCGGCGTCGCCGAGGTCAAGACGACCGTCGACCTGACGACCGACGCCCGTGGCATGCCCGGCGGCGGCGCGGCGAACGTGTCGGCCACGACGACCGAGGAGGGCCACGTCAACGACGCCGCCTATCTCACGTCCAGGGACTCCACGATCGACGCCCAGTTCGACCGGACGTCCCCCGACGGGTCAGTGCAGTCGGGCAGCGCGACGACTAGTTCGTCGTACACCTATGGGTCGAATGGCACCGGGACGACGGTCGCTCCCGGCAGCACGGGCAGCATCACCGGCACCTTCGATGTCGGCGAGGCCACCGGCTTCCTGGCATGGGTGATGATGACCACGATGATGGTGACGATGTCGACGCTCGACGAGGCTCAGGCCAAGTGGCGTGGTGGCAAGTGCGTCGAAGTCGTGTCCAACGAACGCAGTCGGACCGTCGGGCCGAACGACGTCGTGCACTTCAACGCACACCCGAGGCACCTGATCGAGGGCGTCGATCTCGACAAGCCGATCGTGGCCGAGTTCACCGGCGAGAAGTCGGTCACGCCGGTCGGCGTGCCGATCGACTCCCCGGCCGACTTCACGTTCACCGCGTCCGCCCAAGAGGCAAGTGGAGGGATCACCCTCACGAGCACGTCGAATCGTCGGGATCGGGATCCTCAAGTTCGCCTTCACGGTCAAGTTCCAGGGCTGGTTCATCGACCAACCGTTCACCAACGCCGTCGGCGCGACCGGCAAGATCGAGGGCAAGGTGTGCGGCGACGACCCGGAGACGACCTGGAAGGCGAAGGGGACCTATGGGTTCATGGGGGTCGTCGGCAATCAGATCTGGACGATCGAGATCAACGACAAGGGCTTCGTCGGGAATGACCTGGTCTTTACCGGCAAGTTCGCATATCGCGACGACTCGACCGGGTTCGCCGGCGTCAAGCAGCACACGCGAGTGTCGGGCACGGTGTCGATGATCATCAGCGAGGCGGACGGGTCAGCGACGATGCAGTTCACCGAGACCGCGCGACGACAATGGGCGACCGCGCCGGGAGGCGGCACCGGATCCGGGCCAGTCGACCCGCAACCGATGACCGACATGGCCTGGACGAACGACGCGGACTGCTGATCGACTCGACCTCGCCCGTAGTGCGTGACTGACGCGTCCGTCACGCCCTGGGGCTGTCTGCCAAGCGAGCCTGGACGCGCTGCGCGTAGGGTGCCCTCGTCGGATCGGATGGGAAGGGAGGTCGAGTCGTGCTCGTCGGACGCCAGATCAGTCTTCGCCCCGTACGCCGCGATGAAGTCGAGCGGCTCCACGAGAGCACGATGGACCTCGAGTCCCGCGGCCCGTGGTATCCGTTGCCGGGGACGCCGCTGATCAAATTCGAGGCGAGGTTCGCCGAGTCGGGGTTCTGGGCCGCCGACGAGGGCGTCTTCACGATCGTGGACCAGACGGATCGGCTGGTCGGGATCGTCGGCTGGGAACTGCTGAGCGGGGATCTCCCGGATGTCGAGATCTCGTATCGGTTGCTCGACCGGGACGACCACGGCAAGGGGATCACCACCGAAGCCGTCGGCCTGCTCACCGGCTGGCTGTTCGACACTGGCCACATGAACCGGCTGCGTGCGAACGTCCACGTCGACAACACCGCATCGCGCCGCGTCGTCGAGAAGTCCGGGTTCACGCAGGAGGCCACGGCGCGCGCCAGCTGGTACAGCCGCGGCCGATGGCACGACGTGGCGGTCTACACGATCACGCGCGACGAGTTCGAGGCGAGACGCGCTGCGGCTGGCTGAACCGGCTGTCACGCGGTGGCGGCGGCCAGGGCTGTGACGCCGCCGAAGATCAGCACGACGCCGATGACCTGAGTCCGTGAGAGTCGCTCGCCGAACAGGATGAAGGCCGCGACCGCGGCGATCGCCGCGAACTGACTGCCAAGCACAGCCGTGATGGCGATGCTCTCGCGTGACCCCCAGGCGGAGAGCATCGAACCGAACACCTCGCCGGTGCCCGCGATGAGCACCAGTGGCAGCGCCGCGCGGGTCACGGTGAATCGCCGTTGGGCGATGAGCGGGATCGTGACGGCGACGACACCGACGAACCGAGCGGCCACCGCGACCCAGGCGACCGGAACGAGACCCGCCGCCTTGCCGGACGCGACAAGCCCCACGCCGAAGATCACGGCGGCACTGACCGAGAGGATGGCCGCGCGGTGCGTCTCGGCGTCGGTCGGGTTCCCGGTCGAGGCGGTAGCGGCAGCTTCGTCTTCGGGCGTCGCCGGACCTTCGAGTGCGTCGGCGGTGATATCGATGCCGCCGGCGGGCACGTCCGGCCGAGCGGGTTCGAGGGATGCCAGCACGACGCCGCAGGCGATGACGATCAGCATGACCCCGGCGGTGAGTCCGATGGTGTCACCGAGGACGACGGCGATGAGGGCGGCCAGTGCTCCCTCGGTCGCGACGATCGGCGCCACGACGGACACCTTGCCGATCGACAGGGCCGCATAGGTCAGGTTCAGGCCCCCGACGTAGCAGACGCCGGTCAGCAGCAGCAGCACGAGGGCCGTCGGCGTGATGTCGGCGGGACCGGGGCTGAGGGCGGCGATCGGGAACCCGACGATCAGGCCGACGAGCATGACCCAGCCGATGACGACGCGCGAGCCGATCATCCGGCTGGACCGGGACGAGACCAGGGTGGACGCGGCCCACAGCACGGCCGCGCCGAGGCCGCCGACGATGGCGATCACGCCCGCAAGTGTGGGGTCTCGGGCGGCGCCACGTGCGGCGACACCTGCCCCGGACGCATTCGCGAAGGACGGGGCATGGACCGCGTCGGCATGCCATCCTGTCGACCACCGGCGGTCGGTGCCGGCATCGTGGAGGCGCGAATCGTGTCAGAGACGACCCAGGCGCTCACGGCCGACGAACGACGCGATGCCCTCGCTGAGCGGCTCTTCGGGTCGCTCAACGCGACCTTCGATCTGGCTGCCGTCTACCTCGGTGACCGCCTCGGCCTGTACACGGCCCTCGCGGACGCAGGGCCATCGACTTCCAGCGAGCTTTCGGCCCGGACCGGACTGGTCGAGCGCTACGTCCGGGAGTGGCTCGAGCATGGCGCGGTGACCGGATTCCTCGATGCGGATGACACCGCCGATGGGCAGGCGCGCCGGTACGCGCTGCCGGCCGGTCACGACGATGTCCTTCTCGACGAGGTCAACCCTGCCTTCTCGACGCCCTTCGTCCGGATGGTCGCCGCCTCGATGCGCCAGTTGCCCGGGATCATGGACGTCTTCGCTAGTGGCGGTGGCGTCCCATGGACCGACTACGGACCCGACCTTCGCGAGGGCCAGGGGGCCGGCAATCGGCCTCAGTTCCACCATCTCATGGGGACCGAATGGCTGCCAGCCATCCCCGATGTCCATGCTCGACTGTCGGCGGATCCGCCGGCCCGCGTCGCCGACCTTGGATGCGGCGAAGGTTGGTCGACGATCGCCATCGCTCGAGCCTACCCGAAGGTCCGCGTCGATGGTATCGACCTCGACGACCCTGCCATCGCTCACGCCCGCCGCAACGCCGAGGCGACGGAGGTCGCCGATCGTGTCGCGTTCCACGCCCGGGATGCTGCCGAGCCGGCGCTCCAGGGCCAGTTCGACCTGGTGACCGTATTCGAGGCCGTCCACGACATGTCGCAACCTGTCGACGTCCTACGGGCTGCCCGTGGCCTGCTCGCGCCGGGTGGGACCATGGTGGTCATGGACGAGCGGGTCGCCGAGCAGTTCACCGCACCCGGTGATGACGTCGAGCGGTTCATGTACGGCTTCAGCCTGCTGGTGTGCCTGACCAACTCGCTTGCCGAGCCGCCGTCGGTCGGGACAGGCACGGTGATGCGTCCCGACACGATGCGCCGATACGCGTTGGATGCCGGCTTCCGAGACGTGACGGTGCTGCCCATCGAGCATCCGACCTTCAGGTTCTATCGGCTCGATCCCTAGCGCGTCGATCGGGTCGATCACACCGGCAGATGCCGAGGCCTCGCACGAGGGCCTGTGGTACCATCCTCCTTCGCGCCCGGAGCACGACCCGTTCCGCGCGCTCTGACGACCATCCCAGTACGAACGAGGTTCGCCCACTTGGCCAAGACGCCCCGCACCTGGACCGGCGCACGGACGCCGTCGGGACTCAAGCGTGTCCGCCAGGCCGAGAGCCGCCGCGCCGTCCTCCAGCCGCGCCGAAGCGCCGCGAAGACGTACGTCGCGAAGGCCCTCGTGGCCGCGGCTCAGCCCGCAGACGCAACCAACGACCCGACGGCCGCCCTCATCGAGGCGCTCAGCGCCCTCGACCGCGCGGCGAAGGCCGGCGCCATCCATCCCAACGCCGCCGCGCGCCGCAAGTCTCGCCTCACCCGGAAGGTGAACGCCGCCCTCGGTGGTGCGAACCTCCAGGCATCGGGTGTCACCAAGGCCGTCGGCAAGGCTGCAGCGGCCAAGGCCGCCAAGGCCCGGATCGCCGCCGGCAAGGCCGGCAAGGCCAAGGGCGCCCAGACCGCTGCCGGCAAGGCCCGCGCCGCGCTGAGCAAGACGGCCCGAGCCGAAGCGGCCGCCGCCAAGGCCGCTGCCGAGGCGACCGCTACGACCGCACCTGTCAAGCCCAAGACCCCGGCGAAGTCGACCACCGCCACGAAGGCCGCGCCGAAGACGACCGCCAAGGCGGCTCCAAAGAAGGCGGTCGAGGCACCCAAGCCCACGGCCAAGGCGGCACCGAAGCCGAAGAAGCCCGCCGCCAAGACCTAGTCAGCGCGCGTCCGTGCGCCGCGACAGACGAACGCCCCGGCATCGCCGGGGCGTTTGCGATTCGGGAGGGCTGGACGCCGGTCAAACCGTGCCGGCGACAGTCGCGCTCCGCCGCAGTGCCGCACGCCAGGCGGATGGACTACTCGAAGCACCACCCTCGAGCTTCGAGTGCCGAGCGTTCGTCCCGGGTCAACGCCATCACGAACCCCGTTTGGTCGAAGGCCTGGACAAACTCGAATCGGCGCCCACTGGAAGCGATCAGCTCATTGATCGTCTGGGCGATCCGCGGGTCGATCCAGTCATCGATCACCTCCGGCTGCACCTCGTGCGTCTGGCCGTCCAGGGTGAACGTCACCGTGACCGGACCATCGTCGGACGCCCAGGTCTCGACGATGTTCGAGAGGTTGAATGTGCCTTCGGAGATGGCGGCCCACTCTTCGAGTGTCGCGACATACACCTGGTTCTCGTCGACGACATCCGCCTCGAGGTCGTGCCACCAGACCCGTGCCGGATCCCGCTCGGCGACGAGCAGATCCATGAGCGGATCCGTCGCGGAGATCTGGTCGCCCCAGGTCCCCTTGATCTCAGTCTCGATCGCGTCGCCAAGATCCTGATCGCTGAGCATCGATCGATCGGCGAACAACCCGATCTTCCGAAGGGCCGAGGCTCGTTCCGGGATGGATTCGTCGGCGACCATCGACGGCGTGCATTCGGGGGCGCCTTCGGTGGTGGGTCTCGGAACGTCCACGCGCGTCGCGCCGATACCGGGTACATCGAGAAAGTCACCAGCCCCGTCAGGGTTGGCCGAGCAACCGGCGAGCAGCAGGAGCGCCAACGATAGGACGGCAATGACCCGTTCGGTCAACCGGGGTTCGCCATCGGATCAGCGGACTGTGGACCGGCGACCGTCGGTTTCGCCTTGGGGCGAGACACCCCGTACAGCGCCGCGCCGCCAAGCCCACCGAGTGTGGTCAGCAGCACGATCGCACCGGCCGTGCCGAACTGCGCCTGCCAGTAGAACCCGGTGAACGACGCCACGTCCGTGACGCCCGCCGCCTCCAGGTCCACCCCGCGCCCAGCTTCCAGGTAGCGCTGGTAGACGCAGTCCGCGCCGACGGCGCATTCGATCCGGCCGCCCTGACCCGGGTCGCGGTAGCCGTCGTCGGCGTAGAAGAACAGGCCCTTGACGACGATCAGCATCGCGGCCATGGTCAGCCCGGTCACGAACGCGGCGAAGACGCCGTTGACGATGATCCGGCTCCACGGCCCGGCGCGGCGGTCCGAGCGCTGGTTGGCGTAGTAGCCGATGAGCAGACCGGCCGGGATGGCCAGGATCCAGACGACCGGTTCGATCGGGATGATGAGCAGGAAGCTCATCGCGATCGTCACGGCGACGCCGATCCCGACATACGCGGCGATGATCGCGCCGCGGTCCACGAACCGGGTCACGACGGCGAGGTGACCTCCCGAGTCGGCAGTCGTCCCGTCGGCCCCGCGGTGACCCGCGAGAGCGCTGAGCCCCGGATACCGGGCGGCATCGCCCAGTTCACCCTCGATCCGCAGGAGCCGGTTGTACTTGGCGACCCGCTCCGAGCGCGATGGCGCGCCGGTCTTGATCTGACCGGTCCCCATCGCCACGACGAAGTCCGCGATCGTCGTGTCCTCCGTCTCGCCGGAGCGGTGGCTGACCATCGCCGTCCAACCCGCGCTTCGTGCCAACTCGATCGCATCGATCGTCTCGGACACGGTGCCGATCTGGTTCAGCTTGATCAGCACGGAATTCATCGCGTCCTCGGCGATGCCGCGGGCGATGAAGCTCGGGTTCGTGACCAGGATGTCGTCGCCGACGAGCTGGACCTTCGAGCCGAGTCGCGCGTTGAGTTCACGCCAACCCGCCCAGTCCTCCTCGGCGAGGCCGTCCTCCAGCGACACGATCGGGTACGCCTCGATCCAGCGCTCCCAGAGGTCGATGAGCTCGCCCGAATCCAGCGTCCGGTCCTCGCGCTCCAGGCGGTACTGCCCGGTCACGCCCTCCACCCCGGTCCCCTCCACGAGGATCGAACTGGTGGCGGGGTCGAGCGCGATCGCGACATCCTCACCCGGCCGATAGCCGGCGGCCTCGATGGCTCGCAGGATGACCTCCACGGCAGCCTCGTTGGTAGGCAGGCTCGGTGCAAAGCCGCCTTCATCGCCCTGGCCGGTGGCATGACCGCCATCGTGCAGGATCCCGCGCAGGGCGGCGAAGATCTCGGCACCGGCGCGCAGCGCTTCGGTGAACGTCTCCATCCCGACCGGCGCGACCATGAACTCCTGGAAGTCGGTCGAGTCGCTGGCGTGCTTGCCGCCGTTGAGGATGTTGAAGAACGGCACCGGCAGGGTCCGCGCACCCACGCCACCCAGGTAGCGGTACAGCGGCAGGTCGTACGAGGCTGCCGACGCGTGTGCGCATGCCAGCGAGACGCCGAGGATGGCGTTCGCACCCAGGGCGCCCTTGTTCGGCGTCCCGTCGATGTCGATCAGGGCCGCATCGATGCCTGCCTGGTCGGACGCATCGAGTCCCAGCAACGCCGGTCCGATGATGTCCGTCACGTTCGAGACGGCGGTGAGGACGCCCTTGCCACCGAACCGGCCCTTGTCGCCGTCACGCAACTCGACGGCCTCGAAGGCACCGGTCGAGGCACCGGACGGCACCGCCGCCCGGCCCACGGACCCGTCGTCGAGGATGACGTCCACCTCCACGGTGGGATTGCCACGTGAGTCGAGGATCTCGCGTGCGTCGATGAAGTCGATCGCGGTGCTCATGCCTTGGTCCCAGCCTTTGCCTTGCTCTTGCTCTTCGGTTCGGGCGCCGGCCGATCCTGCAGGACGGTGACGCCCGGGAGTTCACGGCCCTCGAGGAACTCGAGCGACGCGCCGCCGCCGGTCGAGATGTGGGTCATGGCGTCGGCGAGGCCCTGCTGGGTCACCGCCGCGACCGAATCGCCACCGCCCACCACGACCGTGGCACCGGCAGCGGCCCGGTCCGCGAGGATCCGGGCGACGGCCTTCGTGCCGTGCGCGAACGACGGGATCTCGAACACGCCCATCGGCCCGTTCCAGAAGACCGTCTTCATGTCGCTCAGGGCGTCCACGATCAGGTCCTGGCTGGCCTTGCCGAGGTCCACGATGTGCCAGGACGCCGGGATCTTCTCGGCGGGAAGCGTCTTGTACTCGGTCCCGCGGGTGACCTCCTTGGCCACGATGACATCGACGGGCAGGACGACGCGGACGCCGTTGGCCTCCGCGGTCGCGAGGATCCGGCGGGCGTCCTCCACCCGGTCCGGCTCGGCCAGGCTCTTGCCGACGGCCTTGCCCTGGGCGAGCAGGAATGTGTTGGCCATCCCGCCACCCAGCACGAGCAGATCCACCTTGGTCAGCAGGTTGTCGATGACCTTGATCTTGTCGGAGACCTTGGCCCCGCCCAGGATCGCGGCGAACGGTCGCTGCGGCGACTTGACGAGCACGGACAGCATCTCGAGCTCGCGCTCCATCAGCAGTCCGGCATAGCCCGGGATCAGCTTCGGCACACCGACCGTCGAGGCGTGGGCCCGATGGGCCGTGCCGAAGGCGTCGTTGACATACACGTCCGCGTAGGCGGCCAGGGCGGCCGCGAACTCGGGATCGTTGGCCTCCTCCGCCTCGTGGAACCGCAGGTTTTCGAGCAGCAGCAGCTCACCGGGCCGAAGGCGGTGGACCGCATCCTCGGTGCCGATGCCCAGCGCGTCGCCGGTCACCGGCACGTTTCGGCGGAGCAGCTGCGTGAGGCGCTCGCCCACGGGTCGAAGGCGCAGGCCATCGGAGACCTTGCCCTTGGGCCGGCCGAGGTGGCTGGCCAGGACCAGGCTGGCCCCGGCATTGAGCAACGTGGTGATCGTGGGGATCGAGGCCCGGATGCGCGAATCGTCGGAGACCTTGCCATCCGCGAGGGGGACGTTGAAGTCCACCCGCACGAAGACGCGCTTGCCCGAGAAATCCGCGTCGCGGATCGTCAACTTGTCCATGGCTGGAGACCTCGAGGATCGATCAGGCGGCGGGCAGGCGGGCGGCGACGTAGGAGATCAGATCCGCCACCCGGCAGCTGTAGCCCCATTCGTTGTCGTACCAGGCGATGACCTTGACCATCGTGCCGCCGATGACCATGGTCGAAGGGCCGTCGATGATCGAGGAACGAGCGTCGCCCTTGAAGTCCATCGAGACGAGCGGCTCGTCCGAGACGCCCAGGATCCCCTTCATCGGTCCGGCGGCGGCGGCCCGGAACGCCTCGTTCAGTTCCTCGGCGCTCGTCGGGCGGCTCACCGTGGCGGTGAAGTCCACGACGCTGACCGTGGGGGTCGGGACGCGCAGGCTGAACCCGTCGAACTTGCCCTTGAGGTCCGGGATGACCAGGGCGAGCGCCTTGGCCGCGCCGGTCGTCGTCGGGATGATGTTCTGCCCGGCCGAGCGAGCTCGGCGCGGGTCCTTGTGGGCCACGTCCAGGATGCGCTGGTCGTTGGTGTAGCTGTGGATCGTGTTCATCAGGCCCATCTCGATGGTCACCAGGTCGTGGACGACCTTGGCCGCCGGGGCCAGGCAGTTGGTCGTGCAGCTGGCGTTGCTGATGATGTGGTGGGCGGCGGGGTCGTACTTGGCCTCGTTCACGCCGAGGACGATCGTGATGTCCTCGTTCTTGGCCGGGGCGCTGATGATCACCTTCTTGGCACCCGCCGCGATGTGGGCGCCGGCCTTGGTGGCATCGGTGAACAGGCCCGTGCTCTCGAGGACGATGTCCACGCCAAGGTCGCCCCACGGCAGGTTCGCCGGATCGCGCTCGGCCAGGATCTTGATCTCGCGGCCATCGATGATGATCGACGCGTCGCCGGCGCTGACCTCGCCCGGGTAGCTGCCGTAGGTGGAGTCGCGCTTGAACAGGAGCGCGTTCATCTTGGCGTCCACGAGGTCGTTGACGGCCACGACCTCCACGTCCGGTGAGCGCTCGATGAGCGCCTTGAGCGACTGACGTCCGATGCGGCCGAAGCCGTTGATCCCAACACGGGTGGTCATGGCTGTATCTCCTCGCGTGGCCCTCTGGCGGGGCACTGGTCACGGAGAGACAATCGTACGCCGTCCACGACCACGGCGATGGATGCGGGAAGGTTGCGACGCGCGGACCGCCGGTGATCCCACGAAACGGTTCCCCGCCCGGACGCGACGAAACCCCCGCCGAAGCGGGGGTTTCGCTATCGCGTCTCGAAGGACGAGGGCTACTTGCTGGCGCCGATCCGGAAGACCTTGCCGCCGCATACCGGGCAGGTGCCCTGGGTGGCCGGCTTGCCGTTCTTCATCGTGATCGCGACCGGGTCCTTGATCTCGACCTTCTTCTTGTCCTTGACGCAATAGGCTTCGGCCATGGGGTTCCTCCTCGATCCATCCGTGCGTCGCGGGAACACATCTCCCGCATCCGCTTTGCGGTTGCGTGCTACGTATGCTGCCAGAGTGAAGGACGCCAGCGCTCAGTGGCTGCGTCATGCTTCTGTCGTTCCATCTCCGCCAGGATCAGCAAGCCTTCCAGGCCGGTGTCGACGCAGGCCGCCTCAGCGGCCTGCCTCTCGTCGATCGCCGATGAACTCTCCAGTCGTGCGATTCGCGTAGACCGCGCAAACGACGCCTGCGCGGCAGCGAGCGAGTGTCGCGAGGACGAGGAGAGCCGACGCCTCCATCTCGAAATTCATGACGCGCTGCCGCGCCATCTCCTCGGCGAGGTCAGGGTACCGGATGGGCAACTGCGGGATGGGGCGCCCCTGCGCTCCGAAGAACCCCGGTGCTGTCGCGGTGATCCCGACGTGATAGCGGTGGCCGAGCCGTTCCGCGGCCTCGACAAGGGCGCTGACGGCCTCGTAGTCGGCGATCGCCGGGAACCCCTCGTGGACGAAGTAGCTCGTGGTCGACTCCAGGCGCACGGCACCGGTGGTGATGGCCAGGTCGCCCAGGTGCATCTTCGGTTGGAGCGCTCCGGAGGAGCCCACCCGGATGAAGGTCGGCCGTTCCGTGATCGCCAGGATCTCCGCCACGACGATCTCGACGTTGTCCGTGCCGATGCCGGTCGACACGACCGACATCCGCTGGCCCTCGATATCGTCCTGTCGCCGAGGCGAACTCCCGGTGTCGATGCTCGAGTTCGATCGAGTCGAAGCGCGAGGCGATCACGGCGGTCCGGTCTGGGTCGCCGGGGAGGAGGATGTACTCGGCCAGTTCTCCTGGGCCGAGTCCGATGTGGTATTGCCGCTCTCCCGTCGGGACCGCGATCCTGCGATCCTGGAGTCGCTCGCCGCGGAGATCCGCGTTCGGCAAGACCTCTCCCTCGCTCGTGTGGCTGCTCCGCTGGCGCGAAACTCGGGCGAGGATAGTCCCGCCTTCTCACGAGCGTCAAGCTGGGTCGAGCGAGCGTGGGTCAGGGTCCGCGACGCCGGCGCCTGTCGAGGGACGCGGTCCGGGGCGACCGGCCCGTCGGCGGGCGCTACCTGACCGCCGGTACGGAACGCCGCCAACCGCGCCGCTACCCGGTCGGAGAGGGCACGATCGGATCGCCGCTGCCGAAGGACGAGGGTGACGCACGAGCGAGACGATGCGTCATCGCGATGAGCGTGCCGAAGCCCGCTGCGCCCGCTCCACCCGTGCCCGGGAGGTCGAAGCCGGCCAGGCTGAACGACCCGGCCGAGCCCGCGTCCGGATCCGGGTCCGGGCGAGAGGTACCGGTGAGGCGCCGGCGAGCTCGCCCTCTGCCTCCGGTGGGACCGGATCTCCGATGAGCGAGCAGGGCGCCGGGATCCCCGGTCGTGATGCCCCAGCTGTCGCCGAGTCTTGACGACCGTGCCGGTCACGTTCACCGGGTCGCCGGAGTCGAGGAGGTCGAGGAGACCCAGCGCCGAGCCGGTCAGGACGATCGTCCCCACGGCGGTCCCATCATCGACCCGGAACCGATCCGGGCCGAGGTCCACCACCAGCCCGCCGACCCGTACGAGGCGACCTTCCGCTTCGGCCAGCTCGTCGAGGTCCATGTCCGGAGCGGCTACGGCGCCCGTACCCTTGGCGGTCGACGAGCCGCCTCACCGGACCCGCCCGACCCGTCGGACCCGCCCGAACGGGACACACCGGTCGAGGTCGGCGCCGACGACGTTACCCGTCGCGCCGCCGGCGACCGATCCGACGTGGATGTCCGCCGGTCGATCGCGGCAGGATCGACGCCCGCTTGTCGGCCGCCGACGGATACGCGGCGCGCACGATGCCCGTGATCGACGCGATGCGCCCTTCCGTCACGCGATCGACCGGGATCCCGGCACCGGGCTGACCCACGATCGGGATCCGGGCGCCACCGACGATCAGCTCGGCTCGCCAGCGGTCGCCCAGCTTGCGAACGTCGCCGATGAGGCCAGTCACCGTCACCAGTCGCCACAGGTGGGCAGGCGTCGGTGCGGCGAACAGTCGGAGCGGCACGATCGCAGGCCCGGCGGCGAGTCGGTCCACGCGTGTCGAGCGCAGCCGGGGCGAGCCGTAGGCCGATGCCCATCTTCCCTTCCACCCGGATGCGCGACCCGACGACCGAACGAGCGGAGCCCGCGGGCAGCAGGACCTCGACCGCGCCTGTCGCGTCCTGCACGACGATGCGGCGGCCCGATGCATCGAGGAGTGTCGTCGTCGCCGTCACCGTCGCTTCGATGACGACCTCTCGATCCGTCCGGCGAAGGGCCTGCGCGATGGAGACGGAGGGCTTCGCGTCGCTCGTGGCGGATGGTGCAGCAGAGGCAGACGGGACCGGAGACGGGGCTGCCGCCTGGAGGGTCAAGTCGTGTCGGTCTCGCGCCCACACGCGATACCCATCCAGGGCGCCCTTGCGCGATGCGCGCTGGCCGCCGATACCGATGACGAGGTAGGTCGCCCGCGGCTGGAGCAGGGTCACCGAGATCCCGCTGGATGCATCGGCCTGCACCATGACCTGCGATCCGTCACTCCGCTCGAATCGGGCCGTGAGGTCGCCGCCGGCCGATCGGGACGGCTTCGCGAGCAAGTCGGCCGACGAATGCCACCAGGCGCCCTTCGGATGATTCGTCCGGCCCGGACTGGCCGAGCGAGTATGGCCGAGGAACGGCCCCGATCCCGCCGAGGCGGATGCCATCGGCCTTGGGGCGGATCTCGAGCTGGCCGTAGGGTTCGGCCAGCTGACCGACGACGACGACCGATGTGCCACGAGTCGGGCCGGTCTGGCCGAGCGGCAACCGGACCGCGATGCCACCGGCATCGTCGCCGATCGCGAACAGCCGGTGCGTACCGAGCCTTCCCGCCTCAGCCGTGACCGTCGCGCGGACCGTCACCCACGTGCCGACCGGCAGCGTCCGGGCTTCGGCCGGCGTCAGCTCGGTCGTTCCCGGTGTCGAGGTCGGGCGTCGGGGTCGGCGTCGGGCTGGGTGTCGGGGCGATCGACGGCGTCGGTATCGGGCTTCGGCGAGGGGGTCGGCGTGCTGCGGGCTCGGCGTCGGGGTCGGCGTGGGGGTCGGCGCCGGGGTCGGCGTGGGCGTCGGCGTGGCGTCGGGGTCTCGACCACGAGGTCGCCCGCCAGTGTGGCGTGGATGCGATAGCCCGCAACGCCCGTCCCGCCGCTGTCGCGCTGGCCGAGTGGGCCCGTGACGGTGACGACGTCGCCCGGAACCGACTGCCAGACCGCCGATAGCGTCGATCCCGATGACGGCGCGAGCGATCCCGGTGCCATCGTCGATGTCGATCCCAAGGCCATCGGACAGCGCATCGCCGGCACCGAGCACGGTCCCGGTGATGGTCACCCGAACACCTTCGTACGGTTCTCCGAGCAGGCCCGTGGCGACCGACGCCGGTACCGGCAGTGCGGCCGTCGAGCCCACCTGGATGTCGGCCTCGGCGATCCGAAGGACGCGTTGCTGGTATCGGGTCCCGAGCACGCCGACCACGCGGATCGATGTACCGGCCGGAAGCGGGGCGATGACCGCCGCATCCAGGTAGAGGCCGATGCCGCCGGAGGCATCCTGGACGAACCCGGACCGTCCGGCCTCGAGCGCACCGAGTGCTGTCGTGAGCACGCCAGCTCACGCTGACCTCGGCACCATCCGCGAGCATGTCGAGCGTCACCGATCGTCGTGTCGACGGAGGGCAGTCGGTGTCGGCGTCGGGGTCGGGGTCGGCGGTCGGCGGCGTGGGGTCGGGGTCGGGGTCGCGGCAGGCGTCGGGGCGGGGGTCGGGGTCGGGGTCGGCGCGGGGGTCGGGGTCGGGGTCGGAGTCGGGGTCGGCGGGCGTCGGGGTCGGCGTCGGGGTCGGCGGTCGGGGTCGGGGTCGGCGGCAGGCGTCGGGGTCGGGGTCGGCGGTCGGGGTCGGGGTCGGCGTCGGGGTCGGCCGGGACAGGCGGGGCCGACAGCCCCTGCGGGTTCGGCAGCGCCTGGACGAGCCAATCGGCCAGGTTCGAGTTCGTGTCCACCGTGTTCCCGAGCGCCCCGCCCGGCAGACGCTCCAGGCTCGATCCCGATGCCGGTGCCGGCGCCGCCGATCCCTCGACGAACCCGCTGACGGCGTCGCCCCAGCCGACCGCGTCGACGGCCATGCCACCGACCACGCGCAGGGCGACGGCCCCGCCGGTGGCCGCGAACCCGCCCGAATAGGTCAGGTCGGCGCCCGCCGCGAAGATCCCGCCAGCGTTGGCGATCAGGACCCGACGGCCCGGCTCGAGCATCGTCGAGGCCGCCCAGGTCGCCTTGCGGGTGACCGTCGATCCGGACGACGTGGCATACACGACCTCCAGCCCATTGAGATCGACCGCAGCGGCACCCTGGTTGGCGATCTCGACGAACTCATCCGAAGCCGAAGCCCCGCCCGTCTGGACCTCGGACACGAGCAGGCTCGAGACTGGCCAGCCGACATCGGCCGCCCGAACGGCGACCGGGCGCCACCCGAAGCCGACCGGCGCAAGCGCCAACGCGAACACGATGACCGTCGAGAGTGCGGTGAGCCCCGCATGCCTGGCGCGATCCATGACTGACCTCCCGGCGGGACTCGGGAAGGCGGGTCGTTGTCGTATCGTTGTACCCGGTGTCGCTCATCGGCCACGTATCGGCGGCTTCATCGCGGCTTATCGGGTGGTGTTCCGGTACGATGTCCACCACGCTCGATCCGCCTCGACTGCTCGAGTCGGGCGCCCGCCCCCAGGACCGGACAGGAGACATCGTTGGCCCGCGCAAAGAGGACCGATCGCGCCGAAGCGCGCCGCCGCCATCGCGCCGCAACGGCCGGGACCGAAGACGGGGGCGGGTTCGAGCCGACCGCGACGACCGACAGTGCCTGAGTTCCGCGAAGCCATCGACCAAGTCCGCGTGCGATGTCCACGCCGGCGGGCCGGATGGGCATGGGGGCGGCCTTCCGTCAGTCGTTCCATCCGGTCGACGTGCGCGCCGACCTCGCCTCGCTGCCCTGGCTCGCCACCCACACCAAGGCCCTCTGGGTCCCGATCCTGATCACGGTCGTCGGGGCCGTGGCGGTCGCGGTCGTCTCGTCGCCCGGCAACATCACCTCGCATCGTGTACCAGTACTTCGTCGCGCCGCCGGCGATCGGCGGCGTCTTCATCGCCGGATTCCTCGCCCCGCGGGCGAGCTGGCTGCTCGGCGTGATCGTCGGACTCGTGTCGGCGATCGCGAATGCCGTGCTGGTCGTGTTCTTCCCCCTGGCGATCTTCGCGACCGCGCCGAATGCGGACCAGACCCGCGAGCTGGTGCTGACCGGGCTGCTCCTCTCGCCGGTCTTTGGCGCCCTGTTCGCGGCGGGCGCTGCCTGGTATCGACGGTTCCTGCAGCTGTCCAGCCCGAACCGAGGCCAGCGCGCAGAGGCCAGGAAGAAGGCCAACGACGGCAAGATCGCGAACCTCGGCCCGAGACCCGAAGGCGACCGCCAAGCGCTGACGGACGACCCGCCGTGGAAGAATCCGTCCCGGCCCCTCGCGCGAACGGACGGGTGGATGCGCTGCGGCGCCTCGTCGTGACGATCGCCGGACGCGGAAGCTCGGGCCGCCAGGGCAGGATCGGATCGATGCGACGCTGGAGACGTTCGATACGCCGGTGATGGCCGCAAGGTCGTTGCCGGCGTTCCTCGTCCGGGCGGCGAGAGATCCCGGTCTTCGGATGCGCCGGGCTGTCACGCCAGGCGGCGCATGCCGGCCTGACCCAGCTGGCGAACCCCGTCGGGTCCTTCCGGCCCGGCGACCCCTGCCGCCACCTCGGGGAGTGGCCGGATCTCCCTGGCCACGACGTTGACCACGGATCCCTCGCACTGGAGATCGCCGTCCACCAGCAGCAGGGCGTTCCGACGGACCACCCCGCGCAGCCGCGCCCAGGTATCCGGCCAGAGCGTGACATTGACCATCCCTGTCTCGTCCTCGAGAGCCAGGAAGACCGTCCCCTTGGCCGTCATCGGGTGCTGCCGGGTCACCACCAGCCCACCGATCCTTACTGGTCCCGGCCTCCGCTCCGAAAGTGCCGCGTTCGTGAGCGCCCCCATCTGGTCCAACGCCCCGCGGAAGAGGACCACCACCTGCCGTCGCGCGTCCAGGCCGATGACCGCGTACGCGTCCCCGGTCCGCTCCGACTCCGTCAGTGGTGGCAACTCCGGGGCGTCCGTGGCGGGCAACCGCAGGTCCATCGGCCGGCCGGCCACCGCCGATCGTTTGCCCGCCCCCCGGCCTGCTGGCTTACCGCGGGTCGGGGCCGCCACCTCGCGCAGTTGCCAGAGCAGCGCCCGTCGCGGCTGGCCCAGTCCATCCAGGGCCCCGGTCCGGATGAGTCGCTCCAGGACTTCCTCGCCGAGACCTGTCCGCTCGACCACGTCAGCCAGGCTCGCATACGGCCCGCGCGCGAGCTCACCGTCCAGCAGCGCCTCGTGCTGCTCGCCGATCCCCTTGACCAGGTGGAGCCCGAGCCGAACGCCCCAGCCGGCGGTGACCTCCGGGATCCAGCGCTCGCGCGAGGCCGCCGACGGGATGACGCAGGCCGGCGAGCGGATCGGCTCGGTCCTGGCCGCGACCCCCGCGCCATCGGGGAGTGGCTCGCCGGGCCGGCCCACCCATTCGGTCGTCGTCTTGTACGTGGATCGGGCCAGATCCACCGGCAGCACGGTCACCCCGTGGCGCTTCGCGTCGTTGACCAGGACCTCCACCGGATAGAAGCCCATCGGTTGTGCGTTGATGAGCCCGACCAGGAACTGGGCCGGATAGAACAGCTTCAGGAATGCCGATTCGTAGGCCGTCCGGGCGAACGCCGCCGCGTGCGACTTGGCGAACCCGAAGCTGGCGAACGCAGCGACCTGGCGGAACAGCTCCTCGGCTATCTCGGGTGTCATCCCGGGCTGGCGCAGGCAACCGTCGAAGAACTGTTGGTGGAGCTTCTCCATCTCGCGGCTGGAACGCCAGGTGCCCATCGCCCGCCGGAAGCCGTCGGACTCGGCCGGCGTGAACCCGCCGACTTCCATGGCGATGCGCATGATCTGCTCCTGGTAGAGGATCACGCCCAGGGAGTCCCGCAGGATCGGCTCCAGGCTGGGATGGAGGTAGGCGACCGGCTCCAGACCCTGCTTGCGGCGCAGGTATGGATGGACGGCGTTGCCCTGGATGGGGCCTGGCCGGATGATCGCGACCTCCACGACCAGGTCGTCCAGGTTCTGCGGCCTCGACTTCGGGAGCGTCTGCATCTGCGCCCGGCTCTCCACCTGGAAGACGCCCGACCGTGTCGGCCGCCTGGAGCATCTCGAAGACCTCCGGGACGTCCTCGGGCAGCCGGTCCATGTCCAGGCAGACGGCGCAATCGTGCTGGATGAGCTGCATCGTCTCGTCCATCGCCGCGAGCATCCCGAGACCCAGCAGGTCCAGCTTGATGAGCTTGAGCGTCTCCACGTCGCGCTTGTCGAACTGGACCACCACCCGGTCGGCCATCGTCGCTCGCTCCAGCGGCGCGATATCGATGAGCGGCGCGGCCGTCACGAGCATCCCGCCCGAGTGGATGCTGAGGTGGCGCGGAAAGCCGTCGATCCGGGCACAGAACTCCAGCCAGCGCTCCCAGTCGCTCATCCCCACGGTACTCCCGCCGCGCGGCTGGGGCGGCGGCTCGGGTTCGAGACGTGCGACAGATGAGTGAGCGGCGGCCTGCCCGCCCGTCGCGCGCGGTGCCGGCTGGTCCCAGCGAGCCGGGCGGCCAAGCTTGTCGGTGGCACGCGGGGCCGGCTCGAGCTGGCCACTCTCCGGGTCCACTCGTCGCCCGTCGATGAGCGGCGGTGCCACCAGCCGGTCCCGATCCGCCTCGTAGCCGGTGCCTCGGCCTTCGCGCAGCCACGCGACGCTGGCCGGCGTGTCGCCCGGACCGCCCTCGTCGTCCGATGGTCCGCCGCCGCGACCCGCAGTCCGCGGCGCGAGCGGGTCGTCGCCAAGCCAGGCGAACGGCCGCGGGCCGGCGGGGTCGTCCGGCGCCGGCGGCTGCCGCCAGGGCGGGACCTTGCCGACGAGTGGGACGCGCTGCTGCAGCTGGCCCATCCGATCGACCAGGCCGTAGGCCTCGGCCCGCTCGGCCGCGAGGACCTCGGCCGGCGATCCGTCCCCCGCCCGCCGGAAGAACTCGGCAAATCCGCCATCGGCCTCGAGGTCGCGGCGGACCATGACCGAGTCGTACGTCTCGAGCGCCTTGGCCACACGGTCCACCAGTGGACGCGGGAATCCGAGCGCGTACCCCACCTCGCGGACCGCGGACCGCGCCCGGTACGTGACGAGGTTGCAGACCATCCCGGTGTGCTCGGGTCCGTAGCGCTGGTAGATGTACTGGATGACTTCCTCGCGGCGCTCCGAGGAGAAGTCGATGTCGACGTCCGGGTAGGTCGTCCGGCCCGGGTTGATGAAGCGCTCGAACAGCAGGTTGTGGGCGATCGGCTCGACCCGGCTGATGCCCAGTATGTACGACACGATCGAGCTGGTCGCACTGCCCCGACCCTGCGCCGGGATCCCACGCTCCTTCGCGAACTGCATCAGGTCCCAGCAGATGAGGAAGAACTCGGCGAGGCCGGCCCGCTCGATGACGTCGAGCTCGTGCGCGAGCCGGGTCACGACCGCCGAGGTCATCGGGTGGTAGCGGCGGCGCGCGCCGGCCCAGCATAACTCCGAGAGGTGAGAGAACGGCGTCTCCCCGTCCGGCACCGCGAAACCCGGGAAGCGGTACTGCTCGAACCCGAGATCCACCTGGCACGACGCCGCGAGTTCCACCGAGGTCGCGAGCCCCTCTGACCAGGCACGCCCGGCGACCGCCTCCCCAGGATCTTGGCCATCCGGTCCGAGCGCCGCCAGCGCCTCGCCCGATTTCAGGAACGACTCCCCGTCCGATCGGCGCAGGTCCGCCAGCGTCTCGAGCGTCCGGCCGTGACGGATGGCGGTCAGCACATCGGCCAGCTCGCGGTCCTCGGCGCGGGCGTAGTGGACATCGTTGGTGACCACCACCGGCAACCCGAGCTCATCGGCAAGTGCCGCGGCCTCGGCGACCAGCCAGTCGTCGTCCGCTGCCAGGTGGTGCGACAGCTCGATGAAGAACCCGCTGCTACCCGGCCCGTCGCCCCGCCCGTACAGCGCGGCATACCGTTCCGCCACGGCCCGGGCGCCCGCCCGGTCGCCGACCCGCAGGCGCCGGATCAGTTCCCCGTTTCGGCACCCGGACAGGGCGACCAGCCCCTCGATGTCGTCGGCCAGGAGCGCCTGGCTGAAGCGCGGCACGCCCTTGGTCCCGGCCATGTTCGCCTTCGAGATGAGGCGACACAGGCTGCGCCAGCCTGCCGGCGACCGGGCCAGCAGGACGAGGTGCGGACCTCGCGTGCGCTCGCCGATCCCGCGCAGGTCTTCCTTGACCGGCTCGCGATGCCCGGTGAGTCGCGTGCGCCCCGGTCGAGGCCGGGCCGGGAGACCATCGGACGGGCCTGGCGGCGGGGCCGGCGCGCCGCCCCCGCCGTCCGCCGAGACCCCGGCACTCCCCCGTCGCCCGGGACGGCGCGGCGCGATCACCACGCGATCCGGATCCGCGACGGCCGGATCCAGCAGTTCGATCTCCACGCCGACGACCGGATGCAAGCCGACCGCCTGGGCGGCGCTGACGAACCGGACCGTGCCGTAGAGGCCTGCGTGATCCGTGACGGCAAGACTGGTCAGGCCCAGCTCAACGGCCCGCGCCACAAGGTCGTCCGGTGCGGACGCTCCGTCGAGGAACGAGAAATTCGTGTGACAGTGGAGCTCAGCGTACGGGATGGGTGCCACGAGTCGCTCCGGTCCTGACCGGCTGGCTGGGGGCCAGTCAGTATAGAACAGGTGTTCTGTCTCGTGCACGACGACCACACGGGACGAAGGTAGGGCTGGACGAAACCGGCCTCCCGGGGTTTCCTAACGGCATGCGTTCGACCACACGACGACCCCATCGGCGAGTCCGACCCGCCTTCGCGCTCCTGCTGGCGCTCGTGGCCGTCCTGCCTGCCGGACTGGTCGGCGCCGGACAGCCGGTCCGTGCGGCCGTCGAGATCCGACCCCGGGTCACCGGCATCGCGCCGCTGAGCAAGGAGGTCTACGGCTACCTGCCGTACTGGCGCATCGACAGCGGCACCGTCGATCGGATCAAGTACGAACTTGTTTCGACGATCGCGATCTTCGGCATCGGCATCAAGGCGGACGGCAACCTGGACACCGCCTTGGTGGGCTACAAGGAGTACGTCGGAGACGACGTGGCGGCGATCACGAACGCGGCCCACGACAAGGGCGTCCGCGTCGTCCCGACGTTCCAATTGTTCGACTCGGGCAGCCTGACCCAGATGCGCGCCTTCCTCGCGAGCACAACCGCGCAGACCCGGTTCATCGGCCAGGCGCTGGACCTGATGGCGGCGCGGCAGGCGGATGGCGCGAACCTTGACTTCGAGCCGATGCTCAACGAGGACGCCGCGTCGTACCTCGCCTTCGTCGCGCGGTTCCGGGCGGCGTTGCTGGCTCGGTTCCCCAGCGCGACCCTGGTCAACGCCACGTCGGCCGGTGCCGGCAAGGACCTGATCCTGGGTCTTGTCCCGCTCGTGGACCGGCAATTCATCATGACCTACAACTACCGCTGGTCGGGCTCGACCGTGGCCGGCGCCATCGCCCCGCTCGACAACGCGACCCGGACCGTCAAGGCGCACATCGGCCGGATCCTGCAGTGGGCGCCGGCGAAGTCGGTGCTGCTCGGGGTCCCGTACTACGGCTACGACTGGCCGGTCACGGCGAACGTCCCCAACGCCACGGTCCAGGCGGACAAGACGACCTACGGCGCCGTAGCGGCCGTGACCTACGCGAGCGCTCGGGACTTCCTGGCCGCCCATCCCGAGGTCGACCGCCAGTACGACGCGCTCGAGGGCAGCGGGTTCTACACCTACTGGGACGCCGCGAGACTGACCTGGCGCCAGGTCTACTTCGAAGACGAGCGGAGCCTGTCCGCGAAGTACGACTACGCGCTGACCCTGGGTCTCGGCAGGCATCGGGATCTGGACCCTCGAGAATGACCGTGGCTACCCAGAGCTGGCGGACCTGCTCCGGGCGAAGTTCTACGCGCCGGTCCACGCGGTCACCGTCGGCGGCTCCGTCACGAACGTGACGAACCGATCCGGCTACGTCGAGGCGATCGTCCACTACAACGCGCGCAACGTCGGGACCGTGCCGGAGCGCGGCGCGTGGCGATGGACCATCCGCGACAGCAAGGACAAGATCTGGCTCAGCGGCGCGGGCGCGGCGGAGACCATCTACCCCGACAAGGCCATCGGACATGCCACCCGGGTACGGATCGCGGCGGCGAGCAAGTTGCCCGCCGGAACGTACCTCCTGCGCGTCCGATTCGAGCGTACCGGGGCATCCTGGCGCTCTCCGGACATCGGGTTCCGCCAGCCGTACTGACCGTCGATCGTCCGGGTCGGCACGCGTCAAAGATTCCCTCGCCGACGACGAAACAAGTTTCGGGGTCGTGGCGTCTCAGGGACATGCACGCACCCATCCAGCCCATCAAGCCGATCGCCACCGACGCCGTGCGGCGCATCGCGATGGTCATCGTCGCGGTCGTGCTCATCTTCGGCATCTTCCCGGCGGTCCTCGCACTGCAGGTAGCGGCGCGCTGACGCCACCTCCACATCAACCCGAAAGCTCGGCGCCTGGGGAGGCCTGAGACGTTTCGGCGGCGACGGTTCCCAGAGGACCGGACGCCGACCAGCCGGCGAGTCGGTGAGCGGCTCATCCCGGCCACAGGACCCCGTCGCTTTGGGGGCGACGGGGTCCTGTCACGTCCGGACAGAACCCCGTCGCACGGAGACCGACGCGGCGGCAG
Organism: uncultured Chloroflexia bacterium; assembly: GCA_963779315.1. Taxonomy (GTDB): domain Bacteria; phylum Chloroflexota; class Limnocylindria; order Limnocylindrales; family CSP1-4; genus SPCO01. The sequence continues at coordinate 250,473 of CAVZXQ010000018.1, read as the reverse complement.
CCGCGGTACGATGGCCGGCGTGCGAACTCCCAGCTTGATCATCGCCGCAGGCGTGGTTGCCGCCGTCGTCTCGCTTGCCGGGTGCGGCAGCACGCCTTCGCCACCGCGCACGAACGCTCCTACCAGCAGCCTGGTCCCGCCGCTCACCGGTCAGACCGACACCGAGTGGGGCCGCATCTGGGACGGGTTGCCGGCGGACTTCCCGGTCTACGCCGGCGCGACCGCGTCCGAGGAGGCGACGACCGGTCCGCCATTCGGCGAACTTCGTCGTGAACGGCGACGGAGCCAAGGCCGTCACGACCTGGACCGCCGCACGACTCATCGCAGGCCGGCTACGACCATGGACGGCGGGATGACGGCGCTGGAGGACGGGAGCTACGCCATCGATGGCGGGCGTGACTACCGGATGCCAGGTCCATATCGAGGTGGCGCCGCTGGGGACCATGACGTCGATCACGATCCTGTATGGCGCTTCGTGCCCGAATGACCTGACCGAAGGAGGAACCATCTGACATGAAACCCCGCCGGCGCGACTTCATCGGCGCCGCGATGCTGTCCTTCGTCCTGTTCGCCCTCGTGGCCATCATCGTGATCGGGAGCGTCCCGGCCGTGTGACACGCGGTGCGGGTCGGCACCGCCAGGTTCGGCTGCGCTATGATTCGTGCAGGTTCGGCCGGGAATCCGGACCGGTTCGCTCGGGGGAAAGCGACATGCAGTCGGCACAGCCGCGGGATCTCGGAGCGCTCGCGCTCGTCGTGGGGCTCTTCCTGATCCTCTTCATCGTCACCCTGACGCTCGGGTCCCCACTACGCTGAGACCGCCCGCCGACGAACCCATCCACGAGGTCCGAGGCTGGCTGCGGGCCGAATCCATCGCGGCATTCGTCGCCGGGGTCGCGCTCTACCTGTGGCTCGGGGCACCATGGCTGGCACTCCTCCCGCTCCTGCTGGTGCCCGACATCTCGATGATCGGCTACCTGCACTCGCCGAAGACCGGCGCGCTGACCTACAACCTGGTCCACAACTGGGCGCTCGGTTTGATCGTGCTGGGTGCGGGCCTGTGGCTGCCATCCGTACCGCTCGCCGTGGCGGGCGCCATCCTGGTCGCCCATGTGGGCATGGATCGGACGCTGGGCTACGGCCTGAAACTGTCGTCGTCGTTCCAGGACACGCACCTGGGTCGGATCGGCAAGGATCGAAGCTTAGTCGTACAGGCGCTCCAGGTGCCAGGTGCCGTCGAGGCGATCGAGGTAGACGAGGGCGAGCCAGCGCTCGCCGACGACCTTGACGTAGTCGCGGGCGATGGGCTGACGCCACCAGGCCTCCTCGATACGCCAGCGGTTGCAGACCTCGACGGGCTCGCGGCGCCCGTTCCAGCGGATGGCGATGAGGGCGCCGGTCGCGTCGATCTCGACATCGATGAGCGGGTGCTCGCGCAGCAGGCGGGTCATCCCAGGTCCACCGGGCGCCACGTCCAGCGCCGTTCGGGGAGTGGCGCTTCCGGGTCCACCAGCTCCACCCGGCGGATGCGATCCTCGCCGAACGTGAGCGCGAGCCGGGCCAGTTGCCAGGCGAGCCGGGCGTTGCGGGCTGCCTGCGGCACGAACAGCGGGAGCTGCTGACCGGCGGCCGGTTCGGCGCCGGCAAGTTCCAGCGACAGGCGGGCGACGGCGGCCGGCGGCGGCGTCCGTTCCAGGCGGGCGAACAGGAGTCGCTCGATGGCCTCGGCGTCCGAGGTGGGTTCCGGGAACCGCTGCGCCGCGACCAGCTCCCCGAGCGTGCCGGCCGGGGCGAAGGCGAGATCCAGGTCCAGGCGCAGGGTGGCGCGGGTGACGGCCAGCCCACGCGCGGCGGTCTGGGTCGCCAGCGCCACGACCAGCCGATGGAGCACGAAGCGGAGCGGCTCCAGGTCCTCCACCGGCGGCTCGACCGGGACGGCGAGGGCCAGTCGCTCGGGCGTCCGGCGCGGCCGGAAGGGATCGATCTCCTCGCCGTGGGCTCGGGCGTGGATCCGGGCGCCTTCCGCCCCGAAACGGGCGACGAGCGCCGAGCCGGGCAGGTCCGCCACGGCACCGATCCGCCGCAACCCGAAGCGCGACAGCCGGGCGCGGATGTCCGGGTCCGTGGTCAGGAGGCCGGCGTGACGCGGGGCGAGGAACGCCGCCTCGCCGCCGGTCGGGACGAGGATCGGGGCGCCGGGGCGGGCATGGACGGCCGCGATGGTGGCCGCGAACCGGGTCCCGGCGGCTCCGGCCCGGACGGCAGCGGGCGCCGCGGGATCGGCCGACGGCGGCAACGATCCGGCCAGTGCCTCCACCAACCGGCCGACGAGGACCGGTTCGGTGCCCCACAACGACTCGAGGCCATCCGCCTGGACCTCGAACAGGCCGAACGATGGGTCGACGGGATCCGTGCTGCCGGCCAGACCCGGGCTGAACGCGGCGAGCGCCTCGAACACGGCCTCGGCAGTCGCCCGGTCCGCGTCCGGGTCCGCCTCGATGAAGGTGGCCTCAGGGGCGAGCCGGTGTGCGCTCCCGAGCGGCATCCCGCGCCGGACGCCCAGTGCCCGGGCCTCCGGGTTCGCGTCGATGACCGGTCCCGGATCCCACGGCCGGCCGCCCAGCACGATCGGGCCCGGCGGGAGCGGATCGGAGGCGCGCGCCCGGGCGAGCTGGAGGGAAAGGTGCGGCTGGTGGAGGTGGATGAGTCGCATCGCTGGTGGTCCGTTCCGGCTGGATCGCGGGGGCATGGATCGGGGGCTGGTCGAGCAAGAGGCCCGGGCGGCGAAGGCAGGCGTCGCGCTCACCGCCCTCCGCGTAGAGGATCCGGAGGGTGGCCCGCTTGCCCGGCGGCCCGTATCGGTTGCGGGCCACCACGGCCTCCGTGCGCTGGCCGACGACGTCCCGCCCCAGGCGGATCCAGGACCGCCGGGCGAGCTCCAGGCGCAGGCCGGTGGCCTCGGCCACGGCGGTCGAGAGACCGCCGGCGGGACCCGGCGTCTCGAGGACGACGAGGATCGCGTCCGAGCGTCGGGCGAACGCGGCCAGGCGACCGAGCCGGTCGGCGATGCGGGCCGGACTGTCCGTGGGGGCGAGCCGGCCACCGGGCAGATCCAGGAAGAGCATGTCCACCGAGCGCCCGGTCAGCAGTGAGCCGGCGATGGTCAGGCCCTCGTCCAGTGAGGCCGGGGTGATGACGACGAGCCAGTCGAGGTCGATGCCGCGGGCGACGGCCTCCACCGGGTCGAACGAGCGGGCGAGATCCAGCCAGGCCACCACCGATCCCTGTGCCTGGGCCTCCGCCGCGACCCGGAGCGCAAGGGTCGTCCGGCCACTGGAACCGTCGCCGCGGATGGCGACGCTGGCCGATCGCGGCAGGCCGCCATGCCCCAGGATCGCATCGAGCGCCGCGAACCCGGTGTGGATGACGCGGTCATCGGCGTCCGGGCGGGGGCCGGGGATCGCAGCCGGAGCGGCCCCCGCGATCGGCTCCGCCAGCGCGAGTGCCCCGTCCGTGACCGCGCCGACCGTGCCCGTGGCACCGCTGACCGACCCGGTGACCCGCGGAGCTGCCGCTCCCCAGCGAGCCTGGAGGGTCGCCATGGCTGCCGTCACGTCCGGGGAGAGGGTCGCCATCGGACGGTCATAGTAGAACATCCGTTCTAGTCGAACAAGACCCCCGATCGGTCGCCCGGCCGGTGGCGGCAGCTGTCCTGCCGCGACGATGGCGACGTTACCCTCAGGCGCACTCTTGGCATAGATGAGCGTGGTGGCCGGCCGAATCCTGCAGAAACCGCAGTCTGGTCATCGGATCCACGAGGCATTCGTCCCAGATCTGCGCCTGACAGGCGCGCCGCGAATACGGCCGCGAGATGCGTGGCGTCACCGCAACGTCATGCGGGCGACCTAGCATCTCTCCCCTACCATGCTGGCCATGCCGAACCCGTCGCCCGACATCATCCCGGAGTGTCCGATCCTGGTCGTCGATGACGACGCGAAGATCGTCCGGCTGGTGCGAACGTATCTGGAGCGCGACGGCTTCAGCGTCGTGACCGCCGCGGATGGGCCGGCAGCTCTCGACGCGATCGAGCGACACCGCCCTGCGCTGGTCGTGCTGGACCTGATGCTCCCCGAGCTGGATGGCCGAGCCGTCATCCGCGCAGTCCGACGAGACGACGAAGCGGCCGCGACGCCGATCCTCATCATCAGCGCCCGCGGCTCGACGCTCGATCGGATCACCGGCTTCGAGGACGGCGCCGACGACTACCTGCCCAAGCCGTTCTCGCCGGCCGAGCTCGTCCTGCGCGTGAAGTCGATCCTGCGGCGTACGACCGCTGCGCCCGTACTGGATCCAGTCGAACCCGTCGCGATCACCGCCGCTCGAGCCCCAGGCCGATCCGGGTCGCGCACGATCATCCACGCAGACTTGGCCATGGACCTGGACCGTTACGAGGTTCGGCGGGCAGGTACACCGATCGAGCTGACGCGGGTCGAATTCCGCCTCCTCCAGACGCTGCTCGAGGCGGACGGGCGCGTGCTCACGCGCGACCAGTTGCTCGACGCCGTCTACGGGCGCGACCAGTCCGAGGTCATGGATCGCACCATCGACGTCCACATCGGCAGACTCCGCGACAAGCTGCACGACGATGCCGAGGCGCCGCGCTACGTGGCCACCGTTCGCGGTGTCGGCTATCGAGCGGCGCGCATCGAGACGCCCGCAAGCCTCGCCTGATGGGACGCGGCATCGCCCTTCGGATCGCACTGGCGGCGTTCGTGTCGGCCGCCGTCGGCATCGTCATCCTCGCGGTCGGAGTCGCCGTCGTCGGCGCGGACGTGTTCAAGGCGCTGATGGTCGAGGCCGGGGATTCGGCCGATCACGCCCAGGCGATGTACGACGAATCGGTCACGACGGTGGTCATCGCGGCCGTCGTCGTCGCGTTGATCGCCAGCGTCATCCTCGCCATCGTGCTGGGTCGCATGCTGGCCCAGCCGCTGGAGGCCGTGGGTCGTGCCGCCAGACAGGTCGCGGATGGCGACTATGCCGCGCGAGTCCCTCGCGACGGACCAGAGGAGATCGCCTCGCTCGCCAATTCATTCAATCAGATGGCGTCCAGCCTGGAGCGCCAGGAGACGATGCGTCGCGACTTCATCGCCAACGCGGCACACGAGCTGCGAACGCCGCTGACCAACCTGCAGGGCTACCTCGAGGCGCTCCGCGACGGGGTCATCGTGGCCGACCGCGCCACATACGAGTCGCTCTGGGACGAGGCGGAGCGCCTGGTGCGGCTGTCGCGTTCACTCGACGCGCTCGCAGATGGTGACGCCACGCTGGGGCCGGCGGCGCTCCGGGAACTGGACCTGGGCCTGGCCATCCGGACGGCCCTGGATCTGGCCCAGCCGACGTTCGATCGCGCCGACCTGACCGTCACCGTGGATGTCCCGGCTCGGCTGCCTGCCCGCGCCAACCCGGATCACCTGGCACAGGTCCTTGGCAACCTGCTGTCCAATGCCGGTCGGTACACACCGGCCGGTGGCACGGTCGTCGTCCGTGCCGAACGTCGGCCGGCGGATCTCCTGATCTCCATCTCCAACTCCGGGGACGCCATCCCGTCCGACGATCTCGACCGTGTCTTCGAGCGCTTCTATCGAGTCGAGAAGTCGCGCGATCGGGCGCACGGCGGCGCCGGCATCGGTCTGGCCATCGTCAAGCAGCTCGTGGAGGCTGACGGTGGTCACGTCGGCGCGGAGTCGGCCGACGGTCGGACCCGGATCTGGTTCAGCCTGCCGGCCTGACCGTCACGGGATGGCGATGGCGACCATCCCTACGGCGACGCCTGCCAGCCCGAGCCACTGGATGCGCTTGAGTCGCTCCCCCAGGAATGCCACAGCGATGATGATGGTGACTGCCGGCCCGAACGAGGAAGCCAGGCCCACGAGCCACGTGGGAGCGTTTGCGAGCCCGAACGCGAAGACGGCGAGACCGGCGACATCGAGGACGCCCGCCAGAACGACCATGGCGAGGACCCGTTTCGTCGGGACGATCAATGGCGTCGCCAGCGGATCCCCCGGCCGACGTCTGGCGGCGAGCCATACGACGAAGCCGACGACAAGCACGCCGATCGTCGCATTCACGAGCCGCGACACGAGCAGCACCTGCAGCCAGTCCGCGTACTCGATGGCGACGTCCGTGGTGATCGCCATCATCGCGAACAGGATCAGCCCGGCGATCGCGAAGATGACGCCAGGCCCGGCGAACCGCGTGTTCCGCCAGTTGCCTTCGAAGACGATCCCCGTGAGGATCACGCCGATCGTCGCGATCGAAGCGCCGACCGCCTGGAGGGGCGTGAGTGTCTCGCCACGCAGCACGACCGACAGCACCACCGTCAGCCCGCCGTAGGCCGCGACCACTCCACTGACGACCGTGATCGGGCCCACGCGGAGGCCCGTGAAGTACGCGAAGTACGCGCCGCCGCCGATCAGGCCGAGCAGGGCGGACAGCGCCAGCGCGGTCGGATCCGTCGGGATGGCCGTACTCGTGAGCAGCGCCACGACGACCAGGATCGTCGCACCCACCAGTTGGACGCCGGCCACGACTCGCAGGCTGCCGATCTGGCGGCTGGCCAGCGCCGACGCGATGTCCATCGTGCCCCACGCGAGGGCCGCGGCGAGTCCGGTCAGCAGTCCGAGGGGCATCGGGTGAGCCTACCGGTCCGGACCGCGACCTCGTGCTACCATTCGCCTCCGGTCCCCCGTCCGCGGACGTGGCGCGACCCTCCGTGGGGATGTAGCTCAGCTGGAAGAGCACTGCGTTCGCATCGCAGGGGTCAGGGGTTCGAGTCCCCTCATCTCCACCATCCATCCTCGACCTGCCGCCGACCAGGCTCGCGTCGCGCTGCATAGGCGAAAGGCCCCGTTCGACGGGGCCTTTCGGTTCGGTGCTTGGGGTGACGGTGGCCTATCGGGTATGCCGGCGGCCGGCTTCCTCGTCGCGTCGGCGCCTGGCGAGCATCAACAGCATGAGCATCAGGACGACGCCGAGTGCGAACGCCGTCATGGCCGCGATCAGCGCGGGAAGCGGGATCGCGCCATCAGAGCCTGCGGCGATCGGCGTCGAGCCCGACCGGCTCGTGTCCGGAGGGGTCGGCGCAGCACTGATCTCGAACGACTGGGTGACGGGCGCCGCGGCGGCATGGTTCACGTCACCGGCCTGGTCGGCCTGGATCGTGCAGGTCCCCGCAGTCAGGATCGTGACCGTGGTGCCCGACACCGAGCAGACGCTCGGCGTGAGCGACATGAACGTCACGCTCAGGTCGGACCCCGAGGTGGCCACCAGTTCGAAGCTTCCCTCGCCGACCGTCTTGTCCCCGACGAAGTCGAAGGTGATGGTCTGCGGTGCCTGGGTGATGGTGATGCTCTGGCTGTCACTGCTGCCGGCGTGGCCGGCGTCGCCCGCGAACGTCGCGGTCGCAGTGCAGCCGTTAGGAACAGTGACGTTCGTGCAGTCGCCGCTGTAGACGACGGTGACGGACTCGTTGAGACCTCCGGCGCCGGTCACCTCGGCGGTGGCCGTGAAGGCGCTGCCGGTGTAGACATACGGGCCGGTCTCCCAGGTGACGACCGTGGTGGAAGCCGAGTCGACGATGTCGAAGGTGGTCGAGTCGCTGCTGCCGGCGTGGTTGGCGTCCCCGGCGTAGGTGTAGCTGGCGGTGGCCGTGCCGACGTTCGTGTTGAGCGTGTAGATCGGGGTCGGGCTCAGGCTGAGTCCGCCGGCGCCGGTGACCGCGACGGTGCACGGGGTCTGGGCCGAGCCGTCGTAGACGACGCTGGCCGGGCAGGTCACCACCGTGCTCGAGGGGGCCGTCGTGATGTCGAAGGTGGTCGAGTCGCTGCTGCCGGCGTGGTTGGCGTCCCCGGCGTAGGTGTAGCTGGCGGTGGCCGTGCCGACGTTCGTGTTGAGCGTGTAGATCGGGGTCGGGCTCAGGCTGAGTCCGCCGGCGCCGGTGACCGCGACGGTGCACGGGGTCTGGGCCGAGCCGTCGTAGACGACGCTGGCCGGGCAGGTCACGACCGTGCTCGAGGGGGCCGTCGTGATGTCGAACGTGGTCGAGTCGCTGCTGCCGGCGTGGTTGGCGTCCCCGGCGTAGGTGTAGCTGGCGGTGGCCGTGCCGACGTTCGTGTTGAGCGTGTAGATCGGGGTCGGGCTCAGGCTGAGTCCGCCGGCGCCGGTGACCGCGACGGTGCACGGGGTCTGGGCCGAGCCGTCGTAGACGACGCTGGCCGGGCAGGTCACCACCGTGCTCGAGGGGGCCGTCGTGATGTCGAAGGTGCGGGTGACGGTCGGGGCGGCGTTCCAGTTGGCGTTGCCGGCCTGGCTGGCGGTGATCGAGCAGACGCCGGTCGTGAGCAGCGTCACGGAGGTGCCGGACACCGTACAGACGGGCAGCGAGTTCGAGGCGAAGGCGACCGTCAGGCCCGACGAGGCCGTGGCCGCGATCGTCACCGGCGAGTCGAGGAGCGTCTTGTCCGCCAGGGCGCCGAAGGTGATCGTCTGGTCGCCCTTGGCGATGGTGAAGCTCTGGCTCACCTGGGGCGCGGCGGCATACGTGCCGTTGCCGGCCTGGTCGGCGGCGATCGTGCAGTTGCCGGCGGCGAGCAGGGTGATGACCCCGCCGCTCGTGACCGAGCAGGCGGTCGAGGCGGTCGAGTAGGTCACGGCCAGACCCGACGAGGCCGTCGCGGCGGTCGCGGGGGCCGCCTGGTCGAGCCGGACCCCGGCCAGGGCCGGGAAGGTGATGGTCTGGGTCGCCGTCACGTTGAAGGTGCGGGTGACGGTGGGGGCCGCGGCATTCCAGTTGGCGTTGCCGGCCTGGCTGGCGGTGATCGAGCAGACGCCGGTCGTGAGCAGCGTCACGGAGGTGCCGGACACCGTACAGACGGGCAGCGAGTTGGAGGCGAAGGCGACGGTCAGGCCCGACGAGGCGGTGGCGGCGATCGTCACCGGCGAGTCGAGCAGCGTCTTGTCGGCCAGGGCGCCGAAGGTGATCGTCTGGTCGCCCTTGGCGATGGTGAAGCTCCGGCTCACCTGGGGTGCGGCAGCATAGGTGCCATTGCCGGCCTGGTTGGCGGCGATCGTGCAGTTGCCGGCCGTGAGCAGGGTGATGACCCCGCCGCTCGTGACCGAGCAGGCGGTCGAAGCGGTCGAGTAGGTCACGGCCAGACCCGAGGAGGCCGTCGCGGCGGTCGCGGGTGCCGCCTGGTCGAGTCGGACACCGGCCAGGGCCGGGAAGGTGATGGTCTGAGCCACGAGGGCGGCATTGACCGTGAACGTGGACGTTTGCGCCACAAAGCCACCGGCACCATTGACCGTCAGCGTCCGTGCACCGGTCGCCGCGGCTCCGGTCACGGTCACAGTGGTCGTCAACGACTGGCTGTTGTTCCATGTGACCACGCCGGCTGTCACGCCTGTCCCCGAGAAGGTGACGGTGAACGGCCGATTGGCGTTGGGGAAGTTGTTCCCCGGGCCGAGGATCGTGATCGACCCGCTCGTGCCCTGATTCATGTTGTTCGGGGTGACGCTCGTGATCGCGGCAAGGGCCGAGACCGGCACCAACAGCGACACCAGGATGAGCAGGGCCTGCCCGATCGCCAACGCACGGATGGTCCGTCTGGAATGGAGACCGGTCTTTCGCGCGCTCGTCATTCGTTCTCCCCGTTCAGCGACGTCACCTGCGTGTCGGCCACATGGGCCGGACGCGACATCGATGCGTGCCTTGTGTGAGGATAGCCACCGAGCGACGCAGTGGAGCGTCGACGCACCGGATGACCCGTGGGCCGGGCCGGCGATCTCGGCGGAGGTTCCCGCTTTCGGGTGGAGTCTGGTGGACGCGAGGCGGGTGCGGCTATGAGCCGAACGTACTGTCCGGCGCAGGAACGACGCGGCGACGGCCAGCACCGAGGTACGCGAGAATGGACGAGATGGCGGGACCCACACGCACCGGGGACGTTGAGATGGCGGCAGGCCTTGGCAGCCAAGGCCGCCATATAGCAATGTCCACGACCGACGGATCCGTCGGCTCCTCGGCCAGATGAACATCGATCCCGAGGCTCGAGGCCCGGTCCTCACCATGCCGGGTGCCCCGCGCGCCTTCCATCTGATGGCGAAGCCCTCCGGGGCGACCTGCAACCTCGATTGCGACTACTGCTTCTTCCTGTCCAAGGAGATGCTGTACCCGGGCAGCCGATTCCGGATGGCCGAAGAGCTGCAGGAGACCTACCTCCGCCAGGTGCTCGAAGCGCACCGCACCGTGCCGGAGGTCATCGTCGCCTGGCAGGGCGGCGAACCGACCCTGATGGGCCTCGACTTCTTCCGACGCTCGATCGAGCTCATCGAGCAGTACAAGCGACCGGGCCAGCAGGTCCTCAACACGCATCCAGACGAACGGCACCCTGCTGACGGACGAGTGGGGCGAGTTCCTGGCGGCGAACAAGTTCCTCGTCGGCATCTCCATCGACGGGCCGCGCGACATCCACGACACGTACCGCGTGGACAAGGGCGGCAAGCCGACCTTCGACAGGGTGATGCGCGGCCTCGGCGTGCTCCGGGAGCACCAGGTCGACTACAACATCCTGACCACCGTCCACGCCGCCAACCAGCACCGCGGCCGCGAGGTCTACCGCTTCCTGCGCGACGACTGCGGCGCCGAGTTCATGCAGTTCATCCCGATCGTCGAGCGCGCGACACCCGAGACGCTCGCCGCCGCCAACATCGGCTGGGGCGAGCGCGGCAAGCTTCGCCCGCTATACGTCCTCGATGGCAACCTCGTGACCGATCGGACCGTCAGTCCGGAGGGCTACGGCCGCTTCCACATCGACGTCTTCGAGGACTGGGTCCGCCGGGACATCGGGACCGTCTACGTGCAGATGTTCGATACCGCGCTGGCGAACTGGGTGGGCGAACCTGGTGGGATGTGCGTCCATTCGAAGACCTGCGGCCAGCAGCTCGCCCTCGAGCACAACGGCGACCTGTACTCATGCGACCACTTCGTGGAGCCGCGGTTCAAGCTTGGCAACATCCGGGAGCTGCCGATGATCGACATGGTCGGCTCGGCGCAGCAGCGCAAGTTCGGTCAGGACAAGTTCGACACGCTGACGCAGTACTGCCTCGACTGCGACGTCCGCTTCGCCTGCCACGGCGGCTGCCCCAAGGACCGCTTCGCCACCTCACCGTACGGCGAACCCGGCCAGCATCACCTGTGTCCCAGCTACAAGGGTTCTTCCATCATGTGACGCCGGCGATGGAGACCATGCGCGATCTGCTCAAGGTCGGCCGCGCCCCGTCCGAGCTGATGGCCATGATCGCGCACGACGATGCCCGCCGGGGCCGGAACGATCCGTGCACCTGCGGCAGCGGCCGCAAGTGGAAGTCGTGCCACGGACGTGAGGCCGCTCACGCCGACGGGGCAGCGCTGCCCACGTAGCTGCAGTCTCGACCAGGCGGCCTCAGCCGGCCTCGACGATCTCGTCCAGCGCGCCGTGCAGTTCGTGCGAGTGGACATGGAGCCAGCGGCGCCAGACCTTGTGGTCCGAGCGGCGCGAGGCGACCAGGGCCCAGAAGGCCGGCCCGTGCCCGAAGACCCGCAGGTGCGCCAACTCGTGGACGACGACCGTTTCCAGGGCCTCAGGCGGGGCCAGGATGAGCCGCCAGGAGAAGGACAGGCGACCCTTCCGCGAAGCGCTCCCCCATCGGGTTCGCTGGTCGCGGATGCTGATGGCGACCGGGGTCACGCCGAGGTCGCCCGCATGGCGAGCCAGGTCGCGCTCGATCGCAGCCCTGGCGCGTGGCTTGAACCAGGCCTCCAACACGGCCGCGATCGTGCGCCTGTCTGCCGGTGCCACGCGGACGACGATCTCGTCTTCGTCGACCCCACCGACACGCTCGACCGTGGATCGCCTCGCGCCGACCCTCGCTGCCTCGATGCGCAGCCGATGGAGGTCGCCGCGAAAGCGGAGCGTCGCACCATCCTGGAGTCCGCCGCGCGCCGCGAGGTCCGCTCGATCCCTGGCCTGGCGGGCGAGGTGGCGCCGAAGCCACGGCTCGCGTTCGCCGAGGAACGACTCGATGTGGCGCTCCGGCGCGCCCCAGCCACGCCGGGCCGATGCCGGGATCGTGACGACGACACCGCGCTCGGGATGGATGAGCACGCGCAGCGTCCGAGCGCGTGGCGACCGGCGCAGCGTGTAGTCGAGGGATCCGCCGGGGAGCCGGACCTGTTCCGCCGTCTCGGTGGCGCCGGCCCGATGGAGTGCGGCCGTCACCTCAGGCGTGACGCAGGAGACGACCCGGGCGCTCCCCGGTCTCGGCACCGGCCAGCACGACCGGACGTCCGTTGACGACCACGTCCTCGATACCGATCGGGTAGCGAGCGGGCTCCGGGTAGTCCGCGACGTCGGCCACGGTACGCGAGTCGAAGGTGACCAGGTCAGCCATCGCTCCCTCGCGGACGACACCCCTGTCGCGCAGGCCCAGGCGTGCCGCCGGGACCGAGGTGAGCTTCGCCACCGCCGACTCGAGCGAGATCACGCCTCGGTCGCGCGCATATCGCCCGAGCACGCGAGGAGCGCTCCCATAGGCACGGGGGTGCGGCACGCCCGCATCGAGCAGCGGGTGACCGGGCCGGCGACCCTCGGCGTCCGTGCAGATCGCGATCCAGGGCACGGCCATGATCGCGTCCAGGTCGGCGTCGGCCATGCAGTCGATGACGATCGAGACGTCCAGCCGATCGTCCACCAGGGCATCGAAGGCGACCTCCGCGGCATCTACGTGCAGATCGGCCTCCAGCTCCGCCAGCGAGCGCCCGGACCAGTCGGGATGGCTCGGCGCATGCGCGATCCGGATCCCCTCCCAACCCGGGTCCGCCGCCACGTTCTCCCAGCCGGAGATCCCATGCGCCATCTCGGCCCGGACGCGGACCCGGACATCGGGATCGCCCAGCGCCGCGGCGCATGCCTCGACGCCCAGGCCCAACAGGGCTGGAGGCAGGATCGTCGCCAGACTCGTCGACGCGGCGGTGTACGGGTACTGATCGGCCGCCACGTCGAGGCCCTCGGCGCGGGCCCTCTCCAGGCGCTCGACGGCCTCGCCGGCCCGTCCCCAGACCGACCTGGACGCGCACTTGAGATGCGAGACCTGCAGCCGGCCGCCCGGACCCGCGGCCTGGATCGCGGCGATCGACTCGTCCAGCGACGCGAACAAGTCATCGCACTCATTGCGCATGTGAGTCGCGTACAGGCCGCCGCGCCGGGTGGCTGCCGCCACCAGGGCTTCCACCTCGGTCGCCGGGGCATGCATGCCTGGTGCGTAGATGAGTCCGCTCGAGAGGCCCATCGCGCCGGCGGCCATCGCGGCGTCCACCTCGCCGACCATCGAGGCCAGCTCATCGGGCGATGGCGATCGCGGGTCCGCCCCGAGGACCGAGGCACGGACCGTCCCATGGCCGACGAGGAATGCCACGTTCGGACCGAGGCGCTGCTCCTCGACACGGTCGAGGAACTCCCCGAACGTGCGCCACCGAGCGACGAGGTGGTTCGGTCGGAGTGCGAGCTCGACGATCTCGCGACCGGCGTCCGTGATCGGGGCGAGCGTCTCGCCGCAATTCCCGGACAGCTGTGTCGTGTAGCCCTGGTGGATGTGGCTGGCCAGCGCGCCGTCCACGAACACCGAGCCATCGGAGTGGCCGTGCGGATCGATGAAGCCGGGCGCGACGACCCGTCCATCGAGTTCCAGGACCGTCTCCACGCCGGTCGCATCCACGGCCGACAGGTCGCCGACCGCGAGGACCCGGTCGCCCAGCACCCCGATGTCCGCGGGGCGGGCAGCCGAGCCGGTGCCATCGATGAGCGAACCGCCGCGAAGGACCAGGTCGAAGACCGTCATGCCCGTCGATGATGCCACGCACTAGCCCGGATGGGACGATTCGTGCATCTATCCTTCGAACGCGATCGTCGATCGCCACCCTGAAGGGACGTCACGGATGACAGTCGAAGCCCTACGGAGGCGACGACCCGAAACCCTGGGCGATCTGCTCGAGGTCTACGGTCGGGAGCTGCATGCCGTCGCCTACCTGATCGTGCGTGACAGGTCGGATGCCGAGGACGTCGTCGTCGAGACCCTTCTGACCGCCTTCGAGCGTGGCGGCTCCATCCGCGACGAGCGGGCATTGCGGGCGTGGCTCATCAAGGTCGCCACGAATCACGCGCTGGGCGTACGTCGTCGCTCCGGTCGGATCGTCCGCCTGGACGTCGTGCCGGACCGTGCAGCCGGAGGCGACCTTGGCGCCGACAGCTCGACGCATGTCGTCCTCCTCGACGGCATCGCCGACCTGCCGCATCCAGATGCGCGCTGCTGTCGTCCTGCGCTACTACGCGGACCTCAGCGTCGATGAGGTCGCGACCACCCTCGGCAAGAGCCCGAACACGATCAAGGCCCAGCTCCAGACCGCGCTCGACCGGCTGCGCCTGCATCTTGTCGATCCGATCGACGCCAGCCTCCCGGAGGCCCGCCATGCATGACAGCCGACTCGAGGATCTGGTCCGTCTGACGCTCCACGAGGAGGCGTCGACGATGCCACTGTCCGTGTCGATCGATCTGCTCCAGGAGCGACTGGCCGCGCGCCGGCAGTCGGGCCCGTCACAGCCGCCGATGGCTCGCGGCCGCTGCCGTCGCTGTCATCGCCGTCGGCGGAGGCGCTGCGGCCCTCGCGCAGTTCCAGGGCGACTCCGCGCCGATCGCCGCCAGCCCGAGCCCATCGGCGTCACCGACCGTCCGATTGCCGGACGCGTCCAGCCTCCTGGCTGGCTACCCGGATGCGACCCTCCGCCTGGAGCACAGTGTCGGACCAGCAGAGGGGCCGGCCTCGGCGGATGCCTCGGCCAGTCCGGGCGCCTCGCCCGCGCCCGTCGAGGTCGGCCGAGTCAAGTTCGCCGGCCCGTTCGTCATCGGGGTCGCATGCCTCGGCGACGGCCAGATCCTGGTCCAGCTCACGTCGCCGGACGCCGACTTCCCGTATACGCAGGCACCAGCACCATGTGATGGCACGCCCGTCCATGCCGAGTACCTCGCAGAGCCGTTCGACCCCGCATCGAGCGGGGATGTCGTCACGGTGACTGTCAGCCCCGGAACGTCGTGGCGGCTAGCGATCGGCGAGTATCCGGCGGCGCTGCTGACGCCACCTTCCTTCGAGCCGATCGAACTGACGGACGGCTGGAGCCTGGTGTCCAACGGGCAGGCCACGCTCTCCTCGACGAATGGCGGCGCGCGCGTCACGATGCCCGACGACGCCACACGTGCAGGCGTGCTCGTCCAATGCCAGGGCGCAGGTCCAGTCTCGATCACCGTTGATGGATCGCCGGCAACAGCGGTGGACTGCGGTCCATCCGGCACGACCCGTCGCCTCGAGTTTCCGGCCGTCGGCGGGGAACCGCTCTCGGTCCAGGCGACCATGAACGGGAACCGAGTGTGGCTGCGGATGATCATCGAGGCGGACGCGGGGCTCGGATCGACGTATCCGTCGGCGCCACCCATGCCGGCGACGGTTGCTGCGGCCCCCTACGTCGCACCCGATGCGAGTGTCGTCGGCTTCGGTAGGCTCGGGTCCGACCGACAGACGATCCTGCCGATCGAGGGCGCCAGGCCGGGTCGCCCGGCAGGCGATCTGCTCCCGGTCGCGGTATCGAGCGAGTCAGTCGGTGCACGTCTCGATCTCGTGTCGGTGTCAGGCGGGGAAGTGCTCCGGACCCTGACCACGATCCCGGCCCCGGCGTTCATCTTCGACAGCTGGGCCGATGCGACACACGAGCACGTGTACTACGGGGTCGCCGACGACACGGGAGTGGGATTCCACCGGGTCGCGGTCGACGGGACCGGCGACCAGATCGTCGCTTCGGTCGAGGATGGCTCGAGCGGGTTCACCGCCGATCTTGCGTTGGACGAGTCGGTCTTCATCGTGGATGCCTGCTTCGAAGGTCGCGGGTGCGCCCGCACGGTCGTGGACACAGCTACAGGCACCGCCCGCACCGTCGACCGAGAGGGCGCCAGCCTGTGCGAGATCTTCGGGATCGTCGACGGCACGATCTTCGGATCGACCCGCTCCGTGTGCGCGGCCGATTCGGCCACGGATCTCATCGCCGTGACGGTCGATGGTGGGGAGCCCACGATGCTTGCGCCGAACGTCGCCCGCTCCAGCCTGAGTGGCGCGTTCGTGGTTCCGACGTCAGTCGGACCGAAGCTGGTCCTTGGTGGCCTGGCGGGACCGGATGACATGCCGTGGGACGTGCTGGACGTCGCGACGGGGAAGACGTCGATCCTGTCGGTCGGGGCGGTGCCGCTCGGTCCAGCCGACCTCCGCTTGCCAGGGGGTTGGATCCTCCTCACGGGCGGGATGATGGGTGACTTCCCGTGGCAGAAGGCCTTCGACCGACCCGTACCGATCCTGGTCAACCTCGTGACCGGCGAACGGATCGAGCTGGTGAACCTGCCCCACTGGACCGGGAACTACTAGCCGGTCGCGGAGACCAGACCCGCCCCTCTGGTAGAATGCCGGCTCCGTGGGGCCATAGCTCAGCTGGAAGAGCACCTGCATGGCATGCAGGGGGTCCGGGGTTCGAGTCCCCGTGGCTCCACCAACCGACCGACGTGCCGACCTCCCACCCCTCGCCCGGCCGGCGGGGGGTGCTTGGTATCCGAGGACCACCGTGACCGACACCGCCGACGACCGAACCAGGATCGAACGCTACGACCCCAGCGCCATCGAGCCTCGCTGGCAGGCGAAGTGGGCGAAGCTCGACCTGTACGAGACGAACCTGCGGGACGCCAGCAAGCCCAAGTACTACCTGCTGACGATGTACCCGTATCCGTCGGGCGACCTGCACATCGGCCACTGGTACATCGTGACGCCCTCGGACGCGCTGGCGCGCTACCGGCGGATGCACGGCTACAACGTGTTCTTCCCGATCGGATTCGATGCCTTCGGTCTTCCGGCCGAGAATGCCGCGATCAAGAACGGCGGGCACCCGTTCACCTGGACGATGGCGAACATGGAGAACATGCGCCGCCAGTTCCGGACGATGGGCGCGACCTTCGCCTGGGATACCGAAGTCGTCACCGCGGATCCCGAGTACTACCGCTGGAACCAATGGATGTTCCTTCGCCTCATGGAGAAGGGCCTGGCCTATCGAGCCAAGTCGCCGGTGGACTGGTGCCCCAACGACGGGACCCTTGCCCGCGAGCAGGTGGAAGGCACCGATCGGCACTGCTGGCGCTGCGGTGCGCCAGTCGAGAAGCGGGACCTGGAGCAGTGGTACCTGCGCACGACCGCCTACGCGGACGAGCTGCTCGACTTCACCGGCCTGGACTGGCCGGAGCCGGTCAAGATCATGCAGACCAACTGGATCGGCCGGTCCGAGGGCGCCGAGATCGATTTCGAGACCGCGCCGGACGGCCACCAGCCCGGTGGCGACACCCTCCGCGTGTTCACGACCCGGCCCGACACGCTGTTCGGAGCCACCTTCATGGTCCTGGCGCCAGAGCATCCGCTGGTCGCGACGCTGACCCGCCCGGACCGTCGAGCCGAGGTGGACGCGTATGTCGAGCAGGCGCAGCGGCGGACCGAGATCGATCGCATGTCCGCGGACCGCGACAAGACCGGCGTGGCGCTGGGCGCCGAGGCGATCAACCCGGTCAACGGCGAGCGGATCCCCATCTTCATCGCCGACTACGTGCTGTCCGGTTACGGGACGGGCGCGATCATGGCCGTCCCCGCCCACGACGAGCGCGACTTCGCCTTCGCGCGAGCGTTCGGCCTCGAGATCCGCCGCGTGATCGCCGCCGGCGACACAGCCGCAGACGCTCCGATGGCCGAAGCCTACATCGCCCACGCGGCGGACGAGCGCCTGGTCAACAGCGGTCGCTTCGATGGCCTCGGCGCCGACGAGGGCGGCAAGGCCATCGTGGCCGAACTGGCCGAGCGCGGCGGAGCCGAGCCCAAGGTCACCTATCGATTGCGCGACTGGCTGGTCAGCCGCCAGCGCTACTGGGGCACGCCGATCCCGGTCGTCTACTGCGAGCGCGACGGGATCGTCCCCGTCCCGGACGATCAGCTACCGGTCCGACTGCCCGAGACCGTGGACTACAAGGGCAGCGGCGACAACCCACTCAACCACGACGAAGCCTTCCTGGCGACGACCTGCGCGAAGTGCGGCGGACCGGCGCGGCGCGAGACCGACACGATGGACACGTTCATGGACTCCTCCTGGTACTGGTTCCGCTACCTCACGCCGGAGAAGATGGACGGGCCGGTGGACCGCGCCATGACCGATCGCTGGACGCCCGTGGACCAGTACACCGGCGGCGCCGAGCACGCGGTGATGCACCTGCTGTACAGCCGCTTCTTCACCAAGGCCATGGCGGACATCGGCCTCGTCCGCGACCGCGAACCGTTCAAGCGGCTGTTCAACCAGGGCCAGATCCTGGGCGCTGACGGCGAGCGCATGAGCAAGTCGCGCGGCAACGTCCAGGACCCGGACGAGCTGGTGCAACGCTACGGCGCCGACACCGTTCGGCTGTTCCTGATGTTCATGGGACCTTGGGACCAGGGTGGCCCGTGGAGCCCCACCGGGATCGGTGGCGTCCATCGCTTCCTGAACCGCGTCTGGACGTTGGTGCTGGACGCGGCGGGTCGCGAGCCGGGCGACCCGGACGCCGGGTCCCTGCCGGCCGGGGAGACCGAGGTGGACGCCGCGCGTGCCATCCGGGCCGCAGCTCACCGGACCCTGCGCGACGTGTCGTCCGACTACGAGGCGTTCCGCTTCAACACGATGATCGCCAAGCTGATGGAGCTGGCGAACACGATGTTCCGGTACCGCGGAACCTCCGCGGCTGGCACGCCGGCCTGGGACGAGGCCACGGACCTCCTGCTGCTGATGCTGGCCCCGGCGGCGCCGCACATCACCGAGGAACTGTGGGCTCGCCGCCTGACCGCGAAGGGTGCGGCGTGGACGTCCATCCACACCCAAGCCTGGCCCGAGCTGGACGTAGCGGCGACCGCCGAGTCCGTCCGGGAGATCCCGGTCCAGGTCAACGGCAAGCTGCGCGACAAGGTCATGGTCGCGGCCGACGCGACCGTCGCGGATATCGAAGCGGCCGTCCTGGCCCGCGACCGGATCCGCGAGATCCTGGACGGCCGGACACCTGACCGGATCGTCGTCGCCGGCGGCGGGAAGCTGGTCAACCTCGTCATCCGCTGAGATCGGCGGCGCAGACTAACGCGCCCCCCGGATGACCGGAGGGCGCGTCGATGGCTGATCGGTCGGCTCTCCTCGAGCGCCTTCGTTTGGCCTACTTCGTCGAGTCGATGTACCGACGAAGCGCGGACCAGTCGCCCGCGGCCGCGTACTTCGCCTGACGAGGCCAGGTGCCGGCGCTGTTGCCGGCGATGAGCGGCTTTCCGGCGTTCGACAGGGTCTCGGCGATCCCGTCCGGGGTCTGCTCGCTGAGCTGCGCGAACGTCTTGATCCCGGCGCCGCTGAGGGCAGCCGCGTAGTCCGGGCCGATGCCGTCGATGATCGTCAGATCGTCGCCAGCGACGGCTTCGGCCTCTTCGACCGCGGGAGCAGCGGTATCGGCCTCGGCTGCGGCCTCTTCGTCGACTTCGACGACTTCCGCGGTGCCGCCGAGCTCGGTCAGCCGCGTTCGGATGGCGTCGGCCTGGTCGGCCTTCGCGAGGGCGCCCACGGCGGCCTTGCCACCTTCGAGCTGGGCCGCGATCCGGTCGCGATCCGCCGAGTCCAGGCCGAGGCCCTTGTGATGGAAGGCGCCCAGGATGCCGCCGCCGACGACGCCGGCGAGGAGGGTCGGAGGTGCGACGACGGCCAGGAGGAGACCGATCCCGGCACCCTTCCCGACGCTGCGCTTGCCCAGCTTGTGGGTCTTGATGTTGCCCTTCTCGTCGAGGACGAGGACACCGAGCGCGTTGAGCTTGATGTCGTCGTCAGCCCTGTCCCAGTTCTTGAGCTGCTCGACGGCGTCGTCAGCGGCTGCCTCGTCGCTGAAGAACGCGAGTACGACTGTCTTTGCTGCCACGGTCACCCTCCAAAGGTTGTTGATGTCGCGCTGGTGGGGATCGAAGACATCGGTACCGGGAGATAGCGCGGTCCGTGCGTCCCTCATAGCCAAGCGGCTCGTTCATGGTACGCCTCCGCAGCTTCGGGGCAGGCACGCACAGGCGCCGACGGCTACGCTGGTCCGGCACCAGACCCGATCCCAAGGAGTTCCCATGCCCGACATCCGCGTTGGCGCACTCATCTGGAACCAGTACACGACATGGCCCGCGATGCTCGAGGCAGGCCAGCGGGCCGACCGCCTGGGCTACGACACGCTCTGGACCTGGGACCACCTGTATCCGATCGTCGGCGACGCCGAGGGCCCGATCTTCGAGGGCTGGCTGACGCTGGCGGCCTGGGCGCAGGCCACCGAGCGGGTCCGCCTCGGCCTGATGGTGGGCGCGAACACGTTCCGGGAGCCGTCGCTGACGGCCAAGATGGCGACCACGCTGGACCACATCTCAGGCGGTCGGGCGATCCTGGGCATCGGCGGCGCCTGGTTCGAGACGGAGCACGAGGCCTACGGTCTGGCCTTCGGGGACGGCTTCCCGGAACGCCTGCGCTGGCTTGGCGAGGCCCTGCCGATCATGCGCGGCATGCTCCACGGCGAGCGCCCGACGGCGGCCGGTCCGCGCTACACGACTCGGACGGTCCGGAACGACCCGCTACCGATCCAGGAGCGACTGCCGATCCTCATCGGCGGTGGCGGCGAGCAGGTGACGCTCAAGTTGGTGGCTCGCTACGGCGATGCCAATAACGTGGGCGGCGGTATCGAGAACGTCAGGCGCAAGGAGGCGATCCTCCTGCAGCACTGCGAGACGGTCGGTCGGGATCCGTCGGAGATCGAGCGGACCACGGGCCTGGGCGTGGTGATCATCCGCGACTCGCGGGCAGAGGCGCAGCGGGTCCTCGAGACGATGTTCGCCGCCAACGGGAACGCGGACCTGTGGAAGGATCAGCCGGTCGGGACGCCGGAGGACGTGGCCGAGCGCATCGCGCCATTCATCGAACTCGGGTACCGGCACCTGATCGGGGGCTTCCCCGGGCCACACGATGACGAGTCCATGACCCGCTTCGCGACCGAAGTCAGGCCGCTCCTGGAGCGAGGCTAGCGCCGCCGGACACTGCCGATCGGGCCGGATCAGGCCTGAAGTCCGACCTGCCCCTGGGGCTGTGACTCGACCGGCCGCGTCCGGGCGCGGTGACGGGCGGCCTTGGCGCGATTGCCGCACGTGGTCATGTCGCACCAGCGCCGGCGACCGGATCTCGAGGCGTCGTAGAAGACCCACTGACAGCGATCGTTGGCACACACGCGGATCCGTTCGGGGTGGCCATCGGCCAGCTCGCGGACCATCGGATCTGCGATCCGTGCGAGGGCATCGTCGATCGGGTCGCCGACGTGACGATGGTCGACGCTCCAGCCATCCGGGCCGGCCACGAGTTCGATGACCTGGCGCGCGTGCAACGCGCGGTTGACCGTGGCCAACGCGGTGCTGTCCGGCAGCCGCTCCTCCACGATCGCATCGGCCAGTTCGCGGAGCGCGCCGCGAACGGTCCGGATCCGAGACAGGTTCTCTTCGCCAAGCGCGGGACGCGACTCGTCCACGGCACGGATCAGGTCGGCGCCCTCCAGGTGGATGACGCCTCGAGCTACGAACCAGTCGAGCGCCTCGGACAGGCTCGCGAAGTGATCCTTCGGGACGCCGTCCACCAGCTCATGGGTGTTCACGAAGTCGAACGTGTCGTGAAGTTCGATGTCGTGTGCGTGTTTGCTTGGAGTAACCACTTCCATGTCAATAACCACTTTAGTCACATTGACAGGTTACTTGCAAGAGGGTACTCTTCAGTAACCATCAAACGCCCCCTAGACAGTTATCCATCGCGGACTCAAGGAGCTCACAGATGACCGCCGGCACCCATCATATCGACCATCCGGCCCATCGCCACACCCCTCGGGCGGAAGCACGTCGCTTCGTCTCGATGGTCGCGGCGATGACGAGGCGCCCGCAGTCCGCTGCAGGCGTGAGCTCGCACGCCGGTCAGCTGGGCACGCTCCGGGAGTCCGAGCTCGGACGCCGGACCGGCGCCCGCATCTAGCCTTCCTATTCAACGGATCGGCAGCCCATCCCACTGAGGACACGCGACCCCCGTCGGTGACTCGAGAACCGGCCCGGAGGCCCAACATGTATCACCTTTCCGTCATCGCCCTCGACATCGCGCGTGAGCGCGGCCTCGAGGCCGATCACCACCGCCGAGCCACCCTGGCCCGAAAGGGTCAGGCCACCCGGCCGTCCTTCGTCCGTACCTCCACGGCTCGTGCCTTCGCCGTCGTGAGCCGCGGATCCGCGGCCGCCGTCCGTCGCCTGGACGCCGGTGTCGCGGAGGATCTCACCCAGGGCCTTGCCCACGCCAAGTAGTCTTGCGTCCATGCAGGACGCTCATCCCCACGGAACGGCAGCCGTGTCGTGGGCGAACGGTCGGATCGACACCTTCTGGGTGGGAGCCGACCGTTCCTTAATTCACGGCGTGTTCTCGGACGGGAGCTGGAGCGAACCGGAGTCCCTTGGGGGGACGCTGGCGTCAGCGCCCGCCGCAACCGCCTGGGCCATCGACCAGCTGCAGGTCTTCGCGATCTTCGCGGACGGTGAGCTCTGGAACCGCTACTGGGACGGCGCGAGCTGGCACCCGTGGGAATCACTCGGCGGGGAGCTGACCGGGTCGCCTGCGGCCTCGTCATGGGGCGCAGACCGGATCGACGTCTTCGCCCCGGGACGTGACGGCACCCTCTGGCATCGCTGGTGGGACGGATCTCGCTGGGTCCCGTGGGAGCACCTCACGCGCTGACCGCCGCCGACCGGATAGGCGCGAGCAGCGCGGGCCGACTGGACGGGGGTGAGACGATCGACACGTGCTTGACGCATTGCCGGGGATCGCCGTCGTTGTCGGCCTTGGGCTCGCGGGTCTGGTCGGCCTCGGGTTCGTGCAGATCGTCGGCAGCCGATCGGGCGAGCGATCGAGCACGGCGTTCGCCGGGCTGTTCCCGGCTCAAGGCAGGCGCGACTGGCCGACCGGCCTCCAGGAATCCGATGCCCCGCGCTTCGACGTGACCCACCTCGATGCCCTTCGGCCTGGCACAATGGGCGACTCCGGTCCGGGCAGCCCCGGCTCCGACCCGGTGCCTTCGAACCACCGATCCGAGGTCATCGAGCTGGACGGACTGGTCGAGCCTGGGGCGATCGCGCTGGAGCGGATCGGCGCGAGCGTGGTCCGGGAGCATCGACCCCGTCTGGTCTCGTCTATGCCGCGGGCGCCGGGACGTGACCTTCAGGCGAGCCAGTACACCCGCTCCTGACCGCGCGCGCCTTCTCGACATATCTGAGCAGGATGGAGTCGAGAGTCTGGTCGTAGCGCCGGATCACCTGGTCGCACTCGATCATCGCTTCTGGGCAACGGTCCAACCGGACGAGCGCCTCGGCCTTGCCGACGAGCGCCATCGCGACCGCCACGCGCAGGTCCGGCTCGGGCGACTCGCCGAAGCGGGATACGACCTCGTCGTAGGCGGCGATCTCCTCGACGCTGCGCTCGAGCCGGGCGAGCGCCGCCGCCTTGTTGCCGAGCGCCATCGCGGCCGCGACGCGCAGGTCCGGCTCCGGCCCGTCACCGAAACGTGCCACGACCTCGTCGTAGGCGGTGATGGCCTGCACGGGTCGGTCGAGCGTCATGAGCCACGCTCCCATGTTCACGATCGCTCGCGCCACCTGTACGCGCAGTCCCGGCTCCGACGACTTGCCGAAACGAGCCACGACCTCGTCGCAGGCGAGGACAGCCTGATCGAACTGCTCGAGCTGGACGAGGGCGACCCCCTTGTCGACAAGTGCCGTCGCGACGCGCGCGCGCAGCCGCGAGTCCGATGCATCCGCGAAGCGGGCCACGACCTCGTCGTAGGACGAGATGGCCAGTTCAGGCTGCCCCAGTCGCATAAGCCGGGCTCCCTTGTTGCCAAGGGCGTCGGCAACGTGGACGCACGCCGCCGGATCGGACGACTGACCGAAGCGGGCCAGGGTCTCGTCGCAGATCGCGACGGCCAGGTCGACACGATCGAGCTGCCCGAGTGGTACGCCACGATCGCGGAGCACCCTGGGCACGGTCGGCGCCGAGGCTCTCGGAGCGAAGGTGACGCTCACGTTCGTCCCGCCATCGGGTTCGGGCACCAGGTTCACGACATAGGCCACCAGCAAGCCGCAGCAATCGAGGGTCCACCGCTCCTGCCTGCTGCCGGGACCTCCCGGCATGCCGGCCGGGATGCGTCGTGGCCCGCGCGGCGGAACCATCCGGGTCAAGGCGCTCGAGGCCGATGATGCGGATGTTCCTCGTCCTGCACGTACTCACTCCGCGCCTCTGCTCCTCGCTCACCAGCGCACGCAAGACGTCCACCTGAAGCTCCGGATCGCAGCCCGTGTCCCAGAGAAGGATCCCGGCCGCGCCTGCCGAACGACCGGCGACCTCACCCGACTGGGGCCGGCCCTGGCGGCAGTCGGAGCAGCGATCTGACGCTGGCGGATTCATGGACCCGCAGGAGCCACAGACCCACTCGCCTTCGGCGGGGGTAGCCGGCGTGGACCCTGCGCCGTGACTGAGCGTTTCCATCGCCCTCAGCCTACTCCGCGGACGGTCGTCCGCGGGCTCGGCCGATGGTCGCGCTTTCGGCGGCCGCGAGGCACGGACCTCACCATCGGCCGTCGGATGCCGGATAAGTGGCGGATAAGGGGCCATCGCTAGATTGCGGGTAGACGTCCTGGCGGGCCGGAAGTGCCCCCAACCCGGCAGGACGTCAAACGTATCGACCTCGGACGACCGCCCGTGCCGACCACCCTACCCCGGAGGCCGACATGGATCCTTCTGCCGCGCCATGGCGCGTCCTTGAATCGACGGCCTCCCCTGATGCCGGCGGCGCGGCGGCGTCCGGGCAGGCGGATCCAGCCGCCCGGCCGTCCATCGCTTCACCGATCACCGCGGCAGCGGTCCTCGGCGCCATCGTGCTCGCCGTCGCGGCCTTCCTGCTCGCGTCCAGCAGCACCGGCACGGGCATCGTCCAGGTGGACGGTGGCGAGAGCCTGGCGCCCATCCGCGGCGGAACCGACAGCGCGCCGCCGGCCGACGTCGGGGCCCAGGCTGGCGCCGGCGAAGCGGTCGTGGTGGTCGAGATCGCCGGCGCCGTGCGCGCACCGGGCGTCTTTCGGTTGCCGATCGGGTCCCGGATCGGGGACCTGATCGAGGCTGCCGGCGGTTACGGGTCTCGCCTCGACACCGCCCGCGCCGGTCAGGTGCTGAATCTCGCGGCACGGCTCGCGGATGGTGATCGGGTCACGGTCCCGAGTCGCGACGACGCGGTGTCGTCCACCATCGGCCCGAACGCCGGCGGGGACGGCGAGGGCAGCACGACCGGCGCCGGCGGTCCGCCGGCTGGGATGCTCGTCGACCTGAACCGCGCGACATCCGCAGAGTTGGAAGCACTCCCGGGGATCGGGCCGGTCACAGCCGGCAAGATCATCACCTCGCGCGAAGAACACGCCTTCGCAGCAGTGGATGACCTGCGCACCCGAAAGCTCGTAGGTGCCAAGACGTTCGACGGTCTCAAGGACCTGGTCGCGGTCCGCTGAGATGCCACGAGCCGTGGCCCTGGCGATCGGTGCGGTCGGAGGAGCATGGCTGGCGCCGACCGCTGGGCTCGCCGGCCTGGCACTGCTCGTTGCCGGACTCCTCCTGACGCTCGCCTGGGTTCGATCCACCGACCGAGCGGGCGGCGGGCGGCTGGTCATCGCCGCGCTGGTCGGGGTCGTCGCGGTCGGGCTACGCGTGGGACCGTCGACGTTCGCCGCCGCCCCGGTCGCCGCCGCTTCGCTCCCGGATGGCCGCGGGCCGTGGACCTTCGCGGTGGAGGCGGTGGGCTCGACCCGCGACGGTCACCAGACCGCGACGCTGGCCACCCTGCCGACCGAGCCTCACGCCCTCCGGGTCGCCGCGACCCTTCCGGCATACCCCTCCGTCGTCCCCGGCGATGTCGTGGCGATCGAAGGTGCCATCCGCCCGCCGCCCGACTCGCCCTATGGGCAGTACCTCGAGCGGATCGGCGCCGACGGCACGCTTCAGGCGAACACGTTGACCGTCCGGCCCTCGCCCGACAGCCCGGCCCGTGCCCTCGAGGAGCTGCGACGCTCGGCCGGAGCCGCCTTGGCGTCGGTCCTCCCTGAGCCGGAGGCGGGGCTCGCCGCCGGGATCCTCATCGGCCTGCGCGACCTCGTCGACCGGGGCCTCGCCGCGGACTTCACGACGGCCGGCGTAAGCCATGTCGTCGCCATCTCCGGCTGGAACATCGCGATCGTGGCGGCCGCGGTCGGGGCATTCGCCGGGAAGCTGGGCCGCAGACGGCGGTCGGTCGCCACGATCGGGGCGATCGTGGCGTACGTGGTGTTCGCCGGGGCGTCGGCCTCGGTGGTTCGCGCCGGGGTCATGGCCGGGGTGGTCCTGCTTGCGAGAGAGAGTGGACGAGCGGGCCAGGCGGCCACCGCGCTCGGCTGGACAGTCACGCTCCTGCTGCTGGCGGACCCCGGACTGGTCCGGGACGCCGGGCTCCAACTGTCCGCGCTCGCGACCGCCGGGCTCATCGCGTGGGCCACGCCCCTCTCCGGCGCGCTCGACCGGATCGGGCGCGGCCACCTCCCACGTTGGCTGACCGAGAACCTGGGCGTGTCGCTGGCTGCGCAGGCGGCGACCCTGCCGCTCATCCTCGCATCGTTCGGGCGCCTGTCGATCATCGCGCCGGCGGTGAACCTGGCGGTGGTGCCGCTGGTGGCTCCGGCCATGGCGGCCGGGGTCGTGGCGATCGGTGCCGGGGCCCTGGTCGCGGCCGGAGCGCCGATGGTCATCGGGGCGAGCCTTGCGGCGCCCGCCTGGGTCCTGCTTCGAGTGATCGTGGCGATCGTCTCGGCGACGGCGAGCCTGCCCTTCGCCAGCCTGGCCCTGGCCCCGCCGACAGACCTGTTGTCGGCAGCCGCCGCGGGCCTGCTCATCCTCGGCCTGCACCATCGGCTCCGGCGATCCGGAAGGCCTCGACGGGACGACACCGTGTCGGCGCCACCACCAGTGGCCGCCGCGAAGATCGCGTACCGGGGTCGACGATCGGCCGGGGGGCCACCATGGACCGGGCCACGGGGCGCTGGGCCACGGGGCGCTGGACCCGGGCCGCGGCGATGACCCTCGTCGTGACCGTCCTGGTCGCCGGTGGGATCGTGGCCGCCCGACCGGCCGGTGTCGCCCGCATCACGGTCATGGATGTCGGCCAGGGCGACGCCATCCTGATCGAGGGGTCGAACGGCGGCCGCCTGCTCGTCGACGGCGGCCCGGACCCGACCCGGTTACTCATCGAATTGGACCGTCGCCTGCCTCCATGGGATCGTCGGCTCGACGCGATCATCCTGTCGCATCCTCACGAGGACCACGTCGCGGGCCTGGCGACCCTGCTCGATCGCTATCGGGTCCGCCGGGTCTTCGAGCCCGGGACGCGAGGACCAGGTCCGGGCTACGCCGCCTGGCTGGAACGACTGGCGCGACCCGGCGCCCCGGAGAGGCTCGGGCTGGCTGCGGGCGATCGCCTGGATGTCGATGAGGTCGCGATGACGGTCCTGTGGCCCGTCGCCGGGGAGATCCCGCTCGAACCACCGGACGGCGGGACTGGCATCAACAACATCTCGATCGTGCTCCTCGGGACGGTCGGCGACCGCCGTTTCCTCCTAGCGGGCGATATCGAGGAGGAGATCGATCCCAGCCTGATGGGGAGAGGGCTGCCTCGGCTCGACCTGCTCAAAGTGGCGCACCATGGGAGTCGGACCGCCACGACGCAGCCGTTCGTGGATGCGGTGCGGCCGCGCGTCGCCATCGCCTCGGCCGGCCTGGGGAACCCGTATGGCCACCCGACGAAGCAGACGCTCGAGCGCCTTCGGGCTGCCGGAGCGCAGGTCTACCGCACGGATCGCGACGGCTCGGTGACCGCGACGTTCACACCCGACGGGATGACCATGGGCGTCGAGGGCGCACGCCGGGCCGATGGATCGTCCCGGGTGCCGGACACCGCGGCGGTCGGTGACGCACGCGCCCGACCGACGGGGGTGGCGTTCCGCTGCGCCATCCCGGTGACGGCCCTCGTGCCCGAACGGGAGTCGGCGCGCGCGAACCAGCCGGCGCCCACTGGCCACAACGCCACGAGCTGGCGCTACCCTCACGAAGACGCAGAGGCAGGTCGGGCCGAGACGGTCGGGTACCATCGACCCGATGACCGTGCCTGGCCGGGTGGAGGCCGCCTCCCTCCTGCTCTCCCTGGATCCCCCACCCTGGTTCATGCGGCACGCACGCGCCGTGGCGGAGGTGGCCGGGTTCCTGGCCGCCCGGATCGAGGCGGCGGGGATCGACGTGGATCGACGACTGGTGGAGTCGGCCGCGCTGCTGCACGACGCGGACAAGGCACTCCCCTCCGACGACCCAGCTCGCTCGCTCGGCCACGGCCACGGCTCCGCCGCCTGGCTGACCTGGCACGGGCACCCTGAACTGGCTCGAGCCGTCGCCGCACACCCGGTGACGCGCCTCGTGGACGGCGATGCGTACCGGCGCTGGGCGGCCGCAGCAACGCTCGAGGAGCAGATCGTCGCGTACGCGGACAAGCGCGCCGGACAGCGCCTCGAGTCGATCGACGGTCGCTTCGCTTCGTGGCTGCGCCGGTATCCCGAGCGGGTCGTGGACGGCCGTCGTGATGGCTGGGACGAACTCACCTGGGAGGCCGTCCGCCGGCGCGCCGCTCGCCTGGAGTCGGATGTGTGCCACGCCGCCGGCATCGATCCGGGCGACGTTCGCCGGCTGGATTGGACCGGCCTCGCACTCCGCCGGGCGCGTGAGGCGCGGGCCGCCGCATGAGCCCGCCCACCTCGCCGTTGGCCTGGTTCTGGGGTGACGACGACCTGTCGGCCGCACGGGCGGTGGACCGCCTGGCGACGGCCCTGGCCGCCGAGAGCGGTGCGCCATTGGAACGCTGGGAGTTGCGCGGGTCGCTTGATCACGCTGGGGCGCAGGTCGCTCAGCTGAACGAGCGGGTCGCCACGGCCGTCATGTTCGGGGGCGGCACGCTGGCGATCGTCACCGGCGTCGGCGCCCTGGCGAGGACCGCCGAGCGGCGCGACGACCTCATCCGGACGATCTCGCTGGTCGCGCCCGGCAACGGCCTCGTCTTCCTGGAGGCGTCGAAGACGGGCGCCAAGGGACCCACCCAGAAGAAGCTGGTCGACGCCCTGACGGCGGCCGGTGGGCAGGTCAGGTCGTTCGCGACCCCGAAGGCCGGAAGCCTGACCGGCTGGATCGAGAACGAAGCACGCGAACAGGGCGTGACCCTTGGGCCCGGCGCGGCCAGGGAGATCGCCCAGCGCCTTGGGGCGTTCGTGACACAGGGCGACGTGGAGCGCCGCAGCCAGACCTGGGTCGCCGCCGGCGAACTGACGAAGCTGACCCTCTACCGCGAGGGCGGCGAGATCGGCGTCGACGACGTCCGGGCGCTCGTCCCCGAGGCGATCCCGGCGTCCGTCTGGGCCTTCAGCGATGCCGTCGGCGAACGCCAGCGGGACAAGGCGCTGGAACTGCTGGCCCGCCTGCTCGATGTGACGCCCGAGCCGATCCTGACGACGGTCCTGCACCGGCGGGTACGCGAGCTGCTGGAGATGAACGATCGGATCGCGTCAGGTGAGCGCCTGCCGGCCGCGGCGAAGGCGATGGGGATCAGCAGCGAGTTTCGGGCGCAGACGCTGGCCGGCCAGGCCCGAGGCTGGACGGTGCCCGAGCTACACGCCGCACTCGATGGCGTGCTGGAGCTGGATGCCATGGTGAAGGGCGCCCCGGACACCGGCCAGGATGCGGCGCAGCGCCGTCTGGCGTTCACGCTCTGGGTAGTGGACCACGTGGGGCGCGCCCCCGCGGGGGCCTAGTCGGCGGAGGACCAGGCCTGTTCCTGGACGACCAGGTCGCTCTCGATGGCGAAGACGCAACGACCTTCGCCCAGGTCCAGCAACTCGATCAGGTCAGGGTCGATGTAGAGCTGGGAGCAGTCCTCGCATAGGCCGCCGGGGATCCCGAAGCACAGCCGCTCGCTGCGGTCGGGCAGCCGGAACGTGGTGTCGAAACGGGTCGTGATGAGCCGTCGTTCACAGGCTGGGCAGCGGTCTCGGAGGCGGGACATGTGGGGATGCTAGGAGTCGGCACCTCCGGGCGGTCATGACCCCAAGGTACCCCCGCATCCCTAGTACCCCCCTAGTCGGGGCGACGTGAACGACCCCCAAGTCGGGGCGACGCGAGGCGGTCGGGCCGCGTCACCGGGCGCGCCCGCCCGCTACTGGACGCGCAGGATCGTCTTCGCCTCGGCCCAGTGCTTCTCCAAGCCGTAGTAGTCACGTTCCGGCGGAGTCAGGATATGGACCACGACCGAGCCATAGTCCAGCAGGACCCAGTGCGAGATGGGCGTGCCCTCCCGGCCGAACGGCTTGGTCTTCTCGTCGCGCAGGGGCCCGACGATCCCGTCCGCGATGGCGTCCAGCTGGCGCTCCGAACCGCCCGAGCAGATGACGAAGTAGTCCGCCAGTGTGGTCAGGGCCGTCAGGTCCAGCAGCACGATATCGGCTGCCTTCTTGTCCTCGGCCAGCTCGACGATGCGACGAGCCAGCTCGAGCGGATCGCGCTCCTGCCTGCTCGGGCGCGCTCCGCGCTTGGGCATGCCATCGGCTCGCGGGGTATCGGTCGTCTGGACGGGGGGCGTGGCGTCCGTCACGGTCAGGGGGTCCTCCTGGGGTCTGCGTAGAGTGCATGGTCCTCGATATGGGCCGCGACCGCATCGGGCACGAGATACCGGAGTGAACGGCCGGCCGCGGCGCGCTCCCGAAGCGCCGAGGCCGACAGGCGCAGGCGAGGGCCATCCAGCAGGATGACCCGATGCTCCGCGCCCGGGACGTCGCGAGCGACCGATGCCAGGGTCGCGTCCGGGAAGCCGTCACGCGGCGCCACCGCGATCACGGCGATCTCGAGGATCCGGGCGAGGCTCACGCCACGAGGCGAAGTCCGCGAATGCCTCGGCGGACACGATCAGGACGAGATCCGGGCTCCGGCCGGCCGCCAGTCGCTCGTCGCGCATGGCTGCCAGCGTGTCGACCGTGTACGACGGCCCGTCCCGATCCAGCTCCATCCGACTCGCGGCGAAGGCCGGGTTGTCCGCGATGGCAAGCCGGACCATCGCCAGCCGCTCCTCGCCAGGCGTGATCAGGTGGTCGCGCTTGTGCGGCGGGACCCCGGCTGGGACGAAGAGCACCCGCTCAAGATCCAGCGTCTCGCGGGCCTCCTCAGCCACGGCCAGGTGGGCGATATGGATCGGATCGAACGTGCCGCCGAGGATGCCGAGCGCGCCACTCGGCACGGCCGCGGTCACCGCTCCTCCCACGGATCGCGACCCCACTCCAGTTCCGCTCCGCCGATCCGCACGAGATCACCCGTCTCGATCCCAGCACGCCTCAGTTCGGCGTCAACACCCATGCGCGAGAGGTCCCGCTGGAACCGCTCGGAGGATTCCTCGACATCGAAGTTGGTCTGGTTCGCGATCCGTTCGATCCGCGCACCGCGGACGCGGAAGACGCCGGCCTCCTCGAGCTCCACGAGGAAGCCGTCGCCCATCGCCGAGATCCGGTGGACGACCACCCCTGACGGCTCGGGCGGTTCGGCCAGGCCGGCGAGGTCCGGCAACATCTGCGCCAGTCGGGCGCGGAGGGCCTCGAGACCCTCGCCGGTGGCGGCGGAGATCGCTTCGATGGCCAGCCCCTCCGCCTCCCGGGCAAGCCGGAACGCGGGCCAGGCCTCGACAGCCACCGGCCGGTCCATCTTGTTGAACACGACGAGCATCGGCTTCTCGAGGAGGGCCGGATCGTGCGCCCGGAGCTCCTCGCGGATGACGTCGAAGTCCCAAGCGGGGTCACGGCCCGACCCGTCCACGATGTGGACCAGGATCCGTGTTCGCTCCACGTGCCGAAGAAAGGCGTGCCCGAGACCGGCGCCATCGCTGGCGCCCTCGATGAGGCCCGGCACATCCGCGATCGTCGGCCGGCGTTCGTCCTCATCGCCGAAGTCCATGACCCCAAGGTTCGGCTCGAGGGTCGTGAACGGGTAGTCCGCGATCTTGGGCGTTGCGGCCGTGAGCGCCGCGAGGAGCGTGGACTTGCCGGCGTTCGGCAGTCCGACGAGGCCGATGTCGGCGATGAGCCGGAGCTCGAGGCGCAGCCAGTGCTCCACGCCGGGTTCGCCCTTCTGGGCGTGCTTGGGGGCCTGATGGGTCGAGGTCTTGAAGTGCGTGTTGCCCAGGCCGCCCCGCCCGCCGCGCGCGACCATCGTCTCCTGGCCCACGGCGACCAGGTCGCCGATCAGCTCGTCGGTGTCATCGTCGTAGATGGCCGTCCCCGGCGGCACGTCCAGGTAGAGGTCCGTGCCAGCCTTGCCGTGCCGGCGCGAACGTTCGCCCCGCCCGCCGGACGTGGCCTTGAAGTGGTGCTTGAAGCCGAAGTCCCGCAGCGTCGTCTGGCCGGCATCCACTCGCAGGTAGACCGAGCCGCCGCGTCCGCCGTCGCCGCCGTCCGGACCGCCGCGCGGGACGTGCGCCTCCTGGCGGAAGGTCGCCGCTCCGTCGCCGCCATCGCCGGCATGGACCCAGATCTTCACGCGGTCGAGGAACATCAGGGAGATTCTCGCACAGCCGACCGTGGCGACCCGCCACCCGGCAGGACCGGGGTCAGGTGCGGCGGCGTGCTACAGGTAGCCGAGCGGGTTGACGCGCGAACCGCCGCTCCAGATCTGGCCCTTCCAGACCTCGAAGTGGAGGTGCGGGCCGGTGGCGTTGCCGGACTGTCCGATGCGCCCGACCTGCTGGCCCCTGCCCACGGACTGGCCACGCCCGACCGACACGCCGGACATGTGGTTGTACGTGGTGTACAGGGACGACCCGTGGGCGATCCAGACCTGGTAGCCGCCGCCGTTGCTCTTCCAGCCGGCGAAGATGACCGTCCCACCCGCCGCCGCGCGGACCCGGGAGCCGTAGTCCGCGGCGATGTCGAGCCCGTAGTGGCCATAATGGAAGTACTGGCTGATGTAGTTGCCGCCGCCGACGACGGGCCACGCCATGGACCCGCCGTTGTAGCTCCGCGGCTGGCGGACCGTACCGCCACCGCTCGATCGCGGCTTGCTCGGCCTGGACGCCGGCTTGGCGACCGGCTTGGGCTTGGGAGTGGCGATGCCCTTGCCGGCGGCGTTGGGGACGACGAGGACCTGGCCGACGACCAGGTTGGGATCCTCGATCCCATTCTCGCGACAGGATGTCGGCGGCCTCGACGTTGTAGCGGTCGGCGATCGACTCGAGGGTGTCCGTGGCCTTGACCGTCAGGACCAGACCGGTCACCGGCGGGATCGTGAGGACCTGGCCGATGTGGAGGTCGTCCTTCGACTTCAGCTTGTTCGCCCACCAGATGGTCATCATCGAGACGTCGAACTTGCCGGCGATCCCGGTCAGGGTGTCTCCGGACCGGACCCGGTAGGACCGCAGCAGGGCCTTGCCGTCGGCGACCGTGGTATCGACCGCGACGGGCTTGAGGAGCGTGCCATCCTCGAGGAACGGGCCCTCGACGACGGCCTCGTCCACTGCCAGGGCATCCGCGGCAGCCAGTTCGGCGGTCAGCGCCGCCTCACCGGGATACGCCGCATCGATGGTACCCGGGCTCGTCCGGGCGCTGGGCGCCGCCGATGGCGAGACGAGGCGCGGGGCCATCGCCTGCGGGTCCGCCGGTCGGGCCGGAGGCGTTCGCGGAGACGCTGGCGACGGACGCCGCCAGGACGATCCCGGCGACTGAAACGGCAAGGACTCGCTCTTGCCCGATCCGGGCGAACGAGGCTCCGTCGGAGCGGCCTGGCGGAGGGGACCGCGCGTCGACGGACTCGAGTGGGCATCAGGTGTGCGAAACCGGCGACTTCACGCAGTCGGTCCCGGATCTCGGCGGCCATGGCAAGGCTGCGGATCTGGATCGTCGCGGGTGTCTGGGCTTCGCTGCTAGGTCGACGCAGTCGTCCGATGACGCGCTGCACGCCGACCGGTGCGTTGAGCAATACGGTCTCCTGGCGGAGGACGGTCCGTGGCGCGCTGAGGTCGCTTGGGGATGGGCTTCGGACCGTCCGGGGTCGCGGATTCGAGCTGGGGTCTCTTCTTCGCGGCCGACGCCCGTTAACGACGGGCTAACGACATCGACGGGAACCGTACCACGGGCTCGCAGGGAGTGGCAAACGACCTTGGGCCCGCGTCGCACGGGCCGAATGGCACGTCGCGAGCGTCAGGCGTCCAGGTTCTTGATGAGCGAAGCCAGGAATTCCGCGTTCGTCTGGGTCTTGGCGAGGCGGTTGAGGAGGATCTCGATGCCCTCGTTCGCGCCGACGGCGGATAGCATCCGGCGCATCGTCCAGACCATCTTGAGGGTCCCTTCCTCGAGGAGCAGCTCCTCGCGACGGGTGCCGGAGCGCTGGACATCGATGGACGGGAAGATCCGCTTCTCGGCGAGCTTACGGTCGAGGATGAGCTCCGAATTGCCGGTGCCCTTGAACTCTTCGTAGATGACGTCGTCCATCCGCGAGCCGGTCTCGACGAGACAGGTGCCGATGATCGTCAGCGAACCGCCTTCCTCGATGTTCCGGGCAGCCCCGAAGAACCGTTTCGGCGGATACAGCGCGATCGGGTCCAGGCCGCCGGACAGCGTCCGCCCCGAGGGCGGGAGTGCGAGGTTGTAGGCGCGCGCGAGGCGGGTGATCGAGTCGAGCAGGATGACGACATCGCGGCCGGTCTCGACCTGGCGCTTGGCGATCTCGAGGGCCATCTCGGCGACGTGGGTGTGGTTCTCGGTCGGTTCGTCGAACGTGGAGCTGATGACCTCGCCCTTGACGCTGCGGCGCATGTCCGTGACTTCCTCGGGCCGCTCGCCGATCAGGGCGACCATCAGGAGGATCTCCGGGTAGTTCGTGCTGATGCCGTTGGCGATCTGCTTGAGCAGCATCGTCTTGCCGGCCTTTGGGCGGGCTGACGATCAGCGCTCGCTGGCCGTAGCCGATCGGATTGACGAGGTTGATCAGGCGCTGGCTCAGGTTCTTCGGATCCGTCTCGAGGTTGATCAGGACGTCCGGGTGGACCGGAGTCAGATCGCCGAAGACGGGCCGTCGACGGGCGGTCTCGGTGTCGACGCCGTTGACGGAATCGACCCGGAGCATGCCCCAGTACTTTTCCGCTTCGCGCGGGGCGCGAACCGCACCGGCGACCCGATCGCCGATCCGGAGGCCGAAGCGCCGAACCTGGCTGGAGCTGACGTAGACGTCATCCGGGCTGGGCAGCAGGCCGTGCCGTCGCATGAACCCGAACCCCTCGTCGACGATGTCGAGGATCCCGCTGGCGTAATCGTGGCCCGCACGCTCGGTCTGGGCCTGCAGGATCATGTCGACGAGGACGTCCTTGCGCTCGCCGGTCGCCGCGTCCACTTCCAGGTCACGAGAGACCTGCTTGAGCTCGGCGACGCTCATCTCGCGCAGATCGCCGACCTCGAGGTCATTGCGCTCGCGCGCGGCCTCGAGTTCCTGCTGCTCCTCGAACTCGCTGACGGGCGCGACCCGGGCGTTCATGGGGGCGCGGCGTCGGGGTCGTCGGTTACGGGCGCTCTGGTTGCGCTGGTCTGGGCCTGGTCCGGGCATATGGGTAGGAGTCACCTGTGGGCAAGGGGCCGGTCGCGATGGCCGGTTGGACGGGGGACCGAATCTCGGGCATGGCGCGCGGACTGCCGCTGCGTGGGTGCCGTTCGGGATGACCGGAGCATAGACCGCGCGGCGGGCGGTCGTCAATGCATGTGGTCGTCCGCTGCAAGGGAGCATAGACCGTGCGCCGGGCGGTCGTCGATGTATGTCGTCGTCAAGATCGGCGGCGGCGGCTCGGGCGCTCGTCGACGGCTCAGCAGGTCGGAGCTAGGGCTCGGCAGGTGGGGCGGCTCGGGCGCTCGTCGACGGCTCAGCGGCCAGGCTTGCCCATGTGCGTGTGGGGCGAGCCTTAGCGCGTGCTGGGCCATCGTTCTGCCCATATGCCGCACTCCGCGCATATGGGCACACTTCAGGCGGCTCCACGCCTGAGCGCCGGGTCGGGCACCGACCGAGCCTGCGCTAGTGCTCTCACCATAGGCGTATGGGAGAACTGACCGGCGGCCGAGGACGGGGCGAGTGATGGCGCTGCCCTACCTTCTGCTCATATGAGCGACTTGCATCACAGATGGGCGGGCCCTACCATCGACGGACCATGACGACCGAGGTCAGCGCCCTGCTGACGGCCGATACCGGACCGTCCCTGCCCACGCAGGTCGCGCGCCTGTACTTCGACCGCGGGATGACGAAGGTCGAGATCGCCGGGCACCTCGGGATCTCGCGGTTCCGGGTGGCGCGACTGCTCGAGAGCGCGCTGGCGGACGGTCTCGTCCGGATCGAGTACCGCGATGCCCCGGCAGAGGATCGGACCCTTGCGACAGCGCTCGAGCAACGGTTCGGCCTGGACCTGTGCGGGGTCGCGGCAGAGAAGGACGGCGTTGTCAGGCTTGCGGCCTCGGTCATCGATGGGCTCATCGGACCCGACGACACGATCGGGATCGCGTGGGGCTCCACGCTGGCGGCGGTCGTGCGCGAGATCCCGGCACGTCCACGGTCGGCGATCGAGGTGGTCCAGCTGGCGGGGAGCTCTGCCCGGCTGGAACGCGACCGTGATGCCGGTGAGCTCGCCCGGATCCTTGCCGACCGGCTCGGCGCCACCCATCACCCGATCTTCGCGCCCACGTTCCTGGAAACCGCCGCGCTTCGAGCCGCGCTCCTGCGCGAAGCCGAGGTCGCCGCCACGGTCGCCCGGTTCGCGACACTGGACCTTGCGATCGTCGGGATCGGCGCGATGCCCGCCGACGGCGACGGGGCCGCGTCGTCATTGCTGCGGTCCGGCGTCCTCGACGACGCCGAGGTGTCGCACCTGGCGGCCCTCGGCGCCGTCGGCGACCTGGTCGTCCACCCGTTCGACGCCGCCGGCCGGTTCGTCGCCCCGGATCTTGCCGCGCGCGCGATCGCGATCGGCGTCGAGGAGCTGCGCCATATCCAGCGGGTCGTGGCCGTGGCATCCGGCATCCGCAAGGTCGATGCCATCCGTGGCGCGCTCGCGACCGGCGTCGTCCGCATGCTCGTGACGGACGGGCCGACGGCCCGGGCCGTCCTGGCGGGCGCGTGATGGACCGCCGCGACCGACTCACCGGCCGCTCGATCCTCATCACCGGATCCACCGGGATCGCCGAAGCGGCCGCCCTGCGCTGCTCGGCCGAGGGCGCCGCCGTCTTCGTGGTCTCGCGTACGCCGGACAACGCCCGCGCCCTCGCCGAGCGCGTCACCAGGGCCGGCGGGCAGGCCGGCTGGGCGGCCGCGGACCTGACGCAGGAAGTCGAGACCGATGCGGCCGTCAGCGCGGCCGTCGAGCGGTTCGGTCGGATCGATGGCCTGTTCTCCGTCGCGGGCGGCAGCGGCCGAAGGTTCGGCGACGGCCCCATCCACGAACTCACGATGGACGGCTGGGATCGGACCCTGGAGCTGAACCTGCGCAGCCAGGCGCTCATGGCCCGGGCGGCGACCCGGATCATGCTGGCGCAGTCGCCGACCAGTGTCGGCTCGCGCGGGTCCATCGTCCTCGTCTCCAGCGTCCTCGCGTCCAGCCCCGTCCCCGAGCTCTTCGCGACCCACGCTTACGCCGCAGCGAAGGGGGCGATCGTGTCGCTCGCCACGACGCATGGCCGCCACCTACGCCGCCGATGGGATCCGGGTCAATACCAT
This sequence comes from uncultured Chloroflexia bacterium, assembly GCA_963779315.1. Taxonomy (GTDB): domain Bacteria; phylum Chloroflexota; class Limnocylindria; order Limnocylindrales; family CSP1-4; genus SPCO01. The sequence goes on along the minus strand of CAVZXQ010000018.1, from coordinate 212,333 downwards.
CGCCCCGCGCCTGACCGCCACGCCGATGTCCGCCCGCGCGGCGACGGATCCGACCACCTCCGAGTTCGTCCGGCGCAAGCAGCCCCTCGTGCGGCTTCCTGACGGCCGACGACATCGCGAACGCGGCGATCTACCTGCTGTCGGACGAGGCGCGCGCCGTCACGGGACAATGCCTCGCGGTGGACGGCGGCTGGTCCGTCACGTCTGCGACCGGCCGATCCCATGACGACCGACTGGCCGGTCATCGCCGAGGTCGATGTCTGCGTCGTCGGGGCGGGCTCCGCCGGGTCGAGCGCGGCGATCGCGGCGGCACGCAACGGTGCGTCCGTCCTGCTGATCGACCGGCTGCCGTTCCTGGGCGGCACGAGCACGGCCGTCCTCGACACCTTCTACGGGTTCTACACGCCGGGTTCGCGGCCGCGCAAGGTGGTCGGCGGGATCGGCGACGACGTCGTGGCGGCGCTGCGCGACCTCGGGCCGGTCCTCGAGCGGCCGAACACGTACGGCGCGGGCACCGGGATCACCTACCTCGCCGAGCATCTCAAGGTCGCCTGGGAGCGCCTGGCGACCGACGCCGGCGCCCGGATCCTGTTGCACTCGATGCTCCAGGCAGCCGAGGTTCGCGACGGCCGGGTGGATTCGATCGTCGTGGCGACGCGCGCCGGCCTCGCGCGCGTGCGCGCGGCGACATTCATCGACGCATCCGGCGACGCGGACCTGTGTGCGTTCGCCGGGTTCGGGTTCGAGACCGCCGGCGACCTGGACCCGGCCCAGACGCTCACGACGACGTTCCGGATGGCCAACGTGGACCTCGAACGGCGACGGACTGTCTCGAAGGCGGCCTTCCAGGCGCTGATGGCCGAGGCCGCCGCATCCGGCCGATACGACCTGCCGCGCCGCGAGGGCAGCGACCACGAGACACCGGTCGACGGGATGATCGCGACGATCATGACCAGGCTTGACTCCTGGCGGCGTGACGCCGACGGCCGGATCGTCAACGCGACGGACCCCTGGTTCCTGACCGAAGCCGAGATCGCCGGGCGGCGCCAGGCGCTCGAGTACGTCCGCTTCCTGGTCGACCGCGTGCCCGGCTACGAACGAGCGTCGCTGGTCGCGCTCGGGACTGGGATCGGCGTGCGCGAGACCCGCCGCGTCTACGGCGACTACCGGCTGACCGGCGAGGACGTCCTGTCCGGGCGGCAGTTCGACGACGCGATCGGGCTGTGCGGCGCGCCGATCGAGGACCACCACGGCGGTACCGACACGGTCTGGCGGTACCTGCCCGACGGAGCGACGGTCGGGATCCCCTATCGAAGCCTCGTCGTGCGCGACGCGGCGAACGTGCTGGTCGCCGGCCGCTGCTTCTCGGCGACCCACGACGCCCATGCCTCGGTGCGCTCGATGGCCCAGTGCATGGCGATGGGCCAGGCGGCGGGCACGGCCGCGGCGCTCGCCGTCACATCGCGAAGCGACCCACGGGACCTCGACCCGGTCGCGCTGCGCGACCGACTGCGCCGCCAGGGCGCCATCCTTGAAGTCACCGAACGAGAGGCGGTATCGCGATGACGTTCGTACGCACGGTCCTCGGCGACATCGACCCGGCCGCACTGGGCGTGACCTACGCCCACGAGCACGTCGTCATCGATGGCGGGCGGCCGGTCCTGATGGAACCCGACTTCGACCTCGGCGACGTGACCGCGCATGGCGCACGAGATCACCGAGGCGGCGGCGCTCGGGCTGGGAGCGCTGGTGGATGCGATGCCGTGCGATGCCGGCCGCAGTGCCCTCAAGCTGGCCGAGCTCGCAAGGCAGACCGGCGTCCACATCGTCGCCCCGACCGGACTGCACCACGACCGCTACTACGGCCCGGCCCACTGGAGCGCACGGGTCAGCGGTCGAGGAGATCGCGACCCTGTTCGCCCTGGACGTGACCGACGGCATCGATGCGAACGACTACAGCGGCCCGATCGTCCACCGCACCGAGCATCGCGCCGGGGTGATCAAGATCGCCGGCAGCATCGACGGGCCGTCCGACCGCGATCGCCGCGTCTTCGAAGCGGCGGCGATCGCCCACCGCCGCACGGGCGTGCCGATCCTCACCCATTGCGAGGCCGGGACCGGCGCGCTCGAGCAGCTCCTGCTGCTGACGGACCTCGGGGTCGCGCCGGAGCACATCGCCCTGAGCCACATCGACAAGGTCGTCGACCGCGGCTATCACCGCGAGTTGCTCGGCTTCCGGGGCGTTCGGCGAGTACGACCAGTCGTTCCGCTGGGGCGACCGGCCCAACGGCACGCTCCAGCTCCTGGCGCTGGGCCGCCGAGGACGGGCTGGAGGGCCAGGTCCTGCTGGGCATGGACGCCGCGAGACGCAGCTACTACCGGGTCATACGGCGGGTCGCCGGGCCTGACCTGGCTGCTGGACGGGTTCACGGCCGCCATGGCCGCACACGGGCTGGACGAGGATGTCCGGCACCGGTTCTTCGTCGACAATCCGGCGCGGGCGTTCGCCTTCGCCCCGATCGCCCCGATCACCGCGGAGGGTGGCACATGACCGATCGACTCCTCACCAGCGTGGTCGGCTCGCACGCTCGGCCATCGTGGTTCGTCGCCGGCATCGATGCCGCCGCACGCGGCGAGTTCGGACCGGCAGACCTCTCCGAGATGCTGGACGACGCCGTGGACCTCGCGCTCCGCGACCAGGAGGAAGCCGGCATCGACATCGTGTGCGACGGCGAGATGCGCCGCGCCGGGTTCTTCACCGCGGAGTTCTACAAGCACCTGACCGGCGTCGTGCCGCTCCCCTCGGATCGGCGGCTGGGTGCCGGCGGCCACGACCAGCAGCATCGCTTCGACGTGCTCGAGCCGATCGCGGCGCCCGACGGCCTGGGGGTGATCGCCGAGTACCGCTACGCGCGGACCCGCACGACCCGCCCACTCAAGGTGACCCTGCCCGGGCCGTACACGCTGTCAGGACGGCTGACCTACGGTCCGGGTCGGGTCTATGCCCACCGGAACGACGCCGCGGAGGCGTTCGTGCCGATCCTGCGGGCAGAGCTGGAAGGCCTGGTCGCCGCCGGCGCGACGTTCATCCAGATCGACGACCCCTCACCGGCGATCCATCCGGAGGCGCCCTCCGACTTCGCCGCCCTGTTCAACGCGGCCGTGGCGCCGGTCGTCGGCAAGGTCCGGCTCGGCGCCCACCTGTGCTTCGGGAACTACCTTGGCCGCCCGCTGGCACGGCGGACGTACCGGCCCGTGCTGGATGCCATGCTCCGCTTCGACGTGGACGAGCTGGTGCTCGAATTCGCCAACCGGGAGATGGCCGAGGTGGAGATCCTGGGCGAGATCGCCGCCGCCGGTCGTGACGTGGCCGCCGGCATCATCGACGTCAAGAACTACCACCTGGAGTCGCCCGATGAGGTCGCCGAACGGACGGAGGCGGTCCTTGCCGCCGGAGTCCCGCCCGCGCGCCTGACCCTCGTCCCGGATTGCGGCTTCAGCCAGACCGCCCGGTGGGCGACCCGCGCGAAACTTGCAGCCCTGGTCGCCGGACGCGACCTCGTGCTCGGTCATCACCACGTGAACGGCTAAGGAGGAGACATCGAAATGGACGGCCACCGCATCTCCATGCTCGGCACCGGTCTCATCAGCGACTTCTACACGATGACCCTGCACGGCCAGCGTGGCCGCGACCAGGTACGGGTCGTCTACTCGCGCAGCGAGGACCGCGGCATGGCGTTCAGGGAGCGCTGGGCGATCCCCGAGTCCACCACGGACTTGAAGACGGCGATCGAGCACCCCGATACCGATGTCGTCGTCGTGGCGCTCCCGAACTTCCTGCACGAGGAGGCGGTCGGCCTGGCGGCGGCGGCCGGCAAGGCCATCCTGTGCACCAAGCCGCTGGGGCGGACGGCGGAGGAAGCTCGCCGGATGCTGGCGATGGTCGAGTCGGCCGGCGTCTTCGGCGGGTACCTGGAGGACCTGTGCTACACGCCCAAGACGCTCAAGGCGATCGCCTCGACGCAGGCCGGCGCCATCGGTGACGTCACGTGGGTCCGGTCGCGCGAGACCCATCCCGGCCCGCACTCAGCCTGGTTCTGGGACGGCCGGCTGACCGGAGGCGGCGCGATCATCGACCTGGGCTGCCACTGCATCGAGATCATCCGCAACTTCGTCGGCAAGGGCAACCGACCGGTCGAAGTCATGTGCCATACCGACACGCTGGTCCACCCGATCGCCGACGAGGACAACGCGGTCGCGCTGATCAAGTTCGAGTCGGGGGCCATCGGACAGTTCGAGGTCAGCTGGACGTTCCGTGGCGGGATGGACCTGCGCGACGAGGTCGCCGGCACCCACGGCACGATCTGGATGAACCACTTCCTGCGGACCGGGTTCGAGATGTTCAGCGCCCCGGGGGCCGGCGGCGGCTATGTGGCAGAGAAGGCGGAGACGAGCGCGGGCTGGCTGTTCCCGGTGGGCGACGAGGTTTCCGAACTCGGCTACGTGGACATGTTCAGCGACATGTTCCGCGCGATCGACGCGGGCACGGCGCCACAGGAGACGTTCTATGACGGCTACGTCGTGAACGCGATCATGGACGCGTGCTACCGGTCGGCGAAGGCGCAGGCCTGGGCGCCGGTCGAGCTGGAGTGGCGCGGTGGGACGACCTCGCGCATCGCCTCGGTGCCCGAGATCTACGACGGCCGGGTCGTCATCAAGCGTGAGATCCTCCCGGACGGACGCCACAAGCTCATCCTCAAGGACCCGGCGTCCGGCGACTTCACGGACCGCGTGGTCGCCGGCGGGTGAGCCGAGCGCGACGTCTCGAGCCGTGGGTGCTGCCGGCGGCCGATTGGGCGGACGAGGTCGACGAAGGCGCTGGCGGCCCGGATCGCCGAGCAGCCGGACCTCGTCCTGTGCCTGCCGACCGGCTCGACCCCGGTGCCGATCTACGAGCGGCTGCCCGGCGCACTGCAGGCACTCGGCACGACGATGGCGCGCTGCACCCTCGTCCTGCTCGACGAGTACCTGGGACTGCCGGCCGGTGATCCCATCCGCTGCGACAGCCAGTTGCGCCGACAGCTGATCGATCGGCTCGACCGACGTCCGGCAAGGTTCCTCGCGTTCGACGTGGACGGCGGCGACGCTGCGGCGGCGTGCCGATCGTTCGATGCCGAGATCGGGGCTCTGGGTGGCCTCGACCTGGTCATCCTCGGCCTCGGGATGAACGGACACGTGGGCATGAACGAACCAGGGACGAGTGCCGATGCGCCCACTCGCGTGATCGAACTCGCGCCGTCCACCATGGAGGCCGCCCGCTCCTACGGCGCGGAGCCGCCCCCGACACATGGCGTGACCCTGGGAATGGCCGAGATCCTCGCCGCCCGCGAGGTCTGGTTGCTGGCCAGGGGTCCGCGCAAGGCCGACATCCTTGAGGCGGTCCTCGATGGGCCGGTCACCCCGAACGTACCGGCGTCACTCCTTCGCGGCCATCCCGGGCTGCGGGTGATCGCGGATGACGACGCCTTGCCATCTCGCACGAGCGGCGGCTGACGGTCACGTCGCGTCGCGGGCGCTCTGGATCGCGCGCGCCCTGCTAGCCCTGGCGCGCGGAGGCGACCTAGCCCTGGCGCGCGGAGGCGACTCCGGGCGCGCCCGACGGTTCCCCGGCCTCGATCCAGCGACTGATGTTGTCGCGCGAGAACAGCTGGTCGACGACCATCGCCGAGGCGCCGATCACGCCGGCCAGGCCGCCCAGCGAGGAGCGCTGGACGAGCAGGTCGCGCGTGGCAAGCGGCAGGGACCGGCGGTAGACGGTCTCGCGGATGGCGGCCAGGAGCTGGTCCGGGCTGTTGGCGACGCCGCCACCGATGACGATCAGCGACGGGTTGAAGAAGTTCACGACGCTCGCGAGCATCGAGCCCACGCGGCGACCGGCATCCTGGAGCATGGCCATCGCCACGGCGTCGCCGAACGATGCCGCCCGCGCGACGTCCTCCGCCGTGACGGTGCCGCGCTGGTCGAGCGCCGCACGCAACCTGGGGCTCCGGCCGTCCCGTGCGGCCGCCTCGCCGGCCCGGCCGATCGCCTCGCCTCCGGCGAGCGCCTCCAGGCAGCCGACGTTGCCGCACCGGCAGGTCACCGATCGGGTCGTCCGTGACCTGGATGTGCCCGACATCACCCGCACTCCCCTGCGCGCCTCGATGGAGCCGACCGTCCGAGATGATCCCGGCGCCGATGCCGGTGCCGATCTTGATGACGACGACGTTGTCGTGGCCCGCCGCCACGCCTGATCGCCACTCGCCGAGCGCCAGCAGGTTGACGTCGTTGTCCACCCAGACCGGGGCGCCGTAGCGGGCCGCGAACCGCTCGCGGATCGGGTAGCCGTCCCAGCCGGGCATGATCGGCGGCGAGATCGGGCGGCCCGCCTCGAACTCCACCGGTCCTGGGACGCCGATGCCGATCCCCCACAGACGTCCGGGCAGGGCTTCGGTCGTCCGCAGCAGCGAGGCGACCAGGGCATCCACCCGGTCGAGGCAACGTTCCGGCCCGGCCTCGATCCTGGCGGGCTCGTCGTGGTGGCCGAGGATGCGCCCGTCGAGCGTCGTGACGGCCACGTCGATGCTGGTCGCGCCGAGGTCGGCCACCAGGACGTACCCACCCTCGGACTGGAAGGTGAGCTGGCGCGGCGGCCGCCCACCGGTGCTCGGCCCGACATCGCCCTCACTGACCAGCCCGCGCTCGATGAGTTCGCCGACACGCTGCGCCACGATCGCCCGGCCCAGACCGGTCCGCGCCACCAGTTCGGCGCGCGAACTCGATCGTCCCAGGCGGATCTCGTCCAGCACGGTGACCAGGGCATCCATCGCCTCATCCGGCACCGGCCCATGGCGGCCCTGCGGCGTGGTTCCTGCCGAGCCTGACGCCGGATCGGACCCGCCGGGTGAACGTTGCGACGTGGGTCGAAGCACGCGGCGATGATACGCCGTCGGTCGCGGCTGCAGGGGCTTTTGCACTTGACAGGAAAAAGTAGGATGAGTGGCGGACGAAGTGGTAGGCTTGACCGGGCATCCACGAGCGCGCTGCCCGGCCCGAACCCCCTCGCATCGATCTAGACTGTCTAGACAGCTCGGAGACAAACGCACAGGTGGGTGATCACGGCATGAGGAGGATCGCCGACGTCGGCGCGGCCGTCATCGGCACAGGCTTCATCGGCACGGTCCACGTGGAGGCGCTGCGCCGGATCGGCGTCCAGGTCCGCGGCGTCCTGGGCAGCACCCCCGAGCGCGGCGCCGCACGGGCGCGACGCCCTCGGCGTCCCGCGCGCCTATGCCTCGCCTCGACGACGCTGCTCGCGGACCCGACCGTCGAGGTCGTCCACGTCACCTCGCCCAACGACCTGCACGTCCCCCAGGCGAAGGCGATCCTGGCCGCCGGCCGGCACGTGGTGTGCGAGAAGCCGCTGGCGATGACCGCCGCGGAGTCCGCCGAGCTGGTCGCGCTGGCGGCGGCCGAGCGGCCTCGTCAACGCCGACAACTTCAACATCCGCTTCTACCCGCTCAACCAGCACGCGCGCGAGACCGTCGCCGCCGGCGACGCTCGGCGACGTCCGGCTGGTCACCGGCCGCTACTTCCAGGACTGGCTGCTCCTCGAGAGCGACTGGAACTGGCGGCTCCAGCCGGATCGCGGCGGCGCGCTGCGGGCGGTCGGCGACATCGGCTCGCACTGGCTGGACCTGATGACCTTCGTCACCGGCCAGCACATCGCCGAGGTCATGGCCGATCTGACCACGTTCATCGGCACGCGCCACGAGCCGACGGGCCCGGTCGAGACGTTCTCCACGGAGCGCTCCGCCGACACCGTCGACGCGCGACGATCGCGACCGAGGACACGGCCACGATCCTGCTGCGCTTCGACGGCGGCGCCCGCGGCGCGGTGAGCATCTCCCAGATCAGCCCCGGCCGGAAGAACTCGCTCCAGTACGAGATCGACGGCTCCGAGGCCGCCGCTGGCCTGGGACTCGGAGCAGCCCGACCAGGCTCTGGATCGGCCATCGCGACCGGCCCAACGAGATCCTCATCCGGAACCCGGCGCTCATGGGCGCGGCCGGCCAGGCGGCGTCGGCGCTGCCGGGCGGCCACGTCGAGGGCTTCGGCGACACCTTCTGCGCCCACTTCCGGGCGATCTACGCGGATGTCGTAGCCGGGGCGAGCTCCGCCCGCCCCGGCTATCCCACGTTCGCCGACGGCCACGACGAGATGCTGGTCGGCGACGCGATCGCCGAGAGCGCTCGCACCGGTCGCTGGGTCGACCGTCGATCGCGACCGCCGATCGCCACCCAGCAGTCCGGAGGGACCCGCCCGATGAAGCTCGGCCTGCTGACCGCCCCGTTCCCCGACGACGCCGCTGATGGACGTCGTCGACTGGACCGCCGCGAACGGCTTCGAGAGCATCGAGATCGCCTGCTGGCCGCGCGCCTCCGGCCCGACCCGCCGCTACGCCGGCACGTCCCACATCGACGTCGCGAACCTGTCGGCCGAGCCAGGCGCACGGAGCTGCGCGAGCGAGATCGAGGGCAAGGGCCTGCACATCTCGGGCCTCGGCTACTACCCCAACCCGCTGCACCCCGACCCGGCCCACCGCGCGGAGGTCATCGGCCACCTCAAGCACGTCATCACCGCCGCCGAGAAGATGGACGTGCCGCTCGTCAACACGTTCATGGGCGCCGACGGCGCGCAAGACACCAGGACGCGAACTGGGAGGAGGCGCTGCGGGTCTGGCCGGACATCGTCGTCGTTCGCCCAGGACCACGGCCGCAAGCTCACCATCGAGAACTGCCCGATGCTGTTCAGCTACGACGAGTGGCCGGGCGGCCACAACCTCGCCGACGACGCCGCGGATCTGGCGCCGGATCCTGGAGCAGTGGGGCGGCACGATCGGGCTCAACTTCGACCCGTCGCACCTGATCCTGCAGATGATCGACATCCCGCGCTTCATCCGCGAGTTCGGGCCGCACATCCTCCACGTCCAGGCCAAGGACCTGATGATCGACCGCGAGGGCCTGTACGAGCGCGGCATCTTCTCGCCAGGGCATCGGCTGGCAGATCCCGCGCCTGCCCGGCCTCGGCGAGGTCGACTGGAGTCCCCTGTTCGCCGCCCTGTACCGTGCCGGCTACGACGGCGACGTGATCATCGAGCACGAGGATCGCGACTTCGAGAAGACCGACGAGCTCGTCAAGCGCGGCTTCCTGCTGGCCCGCGACGTCCTGCGCCCGTACATCAAGTGAGCGACGATGACCCTGTCGCATCGACGGACCTGACCTACCGCGACATCGCCAAGACGATCGACCATTCGCTGCTCCGGCCCGAGCTGGACGACGCGTTCGTCGAGGACGGCTGCCGGCTGGCGGCCCGCTACGACGTGGCGTCGGTCTGCGTCCGCCCGGCGGACGTCGTCCGCGCGCAGGGCGATCCTCGACGGCACGGACGTCGCGGTCGGCACGACCATCGGCTTCCCGCACGGCAACCACCTGACCGCGACCAAGGTGTTCGAGGCCGAGCGCGCGCTCGCCGACGGCGCGACCGAGCTGGACATGGTCATCCAGATCGGCGCGCTCAAGTCCGGCCGCGACGCCGACGTCCAGGCGGACATCGCGGGCGGTCGTCGAGGTCGCCCACGCCGCCGGCGCCATCGTCAAGGTCATCTTCGAGAACGCCTACCTGACCGACGACGAGAAGATCCGGGCCTGCCGCCTGACCGAGGCGGCCGGCGCCGACTTCGTCAAGACGTCCACCGGGTTCGCCCCGACCGGCGCGACCCACGACGACCTGCGGCTGATGCGCGCCAACACCTCGCCGCACGTCCAGGTCAAGGCCGCCGGCGGCGTCCGCACGCTCGACGCGCTGCTGGAGGTCATGGCCCTCGGCGTGACCCGCGTCGGGGCGACCGCCACGGCCACGATCATCGACGACTTCCGGGCGCGCAAGGCCGGCCAGGGGCCCGTCGCGGCCACCGCCGGCACGGCCGAGGGCGGCTACTGATGACCTCGCGAGGTCCGCATCGGGATGCTCGGGTCCGGCTTCATCGGCGAGTTCCACACGCTCGGCCTCCGCTACGTGGCCGATGCCCGGGTCGTGGCGAACTAGGGCGCGGGCGCCGAGCGGCGCGAGGCGTTCGCCGCGCGCTTCGGCAGTCGCGCGCTGGACTCGATCGAGGCCGTCTGCGCGGATCCCGAGGTCGACCTCGTCGTCGTCTCGCTGCCGAACCACCTCCACCTCGAGGCGGTCCGGGCGGCGGCCGCGCACGGCAAGGCGGTGGCGTGCACCAAGCCGCTGGGCCGGAACGCCATCGAGGCGGGCGAGATGGTCCGCCTGGTCGAGGCCGCCGGCGTCTTCAACGCGTACCTCGAGAACGTCGTCTTCACGAGCGAGACGGTGCGGATGCGCGAGATGATCGAGGCCGGCGCGATCGGCCGACTGACCACGTTCCGGGCGCGCGAGGGCCACAGCGGCCCGCACGCCGCCCACTTCTGGGACGCCGAGCTGGCCGGCGGCGGCGCGCTGCTGGACATGGCCTCGCACGGCGCCGAGGCGGCTCGCTACCTGTTCGGCAAGGACATCCGGGTCCGGGACGTGTTCGCGTGGGGCGCGACCCTCGTCCACGGCGACCGGACCACCGGCGAGGACAACGCCGTGATGCTCGTTCGCTTCGAGGACGACCGGGTCGCGACGATGGACGTCTCGTGGTCCTCCAAGGGCGGGCTCGAGAACCGCTTCGAGGCCTACGGCGACGCCGGACGGATCGTCGAGGACATCACCTCGACGATGCTCCGCGCGTTCATCGAGCGGCCCGCCGGCTACCTCGGCGAGAAGGTGGACGCCGACACCGGCTGGGTCTTCCCGGTCCCGGACGAGCCGTATGCCCACGGCCACGACGCGATGATGCGCCACGTCGTGGAGTCGTTCCGCGATGGCGTCACGCCGCGCGAGACGTTCCACGACGGGTTCGTCGTCAACACGATCATCGATGCCGCCTACCGGTCCATGCGCAGCGGCAGCTGGGAGCCCGTGCAGCGCGACGTCGGGATGCCGCCCGCATGACCGCGCCGCGCAGCCTGCCCTGGATCGACGAGGCCATCCGGCTGCTCGAGCGCCTGGCGGCGACCCAGGCGGACGCCATCGAGCAGGCAAGCCAGTGGTGCGCCGACGCGATCGCGGTCGGACGGGCTGGTCCACCTGTTCGGGACCGGCCACTCGCGGATCCCGGTCGAGGAGATGTTCCCGCGCTACGGGTCGTACCCCGGGTTCAATCCCATCGCCGAGCTGTCGATGACCTTCCACACCCAGGTCGTCGGCGCCAACGGCCAGCGCCAGGCGATGTTCATCGAGCGGATGCCGGGCCTGGCCGAGGTCATCCTGGACAACTTCACGTTCGGGCCGGAGACGTGATGATGGTCTTCTCGGCCGGCGGCACGACGGCGGTACCGGTCGAGATGGCGCGCGGCGCGCGCTCGCGCGGCCTGCGCGTCATCGCGGTCACGTCGGTGGCCCAGTCGCTGTCGAGCGATGTCGACCCGGTCGTCGGCAGCCGGCTCCTGGACGAGGCGGACCTGGTCATCGACCTGTGCACGCCGCATGCCGACGCCCTGATCACGCATCGATGGCCTCGACACGCCGGTCGGCCCGGGCTCCACCGTCACGGCCATCGCCATCGTCAATTCCATCAAGGTGCGGACCGCCGAGCTCCTCACGGAGCGCGGTCTGATGCCACCGGTCATCACCCGGGCCTCGGTCGTAGGCGCCGAGCGCTCGCGGGATCTGTTCGATGCAGCCTATCGTGAGCATTCGCGGCGGATCGCCCGTGCCATCGATCGTGGAGGCGGTCATGACACAGCGACCACGCGACAGGAGGTGACGCCGACCGCATGATGCGCAAGATCCCCCGTACGCGGGGGCGGTATCTGTCCATGGCACGGCCACAAGGCGTGCCTGACCATCAGGAGGAGAACGCATGACCCAGAAGGGATCGATCCGAGCCAAGGCGCTCGGCGGTCTGGCAGTCGTGGCGATCGTCGCCGCGGCCTGTTCCAGTAGCGGTGCGTCCACCGCCCCGAGCGCGGCCGCGAGGCGACTACACATCGGCTTCGCCAACGGCGGCGGCGTCGGCAACGGCTGGCGCGAGTCGTCGATCTGCTCGGTCAAGGCCCAGGCGGCCGCGTCCGGCCAGGTCGGCAAGGTCACGGTCATCAACCACGACGCGACCGCGGCCGGTCAGCTGACCGACATCCGCGACCTGATCGCCGCGGACGTCGACGCGATCATCATCAACCCGAACGATCCGGACGCGCTCAACCCGGCGATCGACGAGGCCATCGCGGCCGGGATCCCGGTCATCGCCGTCGACGCGTTCGTCACCGCCGACGGTGCCTACAACCTGTCCAACGACCAGGTCGAGTACGCCTACCTTGGCGCCAAGTCCCTGTTCGAGCAGATGGGCAAGAAGGGCGCCGTCGTCTACATGCGCGGCATCGCCGGCCACCCGGCCGACACCGACCGCGACACCGGCTTCAAGAAGGCGCTCGCCGAGTACCCCGACATCACGGTCGCCAAGGAGGTCGTCACCAAGTGGGATCCGGCGACCGCCGTCGAGCCAGATCAACGACATCATGAGCGGCGGCGTGCCGTTCGACGGCATCTGGACCTCCGGCGTGGACTCCTCGATCGTCGACGCCATGAAGACCGCCAACCATCCGCTCGTGCCGATCGTCGGCGCGGATAACGCGGGCTTCGTCACCCAGCTCCTCAACGAGGCCGGGCCTCGTCGGCGCGGCGGTGACCAACCCGTCGGCCGTCACCGGCGCCGGCGTGGTCCTGGCCCTCAAGCTGCTCGCCGGCGAGAAGCCGGCCGAGACCACCGTCCATGTCACCCCGGAGCTCTGGGACAACACGACCGATGCCGGCAAGGCCGCGCTGAAGGCCGCCCAGAACCCGAACCTCCCGAAGCTGTGGCCCCTCGGGCTCACGGTCAAGGACTGGACCACGTACAGCGTGGACGACCTCATCGCCTGCAAGGGCCCGGGCGAGTGACCCGGACCTTCCTAGCGTTCGATGGCGAGAGGGTGCCGGCACCGCCGGCACCCTCTCGCGCTCCACCCGATCAGGACACCGACGCACCAGATGACGGACCTGCTGCTCGAGGCGACCGGGGTCGCCAAGCGATACGGCGCGGTCGCGGCCCTGCGGGACGCGTCGCTGTCCGTTCGCGCCGGCGAGGTCCATGCGCTCATGGGCGCCAACGGCGCCGGCAAGAGCACGCTCGTCAAGATCCTGACCGGGGCCGTCCATCCGGACGAGGGCACGATCCATCATCGGCGGCAAGCCGTACGTCGCCCGCTCCCCCGCCGAGGCGCGACGTGGCGGCGTCGTCTCGGTCTACCAGGAGCCGTCGGTCATCCCGGACCTGGACATCCGCTCCAACCTGCGCCTGACCGGGACGCCGGTCGAGCCGTTCCGCCACTGGCTGTCGGAACTCGGGATCGGCGACCTGGACCTGTCCGAGGTGGCCCGCGACCTGCCGCTGGCGACGCTGCGCGTCATCGACCTTGCGCGCGCGCTCGCGATCGAGCCACACGTCCTCATGCTCGACGAGATGACGGCGGCGCTGCCGGCCGACCTGACCGAGCGCGTCCTCCATGTCATCGGGAACCAGCGCGGCTCCGATCGCTGCATCATCTTCATCTCGCATCGGCTCATCGAGATCGCCGCCGTCTGCGATCGCGCGACGGTCCTGCGCGAGGGCTCGACGGTCGGCGTCGTGGACATCACCGAAGGATCCGAAGAGCGGATCGTCGCGCTCATGCTGGGCGACAGCGCCAGGCGCGACCGGGACCACGCGCCGACGGTTCGACTCCGATGCGACCCGGGCCGCCGAGACGGCGACGCCCCGCCTCGTCGCCCGCGACCTGCGGGTCGGGACGAGGCTGCAGGACGTCTCGTTCGAGTTGCGCGCCGGCGAGGTCCTCGGCCTGGCCGCCCTCGAAGGCCAGGGCCAGGACGAGCTGTTCGACATCCTGGCCGGCTCGCGCCGCCCCGACGGCGGCGAACTCCTCGTCGATGGGGCTCCCGTCTCGTTCCGGCATCCCGCGGACGCCATCAAGGCCGGGCTCGTCTACGTGCCGGCCGACCGTGCCGAAGCCCTGCTGATGCAACGGTCCGTGCGCGAGAACGTCGCCCTGCCGTTCATCGCCGGGTTCCGCTCCTGGGGACCGATCGCGATGACGAAGGAGCGGGCCCGCGTCGCCGCGGCGGTGACGCAGCTCCAGATCGACACGCGCGCGGTGTCCGAGGTCCGCCAGCTCTCCGGCGGCAACCAGCAGAAGGTGACGATCGCCCGCTGGGTCGCCGGCGGTGTCCGGACGATGCTGTGCTTCGACCCGACGCGCGGGATCGACATCGGCACGAAGCAGCAGATCTACGAACTCGTGCGCGAGCTCGCCGCATCCGGGGCGGCGGTGCTCTTCTACACCTCCGAGCTCAAGGAGGTCCAGCTGGCCTGCGATCGGGCGATCGTCATGTTCGGCGGACGGATCGTCGCCGAGATCCCGGTCGACCAGGCCGACGAGCCGACCCTCCTCCGCGCGGCCTACGACCTTCCGGCGGATGTCCCGATGCCGGAGGAGGTCGCCGCGACCGAACTCGACGGCAGCGGAAGCAGGCCGAACCCGGAACGTCGGTGTCCGCATGAGCGCTGCCGCGGACACCCGGATGGCGGATCGGCCGGACCTGGCCGGCACAGGTGCGCCGCTGGTCGCAGCGCAACTCCTGGACGCTGGCGCTGCTCGGGCTGTTCGCCGTGATCCTCCTGATCACGTACCTCATCCAGCCGAGCTATGGTGCCGCGCAGCTCCAGGGACTCGCCATCGGGGCCCTGCCGCTCGCCATGGCGACGGTCGCCCAGGCCATCGTCGTCATCTCCGGCGGCATCGACCTGTCGATCGGCTCCATGATGGCCTTCACGAGCGTGACGGCCGCGGTCCTGATGAAGGACCAGCCGGAGGCGTTCGCCATCCCGGTCGTCGATCGGGGTCCTCGTGCTGGGCCTGATCCTGGGCATCGTCAACGGCACCCTGGTCGTGATCACCCGCGTCCCGGACATCGTCGTGACCCTGGCGATGTCGTTCGTCTGGGCCGGCGCGGCCCTCCTGGTCCTGCACACGCCCGGCGGCGGCTCGGCCGACTGGCTGACGGGTCTCGTCACGGGGTCCATCGGGAGCGAGTGGATCCCGCGGGCCCTGGTCACGCTGCTCGATCATCGTCGGGATCATCTGGATCCCGCTGCGCCGCTCGAACGCCGGCCTCGCGCTGTACGCCGTCGGCAGCAACCGGCTGGCCGCGTTCCGGAGTGGCGTCCCGGTCGGGCGGACGAAGGTCTTCGCCTACATGCTCGGCGGCCTGTTCTCGGCGTTCGGCGGCCTGGCGCTGACGGCCACCACCGGGATCGGCACGCCCGTCCCCGGCGCCTACACGCTGCTCGGGGTCGCCGCGATCGTCCTGGGCGGTGTCAGCCTCGCCGGCGGTCGCGGCGGCATCGCCGGACCGATCGTGGCCGTCTTCATCCTGGCACTGGTACGGACGGACCTGACCCTGCTGGGCGTCAACTCGAACCTGTCGACCGTCATCCAGGGCACGATCCTGATCGGGGTCGTCATGTTCGGGAGCCTGCTCACGATGCGGCAGGCGCGGACATGAGCAGCCAGGCCGGACATGGTCCCAGCCGCGCGACCGCATCGGGCGGCCTGGCCGGCCTGGCGGCGGATGCTGCGCGATCGCCCGCTGATCCCGCTGACCGCGCTCCTCGTCATCCTGGTCGTCCTCATGGAGCTCGTCCGGCCGGGCGTGGTCAGCCCGGACTGGATCGGGGTCACGATCCGCGCCGCCATCCCGCTGGCGATCCTGGGAGCGTCCCAGACCCTGACGATGCTGACCGGCGGCATCGATCTGTCGGTCGGGACGGTCGCCTCCATGGCAGCCTTCATCATGGCGAGCCAGACGGGCCAGCTCGGGCCCGGCCGTCGCGATCTTCCTGGCCGTGACCGCGGCGGCCGTCGCCGGCCTCGTGAACGGGATCGGCGTGGGCGTCTTCAAGGTGCACCCGCTGATCATGACCCTGGGCCTGGGCCTGGTGGTCCTGGGGCTCATGAACGTGTACCAGCTGGTCGTCGTCACGAACTCGACCAACATCCCCCCGATCATCGATTGGCTCGGCTCCGGGACCACGCTCCCATTCCTGCCGAACAACCTCCTGGTGTTCGTCCCCATCGCCGCCCTGATCATCGCCGGGCTCCGGTACTCCGGGTTCGGGCGGCTGCTGTTCGCGGTCGGTGACAACCCGGTCGCGGCCCGACTGTCCGGTGTCCGCTCGTGGCAGGTCCTGGTGGGGCTGTACATCCTCTCGGCCCTGCTGGCGGCCATCGCCGGCATCCTGGTCGCCGGCCTGGTCAAGACCGCCAGCCTGGCGCTGGTCGAACAGTCGGTCCTGCCGGCTGTCGCGGCCGCGGTCATCGGCGGGACGTCCATCATGGGTGGCCGCGGTGGCTACTCCGGCACGATCGTCGGCGCCCTCATCCTGACCGTCCTGACCAGCCTCCTGATCGCGCTGCAGATGCCGGAGGCCGTTCGCCAGATCCTGTTCGGCGCCATCATCGTGGCCGTTGCGGCCGCCTACACCCGGATCGTCGACGTGTCGTGAGTCCCCACGGACCCACCCTTCACCTCGGGATCGACCTCGGGGTCACCAACCTCAAGTGGGCGGCCGTCGA
This sequence comes from uncultured Chloroflexia bacterium, assembly GCA_963779315.1. Classification (GTDB taxonomy): domain Bacteria; phylum Chloroflexota; class Limnocylindria; order Limnocylindrales; family CSP1-4; genus SPCO01. The sequence continues at coordinate 195,514 of CAVZXQ010000018.1, read as the reverse complement.
GCACGATGCGCGAGCCTGGCGAATCGCTCGACCAGGGGCAGGTGCCGACGCGCTCCGGCGAGGGACCCGAGGCGGTCATCGGCCGGATCGCCGAGACCGCCGCAGGCGGCCCTCGAGCGCTGGCCGGCGATCGCCTCGCTCGGGATCGGCGTGCCCGGGCTGTACGACCCGGTCGCCGGCGCGACCCGATTCCTCGTCAACATGCCGGGCGACTGGCTGGATCGGCCGGTCGCCGGACCGGTCGAGGCGGTCCTTGGGATCCCCGTCTCGCTCATCAACGACGCCCGAGCCTTCGGGCTTGCCGAACTCCGGCTGGGAGCCGGGCGAGGGGCGGACTCGATGGTGGGCCTGACGCTGGGGACCGGCGTCGGCGGCGTCATCGCCATCGACGGGCGCGTGGTCCTGGGCCATGACGGCACCGCGGGCGAGGTGGGCCACCACACCATCGATCCGGACGGGCCGCCGTGCAACTGCGGCAACAACGGCTGCCTCGAGGCGTTTGCGCGGGCCGACCGGATCGCGGCGGCGTGCGGGACGGACGACCGTCGAGGCGGCCGTCGAGGCGGCGCGCGGTGGCGATGCGCGCGCGCTCGAGGGCCTGGCCAGCGTCGGCCGCTACCTCGGGATCGGGATCGCCAACATGATCGTCCTGCTCTCGCCCGATCGGGTCGTCATCGGCGGTGGGATCGCCGCCTCCGGCGACCTGCTGCTGGGGCCATCCGCGACGAGCTCCGGCGGCGGGTCCAGACGACATCGCTGAGCGAGGTCGAGATCGTGACGGCAGAGCTCGGGACCTGGGCGGGGGCGATCGGCGCGGCGGTCCACGGTGCGGAAGCGGCGGAGGTCGCCGGGCGGCTGGGCGGCCGAGTCGGCGCGGGAGGGCGATGACCGAGGTCGCCTACCAGCCGCACTACCGCCAGATCGAGCAGGCGCTTCGGGAGCGGATCGCGGCGCTTCGACCGGGCGATCGGCTGCCGTCGGACGCCGAGCTGTGCGCCGAGTTCGGACGTCAGCCGGATGACGGCACGCAACGCGATGCAGCGACTGGCCGAGGACGGCCTGATCGACCGTCAGCCCGGTCGCGGCAGCTTCGTCGCCGAGCCGCCGGCGCACCGCCGCGCGAACCGGCTGATGACGTTCACCCAGGAGATGCTGCGGCGCGGGCGCGTCCCGAGTTCGCGGATGCTGACCCGGGTCATCCGCCCGTCCAGCGCCGCGGAGGCGACCAGCCTGGGGATCCCGCCGCGCCAGCCGATCGTCCACCTGCGTCGCTCTGCGATTCGCCGACGACGAGCCCATCGCGATCGAATCCGGCGGTCCTGCTGGGTGCCTGCGCAGATCGCGGTCATGACCGCCGACCTCGCCCGCGGGTCCCTGCACGAGACGCTCGCCCGTGCCGGTTTCGTCCTGCGCCGCGGCACCGGCACGATCGCGGCCGCCGCGGCGACGGCCGAGGAGGCGCGCCTGCTGGGCCTGCGCACGGGCGACCCACTGCTCGTCGAGCGGCGCATCATCGTGGACGCCCACGGTCGGCGGATCGAGGCGACCGAATCGGTCTACCCGGCCGATCGGTACGCGCTCGACGTGCAGTTCGACGTCGAAGCGCCGGACGTGTCCCATGAGGAGGGCGTGTCGTGACCAGCGCTCGGATGCGATGTCATCGGCCGGCTCGTCCTCGACGATCGCGTGGCGGCGGGCCGCATCGTGGTCGAGGATGGCCTCATCGTCTCCGTCGATGCGGAGGACGGGGCCGGGCAGGAGTCGGGCGAAGCGTCAGGGCCATACATCGCGCCGGGCTTCGTGGACGTCCACGCCCACGGCGGCGGCGGCCACGACGCCATGGATGGAGCCGCCGGGATGGACGGGACGGCCCGCCACCTCATCGCCCACGGCGTGACGTCGTTCCTCCCGACCGGCGTGACCGCGCCACTCCCCGATCTCGTGGCCTTCGCCGAGGCGTTTCGCGCGCTGGCGTCCGCGGTCGGTCCGGACGTCGCCGAACCGCTCGGGTTCAACCTCGAGGGCCCGTTCCTGTCGGCGTGGCGCAAGGGCGCCCACGATCCGACCTTCCTGCGCGATCCCGCGGACGTGGCCCTGGACGACCTGGAGCCCCTGGTCGACGGCCTGCGGGTCATGACGGTCGCCCCGGAACTGCCGGGCGCCCTGGAGTTGATCGGCTGGCTACGCGAGCGCGGCGTCGCGACGTCGATGGGCCACTCGGCAGCCACGCTGGACCAGGCGCTCGCGGGCTACGCCGCGGGCGGCACGACCACGACCCACCTGTTCAATGCGATGACCGGCGTGGACCACCGGACCCCGGGCCTGGCCGTCGCCGCCCTGAGTGATGACACGGCCTACGTCGAGCTCATCGCCGACGGCATCCACGTCCACCCGGCCCTGTGGCCCTTCATCACGCGGACGAAGCCGAAGGACCGACTGATGCTCGTCAGCGACGCGATCTCGTTGGCGGGCACGGACGTGGGCAGGGCGACGATCGGCGGCCTCGAGGTCGAGGTCGTCGGCCAGCGCGTGACCCTCGTCGGGACGACGACCCTGGCCGGTTCGGTCATCGCGCTGGACATCGCCGTCCGGAACCTCGTCGCGTCAGGCGTGACCCTGCCGGACGCGGTCGCGGCCGCCAGCCGCAACCCGCTCGCGATGCTGGGCGTGACCGATCGTGGCCGGCTGGCCGTCGGTCAGCGCGCGGACCTGGTCGAATTCGATGACGATCTCGCCGTCCGCCGGGTCATGCTCGCGGGGACCTGGATCGCCTGAGCACCGGCCGGATCGCCCCGAGAACGAGTGACCCTGCCGCCAGTACGAGCAGCCCGAGGACCGGCGGGGCGCCGTGGTTCAGGTCGTCGGTGTCGGCGGCCACGGACGTGTCGGTCGGTGGCGCCGTGATCACGGGACCGCCCGTCAACTGGATCATCTTGGTCTCGGCCGCCGACCGGTAGAACTGGGCAACCGTGAAGGCGTTGAACTGGATGTACGCGTCCGCCGGGCCGTTGCGGAACCGGGCTTCTGGGTTCGGCCCATGTCCTGGCTCGACGAGGATCTCGAACGTCGTGGTCGGTGCAGCGCACGTCACCGTGGTCAGCGAGCTGCCCATGGCACGGGCGCTGCCGGAGCCCTGGTCCAGGGCGAGCTCCGGTTCGATCTGCATGTCCTGCGAACACGTGAAGATGTAGAGCGCGGTGACCGACCCGTCCGCGTTCACGTGGGCCGTGGTCACGGTGTCCAGGCTCACGACGAGCGGGGGCTCGATGACGACGTATCCGGTGGCGCCGGGTGTCGTCTCGCCGATCACGGCGATGAGGTAGGCCTCACCCGCCACGGCATCGAGGTCGACGTGCGGTTCGAGGTGGGTCGGATCCGCATCGATGGCACAGCCGAGTTCCGTCGTGCCGTCCGCCGCCATGACGTGCAACGAGGCGTTGCCCGTCCCGTGGAAGAGCGCGACCACCACCGGGCCGGTGTCGGTCGCGGTATAGGCGAACCAGACCGAGCCCTGCGGGGCCCCGCCAGACGGACACGACACCGGGTCGCCCACGGCAGCGGTCGCCTCGGTCAGGTCGAACGCCGGCCCCTCGAGGAGCGCGATCGGGGTCGCGCCGGTCCGATCGTCATTCGATGGTGGCGCCGCATGGGCGACGGGCGCCGAACCGTGCAGCAGGACCAGGAGCAGTGCGACCAGGAGCGCGGGGGAAGCGGCGCGGATCCGGCCGCGCCGAGTGACCTGGCGACCGACCATGACGACCCCTCCATGTTTCAGCTCTTGCCGGCAAGCTCCGACTGCGCGGCCGCCCAGTCCGCCTTGAACTGGACGATGCCCTTGTCCGTGAGCGGGTGGTGGACCATCTGCTGCAGGACCTTGAACGGGAGTGTCGCGATATGGGCGCCGGCGAGGGCCGCCTGGGTCATGTGCAGCGGGTTGCGGATGGACGCCGCGAGCACCTCGGACTCGATCCCGTGGATCGCGAAGATCTCCGCGAGATCGCGGATGACGATCATCCCGTCCTGGTTGATGTCGTCGAGTCGCCCGACGAACGGCGAGATCAGGCTCGCCCCGGCCTTCGCCGCGAGGAGGCCCTGGTTCGCCGTGAAGATCAGCGTGCAGTTGGTCTTGATGCCCTCGTCGGCGAAGCGGCTGATCGCCTCCAGCCCGTTCTCGCTCATCGCGACCTTGACCACGATGTTCGGGGCGAGCGTCGCGAAGTGGCGGCCCTCTTCAAGCATCCCGTCGACGTCGTCGCTGACGCACTCGGCCGAGACCGGGCCGGAGGTGATCTTGCAGACTTCCTTGAGGATCTCGTCGTACGACCCGCCGACCTTGGCGTACAGGGACGGGTTCGTGGTCACGCCGTCCAGTACGCCCCAGCGGGCGACGGTCCGGATCTCTTCGATGTCGGCGGTGTCCAGGAAGATCTTCATTCGGGCAGGCTCCAGGAGGCGTTGGATGGCTGGACGAGTCTACCCTCCGGGCGACCAAGAGGCCGGATCAGAAGGTATCGGCAAGCGACCGCAGCACGCTGGTGAGCGGTCCGATGGCCAGCACGGCGATCACTCCGAGAACGGCGGTCGCGACGTATCCGGCTCGTCGCTCGCCGGGTCGGAGCAGCAGCCACGGGAGAGCGGCGCCCAGGAGGACCTCCGCGGCCATCACGAGTGCGCCGGGATCGGTGGCGAGCTGACTCCGGATACGTCCAGCGGCCTGCCCCGAACACGACACCTTCGGCGATCAGGGCTGCGGCAAGCAACGCCACGGAGAGCGCGCGGGGTCGGCCATGGCCGTGGCGCCACGTGCCCCCGGCCAGGCCGAATGCCGGGCCTGCGATGAACGCGACGGCACCCCAGACGGTAGCCGCGTGCGACGCCCCGATCGCCCGGAAGCCTTCCCCGAAGAGGCCGGTCAGCGCGTAGTAGGCCGCGACAGCCGAGAGCAGGCCGATCAGGCCGCGCAGCGCACCGGTCGGGATCGTCCGGGCGGATGCCCCGAGCACGAAGGCGACGGCGATCCAGGCGCCGATCGCATTCGCCGGGATGTATGCGGTCCACGGGAAGCCGAGCTGATCGGTCCACCAGGCGGCGGCGCCGAGGGCGGCGCCCAGGGCGATCGAGGTGCCGAAACCGCCGAGGGCTCGCGCGGCGAGCGCCTCCTGGGGTGCAGCCTTCTGAGGTGCGCCCTTCGGCGTCGTCAGGCGGAGGTCGCGGACTCGGCGACGGGGGCCGATCCGGCCTTTGCGTTGCCCGGGCCGACCGGCACGCTGTCGGGGCCGGCCGACGCGACATCCCGGACCCGGAACTCCGGCTCACGCCCTTCACGGATCGCGACCGCGGCTTCCACGAAGCCATCGAACAACGGATGCGGTCGCTCCGGGCGGCTCTTGAACTCCGGGTGGAACTGGCTGGCCACGAACCACGGGTGGTCCTTGAGCTCGACGATCTCGACGAGCCGGCCATCCGGCGACTGGCCGGACAGGATCATGCCGGCCGCCTCGAGTGTCTGGCGATAACGGTTGTTGACCTCGAAGCGGTGGCGATGGCGCTCGTAGATGACTTCCTGGCCGTAGACTGCCGCGGCCTTGGAGCCTGGCGTCAGCTTCGCGGGATAGAGGCCCAGGCGCATCGTGCCGCCCTTGTCCTCCAGTTCGCGCTGATCCGGCATGAAATCGATGACGGGGTGCTCGGTGAACATGTCGAATTCGGTCGAGTTGGCGTCCCGAGAGCCGACGACGTCGCGGGCGAATTCGATGACGGCGCACTGGAGCCCGAGGCACAGGCCCAGGTAGGGGATCCGGTGCTCGCGAGCGTAGTGCGCTGCAAGGACCTTGCCCTCGATGCCGCGGTGGCCGAATCCGCCCGGCACCAGGATCGCGGCCGCGCCGTCCAGCCGCTCGTCCACGTTCTCGGCGGACATGGTCTCGGAATCGATCCAGCGGACCTTCGCATCGACGCCGTGCGCCCATGAGGCGTGGCGGAGCGCTTCGGTGACCGAGAGGTAGGCGTCCGGCAGTTCGATGTACTTGCCGACCAGGGCGACTTCGAGGATCGGCTTGGGCGCCTTGATCCGGGCGACCAGTTCGCGCCACGAGTCCAGGTCCGGCTCGACGTCCGGGTCGCCCAGGCCCAGTTCGCGCACGACCAGCTTGCCCAGGCCGGCGGCTTCGAAGAACAGCGGGACCTCGTAGATCGTGTCGGCGGTCTCGGCCGGGATGACCGCATCCGCGGCGACGTCCGTGAACAAGGAGATCTTCTCGCGGATCTCGTCGCTGACCGGGTGATCGCTGCGCAGGACGATGACGTCCGGCTGGATGCCGATCCCGCGCAGTTCCTTGACCGAGTGCTGGGTGGGCTTCGTCTTGAGCTCGCCCGTGGCGGCCAGCGCGGGGAGCAGCGTCACGTGGACGTACAGGACGTTGGACCGCCCGACGTCCTTGCGCATCTGGCGGATGGCCTCGAGGAACGGCAGGCTCTCGATGTCGCCGACCGTCCCGCCGACCTCCACGATCAGGACGTCCGGGTCCCCGTCACGCGCGACGCGACCGATCCGCTCCTTGATCTCGTTGGTGATGTGCGGGATGACCTGGACCGTGCCGCCGAGATAGTCGCCGCGACGTTCCTTGGCGATGACCGCCTGGTAGATCCGGCCGGTCGTGATGTTGGAGCCCTGGGACAGGTTCTCGTCGATGAAACGCTCGTAGTGGCCCAGGTCCAGGTCCGTCTCGGCGCCGTCGTCGGTGACGAAGACCTCGCCGTGCTGGTACGGGCTCATCGTGCCCGGATCCACGTTGATGTACGGGTCCAGCTTCAGGATGGAGACCTTCAGACCGCGTGCCTTGAGCAGGCGCCCGACGCTGGCGGCGGTGATGCCTTTGCCGAGGGAGGAGGTCACGCCTCCGGTCACAAAGACATACTTCGCCATGGGTCAGGGGTCCTCCGGGGGTTTTTCTGATGCTATCGGAAAAGCGCCCCGGACGCGAATCCCATGAGGCCGAGGCTCAACGCAACGGCGCATACCTGGTTGCAGCAAGAGCGGCTGCGATCACGTCCATCCCCTTCTGGCTGGGGTGTGTCCGATCCGGCCCGAGATACCCTGCGTCCGCCGGATCCGCCGTACCGTCGGCGCCGTTGAACAGGTGGTAGATGTCGACGCATCGTGCGTCGTGAGCGGCGGCGACCTCACAGATGACCTTGTTCTGCGCCTCCACCGTCGACTTCCATGACGCGCCGCCGTTGTTGTAGATCTGGGTGACGCGGACCACGGTCGGCTTGCCCGCGCGAAGAGCCTCGACCCGGCTGAGGATCCCATCGAGGTTCGTTGCGAAGGCCTCCATGCGATCCTCCAGGTCGGTCGGACCCGGGAACGAGATGTCGTTGAAGCCGATGGTCACCGTGATGATGTCGGCAGCGGCGACGGCCTTGAAGACGTCCTCCCCGTGCCTGCCGATGCGGGCGCCGTTCGTCAGGTAGTCGAGCAGGCCCCAGCTCGTGAGACTGTTGTGCATCGTGAGGTTGTGGACGTCCACCGGGAGGCCGAGGTCCTCCTGCACCTTGGCGCCATACGTGACCGCCGCCGAGGTGCAGCTGTCGCAGTCACCCTCGAGTGCGTACAGCAACGAATCGCCGAGGGCGACGTAGGTCAGGTACGGCCCGTCGGGTGTTGGAGTGGGTGTGGCGGTCGCCGCCGCCGCCGGTACCGGGGCGGGCGGAGACGACCCGAATCGGAGGGACTGCACCACCTGCTCGATCTCGGCTCGCGACGCTTCTGGCGTCGCCGGGATGAACATCGTCCCGTCGATGAGCAACGGTGCGCCATCTACATCGATGACCCACAGGTTCTCCCGCGAGCCGCCGTTCGTGGCCGCGGGTGGCCCGCCGCGGACGGTCCACATGGGGATCATCGGCCCTTCCTTGCAGCCGGCGGTCTGTGTGTCGATCGCATTTCGGATCTCGACGGACTTGCCGGCATACCCCGCAAGCACCACATCCGAGATCGGCCCGGGCGTGAAGCCGACCATCCTGGTCAGTGCCGTGACGAGCCCATCGACCGTCGCCGAGACCGGCGGCGTGATCGGGCCGCCGTGGCAGGGGTCGTCGTACACGTTGTCGATCCGGTCGATGGTGATCCACGCAGCGCCCTCGCCGCCATTCACCTGCGTGTTCTGGAACGTGACGTCGCCTTCGGACAGTGACTTGAGCGTCCACTCGGTCGGAAGGGCGATCGAGAAGGGAACGTCGAACGGTTCCTCGATCCGATAGGACCCACGGACCAGCGGTCGATCGATGTCTGCGCGGCCGAGGACCATGGCGGTCTCGACTGGCGACGCCGAGGGCACCACGGAAGGCCGCGGTGTGAAGGACGCCAGGGCTCCGGCCGCAGCCGACTGCGTGGGGACCTGCGCGCCCGTTGGACTGGCAGCGCAACCGCCGACGAGGGCGGCGAGGATGATGACGATGAGGGTGCGCGACGTTCGCTCGATCATGACTGGCCTCCGGGATGGACTGGGATGAGGACTGGGCACGAGGGTCAGGAGCCGAGAGCCGCATCGAGGAGCGCACGAACCGTCGGTTCGACGATGAACTCGGGCTCGTTGACGAAGAGGGCGACCACGGCCTGCTCGTACGGGACGACGACGACCATCGACCCATACCCGGTCTTGCCGCCGGTCTGTCCGAAGGCGACGTAGGGATCCAAGCCGGCGAGTCGCTCCAGGCCGAGCCCGTGCCCGTCAGCGGTCGACGGGAGCATGGCGTCCAGCGAAGCCGCGTCCACGATGTCTCCGGCCACCAGGTGCCACGTCCACGCCGCGAGCGACGGGGCGTCGCTGGCCATCGAACCCGAGCCGAACGAGAACGTCACCGATGACGTGACGGAGATCACGCCGTCCCGCCCGAAGTCATCGGGCTTGAAGGGGGCGACGTGCCCCTCGATCGGGAGCGCCCACGGCTTGGGCGTCACGACGCCGTGCCCCTGCTGGAGGATCCTCGAGGCACCGACGGGGTCCAGCACCTCCGCGCGCAGGGCTTCAGCGAACGTCATGCCGGTTGCGTGCTCCGCGGCGACGGCAAGGAGCACGTAGTTCGGACCGGCACGAACGTAGCTCGTTCCCGGAGCTGAAGTCGCTGGACGGAAGTGAGTCAGGATCTCTTCGAGGCGGAAGGCGTGGTCGGCGTCAGCCTGGATGGCGCCAGCCGCATCCGGCCCGTAATCGGCCATGCCCGAGCGCATGGCGAGTGCCTGCCGGACGGTCGCGCCGTTGGTGTCGACCGATAGGTCGCCGAGGTACGACGCCAGCGGAGCATCCAGGTCCATCCTGCGCTGCTCCGCAAGCCGCAGGATCAGGGCCGAGGTGAACATCTGGGTGACGCTGCCGAGGTAGAACTCGTCGTTTGCAGACGCCGCTCTTCCATCCGGCCCGTCAATGCCGGCGGCGCCGGCCCAGGTGCCGTCCGGAGTGATCACAGCGGCGATCGCGTCCGGGGCGCCACTCGACACGGCAGCGTCGATGGCTGCCTGGAGCCTCGCGGCCTTCGTGACGTCGAGAGCGGCCTTCGGAAGCGTGCCGAACGGCGCGAACGACGCGGTCGGGGTCGGGGTCGGCGAAGGCGCGGTCGTCGGCCGGAGTGAAGCCGTTGCCGATGGCGTCGGGGCCGTTGCATCTTGCGACGGCACGACGGTCTGCGCCTGTCCGGGAACGCCGCCGCACCCGCCGATGAGGGCCACGATGGCGACGAGGACGACGATGCGCGACATGGTCGGATCTCCTCCTGGTGGATGCAGAGCCTTCCGGCTCACACGACAGAGGCCCGCCGCGGATCAGGCTTTCAATCTCGGTCGGGCGTCAGGGCCCGTCGCCCGGCGAGTACAGCTCGGCTGATGCCAGCGCTGCGTCGCCACGGCCGGTGCCGCCCACGACGAGGATGCGGCCATCGAGTAGCGGCACGGCGATCCCGCTGTAGCGAGGCTCGACCATCGATGGACCGGCGGTCCATGACGCCGTCTGCGGGTCGTAGGACTGCGTCACCGCCAGGGCGGCCCCGTCGCCGGAGATGCCGCCGGCGGCCAGGACCGTGCCATCAGGGAGGAGCGTGGCGGTATGCCCGCCCTGGGCTTCGCGGGTGCTGGCCGTCACGATCCAGACTTCCGGAGAACGGGTCGTACACTTCCGCCGTCGTGCCGGACCCAACTGAGCCATCTCCGCTTGGACCGCCGACCACGAGCACCTCGCCGTCGGGCAGCAACGTGGCCGTCGTCCCGTCGACCCGGCTCGCGCTCATGGACCCCGTTGCGGTCCAGGTCCGGCTGACCGGATCGAACAGCTCGGCCGAGGTGATCTCGAAGCCGTTGCCGAAGCCACCCGCGACGAGGACCTGCCCGCTGGGTAGCAGCGTGGCGGTCGGCGACGCGCGCCAGTCGGTCATCGGGCCGGTGGCGGTCCAGGTCGCGGTCTCAGGGTCGTATACCTCGGCGAGCAGGGAGGGATCGGAACCACCGGTGCCGCCGGCCACGAGCACCTTGCCATCGTCCAGCCGCACGGCGACGTGTTGGCCTCGAGGTTCGGTCATCGGAGCCGTGGCAGTCCATGTTCCGCTGATGGGGTCGTACAACGTCGCGCTGGCGAGGTTCTGACCACCGCCTCCGCCTCCGCCGGCCACCAGCACCTTGCCATCGAGCAACAACGTGGCCGTGTGCCAGTTTCGTCCCTCGATCAGGCCCTCAGTGGCGGTCCACACTCCACTCTTCGGGTCGTAGAGCTCGACCGAGTCGTAGCTGCCGGTGCTCTCACTGGATCCGCCACCGGCGACCAGCACCTTGCCGTCGGGCAGAAGGGTTGCCGTGAAGGCGGTCCGCGCCTGGGACAAGGGCCCTGTGGTGGTCCACCCGGGTAGCCGGGGCTCGTTCGTGCGGAGCAGACGACTCCCGACGCCGATCGCAGCAGCGACCACCGCGAGGGTAAGCAGCACCACCGAACCGACGAGCACGAGCCGTGCCGTCGCTGGGTCGCCGAGTGAGAGTCGTGGGGCCGGCCACGCCGAGCGGTCCAGCGCGCGCACGAACGACCGGCGCTGCCGGACTGCGCCCGCCCTCGCCAGGGCCGCGTCCACCGTCGTCGGAGGCACACCCTGAGGACCACCCTCGTCGAGGACGGATTCGAGCAGGCGATCGAAGTCGAACGTGGCGGTCATGCGGGCTGCCCTCCGATGACCGGCGAGCGGTCGCCCGCCGCGATCGAGGCGCGTAGTGCGCGGGTCGCATGGTGGAGTCGCGAGCCGACCGTGCCGTACGGGACGCCCAGGATCTCGGCGATCTCGCCGAGCGGGAGGCCCGAGTAGTGGTGAAGCACCACGACCGCGCGATGGTCGGGCGACAGTTCTGCGAGCGCCCGGTCGAGTTGATCGCGCAGGTCGGCCTCGGCGAAGTCATCGGAGCGCGCCGGCGTCAGGTCATCGATGCGCACCTCGCGAACCCCGGTCCGGCGAGCGCGCCGCGAGTCGGTGAGGCAGAAGCGCACGACCAATCGATAGGTCCACGACTCGAACCGATCCGGGTCGCGCAGGCTCGGTAGTTCGCGCCAGATCGTGACGAGCGTCTGCTGGACGGCATCGTCTGCGCGATCGGCGTCCCGGACGATCCGGTACGCGGTGCGATACAGGCGGCCGGCCGACGCCCGGGCGAGCGCCTCGTACGCGTCGCGGTCGCCCCCTTGCGCCTGCTCCACCACTCGTCGATCCACCAGCGCCGAACCTCTGCGGCTGCCCACGTTGGGCGTCTCACCGTACCAGAGGCCCACCGCGGCTCTGTCTTTCAATCCTCGCGGCCCGGTTTCAGGGTGTTGGTCGAACCCTCGGGTGGAGGCCGGCGACAGGGCTGTCGGTGATCGCCGGGGCCAGGCCCGTCCCGTCGGCGAGGATCGTGCTCATGTTGCCGTCCGAGTCGTTGAAGATGACCCCGGATCCGTCGGGGAGCCAGGTCGGCTTGATCGCCTCCCCGCCCGCGGCAGCCGAGGTCCGTCAGCGGCGCGAACCCGGTCCCGTCCGGCCTGATCGTGTACAGGTCGGTCGGCCCGTCGACAGCCCGTGGCGGCGACGGGCTTCGTGCACACGATGCGGTCGTTGACCCAGCTCCAGTCCGGGTTGTTGCAACGGTCCTCGGCCTTCGTGATCTCGCGCGGCGTCGGCGAGGCAGCAGCCACGTCGAGGATCGCGAGCGCGTCGCCGGTCATGTCGGCGTCAAGTGCAGGCGTGGCCTTCGTGATGAACTCGAAGACGAGCTGGCTGCCGTCCCCAGACCAGCGGGGGGCGAAGATCGCCTGCCCAGTCGGAGCGGTGAAGAGGACGCGGGTCTGCCATCGTCGCGAGATCGAGGATCTCCAGCGTGGAGACAGCGACACCACCCTCGGAGACCATCCGCTGGTAGGCGATGGACTTGCCATCGGGCGACCAGGCCGGCTCATCGACCCACTGGCATGGCGCCTGACAGTCGACGATCAAGGACGTATTCCCGCCGTCCGCATCGCCGACCCAGATCACCTGCGTGTCGGTCCCGATGACGCTGAAGACGAGCCGCTTCCCGTCGGGCGACCAGTCAGGGTGCTGTTGCTCTCCGCCCGCGACGGACGGGAAGAGTGGGTGGAGCCCCGATCCCGTCCACGCGGACCGCCACGATCGGGCGACTACCGCCCGAGCTCATGTACGCGATCCACACCTCGCCGTCGCCGATCGCAGACCCGATCGGCGCGGTGGACGGCGATGGCGAGGGCGATGGCGAAGGCGAGGTTGACGGACTCGGCTCAGCGATCGCCAGCGGGTCGCGCTGGAACAGCCTGCCCCCGGCGCCGGACGCCACCGCGAGCAGCGTCAGGAGCAGCAGGCCAAGCGAGCAGGACCAGGGACGCCGACCTTGGGATCGGGATCCACCACTTCCGGACGGCCGCGTCGGCCGGCCCCATCGCCGCCTCGGCCACATCCACGACGCTCGGCGCCACCGGCGCACGCTCCGCATACCGGCCGATCGCTTCGTTCAGGCGCGCGTCGAAGTCAGCAGGATCATGCATGGTCAAGGTCCGTCCGAAGGTGGTCGATCGCCCGGGACAGGCGACTGCGGATGCCGGATGGCGAGCCGCCGAGCTGTGCGGCGATCTCGGTCGAATCGAGCCCGGCGATGTAGCGAAGCGCGATGAGCGCCCGGTCGTCCGGCTTGAGTCGATGCAGTGCCCGGTCCAGGTCGATGAGGTGGATCGAGTCGCCCGGGTCGCCGCGACCGTCCGTGGCCTCCTCCACGATCGACAGGTCCACCACGACGTGCCGGCGGCGACGCCTGACCTGCTGGCGTGCCTCGTTCGCGGCGATCGTGAGCAGCCACGTGCGGACCTGGGCGGGATCGCGGAGGCCGCCCAGCCGACGCCAGGCGATCGCCCACGCCGCCTGCACAGCGTCCCGAGCCACGTCGGGATCGCCGCTGACGACGTAGGCCACCTTGGACATCGAACTGTCGTATGTCGCGACCAGCCGGGTGAACGCCTCCCGGTCGCCGGTCATCGCGCGGCGAACGACTGTCTCCCCGATCAGCCGTTCGTCCGTCGCGATGCCGGTCATAGGAGTCAGATGCTCTCCACCATCCAAGTGTCCCAGTTTCGATCCGGCGGGCTCAGGGGGTCGGGCGGTATCGCGGGTGGAAACCCTCCCGTGGGCCGGTCGCGACGGCGCGCGCCAGGTCGGATCCGTCGACCGCGATCGTCTTCAGGGTGTAGTCCATGTCCACGAAGATGATCCGCGACCCGTCCGGCGACCAGGCAGGCTGCGGGGTCTGGCCGCCTCGCGGTCCGACGGAGGTCACCGTCTTCCGCCCCGTCCCGTCGGGATGCATCGTCACGAGGTCGCTCGGGCCGTCGAAGCCGGCCGCCGAGTTCGGTTGCGCGAACACGATCAGGTCGGTCGTCGCAGCTCCAGTCGGGGCTGTTGGTCAACTCGGACGCCTTCGTGATCTCCCTGGCGACCGGCTTCGCCTCGGTGACGTCGACGATCGCGAGAGCAACACCCGTGATGTCCGAGTCGACTGCGGAACCAGTCTTCTTGACGTACTCGGTGACCACCTTCGAGCTATCGGGCGACCAGCGCGGCTGGTAGAAGGCGCGGTCTTCGGGTGCCGTCAGGACGACGCGCGTCTTGTTCGTTGCCAGATCGAGGATCTCCAGCGTGGACACGCCGACCCCGTCCCGGTCGATCATCCGGTGGTAGATGTACGACCGACCGTCCGGAGACCAGGCCCCTTCGTCCACCCACACGCATGGCGCCACGCACTCCACGAGCTTTGCCGTATTCGACCCGTCCACGTCGCCGGCCCAGATCTCCTCGGTGTCAGTGCCCTGGATGCTGAACGCGATCCGCTTGCCATCCGGCGACCAGTCCGCGTGGAGCTGTTCGCCGCCCGGTACGTTCGGGAAGGCGGCATGATCGCCGCTCCCGTCCGGACGGATGAGGCCGATCTTCCCTTCCCACTGCGGCCGCGATCCATGTCTCGCCATCACGAACGGTCGTGTCCGGGGTCGGTGCAGCTGAAGCGGTCGCGGCCGGGGTGGGAGCCGCTGTCGGAGCGATCGTCGGGGCGACCGAGACCGCCGGTGCCGGCGTGGTCGGGGCGCCCGCAGCCGAAGCGCATGCCGCCACCAGAGCGGCCAGGCTACCTGCGGCCAGCGATCCGCAGGATCGAATGGTCCATCTGTCGCACTGTCATCTCGTCCTCCCAGGGGTGGCGGTGTTCGCCGTATGGGAGTGAGATGCTCAAGAGTCGCAGGGTGTCCCACGGCTGCCTGGCATCCCTCAGGGCGTCGGCCGAAGCCCCGGGTGGGTCATCACGGTCGTCCCGTTGATCGTCGTGATGGCACCGGTCGGCCGGATCCACGAAGACGCCGATCCGATTCGATTCCCAGTCGGCGATGATCCGTGTCCCGTCCGGCGTCCACGACGCCTCCCACAATCGCGAGCCGGCCGGGACATCGGTGATCTGCTTCAGGCCGGTCCCGTCGGGCTTGATGGTGAACAGGTTCCACGTGTCGTCGCCGGGCTCCTGCGGCGTCTTGAACCCGAGCACGTCGGTGCCGTACAGGATCGTGTCGGTCACCCAGCTCCAGTCCGGTTTTAGGCGTATGTCGCGAACTCCGTGAGGTACCGGAGCTTGCCACCGGCGGCCGGGACGATGGCGATGGCGGCACCCGTCTCGTTCGCCTGGGCGTCCATCCGATCCACCCCGACGACCAGCTGAGTCCCATCCGGTGACCAGCGCGGGACGTCGACGAGGAGCGGTCGCTCTTCGCGGACGACGGTCGTGATGGCCTTCGTGGCCGAGATCGATGATCTTGATCGTCGTGGCTATCGGGGCCGGGGTGGGCGGGGCGCTCTCGGCCTCGGTGTAGGCGAGCTGCGTACCCATCGGGCGACCACGCCGGATAGTCACAGTCGTCGGGGCATCGATGACCAGCTCGGCATTCGAGCCGGCCGCGTCCGCGATCCAGATCGAGCCAGTGTCCTCCAAGGCGAACGCGATGCGCCGACCATCGGGCGACCAGTCCGCGTGCTTGCGCAGCCTGGGTTCTTCTGGACGATCCGATGCGCATCCGTTCCATCCGGCCGCATGAGGAAGATGCCGTCGATACCGGCCCCGGCGATCGGAGTCGTAGACGATCCATGGCTCGCCGTCGACGATCGCCTGACGTGACGCCGCGGGCGAGGGCGATGGTGGAGGGCTGACGGACGGCGAGGGCGATGGATGGCGGCACAACGGGGTCGAGGACCCGCCGCCAAGGAGCGCAAGCTGGCGAGCAGCCCCATCGTCAGGAGGCGCCACGAGCAGCGCCGGTGCCAGCCGGAGCGTCGACCTGGTCGTGGTGTCGTCCCGCATCCCCGATCGGAGCCCCACGACGAGGCTCGGCCGCTGCCGGACGGTCCGGGTGGAGGCCATCACGGATGCGAACAGCGCCTCCGGCTCGCGCCGCGGCGCGGCGTCCGCCAGCATCGTGCGCAGGTGTCGTTCGAGATCGTCGGTGGTGTTCATGCGGTCCGTCCTGTCGGGCTCGCGGCGGTTCGTTCATCGGCGGCCAGGGCCGCCCGAAGCGCGTCCGTCGCGCGATGGAGCCGTGACTTGGTGGTCCCCAGCGGGATGCCGAGCGCAACGGACACATCGGCCAGGGACAGATCGGCGTAGTAGGCGAGGACGAGGATCGTCCGATGGTCCGACGGGAGACGAGCGAAGGCCCGCTCCAATTGATCGCGAATGCCGATGGACGCCAGACCGTCGGGTACCGGCGTGTCGTGGTCGAAGGCGAGCGGGATCTCGACGACCTGGCGCCGCCGGTCGCGCTTCGCCGCCCGATAGCAGGACCGGACGAGCAGGCGGTGGAGCCACGCGTCCAGACGATCCGGATCGCGCAGCCCGCGGATGTCGCGCCACGCCTCGATCAGCGCGTCCTGGACGGCGTCCTCTGCGCGATCGGAGTCGCGCAGGATCAACCTGGCCGTGGCGTACAGCCGCGCGATGACGCCGTGCACGAGCGCACCGAAGGCCTCGTGATCACCCTGTTGCGCCCGTTGCACGAGCTCGTGTCGCATCCGGCGGATCCCCTCGATCTCGGGCCGCTCTGAGGCCTCGCATGGTATGGGGTGAGTCAGGCTTCCGAGGTTCCATCTTCAAGGCGGCGTCGCAGGGACCCACGACTGCGCTCCGCCACCGTCCTCATGGAGCCGGGCGAACCCGGGGGCGGCCCAGCATGTCCGTGAACTTGGAGGCGCTCGGGACATACGGGAACGGCTCGATGGCACCGGTCTTCGAGTCGACGAAGACACCAAGTCGAGTGTCTTCGAGGCCGGCTGTGATGCGTGTGCCATCCGGCGTCCAGGTCGGGTTCCAAAGCCGCTGGCCCGCCGGTACGTCCGTGATCTGGCGCAGCCCCTTCCCGTCCGGCCTGACGGCGTAGAGGTTCCACGTGTCGCCAGGATCTGGCTCACCCCTGAAGAACAGCCCCTCGGTCGAGAATACGATCTCGTCTGTCACGCGGTTCCAGTCCGGGTAGTAGGCGAACTTCGCGAAGTCCGTGAGGTAGCGTGGTTCGCCGCCGGTCGCCGCGACGACCGCGATGGCCGACCCTGTCTCGGTCGCGGCGTCGTCCATTCGGTCCACACCGAACACGATCCGGCTACCGTCCGGCGACCAGCGCGGGACGTCGGCGAGCAGCGGACGCTCGAGGCGAATGACGGTCGACACATCCCCGGACGCCAGATCCAGAACGTGGATCCCGACGGCCGATGGTCCGACGACCGGCGCCGAACTCAGCGCGGCTGAAGGCGAGCTTCGACCCATCCGGCGACCAGGCCGGGTAGTCGCAGCCGGGGACGTCGCAGGCGGTGATCGATGTGGAGGGTGTGCCGTCCAGGTTTGCGATCCACATCTTCTCGGTCGTTTCGTCGATGAAGACGACGTGCTGGCCATCGGGCGACCAGTCCGGGTGCTTGAGGCTGCCGTGAACGTCGGTCGCCAGCTGCACGGCATCGGTCCCATCCAACCGCATCAGGTAGACCCCGACATCCGCGTCTGGGCGGTGCGTGGTGTAGAGGATCCGTGGGTCCGCGTCGGTGATGACGGGGAGGACAGGATCCGCAGAGGGCGTCGCGGCCATCGTTGACGGCGCGGCCGATGGAGACGGCGCGCTCGCCGAGGGCGAAACCGTCGGAACAGCCGTCGATGGTGCGACCGCGGCCGCCCCTGCGCTGCAGGCGGCGACGACCACGAGGCAGACGATCGCCGCCACGGCGCTGGTATCGGGACATGACGCCTCCACGCGAGCTGTCGGGCGGACCGATCGGCCAGCCTTGTGGAGTACGGGGTGTGTGGGCCACCTCCAGGTTCCATCTCGGCCGAGTTGACTAACCTGGACTAACCTCGTAGGCTCGCGAGCATGGCCGAACCGACCGTGAACATCCACGAGGCTAAGACGCACCTCTCGCGGCTCATCGAGCGCGTCGAGACCGGGGAAGAGGTCGTCATCGCGCGCGCCGGGCGGCCGGTCGCCCGCCTGATCCCCTTCCGGGCCCGGACGAGCCCGCGCGTGCCCGGCCAGTGGCGCGGTCGTGTCCGCATCGCACGCGGACTTCGACCAGACGGACGACATCGCTCCTGGACGCCTTCGAGTCGTGATCCTGCTGCTCGACGCGCACGCCGTCCTCTGGTGGCTCGCCGATGACCCGACGCTCGACCCGCCGCCCGCTCGGCCATCGCGGATCCCACGAACGACGTCCTGGTCTCTGCCGCGAGCATCTGGGAGATCGAGATCAAGCGTGCGCTGGGCAAGCTGTCGGCGCCCGTCGGCCTGGTCGCGGCCATCGACGAGGCCGGCTTCGATGTCCTTCCGATCACCGGCCGAGACGCCGAGCGAGCTGGTTCGCTGCCGGCGCACCACCGCGATCCCTTCGACCGGATGCTCGTCGCGCAGGCGGATCGCGTCGGCGCGATCGTGGTCAGCCGCGATACCGCCTTCCTGGCCTACGGGACGGACGTGCTCACCGCCTGAGAGGAGATCCGATGGAGTTCACCGACGTCGTCATGAAGCGCCGCGCGGTGCGCCGGTTCGAGGAAGGCGGCGTCGACCGCGAGGTCATCGAGCGCATCGCCCGGCTCGCCCAGCGCACGCCGTCGGCCGGCTTCAGCCAGGGCCAGCGGCTGATCGTCGTGACGGACCCGGCGGCCGTCGCGAGGTCGCCCGGATCTGCGGCGAGGAGGCGTACGAGGCGGACTTCGGGCCGTGGATCAGCGAGTGCGCCGCCCAGTTCATCCCGTGCGTCAGCGAGGCGATCTACCACCGCCGCTACCAGGAGGCGGACAAGGTCGATGACGACGGCGCGGAGATCGACTGGCCGGTCCCCTACTGGTGGGTCGACATCGGCGCGACGATGCAGAACATCATGCTGGCCGCCGTGAACGAGGGCCTCGGCTGCGGCTTCGTCGGACCGGAGATCGAGCCGCTGCGCGCCTACCTCGGCATCCCGGACGAGTTCGTCCCGATCGGGGTCATGCCGGTCGGCAAGCCACTGCCGGACGTCCGGTCACCCAGCCTCAAGCGCGGCTGGGTGCCGTTCGAGGACTTCGCCCGCTGGGACCGCTGGGACTAAGAAGGGTCCCGCTCCCGGGATGCTCCTCATGGCTGTTCCGCCGGGAGGAAGTGGATCGAGGCGACGAGTTCGTCGGCGACCGGGAGCCACGCGTCGAGGTCGGCGGCCGTGCGCGCCCAGGTCAGGATGAAGACGGTGGTGCCGTCGACTTCGGTCACGGTGAGACGTGAAGGGATGGTCAGGATCACGAAGTCCCCGCTCAGGCCTTTCATGCGCCCGGTCACGTGGATGTCGTACCCGCCAACGCCTGACAGCATCGCTGTCCAGGCCGGCCGTCCATCGAGCACCGTCTCCTCGATGGTGCCCATGTGCACACCCGTGTTGTCACGAAGGTCGGCGAGGAGCTCGGCCGGCGCCGTCTTGAGCATGAACCGCCCCGCAGCTCCGTGGCCCCAGGCTTCCTCGGCTGAGCCCAGGATGACGCCCCGTAGGTTCCGTACGTTCCCGGGCTGAGGCATGCACCCAGGGATTCAGATCCTCCGGAGCCGGAGACGGACCGAGCGCCACGTCCGGACCGTCCACCCATTCGACCAACTCGCGGACTCCACCGCTGTCGAGCCGACGGGTCGCGCTTCCGGCCGGGATCAAGTACTCGAAGGGGCGGTCGATGAAGTCCGTCTCCAGTGTCTTGGGCCCCGCGACCGCGGGGCTCGCAGGAGCTGAGAGAGACGTCGGACCTGGAGTCTGGAGCGCGACGCTGGGCACAGTCTGGGTCGGGAGCGGCGCTCCCGCTGCAAGCCAGCTGGCCGGCAGAGCCAGCGCCGCTGCAAGACCGAGCACGATCCAGGGTCGTCGGCTCCGGCCAAGCCCGGTCCGAGCCAACAGCCTTGGCCGTTGACCGACCGACTCGGTCCGACGCACAGCGCCACCTACCAGCGCGGCGGCATCGGGCCTCTTGGCCGTCGCACTCATCCAGGCCATCAGCCGGGGTCCAAGGTCGTCGAACTGGGGATCGAGATCATCGTCGGGCGTTCATGCTGGCTGTCCGTTCACTATCGCGGAGGTACGTTCGTCGGCGGCGAGTGCGGCCCGCAAGGCAGCCATCGCGCGATTGAGACGGGATTTCGCCGTGCCGATCGGGATGCCCAAGGCGATGGCGACATCGGCAAGTGGGAGGTCGGCGTAGTAGACCAGCGCCAGGATGGTGCGCTGGTCGTCGGTCAGGCGACGAAAGGCGTGATCCATCTCGTCGCGGTCTGCAAAGGCCCGTGCGCTGTCAGCGACCTCGCCTGCGTCGATCTCCGGCACGGAGATCTCCCGGACCCGCCGCCGGTAGTCGCGCCGGAGGTGGCGGTGGCAGGCACGAACCAGCAGCCGGTGGAGCCACGCGTCCAGTCGGTCAGGGTCCCGCAGGCCGCGAATGTCACGCCAGGCCTCGACGAGCGCGTCCTGGACGGCGTCCTCGGCCCGGTCGGGCTGGGTCAGGATCAGCCGGGCCGTGGCGTACAGACGGGCACTCGCGCCGGCGGCAAGCGTCGAGAACGCTTCTCGATCACCCTGCTGCGCCCGTGCCACGAGCTCTGCCTGCATCTCGACTCCCTGACCGCTGCGCCCGATCCGGCCACTTCACGGGATATGTGGTGAGGAGAGCCAGGAAAGGTTCCATCTTCGGCCGTGGCGCGCTCGCTGACTAGCGGGGGATAGCGGTCAGGGCGTCGGGCGCAGGTCCGGATACTTCCCGTCTGCCTGGGAGATGAGCACAGGCTCGCCGCCGGCAGCGTCGACGAACGCGAGCTTCACGTCGGCGAACGTGAAGTCCGGGCCGGTCGAGGTCAGGATGGAAACCACGATCCGCGATGCCGTCCGGGTCCCAGTTCGGCTGTCCGATCCGCATCGAGCCGTCCTTCGATGAGTGGGTGAGCTGGCGTAGACCCGACCCATCCGGTTTGATCGCGTACAGGTTCGACGGCTTCGCGGTCGAAGGGATGTTGCCCAGGTCGTAGGAGTTCATGACCAACTCGCTGCCGTCCGGGCTCCAGTCCGGATGGGACATGAATGCCGCGGGGGCCGTGAGCCGATGGATCTCCCCGCCCGCGACGGGTATCGTCGCGACGACGGATCCATCGATGAACTGGCCGGTCGGGTCCCAATGGAGGATGTCGAAGGCGATGGTTCGCCCGTCCGGCGACCAAGTCGGAGCGTTGTCCAGATGATCCGGGGCCTCGAATGTGGCGAGGCGCGTCAGGGAGCCGGTCGCAAGATCCAGGATGGCGACGGCCTCCCGATCATCTCCGGGATAGCAGACGACGGCGAGCTTCGTTCCGTCTGCGGACCACGCCGGATGGAACAGGCCGACCGGGCATTCGGTCCCACCGGCCGACAACAACGCCGCGCCTGAACCGTCGGCATTCGCGGTCCAGATCGACCCATCCGGGTGATCGCCGTCCTGGACCACGAACGCCAGCTTCTTGCCGTCGGGCGACCAAGCAGGCGCCTTGTGCTCGCCCGGGACGTCGGCGGCGATCTCGTGGGCATCGGACCCGTCCGGACGCATGAGGAAGATCGCGAATTGACCGTCCGTCGGACGCGGCCAGCTATAGGCGATCCATGGCTCGCCATCGAGGACGGCGAGCGGGGTCGGCTGTGGCGCGGGGCTGGCGGTCGGAGGCGTACTGGCGATCGCGGCGACCGATGGCGAGGGAGCGGTCACGGCACTGGGCGACGCCCCAGCACACGCCGACAGCAGGATCGCAAGCAGGACGATCGTGAGCACACGCATGGAGACACCTCTGTCTTGGTTGGCTGGCTGGGTCAGGGCGTCGGGCGCATCCGCGCGTGCGTCCCATACCAGTGGTCGTCGGCGGTGCCGGGCACGGGGATCAAGGCCAGATTCGAGCCGTCCGCATCGATGAGGGCGATCTGACGCTCACCCCAGGAGTTGCTCGGGTTTCGCGCGATCTGCGTGAAGATGATCTGCTTGCCGTCGGGCGTCCAGGTCGGCTGGGTCGCCCGCGTGTCGTTCTCGCCGAAGTGCGTGACCTGGGTCAGCCCGGTCCCGTCGGGCCGGATCGTGTACAGGTTCGTCGCCTTCGTCGTTTCCTGGAAGGAGCCGAGCGGGTAGGTATTGAAGACGATGCGCTCGCCGTCGGGGCTCCAGTCCGGATAGGTTCGCGAACATCGCGGGATCGGTCAGGATCCGGGGTGCATCGGCCTCGGAGCCGTCAGCCTTCACGACCGCGATCGAGCTGCCCAGGATGTTCTCGTCGGTAGGTGGCATCGGGTAGCGCATCACCGTGAAGACGATCTGCGTGCCGTCCGGCGGACCAGCGCGGATCCATGTACTGGACGGACTCGGTGACCGCGACGGGAGACATGGCGACGACGCGGGTGGCGCCGGTCGCCAGGTCGAGGACCTCGATCGCCGCCTGGGAGTCCTCGTATCCAGGTGCGTTCGGCTTGAGATTGCGCACGAAGGCCAGGTGCTTGCCATCGGGCGACCAGGCCGGGCAAGCCCAAGCTCGTGCAGGGCGCCCCCGAACAGGCGATGAGCTGCTCGTGGTCAGTACCGTCCGCGTTCATGGTCCAGATCTCGCCAGGCGCCGTCCGGTGGCTGGTCGACGGCGAGACGCTTGCCGTCCGGCGACCAGTCCGGGTGGCCCGCCGGAGTCGTGAGGAGCAGATGCCTATCGCGGCCGTCGGGCCGGACCAGGTAGACACCGCTCGTCGCAACTGTCACCGCCGCAGTCCTGGACCCACTCGTAGACGATCCACGGCTCGCCATCCTTGATGGCGAACGGGGTGGGGCTCGGGACAGGGGTCGCGTTCGGGGACGCGGCGACCGTCGGGGTCGGCGGCGGTCGAGGTCGAAGCCGGAGCGGAAGATGCGGATGGACCGGATGAGACGGTGCCCGCCGCGCACGCGGCCGACCCGAGCAGGGCGACTGCGAGCAGGGTGGCGAGCCTAAGGGCTGGGAACATCATGTCCTCCGGTCACGGCGTTGGGCGCTGACGCGCATAGGTCGGGGGCTTCATGCCAGACCGAGGTCTTGGGCCTGCGGATCGGCTCGTGATCGGATCCACCGGCCGCCCGCCCGGCCGACGCGACTTCGCGGCGGACGACGGGTGCTTCCTCACTGGAAGATCTCGACCGTCGAGACGCCGGGCGCCTGGGTCCCACCACCTTCTGGCCGGATGCGTCCGTCGAGCAGGCCGCCCACGATCAGCACTCGCCCGTCGGCGAGCCGCGTCGCCCTGGGTCCCCAGGCCCCTGTCGCATCGGTCAAGGGGGTCCCGCCGGTGGCCGGATCGTAGATACGCGAACTCCCACCGTACCCGCCGGTAAGCAGGATCCGCCCGTCGTCCAAGAGGGTCGCGCTGGCGGGTCGACCCGCCAGAGGGCCGCGCTGCGAGAACGTGAGCGATGTCGGGTCCCAGACTTCGACGATCCCCTTTCCCCCCAGGCCCGTGGTCTTGAAGACGACGACCCGGCCATCGGGATTGCGCGATCGCGACGTTGCTGGAGCCGTAGTCCAACGTCGTGCCGGCGCCGCTGAACGTTCCTGTGGTCGGGTCATAGACCTCGGCGGTCTTGCGGCTTTCGCCAGGCGACACGAAGACGCGGCCGTCCGGCAGGCTCGCCGCAGCGGCGTACGCTCTCGTTGTGCCGAGCGATCCCGTCGGCGAGAACGTCGACGTGTTCGGATCGAAGAGCTCGGCCGAGTTCGTCGCGGCATCCTGGCCCCACGGCATCCCACCGGCGATCAGCACGTGTCCATCAGGAAGCAGCGCGACCGCGGCCCCGCTGCGGGGGGTGATCATCGGACCAACCGGCGTGAAGCCGAAGGTGCTCGGATCGAAGACCTGGGTTGCGTCCTCGAGGACCTGAGCGCCAGCGTTCCCGATGATCAGGACTCTTCCGTCCTTCAACCGCACCGCCGACTCCACCCCAAGCGATTCACCGGACACGAGTGGGCCAGTCGACGCCGAGACGCCGGTGGCCGGGTCGTAGACCAGCGCCCTGGTGCCCGTGCCGCCGCCGTCGCCGTCATCGCCGATGACCAGAACGCGGCCGTCCAGAAGGGGCACGAGTGTCGGGTACGCCATCGGCATCGACAGGTCCGGCGCGGACGTGAACTCGTTGAGGTAGGTGTGTTGGGGTGTCCTTGGAGCCACCAGCCGACTGCCGACCAGCACGGCGGCTCCGACGAGGGCCAGGGCGAGGAGCGCGACGAGCGCGATGACCATGGCGGGCCGAAGGCTGGCGAGGCCGGCCCGGGCGTCCACTCGTCGGTCCAGCCCCGACCCAGTGGCTGCCGACGCGGGCGGTGAGCGCCGGGCGCGGTCGGATGGTCCGGGTCGACTCGATGACTCGGGCCAGCGGTTCGGGCGGCGGCGCGCTACGGCATCGCCGTCGAACCACGCGCCAAGCGCCCGGTCGAGGTCGTTCTGGGCGGTCATGCGACGGACTCCTTGCCGATCCCGGCGACGCGCGCATCGGCCTCGAGGGCCGCGCGCAGCGAGAGGTGGGCGCGATTGAGGCGGGACTTGTAGGTGCCCATCGGGACGTCGAGGACCGTGGCGGCCTCCGCGTCGGGCAGCCCCAGGTAGTGGTGGACGACGAGGACCGCGCGATGCTCGGCCGACAGGCGCCGGAAGCCGCGTTCGAGCTGGTCGCGGTCCGCCAGGTCGCCGGCGGAGTCGTCGACCCCGGGCGCCTCGATCGTGTCGACGTGGATCTCGATCGGCCCGCGCTTCGCCCGTCGCAGCTCCGTGTGGCAGGCGCGGACGACGAGCCGGTTGAGCCAGGCATCGAAGCGGTCCGGATCGCGCACGGCCCGGATGTGGAGCCAGGCCGAGGTGAGCGCCTCCTGGACCGCGTCCGACGCCAGGTCCTCGCGCCGGAGGATCAGCCGGGCGGTGCGATGGAGCCGGCCGTACGCATCGGTCGCCAGCGACGCGAACGCGTCGTGGTCACCAGTGCTTGCGCGAAGGACGAGATCTCGCTGCATCGCCGACCCAGTCTGTGGCGACCGTATGGCCGCTGTCGAGACTATGAGGCGAGATCGCCGCCACATCGTTCCATCTTCTCGCCGCGCAGCGCCGGGCCACGAGAT
The DNA here is from genome assembly GCA_963779315.1 of uncultured Chloroflexia bacterium. Classification (GTDB taxonomy): domain Bacteria; phylum Chloroflexota; class Limnocylindria; order Limnocylindrales; family CSP1-4; genus SPCO01. The sequence goes on along the minus strand of CAVZXQ010000018.1, from coordinate 170,300 downwards.
GAACCTGCGGCGTGGGCCGCAGGCCCAGGATCCCCGTGTGCGCCCCATGACTCATTTGGGACAAGCACGCGGGCCTTGTCGGCCGGTTGGTGCACCAGGCGCACATTTCGGACCAGTGGGACTCTCGTTGGCCGACAAGGTGCGTGCGGATGCACCGGACGGCTCGTGGCCATCGGCATGGGTGCACATCCGGCCACGGACGGGGGCCTGACGCCGGGAGGACCATTGACGGCGGGCCGCGGGTGGCGCGGGGCCGGGGGCCGACGCTAGGGCGTGGGCCGCAGGTCCGGTCCCGACCCGTGGATCGTCGGCGAGAAGAGCCCGCCCGCCAGGTCCGTGGCATGGAAAGCGAGCTGGACATCGTTGACGGTGTCGGTCCCGGCGGGGGCGAACCGATCGCGACGACGATCCGGCTGCCGTCCGACGTCCAATGCGGTGCGGCGATCCGCATCGTGGGATCGACGGCAGAGTGGGTGAATTGGTGCAACCCCGTCCCATCCGGCTTGATCAGGTACAGGTTCGACGGGTGGGTCGACGTGTGCATGTTGCCGAGGTCGTAGTCGCTCATGACGATCTGGGACCCGTCCGGGCTCCAGTCCGGCGCCGACATAAAGGTGTCGTACGTCGTGAGACGGCGCTCCTTGCCACCGTCAACCGAGATCGTCGCGACCAACGATCCATCGAGGAACTTGTCGGTGGGATCCCAGTGCAGGATGGCGAATGCGAGCGACTTCCCGTCCGGAGACCAGCTCGGCGCGTTGTCCAGGTGATCGGGCCAGGTCACCGTGTTGAGACGTGTCACCTTCCTGGTCGCGAGGTCGTACGTGGCGACCGACCCTCCACCCGGGTCCGTGTCCGGATAGCAGACGACGGCCAACCTCGAGCCGTCGGGCGACCAGTTGGGGTGGAAGATGCCGCCCGGGCACGCCCCACCCCCATCGGTCAGCATCGCAGCGCCGGAACCATCAGCTCGAACGGTCCAGATCGCTCCGAGCGGGTGGGCCTCATTCCGTTTCACGAACGCGATCTGGCTGCCGTCCGGTGACCAGGACGCCAAGCAGCCTCCACCCGGAACGTCCGTGGCTATTGCGTGGGCATCGGTCCCATCGGCGCGGGCGAGGATCAGGTCTCTGTCCTGCTTTTGGTCGACATACCAGCAGTACACGATCCACTCCTCGCCGTCCTTGACCGTGATCGGCGTCGGCTTCGCCGTGGGTGATGCCGTTGCGACTGGGGACGCCGTCGGCGCGCTGGAGGCAACGGCGACCGGAGATGGGCTCGGCCCGACAGCACTGGATGGGGCCGCGGCGGCGGGACTGCAGGCGCCGAGGACGACCGATGACGACGAGGGCGAGCAGCACGTGATTCGGGGCGCGTCGAACGAAGGTCATGGCAGATCTCCTGTGGATGGTGGGGTGGGTTTGGTCGGTCGGGCGCGGCTACGCAGGCGGGTGGTCTATGGCGTCGGTCTCAATCGAGGCGCCGCAGCAAGGTCAGGGCTGACCTGTTTCGCATTCGAGCCATCAGCACTCATGAAGGCGGCCGTCTTTTCAGAACCGATCTGCTGGCTGTAGGCGATCCGGAGGCCGTCGTGGGTCCAGGTGGGAGTCTCCGCACCCGTGCCGCCGCTCCCAGAGTTCGTGAGGTTGTTGAGACTCGAACCGTCGGCGCCGATGACGTACAGATCCGTCGTCGTGGAACCCGGCTTTACGGGGCTCGCCTCGAACACGATCCGGTCGTCCAGCGGGTGCCAATCCGGGTTTCGGACGAGCAGGCCCGGGGTGGTGAGGATCCGGGGATCGGCGCCGCTCGAACCATCCGCGTTGACGATCGCCAGGGAGCTCGAGATCGTCTTGGTTTCGGTGGCGTCCGAGTAGGTCTCGATGGCGAAGACGATCTGCGACCCGTCCGGCGACCAGCGTGGCGTGTAGTAGGCGGTGACGCCGTCCTTCGTCTCGGAGACGACGCGGATGTCGCCGGTCGCGAGGTCAAGGATCTCGATCGCGCTTGGGCCCCATAGCGGGTCGGCGAGCCGGTCGTATCGGACGAGCGCGAGCTGGGTCCCATCCGGTGACCAGGCGGGCCAGGAGCGCTGCAGGCACGGTGACTCGCATCGGGTCACCTGCCTGGGGTTGCCGCCATCGGCATCGGAGATCCAGATGTCGATCTGGTCGAGTCCGGGGGCCGTAGCGTCCCGGTGCCAATCCTCGAAGGCGAGCTGCGCACCGTCGCGCGACCAATCGGGATGGTCGCGTCGCGAATCGGGCTGGCTCAGGATCTCGTGTCGGTCCGTGCCATCCTCGCGGACGAGGATCAGGCCGCCACCTGTCGGACTGTCGCTCGGCGACGGGTACACGATCCACGGCTCGCCTGGCAGGATCGCGATCGGCGTGGGCGAAGGCGGGCCCGCTGTGGGCGAGGGTGTGGCGGTGGCCTGTACCAGCGCCGGGACCACCGGTCGGCCGCCGGCGAGCAGGCTGGCACCGACCAGCGCGAGGAGGAGCGCCACGAGTGCCAGCCACACGAATGCCGGTCCGACCAACCGGCCACCGGCCAGCCCGAGTCGTGGCCACGTTCCGCATCCGCCGCGTGCCACCCGCGCGGGCGGCCACGCTGCGCGGCGATCGCCGCCCCATCGACCGGACGGTCCGCGTGCGCCGCGTGCGCGAGGAGGCGGGCCTCCAGGCGAGCTTCGAAGGGGGTTCGGTCAGTCATCGCGGAGCTCCGTTCGGAGGCGATCGAGCAGCCGCGCGAGGCGTGCCCGGGTGCCCGATGCGGACCGTCCGGTCGCGCGGGCGAGTTCGGTGGAGTCGAAGCCGGCGACGTAGCGCAGCGCGAGCAGCGCTCGATCGTCCGGATCCAGCTTGGCAAGGGCGTTGGCGAGATCCAGGTCGGCGGTGCGCCCGGCGGGATCAGAGGCTGCCTGGGCGTGCTCCGCCCCGGGCGAGACGGACAGCTCCACGACGGTCCGGCGTCGGCGGCTGCGCAGGATCTGCCGCGCCTCGTTGGCCGCCACAGACACCAGCCACGGCCGAAGCCGTTCCGGGTCCTTGAGCGTCCCGAGCTTCTTCCAGACGATGGGCCAGGCGGACTGGACGGCTTCGTCGGCGAGGTCCAGGTCCCCGCAGATGACGTAGCAGACCCGGGTCATGTCCCCGTGATGGGCCTGCACGATCCGGGCGAACGCGGCCTGGTCACCGCTCGCGGCGAGCGGGATCGCCCTCGCGAGTGTGTCGTCCAGGTTGCCCGTCATCGACGTCATGCCCCACAGATGCTCGGGCATGGGTCAAGTGATTCACTCCGGGTGGCGCATCGCGCGCCCGACGATGTTCGCGTCACCCTGTGGTGTGGACGCCGTTCAGGGTGTCGGGCGAAGGCGCGGGTGCGTGCCGAAGAGCCCGGCATCGCCGGTCGCCGGGCCGAACCCCGTGCCGTCGGCGTCGATGACGGCCATCATCGTCGAATCGGCGGCACCGAACGGTTCGACGGCGGTGAAGATGACCCCGGAGCCATCCGGGAGCCAGGTCGGCTGGACGGCGCGGGTCTCGCCGGGGCCGAAGTCGGTGAGGGCTGCCAGGCCCGCCCCATCCGGCGTGATCGTGTACAGGTTCGACGGTCCATCGTCGAGCTCGCGCCACGGGCGCGTGGAGAAGACGATCAGGTCGCCGGTCGGGTGCCAGTCGGGGTAGGTTGCCCACATCTCGGGCGTCGTGAGTGGCATGAACGCCGGCGTCTTCGCGTCCAGGTCCACGATGCCGATGACCGAGTCCACGATCTGGTCGTCCGCCCCGCCGGTCCAGGTCTGGTACTCGAGCACGATCCGGCGGCCATCCGGCGACCAGCGCGGCCACAGGAACCCGTTGGGAGTGGGACCCTGCTCGGACACGATCGTGGTGACCGACCCGGCCTCGAGGTCGAGCAGGGACAGGGTGGCCGGATTCGGCCCTCCCCACGTGACGAACGCGAGCGTCCGCCCGTCCGGTGACCAGGCGGGGTCGTCCGCAACGAAGCAGGGCGCCACGCAGTCGAAGACGCGCCGCGCACTCGTCCGTCGGCGTCGCCCACCCAGAGGTCGCGGGTGAACTCGGCGCCGGGCGCGACCACCGGATCGTCCGCCGCGAACGCGAGTCGCGTGCCGTCCGGGCTCCAGTCCGGGTGCACCTGCCACCCGTCCTTCGGGAGCTTGACGTCCGGGAACAGCCAGTGGTCGCCGTGCCGTCGGTTCCGACGATCCGGATGCCGTTCGCCCCGTCCTGGGAGATCTGAGCGAGGTAGACGATCGATCCGGCCGCGTCGCCCACGCTCGATGACGACGGCATGGCACCGGCCGGTGTGCTGGGCGCGGCCGACGCGACCGGAACGGGCGTGGCGCTGGGCGCACGCGTCACGGGGGGCGCCGTGGATCCGCTCGCGCTGCATCCCGTGAGGGTCGCGGCGATGAGCAAGGTGGTGCCTAGGGCGATGCGGCGAGCGGGACGCATGTAGGACTCCTCGGATAGGCGGGCGATGAGCTGTGCCCGACGTCAGCTAGTCATCGGAAGATCTCGGCGGTGGGACCGCTGGGGTCAGGGCGTCGTGCGCGGGCGTTCAGGGTGTCGGGCGAAGGCGCGGGTGCGTGCCGAAGAGCCAGGCATCGCCGGTCGCCGAGCGGAGCCCCGTGCCGTCGGCGTCGATGACTGCCATCGTGGGGTTGCCGAAGCCCGTCCCCTCCACTTTGGTGAAGATGATCTGCTTGCCGTTGGGGGTCCAGTGCGGCTGGACGGTGCGGCTCTGGCCACTGACGAAGTCGGTCAGGGCGGTCATCCCCGATCCATCCGGGCGGATGGTGTAGAGGTTCGACGGTCCATCGCCGAGCTCGCTCCACGGTCGCGTCGAGAACACGATGCGGTCCTCGGTCGGGTGCCAGTCGGGGTAGGTGGCCCACATGGCAGGTTCCGTGATCGGGGTGAATCGGGGCGACGCCGAATCCAGGTCGACGATCCCGATGACCGAGTCCGCGATCTGGTCGTCCTCCCCACCGGTCCAGGTCTGGTGCTCGAGGACGATCCGGTGTCCGTCCTGCGACCATCGTGGGCGGCGGAACGCATCGGGGTCGTGATCGACGGTCAGGATGAGGGAGATCGTACCGGTGGCGAGGTCCAGCACGGCCAGGCTCGCGGGCTGCGGCCCCCAGGTCACGAACGCGAGCATGCGCCCGTCCGAAGACCAGGCGGGTTCTTCCGCCTCAAGGCAGGGTGACACGCAGTCGAAGACGCGCCGCGCGTTGGCTCCGTCGGCGTCGCCCACCCAGAGGTCCCGGGTGATCTCAGCCCCGGGCGGGTCCGCCGGATCATCCGAGGCGAACGCAAGTCGTGTCCCGTCCGGGCTCCAGTCCGCGTGCGCCTGCCACCCGTCCTTCGGGATCTTGACGTCCGGGAACAGCCAGTGGTCGCCGGTACCGTCGGTTCCGACGATCCGGATGCCCGCACCACCATCGACCGGACCCAGGTAGACGATCGACCCGGCTGCGTCGCCGACGCTCGCGTTTGGCGATGGGCTGGTCGGGGCCCGCCCGGTGGGAGACGCACCGATCGCCGAGCCCGCGGGCGTCGCGATCGACCCAGGAGACGATGGGGGCGCTGTCTGTCCGCTCGCGCTGCATCCCGCGAGTGTCGCAAGGATGAGCACGGCGGTGCCACGGGCGATGATGCGAATGGGACGCATTCGGGACTCCTCAGTGACTCATTCGGGCGGATCCTACTGGCGGAGGACCTGACCCCAGGTCATCTCGACTGGTGTGACCAACTGTTCGAAGGGCGACACGCCGCCTGCCAGGACGGGCGCTCCATCCGGCAGGAGGTGGATGTCGAACGCGATCCGATCAGGAGTGGCGATCTGTGTGGTCGCGCCGGTCGCGAGGTCGAGAAGTCCGGCCCACGGGTTTGAATCGGGGCGGCCCTCGTACGTCCACCCTCCGACGACCAGGATCTGGCCTGACGGCAGCGCGGCGACGAGGTCCCCTGCGCGGGGTAGGGTCGGACCTTGCGCGAACTCGCCGGTCGTTGGGTCGTAGATCACCGTCGAGGCGTCGTGTCCTTCAGCCAGGTCCACGAGCCCGCTGGTGAGCGCTGCGCCAAGGACGAGCACGCGTCCATCCTCGAGCCGCGTGGCAGCCCTGCCGTAACCCGCAAGCGCGAGCCCGGTGCGCTCGAACGTCTCGGTCGCCGGGTCATAGAGTTCGGCACTGCGGGCTTCCGGCGTACCGCCGACGACGAGCACGCGACCATCCAGAAGGGTCGTCAGGCATGGCCGTCGTCGGCCTGCGTCCATGGACTCGATCGGTCGAAGGGCGTTCGTCGTTGGATCCCAAAGGCTCGCCCTGGCGTCCCCCGGCGAAAAGGACTGCCCCTGACCGCCCACGATCAGGACCTTTCCGTTGGACAGTCTGACCAGGGACGAATCGAACCTGGCGTGTGTCGAGTCGAACACGCCGGTGGCCACGGATCGACCTGTACTCGGGTCAAATCGCTCCCACGTCATCGGATCGTCGGTCCCCGAGGCATCCCCCGTCAGGAAGATCGTCCCGTCTTCGAGTTCGATCATCGACGGCCTCTGTAGATAGCCGGCTTGGCCGCGCATGATCGCCAGCGTCCCGGCTGGACGTGTCTGGCCGGACTCGGGATCCCAGATCAGCACGGTCCGTCCATCGCCTGCGAGGATGGCGAACGTCCCGTCAGCCAATGCGGCGGAGGCGAAGTCCCACGGCATCTCGCCATAGGTCGGGCCGACGGAGGCCAGGATCCCCTGGTATGCGGCATGGGGCTTGAGCAACCGGCTTGCTACCAGGGCACCGCTCGCCGCGAGGGCCATGATCAGCAGCCCGACCAGGACGAGCGTGAGCGTTCGGCGCGTCCGGACGAACGACCGGCTCCAGCGAACCCTCGGCCGTCCCGCCTCTATCGTCCCCTCGGCGATCGCGTATCGGTCGATCGGTCGGACGCCGGCCTGGGCGTACTCGCGGAGCTGTCCGCTCAGCAGGGATTCGAAGGTCATGTCAGTCATCGGAGAGCTCCGATCGGAGACGCTCGAGCAAGCGAGCCAGGCGGGAACGCACGCCTGACGGCGACATCCCGAGTTCGCGACCGATCTCGGTCGCATCGAAGCCGGCGACGTGGCGCAGGGCGAGCAGGGTTCGGTCTTCGGGCGAGAGTCGGCGCAGCGCGACGGCCAGATCGGTCAGGGCGGATCGGGCCGCCGGATCGCCGTGCGACGAGCCGATATCGGCGACCTCGATCTCGACCACCCCATGACGTTGCTGCCGGCGCATGACCTGCTTGACCTCGTTGGCGGCGATGGCCATGAGCCACGGCCGGAGCCGTCTCCGGGTCGCGCAGGGAGCCGAGCTTGCGCCAGGCGATCGGCCAGGCGGCCTGGACCGCGTCCTGGGCCATGTCCTGATCGCCGCAGATGACGTAGCAGATGCGGGCCATGTCGTCGTGGTGGGCGCCCACGATCCGCGCGAGCGCATCCGCATCACCGGCCGCGGCATCCGCCACGGTCGATGCGGCGATGCCGCCTGGGATCGTCAGTTCACCCACCATGCCCCATAGATGTCACGGGAAGGGCGAAGTGTCCCACAGCCTCCTTGCGGAGCGCGACATCGGGCGTCGCGGGCGGGATCAGTGCCGGACCATCAACGCCTGCGGGCCATCCACGACCGCGTCAAGCAGACCGCTGCTCATCCGCTTCGGCCATGCCCTCGGGCTCCGGCAGCCGAGGCCCCAGGATCCACGCTAGCTGCGCCGTCGTGTCGGCCCCGACCTTCGACCTCGCGTTCGCCAGGTGGTGCTTCACGGTCGAGTGCGACAGGCCGAGGCGGTGGGCGGCCGCCTTCTCCGACCCGGTCACGAGCACGGCTGTGACCACGCCGACCTCACGATCGGTGGCGCGCTCGGCGGGGTGGAGGCGCCGTCGCGTCATGCGCTCCGCAGCCAGTCGAAGGGCTCTGGAGGCTCGGCGAGCCGCATCGTGATCGGAAGGTCGGTGGTCGCGGGGCAATGCCTCTCGCCCCGACCAACCTACCTCGTCGTCGAGCTCGGGCTCCGACGAACCACCGCGTCGATCGACGAGACAGCCATGCCTTGAGCGCGATGAGCGCCCCTGCGAGCATCGCGAGGACCCTCGGGCCTGACCTGCTCGTGACTTCCTCGCTGGGTTGGTTCGATGCGGACGAATGCGCGCGTCAGGCTGGGGGCAGGTGATCGACGCATGCCAGGATCGAGGGGCGGCGTGGCGAGCTACACCGAGGACGTTTCAGCCATCCTGGCCAGGTCGAGCACCTGCCCGCTCGATCACCACGCGGTCGACGGCCTGCTCGCCGAGTTCGGGACGGCCCGGCCCTCGACCCGCCGTGCCCGTGGTCCGGCCTACGAGCGCGTGCGGCCCAACGAGCTCTGGCACATCGACATCAAGGGACCGTTCTTCCTGCGCCGCTCGGTCCGCGAGTACGAGAAGGTCTGGATCGTCGGCCTCGTCGACGACCACTCGCGCTTCCTCATCGGGCTGCGCGTCCTGGCCCAGCCGCGGGCCGCACCGATCCTCGCCTGGCTCGACGACTGCGTCGAGCTGTGCGGCACGCCACTCGAGCTGATGAGCGACAACGGCACGCCCGTTCGTCGTCTGGATGCCAGGCGTCCTGACCCTCTTCGGCAAGACCCTCGAGGAGCTCCACATCCGGCACATCCGGACCCAGGTGAACTCGCCCTGGACGAATGGCAAGATCGAGCGCTTCTGGGGGATCCTCCAGTCGGAGCTGCTCGACCGCCAGATCTTCCGGACGCTCGACGCCGCGTCCGATGGGCTCACCCACTTCGCGGCCTACTACAACTACGACCGACTGCACGGCGAACTGGACTGGCACACCCCGGCCGAGCGCTTCGATGGCACCCCGTTCACGGCTCGCGGCTTCGAGCGCGTGCCGGCACTCGATCACCTGCAGGGATGGCTCGCCGAGTTGATGCCAGTCTGAGCCCGGCACCGTGTCTCACAAACCCCGGGAACTACAACTAGGGTGTCGGGCGCAGGCGCGGGTGCGTTGCGAAGGGACCGTCGAGGACCGTGAGATCCGAGCCATCCGGGTCGATGAACGCAGCGTGCCGGTCGCCGTACGGGTTTGCCGGGTTGAACAGGACATCGGTGAAGATGATCTGCCTGCCATCCGGTGTCCAGCTCGGCTGGGTCGCCCGGGCGTCGTTGTCCCCGTAGTGAGTGACCTGGGTCAATCCGCTCGCGTCGGGGCGGATCGTGTACAGGTTCGATGCCTTCGTCGTGGTCTGGAAGGAGAGCAGGTTGTTCGTGTTGAAGACGATGTGCTTGCCGTCGGGGCTCCAATCGGGATACGAGCCGAATATCGCCGCGTCGGTCAGGATCCGCGGACTGTTGACCTCGCTCCCGTCCGTGTTGACGACCGCGATGGAGCTGCCGAGCAGGCTCTCGTTCGTCGGGGGCGTTGCGTAGGTGTTTATCTGGAAGACGACCTGCTTGCCGTCGGGCGACCACCGCGCGTTGACGTAGTCGGCGTACTCAGCGTCCGCGGCGGGCGCGACCGCGATCACGCGAGACGCGCGGGTCGCCAGGTCCATTGTTTCGATCGTGACTCGGTCGTCCTGGTAGTTCCCGGTGGGGTTGACCAGTCGCCCAAAGGCCAGCTGCTTGCCGTCGGGCGACCAGGCCGGGACGCCAACCTGGACGCATGGGGCGGCTTCGCAGGCGAGGAGCCGCTGTGGATCGGTGCCGTCAGCGTTCACCGTCCAGATCTCAAAGACGTTGTCTCTGACCATCAATTCGAAGGCGATCTTCTTCCCATCGGGTGACCAGTCCGGGTTGCCGGCCTCCCCCATCAGGTTCGTCGAGATCTCGCGGGCGTCGCTTCCGTCCGGACGCATGAGGTAGAGACCTTGTCCACGCTCCGGGTCCCATTGATAGACGATCCACGGCACGCCGTCCTTGACGGCGATGGGCGCTGGGCTCGCGGGAGGCGGCGTCGCGGCGGGCGACGCAGTCGATGCGCTGGAGGCGATCGCGGCCGGAGATGGGCTGGGCGAGACCGCGCCTGACGGGGGTGCGGCCGCGGGGCTGCACGCGCCGAGGACGACCGCCACGACGACGAGCAGGACCTGGTGCGGAGCGGCGAGTCGAGTGACGTTCATACCGGATCTCCTTGCAGCCTGGGTGGGCTGAGGCGTGGGCCTGAGGCGTGGGCTGCTGGCCGCCACGCCGTCACTGATGTGATCTCCTGCGTCGCGCCGAAGTCGTGGTTGAGCCGGGCGATCAGCGCCATTCGTAGAGCTCCGCCCACGGAGCCGAGTCCGGCGGGCCGTCCAACGGTCGCCTGTTCACCTCACCCCCGACGAGCAGGATGCGTCCGTCGGCGAGGAGGGCCGGCTGCTGCCGCCCGGCCGGAGGAGCGGGTCCATCCTGCGTCAAACCGGTCGCCGGGTCGTAGATCCCGGACCAGATCGTGAATGGACCGGTTTGGTCGTTCGTGGCCGGCAGCTCTTCCCACGGGGCGGTCAGGAAGACTCGACCATCCGGAAGGAGCGTTGCCGTCCGGGCCCCGTGTGGAGTGGACGCCGCGGCCGCGAACGTTCCGCTCGCTGGGTCATAGATCTCGGCCAGACCGGGGCCGTCGGTCCCGTCCGACCTAGAAGCTAACGAGATCGACAGGACGAGGACCCGGCCGTCTGGCAGCAGCATGCCCTCGGTCACGCCGCGCTACGCCCGACATCGGGCCGGTCGGCATGGAGGTCCCGGTCGCCGGATCGTAGATCTCCGCGTCCTGGAGGTCTGGAAGATCGCAGAACCTGAGACTGTCCCGTATCGTGTCGCATAGACCCCTTCCGCCTGCCACCAGCACGCGACCGTCCGGCAGGAGGGTGGTCGAGTGACCCGTGCGCGGCTTCGTCATCGACCCGGTCGGCGAAAGTGTCCCCGTCACCGGATCGAAGATCTCCGCTGTATCCACAACGGTCCCAGTTCCCCCGCCGGGGGAGTTCACTTCGCCGCCGGACAGCAGCACGCGACCGTCACGGAGCAGGGTCAGCGTCGGATACCGTCGGATCGGGCCGCTGCCATCGAGCTCGTTGCCCTCGAAACCCTTCGCGGTGACTCGGGTCCACGTCATCGCTTGCGGATCGAAGACGTGGATCGACGAGGCGAGGTGGTTGCCGCTGTACAGGACGACAAGGACCCGGCCATCCCGAAGGAGCACGCCGGAGCCGGAGCCGTCGCCGATCACCGAATCGGGCGTGGTGACGGTGACGAACCGCCCGGTCGACGGATCGAAGATCTCGGCGGGCGCGTCGGGGACGCCATCGATCGACAAGCCACCGACGATCAGGACGCGGCCATCCGTCAGCGTCACCATCACCGGCTCGATCCGACCCTCCGTCATGTCCGCGACCCGGGTCATGACACCCTGGCCGGGCACCGGTTCGGACGACGCCGATGGGAATTCGGCGGGAGACGCGATCGGCGGCCCCTCGGCTGGTACGCCCACAGGACCGGTCGTCGCGGAGGCCGTCGGGCTCGACGACGGCCGGGAACAGCGGTCGCGCGCCCGGCAGCAGCATGACCCCCATCAGCGCGATGAGCAGGCCGACGAGCAGGAGCGCGGCGACGAGCGGCGTTCGGCTGGTCGACCGCTGATCGCCAGAGGGCTCGCCAGCGCCGAGCCGCGCTGCTGCGTGCCGGCGGCCACCGAGTGGGAGATGATCGCCTCGGCGATCGCGTAGCGGTCGATCGGTCGGACGCCGGCTTCGGCGTATTCGCGGAGCTGCCCGGTAAGCAGGGTCTCGAAGGTCGAGTCAGACATCTGCCAGCTCCGTTCGGAGGCGCTCGAGCAGGCGAGCGAGGCGGGAGCGGACGCCCGATGGCGACATCCCGAGTTCGCGACCGATCTCGGTCGCATCGAAGCCCGCAACGTGGCGCAGGGCGAGCAGGGTGCGGTCCTCTGGGAGTCAGCCGCCGAAGGGCCACGGCAAGATCGGTCAGGGCGGAGCTGGCGGCCGGGTCACCGTGCGAGGACCCGATGTCGGCGACCTCGATCTCGACGACCTGGTGCCGGCGCTGGCGGCGCATGACCTGGCGGACCTCGTTCGCGGCGACGGCCATCAGCCAGGGTCGCAGCCGTTCCGGGTCCCGCAGCGAGCCGAGCTTGCGCCAGGCGACGGGCCAGGCGGCCTGGACGGCATCCTGGGCCATGTCCTGGTCGCCGCAGATGACGTAGCAGATGCGCGCCATGTCGTCGTGATGGGCACCCACGATCCGGGCGAGCGCATCCGCGTCGCCGGCCGCGGCGTCCGCCACGGTCGATGCCGCGATGCCTCGCACTGTCGTCAGTTCAGCCACCATGCCCCATAGATGTCACGGGAGGGGCGAAGTGTCCCACGTGGTGTGGGCCTGGGCCGGGCGGGGCCAGCACTGGGTCTGCTGCGCTGGGTCCGGTGCGCTGACTTGGTCGCGGCGATGGTCGGGGCGTGCACAAGGTGACCATTTAGGACACGCAGACTCGACTCCCTGGCCGCGCGGTGCACCGGATGCACCGCGCGGACAAGATGACGCCTCTCGTTGGACGGTCGGTGCATTGCGTGCACCATTCGGACAACCATGCGGGTCTGCTTGGCGTAAATGGTCACGAGATGCACATCCGGTCGACGGGCGCCCCACGCGGCGGGGGCGGCACGCGCGCGGCGCAGGGGCGGCGCGGCGGGGGCGGCGCGGCACCCACTCCGCCCCCCGCCCGACGGCCTCAGCCCTTGAACGGCGGCGGGATGAAGATCTCCGGCTCGTTCCCGACGGGGATGCCCACGTACTGCTCGTGGATGCCGGCGACCCACTGCTTGCAGCGCTTGGTCAGGTTCAGCTTGTCCGTCTGCATCCGCGAGCGCGTCACGAGCGTGCCCAGGTCCGCGCCCTTGTAGCGGTAGTCGCCGGGGGCCAGGACCCGCAGGAAGAAGGCCTCGCTGCCGTCCAGGATGGAATGCCAGTCGTTCCCCCACCGCCCGAAGCGGATGGACCCGTCCGGCTCGAACCGCCAGATCCCGGTCCGCGGCGCGGACACCAGCCGCTCCACCCGGTCGTGCGGCTCCTTGATGATCAGCTGGCTCCACATGTCGATGGTCGAGGCCTCCGCCCAGCGGTCGTTGATGTCGTCGACGTCGATCTCGTAGTCGACGTTGAGGTACTCCAGGATGTGGAAGCAGAACAGCGGCAGGTCCGCGTAGGCGCCGGCGGTCACGTTGGTCAGCGAGCTGGCGCCGGACACCCGCGGGTTGATCTCCCCGAGATAGACCTCGCTCGGTGTCCAGGTCCAGCAGGATGTCGATCTCGAGGAAGCCGCGATAGCCCTCGGCGGCCAGGCGATCGCCCAGGCGCTGGATCATCTTGCGGGCGGCCACCTGCTGCTCGGGCAGCAGCGCTCCGGGCCACAGGTCGTTGCCGCACCAGCCGCCCTTGTACGGGGTCAGTGACTTGAACCCGGTCAGGTCCGTCATCACCGGTCCCACGATCGTCCCGTGGCGCGTGATGCAGGCCTCGACCGCGAAGGCCCGGTTGCGGATCCGGCGCATGACCTTGACCTCGGGCGCCTCGGCGATCTCCTCGCCGTACGTGGCCCAGTCGTCCTCGCTCGCGATGAAGTAGGTGGTCCGCCCGGAATCGCCATAGGGCGATTGGATGACGAGGTCGTCGCCCAGCCGCGCCCGGTGCGCGACCCGCTGCAGCTCCCGCCACGAACCCACGCTCGCGAGCACGTTCGGGACGGACGGCACGCCCGCCTCGTTGCCCAGCCGGACGGTGTTGGTCTTCGAATCGATGAACCGCCGCAGCGACGCCTTCGGGTGGATGACGCGCAGCCCGACCTGGCGCGCCAGCGCCTCGCTCTCCTCGTCGAACATGACGAACGCCGCCAGCCCGCGCTTCGCCTTGGTCCGCATGAACGCCTCCACCTCCGGGTGGCGAAGGAGCTCGTTGGTGATCTCCTCCATGGACGTCCACTCGTGGTACGGCCGCGAATGCGGCACGAACACCCGCGGATGGGTCCCATCGAAGCTGTCGTACCAGTTGACGAAGAAGAAGTTGCGGACCCAGCGATCGATGCCCAGCAGGTTGAACGGCGTCGGCGAGATGAAGTAGATGGGCCGCCGGTTGGTCCGCAGGTAGGCGCGGATCTCCGAGATCCCGCGGAGGGTGCGTCGCGATCGCGCCATGAGTGTCCTCCCGCTGCCCCGCCTGGGTCCTAGGCCGCCTGGATCACCGCATCTTCGCTGATGGGCCGATCGCGGAATGGCTCGGGCGGTCGGCTGGACCGGCCCAGGACACCTTCGATGGTCTCGGCCGTGGCGAGCGTCAGCCCGTCCGTGCGGTTGAGGCCCAGCACCTGCATCGAGACCGGCAGTCCGTCGTCGCCGAGGCCGATCGGCAGCGCCACGGCCGGGAAGCCGCACAGGTTGGCGTCGTAGAGCATCGGCGCCCAGTCGCGCCAGACCGGGTCCATCGGCTGGCCGCCCACTTCCATCGGGTAGGTGGAGCCGTGCGCGAAGGCTTCGAGGCCCAAGCGTCGGCGTCAGCAGCACGTGCGCGCCCGTCCGCTCGAACATCGCGAGGTAGGCGGCGTGGATGTCCTTGCGGTACTCGAGCGCCTCGTTGTACTTCTCCTCGCCGAGCCACTCGCCGAACTCGATGAAGCCGCGCGCCTGGTGGGTGAGGATCTCCGGCGTGTCGCGCAGGACATGATGCTCGGCGAGATACGCCTCGTAGCCCGCGATCGCCGCCCACGTCTCGACCGACGAGGGCAGGCCCGGCGTGTCCTCCACGACGGTCACCCCCGCGGAACGAAGGGCCGCCAGGGAGATGCGGAAGGCCGATCGGACGTCGTCGTCGACGAGCGCGATCCCGAGGTCCTCCGACGCCACGACGACGAGCCCGTGCGGGTCCGGCGCCGGCTGCCCGATGAGCGGGACGTCGATCGAGTACAGGTCGCGTGGGTCCGCGCCGGTGATGTACGGCATGACGAGACGGACGTCCGCGACGGTCCGGGCCATCGGACCGACGGAGACCAGCGTCTTCCAGGCCTCGGCCGATGGCTCGCGGGCCACCGCGCCGAACGTCGGCTTGAACCCGACGATGCCGCAGAACGCGGACGGGATCCGGATGGACCCGCCGCCGTCGCCGCCCATCGAGATGGGGCCGATGCCCGCCGCGACCGCCGCGCCGGCGCCGCCCGACGACCCACCCGGCGTCCGGGCGAGGTCCCACGGATTGCACGTCCGGCCGTTGATGGGCGATTCGGTGATGCCCGTGTAGCAGAACTCGGGCACCGCGGTCTTGGCGAAGATCACGGCCCCGGCCTGTTCCAGGCGCTCCAGGACCACGGCCGTCTTGTCCGGCACGAAGCCGCGCATCGAGAGGGACCCGTGAGCACTCTCGACGCCGGCCAGCCACTGCGAGTCCTTGGCGCTGATCGGAAGACCGGCCAGCGGTCCGCCCGAACCCCGCCCAAGGCGAGCGTCCGCCGCGTAGGCCGCATGCAGGGCTCGCTCGTAGAGATCGACCGAGAAGGGGTTCACGGCCTCACCGACGGCCTCGGCGCGTGAGAGGACCGAATGCAGGGCCTCGACCGCCGAGATCTCCCGGTGCTGCAGGGCCTTCGACAGTTCGACAGCTGTCAGTTCCCAGGGTTCCATCGCGCCCCGAGTCTAGCGGGTCTGCCGGGGCGGCCAGTACCCGTCGGGCGGGTCGACCAGGTCCTTGCCCCAGACCTCGGGACCACAGAACATCGGGCGCGCAGCCGGCCCCGGTAACGTCCCTTCGCCTTCCCGCCAGGCCCGGATCGTCGTCGCCAGCCACGAGTCGATCTCCGCGAACCCGGTCCAGCGCTGGAAGGACCAGCCCGCCTCCAGGCAGATGTTGACCAGGGAGTGCTTCGCGAACACCACGTCGCTGTACCCGGCGGCATAGCGGTCCGATTCGCCATCGCCGATGAACACCACGGTCCGGCCCGCCGCCTGGTGGGCCAGGACCCGGTTGCGCTTGCAGGTGCCGCAGACGTGGCACGACGGGTGCCCGTTGGGGAACGCGATCGACGCCCCCCGGCCCGAGAACGTGGTGCGGGCCGTGATGACCGGCAACTCCCCCACCCCGAGCGCCTCCAGCGCAGGCCGGATGAAGAACCCGAACCCGTCCGACACGACCTCGACCGGGATCCCCGCGGCCTGCGCCCGGCGCACGAACGGCACGAAGCCCGGGTCATGCGGCTGGGCGGCTGCGGTCGCCAGCAATGCCGCCGGATCCGCGTCCACCTGGGCCATCTCCCAGGTCATCAGCCGGCGCGAGCCCATCAGGCCCGGCGTCATAGGCGGCCGCCTCCGCCTCCCAGACGCCCGGGACGTGCTCGGCCATGACCGTGTCCGACACGTCGGTCAGGGCGATCGTGCCGTCGTAGTCGACCAGGATGGCGATCGGCGGCTGGCCGGGTCGCAGCGGCGGGATGGGCGGCGCGGCGCCGTCCGGCCCTTCGACTGCGCTCACCCGGTGCTCCGCGATCGCATGCGTCCCATCCCCGGTAGTGTCCCACGGCGGAGGATGGCGACGCCGGCCACGATGATCACGCCGCCGACCACCTGCCCGGGACGGATCGGCTCGCCGAGGAAGATCGCCGCCAGTACCACCGCCATCGCCGGGACGAGCGACTGGAGGGCGGTGATCCGCGTCGGGCCGACGAGCTTGATGGCATGGAAGATCACGACGTTCGCCGTCCCCGCCGCAAGCGTTCCCGAGTACACGATCGCGAGGATGACGGCCAGCGCCGCCCCGGCCGCCAGGCCGGCGGCGATGCTCCCCGACTCCGCCGAGCTGATCAGTTGGGCGGTCCCGATCGGGGCCAGGAACAGCGTCCCGGCCACGATCGCCCAGGTCGTCGTCTTGAGCGGCGAGTGGCGACGCAGGACATTCGCGCCGAACGCCGTGTAGATGGCCCAGCACAGCGCCGCGACCAAGGTCAGCACGTCCCCGATCAGCGATGTGCCCAGGTCGAACCCCGGGCCGGATCCGATGACCACCGCGACCCCGAGGAACGACAGGATGGCACCCGCGAGGCGCGTCGGCGACAGGGTGTCCGCTCCGGTCGCGGCGGCAAGGACGGCCGTCCAGACCGGGGTCGTCGCGATGAGCAGGGCCGAGTCACCGGCCGAGATCGACTGGAGGCCGGTCGACCAGAAGACCTGGTAGAACCCGAATCCGACGACCCCGAGGATCCCGATCCGCAGCGCATCGCTGCGCGGGAGCGAGATGTCCCCGTCCCGCCAGCGCAACAGGAGCAGGACCGTGACCGACGCCACGATGTAGCGCAGGAACGTGAACCCGACGGGCGGCAGGACCGCCACCGCACCCTTGACCACGATGAAGTTGCCGGCCCACAGCGCCATGACGCCGAGGGCGGCCAGTTCCGCGGTCCGCCGCTCGGCCTGCGACGACGCCGAGCGGACGGGTCCGGACAGCGCGACGCCCGCCGTCGATCCGGCGGGCGTCTCAGATGCGCGCGGCTTGACCGGTTCGCTCAGACGCCTTCGCGGTCCAGCTCGAGGATCTCCTCGTCATCTTCCTCGGTGACCTTGAGCCAGACGAACAGTCCGGCCAGGACGGCGAGCGGGATGACGATGAGGGCGCCCAGGGTGATCCCGAGGGCGACGGCGACGGTCTTGAGTGCCTTCATGGAGTGGCCTCCTTCGTGGGTTCGACGTAGCGAAGGGCGGGGCCCTGCGCCACGAGTTGGTCGATGTCGTCCTTGGTGAATTCGGACAGCTCGTGGTGGCTGCCTGCTGCGCCTGACATCAGCAGCCGGACGACGAATGCGCCGCCCTGCTCGAAGAAGAAGACGTCCTGTGGCTTCTGCTCGTCGATGAAGCGACCGAGCACCCGGAACGCCGTCTCGTAGTAGCCGGCCTCGTGGATCGGGGGCGGCGGCTCCTGACCGCGCCGCGCCGCGGCCTCTTCCATGAACCGCGCGATGTCGTCGTCAAGGAAGGTCAGGGTCTCCTTCGTCTGCGTCCCCATCGATTCCGACCACGCACCCGATGCGCCACCGGCCGTCACCAGGCCCTGCACGATGAAGCCGTCCGGGGCCTCCATGAGCAGGACGTCCTTCATGGCGCGCTGGTCGAGGAACGCTCCGATGGATCGAAACACCTCCTCGAAGTCCTGGCGCGGACTGCCTTCGTAGATCCGCATGCGGTCCGGTCCTCCTGGGTCAGGATCCAGTGGTCCGGTCCAGCAACCCGCGATCCCGTGCGCGGCGTTCGCTGATCCGGAAGATGCTCGATGCTGCGAGTGTAACCAGCGACCCCGTCACCAGCAATACGAGGATGGTCGTCGTCACGTCCGGAGCGGCCGAGCCCGTCAGGTCCGTCCACAGGCTTCCGGGTCCCCCGATCGACGAGATGCTGCCTGGGAACATCGTCGATCGAACCCCCTCGATCCACCACGCCAGGGGGTTGACCAACCCGATGGCCTGAACGGCGAGCGGCAGCACGGCCAACGGGAAGACGGCCCCGGAGACGAGGAAGAGGGCCCCGGCGACGGCGTCAGGGTAGGACCACGATTCCTGGCGCGTCTGCAGGCAGACCGCGGCGAGCATGACGCCGATGGCCAAGATGGCCGCCAGCCCCAGCATCATGACGACAACCAGTCCGACCCAGTCCACGGCGGCCGGATCGAACGGCACCCCGAGGATGACGATCCCGATGGCGATGGTGATGATCGCGCCCATCGCACCGACGGCGATCCGCGCGACGCCCCGGCCAAGCAGGTGGAGCAGGAAGTCGGCCGGGCTGACGTACGTGTACTTGAGCATCCGGAACCGCTCGCGGTCATCGAGGACGGACCACGCCAGGCCCGCGATGCCGGCCATGACCAGGGACCAGAGCGCGGACCCGACCACGACGAAGCTTCGATACTCCGGGTCGTTCCCGCCACTGATGATCTGGAGCATGACGACGAGGATCAGCGCCGCCGAGACGGGCTTGGCGACCGAGTAGACGAAGAACAGGAACGGATCGGTCCAGTTCGCCTCCATCTGCCAGCCGAGGCTGACCGCGGCGCGGAAGCCGCGCCACGTCTCTCCGGAGCCGCGGTCCTCGGTCCGCGACGGGTCGAAGCCTCCCCACTCCGGGGAGCCCAGTCCGGCGCCGGGCGGGACCGCGGGCGTGGCGGCCGGAGCCCCGGTCGAGGCCGTCATTGCCATCGGATCGACAGGCGGCCGTCACGGCGAGCCCGACGCTCCAGCGCGGCCAGCATCACCCGTGCCGCCAGGACGAACCCGATCGACATGGCGATGAGGATCACGATCTCCACCTCGACCGATGGCGTGCCGACCGGGAACGGCGAACCGACGAACGCCAGCTGGCGCATGGCATCGAGGCCGACCGCCAGCGGGATCGTGGCGATCGCGAGGGCGCCGACGAGTCCCAGGCTCATCACCGGGAAGTTCAGACCGGACACGAAGTAGACCGGCTCGACCAGCAACTGGTTCATCTGGAAGGCCTCCCGGCCCCAGACCAGGTACAGGCTGGCGAGGATCATCCCGAGGCCATACAGGGCCGCGAGCGTGAGTCCGAAGACCAGCAGCAGCAGGAACCACTGGTCGACCTCGAAGGTGACGCCGTAGACGACGGTCGCCACGACCAGGACCATGGCCGCACGCATCGACGTCATGACGATCCCGCCCAGGGCCATCCCGAACAGGATCGCCATGAACCCCATCGGCGCGGCGAAGTACAGCTCGAGGTTGCCCTGCGACTTCTCCCAGTACAGCTGGCTGGCCATCATCCAGACCACGCTCAGCCAGAACGCCGTCATGGCGCCCCCCAGCACCACGAACCCCACGTACTGCGGCGGTGCCTGGAGCGCGCGATAGACGAAGACGAACGCCGACGTCGCGAGGAACGGCAGCAGGATCTCGAAGAAGACCCACGACGGCTCACGCAGCATGCCGTGGATCCGCGGGTAGGCTCGCCCACGCACCGCCCGCAGGTCCGTCATCAGGATCTGGCGACGGCTCCACTCGGCGGCCTCCTGCGGGCTGTCCGAGTGGTGGAACTCGTAGACGGACACGGTCAGGCCACGTCGGCTGGCGGATCGGAGGCGGCGGGAGGGCCATCCTCATCGGCGAAGCCGCGCCCGACGAGTTCCACGAACACGTCCTCCAGCGACGGCTCCGACTTGCGCAGCGCGAGGATGTGCGAGCCCAGCCGGCTGAGCGCCACGACGACGCCACCCAGCGCGCCGTCCTCCTCCAGGATGAGGTTGAGGGTCACGGACTGGCGGTCCCTCGGGCCGCCTTCGTCCGCCGCCGGCGCCGCCGACACGACCCCGGGGAGTGCCGCCAGGGTGGCCGGTCCTCCGTCGAGATGGTCCAGCTCGACGCGGAAGATCGATTCGCGCTGGACGCGCTTCTTGAGCTCGGTCGGCGACCCGATCGCCAGGATCCGGCCGTGATCGACGATGGCGATCCGCTCGCACAGGTCGTCCGCCTCGGCCATGTAGTGCGTCGTGAGCAGGACCGTTCGACCCGGGACGGCGGCCTTCCAGGCCGTGACCAGCTCACGGACGCCTCTCGCGGCCGCCACGTCGAGGCCCAGGGTCGGTTCGTCGAGGAACAGGATCCACGGATCGTTGAGCAGCCCACGCGCGAAGTTCATCTTCTGACGCTGGCCGGTGGACAGGGTCGAGACCCGCTGGAGCCGCTCCGGCCCCATGCCCACGGCTTCGATCAGTTCGTCCACCCGGCGCCAGCCGTCCGCCCTGGTCAGGCCGTAGAACTGGCTGAACATCCAGAGCTGCTCGCGGACGGTGAGGATGCCGTAGCCGGACTGCTCGCCTCCGGCGACCATGTTCATGATCCGCCGGATCCGCTTGACGTCCTCGACGACATCGAAGCCGAAGATGCGCGCGGTCCCTTCGGATGGCAGCAGCAGCGTCGTGAGGATCTTGATGAGCGTGGTCTTGCCGGCGCCGTTCGGCCCGAGCAGGCCGAAGAACTCGCCCGGCGGCACCTCCAGGTCCACGCCGTCGAGCGCGACGACACGGGTCGGCTTGACGTCGTAGGTGCGACGCAGGCCGCGTGCGTCGATGGCCGGCGGTCCGGATGGGGCGGTCATGCGCTTCAGGACGCTTTCGGCGGTCGCGGGATGAAGCCGCTGGTGCGCCTGACGTACTCGGCGTAGCCGGGTCGTCGCTCACCGATCGTCTTCTCGAGCAGTCCGGCCCCGGACACGCGCACCAGGAGGATGGACATCAGCACCGGCCCGATGACCGTCCACCACGCGCCGGTGGCGGCCGCGATCAGGAAGAGCCCCCACCAGACCAGGAAGTCGCCGAAGTAGTTGGGGTGACGGGTGTAGCGCCACAGCCCCTTGTCCAGCACCTGCCCCTCGCTCGCCGGATCGCGCTTGAAACGAGCGAGCTGGAAGTCACCGACCGACTCGAACGCCAGGCCGATGGCCCACCCGACCACGCCCGCGATGACCAGCGGCGAGGCGAGCGAGGCGCCCGCAGAGCCCTGGATCCCGGCCTGGACCGGCAGCGAGACGACCCAGGCCAGCCCGGCCTGCAGCAGGAACACGATGAACAGGCTGATCAGGGGAAACCGGTGGCCGAAGCGCCGGCGCATCGCCTGGTAGCGAAAGTCCTCGCCCTTGCCTAGGTTGCGCCGCCCAAGGTGGATGGACAGGCGCAGGCCCCAGATCGTCACGAGGACCGGCAGCAGCGCACCGATGTCCGTGAAGCTGCGGCACGGGGAGGTATCGCAGGCCGGACCGGACAGGAAGAACCAGGTGGCGAACTGGGTCCAGGCGATGACCACGAACGCCACGCCCCAGAACGGATCCACGATCGAGGCGTCGTGGATCGCGACGGAGATCACCCACAGGGTGAGCATCAACGCCGCGACCGCGCCGAGGTTGATGAGGTAGAGGTCCACCGTCGTCAGGCGCCCGCGAGGCTCGCCAGGCTCGCGGCAAGTCGGCCCGCGACCCGGGCGTCATTGACGATCAGCGCGGTGTTGGTCCTGACGAATCGGCCGTCGGTCATGACGGCGATCCGTTGCAGCAGCCACGGCGTGACCGCGGGTCCTTCGATGCCGGCCTCGTCGGCCTCGCGCACGGCCTGCTCCACGACGGATCGCGCCTCCGCCTCCGGGATGGCCACGTCCTCCGGCGGCGGCGTGCAGACGAGGACCCCACCCCCGATGGCGGCCGAGAAGTGGAGCGCGACATACCGCGCCGCGGCCCCGATGTCCGGCACGGACGCCATCGCCTTGATCCCCGACGATCGCGCATAGAAGCCCGGCACGTCCTCCTGACCCACGGCCAGCACGGGGACTCCGTGCGTTTCGAGGTACTCGAGCGTGGCCGGGACGTCCAGGATGGCCTTCGGCCCGGCGCAGACCACGGCGACGGCGGTGCGCCCCAGTTCCTGGAGGTCGGACGAGATGTCGAGGGTGGCCGGCCGATCTGCACCAGTGGCGCCGGAGCCGCCGGCGGTGGGGCCGCCGGCTCGCGCCGACCGCCCGAGCGCGCCGCGATGGACGCCCCCGATCCCACCCGTGGCGAAGACCCGGATGCCGGCCGCCTCGGCGGCGATCATCGTGGCCGACACGGTCGTTGCAGCCCAGCCACCCTCGGCCAGGGCGATCGCGAAGCTTGGCCGCGCCGCCTTGCGGACGGACCCCTTCGGTGCCGTCGCGAGGGCTTCGAGCGCCGCCGCGTCCAGCCCGACCAGGACGCGTCCGTCGTGGATCGCAATGGTCGCGGGGACGGCGCCGCTCTCGCGGACGGCCGCTTCGGATGCGCTGGCCACTTCGATGTTCTGCGGGTATGGCAGCCCGTGGCTGATGAGCGTGGATTCGAGGGCGACGACCGGGGCGCGGTCACGCAGGGCGCCGGCGACCTCGGGCGCGATCACGAGTCGATCGGGTGTCATGGGGTGAGCGTAGCGCGCCTGTCGTGCGCCCGTCGCCGGGCGGTCGAGAGGGCCGTTGACGCCAGTGCACGGGCGGGCCGAGCGGGGCCGTCGGGGCCGTCGGGGCCGGGGCGTCGGGGCCGGGGCCGGTCCGCCGGGCGTCGGGGCCGGGCCGCCGGACTGCCGGCCGCCGGGGCGTCGGGGCCGGGCCGCCGGACTGCCGGCCGCCGGGGCGTCGGGGCCGGGCCGCCGGACTGCCGGCCGCCCCGGGCCGTTGACGCTTGGTGCACCGGGTGACCATTTAGGACACGCAAGGCCATCTCCGTGTCCAGTCGGTGCATCCGGTGCACCGGACGGCGACGGATGGGGTCCAGGTTCGCCGGATGGTGCACCCGATGCACGCGACGACCAAGGTGCACGACCATCGTGGTCCAAATGGTCGTGTGGTGCACACGAAGTCTGGGCCTGTGGGCACGCGGCCTGGGCGTGGGTGGGGCCCCTGAACGGCGGCCCGTGGGCCGCGCGGCGTGAGCCCTGAACGGTGGCCCGTGGGCCGCATCGCCCTGCCGCCATCGACGCCGGTACCGCTAGGCTGTGACGGTGACCGAACGACGACCCATGACCCCGGCGGACATCCGCCGCCAGGTGGTCCTGGACGAGCACGACATGGCCGCGGATGGCAGCGTGGCGGTGGTCGCGAGACGGATCATCCGGCGTGATCGCTACCAGACCCACCTGTTCAGCCTGCCGCTCGGCCCCGGCCAGCGTGGCGGTCGGCCCGCGCCCGGTTCGCGCGCCGCGCCGCACCAGCTCACGAGCGGCCGCGTGCGCGACGGCTGGCCCCGGATCTCCCCGGACGCCAGGCACGTGGCGTTCATCCGTGACCAGACCGACGACGAATGGGCCATCCCCCGCGTCTGCCTCATGCCGATGGCCGGCGGCCGGATCCACGAGATCCGCGCGGGTGCGTTCGGGTCCGCGAGCGAGTTGGCCTGGTCGCCGGACGGGACGCGTCTTGCGTTCACGGCCGAAGTGGACCCGCCGCGCTTCCTGGTCGGCGACGTGCTGCCGGCGGGTCGGCACCACGTGCTGACGGATCAGGACACCTCGCCCACCGCGCGGCGGATCACCCGCACGGACTGGCGCTGGGATGGCATCGGGCACCTCGATCGCTGGTCGCACCTCTTCGTCGTCGAGGCTCGCCCGGGCGCCACGCCTCGCCAGGTGACCTCTGGCGACTGGGGCGTGTCGGACATCGCCTGGAGTCCGGATGGGCGGACCGTGGCATTCACCTCGGCCCGCGGTCCAGACCCGGACCTCCACCCGCGGACCACGATCTGGGCGGTCGACGTGGACGCGCCAGGACGATCCTGGCAACGAACCGCGCGAGGTCCTCGCCCCCGCAGGCTGGGCGAACCATCCGGCGTGGTCTCCGGACGGACGGTGGATCGTGGCGATCGGCCTGCTGGAGCCGGAGCCGCTCGACGACCTCAGCCCCGGACTGATCGTCGGTCCGACGGACGGGCACGACGCCCGGCCACCACTCGCGCTTGACCCCCGACCTGGACCGCCCCATCGGGCACTGGGCGGACACGGACCTCACCGGCTGGATGGTCTCGAGCCGGGCCGGACCCTACTGGCCGGCGCAGGACACGATCATCGCGACGGTCACCGATCGTGGCCGGTCACATCCAACGGCCTTCCGCCTCCCGGCCGGGATCGACGGACCGGTCTCACGCCAGACCCTCGTGGGCGGCGACATCGCCACCCACTCCCTGGCGGTGGCCACCCACGGCCCGGCGGCCGGCGCCATCAGCTGGCTCGGGACGGACGGGGTCCGGGCGATGGAACTGTCCACGCTCGCCGCTCCCGAGGCGCCGGCTGCAACGCCCCGGATACGGACGAGGATCGGCTCCACATGGCAGCGACGCCACCCGATGCCGGTCATGTCCCGCGTGGACGCACCCGGTCCCGGAGGACCGATCGAGACCTGGATCGCGTCACCGCCGGATGCCGGCTCCGGGCCTCTTCCCACCGTCGTCGACGTCCACGGCGGTCCACTCGGCGCCTGGGCGCCGGCCCCCCACATCGAGGTCATCCTGCTGGTGGCCGCCGGCTACCGGGTGGTCCTGCCGAACATCCGGGGGTCCGCTTCGTACGGCCGGGACTGGATCCGACCGCAGCTGGGCGACTGGGGCGGCGTGGATGCGGACGACGTCCACGCGGCCCTCGATCACGTCATCGCCCTTGGCCTCGCCGACCCGACCCGACTCGGCGTCCTTGGGCTGTCGTACGGCGGATTCATGGTCAACTGGCTGGTCGGGACGTCGGACCGGTTCGTTGCGGCCGTATCGGAGAACGGCGTGACCAACCAGGTCTCGGACTGGGCGAACTCGGACTCCGGGCCGGAGTACGACCGCGCGTCGCTGCTCGGCGATACCCTGAGCCCTGCCGGCGTGGACCTCCTGTGGCGCCAGTCGCCCCTGCGCCACGTGTCGACGATCCGGACCCCGCTGCTGATGCTGCAGGGAGAGGCGGACCTGCAATGCCCGCCGCACGACAACGAGCAGCTGTTCATCGCGCTCCGCCAGCTGAAGCGGACCGTGGAATACGTCCTCTACCCGAACGAGTCCCACGTCTACGGCAACGCGGGACGTCCGGACCGGCGGATCGACCGCCAGACCCGGATGCTCGCCTGGTTCGATCGCTACCTGCGCGGCTGAGCGCGGAGCCGCGCCCACCTCAGGCGCGCAGCGCGTCGGTCGGTGGCGTGTTCGCGGCCCGCAGCGCCGGGTAGAACCCCGCGAGTGCCCCGACGAGCGTGGCCGCCACGACCCCCCCGACGATCCCGGCGACCGGCAACGCGATGAGCCAGCCCTGGCTGGTCGCATACGCGGCCGCGACCGCACAGCCGAGCAACGCACCCACCACCCCGCCGAGGCCGGCCAGGAGGATCGCCTCGGCCAGGAACTGGCCGACGATGTGCCCGCGCGTCGCGCCGAGGGCCCGGCGCAGACCGATCTCGTTGCGGCGCTCCAGGACGGCCATCAGCATCACGTTGGCGATGCCCAGCGCCCCGACGAGCACGGCCACGGCGGCGAGCCCGAGGAAGAGCGTCGTGAACGCGGAAGCTGCGGCGGCCTTGGCCTCGATGGCGTCCGATGGCCGGCTGACGTTGACCGCTTCGGGGTGTTCCGGGTCGGCCGTAGCCGCGAGGACGGAGCGGACATCGTCCAGCTGTTCCGGGGCCGCGCGGACGTAGATGGTGGACGGGGCGCTGTCCGCCTCCAGCAGCGACTCGGCGGCGGCACGCCCAACCAACGCCGACCGATCCAGTTCCGGCGCCAGCGGCAGTGACTCCATGATCCCGACGACCTGCCACCAGCGATCGCCGATCCAGACCATCACCGGTTCGTCCAGGTCGGCGATGCCGAGGCGTTCGGCAGCCACCGAACCCAGCACGACCGCCGGGTAGGCGCCGATCGCGTCATCGATGAAGCGGCCGGCGGCGAGCGTCCCGCTCAACGCCGTCGAGCAGGCCCGGATCGGTCGCCTGGACGGCGATCCCGCCGGTCTCCTGCGGGTCGATCCGGTCCGTGCGACGGACCGTGGCCGTGGTCTGGGAGACGCCCGTGGCCGAATCCACCGGCCCGATCCGATCGATCATCCGGGTCGCCTCGTCCGGCAGGGCGGAGTCCGCCCCCAGGAACGTCTGGCCCGCGGTGACGGTGAGCAGGTTCGATCCGATCCGGTCGAGTTCGGCGAGCAGGGTCGCGCGACTCGATTCGGCGATGCCGAGCACGGCCAGCATGACCGCGATCCCGATGGCGATGCCGAGCGCGGTCAGCGCAGATCGCAGACGACGGGACAGGAGGCCGCGCGAGGCGATCCGCAGGATGTCGCCCGGACCCAGCCGGCCCGACCTCAGCGATGGGCCCGGCTCGGTCGACAGCGTCGCCGGCGGGGGCGGTCACGGCCGTCATGCCGCGATCGCCGCGCGCTCGATGCGCCCGTCAAGCAGCTCGATCCTTCGAGGCAGGCCCGCCGCGATGTCGCGGTCGTGGGTGATGACGCAGATGGTCGTGCCGTCCGCCTCGTGGAGCTCCCGCAGCAGCGCCAGGATCGAGGCGCCGGTGGCGCTGTCCAGGTTGCCGGTGGGCTCGTCGGCGAGGACGAGCTCGGGACGACCCACCAGCGCGCGAGCGATGGCGACCCGCTGGCGCTCGCCGCCGGACATCATCCCCGGCCGGTGCCGGAGGCGATCCCCGAGGCCGACCCGTTCGAGCGCGGCCACCGCGGCGCGCCGTCGCTCCTTCGGCCGCACGCCGCGGTACAGCAGCCCGTCGGCGACGTTGTCGATGGCGCTCTCCCCACCGAGCAGGAAGAACGACTGGAAGACGAAGCCGATCCGCCAGGCTCGGAGCGCGGACAGGTCGCGATCGGACATCGTCGCGATGTCATGACCGGCGATCCGGACGGACCCTTCTGTCGGGCGGTCCAGGGTGCCCAGCAGGTGAAGCAGCGTGGACTTGCCCGAACCGGACGGCCCGACGATGCCAAGCAGTTCACCCTGTTCGATGTGGAGATCCACGCCTCGCAGGGCCTCGACCGGCGGATCCCCCGGGTATCGCTTCACGACCCCGTGGAGTTCCGCGACCGCGGTCACGACGGCACCACGATCTCATCGCCGACCGACAGTTCACCACCCGGCGCGGTGACCTCCACCCAGCCGTCCTGGAAGATGCCCGTCTCGACACCGACCAGGTGCGTGGCTCCGGAGGCGTCGACGACCTCCACCGCATAGCCGCCCTCCAGGACCGCCAGCAGTGAGGCCACCGGGCACGGCCATGACGTCGGCTCGCGACTCGCGCACGATCTTCACCGTCACCGGCGAGTTGGTGTATCGAGCGGAGGCGGCCGGATCGTCCAGGCCGATCGTGACCGTCACGGTCGGGTCGGACGGCGTTGCCGAAGCTGTCGGTCCCGCCTTCGGCGACCGTGCCGATCTCGCGGATCGTGCCGGGCGTCGTCGAGCCGTCGGCCAGCTCGATGGTGACGGCGTCGCCGACCTTCACGATGTCGGTCCGGTCCGCCGCCAGGTCGACGGTCACGACACGTTCGTCGGTCGTGCCGGTCAGGACCGGCGTACCGGGCCCGATGCCGGCACCGAGTTCCGCCGCGAGGTCCGTGACCCGGATCGCGCCCGGGCAGGAAGACGACTTCGCCGAGTTCGACGATGCCGTCGACGGTCTGGCCGGTCGCCTTCTGCCAGCGCTTGACGGCGCGGGTCGTGTCGGCGTCCCACGTCGTATCGATCTTGTCGCCCTTGCGGGTGTAGCCGAGCGCCTTGAGGTTCTGCTCGAGCTGCTTGATGTCGGGGCCGTCGGCAGCGTCCTCGTCCAGCGTTCGCCACGCCGGGCGGGCACCGTAGAACAGGATCGGGCGACGTCGCCCATCGACCTCGTACAGGCGGTCGCCGCGGGCGAGCACCCGGCCCGATCTTCGGCAGGCTCGTGAGCGTCCCGGCCAGGTTGTTCACGACGCGTCGCTCGCCCGCAGTATCCGAGGACTCCGTCCAGGTCCTCGCCGACCGTCATCGTGCGACTCGCCACCGTTGGCGGTCGTACCGGTCGGCGGTCGGCGCCGCGGAGGCGACCGACCCGTCCGCGGCCGATGCATCGCGGCGGCAACGACCCGGTGACGACGCCGACGGTGACGCCAGCAGCGACGAGGATCACGCCAAGGACGCCGGCCCGGACCACCGATCGCCGCGTCACGGGGCAGCCGGGACGGTGACCGTGCCGCCACCACTCTGGGTCCCGCCGCCGGGGCCGCCGTTGAGCCGTCGGGCCCAGGTCGCCCAGGATGGACTGGCAGGCCTCCTGGGCCGCCTGGAACTCGGAGGACGATGGATCGATCCCACCCGGACCCCCGATCGCGATCATGCCGCCACCATCTGCCCCGGGATCGGGGAAGTCCACGCCGTTGTCGCGCATGCACTTGGCGAACTCGACCATCTTGTCCTGCATCTCCGGATCGATCGCGATCCCGTTTCCGGGACCGCCCGCGCCGAGGAGCGTCCCGCAGGTCTCGAAGGCCTTCTGCATCTTTTCGGCATCGATGCCGTCGCCACCCACCTGGACGGCAGCCCCGCCTCCGCCGAGCCCTCCACCGGCGACCGGATCGGGCATGTCGACGCCGTTCTCGCGCATGCAGCGCGCGAACTCCAGCTGCGCCGTCTCCGGGTCGAGCGACGCGGATGGAGCGGCGAGACTCGCCCGCGGCGCCGGTCCCCGGCGACTTGAGGGTCGCCACCCCGGACGACGCGGAGCCGCCAGCAGGCGGCCAGGGCGGTCATCAGGAGCAGTCCGGCGGCGCCGGCGCGCACGCGTGTGATGGTCATCGAGTCGGTCTCCACAAGTGGGTGTCGTTGATGACCCAGTTGTACGCGCCGACCCTGAAAGGCGGATGAAATCCGCATCAGCGGATCGGCAGGACCACCTCGAGCCGCGCGCCGCCATCCGGCCGGTTCGCCGCCGTGATGGACCCGCCGTGCCGCTCGGCGATCCAGGCGGCGATGCTCAGGCCCAGCCCGGTCCCGCCTGATGGCGCATCCAGCGCCCGCCAGAACCGGTCGAAGACGTGCGGCAGGTCCTCGGGCCGAAAGCCGGGACCTCGTCCTCCACGCGGATGTGACCGGCGCCTCCCGTCGCGGTCACGCCGACCCGCACGGTCGAGGTAGCCGGCGCGTGCCGGATGGCGTTGTCGATGAGGATCGTGACGAGCTGTCGAAGCCGCGCCGGGTCACCGCTCGTCGGGACCGGCTCGGCGTCCACCTCGATACGGACGTCACGCCGGTCGGCGGCCGCGTGAAGGCCGTCGGCGGCATCGAGGGCGATCGCCGCCAGGTCGATCGGTTCCGTCGCGAGCTCCACGACCCCGGAGTCGGTGCGGGCGAGGAGGAGCAGGTCGTCCACGAGCGCGCGCATCCGGTCGACCTCCGATTCGATGTCGTCGAGCGCGTTCCCGACCTCGGACACCGGCTGGTCGGCGTTGCGGCGCAAGTCCTCGACGGAGCCGCGGACGATGGTGAGCGGGGTGCGAAGTTCGTGCGACGCGTCGGCCGCGAACTCGCGCTGCCGACGCATGGAGTCGCGGATCGGCACGAGCGCCCGATCGGCGTAGACCCACCCGACCGCGAGGGACGCGGCCAGTACGACCAAGCCCACCGACCAGCAGGACGGCGAGCAGGATGGTCAGGGTGCGCAGCTCGGCGGTCCGGTCGCCGACGACCTGGATGACGAAGGTGCCCTCCGGACGGGCGACCGGTGTGGACAGGACCCGGACCGGCGTGCCGTCCAGTTCGGTGGTGGCGACCGTCTCGATGCCGGATCTGGCCTGGTCCAGCCCGACTCCCTCCGGCAATGCCACCGCGCCGATGGAGATCGCCGGGACGTCGATGCCACCGCCCGTCGCCGGACCCCAGACGACCGCGATCGTGCCGGATGTCGGACCACCGAACACGATCCCAGGTGCGGATCCGACGTCGACGATGCCAGCGCCGATGGGGCCGATCGGAAGCGCGGCGTGCGAACGCAAGTCCGGTCTTCATGTCGGTCGCACGGGCGCGCAACTGATCCTCGCCGGCCGCCGCCAGGGATGTCGCGGCCACCGCGTAGAGGAGCGCCCCGAGCGTGACCAGGACGACGAGCGTGGTCCCGCCACTCCAGGCCAGGAGCCGCAGGCGAACGCGTCGGAGGAGGGCGTCGTCGTGGGTCATGCGTCGACCATCCGATAGCCCACCCCGCGGACGGTCTGGATCCGGGCGGCGCCGACCGGCCCGAGCTTGCGGCGCAGGAACGTCACGAACGCGTCGACGGTGTTGGGCGTGACCGCCACACCGAAGGGCCAGGCCATGTCCAGCAGCTGGTCCCGCGACAGCGCGTGTCCGGGGTGGCGCAGAAGGCATTCGAGCAGGGCGAACTCGCGCGGCGACAGGTCCACGGCCTCGCCGTCCACGGTGACCGAACGCCGTGACTCGTCGAGCGAGATCGGGCCGACCACGAGGTGGTGGCCAGGCTCGGCCGTCGAGCCCGCGACGCGACGGAGGATGGCCCGCAGCCGTGCCACGAGCTCCTCGTAGGCGAACGGCTTGACCAGGTAGTCGTCGGCTCCGGCGTCGAGACCGTCGACCCGGTCGGTCAGGCTGTCGCGCGCGGTGAGCATCAGGATCGGGACGGTCGAACCGGTCGTGCGAACACGGCGAGCGACTTCGAACCCATCGATGCCCGGGAGGCCCGACGTCGAGGATGACCGCCTCGAACCGGGGGTTCGCCTCGAGCAGGTCCACGGCCTCGAGGCCGTCCGTCGCCAGGTCCACGACGTGGTGATCCGCGGTCAGCATGCGGGTGAGCAGACGGCCGAGGCGAGGATCGTCTTCGACGACGAGGAGGTGCACGGTACCGGTTCTAGCCGATCTTCCTGAAGGGATCCTGAAAGGCGCTCAGCCCAGCACCAGCTCGGCGCGCGGCGTCGACAGTTGACGACCGGCGGCGCGATGGCCGGCCAGGGCGGCCCGCTGGAGCGAGGCCGGCAACGAGCGGCCACTCGCGCGAGAGCCGAGCCACGCCGCCAGGAACCCGGCATCGAAGGCATCGCCGGCGCCGGTCGTGTCGGTCGCGGCCAGGCGGGCCGTGGCGACCTCGAATCGGACGGGCTCGGCATCGGTGCGGGCCAGGACCGTGGCGCCCTTCGATCCGCGCTTGACCACGGCGACTGCCGCGTACTCGAGCAGGCCGGTGACGGCCTGGCCGGCCAGCAGCGCGTCGGCCTCGACGGCGGTCGTGAACAGGACGTCCGGTGCGATCCCGGCGATCAGGTCGCGGGCGGCCCGTCGTCCACCGGCGAGCAGCGGGCCGATCGACGCGAGGTCCAGGCTGA
The DNA here is from genome assembly GCA_963779315.1 of uncultured Chloroflexia bacterium. Lineage (GTDB taxonomy): Bacteria > Chloroflexota > Limnocylindria > Limnocylindrales > CSP1-4 > SPCO01. Next base: position 138,368 of record CAVZXQ010000018.1, on the reverse strand, counting down.
CGAGCGCCCCGGCGGCTCGCGCGAGTTCGATCGCTCGAAGGCCCGATTCGTGGAGCGGTTCACCCAGCAGCGAGTAGACGGTCAGGTGGAGCAGGTCCGCCTCGGTGAACCAGGCCGCCTTGAGGTCGCCGGGGGCCAACAGCAGCGCCGCGCCACGGTCGGTGACGAAGCTGCGTTCTCCGCCGGGCGCGACGAGGACGCCGATGCGACCCGTCCGGGCGCCGACGACACGGACGACCCGCATCGTGACCCGGTCCGCCTCCATGGTCGCGACCAGGGCCCGGCCGGCGCCATCCCGGCCGACCGCGGCGATCATGCTGCTGCGGGCACCCAGGCGAGCCAGCCAGCGCGCCGTCGTCGCCGCCGAGCCACCCTGGACGATCGAGACACGGCCCGGCACGTCCGTGCCGATGGCGATCGGTTCGGCCGGAGCAAGGACGACATCCTGGACGAGGTCGCCAAGGACCACGATCCGCGGGGCTCCGGCGGCCGAGGAACGGCCACGTCCGGGGCGACCGGGACGGCGTGGTCGGTGAGGGCGGGGCGGTCTGATCGCCGGCATGTGGCGAGCATACCGGTCCGGACGGTCACGTCTGCGACCTACAATGGCGGGCATCCTCCCCTGCCCTCCGGAGCGCCCACCGATGACTGCCCCGCCCGATCTCGACCGACTCGCCATCGACACCATCCGCACGCTTTCGATCGACGGTGTCCAGAAGGCGAACTCCGGGCATCCGGGAGCCCCCATGGGCGCCGCCCCGATGGCCTACGCGGTCTGGACACGGTTCCTGCGACACGCGCCGACGCACCCGGACTGGCCGGATCGCGACCGGTTCGTGCTCAGCGCCGGCCACGCCAGCATGCTGCTGTACTCGCTGCTCCACCTCACGGGCTACGACGTCTCGATGGAGGACCTCCAGTCGTTCCGCCAATGGGGCAGCATCACGCCCGGGCATCCCGAATACCGCGTCACGCCCGGCGTGGAGGCGACGACGGGACCACTCGGCCAGGGCTTCACGAATGCCGTCGGGATGGCCATCGCGGAGCGGCGCCTCGCGGCCGAGTTCAACCAGGACGGACCGGACGGCACGATCGTGGATCACCGGACCTACGTCATCGCCTCGGACGGCGACCTCCAGGAAGGGATCGCGTCAGAGGCGGCCAGCCTGGCCGGCCATCTGCGGCTCGGGAAGCTCGTGGTCCTGTACGACGACAACCTGATCCAGCTGGACGGGCCGACGAAGATGGCCTGGTCGGAGGACGTGCCGGCCCGTTTCGATGCCTACGGCTGGCACACCCAGCGCGTCGCAGACGGCAATGACGTCGAGGCCATCACGGCGGCCATCGAGGCGGCGCGAGCCGACGAGCGACCGAGCCTCATCGCCGTCCGGACGCACATCGGCTTCGGCAGCCCGAACAAGCAGGATTCCCAGAAGGCGCACGGGGCGCCGCTCGGTGCGGACGAGGTCCGCCTCGACCAAGGAGGCCTACGGCTGGGATCCGGATCGGTCGTTCTACGTGCCGGACGAGGCCGGAGCGCTGTTCCGTGCCGCGATCCCGGCCGGTGACGCGCTGGTCGCCGAGTGGGAGACCCGGTTCACGGCCTATGCGGCGTCGAGCCCGGCCCTGGCTGCCGAATTCCGCCGGCGCATGGCCGGGGAGCTGGCGGCGGGCTGGGACGCGGACCTCACGGAGTACGAGACCGGGTCGGAAGTCGCGACGCGGAACGCGAGCCAGGACGCCATCCAGTCCCTCGCCACCCGGGTGCCCGAACTGTTCGGTGGGGCCGCGGACCTGTCCGAGTCCAACCTGACCGACGTCAAGGGAGCCGATGACTTCAGCGCCGAGGCGTCCGGGCGGAACCTGCGCTTCGGGGTTCGCGAGCATGCGATGGGCGGGATCGCCAACGGTCTTGCCTATCACGGCGGATTCATCCCGTACGTCGCGACGTTCCTGACCTTCAGCGACTACATGCGCGGGTCCGTGCGGACTCGCCGCGCTGTCCGGGCTGCACGCGGTCTATGTCTGGACGCACGACTCGGTCGGGCTTGGCGAGGACGGCCCGACGCACCAGCCAGTCGAGCACTACGCGGCGCTGCGGGCGATCCCGAACCTCTGGTTCGTCCGGCCGGGCGATGCCAACGAGACCGCCGCGGCCTGGGCGCTGGCCGTGGAGCGATCGGGTGGACCGGTGGCGCTGGCCCTGACCCGCCAGAAGCTGCCGACCTTGCCGGGCACGGACACGGGAGCGCGCGACGGCGTCGCGCGGGGCGGCTACGTCCTCCGCGAAGCGGACGGTGGGACGCCCCAGCTGATCATGCTGGCGACCGGCTCCGAGCTCCAGCTGGCGTTCGCCGCCGCCGAGACGCTGGAGGCCGAGGGCATCCCGACGCGGGTCGTGTCGCTCCCGTGCTGGGAGGCGTTCGAGGCCCAGGACCAGGCGTACCGGGATACGGTCCTGCCGCCGTCGGTTCGCCGCCGCGTGAGCATCGAGATGGGCGTCTCGATGGGCTGGGAGCGCTGGGTCGGCGACGAGGGGGCGATCATCGGGCTCGATCAGTTCGGCGCGTCGGCCCCGGCGGGGACGATCCTCGAGCGGTTCGGCTTCACGTCGGAACGGGTGACCGAGGTCGCTCGACGGGTCGTGCGCGACGGGCTTCGCGGCCGGATCCCGACGCTGGGCGGGGTCCACGGCGGATTGAGCGGCAGCGTAGCGGCGCGACCATCCCTCCGCTCGGGAGGACTGCCCTCGCTGCGCGGCGATTCCCAGGTCGTTCCGATCAAGCGAAACGATCGATCGGATGGCCCTTCCGGGTTGGGTCGCGCGCGGGGGTCACCGGGGCACGCGTGGTTCACCGGGGCACGCGTGGTCACCGGGGATACGCGGTTCAACGGGGGACGCGGTTCAACGGGGCGACGGTCGCCGACGGCACCCGCCGTTCAGAGACGACTGAGCGCGCCATCCTCCTCGAGCCTGAGCGCGATGGGCCGACCGACCTGCGTTCCTGCAAGCCAGGCCGTGATCGGTCCGTGGGCACGCGGCTCGATGCCGTAGATGACGACGCGCCCGTCGAGCGTCGACCGGCGAGCCTGGATGAGATGCCGCATCGCGCAGGAGATGGAGCTGGCGTGTCGTCGCCGGCCGGCTGAGGCCCAGGATCGCAGACAGCGACGAGGGTCGACGTGGGCACAACGCCAGCTCGGCGATGATCCGACGCCTCGTCGGATCCGCCAGCAGCTCGATCCCGGAACCGTTTCGCTTGGGCATGTCGATCTGCAGAGGATGGCGCCGCGCGCTTACCTGGCGATCAACACGGTTGCGAACGGACATCGACCCCAGGACGCGACTCATGTGCCGCAAGCTGGAGGGACGTCCACACTACGGCACGCCCCGTATGGTCGGGCGGTTGGTTCCGCTTGGGCGGAACTATCTCGCGATGCGTTCGGGCAGCGTGGACCGCGGCGATGGCGATCGCCCTGGGTCCGATGCGATGCGGCCACGTCGCTGGGATCGTTCCGCTTACCCGGAACCATCGCGCGATCGGGTGTTGCAGGACCCCGGTCCTCCGGGCGCACGGATCTCCAGCGTGCCCGCCGCCCGGCAGGGCCCGCCCAGCTGACCCGCCGCCCCGCTGACCCGATAGGATTGACCGGATGCGCATCGCCTTCGCCGCCGATCATGCCGGGGCCGCCCTGAAGGCTGACCTGCTGGCGCGCCTTGCCGCCGCCGACCTTGGCCACGCCCTGATCGACCTGGGCGGTGACGGATCGGACCCGACGGACGACTACCCGGACTTCGCCGAGCGGCTCGGACGAGCGATCCAGGCCGGCGAGGCGGACCGGGGCATCCTCGTCTGCGGCTCCGGGGTCGGCGCGTCCGTGGCGGCCAACAAGATGGCCGGGATCCGCTCCGCGGTCTGCCACGACACCTACTCCGCCCACCAGGGGGTCGAGCACGACGACATGAACGTCCTGACCCTGGGCTCCCGGGTCATCGGCCCCGAACCCGCCTACGAATGTGCGATCGCCTTCCTTCAGCGCGACCTTCAGCGACGAGCCGCGCCACCGTCGACGCCTCGGGAAAGTCCTCCGCCTCGAGGCTGAGCGGGGTCGAGCCGGCGTAGCCAACGAGCAGCGAGTCTCACCGGGAAGGTGACCCGGCGTACCATGACGGCTGTCCGCCCAACCTTCGGAGGCCACGATGACCGACCCGTCCACGACTGCCGTCTCACCGCCTCGATTCGCGCTGGGCGATGGCCAGGCGGCCTTCGATGCGGCGTGCGATCGAGCGCGCGACGAGTCCTGGGCGAACCGTCTCTTCGACCGGGACGCCAGCCTGTGGTCGACCGATCCAGTGGTCCAGGCCGCCATCGTGGACCGTCTCGGCTGGCTTGACGCCCCGGAGCACTTCACGGACAGGATCGCGGCCCTTGAGGGATTCGGCGACGGGATCGTGGCCGCCGGGTTCGACAACGTCATCGTGGCCGGGATGGGCGGCAGCAGCCTCGCGCCGGATGTCCTGCATCGGACGTTCGGGTCGCAGGACGGGTACCCCGCGATGCGGATCCTGGACTCGACGGACCCCGCCTACGTGTCGGCGACGATGGACGACCTCGACCCGCTCACGACCCTCACGATCGTGTCGTCCAAGTCCGGCACCACGACCGAGCCGAATGCCTTCCTCGCCGATACCTGGACGCGGGCCGAAGCCGCCATGGACGCCCGGAAGCACCACCACTCCTACGACAACGGCGGCGCACTGATCGTCGCCGTCACGGATCCGGGCAGGAGCGTCGAGGCGCTCGCCCACTCCGATGACTTCCGCGAGGTCTTCCTGAATCCGCCCGATGTCGGCGGCCGGTACTCCGCGCTGACCTACGTGGGCCTGATCCCGGCCTCGCTGATCGGCCTGGACCTGGACGCGCTGCTGGCGTCCGCGACCACGATGCTCGGTGCCTGCCGGCAGCCGGACCCGTCGGCGAACCCCGGTGTCTCGCTCGGACTCGCCATCGGCACGCTCGCGCAGGCCGGACGCGACAAGCTGACGTTCCTGATCGATGACGAGCTCGCCACCTTCGGCGGCTGGCTGGAGCAGCTCATCGCGGAGAGCACCGGCAAGCGCGGGATCGGGATCGTCCCGGTGGACCTGCGAACCGCTCGGTGAGGTGACGTCCTACGGGTCCGATCGGGCCTTCGTCCGGATCGCGCTGGTGGATGGCGCGTCGGCTGGGCGTGGCGCCCTCGCGACGGCGCTCGCCGACGGCCGGTCATCCGGTCATCCGGATCACCGTCAACGACCCCATCGACCTCGGCGCCGAGTTCGTCCGCTGGGAGGTCGCCACGGCCATCGCCGGGGCCGTCCTGGGCATCGACCCATTCGACCAGCCCAACGTGGAAGAGGCCAAGCAGCTCACGCGATCGGTCCTCGCTCGCCATGAGGAGGGTGGGGCCGAGGACAGCGCCGCCCCCGACCCGATCGCGGACGCCGACGGACTCGCCCTGTACGGTGACGCGGCCCTGCGCCTGACGGCCGGCCCCGGCGACGTGGTCGGCGAACTGGCGCGTCACCTGGCTCGCCGACGGAACGGACGGCTACCTCTGCCTCCAGGCGTTCATCGCCCCGTCGGCCGAGGCGGATGCGGCCATGGCCCGGATCCGGGCCCTGTTGCGCGACCGGACCGGCCTGGCCACGACGGCCGGCTACGGGCCGCGCTTCCTGCATTCCACGGGCCAGCTGCACAAGGGCGGCGCACCGATCGGCTGGTTCCTCCAGCTGACTGCGCATCACCCGGTGGACCGTGAGATCCCGGGCTGGCCGTACACCTTCGGGCAACTCATCGACGCCCAGGCGGCGGGCGACTTCGCGGCCATCGAGTCGCACGACCTGCCGATCCTTCGGGTCCACCTTGGCCATGACCTCGCGACCGGCCTGGCGCACCTCGAGCGGGCTCTTGCCGCCGCCCTCGACACCGAAACGATCACGGAGGCCTGACAAGATGCGCATCGGGTTCATCGGGCTCGGCCGGATGGGGGCCAACATGGTCCGCCGCCTGCTCCAGGACGGCCACGAGGTGGTCGTCTACAACCGAACGCCGGAGAAGACCACCGAGATCGCGGGCGAGGGAGCCACGCCGACCTACTCGATCGCGGAGCTGGTCGCGGCGCTCGAGAAGCCCCGCGCGGTCTGGGTGATGGTCCCGGCCGGCGACGCCACCGAGGCGCAGATCGCGGACCTGCTGGAGCACCTGGAGCCCGGCGACACGATCATCGACGGCGGCAACACCAACTTCCACGACGACGTCCGCCGCCACGGGGATCTTGCGGCGAAGGGCATCCGACTACGTGGACGCCGGGACATCCGGCGGGATCTGGGGCCTCCAGGTCGGCTACTGCATGATGGTCGGCGGCGATGCCGAGGCGGTCACGCCGCTCGAGCCCATCTTCACCTCCCTCGCCCCGGTGGACGGCTACCTCCACATCGGCGGGCCGGGTTCCGGGCACTACGTGAAGATGGTCCACAACGGCATCGAATATGGCCTGATGCAGGCGTATGCCGAAGGCTTCGAGATCATGCACGCCAGCGACTACGACCTGGACCTCGGCGGCGATCTCCGAGCTGTGGATGCAGGGTTCCGTGGTCCGTTCCTGGCTGCTGGAGCTGGCCGGGCGGGCGTTCCGGGCGAACGGCCCGGACCTGGAGCACCTCAAGGGCTTCGTGGCGGACTCCGGGGAAGGTCGCTGGACCGTCCAGGAGGCGATCGACCACGACGTTCCGGCTCCGGTCATCACGCTCTCGCTGCTGACCCGCTTCCGGTCTCGCCAGGACGACTCGTACGGCGCCAAGGTGCTCGCCGCGCTGCGCAACGAGTTCGGCGGCCACGCGGTCAAGACGGAGTAGGCATGGCAGGAACGCGGGCGCCGAAGCCCCCGGCGGACGAAGCCCGCGGCCGGCGACGAACCCGCCGGCGGCGCCAGCCCCCGCAGCACCGGCGGCACCCAGGCCGCGCGATGTCCCGCTGACGATGAAGGACCAGCGGCTGGCCCGGCAGACCCGTCGTCCCTCGCGCGTCGAAGCCTGCCGAGAACGTCCTGCGCCAGGGCCTGCGGCTGGAACGGGTGCCGGACCCAGCGGTGGTCGTGCTGTTCGGAGCGACCGGCGATCTCGCTCATCGAAAGGTGATCCCGGCGATCTACCAGCTCTGGCGGACGAACCTACTGCCGCACGAGTTCGTCGCTCCTGGCAGTGGGCCGGCGTCCATTCGATGACGACTCGTTCCGGGCGGAGATGCGCACCGCCGTCGAGACGAACAGTCGGGCCCTGCCGCTCGACGAGGCAGCCTGGGCCACGTTCGCCGAGCGGGTCCTGTATCACCACCTGGACTTCCACGACCCGGGCGGCTTCGAAGGGCTCGCCGCCCGCCTGGCAGCCGTCGATCCCGAGCACCGGACGCGCGGCAACCACCTGTTCTACCTCGCCATCCAGCCGTCGCAGTTCGCCGGGATCATCGCCGGGCTCGGGCGGGTGGGACTCGACCACGAGCGAAGCGACAGCGGTTGGCGCCGGATCGTCATCGAGAAACCGTTCGGCCATGACCTCGAGTCGGCCAAGCGTCTCAATCGCGAGGTCGGCAAGGTCTTCCGCGAGTCGCAGGTCTATCGCATCGACCATTACCTGGGCAAGGAGACCGTCCGGAACCTGCTGGTCTTCCGGTTCGGGAACGGGATCTTCGAGCCGCTCTGGAATTGACGCTACGTGGACCATGTCCAGATCACCGTGGCGGAGTCGATCGGCATCGAGAGTCGCGGCTCGTTCTACGAGCAGACCGGCGCGTCCCGCGACGTCCTGCAGAACCACCTGCTCCAGCTCGTCAGCCTGATCGCGATGGAGCCGCCGGCCACCTTCGAGGCGAATGCGTTGCGCGACGAGAAGGTCAAGGTCCTGCGCGCGATCTCGAGCGCTGCCGGTAGACGGCAAGGCCGGCGACGTCGTCCGCGGGCAGTACGGGCCGGGCTGGGTGGCCGCCACCCAGGTCCCGGGCTACCGACAGGAAGCGGAGGTGGACCCCGAGTCGGAGACCGAGACCTTCGTCGCGGCCAAGCTGACCATCGACGATTGGCGCTGGTCCGGGGTGCCGTTCTACGTCCGCACCGGCAAGCGGCTGCCCAAGCGCGCCACCGAGATCGCGATCCAGTACCGCGAGGTCCCGCACCGCCTGTTCAAGGACGAGGGCGTCGAGCCCGATGCCAACCTGCTGGCGATCCGGATCCAGCCGGACGAGGGGATCATGCTGCGCTTCGGGGCCAAGGTCCCAGGGCTCGGACTGGATGTCCGGTCGGTGACGATGGACTTCACCTATGGCTCCGCCTTCAACGTGGATTCGCCCGATGCCTACGAGACATTGATCCTGGACGCGCTCCAGGGCGATGCGTCGCTGTTCACGCGGGCGGACGAGGTCGAGGAAGCCTGGGGCATCGTCGATCCGATCGTGGAGTCGTGGGCAGCTGCCCCGCCACCGGTCTTCCCCGACTACGACGCCGGGACGTGGGGCCCGGCCGCCTCGGATGAGCTGCTCGCCCGCGACGGCCGGCGCTGGCGCCGGTTCTAGACGCGTCCCGATGGCCACGGCGTCGCCACTCGAGATCGGCGAGCCGGTCCTGCGCTGGTCGGCCCGCGCCCACAGCATCGCGGAGATCGAGCACGAGCTGGCCAGGATCTGGTCCGGCCAGGACCTGACCGCCGAGGTGGACGGCGAGCCCGGCCGGCACGTTTCCGCACGCTCCAGCGTGATGAACCTGGTGGTCATCGCCCGGCGGCCCGAGCTCGCCGAGCATTGCGCCGCCACGATCCAGGCCCTGACCGGGCGGCATCCGTCACGGACGATGATCGTCGGCTCCGCGGACCCGGACGGCCCGTCGTGGCTGGACGCCCGGGTGGAGGCCCACTGCGTGCTGCCGCGCGAAGGGTCGCCCGAGACCTGCGCGGAGATGATCCACATCACCGCCGGCGGCGAGGCCGGCCGTCACGTGGCGGCGATCGTCGACGCCGCTGCTGATCCACGACCTCCCGGTCACCATCTGGTGGCCGGACGAGCCACCGCTCGGTCTGGCCGCGACGAACGACATGCTCGCCGCGGCCGACCGGCTCGTGGTGGACGGCTCCACGTGGAACGGCGACGGGCTCGATCGCATCCGCGAACTCGCGGGCCTGGCGGCGACCGGACGCCTGGCCGTCAGCGACTTCGCGCTCGTCCGCCAGTCGCGCTGGCGCGAGGCGATCGCCTCGATCTTCGACGATCCGGAGTTCCTGCCGTACCTCCGCTACCTGCGGCGGATCGCGGTCACCTACGGCACGCACGACGAGACGGGCGCGGCCGGGTTCACCAACCTGGTCAAGCCGGTCTACCACGTCGCCTGGCTCGCCTCGCGATTGGGCCTCCACGTCGTCAAGCCACTCGCGTCGATCACCGGCCCGGCGAAGTCCCGCGCGGGCGGGCCCGGTCCGCTCGACCGGAGCCGTCCAGACAGCCGGGCGCGGCCAGGCGGCGATCCTGTCGGACGGTCGTGCCGAGGTGTCGGTCCTCGTCACGGCCTGTCCTCTCGCCGACGCCCGCCGGCACGACCTTGCGCGTCGAACTCCTCGCCGACCGGCGCGGCTCGGAGCTGCGTGCCGATGTCACCGCAGAGGCCGGATCGGTCCATGTGCGTGTCTGGCAGGACGGCGTCGAGGCACTCGAGCGCAGCTTCCGGGCGCCGCGCCTGACCGAGGTGGACCTGCTCGCCCAGGCGATCGAGGGAGGACGGCGGGATCCCGTCGCCGCCGGGGCACTCCAGGCCGCCGCGGCCCTGGCCGGACCGCGAGGCAGCCGCGGATGACCCCGGCGACGGGCGAGCCGGAGATCGTCGTGGCGGGCGCCGCGTCCGTCGCCGGACTCGCCGCGGACCACATCGTGCGCAGCCTCGCGGCCGCGATCGACGCACGAGGGGTCGCCCACTGGGCGACGACCGGCGGCTCCACCCCGGCTGCCGTCTACCGGGAGCTGCGCGGTCCCGATCGTCGCGATCTCGTCGATTGGGACGCCGTCCACGTCTGGTGGGGCGACGACCGCTACGTTCCGCGCGACGACCCGCTGTCCAACGTCAAGGCGGTGGACGACATCCTGCTCGCGGACGGGACCGGCCTGCCCATCCGGCCGAGCATCTCCACCCGTTCCGCTGTGGGGAGTCGATCGATGGTGGCCACGATGCCGCCTGGTGTGCCGCGGCCCTGGCCGAGGAGCTCGCGTCCGTCGGCCCGTCGAGCCCCGGCGGCTGGCCGATCCTCGACCTGGTCTTCCTCGGCGTCGGCGGCGACGGCCACCTGTTGTCCGTCTTCCCGGGCTCGGCCGCCTTCGATGCCGACGAGTGGGCGATGGCGATCCCGGCGCCGACCCACATCGAGCCGCACGTGGAGCGCGTGACGATGCACCCGGAGATCATCGGCGCAGCCCGGGCTGTCCTCGTCGTCGTCACAGGCGAAGGCGAAGGCCGACGTCCTCGCCGACATCCTTGGCCCGACGCATGAGCCGCGCCGCTGGCCCGCCCAGCTCGCCCGTCGCGGCCACGCCACGTGGATCCTCGACGAGGCGGCCGCGGTCCACCTGCCGCGGTGACCGAGCCGCGCCTCGAGGTCACGTCCCCCGATGGCACCCGCGATCGCGACCTTCCGGAGCGGCTCTGCGGACGGGCCGCCGCTCCTCCTCGTCCACGGGACGACCGCCGATCACTCGACCTTCCGGGCGATCGGCCCGCGCCTCGCCGATGCCTACGACATCTACGCCATCGACCGTCGCGGCCGCGGAGCGTCCGGCGACACGCTCCCCTACTCCATCGAGCGCGAGTTCGAGGACGTGGCCGCCGTCGCCGACGCCCTGGCGGCCGCACGTGGCGCGCCCGATCGACCTCGTCGGCCACTCGTACGGTGGGCGGACTGGCGCTCGGCGCCGCCCTGCTCACCGACTCGATCGCCCGGGTCGTCTGCTACGAGGGCGCCCCATCCCCACCGGGCGCCAGCTACCACCCGCCGGGCATCGAGGACCGCCTGCGCGCGATGCTGGCGGCAGGCGATCCGGATGGCGCGCTCGCGACGTTCTTCACCGAGATCGTCGGGATGTCCGCCGCGGACCTGGCCTCGTACCGGGCGAACCCGATCTGGCCGGTGCGGGCGGCCGCGGCCGGCACGATCCTGCGCGAGCTCGAGGCAGAGGAAGTCCGGGCCGCCTCGCTCGACGTCCTCGGCAACGTCCGACAGCCCGTGCTCCAGATCCTGGGCTCCGACAGCCTCCCGGTCTTCCATGCGGCGACGAACGCGCTCGACGGGCGCCTGGAGCACGGTCGCGTGGTCGAGATCGATGGAGCCCGCCACGCCGCCCACCACACGCACCCGGACGCGTTCGCCGAGGCGATCCGGCGTTTCCTGGACTGACTCGCCGGCCTGGGGCCGTGGGCCGGCGGCCGCCGCCGCCCGAGGCCGGGCTGCGTGCCATCGTCGAGCCGACTACCCTTGACCGATGACCGACTGGCCGATGCCCGAACCCCGCCCGTATTCACCTGGACTCGAGGGTGTCATCGCCGGCGAGACCACCCTCGGCTACGTCGACGGAGAGCATGGACGCCTCCTGTACCGCGGCTATCGGATCGGCGACCTCGTCGATCGCGGCACGTACCCGGCTGTCGCGAACCTGCTCTGGACGGGTGAGTGGGACCCGGCCCATCGGCTGCCGACCGCGCCGATCCCCGCGCCGGTCATGGCCATCCTGCGTGCCCTGCCGACATCGACCAAGCCCATGGATGCGCTTCGAACGGCTGTGTCGGCCTGGGGCGCCACCCAGGACCTGCCGTGGCCGCCGACCGCCGAGCAGGCCCGCGCGATCACCTCGTTCTCGCCCTCCGCGCTGGCGGCGTTCGCCCGGTTGCGCGACGGGCTCGAGCCGATCGAGCCGGATCCTTCGCTCGATCTCGTCGAAGGCTTCCTCTACCAGCTCAAGGGCGAGCGGCCGGATGCCGCCACGGCGCGCGCGCTGGATGCGTACTTCATCGTCGGCTCGGAGCACGGCTTCAACGCCTCGACGTTCACCGCCCGCGTCGTCACGTCCACCCGTTCGGACATCGCGTCGGCCGTCGCCGCGGCGATCGGCACGATGAAGGGGCCGCTCCACGGTGGCGCGCCATCCGAGGTCGTGGACCAGCTGAGTCGCGTCGGCTCTGCCGACCATGCCGAGGCGTGGGTCCGCGAGGCCCTGGCCAACGGCGAGCGGCTGATGGGCTTCGGTCATCGCGTCTATCGCGCCTACGATCCGCGGGCCGCGGCCCTGCGCAAGGTCGCCGAGGCGATGCCGACCAAACCCGATTGGCTCCAGCTCGCGATCGATGTCGAGGACGTATCGCTGCGCGTCCTGGCCGAGACGCATCCGGACCGTCCACTCAAGACGAACGTCGAGTTCTACGCCGCGCCCGTCCTGATGGGTGTCGGCCTCACGCCGGACCTGTTCCCCGCGGCGTTCTCGCTGTCCCGCCACGCGGGCTGGACCGCCCACGTCCTGGAGCAGGCCGCCGACAACCGGTTGATCCGCCCGGACGTCAACTACGTCGGACCCGGCGAGCGCGACCTGCCGGCCTGACGAGCAGCGGCAGGCCTCGGGACGCCCGGACGGCGGCGGGCCTGGATAGCCTGGTCGCGGCCGCGCCGCTACAGCCAGCCGCGCCGCCGGAAGTAGGCCACCAGCGCCACCAGCAGCACGCCCATCATGAACATGATCCCGAGGAACGCGTACGGCTGGCCCTCGCCCGGCACCGGGACGTTCATGCCGAAGATGCTCGCGATCAGGGTCAGTGGCAGGAGCACGACGCTGGCCGCGGTCAGGATCCTGAACGAGTCATTCAGGCGATGTGACAGGACCGCCTCATTGGTGGACTCGAGCCCTTCGACGACTTCCTTGTAGTTCTCGAGGGTGTCCCAGATCCGCTCGGCTGCGTCGGAGATGTCATCGAAGTAGATCTCCAGCTCTTCCTGGAGATAGCGCTGCTTCGTCCGCTCGAGGTCGCGCAACACCGCTCGCTGCGGGCGGACGATCTTGCGGAAGTTGATGATCTCCTGCTTGACCTCGGAGATGTCGCGGACGATCTCGGACGAGCGGCCCTCGAACATGTCGTCTTCGATCCGCTCGAGCTTCAGCCCCATCTTGCGCAACATCGGGAATGACGCGTCGACGCGACGTGTCCACGATCTTGTAGAGCAGGTAGCCCGATCCCTTCGAGAAGGTGTCCTCGCGCAACTCTTCCTTCTCACGGTAGCGCTCGAACATCGCGGTCAGCGGCGGGAGCGGCACATTGGGCAGGGTGATCAGGTAATCCGGGCCCATGAAGAGGTCCATCTCCGCCGTCAGGACGCGGCGCGCTCTCCTTGTCGAAGAGGGGGAAGTGCAACACGATGAAGACGTAATCGTCGTACTGGTCGAGCTTGGGTCGCTGGTTGCGGGAGTACACGTCCTCGTAGTCCAGCGGGTGGAAGTCGAACTGGTCCTCCAGCCAATCCCGATCCGCCGACCGAGGTGATTCGATGTGGATCCAGCGCAGCCCCGCCGCCTCGAGGATGTCCGGCGACGCGATCGCGTCGGGCATCACCTCATCCGGGGACGTCGGGCGACGACCACGCGGGCGCGGAAGCGGGCGAGGCAGGGCGATGTTCGGCACGGCGCCATCCTACGTCACGCTGACCGAACGCCGTCTGGCCGCTGATGACGTACAGTCACCCATGCACACGTACGTTGCCCATCAGCACCGTGGCCGGGCTCGACCCTCGCGGTCGCCACACATCCGTCGGGAACATGACTGAACTGCCCACCCAGCTCACCATCCCTCGCGATCGAACCGCCTTGCCGGCGGCGGTCGCGTCGCGCCTGCCGAATGCCGAGATCACGGGATTGATCGTGGCCTTCGGGGTCTGGCTCATGATCGTCCTGCTCGCCCAGCCGATCGGGCGACCGTGGGGGACCGGCATGGAAGCCATCTCCTACTGGGCCAACCATCTCCACGCGCCCTACCTCCACTCGGATTGGACCAAGCCCGGCGCCTACGTCTACTCGCCCGCGTTCCTGCAGCTGTTGTCGCCGCTGGCTGCCCTGCCGTGGGGGGTGTTCATGGGCGTCTGGACGGCGATCATGCTCCTGGCGGTCCGGTTCCTGACGGGACCGCGCCTGTTCGCGCTTGGCGCGCTCCTGGCGATCGTCGAGCTGTCCGGCGGCAACATCTCGCTGCTGCTCGCCGCCGCGATGGTCATCGGCTTCCGCTATCCCGCGGCGCTGGGCGTTCGTGATCCTGACCAAGGTCACGCCCGGTATCGGCCTGTTGTGGTTCGTCGTCCGTGGCGAGTGGCGCCAGCTGTCGATCGCCCTCGGAGCGACGGCCGCGATCATCGCCGCCTCCTTCGTGATCATGCCGGGCGCCTGGGTCGAGTGGATCCAGGTCCTCATCCGGATCGCGGGTCGTGACGGCACGTGGGCCGCGATCCCGATCCCGTTCATCGTGCGCCTCCCGTTCGCGGTCGCCGTCGTGGTCTGGGGGGCGAAGACCGAACCGTCGCTGGACGGTGCCGGTCGCCGGGATGCTGGCGCTGCCGGCCCTCTGGTACGGCGGCCTGAGCATGCTCCTCGCGGTCATCGTCCTGCGCGAGCAGGACGCCCAGGCGGAGTCCGGAGCTGCCGACACTTCGCGAGCCGCGACCTCCGCTGATGGACGTGGCGGCCTGACGGTCGTCCGTCGGTCCCGTCCGCCCTGCGCTCACCTCGCTGACCGGCGAGCCCGCCTCCGCCGTCTGGCGGCGACCCATCACGACGATCGACCACGCCCCGAACAGGAATACGGCCGCACCGGCCACGAACAGCGCCGACAGGCCGCCCGCGGTGACGACCACCCCGCCGCCGCCGGCCCCAGGATGCCCGCTGCGTACAGCGGCAGGTAGACGAGGTTGAGGGTGGCCGACCTCCGCTCGGCAGCGCACGCTCTTCGCCAGCAGCCGAAGATCATCGCGGACGCCGCCGCGGTGGACATCCCGAGGAGCGACCGCGGCCATGGCCAGGATCGGGACCCCGTCCGCCAGCGGACATGGCGAGCAGCGCGATCGCACCGCCCACGAGCGCCGCGATCAGGACCGGGCCGGAAGCCGACCGGTCGCCCGAGCGCGCCGCCCATCGGCGAGATCAGAGCCCCGACGAACGCTGCCAGTCCCGCAACGAGGGCGATCGCGGATGCCAGACCGGGCCCGACCCCGACGATCTCCTCGACGAGGACGGGGATGTACGGACGCGTCATCTGCGTCGCGAGGAAGGCCAGCCCGAAGATGGCGAAGATCCGACGGACGACCCGGTCGGACAGGACGCCGCGGACGGCCCCGAACGCCAGTGAGATGACCGAACCCTCGCGGGACGACCTCCGGCCGGACTTCGCGGGACCCGAACGTCACCAGCAGCGCCGTCCCGACGGACAGCGCGCCGAGAGGCCGAAGACTGCGGAGAGGCTCCAGCCGAATCCGTCGACGAACACACCGCCGAGGGCCGGCCCGATGGCGAAACCGATCGGACTTGCCGCGCCGAAGATCGCGATGGTGACGCCCAGGCGAGCCAGCGGCGCGACATCGCGGATCCCTGCGAGCATGACCCCGGTGTTGCCCAGCTGGAACCCGATGAGCAGCATCGCTACGGCCAGCTGCCACGGTTCGCGTGCGAGCGCCGCCACCGCGAAGACGACTGCCTCCACCAGGGCGCTGCGCACGATGACCGCCTTGCGACTGTACTTGTCGGCCCACACGCCCCAGAGCGGGACGAGAGGCGCCCCCACGACGAAGATCAGGGCAGTGAACAGGCCCACGAAAGCAAGCCGATCAGCCTCCGAAACGCCCATCTCGCGCAGGTAGATCGGCACGAAGGCGAAGATCTGGGCGACGCCGAGGCCCTCCACCATCGCAACGGCCCAGAAGACCGCGACGAGGACTCGCCAGTCCTGGGCGGGTCTTGACGGAAGCGGGAATGCACGGGCGGAGCCTAACCGATGCGCCGCTCGCGGACTCGAGGATCCGCCGACTCGCGGACTCGTGGCTCAGGCAGAGCGCCGCTTCGGAGCGCCGCGCGAGCTGGACACGCGAACGCGCGGCGCACACGAAAGCGCCCGAAGGAACTGTAGGACCCGACCGTTCGACGGGTTCGGGGGCTTCGACAAGTCGCAGTCCCTGATCGTCGCCGGGTCCCTCGCCCCCCAGCCTTGCGGCTGAAAGACCCGGTTCCCGGGACCGTTCCGAGGATCGCTCCCCGATGCGGTCTGGTTGGTTCGCACTGCCCCTTCGGGCAAGACGAAATGTACGTCCCGGGGTGGGTCGGCCACAACGGCCTTATCCACGAAGTTGCATCCGGAGCCGGTGAAGTTATCCCCGAGCTTCGCGGCGGGTGTGGACGGATTGTGGACAGTCGGAGGTAGCGGAGGTGCGTCTCAGTCTCCGGGCGAGCGCGATTCGGCCGGACGCTCCGGTAGGCCTCGAGCGCCTGGAGCCTGGCCATCCCGTGGTCCACGATGCGCTCCGGGTAGTCGGTGCCGATCCGAACGCCGGCGGCAGCGGCCACCTCGGGCGGCATCTCCCAGGGCGCATGGATCCAGCGCGTCGGAACGGGAGCCAATTCCGGCACCCAGCGTCGGACGTATCGCACCATCCGGGTCGTGGCGACGCCCCTGCGCGACCGGGCTGAAGATCCGGAAGTACGGCTGCGGGTCCGTCCCCGTCGACGCCGACCATTGCCAACCGCCGTTGTTGCTGGCGATGTCGCCATCGACCAGGTGCCGCATGAAGTGCGCCTCGCCGACCCGCCAGTCCACCAGCAGATCCTTGGTCAGGAAGGTGGCGACGATCATCCGGGCCCGGTTGTGCATCCAACCCGTTGCCGCGAGCTGGCGCATCGCCGCGTCCACGATCGGGTACCCGGTCCGGCCGGTCTGCCACGCATGGATCGCGCCTTCGTCCCGGGACCACGCGATCCCGTCGAACTCCGGACGGAACGATCGCTCGCGGACCGACGGCCGATGGAACAGGACGTGCGCATAGAACTCGCGCCAGACGAGCTCGTTCACGAAGACACGCCGCCCATCACCCGGGCCAAGCGCCCGCTCCGCGATCTCGTTGGGCGACAGGAGACCGAAGTGCAGGTCCGCCGACAGTCGTGACGTCCCGTCCTCGAGGTCGAGCCGGTCGCGTGACGACGCGTAGCCATCGACGCCACGCTCCAGCCAGTCGCTCGAGCCGCCGCCGGGCGGCCGACTCGCCCGGCGCGGGGAGCAACGCACGGTCGAAGGCGGCGGTACCTCGAGACCAAGCTCGCCGAGGGACGGCACGACGCCCGGCATCGAGTTCATGACCCGCCAGGCCGGACGGGCGGGCGAGGACCGCTCGCCGCTCGAGTCGCTCCCAGGCGCGACGGAACGGCGAGTAGACCGAGAACGGGCGGCCCTGACCGGTCGCCACTTCCTCCGGTTCGTGGATGAGCACGCCCCGCTTCGGGTGGAACGCCACGCCCGCCGCCGCGAGCCGTTCGACGACCCGGGTATCCCGCGCCCGCCCATAGGGCGCGTGGTCGCGCGAGACGTAGACGTCCCGCGCGCCGGTCGATCGCGCAGACCGCGGCCACCTCATCGGCGGGATCGCCGGTCCGGATCACCAGCGGCGCACCGAGCGCCGCCAGGGATGTACTCAGCTCCCGCAACGACTCCAGCATGAACCAGGTCCGCACCGGGCTGGCGAAGCGACCTTCGAGGAGTCGCGGATCCAGCACGAACAGCGGCACGACCCGGTCGTGGCCCTCGATGGCCGACGTCAGGGCGGGGTGATCGTGGAGTCGCAGGTCCCGGCGGAACCAGATGACGGCGGTGGTCTGCCTCATCGACCCTTCTTCGTTTCCAGGCGCCGGCCCGGACGTGTCCCGCGCTCCGGGCGCCGCTCGGTGGGTGCATCATCCGGCCGTGGCCGTCGTCGATGCTCCCGGATCCATCGCTCGTGGTGCTCGTCGGAGCCGCCGGGTCGGGCAAGTCCACGTTCGCCGCTCGCCACTTCGAACGCGACGAGATGCTGTCGTCAGATGCGTTTCGCGCCGCTATCGCAGGCGACGCCGCAGACCAGTCCGTCACCCGGGCGGCCTTCCGCGCGCTCCACCTGGCACTCGATCGGCGGCTTCGCGTCGGGTCGCCTGAGCGTCGTGGATGCCACCAACCTCACCGCGCGACGCCCGGCGCGACGGTCGTGACCCGGGCCGCGGCCGCCGGAGTCCCATCGACCGCGATCGTGCTCGACCTGGCGCCCGGCATCGTCCTGGCGCGCAACGCCGCACGGCCGCGACCGGGTCGTGCCAGAGGACTGTCGTTCGTCGCCACCTTGGCCAGGTCCGTCGGATCGTGGACGATGCGGCCCTTGCACGGCGAAGGGTTCGAGCAGGTCGTGATCGTGCGCGACCCCGCCGAGGTCGATGCGCTGGAGATCCGGCGGCTGCCGCCGAGCTGACGGCGCTCCCACGGCGCCGGATGGCCGTGCCCGGATCTCAGTGGCCGGGTTCCGATCGGTGCTCCAGCCGCTCGATGATCCGACGGACGAGGCCGGGCGGCTCGGGCTCGGGCACGCGATCGGAGTCCTGGGGCTCGGCCGGCTCGTCTCGATACTCGTCGCTGAGCGTGCTCATCGGCGCGGGGATGGTCCCGACCGGGCTGAGGAACGCGCCGGCGTTGTGCTCCGCTTGCCGGGGCTTGGTCTTGCTCATGTCGCTCCTTCCGGACACGTCTGCGGCGACGACCGGCGATCCGACCTCCATGCTGGGCGCCGGCACCCCGATGTCAAGGGCTGGATGGGACCGGGAGCGAGGGCCGCATGGCGGGCGCCGGACGCTTCGCGGACTCAGTCGGCGACCCGCCCGAACGGCCTCGCCCGGAGTTCCACCCAGATGCCGTTGGCCATGTAGACGTCGCCTCGAACCACGTCGAGCGCCTCGGCCTCGGTCGCGGCACGGACGATGATGATCGAGCTCGATACGTCCAGGAACGCGCCGACCTCCACGTACGTGCCGGCCGCCTTGAGCGCGGCCGCCCGGGCCACGTGCTCGGCGCGGAACGGCACGCGCGTCTCGGCGCCGTCGGGCGCGTAGGTCGCCTCGACGAGCCAGACGGTCTCGAGGGTCGGGCTGGTCAGCGGGGCACCTGTCGGCGGCGTCGGATCGGTCATGCGAGGAGTCTACGCGGACCCCGCCGCGATCAGCACCACCGCGATCGCCGCCAGGCCGATCCCGAAGGCGTGGACACGGGTCACCCGCTCGCGCAGGAAGATCGTCGCCAGGATCACCGTCGTGACCGGGTACAGCGACGAGAGGACGGCCGCGACCGCGAGCGAGCCGGCCTGGACGGCCAGGATGTAGGCACCGTTGCCGACCATGTCCATCACGCCGACGCCGCAGATCGCCAGGACCAGGTCGCGAGGTGGCCGCCACGGCGAGCGAGTCACCAACACGAGGCCGCCGATCATGACCGCCTCGGTCGCTCGGACCAGGGCCAACGGGCCGAAGACATGACCCGCACTCAGCTGGCCGATGCAGACGCCGAACAACCCGAACCCGACGCCCGCCACGATGCGCCAGGCCCAGCCCGCGCGATCGACCGCCGGAGCCGTCCTCGATCCGCGACACGAGGACCACGGCGACGATGGCCAGTCCCATCCCGACCAGCACGACGGGGTCCGGCAGGCCGTCGAGGACGAACCCGACCACGACCGGGATG
Organism: uncultured Chloroflexia bacterium; assembly: GCA_963779315.1. Lineage (GTDB taxonomy): Bacteria > Chloroflexota > Limnocylindria > Limnocylindrales > CSP1-4 > SPCO01. The sequence goes on along the minus strand of CAVZXQ010000018.1, from coordinate 118,541 downwards.
GAGGCGGCCAGCACGGCCGTGACCGGGGCGACGACGGCCATCCGACCGATGGACAGGGCGCGATACAGGCTGGCGATGCCGATCCCGCCGGCGATCCCGCCGGCCACACTCCAACCCAGGTCCGTGACGGGTGGAAGACCCTCGGCGCGAACGACGGCCAGGCCGAAGGCCATCGCCATACCGATGAACTGGGAGATCAGGACGACGCCGAAGACCGGGGCCCGTCGGCTGGCGAGTCCACCACCGAAGTCACCGGTCCCCCAGGCGGCCGCCGAGATCAGCCCGAACACGACGGCGCCGGTCGCGCCGGACAGGATGTCGATCAGGCGCTCGGCTCCGCCGGCGCATCGTCCCTGGCGGTCGGGCCTGGCAGCTCAACGACGGCGTCGGCCGCGGCGTCATACCGGTCCGACGTGGTCAGGTAGATGACCTGGAAGTCGTTCGCGACGGACTTGAGCAGTTCGAGGGCCCGGTGGGCACGATCGTCGTCCAGGCTGACGAACGGATCGTCCATCAGGAGCGGCGGGCGCCGATCGCCGGTGACGAGGCGGACAAGACCCAGGCGAGCCGTCAGGTAGACGAGGTCGAGGGTGCCCTGGCTCAGGGCGCTGACCTTGACCCAGTCGCCCTTCTCGGGCGCCATCACCTCGATGTCCAGCGTGCGGTCATCCACCTGGACGCGTCGATAGCGGCCGTCGGTGACGGTCGCCAGGTCCCCCACCATGTGCTTCTCGAGATAGCGGGTGACGGTCTTCATGGTCGCCCGCTCGGCATCGTCGATGGCCGCGAGTGTCGCCGCGTACACCCGGTGGCGTCGCTCGAGCGCTGCCATCTGTTCTCGCCAGACGGCCAGTCGTTCGGCCTGGGCGGCTACCTGCTCGGCATCGACGGCATTCGTCTCGACGCGAGCGCGCGCGTTCGCCTCGTCATCACGGGCCGCCTCCAGCGAGTGCTCCTGGCCCTTGACCTCGACCTCGAGCCGCTCGCGCGCTCGCGGCTCCTTGGCGACCGGGCCGAGTGCCTCGAGCGCGCTCGTCTTCTGTTCGATGTCGAGGGCTGCGCTATCGCGCAAGCCCGGGAGCGCGTCCGGCGGCTCCTTGCCGACCAGCCCTTCGAGCTGGGCAGACAGTCGGTCGATCGACTGGACATGGACTTCCTCGAGGGCGAGCAACTGCTCTGCGGCGGGCAGATCCTCCAGGTCCAGCGACTCCAGCTGACGCTTGGTATCCGCCTCGAGGGCAAGGAGCTCCTCCTCCAGGTCGGAACGCCCACGCAACCGGCGGTCGATCTCGACGTCGCGAAGCTGGGTCTCCATCTTCGAGCCGCGCCGCAACCAGAACGCCACGGCGGCCAGCACGAGACCGATCCCCGCGATGACCAGGCCGACGATCATGGGCAGCTGCCCGAGGTCCAGGAACCCGGCAGCCTCGCCGGCGAAGCCGAGCCCGGCGACGACCAGGCCGACGATGACGAGTGGGATGGACCACCTCGAGAGCGGCTGCCAGGACGGCTCCGGGGCGACGTCGAACTGGACCTCCACCTCCTCGGACAGCAGAGCTCGAAGTTCGCGCAGTCGTGCGTCGCCCACGCGCAGTCGATCCACGACCTGGCGAAGGACCGGCAGGGGGTTCGGTGACGGATGACTCGCCGCCAGCTGCCCGATCTCCGCCGCTGACCTCGACGGCCTGGCGATATCGGTCGTAACGCTCTCTGACGGCGTCGCGATCCGCGATCAGGCGCTCGGCCTGGCGAGCCTTCTCGAGCAGGCCACGACGTTCCAGCAACGCGGCCTCCGCATCGGCGCGCCGCTCGCGGGCGGCCGACAGGCTGTCGCGATCGCGTTCGAGCTGCGCCAGCGCCATCTCGCCCTGGGCCAGTCCGGCGGCGGCCTGCGCGATCGCCGCTTCGGCGACCTTGAGGCGACCGGGGTTCTTGTCGCCCTTCGTCGTCAGGTCGTGGAGCGCCTTGACAAGCTTCCGGCGCGCATGGCTCGTGCCTCGGTCCGCGCCGCTGATCGATTCCTGGAGGCGATCGCGCAACGCCGCTTCGTCGCGCGCGAGCCCCGCCAGCTCCATGTGGCGGATCGATCCCGTCGAGCGGAAGAACCCTTCGGTCGGGATCCCCGTGAGCTCGGCGAGGACCTGGTCGGCGAGGACCGGGTCCGAGATCGCCTTACCGTCGTATCGGAGATCGACTGTGCCCTTGGCCCCGGCGAAGGTCTTGGCGAGCGTGCCGGACCTGGGTCCGTCCTCCTCGTCCTGGTCGAAGTCGAGCGTCACGACGGCCGCTGCGCCGTCCGTGTCATCCCATGGTCGGAGCGACTCGAGGTCCCCTGCGGCACTGGTCACGCGCCGGGTGATGGCCAACTCGATGGCCCGCGCGATCGTCGACTTGCCGGCCTCGTTCGGTCCACGGACGATCGTCAGGCCAGGCGCCAGATCGATATCGAGCTCGCGGTAGCGACCCAGGTTCCGGATACGCAGCCGGCGGATCCTCACAGCGATACCTCGTGCCCGGCGAGGAGCAGGCGGCCCAGGCGCAGGACGTCGCGAAGCTCGGCCGCCTCGGCCGCCTGCTCCGGCGTCTGATCCGGCGCGGATCCCAACCCGGCGATGCGGGCCTCGACATCGCGGATGAACGATCCGGCGATGGTGTCCGGTGAGGGCAGGGGGCCTTCGGTCAGCGCCGGCAGCGACGCGTCTCGAACCCGGACCTTCAGGAAGCGCCCTGGACGAGGGCGGCCTCGACCTCGTCCATGTCAAGATCGAGTTCGTCCGGCCGGACGCCGACGAGCCGGACGTCGAGGACGAGGTTCGGGTCCGCCTTTGCCTCCAGCGTCGCGACGAGGGCCGGCTGGCTGACGATGCCGCCGGCATCGAGCTCCAGCTTCTCGAAGCGGGTGGCACCGACGATCCGCTCTTCCACCTTGACCGAGCGGGCGGCGGCATCTGCCGAGCACTCGACCAGCAGGACCTTGCCGGCTCGATCCTGATCGAGGGCGACGGCCTCCGGGGCGCCGGCGTACGCGTAGGTGACGGGGCCGGCCTTGCCCGTCTGGGCCGAGTGCCAGTGGCCAAGGGCCAGGTAATCCAGGCCGGATGCAGCGATCTCGTCCGTGGTGAAGACGACCTCGTCATGGTCCGTCCGGCCAGGGATCGAGATGGAGCCGTGGATCATGCCGATGCGCCAGGTGGCCTCGATCCCTTCCACGTCCGCGATCGGATCCCGGAGCGGGCTGTGAGGCGCTCGCTTGGTGGCGAAGACGCGGCCGTGGACGATCACATCGCAGGCGGGCAGGTGCACGAACGGAAGATCCGGTCCGAGGACGGTGACGTAGTCGTCCTGGGCGCGTGCTGCCGGCCATCGTCGGCAGGTCGTAGGCGCGATAGATCGAGGCCCGGTCGTACACGTCGTGGGTACCCGGGATCAGGACCGTGCGGATCCGAGCGTCCGCGAGGCGCCTCAGCTCGGCGGCCACGCGCTCGACCGATCGCCTCGGCTGGACGTTGGAATCGAACAGGTCGCCGGAGATCAGGAAGAGATCCACCGTCTCGGTGAGCGCCAGGTCCACAGCACGCGAGAACGCGGCGAACTGCCGCTCCCGTTGCGCTGAGGCCTGCTCGCCCAGGTCGTCGTGGCGGGCGCCCAGGTGGACATCGGCGGTGTGGATGATCCGTAGCATCCGGGTGCGGCTGGCCTCCCTGGTCGGTCACGATGCCGGACGGTTCGATCGGAGTGTTCGTGCGAGCGAGGCGCCCCCATGACTCCTCGCTCGCCACCCCGAATGGTCGATGGTCATTGTGACAGGTACGGTGTCGCAGCGGCCGACCGCTCGGCTCGCCGCCAGCCGGATTTCCCGGAGTCGTTGTATCCTCCCGGCACTAGAACCGGTGCGTCCCAACGACAGGCGTCTCTGTCGGCACCTGGGATGCACTCGATTCGCCGGCTTCGGCTGGACGACGTCGTCCCATGTGCCGGCCGCTTTCTTCCAGGGTGCACCGCAAGCCGCTTGCCCGCGCCCCAGAGGAGCTCCCGTGACGTACGCCGATCGATCCATCCAGTGTGTCGACTGTGGGATGGAATTCATCCACTCCGCCGCCGATCAGGAGTATTACGCCCTCAAGGGTTTCACGAGTGAACCGAAGCGCTGCACCGGCTGCCGGGCCACGCGGCGGGCGACGCGCGACACCGGCTACGACGTTCGCGAGATCGGTGGCCCGCGCGGCTACGAGCGCAGCGATGACCGGCCGACGCGTGAGTTCTTCGCCGTGGTCTGCTCCGAGTGCGGCAACCAGGCCCAGGTCCCGTTCAAGCCGCGCATGGACCGCCCGGTCTACTGCTCCGACTGCTTCCGGACCGTCAAGCCGGACTGACGTCCCTGGGCCTCCGCGCGGCGCGGGACCGCGTCCGAGCCGCGGCCGGGCGGACCGCGGCTGCGGCGGACTCCCAGTCGCGATCTGGCGGCGCGCCTGGCCACGCCTCCGACCGATCGGTGACTCCGAGTCGACGATCTGGTCGAGGGCGCGGCTGGCGTCGCGGCGCGACTGGACGCGACGCCCCGTACGTATCGGTGACTCCCAGCGACAGCGCCCGGATCGGCTCGGATCGCCCGACCGCCCACCGCCCCAACCGCCTCGCGCCACCGTCGCGGCACCGAACTAGATCCGGAACGTGTCCCCGGCGCGATAGCGCTCGCGGTGGCGGCCGCGCCAGACCGTGACGCGAGACCGGCCGTGGACCTGCCAGGAACCGTCTCGGCCCACCGCCGCAGTCTCCTCGTCGATCCCCAGGACCACCGATCCACGCGGCGCCTGGAGGGCGATGAGCACCGAGAACGGCTCCGGCCAGGCGTCGTAGTGCGGGTATCACCGACGCACCGGGAACGAACCCCAGCCCGTCTCGCCAGCGCAGCAGCCAGGGCATCAGGCTGAGCCGGAAGTCGAAGGCGTTCCCGGCCAGGACCATGGCCCCTGCCGAACAGCCGGCGAGGATCGGCTCCCCGGCCGTGCGCGGCGGCCAGGGCGCGACCCACGGCCGTGCCGTCCAGGGCATCCATCAGGTGAGCCGGCTTGCCTCCTGACAGGTAGATCAGATCCGCTTCGCCGACGGCCTGCGCCGCGGCCGCGTCATCCGCCCCGGCTCGGTCGCGCACCATGACGGGCTCGACTTCCGCCCCGAGAGCCCCGAAGTGGGCGACGCCCATCGCGGCCCACCGGGTGAAGACCTCCTCGCCGTCCGGGAAGGACGCGGTCGGCAGGATGACGACGCGCGGACGCGCACGGCCGGTCGAGGCGAGCAGCGCCTGATCGAAGTCGGCCATCGCGGGAAGGAACTCTCCGGCGCCGACGAGCGCCACGGGTCCGGGCATGCGCGAGAGTCTACCCGGGAACCTTGCCGATGCCCGTCGAACGCTGCGACACTGCCGCGATGACCACCCGCCAACGCTGGACGCTCGTTGCGACCGTCATCGGTTCGGGCGCCGTGTTCCTCGATGGCACGGTCGTGAACGTCGCCCTCAAGAGCATCGGCGAGGACCTGCCGGCCTCGATCGTCAGCGTCTTCGAGGGGCAGAACTACGTCGCAGAGCGGGTACCTGGCCGTGCTGGCAGCCCTGCTCATCCTGGCCGGCGCTCTGTCCGATCGATACGGCCGGCGGCGCATCTACACGATCGGACTGGTCGGGTTCGCATCGCACGTCGGCGCTCTGCGGCCTGGCGCCGACGCTCGAGTGGCTTGTCGTCTTCCGACTCCTCCAGGGAGGTGCCGGGGCGCTCCTGATCCCGGGCTCGCTCGCACTCATCACCCATGCCTTCGATGGCCCCGAACGAGGCCGGGCGTTCGGGATCTGGGCAGCGTCGACGTCCGCCCTCATCGTGGCGGGGCCGATCATCGGCGGGATCCTGGTGGACACGATCGGCTGGCGCGTCGCATTCCTGATCAACGTGCCGATCCTCGCTGGTCGCGCTGTGGGCGACCATCGGCCACGTTCAGGAGTCACGGGACACTGAGGCGACCGGCCGTTTCGACTGGCTCGGCGCACTTGTCGCGGCCCTAGCGGTCGGCGGCCTGACGGTCGGATTGATCCGCGGGGAGGCCAAGGACTGGCAGGACGCGGCCGCGTGGATGGCGTTCGCGATCGGCCTCGTCGCGCTCATCGCCTTCCCGTTCCTGATGGCCACGCGCAAGCACCCGCTGGTGCCGCTCAGCCTGTTCCGCTCGCGGGCGTTCTCGTCCATCAACCTCGCCACGTTCTTCATCTACGCAGCGCTGTACGTGACACTCCTCTACCAGGCCCTCGTCCTGCAGGGCGTGCTCGGCTACACGGCGCTCGCGGCCGGGGCCGTGGGGATCCCGAGCGGACTCATGCTGTCGCTCCTGTCCACCCGGATCGGGACGATCGCGGGCCGGAGGGGCGCGCGGCCATTCCTCGTCGCCGGGCCACTGATCATGAGCGTCGGCCTGCTGTGGTGGGCGCGCCTGCCGGCCGAGTCCGCGCCGTGGCTGGCGACGCATGTCGGACCCGGCCACGCTGATCCCGCCGGCGAGTGTCATCGTGGACGTCCTCCCGGCGATCCTGCTGTTCGGGATCGGCATCTCATGCGTCGTGGCCCCGTTGACGACGACGCTTGATGGGCTCGGTGTCTGGCCGCTTCTCAGGCATCGCCTCGGCCATCAACAACTCGATCTCGCGGGTCGGCTCGCCCCTGATGGGCGCCCTCATCTTCATCGCGTGAGCGCGACCTTCTACAGCGTCCTCGGGTCCCTGGTGCCCGGGCTGGACATATCCCTCTCGGATTTCCGATCCCCGTTCCAGCCACTCAACCCGGCGCCGGCCGCCGCCACCGTGGTCGAGATCGCCGCACAGCGCCAGGCCTCCATCGACGCGTTCCACGTGGCCTCGCTCATCAACGCCGGCCTGCTCGTCGTGGGTGCCGCGACCTCATTCGTCGGGCTGCGTGACGCGCCGTCGGCCTCGCCGTCCGCACCGCTTGACCCGCCCGTCCCGGCGCCGGTCTGAGCCGATGACCCGCGACTGGGATGCCCGCACCTACGACCGGATCGCGGACCCGATGACCCGCTGGGGCGCCGGCATCCTCGAACGCCTGCCGCTTGCCGGCGACGAGCGCGTCCTGGACGCCGGCTGCGGGACCGGTCGAGTCACCGAATCCCTCCTGGATCGCCTGCCCGACGGCCAGGTGATCGCGCTCGATGGCTCGGCAGCGATGATCGAACGCGCCCGGGAGCGCCTGGCCCGCTTCGGCGATCGCGTGTCGTACATCGTCGCGGATCTCGGCCGACCGCTGCCGCTGGACGAGCCGGTGGACGCCATCCTGTCGACGGCGACGTTCCACTGGGTGCCGGACCACGACGCGCTGTTCGCCAACCTGGCCGCGGTCCTGCGGCCCGGCGGGCGCCTCGTCGCCCAATGTGGCGGCGTCGGCAACATCGCGAGCGTCCAGCGCGTGCTGGCGACGATCGGGGACGGGTGGCTCGGTCCCGGTCCACTTCGAGACGCCGCTCGACACGGCGGCGCGGCTGGATCGGGCCGGCTTCGCCGATATCGAGTGCTGGCTGACCGACGAGCCGACCCGCTTCGAGACCGGCGAGCCGCTCGAAACCTACCTGCGAACGGTCGTCCTGGGTGCCCATCTCGAGCGGATCGCGCCGCTGACCGCGATGCCTTCGTCCGAGCCGTCGCGAACGGCATGGACGAGCCTGTCATCGACTACGTGCGACTGAACATCGTCGCGAGGCGGTCCCTCAGCCGTTGACCCGAAACGCCGACGCCGTGGCCGGGGATCGACGATGTCGGCCGCCGCCAGGACGCGGGCCCGTCCGACCTCGATCGCCGCCTGATCGTCGCCCAGCGGGTCGATCTCCGGCGTCCGGTCCTCCTTCCACCACAGGTGGGTCATCGCGTAGACGGCGTCGTCCGCGCGGACGACGAGCGTCGCGTCCTCCTGCGTGTGCCCGGGCGTCAGCCACAGCGTCGAGTTCGGGGCGAGGCTGGTAGCCGTCGCCATCGTGGTCCAGCCACAGGTCGTCCTTGTAGCGGGCCCAGAAGTCCACGACCTCGGCGTTCGGGAAGAGCGCGATGTTGACCGTGTGGTCGGGGTGGTGGTGGCTCAGGAACACGTGGGTCACGGCCTCCGGCGCGACCCCCAGCGCGGCGAGTGGGTCGAGGATGAGCGATCGCCTGGCGACCATCCCGGGGTCCGCCACGATGAGCGCGTCGCCGTCACGGACCAGGACGACGCTGCTGCCCACTCGATCGTGGGCGTAACCGGCGTGGAGCAGATGGACGGTGGTCATCGGCGGATGCTACGCCGTCGCACGTCGCGGGATGAGGCGACCGGGACGTCGTCGGCATGGCATCCTCATCCTTCTGCCGCCGACTCCGGCAGTCGACTCCCGACACGACCACGACCGGTCCCGCCACAGCGAGGAACGCGATGCCCGCAGAACGCCACGCCGATCTCGTCCTGACCGGTGGCCGGATCGCCACGATGGACGCCGTCCGCAGCTGGGCCACCGCGCTCGCGGTCCGCGACGGGCGGATCGTCGCCGTAGGGCCGGACTCGGCCGTCGCCGCGCACGTCGGCCCCGGGACCCGGGTCATCGAACTGCACGGCCGAACAGTCACGCCAGGCTTCGGCGACGCCCACGTCCACCCCGTACACGGCGGGCTGGCCAGGCTGCGTTGCGAGCTGCACGACTCACGCGGACTGGATGCGTATCTCGAGATCGTCGAGGCCTATGCCCGCGCCAACCCCGATGTCGCCTGGATCCAGGGGGGTGGTTGGTCCATGGACGACTTCCCGGGAGGCGTGCCCAGCCGGGCGGACCTTGACCGGGTCTCGCCGGATCGTCCTGTCTTCCTCACGAGCCGCGATGGCCACAGCGCCTGGGTGAACACGAAGGCGCTGGAGATCGCCGGGATCACCGCTCGCACCGTCGATCCGGTCGACGGACGGTTCGACCGAGAAGCGGACGGGGCGCCGGGTGGCGGGGTGCAGGAAGGTGCCCAATCTGTCATCGAGCAGTTCCTGCCAGACACCACCGCCGAGGAGCTTGAAGCCGCGCTGACCCTCGCTCAGACCTACCTGCATTCACTCGGCATCACGACCTGGCAGGACGCGATCGTGAGGCCGGCTGAGGAGGAGCGAGCCTACATGGCGCTGGCCGGCCGCGGTGAACTGACCGCGAAGGTGGTGGGGGCACTCTGGTGGGAGCGTGAGCGGGGCGCCGAGCAGATCGACGAGCTCGTGGATCGTCGCGCGGCTTCCGCCATCGGCCGATACCGGCCGACCAGCGTCAAGCTGATGATGGACGGCGTGCTTGAGAACTTCACCGGCACGATGCTCGAACCGTACCTGGACGCCTCCGGGAAGGCGACCGGCAACCGCGGGATCAGCATGATCGACCCATCCGTGCTCGAGGTGGTCCTGCCTCGACTGGATGCCCTCGGATTCCAGGCGCACTTCCACGCTATCGGCGATCGGGCCGTGCGCGAGTCGCTGGATGCGGTCCTGGCGGCGCGACGGGCGAATGGCCCGTCCGATACGCGGCCGCACGTCTCGCACATCCAGGTGATCCATCCCGACGACATCGGCCGGTTCCGGGAGCTGGGTGTCGTGGCCAACGCCCAGCCGTACTGGGCCGCGCACGAAGACCAGATGGACCACCTGACGATCCCGTTCCTGGGGCCCGAGCGAGCCACCTGGCAATACCCGTTCCGCTCGCTGCTGGATGCCGGTGCGATGCTCGCGATGGGTTCGGACTGGAGCGTCTCGACCCCCGATCCGCTTGCCGAGATGGAGGTGGCGGTCAACCGCGTCGCGGACTACAACCGCGCGGGCGGCCCCCATTCCTGGCTGACCAGCGCATCGGCCTGATGGACGCCCTCGCAGCGTTCACGATGGGAACCGCCTACGTGAACCACCAGGAGCGAGACACTGGCTCGATCGAAGTGGGCAAGGCCGGCGATCTGGCCGTGCTGGATCGAGACCTGTTCGACCGGGCTGCCGGCGCGATCGGAGAGGCCCGCTGTATCGGGACCTTCGTCGACGGCGTCGCGGTCTACGAGGATGCCGCCCTCGAGGGCTGAGCGTCAGGCTGGCGGGTGCAGGTCAGCGGGGGTATCCACGTCGCGGACGGTGACGCCGTCCGGGTCGAGCACACGCCACTCAGTCTCCGCGATGACCGCCACGTCGAGCGCCTCGAGCAGCGCGCCCAATCGCCGCTCGCCGGACTCCGTGAGCCGTCGGGCCGCCTCGAGCGCCGTGGCGCGGCGCAAGGCGATCGGCAGTTGCTGGGGACGTCCGCCGGATTCGAGTGCCGCCACGTCGTGGCCGCGATCGAGCGCTCCGAGCAGTGCCCTTAGGACGTCACCACGAACCCAAGGCATGTCACCGCCGACGACGACCACGGCCTCGTGTCGCGCGGACTCGAGTCCCGCGACCACCCCGATGAGCGGGCCACCGTCGGCCACCGCGTCGCACGCGACACGGACACCGACGGGCACGCCCGGCGCGCCCTCGGGACCAGTCACGACCACGACATCCGCCGCGACCGCTGCGACCGCTGCGAGCGTTCGAGCCAGCATCGACTCGCCGTCCATCGGCTCGTTCAGCTTGTCTCGGCCGAACCGCTTCGAGCGGCCTCCGGCCAGGACGACCGCGCTGCTCGGTGGCACGGACGGCTCCTGGCTCAGGTGGTCGCTGCCGTCGACCCGGCGCCCCGTCTCGCCGCTACCAGGTCGAGCAGGATGGGCTGGGCGATGAGCACGGTCGCGACCGCCAGCACGATGACGGCCACGACATCCATGTCCGCCTGGAGCATGAAGGCGGTCAACAGGATGACCATGAAGGGTGCCTTGAACAGGACCGTCAAGAACCCGGCCATGACCCCCGCGATCAGGATGTCGAGTCGAGCTCCGGGGAAGAGGAGGCTGAGGGCAAGGGCGATCGAGACCGACGCGAAGATGCCCGGGAACGTCGGCCCGCCGAAGAAGCCGCTCTTGAACGCGACGGCCAGCAGCGCCAGCTTGACGAGCGCCATCGCGATGAGCACGCCCGCCCCGTAGGCGGCGGGATCGGCCACGAGGGTCTGGACCTGGGCCTCCCCGGAGAACATCAGGATGGGCGCCACGACCCCGACGACACTGAACACGGTGCCGGCGATCAGCGCCCTGAGCACGACCCGATCCCCGAACCGGCCGAACATCGTCGCGGAGACCCGGAAGAAGGCGCCAGCGACGATCGCGAGGAGCAACCCGATGAGCGCGAGCGGCACGGCCATCACGACGTCCGAGGCTTGGATCCCCGGAGGCTCCTGGAGCTTGAGGTAGTTTCCCAGGCCCGGATAGCCCACGCCCGTGAAGATGAGGAACCCGATCGCCCCGCCGATGAGGTTCGCCGGTAGCGTCGCGGCGGATACGGTCTTGTCCTTGATGAGCTCCGTCCCGAGCACGCCGGTGAACAACGGGTTCGCGATCAGGCCGTTGTACGCGGAGGCGACCGCCGAGAAGATGATCCGGGGCCTCCTGGCCGGAGGGATCTTCACCCCGGCGGAGTAGGCGGCCCCGACCTGGGCCGCGATGCCCCCGATGCCGCCCTCCGGCCCGAGGACCGCCCCGGAGAAGAGTGACACGAGCGGCGTGACGATCGTCACCGGCAGCCGGCGCCAGTCGATGCCACCCGGATCCGAGAACAGGCTGTCCATCGCCGACCCGTCTACGTTGTTCGGGGCGTGCGCGTAGCGGTTGAGCAGACCCACGCCCAGCGAGAAGGGGATACAGATGACGGGGAACAACCACGGGTTGGCGACGATGACGTCGTTCTGCCACAGAAGCTCGTTGCCGATGTTGTAGACCGTCAGCCAGACCAGCACCGCGAGCGCGCCGAGGGCAGCCACGACGAGGACGTGCAGGTAGACGTGGTGACGGCCCTCCGCGGCTGGTGCGAGCTCGGGATCCGACGCACCCGATCCCGTGACCGACGCGAGCGTCGCCGACGTATCGCTCTGATTCATGATGGACGATCGCCCTTTCCTCGACGAGTGGGAGCGCGAAGGGTACCGCACGCCCTATCGTACGAGGTGGCCCAACCGGTCCACGGTCCGCCACAGGGACCCGGTGGTAGGCTGAACGGCGGCCCAGAGCAGCACTGATGAGGTTCCGATGCGTCGATTCGCGGTCGAAGTCCTGGTCGACGTCCTCACCCTGGTCGTCATCCTCCTGCTGCTCAACTTCATCACCGTATCGCAGCCATTCCCGTTCGGCTCCGAGCAGGCGCCGATCGCCGCCCTCCGTGGCGCAGGGGTCGTCGGCTTCATGACCTGGGCCGCCATCCTGGTGCTGGTCAACCGCTTCGCCCGACCGGTCCTCGTGGCATTCACGGGCCGGCTCCTGTTCTCCACGATGGGCTTCTTCGTGGTGATCATCAACGCGATCGCGATCTACATCACCGCCTTCTTCGCGCCGATCAAGATCGCCACGGTGGCGCAGCCGACCATCCTGTGGGTCATCGTCGCCGCAGGCCATGTACACGCTCCTCTCGACCGGCATGGACATCGTGCTGGGGCTGAACCGGCCGACCCTGGACCCCGAGAAGAACCGCCGTATCTGGGGTTTCCTGGAGCGGATCCCCACGCCTCGCCGCAACGTGATCCTGGAGAACATGCGGCTCCAGCAGGTCTACAACGCCATGTACGCGACCGGGGTTGACATCGCGCTGCGCGACACGCCGCTCGGACCCGTCCGCGCGTGGTTCTCCAGGGTGGTCCTCGGCGAGACGGACACGCTCGGTGATGTGACAGGCCCTGCACGTATCCGGGCCATGCTCGAACAGCTCGGCCCGACGTACGTGAAGATCGGCCAGATGATGGCCAGCCGCAGCGACGTCCTGCCGGCGGCCTGGATCGACGAACTGGCCAAGCTCCAGAGCGAGGCCGCGCCGTTCGAGTGGGTCGATGTCCAGGCCATCGTCACGAAGGAGCTGGGGGCGGATCCCGAAGTCCTGTACGCCACGTTCGAACACGAGCCCTTCGCCGCGGCGTCCACGGCCCAGGTCCACCGGGCCACCCTCATGGACGGCACGCTCGTCGCGGTCAAGGTCCAGCGCCCGCGCATCCAGGCCAAGACACAGGCGGACCTCGGCGTCATCCAGGAGCTCGCGAGGGTCGGCGAGAAGCGCTTCGCCGCAGCTCGCAAGATCGGACTGGAAGGCATCGTCGCCGAGTTCGCGCGCGGCGTGCTCAAGGAACTCGACTACCGCAACGAGGCCTACCACGCCAGGCGCCTGGCAGACGGGATGCAGCGATTCCCGGAGGTGCACGTGCCCCTCGTCTACGACGACCTGTCCGGCCAGCGGGTCATCACGATGGAGTTCGTCAAAGGGATCAAGATCTCCAAGGCGGACGAACTGCGCGCGGCCGGCTTCGACACCACGGAGCTTGGAACGGTCTTCATCCGGGCGATCATCAAGCAGGTCCTGGTGGATGGGTTCTTCCACGGCGACCCGCATCCGGGCAACATCCTCGGCGACCCGGAGTCCCGGCAGATCGTATTCCTGGACCTCGGGCTCGTGGGGCAACTGAACCAGCAGCAGCGAGTGGACCTGCTCGGGCTGATCTACGCCATCAAGGAGATCGACATCCCGGGCATCGGCGATGGGCTGCTGGCGCTCGGCAAGCCGACGCCGTCGTTCGACGAGACCGGGTTCCGCGACGACATCGACCGGCTGGCACGCCAGTACCTCATCTACGGCAAGGCGACGTCACTGGGCGACGCGATGAGCGCGCTTCCTGGGCGCGGTCTTCAACAACGGCCTACGCCTCGACAGCCAGTTGACCCTGGCGATGAAGGCGGTCATCCAGGCGGAGGAGACCGCCCGGGCGCTTTCCTTCGACATCGACATGGGCGAGGCGGCGGTCACGGAAGCCCGAGCCGCCCTGCTCGAGTCGTTCACCCCGGAGAGGATCTCCAAGCAGGTCCAGGGCAGTGCCGTCCGCATCGGCAAGGAACTCGCCCGGCGCGCACCGTCGATGGAAGGCGCCGCGCTCAAGTGGCTGGACATGTTCAACCAGGGCAAGCTCACGGTCGAGGTCGACACGAAGGGCCTTGAGAAGTCCCTGTCCGGCTTCAACGAAGTCGGGCGCCAGGCGGCAGTCGGCCTGATCGTCGTGGGCCAGCTCATCGGGACCGCGATCGTGATGGCGATCATGCTCCAGCCCGAGCTGGCGCAGTTCCAGGGGGTCGCCTACCTGGCGATGATCGCCTTCGGCGTGACCCTCGTCGTCAGCTTCATCGTCCTGTTCCGCGTCTTCCTGAGCCCCAGGGATCGAACCGACCGCTACTAGCCGGCCACCGCTAGAACCCGATGTTCTGCGGCAGCAGGAACTCGACGACCAGGCCCACGCAGAACACGACGAACGCGACGCCCAGCATGGTCCAGCGCAACCACTGCGGCCGGAACCGCGCGGCGATGCCGGCGAAGAACAGGACGGACGCGAAGAGCACGGCCGTCAGCACGAAGTTGTCGCTGATCTGGTTGTTCCACTGCGCCTCGGCGAGAGCGGCGTCGGCCTTCTTGAACGACTCGTCCGCGAGGGCCTGTTCGGCGTTGGCGTACTCGGGCTCATCGAACGGAGTCCCTTCCGGCAGGCCCTCCGGATCCAGCTGGGCGCCCGTCCGCCAGGCGGTGAACGCCGGCAGGAACTCTGGACGGAACCGTTCGACGTAGAAGTCCGCGAGGCGGTCGTCGGCCGTGGCCTTGGCGTCCACCCAGGCGATGAACGTCTGGACGTCGACCCCGATCTGCCGCGATGCGACGGTGCCATGCCGACTGCTCTCCGCCCGCAACGCCGCCGATTCGGCGTAGTTGTTGGCTTGCTCGCCACTCCAGCGGGTGGCCTGGTAGGCTCCCCACGCCGACAGGACGGTCGCGAGGGACAGCAGGATCGCGGCGACGATCTCGACGCGCTCGTCTGCCCAGGCCTCGCGAGCCGTGGCCGCGAAGCCGTGATCAGGTCCCGGCTCCGGAGGCCCACTCGGTTCGGCGTATCGGGGATGCCGGGGTCGGTCCTCCCGCCATGCCCGCTACTCGGACCGCTCCCGTCGGCGCCGGCGACGGGCGCAAGCGCGACCGCCATCCCCAGGCAAACGACGCGATCGCCAGGATCGCGGCGCCGATGAGCACGATGACCGTCAGGCCGCGCAGGTCTTCGAAGACGGCGTCGGCGACAGCGCGCAGCGCGCGAGCGACGTCCGGGTCCGCGACACCCTCGATCACGGCATCGCGGATCATCCCGATCGAGAAGCGCGCGACCAGGAAGGCGATGAAGGTCCCGATCCCGAGCCCGATCAGCATCCAGCGTCGATTCGGCGCCAGCCACAACGCGAGCAGCACGAGCAGGACCGTCACGATCAGCAACACGACCACCACGATGTCGAAGATCCGCACGTACCGCTGCGCCGCCACGAGGCGGTCTGCCGGCATGAGCTTGATCGTGCCGAAGTCGGCCGGAAGCGTGACGCCGAGGGCCGTCGCGAGGCGACCCGACAGGATCGCCGGCGGCTCACCTGTCGAGAGATCCGGCAACTGGACGTCGGCGGGGATGAGCCCGATGGCCTGCAGTTCGGCCAGTGCCTTGTCGACGATCGTCCAGACATCGACATAGACGTAGCCGTCCTCGATGGTCATCGCGTCGACGTCGTTGCGCAGCACCTTCACGATCCGCTCGTGCGTGAACGAGAGCGTCTTGACGAGTCCGGCCTGCACCCGCGGGTCGGCCAGCGCGACCTGGAGACGCCGGTCGATGGCGTCGCGGATGGCGATGGTGAGGGCGGGCGCAAGCGCCTTCGTCGGGCCCGGCAGGGTCTCCGCGATCCGCGCCTCGACACCGACGATCTCCACCACCCGGGTGCTGACGCGTGAGCTGACGGGTTCGATGAGTGACGGTTCGGCTGGCGACGCTCGGTCACGAGCGCCGTGAACCGGTTCGTGTTCAGCGCGACCTGGTGGGTCCAGACGGCCAGCGTGGAGGTCAGGATCGCGAGGCAGGCAAGGACCAGGGCGACGATCGCGAGGAAGCGCCGGATGCCACTGCTCCGGCGGGGCGGTGCAGGCACCGCAGGCGCGGGAGCGGCGGGTGCAGCGGTGATCTCCGGGGGATTGCCAGGGGCCACCGGAACAGGCTGCTGGTCAGTCATCGCTGGGTCGCCTCACTAGCGTTCTGAGTGGTGATCGTCGGCCACAGGATACGTCCCGGCGACGCCGCGCCGAGGGTCATCCGAGCCCGGACAGGTCCCGCAGCTCGATCCGGTCGTCGTGGCTGTAGACGTTGAACCCGTCGCCACGGAGGAAGCCGACCAGCGTGACGCCAAGCCGGTCGGCCGTGGCGATGGCCAGGTCGGACGGCGCTGAGACGGCACACAGGATCGGGATCCCGGCCACCGCCGCCTTCTGGACGATCTCGAAGCTGACCCGCCCCGAGACCATCATCACCCGGTCGTTCATGGGCAGTGCGCCGGCCATCACCTGCGACCCGATCAGCTTGTCGACGGCGTTGTGGCGCCCGACATCCTCGCGGATCGCGATCAACTGCCCGTCCGGGCTGAACAGCGCGGCCGCGTGCAGCCCGCCGGTCTGGTCGAAGGCGCGCTGGGCGGCGCGCAGCATGTCCGGCAGCGCAAGGATCACGGCCCGCGCCACGATGGGTCCGCTCGGGATCGGCTCGCAGCGCAGCACGACTTCGTCGATGGACGCCTTGCCGCAGATCCCGCACGACGCCGTCGCGATGAAGTGGCGTTCCGCGACGGCCGAGGCATCGAACGGCACGGCCAGGCGGACCACGATGGTGTCGTCCGGCTGGCTCAGGTCGGCCGGATCCCCGGCTCTGCGTCCTGAGGACGTCGGTACCCGCGATCAGGCCCTCGCTCCGCAGGAAGCCGATGGCGAGCTCATCCTCGTGACCGGGCGTGCGCATCGTGACCGCGACGGCGACCGGATCCTGGCCCGGACCGGCGGCGCGGATCTCCAGGGGGGCCTCGCCGACCACGCGATCGTCGCGAAACTCGAGCGATTGGCCGCGAACGGCCACGATCCGGACGCTCGTGACGTGGCGGACGGGTTCGAGGCCCTCGTCGGTCACGGTGTCGCCGACGCGACCGTTCGACCGGTCGGGTCATCGCCGAGCAACGAGACGGCGGGCGACTCGCCTTGCCACCAGGCATAGAACCAGCCGTTCGACGTGGATGCGGTGATCTCGCGCCCATCGTCCAACAGGATCCGAACGGAGGCGATCGCCGATCCCGCGCGTCCCGAGATGTCGCTGACCGTCCCTGTCTGCGATCCCGACGACGAGCTCATGCCGTCGATCGTGATCGCCGTGGCGGCGGAGACGAGGCCGGCATCGTGGCGCGCGAACGGCTCGGCCTGCCCCGGCCTGAGCACGGCCGAGTTCGTGAGCATCACGATGTCGGCGTTCCCGCCGCATCCGGCGGCGCTGACGACGGCCACGGCGAACGTCACCCCGAGGACCCATCGTCGGACCATCGGCCGATCATATGGCGACCCACTAGGCCCGCGGTCGATCCATCGGGTCCGGGCCCTGCTCCACGACGACACCGATGGCTTCCATCAACCGACGCGACGAAGCGGCGACGTCGGCGATGGCCGCCTCGAAGACGTCCGCATTGCGGGCCGACGGGGTCCGGTAGCCGCTGATCTTGCGGACGTACTGGCGGGCGGCGGCCTCCAGTTCGCCGGTCGTGGCCGCGGTCTCGGCTCGACGCAGGGTCTTGATGCTTCTGCACATGCCGCTACCGTAGGGCGTCCGCGGGCGAGGCGCCAGCCCGTCTCGAGGACCGGCGCCGGCCGCTCAGCTCCCGGTGCGGACGTCCAGCGCGCGACGCCAGTGGACCGCCCGGACGGACACGAGGACCCCGAAGGCAGCCAGCACCAGGATGGACGCGGCCGCGATCGAGGCCTCGAGGTCGCCGCCCTGGAACTCGGAATAGACGACTAGCGGCAGGGTCTGCGTCCGGCCCGGGATGTTGCCGGCGAACATGATCGTCGCCCCGAACTCGCCGAGCGCGCGGGCCCAGCACATGATCATCCCGGCGGTGAGGGCGGGCGCGGCGAGGGGCAGGGTGATCCAGCGGGCCACGTCCCGCTCCGCCGCGCCATCGACCCGCGCGGCATCCTCCAGATCGCGCTCGACGCCGGCCAGCCCGGCCCGTGCGGACCGGACGAAGAACGGCGCCGCAACGAACGTCTGGGCGATGATCACCGCGAAGGTGGTGAATGGGACCGCCAGGCCGAAGACGTCCAGCGGTCGCCCGAGGAGCCCCTGCCGCCCGAAGACGAGCAGGAGCGCCAGGCCCGCCACGGACGGTGGCAGCACGATCGGCAGATCGATGGCCGTTTCGAGCAGCGACGAACCGCGAAAGCGGCGTCGCGCAAGGACGAACGCGAGCGGCAGGCCAAGGCCGACGATGAAGACCAGGCTGACCGCCGTCGTGAACAGACTCAGGACCACGGCATCGACGACGACCGGCGAGGCGATGGCGGCGAGGAGGCCGCCACCCAACACCGCCCGCGTGACGAGTACGACCACCGGCAGGCCCAGGAACAGTCCGAAGGCCGTGGCCAGCACCAGGATCGCGGAGCTGGGGGACCGTCCGCGGTTCCCTGCCGGACGTGCGGTCAGCGTGGTCATGTCGGCGGGAGGAAGCCGGCCTCGGCAAGGATCGCCTGCCCGGCCGGCCCCACGAGCCAGTCGAAGAAGGCGGCAGCCTCCTGGCGGCGCGACGATGCGGCCGTCACCACGCCGGCGTACGCGGCCGTCGGATCGGCGGCATCCGGGATCGGGATCGTGCCGACGAGCTCCGACGCGCGCGCATCGGTGGCGTAGACGATCGCCGCGTCACCTTCGCGAAGCTCGATCTTCGCGACGATCGCTCCCACGTTGTCCTCGTGCGACACCACGTTCGCCGCGTAGGCGTCGGCGAAACCGGCCGGGTAACCGGGTAGGGCCCCCATCGACTCGATCGCCTCGGTCGCATAGCCCGTGATCGGGACCTGGTCGCCCGCGGCGATGATCTTGAGGCCCGGTCTGGCAAGGTCTGCGGGACCGCTGACGCCGGCCGGGTTTCCCGGCGGGACGACGATCGCCAGCCGATTCCCGGCGAACGGGATCGGCGACCCGACGCTGAGTCCGGCAGCGGCGAGCGCCTGGGGACTCTTCGTGTCGGCGGACAGGAAGACGTCGGCGGGTGCGCCCTGCTCGATCTGTGTGCGCAGGGCCGCCGAGGAGTCCGTCGACACGGTGATGTCGATGTCCGGATGACCGCGCTCGTAGGCGGACTCGATCCGGGACAGGACGCCACGAAGCGATGCGGCACCGAAGACGGTCAACTCGACGCGCTCGGTCGCCGACCCCGCGGTAGCCCGCTCGGAGGTCGTGCAGGCCGAGGCGACGACCGCGACGAAGGCAACGACCGTGACCAGGGGGGGCAGGACTCGCCCGCGGGATCCGCGACGGCGCGTCAACGAGACTCCCGGCTCGACGGGACTTCCACGATCACGTTGGTGGCCTTGACCACGCAGATGGCCTCGTCGCCCACGGTGAGGCCCATCTCGTCGATCGCTTCCGCGGTCATCAGGCTGACCACGCGATACGGCCCTGCCAGCACCTCGACGATCCCGACAAGGCCGTCCTGCTGGATGCGCGTGACGATGCCGCCGAACCGGTTCCGGGCCGATTGCGCGACGATCGTCCGGTCCGGGACGTCCCGTCGCCGCTCGTCAAGGAGACGAGTGATGTCGGCGACAGCCACCAGGCGTTGGCCACCGGCCGATCGGGCCATCGCCAGGCGCCCGTCCGACTCCCAGCGTCGCAGCGTTTCGACGGTGACGCCGAGCATCTCCGCGGCCTGGCCGAGACGAAGGTGCGTGCCCGTGAGTGGAAGGTCGCTCATACCCAGAGATAGTGACTCGATTGGTCACAGATGTCTAGATATCAGTGACTGGAGCCGAGCCTCCACAGGAGCGTTCCGGTCCGGCAGGCCTTGAGCTTGAGGCAGGCGCCACCGGTCAAGTCCCAGTCGCGACCGGAGACATACGGTCCGCGGTCCACCACGGTCACCGTCACGACGCGGCCGTTGGACGGGTTCTTGAAGGTGACCCTGGTCCCGCACGGGAGCGTCCGATGGGCGACGCCGACCAGCGACGTGGTCAGGGCCTTGCCGCAGGCCGTGCGGCGTCCATAGAAGCCCGGGCCGTACCAGGAGACGTTGCGGTCCTTGTGCCAGGTGTTCCTGGCGATCGACTTCGCCTTGGCCCGGGGTTGGGCAGCCTGAACTCGAGCCTGGGGCGGCTCCGTTCGCGTTGTCGGCTCGAACAGGGTCGAGCGTTGATCCAGGTTCCCGTCTGAAAGGGCCCCCGGATCGAGGGGCTGGATCGTCATCGCCATCCCACGGGCGGCAGCGGCTACCTCCACGCGTTGGAAGAGGTCCGGGGCCACTTGGTCGGTGGGGCTGGGGGCCCACGATCCGACCGGTCCGGGGACGGCGACCGAGGCGAACACGGCGATGAGCGCCAGGCTCGCGACGACTCTTGTGCGTCGCACGTCCGGGGTACTTTAGCACCATACGGTCCTGTCCGGGGATTTCGGCGCACGGTGTGACCAAATCGAAACCCTGACAGACTGGCCGCCATGCCCACCCGCATCGTGGTCGTGGACGGCCCGCTGGACCTCGCGCGCACCTTGGGTCCCCTGTCCCGTGGAGCCGGCGATCGGACCGATCCGGCTTGGATCCGGTCAGGCCTGGGTGGCGCTCCGGACACCCGCCGGCGCCGCCACGATCCACCTCCGACACGAGGGCGGACGCCTCCGTTGCGAGGCCTGGGGCCCGGGTGCCGACGAGCTGCTGGAGCGAGCTGATCGGCTCGTCGGGGCCGCGGCCGAACCGCCGTCGCTGGACGGGCCATCGGCGCTCGTGACGGACCTGGCCCGCCGATTCCCGGGCGTCCGAGTGCCCCGGACCGAGGCGGTCATGGGGTCACTCGTCCCGGCGATCCTGGAACAGAAGGTCACCGGCGACGAGGCGCGTCGGGCCTGGTTCGGCCTGATCCGAGCGTACGGCGAGGACGCACCGGGGCCACAGCAGCCTCGCCTCAGACTGCCGCCGCCGGACGCGACACTCGCCGCCCTGCCCTACTACGCCTACCACCCGTTCGGCGTGGAGCGACGGCGAGCCGATCTCATCCGGCGCGTCGCCGCGCGGGCGCCCTGGTTCGAAGCGATCGCCGAGCTGCCGCTGGACGCGGCCTACGCGCGACTCACGTCGACGCCCGGCCTGGGGCCGTGGACGGCAGCGGAGGTGGCGGTCCGTGCGCTGGGTGACCCCGATGCCGTCAGCGTCGGCGACTTCCACCTCAAGCACCTGGTGTCGTGGGCCCTGGCCCGCGAGCCGCGCGGCACGGACGAGCGGATGCTGGAGCTTCTCGAGCCGTATGCCGGACGTCGCGCGCTGGTCATCCGACTCCTGGAGCTGAGCGGTCTTCGCCCGCCGCGCTACGGGCCGCGACTGGCGCCTCGCCGGATCGAGTCGAGCTGACCGCGCTGAGGGCTCGTCAGTCCCCGTCGCCGTCGAGCGAGGCCCGCAATGCCGCGATCTCCGCACGCTGGCCCGCCACCTCGGCCCGAAGGCCCGCCAGCTCCTCGACGATCGCGCCGACCCACGCGGCGTCGGCCACCGGCGCGGCACCTGACGCCGCGTCCGGCGCCGGCTCGGTGCCGGTCGCGGTCGCCGGCGAGACCAGCAGGCTGGCGAGGATGCTGGCGAGCGCGCCGATGATCCCGATGCCGGCGAACATGACGAAGATGCCGGTGAGGCGCCCAGGTCGGTCACCGGGAAGAAGTCGCCGTAGCCGACCGTGGTGATCGTCACGATGCCCCACCAGATGGCATCGCCGCCGGTCGTGATGTTGGCGTTCGGGTCGGCGACCGGCTCTCGAACTCGAGGACGAGGATGCTCGCGACGCGAGCATCGATCCCGGCCAGCAGGATCGTGATGAACGTCGCGTACTGGCTGCGGTTCTTGAGCACGTCGAGGACGAGGTCCTTGCCGGCCTGGCCGCGCAGCAGGCGGGTGATCCGCGCCAGCCGGCTGAGGCGGGCCAGGCGGAACAGCGCGGTGAACCGGGATGAAGCCGAAGCTCGGGATCGACCCGAGCAGGTCCAGCCAGCCCCGCTGGCCGATGAAGTACGCCCGCTTCGGCTTCGCACCCGTCGAGGTTGAACGCGAAGTCGATCAGGAAGATCACGCAGACGGCGTTGTCGTAGAGGGTCAGCAGGTCGCGCTCGGCCGGGGTGACCGGCAGGAGCAGCAGGACCATGATCGCCAGCGAGAAGATCGTCAGGACCAGGATGAAGATGTTGTAGGCGTTGCCGTGCTGGCGCAGCACGGCGCTTGTGGTCACGTTCGCTGAACCTCCATCGTCGTGACGGTGCGAGGCTACCACGCTGTCGGAGGCACGGATCCGGTCGGCGGCTGAGCTCGCCGCAGCCGCGACGACGTCGCCTGCCCATGGCCTATCATCGGCCGATGCAGAGCAGCCGATCCGAGAACGGCTCGCCCACGCACGAGCTGGTGCCAGATTGGCTGGCATGGCTCGGTGGCGTCGGCTGGCGGATCCTCGCCACCATCGGGCTTCGCGCTCGTCGTCCTCTGGCTGGCCATCCAGCTGTCCACCACGACCGCCTCCATCCTCATCGCCGGGATCGTGTCGGCCACGTTCGCCCCGTACGTCGTGGCGCTGCGACGCCGCGGCTGGGGACGTGCCAAGGCGGCCGGCGTGGTCACGCTGGGGGCGCTCCTCATCATCATCGCCATCGCGGCGGTGATCGTCATCGCATTCGTGCCGCAGATCGCCTCGATGGTCGGCGCCCTCCAGGATGGTCTCGGGAAGGTCCAGGAGGTTGCGGCGGACGTATCGCTGCCGCCCGAATACGCGGCGATGTTCGCGAAGGTCGCGGACGACCTCAAGAACTGGGTGTCGGTCGAGGTGGCGGCGGTCGCCAGCCTCGCGGCGATCGTGGTCACGATCACCATCCTCGCGGGCCTGCTGACGTTCTACATGCTCTCGGACGGCGACAAGGCACTTGCCTGGGCCGCTCCGGATTCGATGGGCTGGCGACGGGCGCCGATCCGCCAGGCGGCCGTCGATTCGATGCAGCGGGTCGGCGGCTACCTGCGTGGGTCGGCCATCCTTGGGGCGGTGTACGGCGTGACGGACTTCGTGTTCCTGATCCTGGTCGGCCTCGGCGTCACGCTGGCGGCGCCGCTATCCGTGCTCGTGTTCATGGGCAGCTTCATCCCATACGTGGGGGGCGTCGTGACCACGGTCATCCTGCTCCTCGTCACCTACGGAGCCCTGGGCAGCACGGCGACCGTCGTGCTGTTCGCGCTGATGGCGGTGCGGAACGTCATCGTCAGCAACTTCCTGCGGCCGCTCGTGTACGGCAAGACCGTGGATCTCCACCCGGCGGTCATCCTGATGGTCCTGCCGGCCGGTGCCGCCGTGGCGGGGATCTTCGGGCTGTTCGCGGCCATCCCGGTGACCGCCTTCCTTGCCTCGATCTCGGGCGCCGTCGTCAACGTCCTGTCCGAGGAGGCGCCCGGAGCAGCGCCAGTCCGGACCCGCCGATGGTGAGCCGGAGATCCCGATCTGGGTGGATCGCCTTGGCCAGTGGAGCATCCGCCTGCTGATCGCGGCCGCGCTGGGCGGCGTCGTGATCTTCGTCGTTGGGCGCGGTGCCCCTGGTCATCGCGACGGCGACCATCGGGATCATCCTGGCGGCGACATTCCGGCCGGCCGTCAGTGCCCTGGAACGACGCGGCTGGCGGACCGGTCGGGCGGCCCTGGCGGTTACGGCAGGTGGCTGGGGCATCGCCGATCGTGGTCGTCGTCGCGTCGATCGCCACCCTCCTCGCCACCGCCCCGGAGTTGATCGACACGACCACAGGTGGCGCGACGAGCTTCAGCGATGCGGACTGGGTGAAGGCGCTTGCCAGTCAGGTCGGCTCGGGGTTCTTCAGCGCCCTGACAGCGCTCGTCCAGGGATCGCCGAATCTCGCCGTCACGATGCTCCTTGGTGCCCTGCTGACGTTCTACCTGCTGCGTGACGGCAGGAAGGGTTGGGCGGCCATCACGCGCCGATTCTCCGGCTGGCGGGGTGAGTCCGTGGACATGGCCGGCCAGAAGGCAGTGTCCGTCCTGAGCGGCTACATGGTCTCGACCGGCGCCCTGGCGGCGTTCGGCGCGATCTCGCAGGCGATCATCATGTGGCTGCTGGGCCTGCCGCTGATCCTCCCGATCGCCATGCTGTCGTTCATCCTGGGCTTCATCCCGTACATCGGCGGCGCCATCGGGACGCTCCTGGCGTTCCTCGTGGCGGTCAAGGTCGGCACGACCCAGGACATCATCGTCATGGGCATCTGGACGCTCGTCTTCAACATCGTCCAGGGCAGCTTCGTGGCACCGATCGTGTACGGCAAGGCGGTCAGTCTGCACCCGGCCATCGTGCTCATCGCGATCCCGGCCGGAGGTCAGCTGGCCGGCATCATAGGGATGTTCCTGGCAGTCCCGATCCTGGGCATCGTGGCGGCCATCTGGCGCCTGGTCATCGGGGCGATGAGCGACCGGCAGCATGCACTTGCGCTCGAGGGCGCGACGGGACCGCCCGAACTCGAGAGCCCGCCCGATGCTGGAGGCTCGCCCGAGCCAGGGCCCGTGCCGGTCGCGTAGGGACCGCGCCGCTCAGGCCGTGCGTGCCGGTAGAACGGCGTGGGCTCGGCGGGGAGCGGTGTCTCGCCCAGGATGAGGTCGGCGGCCTTCTCGGCCAGCATCATGACCGGCGCGTAGATGTTGCCGTTGGTCACGTACGGCATCGCCGACGCATCCACGACCCGGAGCCCGTCGAGACCGTGGACGCCCATCGTCAACGGATCGACGACCGAGTCGTCATCGATGCCCATCCGGGCCGTGCACGACGGGTGGAGTGCGGTCTCGGCATCGCGCCGGACCCAGTCGAGGACCTCGTCGTCCGTGGACACGGCCGGGCCGGGCGACGTCTCGCCGCCGTTGATATGGATCCATCGCGTGCTGGGTGAGGATGTTCCGCGCGACGCGGACCGCCTCCACCCACTCGCGCCGATCCTGGTCCGTCGACAGGTAGTTGAAGCGGAGGGCCGGGTGGACTCGCGGGTCCGTGCTCGTCAACTTGAGCGTGCCGCGGGCGTCCGAGTACATCGGCCCGACGTGGACCTGGTAGCCGTGGCCCGCCGATCCCGAACTGCCGTCGTAGCGGATGGACAGCGGCAGGAAGTGGAACATGAGGTTCGGATAGGCGACGTCGTCGTTGCTGCGCACGAACCCGCCGCCCTCGAAGTGGTTGGTGGCATCCCGGCCCACTGCGCAGGAACAGCCACTGCGCGCCGATGAAGGGGCGCCGCCACTTCTGGGTCGCCGATGGCTGCATGGAGACCGGTTGCGTGCAGGCGTACTGGATGTAGACCTCGAGGTGGTCCTGCAGGTGCGCGCCCACGCCCGGGAGGTCACGGACCACCGGGATCCCGAGCGCCTCGAGGTCCGCCGCCCGGCCCACGCCGGACAGCTGCAGGAGCTGCGGCGTGTTGATCGCGCCGCCGGCGAGGATGACGTCGCCGGCCATCGCCCGATGGACGGCGCCGCCGCCCTTGGAGTACTCGACCCCGACCGCTCGATCCCCTTCGAACAGGATCCGGGTCACGAAGGCGCGCGTCTTCACGGTCAGGTTCTTGCGCTTGCCCATGACCGGGTGGAGATACGCCCAGGACGCGCTCAGGCGCCGGCCCCGATGGATGTTGCGGTCGAACGCCGCGAAGCCCTCCTGGCGGAACCCGTTCACGTCGTCGGTCAGCTCGTAGCCCGGCCTCCTGGGCTCGCCTTGAAGAACGCGGTGAAGAGTGGGTTCGTGGCGGGCCCGCGCTCCAGCACCAGCGGACCGTCGTGACCCGCGGAACGGGTCGTCCGCCGCGGCCGCCAGGCAGGTCTCCATCCGCTTGAAGTACGGCAGGCAGTGGGCGTAGTCCCACGTCTCCATCCCGGGGTCGGCCGCCCATCGCTCGTAGTCGAGCGGGTTGCCGCGCTGGAAGATCTGGCCGTTGATGCTGGAGGACCCGCCCAGGATCTTGCCGCGGGCGTGGTAGATGCGGCGGTCGTTCATGAACGGTTCCGGTTCCGACTCGTACTTCCAGTCGTAGAACCGGCTGCCGATCGGGAAGGTCAGCGCCGGCCGGCATCTGGATGAAGGCGTCGAATCGGCTGTCGGTCCGCCCGGCTTCCAGGACCAGGACGCGGTTCGAGGGGGCGGCCGAGAGCCGGTTGCCGAGGGCACTGCCCGCAGAGCCCCCGCCCACGATGATGAAGTCGTAGCGGGCCTCGGTCATGCCGCGATGCTACCAGCGCGCGCACTGAACCTCCATCCGCCCGGGGTCCACGGCCGGACCGCGCCCGGCCCCCGCTCGATGACCGAGAAGCCGTCGGTGGTCAGGGGCATCCACGGCCCCACCTCGCCGTCCGGCCACTGCACGCGCACCTCGGCGCGCTCGGATGGCCCGAGCCCGAAGTGCATCCAGCCCAGCTGACCTCCGGCGTGGCCGCCGCCGACGGTGAGTTCGCGGTCCGTGGTCCGGTCGCCCACCTTGACGGTCACCCAGGCGCCGATCGCGTCGCGGTTCGGGGCGGCCTGCTCGAGGCGGACCGCCGCCCAGTGGCCCATCGCGGCCGGCGTCGCCGCGTCGCCCGCGCCGACGCTGCGCCAGAGCCTGACGTTCTCGCGTCGCGTGACCTCGACGATGTCGAGCAGGCCGTCAAGGTTGAAGTCGACCAGGGCCGCACCCCGTGCGCGGGCGAAGTCCACGATCCCGGCCGCCTCCCCGCCCTCCACGAAGGTCATGCCGGGCTGGCCGATGAGCAGGTTGCTCGGATCCTTCGCGGCCGTCTCGGGCATCGCCTCGATGTTCCCCTTGGCGACGAAGAGATCCATGAAGGCGTCGTTGTTGACGTCCTCGAATTCCGAGTGCCACGCGGTCGACTGGCGCGTATCGCCGCCCGTGTACGGCTCGTGCGCGGTCACGCCCGCATCGATCGCGACGCTGTGGTAGTTCGGGCCGGACGCGTCCTCGACGAGCGTCTGGAGCTTGTTATCGCCCTGGTTCGCGAGGAAGACCTCCGGCCGGCCGTCCCCGTCGAGGTCCTGGCTGGCGATGCCCATGCCGAAGATGCGCACCCACTGCCAACCTTCGGCCTCGGTGTACTGATGGGGCGGCTGGCCGCTCCTCATCCGCCAGAGCTGCTCCTGGCCATCCGTCAGGTCGCTGTAGTAATGGCGATCGTTGCTCACCCGCAGGTCCTGGTGGCCGGATCGGTCCCAGTCGCTGAAGAGCATCGAGAGGGCGCACCAGGACGGCGTCAACGGCGTCGGGCTGGCAAACGCGCACCTTGACCGGGACCGGGGCGGACCAGGGCGTTGTCCTGGCACAGGTTGCCGGGGTCGGTCAGTTCATCTCGGACGTAGTTCCCGAACGCCATGGTCGGCCAGGCCGCGCCCTCCTCCCAAGCCGCGCTGAACGCGGTCGTCCATTCGTTGCCGCCATCGAACGACCAGGCCTCGTTCGGCGCGCTCGAAGCGGCAGTCGCCCAGACCCCGAAGCAGCACGTTCTCGCCGCGGCGGAGGACCGCCAGGTCGGTGATCCCGTCGCTGTCCACGTCGAGCGGGTACGCCCCGGTGGTCGATGACAGATCCGTCACCGCGTCGGAGAGCGGCGTGAACCGGAGCGCGCCGCCGATCGGGCTCTCGGTTGCGAAAGAGGGCCGCGGGCCGGCTGCCGCCGGCGAGATACAGGTCCGGGCGCCCATCGTCATCGCAGTCGAACGCCGCCGCGCCGCCGCCGACGAAGAACTCGTATTCGCCGTCGTAGACGTGGTCGAGGCCGGCGGCCAGAGCCTCCTCGACGAAGTGGGGCGGCGGCAAGGCTGCCACCGGAGTGGTGCCGCCCAGCATCCGGGGCCCGATGAGCACCGCGAGCGATGCCGCCGACGACGATGACCAGCACCACCGTCGCCAGCGCGGCGATCCACCGTCGCGAGAGTGACCGGCGGTCGTGACCCTCTTGCGACATCGACACGCCGACATTGAAGCACATCCGGGTGCAGGCCCATCCGGGCCGCCATCGGAGTGCGATCGACCCCTCGTTTGACGGCCCTTTCGGAGCGATGCATCCTCCACCGATCAGGTCAGCGGACGGATCCCCGGCCGGCGGGCGCTCCGCGTGCCCAGACTGCGTCTTGCCCAGACTGGAGTGGACAGCGTGCCCGTCGATCCACAGCCCTCGTCGGCCACGCGTAGCGGTGCCGGCGCGCCGTCGACCGGCAGCCGTGCTGGCGGCCCTGCTCGTCATCGCGGTCATCGTTCCCGCCTGCAACCCGACCGAGGCCTACGGCATCAAGGACTGCACGCGCGCCGACCTCGGAGGGCAGTCCGTCGCCCGCGTGTGGGACGAG
This sequence comes from uncultured Chloroflexia bacterium, assembly GCA_963779315.1. GTDB lineage: Bacteria > Chloroflexota > Limnocylindria > Limnocylindrales > CSP1-4 > SPCO01. The sequence goes on along the minus strand of CAVZXQ010000018.1, from coordinate 89,924 downwards.
CAGCTCCTGAGCCTGATCCGCGAGGTCGTGCCGGCGCCGACCGTCCACGCCAGGAACCTGTTCCATACCTCGGCGGCGATGTGGGACGCCTGGGCGGCCTACGACCCGACGGCGGACGGCTACTTCGTGACCGAGAAGCAGACGGCCGATGACAAGAACGCCGCCCGCGAGGCGGCCATGAGCTACGCCGCGTACCGCATCCTGTCGTGGCGCTATAGCACCGTCTCCGATCTCAAGACGGCCCAGGCGGAACTGGACGCCACGATGGCGTCGCTGTGCTACAAGACGGACTTCGTGAGCACGGAGGGCGACTCGCCCGCGGCGCTCGGCAATCGGATCGGCGAGGCGGTCGTGGCCTATGGCAAGACCGACGGCGCCAAGGAGGACGAGCGCTACAAGGATGCCTCCTACAAGCCGGTCAACCCACCCCTGGAGGTGGGCAAGCCGGGAACGGTCATGGAGGATCCCAACCGGTGGCAGCCGCTCTCGCTGGCGCAGCAGTTGTCCCAGAACGGCATCCCCATCCCCGGCAACATCCAGTCCATTCATCGGACCCTACTGGGGCGGACGTCACCGGGCTTCGCCGTGCCGGCCTCCGACACCGGCACGCCCTACGACCCGGGCCCCCCGCCACGCCTCGGCGACCCCGCCACCGACGCGGCCTTCAAGCAGGAGGCGGTCGAGGTGCTGCGCTACAGCAGTGAGCTCGACGCCTCACAGGGCGTGACGCTCGACATCGGGCCGGGTGCCTCGGGCGACAACACCCTGGGCACCAACGACGGCGACGGCCATGACGTGAACCCGGCCACCGGCGAGCCATATCCACCCGATATCGCCAACCGCGCCGACTTCTACCGCGTCCTTGCCGAGTTCTGGGCGGACGGCCCGAAGTCGGAGACGCCGCCCGGCCACTGGAACCTCGTCGCCAATACGGCCTCCGACGCCATGGGCTCGAACCTGCGCATCGGCGGCACGGGCGAGCCGGTCGACCGACTCGAGTGGGACACCAAGATGTACCTCGCCCTCAACGGAGCGGTCCATGACGCGGCGATCGCGGCCTGGGGCCTGAAGGGCTACTACGACTCCGCCCGACCGATCTCGATGATCCGCTACATGGGCGGCAAGGGCCAGTCGAGCGACCCGGGCGCGCCCGTCATACGATCCCGAGGGCCTGCCGCTGATGCCCGGCCTGGTCGAGGTCATCACCGAGGCCTCGAGCGCACCCGGCCAGCGCCACGCAGGCGCTCAGCGATCACGTCGGCGAGATCGCCGTCAAGGCATGGAGGGCTTCCCGAAGGACCCGAAGACCGAGACGAGTGGCGTCGGCTGGATCCGCGCGGTGGACTGGGTCCCCTACCAGCGCGACGACCTTCGTCACGCCCGCCTTCGCGGGCTACGTCAGCGGCCACAGCACGTTCAGCCGGGCCGCGCCGAGGTCATGACGGCCTTCACCGGGACGCCGTACTTCCCGGGCGGCTTCTCGGAATGGACGACAAAGCCGGGGACCTCAAGCATGAAGAGGGCCCGACCAAGGACGTCGACCTCCAGTGGGGGACCTACTTCGACGCTGCCGACCAGGCCGGCCTCTCACGCCTGATCTTGGGCATCCACATCGCCCCGGACGATCTCGAAGGCCGAAGATCGGCTCCTCGGTCGGCACCGAGGCGATCGCCAAGGCCCTGACCTACTTCGACGGGTCGGCGACGCCCTAGCCGACGACGGTCGGCAGCGGCGAAGATCCGTTCGATCACGCGCATATTGGCGACGGCATCCTCCGGGGCCGTCGGCATCGGCAAGTCGTCCAGGACGGCCGAAGCGAACGCGTCCGCCTCGACCGTGTACGGGTCGGCCGTCTCGAAGGTCAGGACCTCGGTGGCCGGGGCCACCGGCGGGTCACCGCCGGCCGTCAGGAAGACCCGCGTCGGCCGGTCGGGCGGGATGTTGAACGGGATCTCGATGGAGATGCGCCCCGTCGTCCCGTAGATGTGGACCTGCTGGTCCGACTCGGTCCGGGTCGAGCAGGTGAAGCTGGCCACGCCGTCCGGGAAAGTCGAGCATGGCGCTGGTCACGATGTCCACGCCGCTGGCCTCGTCGCGGGCGATCACCGCCTGGACATCGGTCGGCTCGGAGCCGAACAGCATCCGCGACAGGTTCACGTTGTAGCAGCCGACGTCGTACAGCGCGCCGCCACCGGCCGAACGGATGTTGCGGATATCGGCGGGATCGTCGTTGAAGTACGAGAACCAGCTGTGGATCGCGGTCAGGCGACCGATCCGGCCGGCGGCGACCAGCTCCCGCACCGCCACCCACGACGGATGGAGGCGGTACATGAACGCCTCCATCAGCCGGACCCCCTCGGCCGCGCACGACATCCGCCATCGACTGGGCGTCCGACGCGGTCATGGCCAGCGGCTTCTCGCACATGACGTGCTTGCCGGCCCGGGCCGCGGCCTTCGTCCACTCGGCGTGGAGATGGTTCGGCAACGGGATGTAGACCGCATCGACCTCCGGATCCGCCAGGATCGCCTCGTACGAGCCGTAGGCCCGCTCGATGTCATGCCGGGCGGCCACGGCCCGGGCACGCTCGAGGTCGCGCGAGCCGATGGCCACGACCCGGCTGCGGACGGACTTCCGCATGCCGGGGATGACCTTCTTGTCGGCGATATCGGCGGTGGACAGGATCCCCCAACGCAGCTCATCCATCGCTCATCAACCCCACGACGTCTCGGTCACCGGGCGAAGGGCGACCTCCAGGATGCGGTGATTGCGTGGGCGGGTGACCACGAACAGGACGGCCTCGGCCACGTCCTCCGGGTCGCATCATCCCGGCGAGCTGCGGGCATGTCCGGCGTTCGTCCGTGACCCATCGCGAAATCGGTGGCGACGCCGCCCGGACAGACGCTCGTGCAGCGAACGCCCTGCTCACGCAGCTCGTGATCGAGGGCCCGGGTCAGGCCTACCTGGGCGAACTTCGACGCGCAGTACGTGGCCTCGAACGGCAGCCCTCGGCGGCCCGCCTCGCTGGCCACGGTGACCACGTCGGCCGCGGAGCTCTTGAGCAGCCACGGCAGGGCGGCGCGTGCCGAGTAGAGCGCGCCCTTGACGTTGATGTCGATCATCGCCTCGAGATCGTCGTCCGGCAGGTCCAGGAACGGGCCGTAGGCGCCGACACCGGCGTTGATCACCAGGATGTCGATGCCCCCGAACCGCTCGGCCGTGGCCCGCGCCAGGGCGACAAGGGCCGCGGGTTCGCGGACGTCACACGGCTGGGCCACGGCATCCAGCCCCAGGTCAGCGCCGCTTCGCGACCCGAGACCGAGGCTGGCTCCCTCCGCCGCGAACGATCTGGCGATGGCGGCGCCGATCCCGCGGCTGGCCCCGGTGATGAGGGCGACGCGCCCATCCAGCGATCCCATGTCGTTCTCCTTGCTTGACGGCTGTACGGCCATGGTAGAGTCTCGCTGCAACATTTGAGCAAGAGAAACACAAACCGGCACGATGCGAGGGCGGAGCGGCTCTCGACGCGAGCGGAGGGCAGCCTCGTCGCCATGCGCCAGGTCGGATCCGGCCACCGAAGCGAGACCGTCAAACGCGCGAACATGAGCGCGATCGTCCGCGCGTTGCACGAGCGTGGGCCGCTGTCGCGGTCCGAGCTGGTCGCGCGGACCGGCCTGACCCGAAGCGCCATCCGGAGCCACGTGGGCGAGATGGCCCTGGCCGGCCTCGTGTTCGAGGCGCGGCCTGCATCGCTCGGCCAGCCGGGTCGCCCGTCCCCGGTCGTGTCGCTCGACCGCGAACGAGCGTCGGTCCTCGCGCTCGACGTCGCCGTCGACTCGCTGGCGGCCGCCCACGTCGGGCCGTCGGGCGAGGTCCTCGGACTGCGGCGCGCTCGATCGCACGAGGCGACACGTCACGGTGGACGCAGGTGGTCGCCGACCTGGCCGGCCTGGCGCGTGCCGTTCGACCGGGGCCGCTCGACGACGGCTCGCTGGTCGGGATCGGCGTCGCGGTCGCCGGCGTCGTGCGACGCGGGGACGGGCTGGTCAGGACGGCGCCGAACCTCGGCTGGACGGACGTCGCGCTCGCTCGCGAGCTGGCGCGTGGCCATGGACACGAGCCTGCCGATCGTCGTCGCCAATGAGGCTGACCTGGGCGCCCTCGCGGAATCCCGCCGCGGTGCGGCACGCGGCGCCGACGACGTCGTCTATGTCTCCGGCGAGGTCGGCGTTGGCGGAGGCGTGCTGGTGGACGGCCGGCCACTCACCGGAGCCGATGGCTACGGCGGCGAGATCGGCCACATGCCCGTCAACCCGGCAGGAGCCGCCTGTCGCTGCGGCTCGACCGGGTGCTGGGAGACGGAGATCGGCGAGGACGTCCTCCTTCGCCTGGCAGGCCGACCCGCCGGAAGCGGTCGGGCCGGGGTCGACGCCGTCGTTGCCGCCGCGACGGCTGGAGAGCCTGCCGCGACGGCGGCCATCGATCATGTCGGACACTGGCTCGGCGTCGGCCTCGCCGGCCTCGTCAACATCTTCGACCCGCGCCTGATCGTGCTTGGCGGCCGCTTCGCGCGGCTGGCGCCGTACGTGACGGCGACCATCGAACTCGAGCTCGATCGACGTGCCCTGAGCGCCTCGCGCGGACTCGTTCGTGTCCTCCCGGCCGAGCTTGGCGAGGACGCCCCGCTGCTTGGCGCCGCCGAGCTGGCCTTCGAGCCGCTGCTGGAGGATCCCGCCGCGTGGCTGCGCGCCGACGTCCGACTCGAGAGCGCATGAGCCGTGCGGAGGTCCGGATCTATCGCCGATCAACCTGTGACGATGGAGGGTGGTAGCCTAGCGAGCGACACCGTAGGGAGATGGCGTCAATCTGAGCGTGCCCGGGCAACCAAGTCGGCCCGAGACACGAAGGATCACCCAGAGGAGGACAACGAGTGTTGAAGAGTCGAGTATTCGTGCTCGCAGCCAGCGCGATGATCGTCGCGGCTGCCTGCAGCAGCAGCGGGAGCAGCACCGCGCCGAGCACGGCGCCTAGCACTGCACCGAGCGAGGCCGCGAGCGTCGCGCCGAGCGAAGCCGCCAAGGATTGCGTCGTCGGCGTGTCGTGGAACAACTTCCAGCAGCCGCGCTGGGCGGCGCACGACCAGCCGAACATCAAGAAGACCGTCGAGGACGGCGGTGGCACCTACATCGATGCCGACGCGAACCTCGTCAGTGAGCAGCAGCTGACCGACATCGACACGCTGATCTCGAAGGGCGCCACGGTCCTGGTCGTGCTCGCGCAGGACGGCAAGGCCGTCCTTCCGGCGATCCAGAAGGCCAATGATGCCGGCATCCCGGTCATCGCCTATGACCGGCTCCTCGAGGATCCGAGCATCCTCTACGTCGTCGTTCGACAACGTCGCGCGTCGGCAAGGCCGAGGCCGACGGCGATCCTCGCGAAGGTCCCGGAAGGCAACTACGTCCTGATCAAGGGCGACCCGGGCGACGCGAACGCCTCCACCTTCCTGCCCGCAGGGCTGGGACGAGGCCGGCCTGAAGGCCGCCGTCGACGCCGGCAAGATCAAGATCCTGAACGGACCTGACGGCACGTTCACGGACGGTTGGAAGACCGAGACGGCCCAGAAGAACATGGAAGCGATCATCGACAAGGCCGTCGCCGACAACACCAAGATCGATGCCATCCTGGCCGAGAACGACAGCACGGCGCTCGGCGTCGTCGGTGCCCTGACGGCCAAGAACTACGGCTACCCGCCCCTCAGCGGCCAGGACGGCGATCCCGCCAACCTGAACAACGTCGCCCAGGGCAAGCAGTACGTGGACGTGTGGAAGAACGCCAACGAGCTCGGCAAGCTCACCGGCGCCGCCGCCCTCCAGCTGTGCCAGGGCGTCGCGATGGGCGACCTGACCCTTGAAGACGGCTTCATCGACCCGGCGGTCGCTCCGATCGCCGGCCTGAAGGCCCAGGACTTCGTGACGCCTGGCGGAACCACCGTCAAGTCGTTCATCCTCCAGCCGACCCCGCTCACCGCAGAGAACCTCCAGCTGGCTGTCGACGGCAACCAGATCTCCAAGGAAGACCTCTGCAAGGGCGTCGACGCCGCAACGGCGCCGGCCGCCTGCAAGTAGCGGTCAACCGACCGCTGAGCTAGCGATCAGACCTGCGCCCCCGGGATCCTTCCGGGGGCGCAGCTCATTTCAGGCCAGGAGCAGGAGGGCCGTCGTGACGAACGCTGCCGAGGCGACACCGGTACCGAGTCAGGTCAAGCCTCCGCCACGAACGTCGATAAGCGGTCTGGTCGCCCAGACGGAGATCGACCTCCGTCTGTTCGGCATGCTCGTCGCCCTCGGGGCGATCCTGCTCACCTTCAACATCCTGAGTGGCGGCAAGTTCTTCCAGCCGACCAACATGATCACGCTGGCGGTGCAGGCCACGGGCGTCGCCATCATCGCCACCGGCATGGTCCTCGTCATCGTGTCGCGGAACATCGACCTGTCCGTCGGGTCATTGGTCGGCATCATCGCGATGACCTACGCCCTGCTGATGACCGACTGGATGCCGAACGTCCTCGGGATGGGCGACGACTTCCCCTTCCGCTGGGTCATCGCGCTCGCCTTGGGCATCGGGCTCGGGGCGCTGGTGGGCGCGCTCCAGGGATTCATCATCGCGTACGTCGGCGTGCCGTCGTTCATCGTCACGCTCGGCGGACTGCTCTCGATCCGCGGCCTGGTCTGGTACCTCTCCAGCGGGGCCGCCGTCTCGGGCCTTGACCCCAGCTTCCAGCTCATCGGTGGCGGGGCCCAGGGATCGCTCGGAGGCACCCTGACCTGGATCCTCGCCGGGGTGGGCTGCCTGGCCATCATCGGGCTGCTGATCAACGGCCGGCGGCAGCGTCGACGGTTCGGCTTTCCCGCTCAGGCCGATGTGGGCCGAGGGCCTGCTCGGCGTGGTCGGTTGCCTCGCCGTGATCGGCGTGGCGGCGTTCGCCAATGCGGCCCTGTGGCCGGAGGGGCTCGCCAATCGGATCGCCATCGAGCAGAACTGGGGCACCGCACCCGAAGGCGGCTGGAAGATCCCGATCGGGTTCCCCTTTCCGATCGCCCTCCTGATCGGCGTCACCCTCGCTGATGACCTTCATCGCCAATCGGCGACGGTTCGGGCGCTACGTCTACGCCTACGGCGGCAATCCGGACGCAGCGGAACTGGCCGGCATCAACACGCGATGGACGATCCTCAAGACCTACGTCCTGATGGGGATCCTGTGCGCGCTCGCCGCGGCGATCGCGTCGGCCCGGCTCAACGGCTCGACGCTCGACGTCGGCCAGAGCTACGAGCTGTACGTCATCGCCGCCGCGGTCGTCGGCGGGACCTCGTTCGCCGGTGGCATCGGCACGATCCCCGGCGCCGTCCTCGGAGCGTTCGTCATGCAGTCGCTCGCCTACGGGCTGAGCTTCATGGGCGTCAACTCGCCCGGCCAGAACTTCGTGGCCGGCGTCGTGCTGATCGTCGCGGTCGGCTTCGACACCTTCAACCGCCGACGCGGTTCCTGAGCGGTAAGGAGGGCTTGACCGTGACTGTCGCGGAGCGAACGCCGCTCGTCGAGATGCGCAACATCAACGTCGCCTTCGGCGGTGTGCACGCCGTGCGCGACGTGACCATCGACCTGTACGCGGGCGAGGTCATCGGCCTCGTCGGCGGCAACGGCGCCGGCAAGTCCACGCTGATGCGCGTCCTGTCGGGTGCCCACACGGCCGACACCGGCGAGATCCTCGTGGATGGGAAGCCGGTGACCATCCACAACCCGCGCGACGCCAAGGCCTACAACATCGAGACCATCTACCAGACCCTGGCCCTCGCCGACAACATCGACGCACCCGGGAACCTCTTCCTGGGCCGCGAGAAGACGACCCGCCTGGGCAGCCTGGATGACTCGGCCATGGAGGCCGAGACGCGCAAGGTGATGGGGCGGCTGAACCCCAACTTCACGCGCTTCAAGATGCCGGTGAAGTCCCTGTCGGGTGGCCAGCGCCAGGCGGTCGCGATCGCGCGCGCCGTCTACTTCAACGCCCGGATCCTGATCATGGACGAGCCCACGGCGGCCCTTGGCCCGGCCGAGACGGCCCAGGTGCGCAACCTCGTCCGCCAGCTCAAGGACGAGGGCATCGGCATCTTCCTCATCAGCCACGACATCCACGACGTCTTCGACCTGTCCGACCGGATCAGCGTCATGTACCACGGCAGCGTCGTGGACACGGTCGACAAGGCTGCCGTCACGGCGGACGACGTGCTCGCCATGATCATCCTGGGCAAGAAGCCCGACGAAGTGACCGAGAAGGACAAGGCGGCCATCGAGCTGCGCGGCTAGGGTCCAGTCGCCCGTTCACGGCCCTGGTCGCGCGTTCGCTGGCCCTCAGCCGGCCAGTCGGGGGAAGATCGGCGCCAGCGCCGGATACAGATCCCGGTAGATCCGGTGCGCGTCCTCGTAGCGGGCCACATCGGGCCCGGGAGCCGCCACCGGCGTGGACGTGACGCATGCCGCGACGGCCGCATCGACGGTCTCGTACCAGCGCGCTCCGACAGCGGCGAGCAGCCCCGCGCCGTAGGCCGCACCCTCGGTCGTGTCGACGGTGGCGATCTCCGCCCCCAGGACGTCCGCCAGGATCTGTCGCCAGATCGGACTGGCCAGGCCGCCGCCGGACGCCCGGATCTGGTCCGGCGCCGGCATCCCGGCGCCGGTCATCTGGTCCAGCCCGTCGCGCAGGCCGAAGGCGACTCCCTCGAGGACGGCACGGGTCATGTGCCGCCGATCGTGGCCCACGGTCAGGCCGACGAAGGCACCCCGGGCGAGCGGGTCCGGGTACGGGCTTCGCTCGCCGGTCAGATACGGCAGGAAGAGCAGTCCGTCGCTGCCGGCCGGCACGCCGGCCGCCTCCCCGGCCAGATCGCCGAAGTCCATCCCGGGCGCGAGCGCGTCGCGGAACCAGCGCAGGCTGCCGGCCGCCGACAACATCACGGACATCAGGTGCCAGCGCCCCGGGACGGCATGGCAGAAGGCGTGGACCCGGCCATGCGGCTCGTAGATGGCCGTGTCCGTGGCGGCGAAGATCACGCCTGAAGTCCCGAGCGAGAGTGCCACCGTGCCCGTCGCGACGGCACCGACGCCGACGCCGTTGGCCGACTGGTCGCCACCCCCGGCCACGACCGGGGTGCCCGCCCTGAGACCGGTCGCCGCGGCCGCGGCGGTGCCGATCGTGCCGGTCACCTCGGGGCCCTCGAAGGTCGGCGGCATCCAGGCCGGCTCGATGCGCAACGCCGCCAGGATCTCTGGCGACCAGTCGCGTGCCGCGAGGTCGAACAGGATGGTGCCGGAGCCATCCGCCTTGTCCATGGCGTACTCCCCGGTCAGGCGGTAGTCGCACGTAGTCCTTCGGCAGCAGGACGTGGGCGATGCGACTCCACACCTCTGGCTCATGGTCGCGCACCCAGACGAGCTTCGGGGCCGTGAAACCCGTCAGGGCGTCGTTGCCGGTCACGGCGATGAGGCGCTCCGGGCCGACGACCGCCCGGATGCTGTCGCATTCGGCGCCGGTCCGCTGATCGTTCCAGAGGATGGCGGGCCGCAGGACGGCCCCGTTGGCGTCCAGGAGGACGAGGCCGTGCATCTGACCGGTGAGCCCGACGGCGACGACCGCTTCGCCGGGCGTCCCGGTGGAGGCCAGCACGTCGCGGATGGCGGCCACGGCGCCATCCCACCACAGGGACGGATCCTGCTCGCTCCAGAGCGGAGCGGGGACGTCGTACCCGTATCCCGCGACCCCGATGCCGCGAACGCGGCCGTCCTCGTCGATCAGGACCGCCTTCGTGGCGGTCGTCGAGGCGTCGATGCCGATGACGAAGGCCATCGACGGATCAGCCGCCGGCGGTCGGACCGGCCCGTCCGGCGCCATCGACCGCCCAGATGTGCTGGTTCACGATGCTCTCCAGCCGCTCCTGGCGTCCGGAGACGGGCCGCGGGTCGATCTCGCCCGCCGCCACGAGCGTGGCCAGCGACTCGAGCGATGCGTCACCGGCGAGGATCTCCGTGCCAAGCGCCCCATCCCAACCGGCGTAGCGCGCCTCGCGGAGCGCTTCGAGGCGCCCGGCCTCGAGCATCTCGGCCGCCACGAGGAGCGACCGGGCGAGCGTGTCGATCCCGCCGATGTGCGCGTGGAAGAGGTCATCGCGGGCCATGCTCTGCCGGCGAAGCTTGGCATCGAAGTTGAAGCCGCCGGTCGTGAAGCCGCCGCCGCGCAGGATCTCGTAGACCGCGAGCGACAACTCCTCGACCGAGTTCGGGAACTGGTCCGTATCCCAGCCGTTCTGATAGTCGCCGCGGTTGGCGTCGATGCTGCCGAACATGCCGTTGGCGACGGCGTAGGCGACCTCGTGGTGGAAGCTGTGACCGGCCAGCGTCGCGTGGTTCGCCTCGATGTTCACGCGGTACTCGTCCTCGAGCCCGTTGCGGACGAGGAAGCCGTGGACGGTCGCGGTGTCGTAGTCGTACTGGTGCTTCGTCGGCTCCATCGGCTTGGGCTCGATCAGGAGCGTGCCCTCGAAGCCGATCTTGTGCTTGTGCTCGGCGACGAGGTGCAGGAATCGCGCGAACTGCTTGCCCTCGCGGCCGAGATCCGTGTTCAGCAGCGTCTCGTACCCTTCGCGACCGCCCCACAGCGTGTAGTTCGTGCCGCCCAGCCGCTGGGTCACGCCCATCATGTGCTTCACCTGCGCCGCGGCGTAGGCGAAGACCTCCGGGTCCGGGTTGGTGGCGGCGCCGGCGGCATAGCGGGGATGCGTGAAGAGGTTGGCGGTGCCCCACAGCAGGCGGACACCGGTCCGTTCCTGGTGGGCGACGGCCAGGTCCGCGATCGCGTCCAGGTTGGCGACCGATTCGGCGAACGTCGCGCCCTCGGGAGCGACGTCACGATCGTGGAAGCAGTAGTACGGGACGCCGAGCTTCTCGAGGAACTCGAAGGCTGCGGTCAGCTTCGCCCGGGCGCCCGCCATCGGATCCGCGGCGCCGATCCACGGCCGGTCGAACGTCCCGACCCCGAACATGTCCGTGCCCGGCCAGGCGAACGAGTGCCACAGGCAGACGCCGATCCGGAGGTGCTCTTCCATGCGCCGGCCGAGGACCAGCCGGTCCGGCTGATAGACCTTGTAGGTGAACGCGTCGGTCGAGTCGAGCCCGCCGTACTTGATGGGTCCCTCGACGCTCGGGAAGAACGGCTCACTCACGGCGGGATCCTCCTGGTGGACGTTGGATGCGAGTCACCATAGCAGTTTGTTCAGGACCAGTACAAACAGCGAGCCCGCTCGCCGACGGCTTCATCAGGTGCCGCGCGATCCCCGGGCGTCGGACACCGCCCGGACGACCTGGGCCGCGCGTTCCGCGACGCCCGTGACCACTCCGTCGCCGATGAGCCAGCTGCCCAGGCCCACCGCGACTGCGCCGGCCCGGATGAAGTCGCCGGCCGTCGAGGCCGTGACGCCACCCGTCGGGACGAGCGGGATGTCGGGGAACGGACCCCGCAACTCACGCAGGAACCCCGGCCCCACGACCGAGGCCGGGAAGAGCTTGACCGCGGCCGCACCGGCTCGCCAGGCCGCCACGATCTCGGTGGGTGTCGCGGCGCCGGGGAATGCCGGAATGCCCTGCGCGGCGGCCCACGCGACCAGCGCCGGATCCGTGTGGGGCATGACGACGAACGTAGCGCCCGCGTCCAAGGCACGCTGGGCCGCCTCGATCGAGAGGACCGTGCCGGCGCCGATGGCCATCCCGGTCCCAGCGGCATGGCGAGCGGCCGCCTCGATGGAGCGGAGGGCGTCGGCTTCCGGCTCGTTGAGCGTCAGTTCGAAGGCCTGCACACCGCCCCGGGCCAGGCCGTCGATGATGGCCGCGACGCGGGAGGGGTCGATCCGGCGGCCGATGGCGACCACGCCACCGAGGCGCAGGCCATCGGGGATGGCCGGACGCGGTCGCGTCTCGTCAGGCATGGCCTAGCGGGCGTCCAGGATCGAGGTGACGTCTCCGGCGGCCTTGCCGCCGGAGACGACCGCTCCTTCGATCCAGCCCCACTCCCGTGGCGAGACGTCGGACCCGGCGAACGCCAGGCGTCCGACCGGCCACTCGAGCGCCTCGAACGTGCCGTCCGTGAACCAGCCGACGGGTGGTGCGAACCAGGTCCCCTTGGCGAACGGATCGGCGTACCAATCATGGCTCGCGCTCACCACGAGTCCAGCCGCGGGGGCGAATGCGCGGATCGCGCGGATCGCCGCCTCCGGGTCGTTCGGATCGAACGGCGACTCCCCATCGAATCCGACCATCAGTTGGCCTCCAGGCACGTCGGCGATGGCACGGAGCGCCTGAAGCGGCGTGCCCCAGCCGACCCCCGCCAGCCGGTGCGGCACGCCGCTGGCGATCGCGATGAGCTTCGTGGATCGTCCGGGCTGACGCTGTGCGGCCGCCCTGGCCTTGGCCCCATCCAGCGGTGGGTCGAAGACGACATCCCCCCAGACGTTGAGCGGCAGCGCCACGATCGCCGACAGAGCCCGAAGGCGCCGCCCGCCTTCGAGCGCCACCACGACCTCGTCGATCGTCGCTTCGATCCGTCTGACGATGTGCTCGAGGCGGATGTCAAGTCCGACCGAGACGGCATCCACGAGGGACCTGGTCCCGTCCGTGAACAGGTGGCCGACGTCCGTCCAGGCCTCGTCGAGGCGGACGTCCGAACCGTCACCGAAGAGGCCGACCATGGACATCTCAGCCGACCTGCCCCCGCCCATGGCGGCCGCATAGGCCAGGGCCTGTGCCGCCGCTTCCCCCGACATCCTGGTGCCGGCAACCCAGTCCGCGACCGAGATATCCGATCGGGCTTCAACGAGGGCACGTGTCGCCGCCGGGAGGAGCGTGGCCAGCTCCGCGTTCGAGGTGCGCCACGCAGCCACCGCCGCGTCACCATCCGAACGGCGATCGGACGACACCCATGCGAATGACTCCGCCCGATCGGTCCGTGCCGATCGCAGACCGTAGCGGGCGATCTCTGCCGCGACGCTCGACTGGTACTCAGGGTGGAACCACATCCCGCCCCATTCCATCGGGACGTCGGTGCCCGGTAGCGTGCCGGTCCAGACGCGGCCCCCGATGCGGTCCCTTGCCTCGAGCACGACGACGCGCCGTCCGCTCGACCTGAGGTCGCGGGCGGCAACCAGGCCGGCGAGGCCGGCGCCGAGGACCAGGACGTCAGCGTCGAAGCCGGTGTCGTTCACCCGGTCACTAAGTCACATCCTTGCGGAGCCTGTCAATGGACCCGCACTGCCGTCCCGGCTGGCGGGTGGCCGGCACGCAGATCGCTTGGTGGGCGTCTGCTATCGTCCGAACGTGGTCCGACCGGTCGTCGTCGACGAGCGTGGGAACCGTGACCGCATGTGGGAGGCCAGCGTTGCCCTGTCTGTTCGTCCTGTTCGCCGCCTTCGCCCCTCGGCTCATGCTCCTGATCGGCTGGATCGCGAGACCGAACCTCATCGACTCGGTCTTCGACACGATCCTCCTGCCACTGCTGGGCTTCATCTTCCTGCCGTTCACGACCCTGATGTACGTGCTGCTGTACCTCGGTGGTCCCACGACCGGCGTGTCCGGGACCGACTGGCTCTGGCTCGCGATCGCCGTCGTCCTCGACCTTTCGAACCACGCCCACAGCTTCAGCCAGCGCAACGCGGTGCCCGGCATGTCCTCCGGGGATACGGCGTCCGCCGGCGCGACGACCGCAGGGGCCGCCGCGGCCGCGCCGATGGCCAGCCCGGCAGCCGCGCCGATCGCCGCCCCGGTGACCCCGGTCCCGACACCTGCGCCCGCCGTACCACCCGCCGCCGACGTGGCGCCGCCGCCTGATGAGGCGCCGCCCACAACCTGATGGCGACGGATCGCCCACGAGGCCGGCCCACGGGGCCGGCCTCGTGCATGCTGCCTGCTCACTCGTGGGACAGCAGGAGCCCGGCGAGCGATCCGACGGGCCACCGGACACGGTCGATACGTGACCGTCGGACCTACCGTCGAACCCGCCGTCACCCGATGCTTGGCTCAAGGCCGCGATCGTTGCGCGCCCGCGAGGTGATCACATGACCCAGCTGACCAGCTTCTCGTTCGGCACCCGCGTGCCGGGCATCGTGGCCGACGTCCGGCCGCGGATCGATGCCGCCCTCAAGGCAGAGGGCTTCGGCGTCATCACCGAGATCGACGTGCAGGCCGTCCTCAAGGCCAAGCTTGACCTGGATGGTTCGCCGTACGTGATCCTGGGAGCGTGCAATCCGTCGCTCGCCCACCGCGCGATCGAGGCCGATCCGTCGGTGGGTGCGCTGCTGCCGTGCAACGTCGTGCTGCGACAGGACGGCGCCGACACGATCGTGGAGGCGATGGACCCGATGGCCGCCCTCGGCATCATCGATGACCCGTCCATCAAGCCGATCGCACGAGAGGCGCGTGAACGGCTGTCCCGTGTCATCGCCGCGCTGGATGTTCCGTCATGAGCCCCAAGTCCGCGAGCGTGACACTGGACGGGAAGCACCTGCGGTTCGTCGGCCGGACCGCCAGCGGTCACCGGCTGGTGATCGATGACCGCGAGGGCGACACCGGACCCGGACCCTCGGAACTCATCCCGCTCGCGCTGGCTGGCTGCACCGCCATGGACGTCATCTCCATCCTCCGCAAGAAGCGCCAGGACGTCGAGCACTACGAGGTCCGTGCCACAGGCACGCAACGCGATGACCCACCGGCGCTATTCACCCGGATCGACGTGGTCCACGAAGTGCGTGGACGAGGGCTCGATGTCGAGGCCGTGCGCCGCGCGATCGAGCTGTCGGCGACCCGCTACTGCGCCGTCGGAAGCACCCTCGCGACCGGGGTCACCGAGATCCACCACGCCTATGTCGTGATCGATGAGCACGGCGAGCACCACACTGGCGAGATGGTGGTGCTGGGCCCGCTTGGGCGCATCGAGGTCATGGCGCCGGTCGCGTCCGCGTGACCTGCCACCCGTTCGACCGCGCCCGGATAGAGTGACTCCATGAGGGACCTCGTCGGCCGCGCCCGACCCTTCGCGCTGCTCGCCCTCACCCTGGTCGGGCTGGTGGGCGGCCTGCTGCTGACCTGGGCCGGCCGGGTCGACCTGGCGGTCTGGGCATGGGCGATCCCATCGGTCATCGTCGGCGTGCGGCTGGTGTGGTCGATCGTGCGCGACATCCTCGCCGGGAAGGCCGGAGTCGATGTCATCGCCGTCCTCGCCATCGGCGGTGCCCTGGCGCTCGGTGAACTCTTTGCCGCCGCGGTCATCGCCGTCATGCTCGCGACGGGCGAGGCGCTCGAGACCTACGCCGAGGGCCGGGCGCACCGGGAGCTCACGGCGCTGCTCGGCCGGGCGCCCCAGGATGTGCGTCGCTATCGCGAGGGCGAGCTTGAGGTCGTGCCCATCGGTGACATCCGGCCGGACGACCGCCTGCTCGTGCGACCCGGTGAGGTCGTGCCGGTCGACGGCGTGGTCCGCAGCGCCACGGCCGTGCTGGACGAGTCGGCGCTGACCGGCGAGAGCCGCCTCGTGACCCGAGAGGAAGGCGACACGGTCTCGTCGGGTGTCGTCAACGCCGGCGGCGGGTTCGATCTGGTAGCCATCGCGACCGCGGACGCGAGCACCTATGCCGGCATCGTGCGGCTCGTGGAGGAAGCCGGACGCGCGAAGGCGCCGTTCGTTCGACTCGCGGATCGGTATGCGCTGTACTTCGTGCCGCTCACGCTCGGGATGTCCGGTCTGGCGTGGCTGATCTCGGGCGATCCGACCCAGGCCCTTGCCGTGCTGGTCGTCGCCACGCCATGCCCGTCTCCTCCTGGCCGCGCCGATCGCGATCGTGGCCGGGATCTCGCGGGCGGCGCGCCGCGGGATCATCGTCAAGGGCGGCGGCCCGCTCGAGGCGCTCGGCGCGCGCGCAGCGTGCTGCTGTTCGACAAGACCGGGACGCTCACCGCGGGCCGCCCGCAGCTGGCGTCGGTCGAGGCGGCGGATGGCGACGCGGACGAGGTCCTTCGTCTCGCCGCCTCGCTGGAGCAGGCCTCTCCGCACGTCCTTGCGTCGGCCATCGTGCACGCGGCACGCAAGCGCGACCTTGCCCTGCCACTCCCGACCGACGTCGTCGAGACGCCCGGCGGCGGCGTCGAAGGCAGCGTCGAAGGCAAGGCCGTGGCCGTCGGATCCGCCGGCTTCGTGGCCGGCGGGGGCGGGCTGCCGCTGTGGGCCCGGGAACTGCGCCGCCGAGCGGCCCTGGAGGGCGCCTCGAACGTGTTCGTCCGGATCGACGGTCGAGTCGCCGGTGCGCTCGTCCTCGATGACCCGATCCGGCCGGAGACGCCCCGAGCCGTTCGCAGCCTGCGCCGGGCCGGGTTCACCCGGATCATCATGGTGACCGGCGATCACCACTCCGTCGCAGAACTCGTCGGGGCCGCGATCGGTCTCGATGGCGTGCTCGCCGACCGGGCACCGGCCGACAAGGTGGATGCCGTCCGGACGGAACGCGACATCGCCGGCGGGCCGCTGGTGATGGTCGGCGACGGGATCAACGACGCGCCCGCCCTGGCGGTCGCGGACGTCGGCGTGGCGATGGGTGCTCGCGGAGCGACAGCCTCGTCCGAGGCTGCCGACATCGTCATCACGGTCGACCGGCTTGACCGGCTGGCCGAGGCGGTCCGGATCGCGCGGCACTCGCGCGCCATCGCGGTCCAGAGCGTGGTCGCCGGGATGGGGATGTCGCTGGTCGCGATGACGCTCGCGATGTTCGGCTTCCTGCCGGTGGTAGCGGGTGCTCTGCTCCAGGAGGCCATCGACGTCGCCGTCATCCTCAACGCGCTGCGCGCCCTGCGCGGCGGGATGGAGCGACCGATCGTCGTGCCGGGCTGGGCCGACACGGGGGCGCGGCTGATGGCCGAGCATCGGACGCTGGCGCCCGGGATCGCGCGCATGCGCATCGTGGCGGATCACCTGGACGGGATGGAGATGGCGGAGGCACGTGAGGCACTCGTCGGTCTCCGGACGTTCCTGGTCGAGACCCTGGTACCGCACGAGGAGGAGGAGGACCGCGAGGTCTACCCGCTGCTCACGACCGCGCTGGGGACCGACGATGCCATCTCGGCACTGCATCGGACGCACACCGAGATCTTCCATCTCGTACGGCTCTACGGTCGGATCGTGGACGAGATCGGCGACGACGGTCCGACGGCGGAGGACCGGACGGACCTCCAGCGTGCCCTCTACGGGCTGGATGCGATCGTCCGACTGCACCAGGCGCAGGAAGAGGAGCTGTACGCGTCCATCGATGCCGAGGCGTCCGCCGGCCTGGTGCCGCAGCCGGCCTGATGGCCGCGCGCCGGATCGGTTGGCTTGGCCGCCCGTGACCCGACACCCAGCGTCCGCCGATGGACTGGACATGAAAGGACCCGGGCCATCAGGTCCGGGTCCTTCGATCGCCGTATCGCGGCGGCAGGTTCGTCGATGAGCCCTAGGCGACGGGCGGCGGCGGCGGAGTTGGCGGAGTGGAAGCTGGGGTCGCCATCGCCTGCGCCGCGGCCGCGTTCGCCGCGTTCGCCTTCTCGATGGCCGCTCGCTGCTCGGGTGTGAGGAGCGACATCTCATGCTCCATGAACTGGTTCCGGACACCCGGGTAGTTCAGGTACATGAAGATCACGAGCGCCAGGAACATCGCCACGAACTCCGACTCGGCGGTCCCGCTCGCTCCGAGGATGGCGAAGAAGCCGAAGATCAGCGTGAAGATGCTGATGTAGATGCCGAAGGTCCACGCATAGGCGCGCATGTTCCAGAGGCCCATGGCCACCCAGAACCAGATCGCAGCCAGCAGGATCGCCCAGAGCGCCTGACCCCATTGCGCGCTCGGGAATGAGACCTCGGTGCCGACGAAGGTGAACTTGGCGATGCCGAGGAAGACGAGGGTCCGCCACACCTCGAACAGTCCGGCCAGGGCGGACAGGGCGGCCAGGATGGAGACTCCGATGGGTCTGTGCATGCGCGTGAGTGCCTCCTGATGTGATGGCCCGCGAACATTCGAGGACCTCGTGAGCTCCCAGCATAGCGAACCGCCGAGCCGGGAGAAGCGTGAACGCGAACGGATCGCCAGCGATCTCCTCAGATGCCTGAGGCGCCCAGGAGGGTGCCCACGGCGTAGGTCACGGCCGCAGCGGTGAGCCCGAGGAGCAGCTGACGTACCCCGGAGCGCCACGGGTCGCGGTGGGTGAACCGGCTCACGCCGATGCCCAGCAGGAACAGGCCGGCCAGGCTCGCAAGCAGGCTCGCCCAGAAGGCCGCGGCACCGGAGGTCACCAGGTATGGGACCACCGGCACGAGCGCACCGAGGGTGAAGGCCAGGAACGAACCGGCGGCGGCGCTCCAGGGCGACCCGATGACCCGTGGATCCAGCCCGATCTCCTCACGCACCAGGGCATCGAGCGCACGCTCCGGATCCACGAACATGCGATCCGCGAACAGCACCGCCTCATCGTGGCTGAAGCCGCGCTCGACGTAGATCCCGACGAGGATCGCGTACTCCTTCTCGGACTCGGTCTCGAGCTGGTGTCGCTGGAACGTGATCTGGTACTCCAGCAGCTCGCGCTGGGACTGCACCGAGATGTACTCCCCCACCGCCATGCTGAACGCCCCGGCGAGCAGGCCGGCGATCCCGGCGAGGACGATGATGCCGGGGGCCGGTGCGGCGCCGGCCACGCCCATGACCAGGGCGAGGTTGCTCACCAGGCCATCGTTGGCGCCGAAGACGACCGGTCGCAGGACCCCTGCCGCCGGCGAGTCGTGCGGCGATGGCGTCTTGCCACCTTCCGGGATGCGGCGAGCGCCGATGAGCGCAGTCAGCGCCGCGATCGGATCCGGGCGTGGGCTGGGCGCCTGGTCATCGGTCATCGAGCGTCCTCATCCTCCACGGATCCGACGGGCCGCGCCGCAGGTGTGGCGCCGCTCGGCAGAAGGTCCGTCCATTGTCGGTGTCACGGCCGCCCAGCGCCCGGTCCCGTCAGCAGGGGAACACCATCAGGCGGATAATCGACTCTCAGGTCGGCGCCCCAACGCGCCCGGTCCACCACGTCATCGACTCGATCGATCGATCGATCTTCGAAGGGAGGCCCTCTCGTGGGCCAGCGCTACGAATGCCTTGACGGCAACGAGGCGGCCGCCCGCATCGCCTATGCCGTCAGCGAGGTGATCTCGATCTACCCGATCACCCCGGCCTCGCCGATGGCCGAGCACTGCGACGACTGGTCGGCGGCGGGCCGGCCGAACCTGTGGGGCAAGGTCCCCGACGTCGTCGAGATGCAGTCCGAGGCCGGCGCGGCCGGCGCGCTGCACGGCGCGCTCCAGAAGGGCGCGCTCGGGACGACGTTCACCGCGTCCCAGGGCCTGCTCCTGATGGTCCCCAACATGTTCAAGATCGCGGGCGAGCTGACGCCGGCCGTGATCCACGTCGCCGCCCGGACCGTCGCGACGCACGCCCTCTCGATCTTCGGCGACCACAGCGACGTGATGCACGCGCGCACGACCGGCTGGGCGATGCTCGCGGCGGGCTCGGTCCAGGAGGCGCACGACTTCGCGCTCGTGGCCCATGCCGCGACGCTGCGCGCCCGGGTCCCGTTCCTCCACTTCTTCGACGGCTTCCGCACGTCGCACGAGATCAACAAGATCGCGCTGCTCGACGACGACGACATCCGGGCGCTCGTCCGCGACGAGGACGTCCTCGCCTTCCGCGCGCCGGGGCATGACCCCGGACGCCCCGGTCGTGCGCGGCACCGCGCAGAACCCGGACGTCTTCTTCCAGGCGCGCGAGGCGTCCAACCCGTTCCACCTGGCCGTGCCCGGGATCGTCCAGGAGGTCATGGACGAGCTCGCGGCGCGGACCGGCCGGCGGTACGGGCTGGTCGACTACCACGGCGCCCCGGACGCCGACCGCGTCATCGTCGTGATGGGCTCCGCCAACGGCGCGGTCGAGGAGACCGTCGACACGCTCGTCGCCGCCGGCGAGCGGGTCGGGATGCTGCGCATCCGCCTCTTCCAGCCGTTCCCGGCCGAGCAGATCCTCGCCGCCCTGCCGTCGACGGTCCGGGCGATCGCGGTCCTCGACCGCACGAAGGAGCCGGGCGCGGTCGGCGAGCCGCTCTACCTCGAGGTCGTCGCGGCCCTGGCCGAGGCGATGGACAGCGACGACGCCGCCGTTCGCGGTCGCGCCGCGGGTGATCGGCGGGCGCTACGGCCTGTCATCGAAGGAGATGACGCCGTCGATGATCAAGCCGATCTTCGAGGAGCTCGCCGCGGCGCGGCCGAAGCGCCACTTCACGGTCGGCATCTACGACGACGTGACCCATCTCAGCCTGCCGATCGACGCCGCGTTCCGGCATCCGCGGCCGGCCGGCGAGGTCCAGGCCGTGTTCTTCGGGCTCGGCTCGGACGGCACGGTCGGCGCCAACAAGGCGTCGATCAAGATCATCGGCGAGAGCACGGACCTGTTCGCCCAGGGCTACTTCGTCTACGACTCGAAGAAGTCGGGCTCGGTCACCGTGTCGCACCTGCGCTTCGGGCCCGGAGCCCATCCGCTCCACCTACCTCGTCGAGGACGCCGACTTCGTCGCCTGCCACCAGTTCGGGCTGCTCGGCAAGACGAAGGTCCTCGAGTACGCCAAGCACGGCGCGACGTTCCTGCTCAACGCCCCGTACGGGCCCGACGAGGTCTGGGACCACCTGCCCGGGCGGCGTCCAGCGGCTGCTGCTCGACAAGGAGATCGACTTCTGGGTCATCGACGCGCTGGCCGTCGCCGACGAGGCCGGCATGGGCAGCCGGATCAACACCGTCATGCAGCCGTGCTTCTTCCAGCTCGCGGGCATCCTGCCGCCGGACGAGGCGATCGCCCGGATCAAGGGCTTCGTCGAGAAGACGTACGCGAAGCGCGGCGAGGCGGTCGTCGCCCGCAACTTCGCGGCGATCGACCGCTCGCTCGCAGCGCCTCGGCCACGTCACGCTGGGCGGCGTCACCAACGACGCAGCCGACGACCCCGCCGGTGCCCGACGACGTGCCCGACTTCGTGGCCCGGATCACGTCGCGGCTGATGGCCGGCGACGGCGACCTGCTGCCGGTCAGCGCGCTCCCGGTCGACGGCACGTTCCCGACCGGGACGACGAAGTACGAGAAGCGGGCGATCGCCCAGATGATCCCGATCTGGGATCCGTCGATCTGCATCGACTGCGGCAAGTGCGCGATGGTCTGCCCGCACGCGACGATCCGGATGAAGGTCTTCCCGGCCGCCGCCGTCGAGGCGGCGCCCGGCCGACTTCCTGCACAAGGAGTTCAAGTCGCGCGACCTGCTCGACCACCGGCTCACGATCCAGGTCGCCCCGGACGACTGCACCGGCTGCGGCGTCTGCGTCGACGTCTGCCCGGCCAAGAGCAAGACCGACACCAGCCACAAGGCGATCAACATGGAGCCGATCGCCGAGCACCGCGACGTCGAGCGACCGCGCTGGGACTTCTTCCAGTCCATCCCGCCGCTCGATCGCAGCCTCATCCCGCACGACACGGTCAAGGGCAGCCAGGTCCTCGAGCCGCTGTTCGAGTTCTCCGGCGCCTGCGGCGGCTGCGGCGAGACGCCCTACATCCGGCTGGTCAGCCAGCTCTTCGGCGACCGGATGATCGTGGCCAACGCGACCGGCTGCTCGTCGATCTACGGCGCCAACCTGCCGACGACGCCGTGGACGGTCAACGCCGCCGGGCGCGGCCCGGCCTGGAACAACTCGCTGTTCGAGGACAACGCGGAGTTCGGGCTCGGGATGCGGCTCGCGCTCGACGCGCAGACCGACCAGGCCCGCCGGCTCCTCGAGCGCCTCGCCCCGGAGCTCGGCGCGGACCTCGTCGGCCGGGCTCCTCGAGGCCGCCCAGGACACCGAGGCCGAGATCGTCCTCCAGCGCGAGCGGGTCGACCGCCTGCGCGAGGCGCTCGCCGGCCGTCGACGGTCCGCCGAGCGCCGACGCCCGGCACCTGCTCGCCCTCGCCGGCGACCTCGTCCGCCAGGGCGTCTGGATCATCGGCGGCGACGGCTGGGCCTACGACATCGGCTTCGGCGGCGTCGACCAGGTCCTCTCGTCCGGTCGCAACGTCAACATCCTGGTCCTCGACACCGAGGTCTACTCGAACACCGGTGGCCAGGCCTCCAAGGCGACGCCGCGCGGCGCCGTCGCGAAGTTCGCGGCCGCCGGCAAGGGCACCGCCAAGAAGGACCTCGGCGCGATCGCCCGCTCGTACGGCAACGTCTACGTCGCCCAGGTCTCGATGGGCGCGAACGACCTCCAGACGACGAAGGCGCTGCTCGAGGCCGACGCCTGGCCGGGTCCGTCGCTGGTCATCGCCTACAGCACCTGCATCGCCCACGGCATCGACATGGGCAAGTCCATGACCCACCAGAAGGACGCGGTCAAGAGCGGCTACTGGCCGCTGTACCGCTTCCAGCCGTCGCGAGATCGAGGGCGGCAAGCCGTTCAAGCTCGACTCGACCGCGCCGTCGATCCCGATCGCCGACTTCGTGGCGACCGAGACGCGCTTCGCCGTCCTCCAGCGGACGGATCCGGAGCGGGCCGCCGAGCTCGCCGATCCTGGCCCAGGCCGACGCCGACGAGCGCTGGCACTACTACGAGCAGCTGGCCGGCATCGAGCGGACGGTGCCCCACGTCCACCGACCCGACCCGGACATCGTGCCCGAGGTCGAGAGCGACGCCGGGCTACCGCTACGAGAGCGAGGGGGATCGGGCATGACCGTCGACCTGCGCACCCGCTACCTCGGTCTCGAGCTCCGCTCGCCGATCGTCGCCTCGGCGGCGCCGCACAACGGGGAGCCGGCCACGGCCGGCTCCTCGAGCGCGCCGGCGTCGGCGCGATCGTCCTGCCGTCGCTGTTCGAGGAGGAGATCCTCGCCGAGGAGATCGAGCTCGACCGCGTCGCTCGAGCAGGGCACCGAGCAGTTCGCCGAGGCGCTCGACTACTTCCCGGCCATCGAGTCGGTTCATCGGCGCCGCCGACCGCTACGTCGCCTCGCTCGAGCGGGTCAAGGCCCAGGTCGACGTCCCGGTCATCGCCAGCCTCAACGCGAGCACGCGCCGGCGGCTGGGTCCGCTACGCCCGCCGGATCCAGGACGCCGGCGCCGACGCGCTCGAGCTGAACCTGTACCACGTCGCCGCCGACCCGCGCCGGACCGCGGCCGAGATCGAGGCGGCCGACCTGGAGCTGATCGCCGCGGTCCGCGCGGCGGTCACGATCCCGCTGGCGGTCAAGCTCAGCCCGTTCTACTCGGCGCTCGCGCACTTCGCGGCGGCGGCCGTCGCCGCCGGCGCCGACGGCCTGGTGCTGTTCAACCGCTTCTACCAGCCGGACCTCGACCTCGAGTCGCTCGAGGTCGTGCCGCGGCTCGAGCTGAGCCAGCGCCTGGGAGCTTCGGCTGCCGGTGCGCTGGATCGCGATCCTGCGACCCCAGCTCGGGCCGGGCGTGTCGCTGGCGGCGACGTCCGGCGTCCAGACCGGGACCGACGTGGTCAAGGCGCTCATGGTCGGCGCCGACGTCGTGATGATGACGTCGGCCCTGCTGCGCCACGGGCCCGAGCACGCCGCCACGGTCGAGGCGGAGCTGCGGGCCTGGCTGACCGAGCACGAGTACGAGTCGGTCGACGCAGCTCCGGGGCAGCGCCAGCCAGGCCACGGTCGAGAACCCGTCGGCGTTCGAGCGCGCCAACTACATGCAGACGCTCCGATCCTGGGCGGCCTCGCAGACCTGAACGGTCCAGGCGGCCGCCGGCCGATCCGGGTCGTCCGCGTCGCTAGGACGTCGCCGGCTCCGCGGCTCCACTCACCTCGACGGTGCCCACGAGTGCTCCGGCATCGTCGAGCCCGACGCGCATCGAGATGGCCAGCACCCGCCCGTCCGGCAAGGAGCACGACCCGCTGATCCGTCCCCGCCGGGCACTGGTCAGCGTCCCCTCGCAGGTCGCACCGGACGGATCCACGGTCAGCGTCAACGGGGCGGACGCATCCTCGCTGGCCAGCGGGATCGAGGCCTGCAGGCGGCCGGTCACCGAGCCGCTCAAGGCCGCGTCGATGACGAGCGTCCCACCGTCGGTCTCCGTCTGGTCGGCCGTCCCCTTGAGCGCGGCCTGGAACGGGAGCGCGATGGGTTCGACGGTCGATGTCAGCCGGGGCGCCGCCGGTCGTCCGCGGCGACCGCCGTCGTTGCCGGTACGGTCCCGCCGGCCGCTGTCGCCCAGCCTGGGGCGAGCGGACCGCTCCAGGCCCAGGCACCCACCGCCACGACGACGATCGCCGAGCCGACGAGGACGACCGGTCGCAGGCGACCCACGGCACCCGTCGGCCAGAGTCGGTAGGCGAGCAGCCCGCCGACCGTGAGCGCTCCACCGGCGTACAGGGCGATCGCCCACGGGGTCCGGGAATCGGTCCCGGTGCCAAGGCCGTGGACCGTCGCGAGGACGTAGACGACGAACGCGAGGGTATGCAGCCGGCGCCACCAGGCGTAGCCGATCCGGGAGCGGATGCGCTCGCTCAGGTAGACGGCGACCAGGAGATACCCCCCGACGATGCCCAGCGCCATCCAGATCGGTCGATAGTGACTCGTGAACGGGATGAGCAGCTCGATCGGGCTCAGCTTGATGAACGGATCCACCGCCACCGCAACGCCGTGGACGAGCATGAAGACGACCGCGAGCAGGCTGATGAACCGATGGATCTCGTTGGTCACGAAGCGCGGGTACCGGGCCGAACGCACCCGCAGGCTGAGCAGCAGTCCGATGACGACCGAGGCGAGCGTGAGCCCGTAGGCCGTGAAGCCGCCGATGCGGGCGATGTCCCAGGTCAGACCCTGGATCTCCGTCGGGCTCATGCTGGACCTGCCAGTGACCCACCGGGGTCGCGGTGCCGTCGTCGCCGACGAGGACGCCACTCAGGCCTCGGTCTTCCAGGAAGGTCCGGCCGTCGTCGGCTCCGAGCAGGAGCGTGACCTT
Organism: uncultured Chloroflexia bacterium; assembly: GCA_963779315.1. Lineage (GTDB taxonomy): Bacteria > Chloroflexota > Limnocylindria > Limnocylindrales > CSP1-4 > SPCO01. Next base: position 64,790 of record CAVZXQ010000018.1, on the reverse strand, counting down.
GGCCGCGACCTCGGCGACGCGGCAGGTGGCAGCCAGGACCGTCGCCGAGCGGATGCCGGTCGCAGCGGGCTCACCGGTGCGCGGGTCGAGGAGGTGGTGTCGTCGTTCGCCTGCCACCCGCCAGTGACGGCGCATCGTGGATGACGTGGCCAGGGCACCCGTCCCGATCCGGACCGTCGTCAGTTCGCCGGCATCCGCGAGGGCGACCGGCCAGCCGTCCAGGCCCGGTGGCGTGCCTCGAACGGCGAGGTCGCCGCCGGCATCGACGGCCACGGGGCCGATCCCGCGTTCGGCGAGCGCATCGAGGGCGGCGTCGACCGCCATGCCCTTGGCGATACCACCGAAGTCCAGGCTCGATCCGAGCCGGGATCCGCACCGTCCGGGCGATCGGATCGACCTCGATCCTGCGCCACGCGCCGACGATCCAGGGAGCGGCGAACCGCTGGGTGGCGTCCGCGGGGAGCTCGACGAACGTCCGGTCATAGCCGAGCGAGACCAGCCGGGCACCGAGCGTGGGGTCGAACAGGCCGTCGGTCGCCGCCGCGGCCGAGATGGCGGCCCGGGTGACGTCGATGAAGTCCGCGCTGACCTCGACCGGCCGGCCCGGCGCCGGCGTTGACGCGAGACAGTTCGCTGTCGGCCTTGAACCGGCTGAAGCGGCGGTCCCAGGCATCGAACAGCGCCTTGACGTCGGCCCGGCCTCGTCACCGGAGGCTGGGCCGATGACGTTCAGCGTGGTGCCCATGACCTGGTAGCTCCAGCGGCGCATCCCGACCGGAGTCGCCAATTCGTCACCCGAGCCGATCCCAGCGAGCGATCCGGGCGTCGGCGCCTCGGCCGACTGCAGTCACCATGCGACGGCCATCCGTCAGGAGCCGCTGGATCGGAAGACGGGTGAACCACCACCCGAGCCGAACGCGGGCGCAAGATCCTGGCCGGCTCCGCTGCCGGGGTTCGGGTCGAAGAACGGGTCCGTGGGGGTGACCGTCTGGCTCGAACCCTCGCGCCGCCCCGGTGCCGACCGTTCCCGACGTGACCGTCGGCGTCGCCGAACCGACCCTGTGGTTCACGACGAGACCGCCGAACGCTCCGACCGTGACGGCGGTCGCGACGATCGCGATGCCCTTCAGCCGTCGGACCGTGGCGTGATGGTCCGGAGGGGTTCGACCATCCGGCGTCGCGGCGGGCAAGGCGACTCGTGCGCGGCTCGAGGACGGGAGCCGTGATCGGATAGCCAAGGGATCGCAGCGCGTGGTCGCGCGAATCTGAGAGGTCCATGGCAGGGACTCTGGCGGCGATTCCTTCGAGCATCCTGAGAAGAGCCGTAGCGTGCCTCGCGGATCCTGGCCGGTCCCGGGCCGTCAAGTCGGATATGAGACGATGCCGCCCTGATGCGTTCACTCCCCGACACGTCCCACGAGCACCACGAGCTGATCGAGCCGCACGTCGACCGGCTTCCCGAGCTCGCCGAGATGATCGGCCACGTGACGCCGGAGGCGTTCTCGGCCACCTTCCAGGAGGAGTGCAGCTTCATCGTCGGCCGGCTCGTGCCGCACATGGAGGCGATCGAGACGACGCTGTACGGCCGGCTCGAGCAGGTGATGGACAAGCGCCACTCGATGGCGCCGATGCGGCGAGGAGCACGAGCAGCTGCGCGGCCTGTTCGCGTCGCTCTGCGAGTACAGCGAGCTCGTCGCGGACGAGCGCCTGAGCGAGGGCGACGAGATCGGCCTGCGGCGGGTCCTGTATCGGCTGTACGCGATGCTGAAGGTCCACCTCGCCGAGGAGGAGCTCTACCTCGGCGTCCTCGACCGGAACCTCACCGCCGAGGAGAAGGACGCCCTCGCGCAGCGGCATCGACCACGCCGGCGCCGAGCCGCTGTAGCGGCGCTCCGATCAGCGCCCGCTTCCGTGGCGCCGCGACCGCCTCGAGATACCGGGCGTTGAACTCGCCGATGAGCCTGGCCCGCTCCTTCATGACCGCCGCCCAGGCGTCGATCGCCGCGTAGCCGGCCGTCGGTCAGCTCGTAGTCGCGGCGCTGCGGGCCGACCGGCTCGGCCGACCACGACGACGTGACCTGGCCGGCCTCCTCGAGGTCGCGCAGGGTCCGATAGACCTGGCCGATGTCGACCGGCCCGCCGGTGATGCCCATCTCCTCGAGCTGGGCGGTGATGGCGTAGCCGTGGGCACCGCCGCCGGCCAGGAGGACGAGCACGAACGGCTCCATCCAGCGGTGGCGCCCGCCGAGCGGCGCCCAGCCGCGGTGGACCGGGACGCCGGCGTCATCGCGGTCCGACGCGACGGCGTCCGGCGTCCGCCGCGGCGCCTGCATCCGATCGCTGTCCGTCGACTCGAAGCATCCATGTGCCTCGAGAGCATAGCGCTCGGCGGTCACCGGCGATCAGAAGGCCGTGATCCCGCTGTGGTCCATCGCCGCCGCGAGCTTCTCGGCACCCTCGGCGGACACGCCGTGCTCGATGATCCCGAGGTAGAGCTGCTCCTCGGCGAGATGCACCTTGAGCATCGCGTAGAGGCGGAAGATGACGCGGCGCAGCGCGACCGTCTCGCTCGGTGTGCAGCGGTCCGGCGTCGAGCCGCTGCCTGCAGGCGGACGAGTTCGGCCACCAGCTGTGCGGATCTCGTCGTGCTCGCGCCGCATCGGCGTCATCGAGTGGCGGTTCTGGAGCATCCGCTCCAGCTCGGGTAGAGGGTGCGCTCGGCCGCCTCCATGTGCGGCAGGAGCAGCTCGTTGAGGAACGCCGGCCATCTCGTCGACGCGCGGCCGAAGCTCGGCGACGGGCGCGGCGCCGACCAGGTCGCCGACCGCGGTCATGGCGTCCACGTGGCGCATCAGTCGGTCGTGGTGCTCGAGGGAGACTTGGGGCAGGCTCGCGGTCATGTCAGACCTCCTTGCGTTGCGGTGCTGTCGTCGACGTCGTCGTCTCAGCCACTCACGCCCCCTCCTTGGCCGGGTCGGCCGGCGTGCTCGCGAGCGCCAGGAAGAACAGGGCGACCGGCCGGTAGACCGCGTGGGCGAGCTTCATGAACGGCGCGAGGATCACGAGCTCCATGGCGATCGCGACGTGGAACAGGAAGACCCAGTAGCCCCAGGCCGGCGCGCTCGGCAGGTAGAGCGCGAGCTCCAGGGCGAAGCCGGTCACCCCGGTGATCCAGACGAGCGCCAGGAGGGTCCAGTCGGCGCTGGTCGAATGGCGGACCGAGCGCTCCCGGCCGCGGTAGCGCTGGACGATGAGCATCGTGGCGCCGTAGACCAGCAGGATGCCCGGCGACCGTGCCGAGCAGGCGGACCGGGTACCAGATCGGGACCGGCGTGCCGGTCGCCTTGATCCCGACGAGCGCCAGCCCGTAGTCGAGGATGGTCGCCGCGAGCAGGCCCAGGAAGCCCCACATCGTGGCGGCATGGAGGAACCAGCGGCGCAGGTACCACGGCTGCGCGGCGGCGTCCGCGTCGCAGTCGTCGCGATAGCGACGCTGGCCGAGCGTCTCGACGGCGAGGGCGGTCCACAGGGCGCCCGCCGAGCGACGCAGCGCCGCGCGGCTGCCGACGACGGAGCGCAGGGTCACGCCGCCGCCGCGGCTGACGGCCCGGGCCATCGTCGCGACGCCGAGCAGGCCGGCGGCGAAGACGACGACCATGACCGCCGATGCCCGAGGTCGTGGATCAGCTCCTCGGGGATGAACCCGAAGATGTCGAGCGACTCCGCGCTCTGCGGGCCGTGGCCGGCGTACATGAAGAGGGCGAAGAACGCGGCCAGGGCGACGGCGATGAGCGTCCCGACGATCGGTCGCGTGTACATCGTCCGGGCGAGGCCGGTCCGGTCGTAGTTGGCGATCGCGTAGCGCCGGGCGGCGGCCATGAACTCGCTCGGCTCGGCCTGGGTCGGGCAGGTCTCCGAGCACTCGCCGCAGGCGTAGCAGGTCCAGAGCTCCTTGCTCGAGAGGAGCTGGTCGCGCATGCCGACCTGGGCGTAGCGGATCATCCGCCGCGGGAAGGTCGAGTCGTTGCTGACCAGCGGGCAGGTCGCCGTGCAGTTCCCGCAGCTGAAGCAGGCGGAGACGTCGGCGGCGCCGTAGCGCTGCAGGTCGGTCAGCAGGTCGATGTCGACGAGGGCGGTCATGACGGGTCCTTCGCGATCGCTTCGTAGCGGAAGTAGCCCTCGTCGGTGACGCCCTTGACCTCCCGGACCCGGCCGTAGCGGCGCATGCCCATGATCCAGAAGAGGACCTCGTGGGTCGGGCAGTCCATCGCGGCGGCGATCTCGGGGACGGTCCGCGGCTCGGCCTCGAGCAGCTCGAGGATCCGCGCCCGCATGACCGGCTCCTCGCGGATGACCTCGCGGAGCTCGCGATTCGGGGCGTTCATGCGACCGGGACCTCCAGCAGCTTGTCGATCATCGCGGTGATCTGGGCGTCGGTGTAGCCGAGCAGGTCGATGGCGTTCTCGGGGCAGACCGGGACGCATCCGCCGCAGCCCTTGCAGCCGGTCTCGCTGATGACGGCCACGGATCGGTCGCCGGCCAGGCCCATCTCGATCGCGCCGTACGGGCAGGCGTCGAGGCACTGGCCGCAGGCCGTGCACGCGTCGGCGTGGACGATCGCGACGAGCGGGTCGAGCTCGGCGAAGCCCTTCTTGAGGATGACCGCGCTCTGGGTCACCGCGGCCAGCCCGGAGGCGACGCTCTCGCTCGAGTTCTTCGGGCCCTGGCAGGCGCCGGCGATGAACACGCCGTCGACGACGGTCTCGACCGGCCGCAGCTTGGGGTGGATCTCGTTGAAGAACCCGTCCTTGTCCACGGGGAGCTTGAGGACGCCGATGAGCTCCTCGTTCTGGCGCGGGACCATGCCGGTGACGAGGACGACGAGGTCGGCCGGGATGGCCAGCTCCTCGCCGCCGGTCAGCACGTCCCGCACGGTCACCAGCAGGCCGCCGGCGTCGCCCCGTGGCCACGGTCGGCGGCGCGTCGTCGGCGAACTTCAGGTAGACCGAGCCGAGCTTGCGGGACTCCGTGTACATCGTCTCGAACTTGCCGTACGTGCGCATGTCGCGGTACAGGTGGTACTGGTGGACCTTCGCGTCGCGCGAGGCGAGCTGGACGGACGCCGCGACCGTGGCCGCGCAGCAGTAGCGCGAGCAGTACTCGTTGGCGCCGGGCTCGCCGGCGGGCTCGCGGCTGCCGACGCAGTAGATGTAGGCGACGCTGCGGACCGGCCGGCCGTCGTGGACGCAGCGGACCCGTCGGCGCGTCGATCAGCGCCTTGAACTCGGGCAGGGTCACGACGCCGTCGATGCCGTAGCCGTACTCGCCGACCTCCGGGCGCGTAGGTGTCGACGCCGGTGGTCACGACGATCGAGCCGACCTCGACCGACAGCGTCTCGGGGCTCGCGCCGCCGACCCGGATGCCGACCTCGTAGTTCCCGAAGCTGCCCGGACTTGCTGACCATCTCGGCCTCGGTGAAGACGCGGATCGACGGCCGCTGGCGGATCGCCTCGATCGAGCTCGGCGATGAGCTCGCGGCCGTTCTTGCCGGTCGGGTACATCTCGCCGAACGTGCCGACCCAGCCGCCGAGCGACGGCTTCGCGCTCGACGAGGAAGACGCCGAGGCCGATGTCGGCGAGCCCGATCGCCGCGCGCAGCCCGGCCACGCCGCCGCCGACCACGAGCGTCCGCTGGGTCGTCTCGACGACGATCGGCTCGAGCGGCTCGGTCAGCAGCGTCCGGGCGATGCCGGCCTTGACCAGGTGGATCGCCTTGTCGGTCGTGCCCTGGGCGTCGTCCGAGTGGATCCAGGAGGCCTGCTCGCGGACGTTGACCTGGGTGTACTCGTACGGGTTGAGGCCGGCCCGCTTGGCCACGCCGCGGAAGGTCGACGACGTGGAGCTTGGGCGAGCACGACGCGACGACCAGGCCGTCGAGGTGCTGCTCCTCGATGTCGCGCTCCATCTCGCCCTGGCCCGGCGTCGGAGCAGGCGAACATCATCTGGCGGGCGACGACCACGCCCGGCTCGCCCTGGGCGGCGGCGACCACCTGGTCGACGTCGACGTAGTCGGAGATGTTGCCGCCGCAGTGGCAGACGTAGACGCCGATCCGGCGCTCCTGCTCGGTCATGCCGGCACCTTCGCCCTCTCCAGGTAGGCCGCCACCTGGGCGACGGTCGAGCCGGCGTGCAGGATCGAGTCGGCGATGTCCTTGGCGCCGGACGCGGCGCCGGCCACGTACACCCCCGGGATGCTGGTCTGGCCCGGGTTCGCGTCCTCGTCCGTCTCGGCGACGTACTGGAACTCGTCGAGCGACAGGCCGCCCTCCGGGAAGAGCGCCTGGGCGTCGCTGTTGGGCTGGACGCCGACGGCCAGCACGACCAGGTCGTACTCGGCCTCGACGAGCTGGCCGCCGTGCTCGATGTCCTCGTAGCGCAGGACCAGGTCGCCGTTCGTCCTTCTCGGTGATCTTCGCCACCCGTCCCTTGACGTAGTTGGCGCCCATCGCCTTGGCCTGCTCGTAGAACTCGTCGTAGCGCTTGCCGGCGGCGCGGATGTCCATGTAGTGGACGGTCACGTCGGCGATCGGCAGGGCGCCCATGATCAGCTGGTTCTGCTTGATCGAGTACATGCAGCAGAACCGCGAGCAGAGCGGGTTGCCGACGGTCTCGTCGCGCGAGCCGGTGCACATGACGTAGGCGATCCGCTCGGGGACCTTGCCGTCGCCCGGCCGCAGGATCGTGTTGAACGGCCGGGTCGGGGCGAGCAGGCGGTCCATCTGCATGCCGGTGATGACGTTCTTGAAGGTGCCGAAGCCGTACTGCGGCTTGAGGTCGGCGGCGAACAGCTTGAAGCCGGTCGCCACGACGACCGCGCCGACCTCGACGTCCATGACCTGGTCGCGGGCGCGCAGGTCGATGCAGTCCTCGACCGGGCAGGCGTCGACGCACTCGCCGCACTCGGAGCAGACGCCGCAGTCGAGGCACAGCCCGGCGCCGTAGCGCGCCTCGGCCTCGGTCATCGGCAGCTCGACCTCGCGGAAGTCGGTCGGGGCGGCGCTGATGACCTCGCTCGGGGCCGCCGGCAGCGCCAGGCGGTAGGCCTTCTGGCGGGCCAGGACCGCGTCCTTGTCGACGACCGGCAGGCGCAGGTCGAAGCCCGTCGAGCGTCCGGTCCTGGATCCAGCGGTCGATCATGAACGCGGCGCGCTGGCCCTGGCCGGTCGCCCGGGTGATGTCCGAGGCGCCGGAGACGACGTCGCCGGCGGCGAACAGCCAGGGCACGTCGCGTCTGGAGGGTCCGCTCGTCGACCGCGATCGAGCCGTTCGGCGTCGACGCGGACCTGGCCGGCGAACGCCGCGGTGTCGGCGGCCATGCCGATCGCGGTGATGATCACGTCGCAGTCGATGTCGAACTCGCTGCCGGGGACCGGCTCGGGCCGGCTGCGGCCGGACGCATCCGGGGCGCCCGGCGCCATCCGGCTGCAGCGCAGGCCGCGCGTCGCGCCATGGCCGTCGTCGAGCACGGCGACCGGGGCCGCCTGGAAGACGAAGCCGACGCCCTCCTTCTCGGTGTCGTCCGCCTCGACGTGGTGGGCCGGCATCTCGGCGCGGGTGCGCCGGTAGACGACCGTGACGTCGCGGGCGCCGAGCCGCCGGGCGGTCCGGGCGGTGTCCATGGCGACGTTGCCGCCGCCGATGACGACGACCCGGCGGTCCGTGCAGGTCGACGCCCTCGCCGAGCTTCACGGCGCGCAGGAAGGCGACGCCGCTGAGGACGCCGTCGAGCTGGTCGCCGGGCACGCCCATGCGGGTCGAGAGCGGCGTGCCGGTCGCCACGCAGGACGGCGTCGTAGCCGTCGCCGTGGAGCGCCTCGAGGTCCTCGACCGGCGCGTTGACGGCGATCTCGACGCCGAGCGCGGTGACGTTGGCGATGTCCCGCTCGACGACCTCGGACGGCAGCCGGTAGGCGGGGATGGCCAGGCGCAGGAAGCCGCCGGCCTTGGGCGCCGCCTCGAAGATCTTGACCGCCGTAGCCCTTGCGGGCGAGCTGCCAGGCGGCGGTCAGGCCGGCCGGCCCGGAGCCGACGATCGCGACCCGGTGGCCGTTCGGCTCGGGGACCTCGACGCCCGGGCCGTCGAACCGGTCGTAGTGCTCGTCGGCGATGAAGCGCTTGAGCCGGCGGATCGGCAGCGGGCCCTCGAGCGAGCCGCGCGTGCAGTCGACCTCGCACGGCGCGTAGCAGGCGCGCCCGAGCGTGCCGACGAGCGGCGTCGCGTCGAGCACGAGCTGGAAGGCCTTCTCGTACTCGCCGCTGCGGATGAGCGAGACGTAGCCGTGGGCCTGGATGCCGGCCGGGCAGGTGAACGAGCACGGCGACGAGCCGGCCCGCTCGATGACCGCCTTCTTCGGCACGGCCTGCGGGAAGGCGATGTAGGCCGCGTGGCGGGCGACCATGTCCGCGTTGAACTGGTCGGGCACGGAGACCGTGCAGGCCGTCTCGCACTTCTGGCAGCCGGTGCAGGCCGCCTCGTCGACGAAGCGCGCCTTCTGCGTGATCTGTCGCCTGGAACCGGCCCGTCGCCGACCGGCTCGATGCCGTCGACCTCGCTGTAGGTCAGGGTCGTGACGTTGGGGTGGTGGATGGACGCCGCCATCTTCGGGGTCGAGATGCAGCTCGCGCAGTCGAGGGTCGGGAAGACCTTGCTGAGCAGGATCATCTTCCCGCCGACGCTGGCCTCCTTCTCGACGAGCAGGACGCGGTAGCCCATGTCGCCGAGCTTCAGGGCGGACTCCATGCCGCCGATGCCGGCGCCGACGACCAGGACGTCGTAGTCCGTCATGACTGTCACCGCCGATGGCCCCAGCTCGGCCAGCGCCTGGCCGAACTGCTGGACGTGCCTGCGTGAACGGCTCGGCGCAGACCGAGCAGATGGCGGCCATCTTCAGCCGCTGCGGCTGGTGGCCGCCCTCGACGCAGGAGCTCCTGGGCCTGGGCGACGATGCGCGAGGCCCGGGTCGAGCAGTCGGCCAGGTAGGCGCACTCGTCGCCGTCGGAGGCGATGAAGACGCCGTCGAACCCTTGCTCGATGGCGTGGAGGATCCAGCTGGGCCGGATCCCGCTGGTGCAGGGCAGGCTGATGACCACGACGCCCGGTGAGTAGGTCATGTGCGAGCTTCCGGCCAGGTCGATGCCCGGGTCGGAGATGTTGTTGGTCGAGAAGACGAGGATGCGCGGGACGAACGTCCGTTCCGCCTCCTGCGGCCTCTCCGGGGCGAGCGTGGTCATCGCATGCTGACTCCTTGCGGGGCCGGGTCGGCGGCCGGCCGGTCGCTACTTCTGGCGCACGACGAAGGTGCGCTCGTAGCCCTCGCCCGGCACGGTGCCGAGGTAGGTGTGGCCGACCTTCGCCGACCAGGCGCCGATGTCGGTCTTGGTGGCCGGGTCGCTCGACCAGATCTCGATGATCTGGCCGATCTGGACCGTGTTCATCGCCTTCTTGGCCTCGAGCAGCGGGCCCGGGCAGGCGCTGCCGCGGGCGTCGACGACCTTGGCGCTCTCGAGCGCCATGAGGTCGGTGTCGCTGAGCGGGGTGGTCATCGGTGGTCATCGCGAGTGATCTCCTTCGTGGTCGCTCGGCCGTCGGCGTGATCGCCGGCCGGCGACGGTGGCTCAGTAGACGAGGGCGTTCGTGGCCGAGGTCACCTCCGCGACGAACCGCGCCGCGGCGACGATCTCGGCGCCGGGCGACGAGCGCGTCGGCGATGCCGCGGCTCTTGACGCACGGCGAGCAGACGAGGAGCGTGCCGCCGAGCTCGCGGAAGTCGGCGAGGAGCTTCGCCAGCGGCGGGAACTCCGGCGCCTGGACCGTCTCGGCCTCGCCCTGGTGGACGAGGCAGACGCCGTCGGCCTGGAAGCCCATGACGACGGCGACATCCGACGCCAGGGCCGCGCAGGCCATGACGAACGGGATGGTCGCCAGCTCCGGGTCGTCCGGGCCGTGGGTGGCCATGATCACGAGCTTCTCCTGATCTGCCATGTCGAGGCTCCTTTCCGTGCCGTGACGTGATCAGATGAAGAGGATCTGGCCGCTGTCGGCGGCCGCGAGGAACGAGGCGATCCCGCCGGCGTCGTCGACCAGCGGGTCCATCGCGGTCGGCGTCGAGGCCGAGGGTCGCGAGCGAGCCGGCGCAGGCCCGGATGGTCACCTCGCCGAGCTCCTTCGCCTGCCGGAACGTCTCCAGCCACGGGATGTCGCCGACGTGCTCGACCGGCTCGTTCCAGCGCGGTCGCGAGGCGTCGTAGGCGAGCCCGTGGTCGTTGGCGATGCGATCGGCCCGGAACGCGTCCAGCGCCCAGTACATCAGCAGGATGCTGACCGGCGTCCCCATGGCCGCCGCGCCGGCGGTGATCGTCGCCGCGGCGTGGAGCTTGTCGTCGGTGCCCGAGAACAGGACGATGGACAGGTTGTCGCTCACGGATGACCTTCCTGACTGGTGGAGGCGAGGACGACGGTCGGCTCGTGGACCGCGGCGGCCAGGTCGCCCAGCCGCGACAGGCGGCGGACGAGGACGGCGCGCATGAGGCCGCAGGCCGCGAGGATCTGCGGGTCGCTGAGCTGGTAGCTCACGCTGCGCCCGTCGCGGATCGCCTCGACGAGGCCGACGGCCCGCATGGCCCCGAGGTGCTGGGAGGCGGCCGCCTGGCTCATGCCCGAGCTCGCGCGCGACCTCGTTGACCTCGCACGGCCGCTCGCCCAGCAGGTGGAGGATGCGGAGGCGGTGGGCGCTCGCGAGCGACCGGAGCAGCGACGCCTGGAGCTCGTCGATGTCGTTCATCGCGCTTGGCATTCGCTGCTCCTCGCGGCGGTCGGGTGAACACGTCATCGATCGACAGCATGTTCACGACCACTATTCGGTCTAGGCGAATATATGTCTTAAGGCGTATAGAGGCCGTGGGCCATTAGTCACAAGGTCCCGTGCCAAGTGGCCGGTCCGTACCTGAGCGGCTAGACTCGAGACACCCAGTCGCCCGATGGAGGTCGCATGCGCACGCTCGAGATCGGCCTGGTGCTTCCGATGGGAGAGTCCTTCGTCGATGGGACGACGACCCGCTGGGTCGAGATCCGCGAGCTCGCGATCGGCGCCGAGGCGATGGGGTTCGACGCGATCTGGGTGGCGGATGAGCTGCTCTGGCGGCCGCCCGAAGGCCTCGTGACCGGTTGGTGGGAGTGCGTCGCGATGACCGGCGCGGTGGCGGCGTCGACCTCGCGGATCAAGGTCGGCACCTGGGTCCTTTCGGCGCTCCATCGGAACGCCGCGATCACGGCGAAGGCCGTCGAGACGCTCGACGAGATCAGCGGAGGCCGCTTCGTGTTCGGCCTCGGTTCAGGCCACGCCGGGCGCCAGGCGCACGAGTTCGGACTGCCGGAGGACCACGTGATCGGCCGGTTCGAGGAGGCGGTCGAGATCATCGTGCCGCTCCTGCGGGACGGCCGCGCGGACTTCGAGGGGACATTTCACGCCGCTCGTGACCTGGAGCATCGACCGGTCGGCCCGCGTCCCGGGCATATCCCGATCATGATCGGGGCTGGGGGCCCGAAGATGCTCCGCCTGGCGGCCACCCACGCCGACATCTGGAGCTGGTACGTCCAGGAGCGGAGCGACATCGAGGAGTTCGGGCCGCGGCTCGAGGCGCTCGAAGCGATGTGCGTCGAGATCGGTCGCGATCCTGCCACCATCGGCCGGTCGGCGGGGATCGTCGTCGAACCCACGTCGGTGACCGGCGCGGCCGAGGCGATCGCGGCGCCGGTCCGCGGCTCGGCCGAGGCGATCGCCGACGGCATCCGGAGCTTCCGCGACGGGGGCTTCACCCATGTCGAGGTCCTGCTCTGGCCGCCGACTCTCGTTGCGCTCGAGGCGATGGCGCCCGTGCTGGAGTTGCTCGACGCCGACTGATCCTCGAGCTACCGCCTCAGCCCCCAGGACCGATCGCGCTGGGCGGCCCGGGGTGCGGTGCGCTGCGATCGCTGCGCCATCTCCATCAAGTCCGCACGCAGCATCCATCGAGACTCCACCGCCAACGTCCAGACTCGAGCCATCCATCGAAGACCCATGATCGAGGGACCATCGGACCTTGACGCCGCTCGACCGTCCGTCCACGCTCGATCCGATGGCCCGGATCCTTGTCGTCGACGACGAACCGCACATCCTCGAGGTCGTGCGCGCCTACCTCGTGCGCGACGGCCACGAGGTCATGACTGCGAGCGATGGTGAGGTGGCCCTTGATCGCGCCTGGGCGCTGACCCCCGATCTCATCGTGCTTGACGTCATGCTCCCGAAGCAGTCGGGGTTCGACGTGCTGCGGCACCTTCGGGCCGGGGGATTTACCGGGAGCGGTGATCATGCTGACGGCTCGTGACGATGTCATCGACCGGGTCGCGGCGCTCGAGATCGGAGCCGACGACTATGTCACCAAGCCGTTCGAGCCACGCGAGCTTGTGGCTCGCGTCGGGGCGGTCCTTCGTCGCGTCGGCGGCTCAGGGGTGGCCAGGACGCCGGGCGGCTCGACCGGGACCGTTCTTCGACCTCGTCATCGATCTCGGCGCCCGGGAGGTGGTGCGGGACGGGACTCCGGTCCGACTCACCCGGGTCGAGTTCGACCTGCTGGCCGCATTGACGGAACGACCGGGCATCGTCCTGACCCGCGAGCAACTCGGCGCCATGGTGTTCGGCGAGGCATTCGATGCCTACGACCGGACCATCGACAGTCACATCAAGAACCTGCGCCACAAGCTTGGCCAACGCCCGGACGGGAACCCGTACATCGAGACCGCTCGAGGCATCGGCTACCGCGCGGCCAGGCCATGAGTCTCCGATTCCGACTTGCGGCGACCTTCGCCTTCGTCGCCCTCATCACGGCTGCCGCGGTCGCGCTCGCGACACCCGCCATCGTCGGTCGTGGGTTCGCCCGTATCGAATCCGAAGCGTCCCTGTCCCCGGGCCAGGGACCTGGCCGCGGCCTCGGCCCTGGGCGACGGCATCCACGCCCAGCAGATCCAACAGGAGACGACCGTCATCCTGATCGTGATCGCGATCGGCGCGGCGGCGGGCGCGTCGCTGGTCGGGATCCTGCTCGCCCAACGGATCGCAAGTCCGCTCAGCAGGCTCGAGGGAGCCGCAGCGGCGGTCGCCCGCGGCGACCTGGACAGACGCTCGGGACTCAGCGCACGCACTGACGAGATCGGGTCGCTCGGTCGATCGTTCGATGCGATGGCGAGCGAACTCGAACAGGCCCGAAGCGCACGGCGGCGGCTCTTCCAGGACGTGGTGCACGAATTGAAGACCCCGCTTGCGGTCATCGATGCGACGACGATCGCCGTCCTGGATGGCGTCTATGGGCACGAGGATCGGCACCTCGAGACCATCCGGGATCAGTCGCGACTACTCGCCCGGATCGTCGACGATCTCCGGACCATCGGACTCGCCGAGACGGGCGATCTCCCACTCCGGCACGAGCCGATCGCCGTGAGCGAGCTCGTCGGAGGTGTCGAGCGAGCGTTCGCCGCACGCGCCGGGGAAGCCGGACTGACCCTCGACGCCGACGCATCGGATGACCTGGTGGTCGAAGGCGACGTCGACCGGCTGACGCAGGTGCTCGGCGCCCTGCTCGACAACGCGATCCGCCACACGCCGCGCGGCGGAGGCGTGGTCATCGAGTCCCACGCGGCCGGCCCGCGCGTCAGGATCGGCGTTCGCGATACCGGACCGGGCATCGCTCCCGAGGACCTCCCCCACCTCTTCGACCGCTTCTACCAGGCGGATCCGGCGCGGGACCGGTCGACCGGGACGTCGGGCCTGGGCCTGGCGATCGTCCGAGCGCTGGTCGAGGCCCACGGCGGGACGGCCGGCGCCGAGAACGTCGCCGGCGGCGGGGCCCGGTTCTGGATCGAGCTCGACCGGAGCCGGCACCCGTAGGGACCGGCCCGGCCCTAGCCTGTGGCGCGACCGCGAACGATCCGATCGACGATGTCACACGCCTCGAGGATCGCCGGCTCGGCGATCGCGTAGTACACGGTCGTGCCGGCGCGCCGATGGGCGACCAGCCCGGCGTGGCGCATGACCCTGAGGTGCTGACTCGCGTTCGCCAGCGTCACACCGAGACGTTGGGCCAGCTCGGATACCGATGCTTCGCCGTCGCGCAGTGCATCGAGGAGCATCAACCGCTTCGGGTCGACGAGGACCTTGCACAGGTCGGCATGCCGTTGATAGCGATCGGCGTCGTCGAGGGGCGTCGGAACGAGGATGGCAGCCATTCGACGATGCTAGCAGTTACTTGGTTCCTTGCGCAAGTACGCAATGACTTGCTATGATCTCCACACGGGTCGTCGGACAGGGACCCGTGACGCGACTCCGCGTTGAGACGCGCCTTCCAGCCTTCGCAACGGTGACGACATGACGACTCAGACCTCCTTCACATTCGGAACCCGCCTCGCCGGTTCGGTGGCGGATGCCCGCCCATGAGCGCCCAGACCGCGACGATCACGCTCGAGGGCGACGGCCTCCGGTTCAGTGCCACGTCGGGCAGCGGCCACTCCATCGTGCTCGACAACGGGTCCGGGGACCGTGGGATGCGCCCATCCGAATTGATCCCGGTCGCCCTCGCCGGATGCACGGCGATGGATGTCGTGTCCATCCTGCGCAAGAAGCGACAGCCGGTCACCCGCTACGAGGTTCGAGCCAGTGGGGTCCAGCAGGACGACCCCCCGCACGCCTTCACGCGGATCGACGTCGTCCACGTCGTCGAAGGTCCCCGGATCGACGATACGGCGGTCCGCCGGGCGATCGAGCTGTCGGCTACCAGGTATTGCAGCGTCGGAGCCACGCTCGCTGCCGGGATCACTGAGATCCATCACGCGTATCTCGTTCGCGACGACGTGGATGGGGAACGGATGTCCGAGGTGATCGTGACGGGACCGGGCCAGATGACAGGCATCACCGTCGATCCCGTAGCCGTGGCCTGATGGCACTCGTCCGGAGCGCGGATCGCCGGTTCGCCGCCTGGGCGGTCGTCTGGACGGTCGTGGGGCTCCTCGTGTTCGGACTGGTCTCCGCGATCATCCCGAACCCCGTGTTCGGCCGACAGATCCCGGCCGAGCCGTTCGCGATCGTCGTGTGGCTGGTCTCCGCGCCGTTGATGGGACTGGTCGCGGCGACCTACATGGTCTCGCCGGCGGCATCGCCGACGACACCTACGCCACTGATCGCCGGGCCCATGTCGCCGTCAGGCGAACCACTGGCGATCGAGTCTCGGTCTACGACGGTCGGCACGATCGCCGGCATCGGTGCCTTCCTCGCCATCGGCTGCCCAGTCTGCAACAAGATCGTGCTGGTGGCGCTCGGGACGAGCGGCGCCCTCAGCGTGTACGCACCGCTCCAGCCGGTCATCGGTGCGGTGTCCATCGTGCTCCTCGCGGCAACCCTCGTCTGGCGCCTGCGGCTGTGGTCCCGCGGCGCGGCCTGCGCGACGCCCAGAGCCTCCTGACCCGCGCCTCGACGATCTCGGCGCCCGGGACGGTCGAGTCGAGGCACGGCCGCGATCCATCCACCGCCCGTCGCGGACTCGACCGCGTCGGGCCAGCGACGAACCTCCTCGGAGTCTCCACCGAGCCTCCATCGGGGCTCCATCGGGGCGTGGTGGACTGGTCGGGTCGACAGGTCGTCGAGGGCGGTCCCGCCCGACTCGAGAGGATGCGCAACCCATGCACGCCGATACTTCGAACCGAACCGATGGTCAGCCGAGTCGCCGGCGCAGGGCAGGGATGCTCGTCGCCGCCCTGGGCTCGGTGCTGATGGTCGGCGCCTGCTCCGCTGACGACGTGGCCGACCACGCGACGGGCGCTGGCTCGAACGGTCGCCAGGGCTCGGTGGCCGGTGGACCGAACGCCTGGGCCGGTGGACCGCCCGCCGGGCGATCGCCCGCCCAAGGAAGAGCGTCGTCGGATGAGCATGGCGACCTGACGCCACGGATCGCGGTCCTGCCGATCGCGACGTTGACGACCCCGGAGATCGATGGGCTGCTGTGGATGCGTGAGGAGGAGAAGCTGGCCCACGACGTGTACGCGACGCTCGGTGACCTCTGGGAGAGCAGGATCTTCGAGAACATCGCTCGTGCCGAGACGACCCACGCCGATGCGGTGCTGACCCTCCTCGAGCGATACGCGATCGCCGACCCGGCCGCCGGCAACCCGGTCGGCGTGTTCGCGGACCCATCGATCCAGGCCCTGTACGACGACCTGGTGGCTCGGGGCAGGACGTCGCTGGTAGAAGCCCTGACCGTCGGGGCGCTCATCGAGGACCTCGATATCAGCGATCTGCAGCAGCGAGCCACCGATACCCCTGACATCGCGCTGGTCTACGACGAACTGGAACGAGGGTCACAGAACCACCTCCGGGCGTTCGTGCGGAACCTCGACCGCCAGGGTGCGTCATACGCCCCGACGTACATCTCGCAGCAGGAGTTCGACTCGATCATCAGCTCGCCGACCGAGCAGGGCCATGCTGGCTGAAGCGCTGACCGCCACGTCGATCGAGGACCGGCCATGACCGCCATCACACTTGTCACGACACCCGCAACGCCCTCCCGTCGGGCGAAGCCGATCTTCTACGTTCGATCGGTCGTCGCCCTCGCGATGATCGCAACCTGGGCCATCGCCGCCTCGAGCGGGATCACCCTGTGGCTCGCAGCCGATGGCCGCGGTGCCGGAGAGCTGCCGATGCTCCTCGGGGCGACCAAGCACGCCTGGGCTGACATCCACACGGCGATCTCGTTCCTGGCGATCGCACTGACGCTCGCCCACCTGACGGTGATGCGACGCGGGATCCTCGCCTATGCGCGCCTACTGCTCACGGGGCAGCGGAATCCGGTCGCGCGCTCAGCTCGCCGGCCCAGGACGATCGTCTATGTCCGTGCCATCGTGGTCGTAGCCATGGTGAGCCTCGTGCCCATCGTCCTCGCCAGTGGCATCGTCCCGTGGCTCGCCGGCGACGGGCAGCGCTCGGGCCACCAGCTCCTGCTCTTCGCGGTGACGAAGCGCGGCTGGACAGACATCCACACGGCCGCCGCGATCGGCGCGATCCTGCTCGCCGTCACCCACCTTGTGGTGGTCAGGGTGGGGCTCGTGGCAGACGTGCGCCTGCTCGTTACCGGACGGCGCGGCAACCGTGGCCACGGCGAAGGCCGTTGACCGCTACCGCCCGCCCCACCCGGGCCTCCATGGCCTCAGGACATGAGCCGGCCGTAGAAGTGGGCGATCCCGAAGTAGGCAGAACCATCCGCAACGCCTGTCGTGAGCCGACCGGCCCCACGAGCACCGAGAGGAACGAGGCCTTGTAGGTCATCGCCTCATCGAAGGCGTTCAGGGCCGCAGCCATAAGGACGGCCGGCAACAGCGGCAAGACCCGCAGGGCGACGTCCATCGTGGACTGTCCGGCCATGACAAGGAAGGCCAGCGTCCCGAGGCTGATGGCGATGCGGCCTCGGTCGGCTAGCGGAGGAAGTCCGAGTCTGTCAGCGGGTCAGCCAACCCGCGACCCAGCCGGTGCGGCCGGCGACGCGGACGTGATACCACGTACGCCCGTGCGAGTCGGCCCGGTGTCCCAGGACGGCCAGGCGAACGCCGCTGCCGAGGGTCCGGATGCGCGGATGCCCCACCCCGGGACCACGCCGCAGGTTGACCGCGTGTCGGGTCCGGCGGGTCGAGGTGCCCGCGTTCGTCGTGGTCGAGTGTGGACGCCTTTGCAGCGGAAGTCGTCTTGCCGGACATCCCCGTATGCAGATAGGCGGTGAACGGCGCCGTGACGGCGCGGACGCCGTGGATCCGCACGCCGCTCGTGAGCGTGCTGATGGCTTTGCCGTGTCCGATGTAGATACCGATGTGGGTGCCGCCACCCCAGATGACGAGGTCACCGACCTTGGGATTCGTCCGGCTTGCCTTGCCCTGGGCCTTGAAGTACCGGTAGATCGACCGCGCGCTCGCGAGCGACCCCGCCTTGATCACGTTCCCGTCACCCGCCTTCTTGTAGGCGTAGCGAACGAGGCCGGAGCAGTCGAAGTACGTCGGGCCGGTGGCGCCGTAGCGCCAGTGATGACCCAGCTTCGTCCGGGCGATGTGGATGATCTGGGCGGCCTCGGTGGTGGTCGGCTCGGCGGCGGCGGCCGGCGTCGACGGGGCGAGGCTGAAGAGGACGGCGCCCGCGATGGCGACCGGGATGAACGCTCGTGCGCCCATGTGCAGCGTACGCAATGGTGCTCCTTCCATCCGGAACGTCGCGCTGGAGCGCGACGGACGGTGTCACCCCTCGGGCACGCACGGAAGGAAGTGGTGAACCAGTCAGGGACCGGGTACAAGGGGTGCCGACACGCGAGAGACGTCGTCGATGGGTGGCCCGGAAGAGCCGTGCGAACGGGGCGTTGTTCGAGTTTTCCGGGTTCCCGTGTGTACTCAGGGGTCGGTCAGCGGGCGGAGTCTACCCCGGATCGCCTGGTTTCGCTGCCGACGGCCCTTCGCCCTCCCGGCGATGCGTCGCCGCGAGCGTGTCCATGTCGACCGCGTCGAGCTGGTCGGGCGTGACCTCCGCCACTCTGGCGTTGGTCGTGGCCCGCAGCGTGGCCGTCCGCATCCCGCCCTCCAGGGCAGCCCGCTCCCCGACGACGGCGCCCGGACCGATCTCGGCCACCGGCTCGCCATCCACCTCCACGACGAACATGCCGTCCAGGATCAGGAAGACCTCCGTGCCCGGCGCCCCCTGCTCCACGAGCGCCTCGCCGGACGCGAGCGTGCGGATCTTCGGCTTGGCTCCGCCGCGCATGATGCTCGCCGAGAGCTGCCGCTCGAGGGCGGATTCGACGGTCGCGACGACGGCGGGCGAGTCCGACGCGCCCCACGGCGTCTGGTCGCCGAACGACTCGTTGAACCACTTGTTGAAATCGACCACGCCCGACTTCTCCACGAGCCGCCCGTCGTGGTCGTAGACCCAGTGGCGCGGGAACGGGCTGGCGCCGACCAGCTCGTGCGTCGCCGAGCCATCGACGTCGAGGGTGAGGGCCAGCGTCGTCCAGGCGATCGACGGCCAGAACTGCACGAACGGCTTGTGTCGGACGGGCCGCGGCGTCGGCAGGCCCATCCGTCCGCCCACCGTCTGGACGAACCGGACCGTCGTTGCCGTCACCTCGGGTTCGGGGCGGATGTCGGGCAGGTGCACGGCCGGGAAGCGGATGGCAGCCGGGCCGACCCGAACCGTGGTGGCGCCGATGTGCCCCTGCCCGAGGTGGCCGTAGCCGACGATCCGCCCGTCCTCGACCTCGATGAAGGCGCGGAGCTCGTTCGCCTCCCGGAACCGATCCGTGCGGCGAAGCTCCTCCAGATCGTCGAGCTGGTCCGGCGGGATCTGGTCGTAGTGGGTGACCCCCAGCTCGAACGGGACCTTCGTGAGGCCCGCGATCGCTTCCGAGGGGATCCATGAGATCGCCGTGACGGAGGATTCGAGACGGGTGATCGCCAACGGACGGGCCCTCCTGAGGCTGGTTCGATGGATGATGGCCGATGGCCGCGGGCCTGTCGAGGCCCGAACGGGATCGAGGCGCGACTCCGGGGCACCGATGCGGGCCTCGCGCTGGCAGAATCGCCGGCATGGACCTCGTGCCCGCCCGTCCGCGCTCGCGCGCTCCGCCCGCGGCCGATGACTCCGCGAGGACGGCTTGCGGCGGGCATCGTCGGTTGCCTGACCCTGCTCGCCATCGGCTGGACCGGGCTGCTGATCCCGTCGCTCATCCGCTCGATCGAGGCCACATTCGATCAGTCCGATGCGGGGATCGGCATCGTCTACCTCGTCTACGCCCTCGCCTACGCGGCGGGTTCGTTCGGCGGCGGCTCCCTGACCGAGCGCTTCGGTCGCCGCCTGGTCCTGGGTGGTGCCGTGCTCGTCCACGGTCTCGGCATCGCGAGTCTCGGCCTGGCTCCGACGTGGGCCGCGTTCGTCGTGGCCGCGCTGGCCGCCGGCGCCGGGGCGGGTTGCCTTGACGGCGGCGCGAACGGCCTCGTCCTCGACGTGTACCGGGAGGGCCGTGGCCGGGCGATGAACCTGCTGCACATGTCGTTCAGCGTCGGAGCGCTGTCCGCGCCACTCATCGTCGGGTCACTGGTGGCGGGCGGCGTCCCGTGGCAGACCGTCGTCGTCGCCAGTGGTGCGGTCGTGTCGCTGCTGGCGATCGCCTACGTCGCGATCCCGATGCCAAGCGGGCGGCGACCGACGATCGGTCACGCCACGCGGTCGGGGTCGCCAGCGGACGATGGCCGGCGGGCAGCGGCTGCTCGCCGGACCGCTGCTGCTGCTCGGGATCGCCATCGCGACCTATGTCGCCTCCGAGGTCGGCGTGTCTCAACTGGCTCGTTCGTTTCCTCGATCCGGCGCCGCTCACGACCGCGACCCTGGCGCTGTCGCTGTACTGGGCGGGGCTGACCGTGGGGCGCCTCGTCTCGTCGGCCATCGCGGACCGCTTCGACCACCTGCGTTTCACGATCGCATGCGGGCTGGCTCTGGTGGTCGCGATCGTCATCGCGGTGCTCGTCCCCGACCTGCCGCTGTCGATGGCCGCCTTCGCCGCCGCCGGCGTCGCGTCTGGTCCGATCTTCCCGATGATCGTGGCGATCGGCGGTGAGCGCTACCCGGAGCGCTCGGCAGCGGTCGGCGGGTCGCTCACCGGCATGGCCGTCCTGGGCTCGACGATCTACCCGCCCTTGATGGGCCTGCTGTCCGTCACGGTCGGTCTGACGATCGCCATGTTGGGTACTGCGCTGATGGCGATCGCCAGCGTACTTGCCCTCGTGGTCTTCGGTCGGCTGACTCGGCCTCAAGCCCGGATGGGGTGACCGAAGGGTCTCGTTCGAGTTCGATCCAACGGGTCAGCCGACGAGGAGCTCCGGCGCGGCGGCGTCGAGTGTCGCCTCCAGGCCGGCGATGAGCTCGTCACAGCCGGCGTCGTCGATCACCAGTGGGGGTGCGATCACGAGCCAGTCACCGAACTGGCCGGCGTTCTGGCGGCGCGAGTAGAGCAACAACCCGTGATCGAGGCCGTGGCGCGCGAGGATCGCACCGGGATCCACATCCGCCGGGAACCGTGCGAGGGTGACCGGATCGGAGACGAGCTCGATCGCCAGCAGGAGCCCCCGGCCTCGGACGTCGCCGATGAGCGGGGAACCCGCCCGGATCCGTTCGAGGCCGGCCCGGATCCGATCCCCCATCCGCTCGGCGCTGGCGATGAGGCCACGACCGACGATCTCGTCGAGCACCGCCGACCCCGCAGCGCAGGCCATCGGGTTCGCATCGTACGAGTGCGATACGACGAAGCCGGTCGATCCGGCCAGCGAGTCGACGAGCGCTGCGGGCGCCAGGAACGCGCCGAGTGAGGCGTATCCGCCTCCGAGCCCCTTGGCGAGGACGACGGCATCGGGCCGCACGTCTGGGTCGTGGTGCGCCGCCAGGAGCTCGGCCCGTCCGGAACGCCGTGACGACCTCGTCGAAGACCAGGCGCACACCGTAGCGGTCACAGATCCGTCGCACCTCACGAGCGAACGACGGGGGCGGTACGTTCACCCCGGATGCCTGCCCACCGATCGGCTCCATGACGAAGGCCAGCACCTGCTCCGCGCCGATCCGCAGGATCGCCTCCTCGAGTGCGGCGCTGCTCGCGGCGGCGGCGCTCGCAGGGCTCGTCGCCCGGAAGGTGAGCGGCGCCGGGATCTTGTCCGACGACACGGTCATGCGGTCCCCACAGCGCCGGGGCCGTGACGTCGCCGTTCAGGCCGAGGGTCTGCGTGGTCGCGCCGTGGTACCCCGGCATCATCGAGATGACGCGATGCCGCTCGGCCTGCCCGGTCGCCACGGCGTGCTGCCGGAAGAACTTCAACGCCATCTCGACGGCCTCCGAGCCGCCCGATGTGAGGTGGACACGCTCGAAGCCGGCACCGGCGAGCGACGCAAGCTGCTCCGCCAACCTGGCATTCGCCGCGTGCCGGGTCGTGCGGGAGTAGGTGTACGTGAGCCGGCGTCCCTGCTCCAGCATCGCCTGGAGGACTCGCTCGTTGCCCTGCCCCAGGCTCGCGAGGAACGGACCCGATGCGACATCGAGGAGCCGGCGCCCGCGATCGTCGATGAGGTGGATGCCGTCACCGGCCACGATCGTCGGCATCGTGGAGGACGTCCGGACGGGGAAGAACAGGTCTTGCGTGCCGCCGCGGGCTGGACGGCTCGGATCGGACACGAGCATCTCCCGTCGGATGGCTATCGAGTGTCCCTGGGCGGGGCCGTGCTATCACGGACGATCAGCGCGGTGGCCAACTCGACGCGAGACTGGGTCACGCGTTCGCCACCTGAGATCCGCAGGATCATCTCGGCCGCCTCGACCGCCATCTCGACCAGGGGCTGCCGCACCGTCGTGAGCGGTGGCCCGACCCACCGTGCCACCGGCAGGTCGTCGAAGCCGACGACGCTCACGTCCTCCGGGATGTGGAGCCGAAGCTCCCGCGCCGCCTGGTACACGCCCAGCGCCTGGAGGTCGTTACCGGTCATGATCGCGGTCGGTGGGTCGGCCATCTGGAGCAGGGCCAGACCCCGCTCGACGCCTTCGTCCACATCGAATTCGCCGTGGCTGAGGAGATCCGGTTCCACCGCGATACCGGCCGCATCCATCGCCGCGCGGAAGCCGTCGACACGCGCCCGGCTGCACAGGATCCCCGCTGGACCGCCGATGACCGCGATCCGCCGATGACCGAGCGACAGCAGGTGCCTCGTCGCCGTAAGGCCGCCGTTCCAGTTCGTCGCGCCGATCGACGGCGTGTCGTGGAGCGGCTCGCCCGTCGGGTCGACGATGACGAGCGGGATCCCGCGGGCCCTCAGCTGCGTCCGGACGGATTCGCTGAGTTCGGCGAACACGGCGATGACGCCGGCCGGACGGCGCGCGAGGACGCCCTCGATCCAGCCGCGACCCGGCGTCCGGCGACCCTCCATCTCGGAGATCACGACTGCCAGTTCGTGCTGGCCGGCTACGCGTTCCACGCCGCGGACGAGTTCGAGCGCCCACTCGCTCTCGAGCTCGTGGAAGATGAGCTCGATCAACCGCGACGATCGTGCCCGGCCCTCGGATCGGACGTAGCCATGCTTCCGGATGGCCGCCTCGACCCGGCCGCGGGTCGCGGCCGACACGTCGGCCCGGCCGTTGATGACCTTCGAGACCGTCGGGACGGAGACACCGGTCTGTTCCGCGATGTACGCGATCGTCGTGCCGCGACGCGGCGACCTGGCTGGCTGGGCTCCATCGACCATGACCGGAGTGTACCGAATCCGGCGTCCGACCGAAAGTTTCGCTGGACGACTGCTGGATCCAGGCGTCGGGCGCCGGCAAGCCCCTTCGAAACGACATCGCGATACTGGATCGAGATCTCACCGAATCCTCTTGACGCCTTGTGTCCAGCGCCGTATGGTCCGGGTGTCGAAACTCGTCGCAACCTGTTACGAAACTTTCGACATCCAGAGGAGGCAGACGACCGAACGGCTCCCCAAGGCGTGTCGCCCAGGGCGGGCCGACGATCGACGATCGCGCGTGACGCCGCTTGCTCCTCCAGTGGCGGGCGCGGTCGTCGGTCGAACCCATGGGGCCATTCACCTGGTACCCAGCGCAGGCGAGCGATGACTCGCGTCGGATCCTCGATCCACCCCGAACGCCGCCGCACCGGAGGAGATGTATCGTCAGACGCGGGAGGTTCACCTGCGTCATCGTTCCACGAGAGGAGACCACCCTTGGGCTACCGAAGGCTCGCTATCGCGCTCGCCGTCGTGGCGATGATCTCCGGGGCGTGCTCGTCGTCAGCGTCGAGCTCCGCGCCGACCACTCCATCCGAGGCGCCCGCGTCCACGGCCCCGTCCGTCGCGCCGTCCGAAGCCCTCGAGCCGGTCGAGATCGACTGGTACCACATCCAGAACAACGATCCGGGCCTGTCCCTGTGGCAGGCGCTCGCGGACGAGTACATGGCCGCGCACCCGAACGTGAAGGTCAATGTCAACGTCCTCGAGAACGAGGCCTTCAAGGCCAAGCTCGCGACCGACCTCGCCGGCGGCAACGTCCCCGACCTCTTCCAGTCGTGGGGCGGCGGCGGCATGGCTGAGCAGGTCGATGCCGGGCTGCTCAAGGACATCTCCGCAGACCTGAGCTGCAAGGACCAGATCAACACCGGTGCCCTCGGCCTGTATGCCAAGGACGGCAAGCAGTACGGCGCCCCGTTCGACCTGGGCATGGTCGGCTTCTGGTACAACAAGGCGCAGTTCGCCACCGCCAAGATCACGACGCCTCCGGCGACGTGGGATGAGTTCCTGACCGACGTCGGCAAGCTCAAGGACGCCGGGATCACCCCGATCGCCCTGGGCGGCAAGGACAAGTGGCCGGGCATGTTCTGGTGGGCGTACCTCGCGCTCCGCGCGGGTGGCTCTGAAGCGATGCAGAACGCGGTCGCCACCGGTGACTGGAGCGGCCCCGCCTTCGTCCAGGCCGGGACCGAGCTCAAGAAGCTGGTGGACATGAAGCCGTTCCAGGAAGGGTTCCTGGCGGCCCCGTGGGACGGCGCCGGTGGGCAGGCCGCGACCATGGCGACAGGCAAGGCCGCCATGCAACTCATGGGCCAGTGGGCCCCCGGCACGATGAACGCCAACTCCCCGGACGGCGCCGGTATCGGCGACGACCTCGGCTGGTTCCCCTTCCCGGCCCTGACCGGCGGCGCCGGCGCCCCCGACGATGCGTTCGGCGGCGGCAATGGCTTCGTCGTCGGCAAGGACGCGCCGGCCGAGACCGTCGACTTCCTGTGCTTCCTTACGAGCCTGGACGCGGCGAACCGCTGGGGCGCCACCAACAGCGGCGTCCTGCCGACGACCATCGGATCCGAGGCCTCGGTCACGGATCCCAACATGACCTCGGTGCTGGCGGGCCGCGCCCTGGCGCAGTACGTCCAGCTCTATCTTGACCAGGCCACCACGCCGGCCCTGGGTGGGATCATCAACGATGCCATCCAGACGCTCTACGCCGGGACCGGGTCGCCGGAGGACGTCGTCAAGGCGATCTCCGACGGCGCCAAGACCAACTGAGCCGGTTGGTCGATCGATCGGGATGGGCCGGCGTTTCGCCGGCCCATCCCCTATCCGCCCATAGACCGTGACGACCATCGAGGGGACGGCGTCCGGGACCCGGCGCGCGCGACGGACCTGGCTCGGGGTCATCCCGTTCCTCCTCCCCGCGCTCGCCCTGTACGTCGTCTTCGTGCTGTTCCCCATCGTCCAGGCCGTGCACTTCAGCCTGTTCAAGTGGAACGGACTGACGCCCCTGACCAACTTCATCGGTCTCGCCAACTACGAGCGCGCGCTCTCGGATCCGGCCTTCCTGGGGGCCATCTCGCACAACGCGTTGATCGTCCTGCTGTCGATCGTCATCCAGATCCCGTTCGCCCTTGGTCTGGCGCTCGTCCTGAACCGCCGATTCCGTGGCCGGGCGATCCTGCGCCTCGTCTTCTTCGTGCCGTACGTGATCTCCGAGGTCATCACCGGCATCGTCTGGCAGCTCCTGCTCCAGCCGGCCGGTCCGATCGACGGCGCCATGACCGCTGTGGGGCTGGGAGACCTCTATCAGCCCTGGCTGGCCGATCCGTCGACCGTGCTGCTGGCCCTGTTCGTCATCATCTCGTGGAAGTACTTCGGGTTCCACATGATCCTGCTGTTGACCGGCCTCCAGGGGATCCCGCGCGAGCTGGAGGAGGCCGCGGCCGTCGACGGCGCGACGCGCGGCCAGGCCCTCCGGTTCATCACCCTGCCCCTGCTAGGGCCGACCATCCGGGTCTCGGTCTTCCTCTCGATGATCGGGGCGCTGCAGCTCTTCGACGTCATCTGGGTCACGACGGGCGGCGGCCCCGTCAACGCGTCCAACACGATGGCGACCTACATGATCGACTGGGGGTTCAAGCGCTATCAGCTCGGCTACGGCAGCGCCATCGCCGTCATCCTGTTCATCCTCGCATTCATCCTGGCCCTGGCCTACCAGCGCTACGTCCTGCGCCGTGACATCGACGGCGCGATGACCGGAGGGGCCGGCTGATGGCCAGTCCGACGATGACCGACAGCCCCATCCGAACGATCGCGACCCGAGCGGGTCGGATCGCCGGGACCGTCATCCGGGCGATCCTGATGCTCGCCGTGGCGGCGGCCATCGTCATCCCGATCGGCTACGCCGTGCTCGCCGGCTTCAAGGACAGCGGCCAGATCGCCGCCGACCCGATCGGCCTGCCGGATCCCTGGGTCTTCACGAACTACACCGAGATCCTGTCCTCGGGCGTGTTCTGGCAGGAGATGGGCAACAGCATCTTCATCGCTGCCCTGTCGACGGGGATGGTGGTGCATCTTCGCGGCGCTCGCGGCGTTCGTCTTCGCCCGGCGCAGCTTCCCCGGCCGTGAGGCGATCTTCACCCTGTTCACGCTCGGCCTGCTGTTCCCTGCCGCCGTCGCGATCCTGCCCCTGTTCATCCTCGTCCGTGACCTGGGCCTCCTGGACAACCCCCTCGGGATCGTCCTGCCGGAGGCGGCCTTCGGCCTGCCGTTGACGATCATCATCCTCCGCCCATTCTTCCGGGCCATCCCGGTGGAGCTCGAGGACGCGGCCGCCATCGATGGCTGCAGCCAGTTCGGGTTCTTCTGGCGTGTGCTCCTGCCCATGTCCCGGCCGATCCTCGCGACGGTCGCGGTCCTGGCCATCGTCTTCAGCTGGAACCAGTTCCTGCTCCCGCTGGTGATGGTCTCGAGCCCGGACCGATGGACGCTGCCCCTCGGGGTCACGAACTTCTCGACCCAGTACTCCGCCGACACCGCACGGATCCTCGCGTTCACGACCCTGTCGCTGATCCCCGCCTTGGTCTTCTACGTCATCGCCGAGCGCCAGCTCGTGGGTGGCCTGACAGCAGGAGCCGTCAAGGGATGAAGTCGATCGTCGCGCCCTACAAGGACCCAGCTCGGCCCATCGACGAGCGGGTGGCGGACCTGCTCGCGCGGATGACCCGGGCCGAGAAGCTGGCCCAGCTGGGCGCCATCTGGGCGTTCCAGATGGTCGTCGACGGCGAGGTAGACGACGGACGCGTCGCCGCGCTCGCCCCGGACGGCATCGGCGAGATCACACGTCTCGCCGGTTCGACCAACCTCCTGCCGGTCGACGTCGCCCGCGCGCACAACGACATCCAGCGTACGGCTCGTGGAAGACACGCGCCTGGGCATCCCCGCGATCGTCCACGAGGAGTGCCTGCATGGCCTGATGGCCTGGGATGCGCCTTGCTTCCAGCAGTCGATCGGCGCGGCGGCGAGCTTCGACCCGTCGGCCGTGGCCGCCGTGGCCGCCACCATCCGGCGCCGGATGATGCTGACCGGGGCTCGTCACGCGCTGGCGCCGGTCTTCGATATCGCCAGCGACCCTCGCTGGGGCCGGATCGAGGAGACCTATGGCGAGGATCCATACCTCGCCGCCGAAATGGGTCACGCCTACACCCAGGCATTGCAGGGCAATTCCCTGGCGAGCGGGGTCGTGGCGACCGCGAAGCACCTCATCGGCCACGGGCTGGCCGAGGGCGGCCTCAACCAGGCGCCGGCACACATCGGGACGCGGCAGCTCCGAGACGAGCAGTTGTTTCCCTTCGAGGTGGCCGTGCGCCACAGCGGCATCGGCAGCGTCATGCCGGCCTACTGCGACCTCGACGGCGTCCCGTGCCACGCCTCGGTTGAACTACTCACGACGATCTTGCGGACCGAGTGGGGCTTCGACGGCGTCGTCGCCTCGGACTACACCGGGATCGCGATGCTGGCCACGCACCATCGGATGACCGCGGATCCAGCCACGGCGGCCGTGCTCTCGCTCCAGGCG
The DNA here is from genome assembly GCA_963779315.1 of uncultured Chloroflexia bacterium. GTDB lineage: Bacteria > Chloroflexota > Limnocylindria > Limnocylindrales > CSP1-4 > SPCO01. Next base: position 36,790 of record CAVZXQ010000018.1, on the reverse strand, counting down.
GGCGTCGACCTCGAGCTGCCCAGGACGGATGTCTTCGGGGCGCCGCTTGACGCGGCCCTGGAAGACGGCCGGATCGGCGAGGAGCCCGTGGACCTGGCGGTCGCCAGGATCCTCCAGATGAAGTTCCGACTCGGCCTGTTCGAGTCGCCGTACATCGCGCCCCCAGGGCTGGCGGACATGACCGCGCTCGTCGAGGCGGAGGACCAGGCGGCGCAGATCCTCGCCGAGCGATCCCTGGTCCTCGTGAAGAACGACGGTCTCCTGCCACTCCGGGCGGACACCACCCGGATCGCCGTGATCGGGCCGATCGCCGACAGCGCTCGCGACCTGCTGGGCGACTACAGCCACATGGTCCACATGGAGACCCTGCGCGAGATGCGCGCGCGCGACAACGCATTCGGCGTGTCCGGGGAGGCGCAGTCCGTCGTCGTACTCGACGAGGCGACCGGCCGCCGGACGATCCTGGACGCCATCCGCGATCGGTTCGCCGAGGCCGAGGTCGTCCACGCATCGGGGGGCCGGCATCCACGACGCCACCGCCGCCGAGATCGCCGAGGCCGTCGGGGTGGCTCGAGCCGCCGGGGTCGCGATCGTGGTGCTGGGTGAACGATCCGGACTGACCTCCGACGCGACCACCGGGGAATTCCGGGATCGCCGGGACCTTGGGTTCATCGGTCGCCAGCAGGCGCTCCTGGAGGCGGTCGTCGCCACGGGGACGCCGGTCGTCCTGGTGGTCGTCAGCGGACGCCCGCTCGCGATCCCGTGGGCCGCCGAGCACTGCGCGGCGATCCTGCAGGCGTGGGTGCCCGGCGACGCGGGGCCATCGGCGGTCGCCGCGACACTGCGTGGCGATCTCAATCCGGGTGGGAAGCTGCCGGTGACGATCGTGCGCGATGTCGGCCAGATCCCCCTTACGTATCGTCACCATCCGTCGGGCGGACGCTCGAACTGGAAGGTCGATTACGTCGATGGTTCGGTCGCTCCGCTCTGGCCGTTCGGCTTCGGGCTCTCCTACACCGCGTTCGAGGTGTCCGGGCTGCGTGCCGATCGCGAGGCGATGCCCACCGATGGCGGGACTATGCAGGTGCGCGTGGACGTTCGGAACGTGGGCGATCGGCCGGGCGACGAGGTCGTCCAGCTGTATGCCCGGGATGAAGAGGCGAGCGTGGCCCGACCGATCCTGGAACTGCTCGGCTTCCGCCGGGTCACCCTCGCCCCCGGCGAGTCGCGGACCATCGTATTCGACCTGCATGCCGAGGGCTTCGCTCACACCGCCGCGGACTACCGGCGGATCGTGGAGCCCGGCCGGATCGTCCTGTCCGCGGGAACGTCGTCAACGGATCTGCCCGAGAGGGTTACGATCGAACTGACCGGCGCCATCCAGCACGTCCTGGAGCGCCATCACTACCTGACGGATTCTGCGGTGGAGTAGCGGCCCCGGGATCCCAGGACCAGGATCCAGAGGTCGCCCGGAACGATGTCAGCGTTCGATCTGCCACTCGACGAGCTGCGCGCCTACATGCCGGACCGCGCCGAACCGGACGACTTCGATGCGTTCTGGGCTGACACCCTCGCAACCTCGCGCAGCGCGGCCCGTGAGCCGGCGTTCGTGCCGCACGAGACGGCGCTCAGGACCGTCGCGACCTTCGATGTCACGTTCAGCGGCTACCTCGGGCAGCCGATCCGCGCCTGGCTGAACCTGCCGGTCGGGGCTTCTGGCCCCCTCCCGACGGTGGTCGAGTACGTCGGGTACGGCGGCGGACGGTCGCTGCCGCACGAGTGGCTCGCCTGGGCCTCGGCCGGCTACGCCCACCTGGTCATGGACACGCGCGGGCAGGGTGGTACCTGGAGCACGGGCGACACGCCGGACCTCGAGGGCTCCGCCTCGACCGGCCAGTATCCCGGCTTCGTGACGCGGGGGATCGAGCGGCGCGAGACCTACTACTACCGGCGACTCATCACCGACGCCGTGCTCGCCGTCGATGCGATCAGCACCCACCCATCGGTGGATGCCGGCCGCCTGGTCGTCACCGGCCAGAGCCAGGGCGGCGGGCTGGCCCTCGCGGTCGCGGGCCTGTCGGCCGCCGTCCGGGCAGCGATGATCGATGTCCCATTCATGTGCCATTGGCGACGCGCGACGGAGATCACCGACGCCTATCCCTACCGCGAGATCCGCCACTACCTGTCGGTCAAGCGAGACGACGTGGATCCCGTCTTCGCCACGCTGGCGTACTTCGATGGCGTCAACTTCGCGGCTCGCGCGACCGCCCCGGCCCTGTTCTCCGTCGGGCTGATGGATGACATCTGCCCGCCATCGACCGTGTTCGCGGCGTTCAACCACTACACGGGCCCCCGCTCCATCCGCGTGTGGCCCTACAACGGGCACGAAGCCGGCGAGCTGATCCAGCAGGTCGAGCGCTACCGGTTCCTGGCCGATCTGGGCATCGCGCCTTGACGAAAGCCGTGGCCGCGTGAAGCTGGACCGGCTGGAGATCCTGCAGATCGGCACGTCCTGGCGGAACCTGATCATCGCCCGCATCACGACGGATGACGGGATCGTCGGGCTGGGCGACGCCACCATCCAGTGGGGCGACGAGGCGGTCGTGGCATATCTGCCGGTCCTGTTCGATCGCTATGCCCGGGGCCAGGATCCGCGCCACATCGAGGCCCTCTGGAACCGGATGTACCGGAACGAGTACTGGCGCTACGGGGCGACGTTCTCCACGGCACTCGCGGCGATCGACATGGCCTGCTACGACATCGTGGCGCGATCCCTGGACGAGCCGGTCCACACCCTCCTCGGCGGTCCGGTCCGGAACCACGTCCCGGCGTATGGCAACGGCTGGTACCAGGTCCCCCGCGAGCCCGTGGCCTTCGCGGACGCGGCGCGCAAGGCGCTCGCCGTGGGCTACCGACGACTCAAGTTCGATCCGTTCGGGGACGGCGACTTCGTCCTGGACAACGTGGAGCTGGACCGCTCCGTGGCCTTGATCGCGGCGGTGCGCGAAACCGTCGGTCCGGAGGTCGAGCTGTACATCGAGGGGCACGGGCGATTCGGCGTCGAGGCCGCCATCCGGCTGGCGCGGGCGATCGAGCCATTCCGGCCCGGCTGGATCGAGGAACCGGTGCCCCCGGAGAACGTCGACGCCCTTCGGCAGGTCACCGTCGCCACGACCGTGCCCGTGGCGGCCGGTGAGCGCTGGTACTCGCGACATGCGTTTCGCCGGGCCTTCGAGATCGGCGCCATCCGGATCGCCCAGCCCGACATCGGGCACGTCGGCGGCCTGACCGAGGCCCGCAAGATCGCGGCCGCGGCCGACACCCACTACGTCTCGGTCGCGTTCCACAACGCCGCCAGCCCACTGATGACGATGGCCGCCCTGCAGCTCGGTGCGTCGCTCCAGAACTTCAAGGTGCTCGAAGTCTTCGACGAGTTCATGGAACCGCACGTCCGCGACGCCTTCGTCGGACGGCCACAGCTCGTCGATGGGGGCTACGACGTCCCGATGAGGCCCGGGTTCGGGATCACCCTGGACGACGATGTCATCCGCGAGTTCCCGCCGCGCTCGGCGGTGATGGACTTCTGGCGTCCCGGCTGGGAACGGCGTGACAGCCACCGGGCCCCGGCCCTGGCCCCGGCCACGGCTCCGGGCGACGAGCGCCGGTCGTGACGGAGGTCGAGGCGGCGACCCTGTTCGGCTTCGACTGGTCCGGGCCGGTCAACGTCGTGGACCTGTCGCTGCCGATCCGCGACGGCAGCCCGTCCTATCCGGACGATCCTCCGTGTACCGTCACGCCCTACCTGTCGATCCCCGAGCACGTCGCCAACACCCGGACGATCTCCATGGGGTCGCACCAGGGCACGCACCTTGACGCGCCGTTCCACTTCCTGGCCGACGGCACGACCGTGGACCTGATCCCGCTGGAGCAGACGACCGGGCCTGCCATCCTGCTGGATCTCGACGGTCGCCCATCCAGGTCATCGCTCACGCTCGAGGACTTCTCAGGGCTGGACCTGCAGCCGGGCGACCGACTCGTCTATCGCCTGGGCTGGGACCGCCACCTCCACAAGCCCGGCTACTTCACGGACATGCCGCGCCTGTCCGTGCCGGCCGCGAGGTGGCTGGCGGAACGGCGCCTGGCCCTGCTCGGGATGGATGCGCCGACCCCGAACCCGGACGACATGGTCGAGGTGCACCAGGTGCTGCTCGGCGCCGGGACCGTCCTCCTGGAGGGCCTGGCCGACCTCGGTCGCCTTCGCCCTGGACCATTCTGGCTGTCCGCTGCGCCGCTGCGGCTCACCGGGTCCGACGGAGCGCCGGTTCGAGCATTCGGTGTCCAGCGGGCGATGGTCTGACCGACGATCCGCGCCGTTCCCTGTGAGAAGCCCCGCCCGGCAATGGCCGGACGGGGCCTTTACTGCGATGCTGGACCCGGTTCAGGGCGCGAGGTGGACGCTCCCCACGTACGGGTAGTAGGGCGGCGACACGTCGACGACGTCGTGGAAGCTGAGCACGCCGCTCGCGCCGGCGAACCCGCCGGTGCCGCCGATGATCGGGTGGTGGCAGCGGCCGTGGATCTCGGCGCTGGTCGGCCATGGGCCGTCCGTCTTCGCGGTGAACGTGTAGGTCGTGTAGAACGTGCCGTACGTCGATCCGAGCCAGCCCGTGAAGTGCTCGGTGCCCGTTGCCCGGAACGTCGACTTGTCCGGGTCCGACTTCGTCTCGAACGTATCGATCCACCAGCAGCCGACCAGGCTGCCGGTCATCGCGTAGCCGGCGCCCCCGCAGCTTCCGGCGGCGAGCTGGACTCCACGGGCGATGGTCGTGCCGTTGCCGGCCGCCACGGCACCGGCCGACAACAGCGAGCCGATCAGCGCGAGGAGCAACGGTAGAGCCGCGCGCCGGCCGAGCTTCCGCTGGCGAGCGGGACGATCGATGGTCATCTCCATCACCTCCACGCGGACGAGATCGGTCTCGCCATTGGCACGGCACGACCTGGGCGACCGACCTATGGACGCCGTACCGTTCGGGGAGCGCTGCGCTCTCCTGCCTCTTGTCCGTTACAGGCATCCTGCGAGGTCACGGGACCGCGAACCAGCGGGATAGAAGCCATTGCCGGGTCATTTCAGCCACAGTCGTGGATCGTTGGCCCGAACGATCGCGGCGCTAGCCGGTGGCTCGCTCGGCCACTGCGCGCTCCGCGAGGATGAGGGTCCCGAGTGGGCCCGCCATGCCGCCGAGGCCGGCCGGCACGACGAACCCGGCATCGGCGTGCTCCGCGAGCCCCGGATATCCGCCGAGGCGCTTCGCCAGCTCGCGGCGGGTCGCGGCGACCAGGCCCGACATCGATCCGAGACCGCCTCCGATGACGACCCGCTCCGGCGCCAGGGCGTAGACCATCGAGCTCATGCCTGCCCCGAGGTACCAGGCGACGGTCGCGACCGCGTCATCGCGGTCCGCACCTTCTAGCTCCTCGGCCCGATGCCCGAAGCGGGCCGCGACGGCCGGGCCACTGGCCATGCCTTCGAGGCAGTCGCCGTGGAACGGGCAGATCCCATCGAAGGTGTCCCGGGGTCGCCGTGGGACCGCCACGTGACCCATCTCGGGATGGCCAAGCCCGCGGAGGAGGCGGCCATCGACGACGGCACCGCCGCCGATCCCCGTGCCCACGGTCAGGTACACGAACGAACCGAGCCCCTGGGCAGCTCCCCACCGGCCCTCGGCCAGGGCGGCGGCATTGACGTCGAGGTCGAACCCCAGCGGGACCCCGAACTCGGCTGCGAACGGCCCGACCATGTCCGTCCCGGACCAACCCGGCTTGGGCGTGGTCGTGATGCACCCGAACCGGGGGTGCCCCTGCCGGAGCTCGACCGGCCCGAATGAGCCGACGCCGATCGCGGCCAGAGTGATCGCCGCCGTCGATCGCCTCGCGGAAGAAGCGAAGCGCGGCGCCCAGTGTCGTCGCCGGATCGGTGACCTCGATCCGGAACGTGCTGTGGATCGCACCGGGGCCGGTCCCGATCACGCACACGACCTTGGTGCCGCCCGCCTCTACCCCACCAAGCATCCCGGCTCCATCACCCGAGCCTATCAGTTCAGACCAAGCTGGTCACCGGTCTCTGACGCCAGTCAGGCCGATCTACGCCGCACCTTGGGCGGCAGCCGTCAGGAGGACGATCAGCGCGCCGAGTCCGGTCGCCCCTTCGGTGGCGAGGCCGAGCCGATGGAGGGCGGATCGGCGGCCACCCTCGTCGGGCGCCTCATCGACCTGCCGGACCAGCCGATCGACGAGGACACCCAGCGCGATGAGGCCGATCACGAGCACATGCTTGATGAGCATCAGGCTCGTCCACGTCGACGCGAAGAAGTCGCCAACGCCTGCGTAGTCGGCGTCGGTGACCAGGAGATAGGTGCCGGTCACCGTGAACAGCACGAGCGACCCGAACACGAGGGGGAGCGCCCGCCGCTCGATGGCCGCGAGGGCCGCTCCCAGGGCCGGACCGTCGAGCGATCGCTCGAGGCCGGGCAGCACCATTCGGCCAAGAACACCGTAGTAGCCCCAGGCGATCACGAACGCGAGCGTGTGGAACCAGACCGCGAGAACCTGCGGAACATCCATGGAGGCTCCTTGACTAGATGGGATGTCGGGTCGCGCCGACGACGTCGGGCATCCCTGGCCCGGCCAGCGCCTGCCAGTCGCGCTCCATCGCGGCCGACAGCACCGTCAAGGTCAGGGAACTGGTCCGCGTCGACCCGAACCGTGATCGCAAGGCGGCCTGCATAGGAAAGCGCCACGAACGAGAGCCCCAGGTTGCCGGCCAGGGGCGCGATCGGGAGCAGGGCGAGGACGCGGGCACCGAGAACGTCGATCGGGACGGGCGGCCCGGGCAGGTAGGTCTCAGCGAGATTGACGAGCCGCTGGTGCTCCATCGAGCGCCGAACGGCCCCGAAGCGCCCGAACCACGCCCGGAGGAGCGGCTCGGCGGCCACCATCGGACTCCCCCTGGCCCGGACCCGTTCGGCGGCGATCAACGGCAGCCGGACGGCGGGGTCGGCCTCGCCGATCGGCAGCGGCACGTGGAGCGTGCCGATGTCGTTGCCGGCCTCGCGTCCGTGCCCGTGGCTGAACAGCGCCACGGCGACGCCGGCGCGCGGCCGCAGCCGCCCGATCGGCTCGCCGCGCGCGTCGAGCAGGGCACGGACGCCGCCCGCGACCAGGTCCAGGACGACGTCGTTGACGCCACAGCCGTGCGCGCGCGCCACGCGTTTGGCGAGCGGGCAGATCGAGCCGCAGGGTCGCGAGCCGGCGCCTGGGTCCGACCGGCGCGTTGAGCGAGGTCCGCGGGACGCGCCGCGCAAGGGAGGTTGCCTGCCAGCTGTACCGCGCCACCTGGGCGACTGACCGCCAGGTCGCCGGACGGGCGAGCCGCGCGGCCGACGCGAGCGTCGTTCGGATGTTGTCGCGCACGAGCACGCCCCAGGGCGGTGGGGCAGCCACGACCGGCACGACCCGCTGGGCCCAGGCCGACCGTGGCATCGGCGGCTCGAGCAGCGAGCGAACGATCCGCATCGCGGTCAGGCCGTCGGCAAGCGCGTGGTGGAGGACGACGAGCACGCCGATCCGCCTGCCTCCAGCCCGGTCACGAACCACATCCGCCACAACGGCCGGGAGCGATCCAGCGGCCCGGCCATGAGCTGCTCGACGAGCGCGAGCAACGCCGCCTCATCGCCCGGTGGCGAGCAGCTCGACCTCCTCGACGTGTCGCTCGATCCGGAACGCGGGATCGTCGACCCAGATCGGTCGACCGGCCAGCCGGCCCGGGCGGAAGACCACGCGACGCAGCTCGGGCATGACGGCGACCCGGCGATCGATCTCGCGACGGATGTCGCCGAGGCGGAGCCGTCCCTCGGCATCGAGCAGTCGCCCGCGCCGTCCACCACGGCGAGGATCCCGATCTGGAGCGGCCGCGCCGGCGTCTCGACCCGGAGGCAGTGCTGGTCGTACGCGGTCAGGCGCGGGATCCGGGTCGTTGCCGCGCCCGCCGCCGCATCACCCGAGGGCCTGCCCACACCGTCCGCTCGAACGATCGAGGATCGTCGACGACCTGCGAGACCGTGTCGAAGCGCATCGTCGCCCGCCGATCGAGGTCGTACCTCGGCCAGCCGGGATCGCCCGTGGCGGCGAAGGCGACCCAGGCGCCGTGCATCGCGTCGGCGAGCTCCTGCGGCGGGTCGCTCCCGAGCAGCGATCCCTGCATCTGGTCGGGGCCGAGGTCCAGGGTGTCGAAGACGAACGGGATCTCGAGCGCGTGGCAGGCGCCGAACACGCCGCCGAACGCGGGCGAGGGCCAGGCGAACTCGTACATGTAGGTGGCCGATCGGGTCGGGGCGTGGGCGTCGGCCAGGCGCAGGGCCGGGATCCGGCACCACCAGTCGGTCTCGATCGCCGCGAGCAGCTCGCCGGGGCTCGCGCCCGGGTAGGCGGCGCGGTAGGCGGCCAGGGCCTCGTCCGAGACAGCCGTACGCGGCCGCCGTCTCGAACCCGTGGTCGACCACCGGACCGGCCAGGATCTCGTCGGTGACCCGTTCGCAGCGAGCCGTTGGCGACGACGAACAGCCGCCAGTCGTCGGTGTTGGTGCCGACCATGACGTCGACGCCGGCGCCGGCGCCGCCGGCGATCCGGTCGATCGGGCGCCCGGGGAGGACGTCGCCGTCGACCACCGGCTGCCAGGGCAGCGCGCTCGCGACGACCTCGAGGCCCCAGCGGTCCGGGTCGGGATGGGCGACCAGGTCCGCCTTGAGCTCGGCCGCGGCCAGGAGCAGGCGATCGGGCGGCACCGCCGCGATCGCCTCGCGGGTCGCCGCGATGCCGAGCCTGTCCGCCAGATCTCGCCCGATCCGCAAGCGCGATCGCGGCCGGGATGACGCGATCCGCCGCCCCGCTCTGCGCGATGGCCCGCCGGAACAGGCCCTCGGCCCGGGGCATGGCCAGCAGCGTGCCGACGCTCATCGCGCCGGCCGACTCGCCGAAGATCGTGACGTTGGCGGGATCGCCGCCGAACGCGGCGATGTTCTCGCGCACCCACTCGAGTGCGGCGACCTGGTCGAGCAGGCCGAGGTTCGCGATCGCCGTCGCGCGAGGTAGAGGAAGCCCTCGGGGCCGACCCGGTAGTTGATCGTCACGCAGACGACGCCGTCGCGGGCGAATCGGCTGCCGTCGTAGGACGCTCCGGTGCCGACCTCGAACATCCCGCCCGGGATCCAGACCATGACCGGCAGGCCGCTGCGCGGCCGGGTCCGGCGTCCAGACGTTGAGGTTGAGGCAGTCCTCGCCCGGCTACGGCGGGATCCCAGACCAGCGCCGCCGCCGGGTGGTCGGCCGGCGGCCGCAGCTGTGGCGGCTCCGGCCCGAAGGCCAGGGCGTCTCGGACGCCATCCCAGCGGCTCGACCGGGCGCGGCGGCCGAAGCCGATCGGCACCGAACGGCGGCGCCGCGTACGGGACGCCCTGGAAGGTGTGGACGCCTCCGGCGAGGCTCCCGCGGAGCCGACCCTGCCTCGTCCGGACGATCGTGGTCGTCATCGTCGCAGTCGTCATGGCAGTCCTCCCTCGAGTTCGACGGAGACGCCCCATGGATGGCCCCGCTCGGCGTCAGGCGTGGATCGCGTCCAAGCGTGATGCGCCGGGCGTGGATCCGGCAGATGACGCGCGTCTCGCGCGCCCGCTGCGCGACCGGATAGATGTAGCCGTAGTAGCGCGGATGGCTGGTGTACGCCCGTGGTCAGCGCGTCGAGGTGCTCGATCGCGCCGTCGGTGACGAGCTCGGCATCGCCCCGGATCTGGACGAAGCGACCGGTATCCTCGGGGTCGACGATCAGCAGGCTCACCTTCGGGTCGGCCACCATGTTTCGCCCCTTCTGGCGCTGCAGGGTGGTGTTGACCCGGGCACATTCGCCATCGAAATCCACCCACACGAGGCTCGACTGCGGCTGCCCGTCGCCCATGGTCGTCAACACGCCGCAGATCGGCCGGGTCAGGAGGTCCAGGTGCGAGGCGGGCACCGGCGACCGTCTCGGGCGCGACGAGCGATGGTCATGTCCCGCCTGCGGGTCCGGTGCGCGTCGACGGCCACGACGTGGTCCGGGCGGATGCGGCAGAGGACCGGGGTCTCGGTCTCGGCGAATCGCGCCGGGATGGCGTCGCCGAAGTAGCTCGATCGTCCGACCGGCGTACTTCGAAGCGAGCGCGTCCAGGTGTTGCGACGCACCGTCCTCGGTCATCTCGATGACGGTGCCCCGCACCTCGAGGTAGCGCAGCGGCCGGCGTGGGTCGTAGCAGAGGAGGGTCACGCGCGGGTCACGGCGCATGTTCCGCTCCTTGGCGAAGCCGCGCATCGTGTTGACGCGCACGCACGCCGCCATCGAAGTCGCACCACACCACCGAGGTCTGCGGGTAGCCGTCCCGCATGACGGTCGTGAATGCCACCACCGGTGGGCACTCGATGAGGTCGTGGTGCGTCGGCGGGATCTGGTCGATCGCATGACCGCTGAGCAAGCCGACGGTTCGCACGTCAGCCATGACACATCGGACGAGGGCACGTCGGCAAGAGTCCAAGGTCACCGATCGGCAGTTCGGAATGCTCCCAGCTGGGCTCGGGACCGGTCCGGTCAGTCTGACCGCTATCCGAGGTCGAGTCGTCGTTGTCGTCGCCTGTCGGCCAGTCAGGCCTCGGGTTCGGTGGCCGGCGCGAATGCCCCGTCGATCTCGGCGAACGGGATCCCTTGGTTGAGCCCGGTGAACGTTCCGTGTTCGGCGATCTCGGTGGCGGCCTGGAGGAACGCGCCCCAGGCGACCCGCGCAAGTCCACCACCGACGCTGATCCGGCGGACACCGAGGTCGGCCAGGGCCGCCACGGTCGTGAAGTCGCTGCCGACGAGGACGTTGACCGGCTTCGGGGCAACGGCCCCGACCACGGCCGCGATGTCATCGAGGGAGCCGAGGCGCGGCGCATAGAGACAGTCGGCGCCGGCCTCGGCGTAGGCCTGCAGGCGACGGATCGTATCGGCCAGATCCGGGCCGGCCGATGACGAATCCCTCCGATCGGCCGGTCAGGAGCACCCCTCCGCCGTGGTCGTCGATCGCCTGCCTGGCGGCACGGATCCGGTCGACCGACAGGTCGAAGTCGAACAGCGACGTCGCCGGGTCCTTGCTGGAGTCCTCGATCGACAGGCCTGCGATGCCCGTCTCGACCGCGCGGGCCACGTTCGCAGCGACCGCGTCCGGCTCGACGGCGAATCCGCCCTCGAAGTCGGCGTTGACCGGGACATCGACCGACCCGGCGACGACCCGCAGGTGCTCGAGTGCCTCGTCGAGGCTGACCCGATTGTCTGACTTGCCGAGCGTCCACGCGAACCCCGAGCTCGTGGTCGCGAGCGCCTTGAAGCCGAGCCCTGCAAGCAGGCGTGCGCTTCCTGCGTCCCACGGGTTCGGGATCACGAAACAGCCCTCTCGATGGAGCGCTCGGAACGCGTCGGTGCGATCGGTCGATGCCTGCATCACCCAACCCTAACAGGGCGTGAGTCTGGTCGGGCGAGGAGCGAGGTCCGCGCTCAGCCGATCCCCTCAGGTATCCCTGGCAACCTGATGATGGCCGAGTCCAGAAGCCCCGCCTCGACCGCCTTCTCGATGGCGCCTCGCCGCGACGAGACGCCGAGCTTCCCGTAGATCGCCATGGCCTGTGACTTGACGGTATGCGTCGAGACGTAGAGCCGCTCGGCGATCTCGCGGAACGTGAGGTGGGTCGGCAGATAGGCGAGCAACCGCAGTTCTGCCGCCGTCAACGCCCACGGTCCAGCCGACATCGCGCGCATCGATCCCACGGCTCCGTCCAACTCGTTTGCCTCGTCGACCAGCGCTCCGAGACCCGGACACTGGCGGAGGATGTCCTTGACCTCCAGCAGCAGCGCCCTCGCCGCCGAGGCCTCGCCCAGCGCGATGCATGCGCGGATCGTCTCGAAGCGCATCTGCAGAGATGGCACCGGAAGGGCCGCTGTCGCGAGGGGTCGCATCCGGTTCACGCGGGCGATCGCAAGACGCGCCTCCGACGGGGAGCCGTTCGCCAGCGCGACCCTGGCGGCGGCGGCGTGGAGCGTGCCGCTCGCGACGAACTCTTCCATGCCCGCATCGCGAACCAGCCGCAGGCCCGACTCGACATGGATGGTCGCGGCCGTCGTATCGCCCCGACCGAGTGCGATGAGCGCCCGCTCACCGAGGGCGAGTGCATGGCCCGGGACCGCGTGCCGGGCGTCGGCCAGTGCAACGGCCTCTTCCAGCAGGGCGTCGGCGGCATCCGGCGCACCCGCGACGATCGCGGCGAACCCCCCGAGGATCAGCGCCGTCTGGCGGAACGGGCTCTCGCCCGGGGTCCCGGCCAACCCGATGCGCGCATCGGACGCGAGCGTCTCGACGCCCGCTGGGGCCATGAAGCCGCGGAGCAGCGCGATCCACGATCCCTGGCTTGCTCCATCCGGCATCGGGCCGCGATCGGCCGACTGCTCCGCGGTCCTGAGCCAGCGTCTGGCCTCATGCCTCCGTCCCTCCATCGCGTGGACCCACCCCGCGAGCACCGCCAGGGCGACGTGCCGCTCACGCTCGCCGTCGCGGTCGAACCAATCGAGCCAGCGACCGACGGTCGAGATCCGGCCGGACCAGTGCATCGGGAAGGTGTAGGCGAGGACGAACCGGGCGACGAGGTCCATGTCGCCGGACGCGTGCGCGTACTCCACGGCGCGCTCCCGCTCGCCGTTTTCGGCGCACCAGGTGGCCGCGCGCGCACTCATCTCGGCGGAGGCCGTCGGCTCGTGCTCGTCGAGCTCGTCGCGGAGGAGGTCGCGGAACAGGCGGTGATAGCGGTACGCAACCCGATGCCCATCGAGCGCGACCACGAACAGGTTGTCCCGCTCCATCCGCCGCAGGAGCGCCAGCGATCCGGTCGTTCCGAGGGCTGCGTCGCACAGTGGTCCGCTCATGGTGTCCAGCACGGACGAGCGGCGCAACCAGGTCCGGGTTTCCGCGTCCAGCGGCTCCAGCAGCTCCGACCGCATGTAGTCCGCGATGGACGCCTCGGTACCTCGCAGTTCCTCCACACCTGGATCCTCTGCGCGGGCTGATCCCCAGAAGCGCAGGCCAAGGTATGTCGCCACCGGCCACCCCTCGGTCCTCGTCAGGAGGCCGGCGACCTGCTCGGGCGAGACCTGCACGCCGAGCGCCCTCGCCAACCCCTGCGCGTCGACATCGTCCAGCGCCAGCTCCTGTGGGCCGAGCTCCAGCAAGTGGCCCGTGGGGCGGAGGCGCGCATAGGGCAGCGGCAGCGTCCGACGCGCGGCGACCACCAATCGCAGGGTCGGCGGCAGGCGGAGCATGAGGAAGGCGATCACGTCGAGTGAGACAGGCGCGTCGAGATGCTGCACGTCGTCGAGCATCAGGACCGTCGAAGTGCGCCGCGCCCAGATCGCCTCCACGAGTCCCGGCAGGAGCGTCGATTCGAGCGATCGTCCAGGTGACGCGAACGACCGAAGCAGGGCGGGATCGAGCGGTTCCACGCGGTCGAGGGCTGATGCGATCCCCGAGATCAGCTCGACCGGGTCATTGTCGCGGTCTTCGAGGGCGATATACCCGACGGGCGACAGGTGGTCTGCCCACTGGCGGAGCAGCGTGGTCTTGCCGTAGCCGGCGGGCGCCACGATCGACACGATGGCGGGGCCGTCGGCACCCGAAAGAACCTCCGTGAGCCGGGGGCGCGCCACCATGACCGCCGGCGCCGTCGGCAGCGCGAACTTCGAGCTGAGCGTAGGCGCTCGCGCGGGTGGGCGCGTGGCCACGCCACTGTCCTCTTCTTCGATCCGTGTCGCCATCGCCGGAAGCATACGGGTCGCGCCGACGGCCTGACTAGTGATCGCGCCCCTTCATCGCCTGGTCCGCGGCATGCGCGTGGGTGGGGTCCAGGCGCTTCCGGAACCAGAGAGCGTCCGTCCCTGACGGGAAGTCCTCGACCCGACCGACGAGTTCGTAGCCGGCCCGCTCGTAGAGGCGCCGAGCCTGGAACCCGTACGAGAAGTGGATCGTCTGCGTACACCCGCGAGCGGCCGCCTCGGCTTCGGCGGCGGCGATCAGCCGGGGCGCCAGCCATCGACCTTTCAGGCTCGGATCCACCCAGAGGCTCGACAGCTCGCAGCACTCGCCCCAGGTCCAGCCGCTGATGCCGGCGACGATCCGGTCGCCGTCTCGGACGAAGATCGCCAGCTCGATCTCCTCACCGAGTCCCATCGTGGCTGACGCCTCACGGCGGATCTGCGTTTCGAGGAACTCGACGTCGAGCGGATCAGGGTCGCGCTCGACGCGGAAGTCCACCGATCGGGCCGTGTCAGGCGCCGACGAGCTGCTCGATGAGCGAGATGTCGTCGAAGTAGGTTCGGAATGACCGGATCTTTCCGTCGCGGAAGTCGGCCACGGTGGCGCCGGCCAGCTGGATATGCCGCCCGGTTCGCCTCCAGGACCGAGTCCTCACCGAGGACGAGGGGTCCAGTGTGATCGGCTTCGATGACCCATTCGGCGAACGCCTTGTTGCCGACTTCATCGAGTCCCCGGAAGAGGATCACGACGTTGGTAGAACGCCAGCTCGTGGATGACCTCCAGCGCTGCGAGGGCGGTCAACCCTGAAACAGAGGCGTATGGCGACCAGCCGACGACGTCGTCGGTGAACAGGGTTCCGGGATCTACCGCCTCGCCACCGACTTCGGCCTCGAGCGCCCTGGCGAGCGTGTCCTTGCGCGATCTAGTCATCGTGGTCCTCTGCTCCCATTCGTGAAGATCCGTCCGAAGCCTCGGGCGACACCTGTCGCGCTCAAGACGCGAGGACCTTCGCCTTCTCGTCCGCGAACTCCTGGTCCGTCAGCGCACCCGAGGCATGCAACGCTGCGAGGTGCTCGATCTGGTCGTACGGGTCCGGCGGAGGTGGCGCGGGTGCGGCCGGCGGCGCGGGCGCCTGATATTGCGGGGCGGGAGCGGCTGCCGCCTGGGCGTCGGCCTGTCCCTGCTCGTAGCCGGCCTGCTCCTGCTCCGCCGCCATGTTGCTGCGATGGTGCGCGACCGCTGCTCCCGCGACCAGAGCACGGCGTCGCGTTCGTCGTCTCATTCCCATGGAGATCTCCTTTGCCGAATGCTTTCGCCGATCATCCCGACAGATGACCGACCCGGCATCACCCAGAAAGCCTGAAATCGCGGCATGTGCCGACGCCTGATCGGGACGGTGCTGTCCGAGCCGTCGGCGAACTGCCTATAGTCGCCAGATGCGGACGCCGATCAGGATCTCTCCCGACCCGATGTATGCGGAGTTCGAGGTACACCGGACGATGATCCGGGACGAGGTCCGTACCCAGGCCTTCCAGCGCGCGATCGAGTCGGTCGTGCGCCCCGGCGACGTCGTCCTCGACGTCGGCGCCGGAAGCGGCATCCTGAGCATCTTCGCGGCGCGAGCCGGCGCCGCGCGCGTGTACGCGGTCGAGCAGACGTCGATCGCCGTCCTGGCGCAGGAATTGGCCGCCGCAAACGGGGTCGCGGAGATCGTGCGCGTGATCCAGGGCGACGTCATGGCCATCGAGCCGCCGGAACGGGTCGACGTCATCGTGTCGGAGTGGCTCGGCGGGTTCGGGATCGATGAGGGGATGCACGTCCCGGTCATCGCCGCCCGCGATCGCTGGCTCAAGCCCGGCGGGGTCATGATCCCCAGCTCGGTCACCGCCTGGACCGCGCTGGTGTACGACCGCTACGTCGGAGACGTCGTGGATTTCCTGCGGGACGACCCGTATGGCCTGGACCTCGAGGGCCTGGTCGAGAAGACCGTCAACGAGGTCATGTACGCCGGCACGTTCCGACACCTCACCGCCGGTGACAGGCGGTCGGAGCCGAGTCCGCTGTGGACGACGAACGCGGGCTCCATCTCGTTCGACCAGGCGCAGGCGCCGCACGTCGCTGAGGTCCAGCTGACCGTCCGAGACCACGGGACGGCCAACGCCCTCGCGCTTTGGTTCAGCGCCGAGCTCGCGCCGGGCATCTCCCTGTCGGTCGGCCCCGGCGATCCGCCGACGCACTGGGGGATGACGACGGCCCCGCTGCGCTCACCCGTCGAGCTCGCACCAGGCATGATCGTCCGCGCCAGGGTTCGGACCGCCCTCGCTCGACCGGTCGGCACATGGACGAGCTGGGCCATCGCGCTGCCCGGTGCCGACTGGGAAGAGCACGACGAGCAGGCGATCTGGGAGGAGATCGATGACATCGAGGTCTGAGCAGACAGGAGTGCCGGTTCGGTGCTAGGAGGGCGACTCTGCAACAGGTCATAGGCCAGATCCTCCCCCTCGCGGTGGGCATCGACATCAGCGCCCTCTCGATCGCCGCAGTCACCCAGCTGTAGCGTTCCCCTGGGTTTCGCCTAGGCGCGCGCCGCCGCCAGCTCCGCCAGCAGATCGCGGCCGCGCTGCCTGCCCGCGTCGAGGCTGGCGCCGATGTGGGGATCGGACGGCAGGACGTTCTGCTCGCCGAGCTGCGCCAGGAGACCGGTCCGCGCCAGGACCTCCCGCGCGTTCGGCTCCACGCCGGTCAGCACCAGGCCGCTGCCTGACCGCGGCGAACTTCGCATGGATCTTGCCCATCGCCTTGAGGGTCGTGCTGGAGAAGTGCTCCAGGGCACCCAGGTCGATGACCAGCACGCCCGGGGCGGTGGGATCCGGCGCCGGAAGCCGATCGGCGAAGCCCGGCGACGTCCGCGAAGAAGTTGGGCCCGCCGTACTGGAGGACGATCGGCTCGTCCGGCTGGCAGCGTCGCCGGCACGTCGTCGCTCAGCCGCCAGCCGACGTCGTCGCGGGTCGCGAGGCGAAGCTCGACGCCGGAGCCGCTGGACACGACGAACGCGATCAGCGACAGCGACCGCGCCGCCGATGATGGCCCACTGGAGCGGCACGGTCAGCGTGAGCGCGAGCGTGATGGCGAACAGCACCCTCGAGGTCATGCCGGTGCGCCAGGCCAGTCGCGCGTCCGGCATCCGGCCCATCGACCAGCTCGACGCCGATGACGAACAGCAGGCCGCCGATGACGGCTTCCGGGATCTGGCCCACGAAGGTGCCGAAGACGACGACCAGGATCACCACGGTCGCGGCGGCCACGTAGCCGGCGACCCGGCTGGTCGATCCGCCGTCCGCGCTCACCGCCGTCCGCGACAGCGAGCCGCCGGTGGGGTGGACTGGAAGAAGGCGCCGGCGACGTTGCCCAGCCCCTGGCCCAGGAAGTCGCGCGACGAGCTGGACCGCGACCCGTCCGGGTTGGGGAACGCCGGGCGGATGCCGGCGCCCTGCGCCAGCGCGACGAGGGCGACCGAGAACGAGCCGAGCAGCAGGGTCGGCACCATCGACAGGTCGGGCAGCGTCGACAGCGCTGGGGATGGGCAGCGCGGCCAGCCCGGTGGGGATCGTCGCCTCGTCCGAGATGAGCAGCGTGTCGATGCTCAGGACCCACACGATGAGCGTGCCCAGGAACACCACGAGGACCAGGGCGTAGCGCTCGAGCTTCGGGATCGCCTTGAGCGCGAACGCGGCGACGATGGTGCCGAGGCCGACCACCGTCGTGGTGTAGTCCCAGTCGCCCGGGTGGAGCACGATGTCGATCGCCTTGACGACCTTGTTGGAGTACGTCGTCGGGTCGTAGCCGAAGATGTCGTCGAACTTGCCGACCATGATCAGGATGGCCACGCCCATCACGAAGCCGGTCATCACCGCGTTCGAGACGTAGTTGACGACCTTGCCCAGCTTCAGCGCGCCCAGGACGACCATCAGCACGCCCGGCCAGGAGCGACATGGTGAACACGGCCTGGGTGACCTGGTCGCCGGTGTAGCCGGTGAGTCGAGGATGCCGCCCATGGTCAGGGCGATGGCCGATGTCAGGGTGCTCATCAGCAGCACGGACCCGGTCGCCGTCGGCGGCGACCGCGACCGGGACCATGCCCGGAGTAGATGCCGAGCATCGGGTTGAGGCCGGCGAGCGAGGCGTAGCCGATCCCCTCCGGCACGCTGTACAGCCCGGCCACGAACCCGCCGATGATGTTGCCGATGCCGCCGCTTCTTCGCGGGCTGTCGTGTCCTCGGTCACCGCTCAGTGCTCCCTGGCTGATGGCGGTGGTCAGGCCGGCTGCGGCGCCGGCGTCGGGCCGGCACCCGTCGACCGGGCGCCTCGTCCTCGGCATGGAACTCGGCCCGCAGCCGCAGCTCGTCGTCCTTCTTGCGGGAACAGGAAGAACGTCAGCCCGATGCCGATGAGCACGGCGCCCAGGCCCGCCAGGTAGGCGAGCTGGTCGCCCGTCGAGGAACGACGACTGGGCGGCGGCGGTGATCTGGTCGGCGTACTGCGGGTACTGCGCGGCCAGGTTCTCGGCGCTGGCGTAGGAGAGCTGGAGCTCGCTCTGGGTCGTCGCCGTCACGTCCTGCCCGGACGCGGTGATGGCGGTGCCCATGGCGGCCGCGTAGCCGGCCGTCAGCAGGGCGCCGAAGATCGAGGTCATCAGCGCGCCGCCCAGGTCGCGCTGGAGGTCGGCGGTGCCCGACGCCATGCCCACGCGGCGGACCGGGACCGAGCCCGTGAGCGAGTTGGACGACGGCGTGCCGGCGAGCCCGACGCCGATGCCCATGAGCACGAGCGGGATGGCCACGAACAGGTAGTTGGTGCCCTCGCCCCACAGGAGGAGCATCCCGACGAACGCGAGCGCCCAGGATCGCCTGCCCCAGCAGCAGCGTGAACGCGGGACCCTCGCTCCTGCACCAGCTTGGCCGAGCGCGGCGCGACGAGGACCATGAAGATGACCGCGGGCAGGATCGCCGCGCCGGCCTGGAGCGTGTCGTAGCCGAGCACGTTCTGGAGGTACTGCTGGTTGATGAACGCGACGCCCATCAGCGAGCCGAAGACGATGATGCCGGCCACGGCGGCCACCCAGAACGTGCTGCGGGAGGCGATCTTGAGGTCGTAGAGCGGGTTCGCGGCGCGCTTCTGGCGGATGACGAACAGCACCACGCCGACCGCCGCGACCACGAACAGCCCGATGGCGAGCGTCTGCAGGTTGGGCACCGTGATGAAGTTGAGGGCGACGACGAGCGCCCCGATCATGACCGCCGAGAGGACGCCGCCGAGGTTGTCGACGGGCTCCGTCGCCTCGTTGACGTGGGCCGGCACGTGCTTGCTGGCCATGAACAGGGCCAGGACGGCGAGCGGCAGCGTGATGAGGAACACCGAGCCCCACGCGAAGTACTCGAGCAGGAAGCCGGAGATGAGCGGCCCGAGCATCGCGACGCCGCCGCCGAGCGCGGACCACATGGCGATCGAGCGCGTGCGGGCCGGGCCCGACCAGAGCGCCGTGATGAGCGCCAGCGTCGTCGGATAGGCCATGCCCGCGGCGAGGCCGCCGGCCACGCGCGCCACGAACAGCACGGTGTCGCTGGGCGCGAAGCCGGCGACGAGCGAGGCCGGGATGGTGATGAGCATGCCCAGGACGATCATCAGCTTGCGCCCGTAGCGGTCGCCCAGCGCCCCGAACCAGAGCACCGAGGCCGCCAGGCCGAGCGAGTAGCCCACGGCGATGAGGTCGAGGCATCGTCTGCGACGAGTCGAACGACGCGCCGATCGAGGGCAGGGCGACGTTGGCCACCGACAGGTTCAGGTTCGCGACCGCCGCGACGAGGATGAGCGTCCCGAGGACCACCTTGGCGTTCGGCGGCGCGCCGCCCTCGGTCGTCGCGGCTCCGGTCCCGGTCATGGCTTCACCTCGTGTGCGACGGTCGCCGCGCGGCGGTCCTGACCATGCCCGGCACGGTCCCGCCGCGGCTCCCGCTGCAGACTCGCGCCAACCCCCACGGACTGCATCAGCCATTCCGGGGGATATGGAGCCGGCCCAGGACCGCCGGCTGCTCGAGGTCGATCATGGTGTCGCGGCGACGGGCGGCGACTCGAATTCAGCCACCACGGCTGATGCGCGCGGGTCCAGGGCAGGGTTGACTTGACCCGCGCGTCGCCGACGCGGACTGGACCGCCAGGGGTGCCAGGGATGTTGTCGCCTTCGCAGGCTGCGCTGTACCGGAGGTTGACGCTCGGCGACGATGCCCTGATGACCGCCCTCTTCGCCGATTCGGGCTGTCCATCGGACGTCTTCGACCATCCAACCTCGTCGCTGCTCCGGCTGGCCGCCCTCATCGCCGTCGATGCCGACACACCGGCCTATCAACGCGAGGTGCGGGACGCCATCGCCGCGGGCGCCTCACCAGAGCAGATCACGGCGGTGCTGGTCGCCATCGCACGGATCACCGGATCGGCGGTGGTGATGTCGGCTGCTCCCAAGCTGGCCATGGCCTTGGGCTACGACGTGGACGCCGGTCTGGAAGACGGAGAGGCACTCGAGAACGACGCCTGAGCCCCGCCCGCGCCTGCGACCCGCCCCGCCGTCAGGACCGCGAGCGCCATCCCGAGCAGTGCCATGGGCACGACGAGCAGCACCTCCACGGGGTCGGGGGCTCGGGAGGCCCCGGATCGGTCATGGCGTGGGACTCCCGGGCTCCGGTGCGACCGACGTACCTGGCGGGAGGGCCTGGAAGGCCTTGACCGCGTCGTCGACCTCCAGGTAGACGGTGGCGGGGCCGGCAGCAGCCCCGGCACTCGCCCGGGCGAGATACGCCTCGATGGGACCCTTGAGCCGCGCGAACACGAGCGTGACGTCGCGTTCCGCGAGGTCCTCCTTGAGCTCCAGGAGCATCTGGGTCAGCCGTGGAGTCGATGTCCGCGACGGCCTCCATGTCCAGGACGACCCACCGCACCGGTGCTTCGGCCGCGGCCACCGCGTCCGTCACGTCCGCGCGGAAGACCTCGGCGTTGGCGAAGAACAACTGGGCATCGAAGCGGTACACGACGAGGCCCGGCTCGGGTCGCCCATCCGGCGTCGATTCGGCGGCGCGATAGCTGTCCGTGCCGGGCACCTGCACCAGGAAGGCGCGGCGCGGACGCGCGGCCCGCTGGGCGACCAACAGGAGCGACAGCAGCGCGATGATGAGGACGCCCGCGAGCATCCCCACGGCCACGACGATCGACGGTCGCCAGCACCGCGAGCAGCGACCTCCGAGCGCGCGATCGCAGCTCAGGCGACGGAACTCCGCGGGATCAAGCAGGCCGGCCGCGACCACGATGATCACGCCCGCGAGGGCGGCCTTCGGGAGCGGCGCGAACAGCGGGGTCAGGAACAGGAGTGTGAAGACCACGAGCGCGACCGCGACGAGGCTCACGAGCTGCGAGCGGGCGCCCATGTCCGCCGCCGTGAAGCTGCGCGACTGGCTGCCGTTGACCGGGAAGCCTCCGGTGAGCGACGCCCCGATGTTCGCCGTACCCAGCCCCATGAACTCGCCGTCCCCGTCCACCCGGTAACGACCGCGTCGGCCCAGGACCTGCCCGGTGACGCCGCTGTCCGCGTAGATCAGCAGGGCGATGGCGGCGGCCGGCACGAGCAGGACCTGGATGTCGGCGAGCCCCATCCGCGGCAACCCGAAGCGGTGGCAGGCCCGGGGCGATGTACCCGACGACCGCCACCCCCTGCTCCTCGAGGTCCAGGAGGGCGCTGGCGACGATGGCCACGAGGACCGCGATGAGGTACGCGGGCAGGCGACGCGTCGATGCGCTTGACGACGAGCACGATGGCGATGACGCCGAGGCCCACCAGGAGCGTGAGCGGGTCGCCCTCCGGGATCCTTCGGATGGTCTCGGCGAGCTCGGCCAGCGTGTCGTCGGTCGCGACCAGCGTCAGGCCCAGCATGCTGTCGAGCTGGCTGACGATCATCACGATCGCCGATCCGGCCACGTAGCCGGTGAGCAGGGGCGTGACAGGTAGCGGGTCACGAACCCCAGGCGGGCGATCCCCGCCAGCACCAGCAGGATCCCGGCCATGAGGGCGACCCCGGCGCCGAGGGCCAGGTACCTGCTCGGGTCCCCCTCCGCGAGCGGCGCGATGACGGACGCGGTCAGGAGGGCGATCGTGGCCTCGGGTCCGACGCTCATCTCGCGCACGCCCCCCATCAGCGCGTAGCCCAACAGCGCGCCGATCGAGGCGTACAGGCCGACCACGGCGTCGAAGCCGCCCAGCTGCGCGTAGGCGAGCGCCTGCGGCACGAGCAACGCCCAGACGGTGAGGCCGGCCAGCGCATCGGTGGGCAGCCAGCTCCGATCGTAGGTCCGGATGGCGCGGAGGGACGGAAGCGAACGGACCCCGGCCGTGATGCGCGACGTCATACCGGTGCTCGCGACGACGACGGCGATCCGGCGGACGCTCCAGCCTCGCGGCCGACCCTCGGTCCGCCGATCCCCACGATCACGCGGTCATACACCGTGACCTCGATGCGGCGCTCCGCGCCAAAGTCGCACCGCGCGCGGCCAACGACTCGACGATGACGTCGGCGGCACGCTCGGTCAGCTGGCTGGGGGTGCGGCAGACGACCAGTTCCATGGGCATGGCCCTGTCGCTGACGCTGACATCGGGCCCTACGCGCTCCCGGCCATCTTCGACGAGGCGTCGGCGAGGGCGCCCTTGACGGCCTTGATGTGGCTGTCGGTCGCCTCGCCGATGACCTTCTTGATGGCTCGCGTGACGGCGGCCTCGACGACCGCCGTGTGCTCGTGCTCGTACACCACGATCAGACCGGCGCCGCCGATCGGGATCGTCTCCTCCGCCTGGGCCTCGAGCGCACTCTCGACCTTCCGGTGGGCGAGCTTGCCGACGCCCGCGCCGATCACCGCGCCGACGGCCGTTGCGACCAGGAGCGGCGGCGCGAGCAGGCCCACGAGGAAGCCGGCCCCGCCCAGCGCCATCGCACCCTCCTTGACGATGTGGTCGTGCTGCTCGATCTCCATCGAGCCGTCCAGGTCCTTGCTGACGACGACCATCCCCATCAGGGGGGCGCCGCACGCTTGGACACTGGCGAAGTCCTGGCGCGCGGCGTCCTTCGACAGGTACCCGCCCATCAGGACGTCGACCGTTTGCTTGGCCATAGCTTCGTCTCCTCCGGGATCTCGGGACTAGGCGCTCAATCCGTGGGCAACGTCGGCGTTCTGCGCCGCCTCGTGCAGTTCGGCCTCGCCTTCGAGGTGCGGCTTGATGTCGAAGACGACCTTGCGGATGGTCCCGGTGAAGGGGAACGGCGCCTTCGACGCGTAGCTCCGGTCGACGACGGCCCCGTTGTCGCGGCCGATGTCCATGCCGGCATAGCCCGAGAACCGCATCGGCACGGTGTGCTCCATGCGACCGCCACCGACCGCCTGATCATTGACGTACAGGGTGACCTGGCCGCCCGTGGCGGGCTTCGGTGCGTCCGCGGCGAACTCCATGCGCACGCGCACGTCGCCGGTCGGCAGCGGTTCTGACGCCTGCTGGCGGAAGATGAACACGCCCATCATCGAATAGGTGTGGGTGAGCTTGCCGTCCTCGACGAAGAGCGAGAACCCGCCGAGATGGTCGGCGTTCGCCACGATGACGCCCTCCGCGCCACCTTCCGGCACGTTCAGATCGGCCTCGATCGCGTACGAGTGGTTGTAGACGCGCGGGATCATGCCGGGCAGGATGTTCTGGACGTCGCCCCTGAACTCGAGCTTGGTGGTCTCGGGCATCGGGGGCAGCTGGCCGAAGAACGAC
Organism: uncultured Chloroflexia bacterium; assembly: GCA_963779315.1. Taxonomy (GTDB): domain Bacteria; phylum Chloroflexota; class Limnocylindria; order Limnocylindrales; family CSP1-4; genus SPCO01. The sequence continues at coordinate 13,031 of CAVZXQ010000018.1, read as the reverse complement.
GACAGGGTGGCCAGGAGCGGCAGCACCTGGTAGCGCTCCGCCTCCTCCCAGAACAGCGCCCGGAGCTCGGCGACCTTCTCCGGATTCTCCGCGGACAGGTCGTGCGCCTGGCTGAAGTCGTCGGGCAGGTAGTACAGCTCCGTCGGGTCGCTGTCGGGATCCCAGACGCCCGGAGCGTAGGGCGCGATCGCCTGGGGCGTCAGGACCCACGGGATCCGGGACGTCCGCATCGAGAGCCACCAGCCGTCCTTGTACATGGCCCGGTTGCCGACCGACTCGAAGTACTGCTGGGTGTGGCGCTCGGGCGCGTCCGCGGCCGCCAGGCTGTCCGCGAACGTGAACCCATGGAGCGGCTGTTGCGTCGATGCCGTCCACGGTCGTCGGCGCCGGGATGCCGGCGATCTCGAGGATCGTCGGGGCGATGTCGGTCACGTGGGTGAACTGGGATCGAAGCTCGCCGCCGGCCGGGACCCTGCCCGGCCAGTGGATGACCATCGGGTTGCGCGTCCCGCCGAGGTGCGAGCCGACCTGCTTGCCCCACTGGAAGGGGGTGTTGCCGGCCCATGCCCAGGCCGCTCCATAGTGGGGCGCCATGATCTCAGCACCCCAGGCGTCCATGCCGCCGTAGCGCTCGGACAGCTGGAGCTGCATCTCGTCGGTCAGGGGGATGCCGTTCTGCATCGTCAGCTCGTTGAACGAGCCGGTGATGGTGCCCTCCATGCTCGCGCCGTTGTCGCCCCAGATCCAGATGATGAGCGTGTTGTCGAGCTCGCCCAGCTCATCGATCGCATCGATGACGCGCCCGACGTTGTGGTCGGCGTTCTCCGAGAAGCCGGCGTACACCTCCATCTGGCGGGCGTAGAACGCCTTGAGGTGGTCGGGCACATCGTCCCAGGCCGGGAAGGCTTCGTTGCGCGGCGTCAGCTCGGCGTCGGCGGGCACGACGCCGAGGGCCTGCTGACGGGCGAACGTCTCCTCGCGCAGACGGTCCCAGCCCTGGTCGAACTGACCCTTGTACTTGGCCGCCCAGGCCTCGCCCACGTGATGCGGCGCGTGGCTGCAGCCGGTCGAGAAGTAGGCGAAGAACGGCTTCTTGGCATCCTGGGCGCGGATGTCGTGGAGCCACTGGATCGTCTTGTCCGCCATGGCGTCCGGCAGGTAGTACGGGTCGGTCTCATCGCCGTAGCGCGGATCGACGCCGATGACCTTCTGGTTCTCGGCGAGGACCGGGTCGTACTGGCCGGCGCCGCCACCGAGGAACCCGTAGAAGTACTCGAATCCCCAGCCGACCGGCCAGCGATCGAACGGACCGGCCGGCCCCTGGAGTCCGTCGGGGGTCAGGTGCCACTTCCCGAAGGCCGCCGTGCTGTACCCGTTGTCGCGCAGGATGCGCGGGAAGGGCGCCGCGTCGCGAGGAAGGGTGGCGGAGTAGCCGGGATAGCCACCGGCGAACTCGCCCACGGAGCCGAAGCCGACCGCGTGGCTGTTGCGGCCGGTCAGCAGGGCCGCCCGTGTCGGCGAGCAGATGGCCGTGACATGGAACCGGTTGTAGCGGACACCGCCCTCGGCGATCCGCGTGTAGTTCGGGGTCTGGATCGGGCCGCCGAACGTGCTCGGGTTGCCGAAGCCGGCGTCGTCGATCAGGACGAGCAGCACGTTCGGGGCGCCCTCGGGCGGCGTGGCGTGCCCGATGAGGTTCCAGTCGGGCTCCGATCCGGCGAGGGTCCGGTTGGCGACCCCGTCGAACGACGGGCGCCGGATAGGCAGATGACTACGATCGACGACGGGCATGACTGCGATCTCCTCCTTGGTCGTCTGGACCCGGGACCGAGCCACCAGGGCCCGTTTCGACGAAACAGCTTTCGACCGTGACCGCGTCGTTCGTCGACGCCGACGGCTCACTCGGTGCAGCCTGCCACTCCGTCGGGGCATGAATCCGATACGATGAGTATCCGGTCCGACGGCCGGCGGACATCACCCTATCGACCTGAAACGGCGGTGCCCGTCGTTGTCGTCCGGGAGAGTTTATCAACCGAGGTGGCTGATGCTTCGCCGCCGTAGGGCCCGTACCTTCTTCCGAAGGGACGTCCGGTCCCTCGCCGCAGCCACTCGACTGCGGCAGGACCTGTGCGAAGAGAGGGAAACGTGAAACGACCGATAGGGATCACCGTGCTCGCGATCATCTTCGCTGGCGGCCGGCTTCAGCTACATGATGCTCGGCTTCCAGATGACGACCGCCGTCACCTTCGGGCCGCTGCCCACCGGGCAGGGCACCTGGATCTGGGGCTGGCTCATCGTGCTGACGGGCCTCGCGTTCTGGGCCGGCGGCCTCGCCGCCTGGCGGCTGGAGCCGTGGGGCTGGTTGCTCGGCCATGTCCTGGCGATCTTCGGGATCATCGAGGCGATCTTCGCCCTCCTTGGGACCGGCAACCTGAGCTATGCCATGGCCACGACGGTCTTCCCGTTCATCCTGCTCTGGTACCTGAACCGCGCCTCGGTCAAGAAGGCGTTCGGCCTCGTCGAAGAGTAGCCGGCGGTCAACGAGGACCGACCCAGCGAAAAGGAGACTTCATGGAAGATCGATCGCTCGACGAGCTCGGGCCCGTCGACTACCTGATCGTCGAATTCCCGGCGGGGCAGCAGAACTTCACCGGCGAGGGCGCGGACGAGCTGCTCCGCCTCCACGACGCCGGGATCATCCGGATCATGGACATCCTCATCCTCGCCAAGGACGCGGACGGCACGGTCGAGGCGATGGAGCTGTCCGACCTGGCCGAGCTCGGAGAGCTCCAGCAGCTCGAGGCCGCAGCTCGTCCAGACCCTGGCCGAGGACGACGTCGTCCACCTCGCGGCCGCCATGGATCCCGGCAGCGTGGCCGGTGTCCTCGTCTACGAGAACCTGTGGGCCGCCCCGTTCGCCTCGGCCATGCGCCGGGCCGGTGGTCAGCTCATCGCCAACGGCCGGATCCCGATCCAGGCCCTCATCGCCGCCATCGAAGCCGACGAGGCCGAGCGGTCGCTCGAACAGCAGGAGTCTGACATGCCGCTCGGACCAGGTCGTGCCGGAAGTCGGCGTCATCGGCGCTCCCGTCGCCAAGGCCGCGGTCGTCGGCGCGGTCGCCAAGCCCGGCCCGTCGCCGGTCGCCAAGGCGGCCGTCGTGGGCGCCGCCGTCTCACCTGGCCCGTCGCCGGTCGCCAAGGCCGCCGTCGTCGGCGCGGCCGTCACCCCCGGACGCCGCCGCTTCTAGCCCGGTGCGTCTGACCCATCGTTGACCGTACCTCGACCCCGGGTGGCCAAGCAGGCTCCCGGGGTCGCGCGGTCAGGACGAGACGTCGCTACCCTGTCGCCGCCGTGATCCGGCCCGACTTGATGGCGGCGACCAGCGCCGCGTGGTCCTTCTCGTTCTGGTCCGCGTAGGCCGCGGCGAAGTCGGCCAGGGCGTGGTCGACGCGCGTTGTCGTCGCCCAGGTAGCCGGCGATCGCCACCGGATCTCCCGGACCGCGCGTGACCGCGGGCCAGCGCCCAGCCGCACAGACGACCCCAGGCCACCAGGTCGTCGTGGGTCATCGCCTCGATCACGGCGCTGCCCTTCTGATCCTGGAGCTGTCGGATATAGAAGTGCCGTCCCCGCGGTCCGACGGCCCAGCCCAGAAGGACGTCACCGGCCGCCTGGAGAAGCCGCTGGCCCGATACCACGCGCTCGCCACTCGTCGGATAGGTGCTTGGGCCGAGGAACCGCTCGAGGACGGACGCCTTGGCCTCCTTGATCTGGAGGAAGACCGGGTCCTCGTCGGCGCCCTCGTCGAGCAGCACGACGATCGCCGCCAGGCCGACGCTGCCGACGCCGACCACCTTGAGCGCCAGATCGACGAACTGGTAGCGGTCGAACAACGCCCGTCGGTCCACCAGGAGCGACTCCCGGTAGGCCGCCAGCCCGAGCTCCAACGCCTGATCGGTCATGTCGGGTCGATGGACCAGGAACGGCGGCCGATCGCGGATCCGCCGCCGGCCGTCCGGGCCGACCTCGGTCAGCTTGGGAAGTTCGTGGAGGCTGTCGTGCTTGGATCGACGACCGGACGGTCGATTCGAGGAACGGCCGCGCGCGCTTGTTGACGAACCCGGTGATCGCCTCGACATCGACTCGTGCGTAGAACACCTCGAGCGCGGACATCTCGGCGAAGTCGGCCATCCGCTCGCGGTAACTGTGGACGGCCGCATGGACCGTGTGGGCGTTCATCGCCGGGTCGAACCCGAGCTCGCGCCCGGCCACCATCAGGCTGGCCGCGAGCCGCTTGAGATCCCACTCCCACGGCCCCGGCAGTGTCTCGTCGAAGTCGTTGATGTCGAACAGCAGGTTCCGCTCGGGCGAGGCGAACAGACCGAAGTTCGACAGGTGAGCGTCGCCACAGGCCTGGACCGTCAGGCCGCTCACCGGCGTCACCGACAGGTCGGCCGCCATCGGCAGCGCCGCGCCCCGAAAGAACGTGAACGGCGATGACCGCCATCCGCCCGTACCGGATGGGCACCAGCTCCTGGACCCGGGTCGTCGCCTGCTCCTCGAGCAGGGCGATCGGATCGGCTCGGTCGGCCGCCGGCGTCCACCCGCGATGCATGGACGCCGGGACCCGTGTCCGGGCAGCCCGGCCCGACTGGGCGCGTTCCTCGCGGGTCGAGTAGCGTGGCCATGGGCCCCTCTGTCGTCAGGTCACCGTCGTCAGCCGGCCGCTGGTGGCAAGCTTCGAGTAGGCCGTCACGACGTCGATCGGTCGGTCGAAGATGTGTTCGGCGCCGATCTTGTCGGTCAACCCATACGCGTCGAGCAACCTGCGCACCGCCGGATCGACCGCGCACAGGACCAGCGTCGCGTTCCGGCCGACCAGCTCGTTCTGGATCTGGCGGACGGAGTCGGCGCCCGGAGAAGTCGATGTCGCCGATGGCCGCAGCGTTGATCGCCAGCCACTTGAGTGGCGGATCGGCGCTCTCGACGATGTCCATGATCTCTTCGGTGAAACGGGTCGCGTTGGCGTAGAACAACTCGGCCCCGAAGTCGTAGATGACCAGCCCTGGGGCAGCCTGGACGGGCTGCTCGACGGACGACACGGTCGGCTGCGCCGTCGGCGCCGAAGGCCATCACGCGGTCGTGCGGCTTGTAGACGTGCATCAGGACGAGGACCAGCGACAGGATGATCGCCAGGATGATCCCCTGCTCCACGCCCACGCACCACGACGACGGCCGCGGTGATGGCGGCGACGACGAACTCATCCTTGCGCAGCCCGTAGATGCCGCGCATGCCGAGGTAGTCGACCAGCTTGAGCCCGATCAGGAAGACGACCGCCGACAGGACGGCGTTGGGCATGTACGACAGGGGGACGGTCAGGAACAGCAGGACCACCACCACGACCGCGCCGGTCGCCAGCATGGCCAGCTGGCTGCGACCGCCGGCGTTGTCGACCATCTCGGTCTTGGTCGGTGAGCCGTTGACCACGAACGTGCCGCTGATGCCGGCCGCCGCGTTGGCCAGCCCCAGGCCGATCAGGTCGACGTTCTCGTTGAAGCTGTCGTCGTACTTCATGGCGTAGGCGCGAGACGTGGCGGCGCTCTGGGCCAGGATCAGGATGAACATCGAGAAGACGATCGGCAGGAGGGCCACGATGTCGCTCGCCCAGCTCGCCGGCCGGGATGGCCGGCAGACCGATCGGCGGCAGGCCGGCGGGGACCGTGCCGACGGTGGTGATCCCGCGAGCGGCGAAATCGAAGGCGTAGCTCAGCACGATCGCACCGACCACCGCGATGAGCGCTCCGGGGATCTTCTTGTTGACCCGCTCCAGACCGACGATCGTCACCAGGACCGCGATGGACACCATGAGGGTCGGGACGCTCGTGTCGCCGGCCGCGATGGCCCTGAGCGTGTTGGCGAACTTCTCGAGGGTCGTCCCGCTCCCGTCGCTGACCCCGAACATCCCGGCGACCTGGCCCATCGCGACCTGGATCCCGACGCCGGTCAGGAAGCCGATCAGGACGCTGTGCGACAGGAAGTTGGCGATGAATCCGAGCCGGATGATCCGAGCCACGATCATGAACACCGCGCACATCAGGGCGGCCAGGCTGCCCAGCGCGACCCAGCTGGCCGATCCAGGCGCCCCCGCGGCGGCGATGCCGGCCAGCCCGGTCGCCAGGACCGCGGCGGTCGCCGAGTCGGCTCCGACCACGAGGTGCCGGGACGAGCCGAAGAAGGCGAAGGCCGCCATCGGCAGGACGAGGGTGTACAGACCCAGGACCACCGGCATCTCGGCGATCTTGGCGTAGCCCATCACCTCGGGCATCGCCAGCGCCGCCAGGGTCAGGCCGGCGATGACCTCGGTCGGCACGCGCGGCATGTCGATCGGCAGGACGCCCTCGAGGATCGGGAACGGCTTCTTGGTCTTCGCGGCGCGCTTGCCTGCCGTGGCCGTCATGGGTTCCCTCTCCTCATCAACGCGGGCCTCGTCCGCATGTCGGGCGGACCCCGAGATTATGCGTTCGCGCTCGATGCGGCATCACCCGATTCGGCTGACACGTCCGAGGCCCAGGACGGCGGGCGGCTCGACCGGTCGCCCGCCACCATGTGCCGAGTCGTAGCGCTTCGGCGGATCGTCATGCCGCGAGTTCGGCGGCCTCGAGTGCGGCGGCCGCGACCCGCTCGGCGTTGTGCAGCCGGAGGCAATCCTCGACGCGCATCCAGCGGAACAGGACCTGGTCGCTGGCGGAGAACCGGTCCGCCACGGTCGCCAGTGGGATCAGCTCCGGCCGGTCCACGGGGTACGTCCTCCCCTCGTGGACAAGCGTCGCGGATCCTGCCGCGAGGACATTACGCAGCCATTGCGCGCGCGAGCCATACGGCAGCGCGACGAGGAACGCATCACCGTCCGCCACCACGCCGATCGGCGTCTCGTAGGCCGCCCCGGACGTGCGCCCGCGGTGCCGGACGATCGACGCGTAGGCCCCGGGCGTGCCCGCCGTGCGCATCTGCATCGGGTTCATGACCTTCTTGCTCATCCAGACGATGGGGCCCAGGACGAGACCGGACTTGGCCCTCCAGCCGACGATGAGCGCGATGGCGAGGGCGGTGGATCCGAGGATCACGGCCCCGAGGATGGCGAGGAGCTGCGGCATCTGACATTGCCTCCATGTGGTGGTGCTACACTGTAAGCCTACGGCGTAAGCCACAATACGACTACACTGTAAGCCTGTCAAGTCCACCGAGGAGCCCGAAGTGCCGAAGCCGTCCGCCCCCGGAGGCAACCCGCCGACCCGGATCCCGCTGAGCCGGGAGCGGGTCCTCTTGGCTGCCCTCGCGCTGGCGGACGAGAGCGGCGTCGAGGCCGTCTCCATGCGCAAGCTGGGCCAGATCCTGGGCGTCGAGGCGATGTCGCTCTACAAGCACGTCGCGGACAAGGAGGCGATCCTCGACGGCATCGCCGATCTGGTCATGGATGAGGTCGAGGTGCCCTCTCCGGACGTGGACTGGCGGGCGGCGATCCGGCGGAGCGCGGTCTCGACACACGAGGCGATGCGGCGCCACCCGTGGGCCGGCCCCGTGCTGGAGTCGCGTCTCGATCCCGGGCCGGCCCGGCTTCGCTACCTCGACGCGGTCGTCGGGGTGCTCCGCGGCGCCGGCTTCGACACCGCGACGGTCGCCCGCGCCTTCATGGCACTCGACAGCCACACCTACGGCTTCACCATGCAGGAACTCGCCCTGCCGTTCGATGCGGCGAGCGCCCCAGGCATCGCCGAGGAGATGGCGTCACGCGTCTTCGCGGATCGCTACCCGAACCTCGCGGCGATGGCCGAGCTGGCGATGTCCGGCGCGCAGCTGCTGGACTTCGAGTTCGGTCTGGACCTGCTGCTCGACGGCCTGGAGCGCATCCGTCCCGCTGGTTGACGCGAACCCGGGAACAGTCGCGATACCAGGACAGGCTGCCTCTGGCTCACGGCGCGAAGGCGCGGTCGGCACCCTCATGGCGGGTCGTGATCGACGACCGTCCCGAACGGAGGTCGACCTCCAGGATGGAGCGATCCCCGCCCGATCCCCAGGTCATCCGGATGGCCGACTCGGTCGGCGTGCTGACATGGAGCTGGCCCGCGAACGCCGGGTCGTCGCGACGGAGACGAACCAGACCCAGGACGCGCTGGACCACGGGTCGACCGAGGGCTGCATCGACCTCCGCGATCGAGTAGTCGTGGCGGTTGATGGCTCGGCCCTCTCCCGATCGGCGCACGGCGTCGTGGTCGTTGTCGCCGGCCAGCAGGCCAACGTAGTAGACCTGCGGGACACCCCGCGCGAAGAGCTGGATGGCGCGCGCCGCGACGTATCGGTCGTCGTCGCCACCGAGGGCCGCGTAGTAGGTGCAGTTCAGCTGGTGGACGTCGACGCCGTCGTCGATGTGCGATCCGGACAGGATCCGGTTGACGTTGCCTCCGCGCCGTGGACGCAGATCGGCCAGCTCCAGCATCTCCGTCGCGCTTCAGGACGCCGTCCAGGTCCGGTCGGACCGGGATCCCGTCGTGACAATCCAGCATCGTGAACTGCCGTTCCGGCGATCGGGCGAGGTGCTGTCGCGAGACGCGCCGAGGCACCTGTCTCGAAGGCATGCAGCAGGAGCCCTGGAAGCACGAAGTCGTAGGTCCAGTAGCCACGGCGCGCGAGAGCCTCGTGCGTCGCGTGACGGGCGTGGATCTCGGGCAGCAGGACGAGCCCGAACGACTCGACCGACGCCGACGATCCAGTCCAGGAACGCATAGATCTCGGGCTCCACCATGAAGCAGCTCGTCCCGGCCTTCTTGATGACGTAGCCGACGGCGTCGAGCCGGACGATCCGGCACGCCGTGGCCGGCGAACTCGCGAAGCCAGCCCGTGATCAGCGCGCGGTCGCGCGCCGAGGTCACGTCGAGGTCGATCTGCTCCGACCAGTCCGCCGTGCCGAAGGAGGTCCAGACCGCTCTTCGTGCGCCGTCTCGCGACGGTCACGGTCGAGAACGGCGACTCGGGCTTGCGCAGGAAGATCCGCGCGATGTCGCTCGGCGGCGGGTCGCCGTCCGGCCAGACCTTGTCCGAGCGTGATGAACAGGTCGGCATAGGCGACGCCGGTCCCTAGCGGGCGAAGTCCTGGAACTCGCGGACTGTCGCGCGAGACGTGGTTGATCATCACGTCGAGGAGGACGTGTGGCTTCGCGCGAGATCGCTCGATGTCGGCCCACGTGCCGAATGCGCGGATCGATGCGGTCGTAGGCGATCGGCGCGAATCCGCGGTCGCCCGACGAGGGGAACGGCGGGAGGACGTGGACGCCGCGGAACAGCCCGTCCAGCGGACCATGGAGCAGGCCGCGCAGATCCGCCAGAGTGCCGCCGAGCCAGTCCGGATAGGTCAGGAGCTGCGGTCGGGTCACCGTGGCGGCGTCGCAGCGCATGGCGGCGCGTCAGCCATCGATCGCTGACCGGAGCGCCTCCACCAGCAGCCGCGCGCGGGCATCGCCGTAGCCGCCCATCTGGTTGGTGAGGTACGCGAAGCTCGCGCCGTGCTCGACATCCCCGAAGGCGAGCTGCCCGCCCGCGCCGGTATGTCCGAAGCTCGTCGATCCGAGCAGTGGCTGGGCGGGCGCCGACGAGATCTGGAAGCCGGTCCCCCATCGAGCCCCATCGTCCGGTTGGCCGGTGAGCTGGGGCCCGGCGGACTGCACCCGGAGGCCGTCCGCGATCGACGCTGCGGTCAGCACGGGCGCTCCCCATCCACCCCGGTGACGCAGGCGGCATAGAGACGCGCGAGCGACGCCGCGGAGCTGATCCCGCCGGCGCCCGGGATCTCGGCGGCCTGGATGACAGGGTCGTTGAACGTCACCTGCCCGTCGGCGGCCGGGAACGCGAACGCCTTGCCCAGGGACATCGCACGCACGAGGTTCGGCTCGTTCGCGAGCCGCGCGAACCCCTTGGCGAACTCGGAGTCGTCGTCGGGCAAGGGCGGCTCCATCCAGGCGACGTGGTGGCGCGCCTCGGCCGGGAGCCCGATCCAGGTGTCAAGGCCCAGCGGGTCGCCCAGCGACCGCCCGGAAGTCGGTGCCCGGCGACAGGCCGGTGATCCGGCGGACGACCTCGCCGATGAGCCAACCGACGGTCGCGGCGTGGTAGGCGTGGCCGTCCTCGGGGGCGCTGTGCGGGCGCTGGATCTCGATCGCCCGGATGACCGGTTCCCACGCGACGACGTCATCGAGCGTCAGGTCGGTGTCCAGGTAGGACAGCCCGGCTCGGTGGGCCAACGCGTGTCGGACGGTGATCCGCTCCTTGCCCGCCTGGGCGAACTCGGGCCAGTAGTGCGCGATGGGGAGATCCAGGTCCAGCCGGCCCTCCTGGACCAGCAGGTAGGCGCACACGGCCATGACGCCCTTGGTGCAGGAGAAGATGACCGTGGCGCTGTCGTGCTCGAACGGGCGTCCGGTCCGCCGGTCAGCGGTCCCGGCCCACATGTCCACGACGAGACGGCCACCGACGTACGCCGTACAGCCCGCCCCGACGTCGCCGCGATCGCGGAAGTTGCGGGCGAACTCGTCGATGACGGACCCGTATCCGTCATCGACGATCGCCATGCACGGTGACGCCGGCTGTTGCAGAGGTGTCGACCACGAGGAAGCTCCCTTGTTCGAGACGGGTCAGCCCTTGACGGAGCCCTGGAGGAGGGCGGCGGTGACGTGTCGCTGGAAGATCACGAAGAAGATCAGGGTCGGCAGCAGGATGAGGATCGAGCCCGCGCACAGGAGCGGGATGTCCGTGCCCCACTGGCCCTGGAACGCTCCGAGCGCGCCGGCGACGGTCCGCTGCTTCGGGTCGTCGACGAGGATCAGGGCGAGGATGAACTGGTTCCAGGTCCAGACCGACAGGAGGATCCCGAGCGAGACGATGGCCGGCCTGGCGAGGGGCACGTGGATCCGCCAGAAGAGCTCCCACGATGCCGGCTCCGTCGACGCGGGCCGCCTCGGACAATTCGCGCGGCATGTTCACGAAGTGGGCGCGCATCCAGAACACGGCGAACGGCATGTACAGGCCGATGAGCGGCAGGATGATCGCGAGCCGCGTGTTGAGCACGCCCAGGTTGCGGACGATGTAGTAGATCGGCGTGATCACCGCCTCGAACGGCAGCGTCAGTCCGAAGATGAAGAGCAGCAGGAGCAGCCGGTGGCCGGGGATCCGCAGGTGTCCGATGGCGAACCCCGCCATCGTCGCGATGGTGAGCGCGACCGGCACGACACCGAGCACGATCGTCAGGCTCGAGACCAGGAGCGTGCCCATGCTGGCCTGGTTGAACGCCTTGACGAAGTTGCCCCACTGGGGCTCAGCCGGCCAGTCGATGCCGAGCGGGATCGACCCGGACGGGTGCAGGGCCGTCGTGAAGAGGCTGATGAACGGCAGGATCGTGATCGCCATGAGGAAGATCAGGAGGCCGCGACCGAACCACAGCTCACCGCGCTGGGTCTTCACGAGTCGGACTCCCGCACGAGTCGCTGGATGGGCAGGATCGTGACCAGCACGAGGAGCATCAGGACGATCGCCAGGGCCGAGGCGGTCCCCACATCGCGGCCGACGAACGCGAGGACGTAGATCTTGAGGCCCGGCACCAGGGTCGCGAATCCCGGGCCCGCCGTTGGTGGAGATGTAGATCACGTCGAACGCCGACAACGCGGCGATGACGGTGATCGTGAGGCACACGGCCAGCTCGTTCCGGACGCCCGGGACGGTGATGTGACGGAATTCCTTCCACGCGCTCGCGCCGTCGATGCGAGCGGCCTCGAACAGCGAGGAGTCGATCTTGGACATGCCCGTGAGCAGGAGCAGGGTGATCAGTCCGAGAAGGACCCAGACCCCGATGAACCCGACCGCGGCGAGCGCCCAGTCGAAGTCACCGAGCCACGCCCGGGTGATCCCACCAAGTCCGATCGCGGTGAGGATCTGGTTGACGGTGCCCGACTTCGCGAGCACCCAGTTCCACATGATGCCGGCCGCGACGAGCGGGATGATCTGGGGCAGGAAGAGCACCGTCCGCGACACGGTCCCGAATCGGCCGCGCGCCGCGCCACGGATGAACGAGGCGGTGACCAGCCCCACCGAGACCGGGATGACGCTGAAGAAGAAGATGAGTTTGAACGCGTTGAAGATCGCGTTGAGCAACTCCTCGTCGCTGAACACCCTCGCGTAATTGTCGAGGCCTACCCACGTCGCCACGCCGACCCCGTTCCAGTCGTAGAACGAGTACTGGAAGCTCAGGGCGAGCGGCTGAAGGACGAACATGGCATAGAACGCGAGGGCGGGCAGGACGAACAGCCAGCCCACGAGGTGATCGCGGCGAACCCCCCGGAGGAGCCTGGGGGTTCGCCGCGTGGTGAGGCTGGGACTGGCAGGCGCGGACATCAGGTCAAGCTTGCCGATCCTGCGTCCGAGCGCTGTCGACTACTGGGATGTCGTCCAGTGCTCCTGGGCGTCCTTGAGGAGCTCCTCGGGGGTGATCTTCCCGCCGACGAGCTTCTGGAGGTTCGGGGTCCAGCTCTCGAAGAAGATGGAGCTCGTCGCGTTGGCGATGAAGTCCATCGCACCGCTGTTGGCGGTGACGCCGGCTCCGGCCGCGAGGGTCTCGGCGTGACCGAGTCTGCGGCCACTGCCGGCATCGAGCCGTCGGGCGGGCCGCCCGGGTTAGCGCCACCGACCGCTACGTCGATCTCGCGGGCCTTATCGTTCGTCCACCCCAGTTGAGGAAGAACGCAGCGCAGTCGGGATTCTTCGACTTCGCCGCGATGACGTATGTCAGCCGAGCAGACATCCCGACGCCTCGGGGAATGTGAAGAAGCCGACCTTACCCGGCAGGTCCGTGTCGTATCCAGCGTTCTGCCAGTCCCCGTTGAACGTGAACACGCCTTCACCCTTGCCGAAGCGACCTGCGGCGTCGGAGTACTCGATCGCGTTGACGTCCCGGGCAAGTAGCCCTTCTTGATCCACTCGTCGAGCTTCT
>CAVZXQ010000017.1:0-558196 GCA_963779315.1 uncultured Chloroflexia bacterium | reverse complement strand
CGACCGGTGATATTTGGAGGAGACTGGATGAAACTGTACAAGTTGAGTGCGCTCGCGGCCGTCAGCATCCTGGCGTTCGCGGCGTGCAGCAGCAGCGGGGCATCGACTGCCCCCAGCGAGTGCGGCGAGTGCCGCACCGAGCGAGGCGGCGAGTGCCGCACCGAGCGACGCGATGGTCGAGGATCCCCTTGGCTACGTCGACGTCCCGGCCGGGGAGCCGGTCCACATCGCCTACTGGGGCGTCCTGTCGGGGGCCGATGCGTCCCTGGGCGAGGACTCCAAGCAGGGCGTGACGATCGCCGTCAACGATATCGGCCAGTTCAAGGGTCACGACATCCAGCTGACGACCGAAGACGGTCTGTGCACCCCTGAGGGTGGCGCGACTGCGGCGACCAAGCTCGCGGCGGACAGCACCATCGTCGGGCTCATCGGCTCGGCCTGCTCCGACGAAGTCGTCGGTGGCATCAAGACCATCACCGAAGCCGGCCTGACGACGATCTCGCCGTCGAACACGCGCCCGGCGCTCACTGCCGAGGATCGCGATGCGACGTACGCGGGCTACGCCCGGACGGCGCACAACGACAGCCTCCAGGGCAAGGTCGCGGCTGAGTATGCGTTCAACGAGCTCGGCATCAAGAAGGCCGCGACGATCCACGACGGCAGCGGCTACGCCGAAGCCCTCGCCGGCGTCTTCGCGACGGAGTTCAAGGCACTCGGTGGCGAGATCGTCGCCGAAGAGGCCATCGCCAAGGGCACCACGGACATGAGCACGACGCTCAAGACGATGGCTGCGGGTGCGCCCGAGCTCATCTACATGCCGCTGTTCATCGCCGAGGCCGGCTTCCTCAAGTCCCAGATCCCGAGCACCAGTGGCCTTGAGAATGTCAAGACCATGGGCGCGGACGGCCACTACTCCAAGGACTTCCTCAAGGCCGCCGGTGCGGCCGCGGTCGGTCACTACCAGACGAGCCCGAACTTCTCGGCCTTCACCGGTGACTACGCCGGCTTCCTCGAGAAGCGCGAGGCCGAGTTCGGCGGCGATCCGCTGAGCGCGTTCCATGCCCAGGCCTACGACGCCACGGAGATGCTCTTCGCGGCGCTCGAAAAGGTCACCATCGAGAATGCAGACGGATCGCTCAAGATCCCGAAGGGCGCCCTCCGGGACGCCATCTTCGCGACCAAGGACTTCGCGGGCCTGACCGGAACCCTGAGCTGCACCCCCACCGGGGACTGCGGCGCACCGGTCATCGCCGTGTACCAGATCACCCAGGCCGACGTCGACGCGCTGAAGATGCCGTCCACGCCGATCTGGCCGAAGTAGGTCCCATCCCCTTCTCTCGCTGAGAGAGACGATCGATCCGCAGGGACGAGTGAGCACCGCCCGCTCGTCCCTGCTCCTTAGCCGTCACCTGACGGAGACCGCCAGTTGAACGCCCGCAAGCTGGACCGGTTGACGGACGTCGCGATCGACGTCTTCATGTTCGCGTTCCGTGCCGTCATCATCGTGGTGGTGGTGCTCGGGTCCATCCTGACCCTCCTCAGCGGCACCTACACGGCGTCCGACTGGTTCGAACTCGTGGGCGCCGGCCTGACGCAGGGCTCGATCTACGCGATGATCGCCCTGGGCTACACGATGGTCTACGGCATCCTGCGCATGATCAACTTCGCCCACGGCGAGATCTTCATGGCGGGATCCTTCGGCGGCTACTTCGCGCTTGTCGCCCTGGCCCAGGTGGGCATGCTGTCCAACGTGGGGACCAGCCTCATCGCCATCGCCATCGCCATCCTTGCGGCGATGGCCGTCTCGGTCCTCATCGCCGTCGGTGTCGAGCGCGTGGCCTACCGACCGCTGCGGAACTCCCCGACCCTGGTCCCGCTCATCAGCGCCATCGGCGCATCGCTCTTCCTGCAGTACACGTTCCGCGGCTTCTTCGGATCGGGGATCTACGCGTACCCGACCCCGGCCTTCCTGAAGGAACCGGCGCCCATCCCGCTCCTCAGCATGCGCTGGGTGGATGTCCTGGTGGTGGTCGCCTCGCTGGCCATGATGACCGGCCTGTACCTGTTCGTGATGCGGTCGCGAACCGGCACGGCCATCCGGGCCGTCTCGGAGGACAAGGGCACGGCGGCGCTGATGGGCATCGACGCCAACCAGGCGATCGTGCTGACGTTCGTCATCGGGGCCGCGATGGCCGCCGCGGGCGGCGTGCTGTATGGCCTCGCGTTCGTCCAGGTGACCTGGTTCATGGGCATCGTTCCCGGCATCAAGGCCTTCACCGCGGCGGTGCTTGGCGGGATCGGCAATGTCCCCGGCGCCCTGCTTGGCGGCCTGTTCCTGGGCCTGATCGAGGCCATCGGGCCGACCCTGTTCCTGACGGGATTCGGCGTCCCGGCGACCAATCAACTCAAGGACGTGGTCGCCTTCACGATGCTCGTCCTGGTGCTGGTGTTCCGACCGTCCGGCATCCTGGGTGAGCGCGTGACGAGGAGCCGGGCATGAGCGCCACCACGATGCAGCCATCCGACTCGATGGGCGACGTGTCCGCCGCCTCCAGGTGGCACCCGCGGACCATCATCCGGACCGGTGTCATCGGCGGCTGGGTCGCGATCTACCTGTGCCTCGTCGGCATCGTGCCGGTCTTCAACGAGCGGCCACTCATCGTCGGGGTCATCTCGCTCGGCCAGACGGCCCTGCTGATCGCATTCGGCGGCGGCGCGTACGTCGCAGCACGATCCTTCATCCGCGACTCGTGGCCACGCGCTGTGGTGGCCGGTTCCCTCGTCGGCGCGATCATGGGAGCCTTCCTGACCGGACTGGTCCTCGTCGGCTCGGTCGTGGATCTGCGGGCTGTCTTCCTGAATGCCTCGCCGGACCTGTATCACCTGCTGACGAACGGGATGGGCACCGCCGGCGCCTGGTTCCCGATCGTCGTCGGGGCCATCACCGGAGCGCTTGCCGGGGTCGTGATCGGGCTCCCGACCGGGGCGCGGATCCCGCTCCTGTGGAGCCTCAGCATGCTGGTCTTCTTCGGCCTGTTCGCCGGCCTGCTGCGCACGCCGATGCTCGACTTCCCGGCGTTGGCCGCGCTGGCCAGGACCGTCTTCGGGGCAGAGGGACTGAAGCCGGTCGGTGCCGTCGTCGTGTTCGTCGGGACGTTCGCCATCGTGGCCCTCGTCCGGGCGACCAAGCCCAAGCAGCGCGTGGATGCCCTGCCGACCGCCCAGCGGCGCCTCGTAGTCGGTCCGCTGGCGATCCTCACCCTCGCCGTCGTGCTGCTCTTCCCGCTCGCGCTCGGTCCGTTCTTCGCGCAGGTCATCGCCCTCGTCGCGCTGTTCGTGCTGCTTGGCCTCGGGTTGAACATCACGCTGGGACTCGCCGGACTGCTGGACCTGGGCTTCGTCGCGTTCTATGCCGTCGGCGCCTACACGGTCGCACTCCTGACCTCGACGGCCGAGTACGGGATCGCCGGGATGTCGTTCTGGCAGGCGGTGCCGTTCGCGGTCCTGTTCGCGATGCTCTTCGGGCTGGTCCTTGGCCTGCCGATCCTGCGGATCCGTGGCGACTACCTCGCGATCGCCACCCTTGGATTCGGGGAGATCATCCGGCTCCTGGCGGGGTCGGACCTGCTCAAGCCGGTCCTCGGCGGGCCGCGCGGAATCCTCAACATCCCCAAGCCGATCGACGTGCCGCCGACGCATTTCCTGTCCGGACCGGTCCAGATCTACTACCTCGCACTCGCCTGTGCGGCTGTCGTGGCGTTCGTGGCCTGGCGCCTTCGCGCGTCCCGTCTTGGCCGCTCGTGGATGGCCATCCGTGAGGACGAGGACGTCGCGGAGGGGATGGGCGTCAACCTCGTCCAGACCAAGCTGCTGGCGTACATGCTGGGCGGCGGCTTCGCCGGACTGGCGGGCGCCATCTCGGCGGCCCTGGTCGGCTCCGTCTTCTCTTCCAGCATCCAGCTGCAACTGTCGATCAACGTGGTCGCCATCGTCATCGTCGGTGGCATGGGCAGTATCCCGGGTGTCGTCCTGGGAGCGCTGGTGCTGATCGGCCTGCCCGAGCTGTTCCGGGAGTTCTCCGACTACCGCCTGCTGTTCTACGGCGTCGCCCTGATGGTCATCATGATCCTCCGGCCGGAAGGGCTCCTGCCGTCGAAGATCGCTCGACGCGAGCTCCATTCGGCCGATGAGCTCATCGACGTGCCGGATGCCGAACTCCTCACGGACGCAGAGATCGAGGAGGCGTCACCCCCATGATCCTGCTGAAAGCAGACAAGGTCACCAAGCGGTTCGGCGGGCTGACGGCGGTCAGCGAACTCGACTTCGAACTCGAGGAAGGGTCCATCGCCAGCGTCATCGGACCGAACGGCGCCGGCAAGACGACGTTCTTCAACTGCCTGACCGGGTTCTTCCACGTGGACGAGGGCAGCATCAACTTCGAGGGCACGCCGATCCACGCACTGCGCCCGGATGAGGTCGCCCACTTCGGGATCTCGCGGACCTACCAGAACATCCGGCTGTTCGCGAGCATGACCGCCATCGAGAACATCCTGGTCGGACAGCACAACCACCTGCATGCGACCTGGTTCGGCGCCATCATCCGGACGCGAGCCCAACGGCGCGAGGAGAGTGAAGCGCACGTGGAGGCGCTTCGGCTGCTCGAGTTCGTCGGCCTGAAGGGCCGTGGCGACAGCCTGGCCGTCAAGCTGCCGTACGGCGACCAGCGGCGGCTGGAGGTCGCGCGTGCCCTCGCCAACAAGCCGCGCCTGCTGCTCCTCGACGAGCCGACCGCCGGGATGAACCCGTCTGAGTCCCTCCAGATGACCGACTTCTTCCGCAAGCTTCGCGGCGACCTGGGCATCACCGTCCTGCTCATCGAACACGAGATGCGGGTCGTGATGGGGATCTCCGATCGGGTCACCGTGCTGGACTATGGTCGGAAGATCGCCGAAGGGACGCCGAGGGAGATCCAGCAGGATGCACGAGTGATCGAGGCGTATCTGGGTCGAGACGGCGCCGCCGAGGCAGCCGCCGGGGCCACGGAAACCGCTGGATCCGCCGAGGCGTCCGAGGTTACCGAGGCCACCGCGACAGAGGCGATCGAGACGACCCAGGACGTGGTCCGCCCCGGGACGGACGAGTGATGGATACACCACTCCTGTCCGTCGTCGACATCCACACGTACTACGGCAGCATCCACGCTCTGCGCGGCATCTCGCTCGACGTACACGAAGGCGAGATCGTCGCGCTGATCGGTGGCAACGGCGCCGGCAAGAGCACGACGCTCAACTCGATCAGCGGGCTCGTCCGACCGCAGGAAGGCCGGGTCCTGCTGAACGGCCAGGATCTCGCCAAGGTCCCACCGCACCAGATCATGGCCAGGGGCATCGTCCAGGTCCCGGAGGGTCGCCGGATCTTCTCCCGGCTGACCGTCACCGAGAACCTCAAGATGGGTGCCTTCGTCGTCAAGGACAAGGCCGTCATCGCCGAGCGGATCGAGCGCGCATTCACCCTGTTCCCCCGCCTCAAGCAGCGCGAAAGCCAGGTCGCCGGCACGCTCAGCGGTGGCGAGCAGCAGATGCTGGCGATGAGCCGCGGCCTGATGTCGGACCCCAAGGTGCTGCTCCTCGACGAGCCGTCGATGGGCCTGGCGCCGAACCTGGTGGACCAGATCTTCGACACGATCAGCGACCTGCACGGACTGGGGACGACCATCCTGCTCGTCGAGCAGAACGCCAAGAAGGCCCTCGAGATCGCGGACCGCGGCTACGTCATCGAGACGGGACTGATCGTGCTGGCGGGACGCGGCGAGGACCTGCGCGACGACGAGTCCGTGCAGAAGGCATACCTCGGGATCGACTGACCGGAGTCAGGGCGCGACGGCCACCGGACCGGACCACGGGAAGGCAAGGCGCTCGGTCGTTCCGACATCCCCGACCCGAAGGACGGGCCGGCCGCCGATCGTGTCATGCACGGTCACGGACGTGCCCCAGTCGGCCGGTCCGCCGGTCGCCGTCACCCCCGGCCGACCGATCGCGACGAGCCATCGACCGTCCTCGAGCGACGTCATCGACTCGTACGACCCGAGCGCGGGCCAGCGCTCGACCAACCTGCAGCAGCTGCGTGTCGAAGACCCAGATCCCCGAGCTGCTGCCCTCGTTCGGCCCGGTCCCGGTGGCGTACAGCAACCGGCCGTCGGGTGATCCGACGAGAGTCCGGGGCACGCTCGGCCCGGACGCCGATCGACCATCGGACCAGATCGTCGGCGGCCCGGCGGACGGTCGCGGACCCTGGACATCGACGGCCTCGGGGTTGCTCCGGTCGTCCGACGGCGGGGCGGCGGTGACCCAGCCGCCACGGGCGAGATCGGCAGCCAGCAGGCGGTGGCTTTCCGGATCCCACGAGTAGGCCATCCCCCGGCCCGTGTCCACGACGACAAGGTCCGCCGGCGGCATCGACGCATCGATGACGATCGGATCCAGCGGACGGCCCGCAAGGTCGTATCGGCGGATCTCGAACGAGGTGCCTGCCTCGGTCCGGTATCGACAGCCCTTGGCGATGATCGAGGGGGACGCGAAGACGACCCAGGCACAGGGGCCATCGGACACGTTGGAAGAGGCATCGGCGATGTCATCCACCTCCGCCGGCACGTCCGAGCGTCGGCCCGTCCGCGTCGATGACCCAGGCATGGCGGGTCGACGAGACCGGCCCGGTGGACGTCAGTCGCTCCGTCCCGGCGATGAGCAGCACATGCCTCCCGTCCGGCGCGACTCGCAGGTTCGGTGGCTCGACGGTCAGGACCACGGATCGGTCGGACTGCTGGAATGAGAGGAGCTCGACCGTGTCGGTGACCTTGCCCGAGATGAGGTCGATCACGTCCAGGCTCACCTGCCATTGCGTCGCTGACCGGGCAGCCCGGGCCAGGTACGCGAAGCGTCCATCGGGGGACGCCTCGAGGGCGACCTGCAGCGGCGCGTTGGCGCGACCATCCATCGCCAGCCCGTTCACGATCATGACGGTCGTGCGCGAGATCTCCGCCAGATCGCCGTTGCGCCGGACCAGGTCGAGGGCCCGCGGATCGCCCGACTCCGTCCCGGGCGGTTGCCAGCACAGGCAGACCGTGCCCCATCCATCCCCGCGGAGCAGGAGGTCGTCGCTTGCCTGGGCCAGACTCTCGTCCTCGATCCTGGCGCTGAACAGCCTCAGCCATCGAGTCTGGGCGGTCTGCACGAGCACGTCGTGGATCGGCGCCGACGGAGCCGTGTACCACTCGAGGCGCGGCAGGGCGGTCGCGGTCGGTTCGGCCTCGGCGA
Organism: uncultured Chloroflexia bacterium; assembly: GCA_963779315.1. Lineage (GTDB taxonomy): Bacteria > Chloroflexota > Limnocylindria > Limnocylindrales > CSP1-4 > SPCO01. Next base: position 550,883 of record CAVZXQ010000017.1, on the reverse strand, counting down.
CGGCCGCGCTTGGTGTCGGCGAGCCGCTGACGGTCGGCGCCGCGGTCGCGATCGCCTTGCCAGGTCCGGGATCGGGCGAGAGGCGGGCGATCGCGAACGAGCCGGCCACGAGAGCCACGACCAGACCCGCGACCACCAACGGGCGCCGGCCGCTGCCGGACGACACCGGGCCGGGGGCGAAGCTGGAACCGTCTCCGTCGGACATCGGCAAACCCTACACCGCGCGCCGTACCATGGCGGCATGGACCTCGGATTGACGGGCGCTCGCGCCCTGGTGGGTGGCGGCAGTCGCGGCCTCGGTGGCGCCATCGCGGAGACGCTCGCCGCCGAAGGCGCCCGCGTCGCGGTCATCTCGCGCCCCGGTCCGGCCCTGGACGCCCAGGCGGCGCGACTGGGCGGACTGGCGGTCCCGGCGGATCTCGCCACTCGCGATGGCCCGGCCGCGGCCGTCGAAGCGGCGACCGGCGCGTGGGGCGGACTGGACCTGCTGGTGGTCAACTCCGGGGGTCCGCCCCCGGGTCGCTTCGAGGACATCGACGAGGACGCCTGGCTACGGGCGGTGGACGGGACGCTCATGAGCGCCGTGCGCCTGCTGCGGGCCGCCCTGCCGTGGCTCCGCCAGGGTCACGATCCGGCCATCCTGATCGTGCTGTCCAGCTCCGTTCGCATGCCGATCCCCGCCCTGACCACGTCCAACCTCATCCGGCCCGGCCTGGCCGGCCTGATCAAGTCGCTCGTTGACGAGATCGCCCCGATCCGCATCAATGGCCTCGCGCCGGGCCGACTGTCGACGGACCGGATCGGCCAGTTGGACGCGGCCCGGGCCACGGCCGCCGGCGTGGACGTTGACGAGATCCGGCGTCGGACCATCGAGCAGATCCCCCTTGGACGATATGGCGACCCGGCGGAACTCGGGCGCGTCGCCGCATTCCTCCTGTCGCCAGCCGCATCGTTCGTGACCGGCGCGATCGTCCCGGTAGACGGTGGGATGATCCGGGCGCTGCCATAGCGCTCCCCTGACGGGACGCTTCGGCCGACCTCACTGCCGGCGGTCCTCGCGGTCGTTGCGGTCATGCGGAACGAGTCTGCGTCCAGATCACCTCACGAACGGCGCATTCCGTCCGCACCGATCGTTCCGCTTGGCTGGAACCATCAGGAGAACCGCGCGCAGCGACGCACCTCCCAACAGGCTCGTTCGAAGTCGAGCGAGTCGCCGCCGGCCCGCCTCAGGCGGAAGCCAGTCGATCCGCCAGCCCGACCGATGCAAGGACCGCGTCGAGGTCCGCGATCGTCCCAGCGTCCAGAACGGGCCCCGGCGCGCGCAGCCGCTCCGACTCGATGGCGCCTCGGCGCCGGTAGATGTGCTTGCGGATCGCAAGGTTCAGACCGGGCTGGTTCTCGAATCGGATGAGCGGCATGATGCCGTGGAAGATGGCCCGGGCCGCGGCCTCATCGCCGGCCCGAAAGTGCCCGACGATCTCGACCAGCAGCTCGGGGAACCCGAACCCGGTCATGGTCCCGGCCGCGCCGCGACGCAGTTCCTCCAGCAGCATGATCGCCCCGAGACCGCCCAGGACGCGCAGGTCCGGCCGGGCCGCAAGCAACCGGCCCACCTTGGGTGGGCTCGGCTCGTCCTCGAGCTTGATCACGCGGCACGACGGCGCTCGCTCAGCGATCGTCACCAATAGGTCCACGGTCATGTGGACCCCACTGCTGGCCGGGTGATCCTGGACCACCACGGGGATCGTGATGGCTTCGGCGACGGCCAGGTAGTGGGCCAGGACCGCGACATCGTTGGGCTTCGCGAGCGCCGGCGGTGCGAGCATGACCGAATGCGCTCCGGCGGCCTGGGCCTCGCGGGCGAAGGCGATCGCCCGGTCCGTCCCGGCATGGCTGACCCCGACGCACACCGGCAGCCCATCGGCGGCGCCGAGTACCCCGTCGATCACGGCGCGACGTTCGTCGTCGCCGAGGCGCCCGGCCTCGCCGAGCACGCCAAGGATGGTCATCCCGTTCACGCCGCAGCCGGCGACGAACCGGGTCAGGCCCGGCAGGCTAGCGCCATCGAGCGCGCCATCCGCGGTGAACGGCGTGGGCACGATCGTCCAGACTCCCTCGAGCCGGGCGATGCCGTCGTCGGGCGACTGGGGCGCAGGCCCGGTCACCGGTACCTGGGTTCCCGCGACATCGTGTACGCCGCTCGCGCCAGCATCACGAGGCCGGCCCCCGCCAGCCACAGGCCAGGGCCGTTCGTGAAGACCTGGGCGGGTTCCGAGAACTGGAAGGCACCGTTACCGATGAGGACCACGATCCGGACCACGAACGCCAGCCAGCCGGCGGCCGCCAGGAGCGCGAACGAGAGCCAGCGATCGACGCCCAGCGGCCGGTCGCCTGCCGCGTACGGCAACGCGACGAGCGCGAGCGTCACGATCCCGACCAGGAACACCACGATCCCGCTGCCGTCGAGGCCGTTGCCGCTCACCGCCGGGATCCCGCTCGTCCCGCCGACCGTCCACCACGGCAGGACGCAGCCGACCACGATGGCGAGCCCGGCCAGCGTGGCGAGGGTCCGACCGCGTCCAAGCGGACGGCGCTGCATCGTCACCCGGCGGCCTCCGGCGCGTAGGCCTCGGGCTTGAGGACCCCGACGTAGCGCAGGTTCCGGTAGAGCTCGCCGTAGTCCAGGCCGTAGCCCACGACGAAGCTGTCGGGGATGACGAACCCGGTGTAGTCGACCGGGATCTCCACGAGCCGCCTGGCCGGCTTGTCCAGCAGCGTGCAGATCCGGAGGGAGGCCGGGTTCTTGCCGCGCAGGTACCGGATCAGGTAGTTCAGGGTCAGGCCGGTATCGATGATGTCCTCGACGATGAGGACCTCCTCGTCCACGATGCTCGCCGAGAGGTCCTTGAGGATCCGCACCAGGCCCGACGATTCGGTCGACGCGCCGCCGTACGAACTGACTTCCATCAGGTCGATCCGGACGGGGATCTCGATGGCGCGCATGAGGTCCGCCATGAACGGCAGCGAGCCCTTCAATACGGAGACGAGCGTGAGGTTGCGGCCGGCGTAATCGGCGCTGATGCGAGCACCGAGCTCGACCACCTTGGCGCGGATCTCGTCCTCCGCCAGGAGGATCTCCCCGATGTCGGCGTGCAGGTCCCTTGAGGTGTTCACGGGTGGATCGCGGATGCCTCCGTACTCAGCTTCGAGGGGGGCGTCCGGCGCCGGCGGACAGCGGGCGGTGGCTCGGATGCTGCGCCACCACCTTCGCTGCGGCGCGCCTCTGCCGCGATGGCATCGTCGGCGGCCGCGGCGGCCTGGTGGGGCGCGGCCACCTGGCCGGACGTGCCGGACAGCGCGTCCGCCAGGGCGAGCCGACCGTACTTGAGCATGAGCGCCCGGAAGTCCCGGGCATAGAACAGCTTGATCTCGACATCCGGGTAGAGCTCCCGCAGGCGACGTAGCTTGCGGTTCTTCTTTCGGACCAGCTTCTGGCGAAGCGTGGTCATCTCCAGGTACAGGTCGAGGTCCGGGAGGTAGAAATCGGGCGAGAAGCTCTCGACGACGTCGCCTTCGGTGTTCCACAGGATCGGGAACGTGTCGGGCTCGTACTCCCAGCGGACCGCGTAGAAGTCCAGGATCCGCGACATCTCCGCCTCGCTCGCATGAGCGAAGGCAGGTGTCACAGGCCACTCTCCGGGTGTCCGGATCCGGTCACCGGAGCGGCAGGCGGTGCGCGAGACTCCGTCCGGAATGGGGTCGAGGCGATCGCCGGGATGCATCGGAGGCAAGTGTAGCCGAATCCCGGCACTCACCGCCCGGCCTCCCTTGCGACTCGATACTCCCAGGGGGTATGATGTCGGCATGAGCGAGACGAAGACTCGACGCGCCGCGGCGGCGGCGCCGGTAGACCCGAGCCACTTCCGTCACAGCTACTCCAAGGACAAGGCCCAGCTCGTCCGTCGCCTGTCGCGCATGGAGGGCCAGGTCCGCGGGATCGCCCGGATGATCGAACGCGAGGAGTACTGCGTGGACATCCTCCAGCAGACCGCGGCCCTGCGCGCGGCCGTGGACGCACTGTCCATCGTGGTCCTCGAGGACCACGTCCAGGGATGCGTCCGGACGGCCGCCGAGCGCGGCGAGGCCGATCAGTACGTCGATGAGGTCATCGACGTCGTGCGGCGGACGCTCGGCCGCCCGGTCCGGAGTCCGGCCCGCTCCGGCTGACGCTCAGCACCCGGCGATCATCGCCGGTACTTCCGGCGCACCGCTCGGTGCCCGTCGGGTGGTGGTTCGACCGGCGCGACCCGTCGACGATATGCACCGCATGATCGAATCACGCCCCCGACTCCCGATCGAGCCGCCCGACCTCCCGGCGCCTCGAGCCCTCCAGGAGCGCCGGACCAGGTCGCGCCGCGCCGAGGACCAGGTCGCCTCCGAGGAGACGCTCCTGCTCGCCCGCGCGCTCGACATCCTGGCCCAGGATGCCGGTGCCGAGACACGCCTGGCGGATCTGCTGGAGATGCTGGCCCGGACGGTCGGGGCGCGGCACGCCGCGGTCGTCGCGGACGGGACCGAGCGGCGTGTGGCGGTAGGGATCGGGCAGGCCGAAGACCCGGCCGATGCCCTCGCGCTGGGGGCCTGGCTCGACAGCGCCGCGCCGCGCTCCCGTGCCGATCGCGCCGCCGCACCAGCGGCCCCGATCTCCGTCGCGACCGGCTCCTACGTCCCGCGGAGTGACCGGGCACTCGACCGACCCGCCTACGCGCTGGTCGCGGTCCCGACGGCAGGCGAAGTGACCCTCGGGTTTGCCTTTGCGAACGCGCGAGACGCGGCGAACGCTGATGCCCGTCTGCCACGGGCGCTCGCCCGGCACGCGGCCGTGGCGCTCGCCCTGGTGGCCGACCAGCTCACGACGGAACGCGAACTGGCCACGTTGCGTGCGCGTGAGGCGGAGCGGACCACCTTCGTGTCCACCGTGGCCCACGAACTACGGACGCCGCTGACGGGCCTGGCCGGATACCTGGACCTGATCCTCGATGGGTCCGTGGACGATCTCAGGGTCCAGCGCGAATTCATGGAACGCGGCCGTGGGATCGTCACGACGATCGCCGATCTCGTCGGCGACCTCCTCGAGCTGTCACGACTGGAGTCCGGGTCCGTTCCGCTCGATCGCCGGCCCTTCTCGCTCGCCGACGCGATCGGTCACGTCACCCAAGGCCTGGACTCGATCGCGATGGACCGGGGCATCGCCCTCCGATCGTCGCTGCCGCCGCGGCTGCAAGCGGCGATCGGCGACCGGCGCCGGGTCGAGCAGATCGTCACCAACCTTGCCGGTAACGCGATGAAGTTCGCGCCGGCTGGTTCGACCGTGGAGGTGGCCGGCTGGTTCGACGGCTCGGTCGCCCTGGTCGCCGTCCGCGATGAGGGTGATGGGATCGCGGCGGACGATCGTGCCCGCATCTTCGAGCGGTTCTACCGGATGGCCGGGCACCATCGGATCACCGGGACCGGCCTTGGCCTGCCGATCGCGCGCGACCTGGCCCGGTCCATGGGCGGCGACCTCGCACTCGCCAGCGTGCCCGGCTCCGGATCCACCTTCGTGCTGGCACTGTCGGGACCGGCCTCTGTCGCGCCCGAGATCGTGACCGAGACGCTGGAGCGGGTCCTCGCCGGCGAGGATGTCGCCCTCGAGGAGAGGGCCGTCCTGCGGGCCATCCGTCGCCCGACCTGACGACGCGCTCGGGACTTATCCACGAATCCACCGCGAACCGCGCAGTTCGTGGATAACCCGCTAGACGGTCGCGAGGGTGGCCGGTACCGTCAGGGGTCCGCACTGCGGTGGGCAGGGTAACGCGTTCCGCGAGGGGTTCGAGGAGACTCGGCCGAGAACCGGACGGAGCGCGGAAGACCGATCCCGATCCGCTGGTGCGAGACGATGCCGACGCCGGGAGTGGCGCCACGCGTGGACGCGCGGCACGCAGACATCAGGAGGCGTGCCCTGGATCCCGTTCGTGAGCCGCTCCCGACGCGCGTCGAGGACGTCCCCGAACTACCATCCGGGGCTGTCCGCGCCCTCGATGCCGGGCTGGTCGCACTCGGCGTCGACCTCACTCCGGCAGCGCGATGGGCCATCGAAGGCCATGCGCGACTGCTCCTCGCCTGGACGTCGGCGATCAACCTCACCGCGATCCGCGACCCGGAAGCCGTCGCCACGGCCCACATCGTGGACAGCCTGACGGCGGTGCCGTTCCTGGTCGCGAATGGCATCGACCGGTTCCTGGACCTCGGCTCCGGTGGCGGATATCCCGGTCTGCCACTCGCGGCTGCGCTGCCCGCAGAGCGTGCCCTGCTGGCCGAACCGATCGCCAAGAAGGCCCAATTCCTGCAGACCGTCATCTCCGCCACCGGTCTGGACGGCACCGTGGAGGCGAGCGCCATCCGGGCCGAGGCCCTGGCCGCCGATCCGCGCCACCACGGGCAGTGGCCCGCCGTCACCGTGCGGGCGGTGGCGCCGCTGGCCGAGCTGGTCGAACTCGCGTTCCCATTGCTCGCGCCGGGTGGGTTCCTGGTCGCGTGGAAGCGCGGCGATCTCGCGGACGAGGTGGCGGCCGCGCAGCGAGCGATCGACGCCCTCGGAGGTGGCACGCTCGAGGGCATCCCGGTGGACGTTGCCGGACTCGACGGACACGTCCTGGTCGTCGTCACCCGGCGTGGCCATGTCCCGGCAGCCTACCCGCGCGACCCAAGCGTGAGGCGACGCCGGCCGTGGTGACCCTCCCGCTGCTACCCTGACCGACCATGCGGATCGCGGTCGTTTCGGACGTCCACAGCAACCTCGTCGCGCTCGATGCCGTGCTTGCGCATGCGGGAGCGATCGACGCGTGCTGGCACCTCGGCGACATCGTCGGCTACGGGCCGGACCCGGACGGCGTCGTGGCTCGCCTGCTTGGCATCGGAGCACGGGGCGTCCGCGGGAATCACGATGCTGCCGCGATCGGTGGCGACGAGATCGAGCACTTCAACCCGGACGCCCGAGCGGCCATGGATTGGACGCGTGGAGCCATCGCGACCGAGACCCGAGACTGGCTGACCGGACTGCCGGAGCGTCGGACAGAGGGCGACGTGACGCTCGTGCACGGCAGCCCGCGGGACCCCATCTGGGAGTACCTCACGACCACGTCGATCGCTCGCGCCTCGTTCGACGCCCTGACCACGATGCATGGCCTGAACGGCCACACCCACGTCCCGGTGGCGTTCGTCATGGACGAGGGCCGGGTCGTCCCGCTCCGGCCGCGTGACGGGGAACGCCTGACGTTCGCCGGGTCGCGAGTGCTGCTCAACCCTGGCAGCGTCGGCCAGCCGCGCGACGGCGACCCCGCAGCGAGCTACCTCATCCTCGACCCGGACCTGGAGGTCGCGACGTGGCACCGCGTCCCGTACGACGTCGGTGCCGTCCAGGCCGCCATGCTCGAAGCGGGCCTCCCTCGACGCCTCGCGGAGCGGTTGTCGCACGGTGCTTGAGGGCGGCGCGTGATCGACGTCGATCGCTACAGTCACGCGATGGGAGCCGATGGTGCCCGGGTACCGTCGGCGCCCGCCGGTTTGCGGTATAACGAGTCACCCAACCATGTACCGGAGGCCTCGTGATCGGAGGCAAGGGACCCTTACACGGTCGAAAACCTGCGGATCGCCGCGTCCGCATCGAGCGCCCGCACTCGCCCTACTTCCGCTACACCGGCCCCGGCCAGATGGTGGCCAAGCCGGCGGCCAGCGTCGCACTGACCCCGGCGGGTCGGCTCATCGATCGCACCCGGGCCATCCTGTTCGGACGTCCCCTGGCCAGCGAGGAAGAGATCGGCGAACGCCTCTCCAAGCGCAAGGCGCTGGCCATCTTCAGCTCGGATGCCATCAGCTCGTCCGCCTACGCGACCGAGGAGATCCTGCGGGTCCTGCTGGTTGCCGGCGCCTCGGCGCTGCTCCTGTCCGTCGAGGTGGCGATCGCCATCGCGATCCTGCTCGCGGTCGTATCGGTCTCGTATCGGCAGGTCTGTCAGGCCTACCCGAACGGCGGAGGGGCCTACGTCGTCGCGCGGACCAACCTGGCACCGATCATGGGCCTCATCGCCGCTGCTGCGCTCCTGATCGACTACGTCATGACGGTGGCCGTATCGACGGCGGCCGCCATCGCCCAGATCCAGTCGGTCATCCCTGAGGCCTACGACTACCGGATCGTCATCGCGTTCATCTCGATCTCGCTGATCACCATCGCCAACCTCCGGGGCCTTCGTGAGTCGGGCAACATCTTCGCGGTGCCGACCTACCTGTTCGTGGGCTTGGCCCTCTCGATCGTCGCGATCGGTCTCATCAACATCATCGGCGGCACGGTCGTGCAGGCCGTGCCACAGCCGGACGCGGTGCCGTTCCCCGACCCGCCGGAGGCTCTGGGGATCCTGCTGCTGCTCAAGGCGTTCGCCGGCGGGTCGGTCGCGTTGACCGGCGTCGAGGCGATCGCCAACGGGGTACCAGCGTTCAAGCCACCGGAATCGAAGAACGCCGCCAACACGATGACCGCCATGGCCGTCCTGCTGGCGATCCTGTTCATCGGGCTGACGGTGTTCGCCGTCCAGTACGGCATCCGCCCGACCGAGCCAGGCGGCGCCTCCGTCGTGGCGTTGGCGGCCGAAGCCGCGTTTGGCGAGGGCTCCGGCTTGTTCGTGCTGTTCGCGGCGAGTACCGCCCTGATCCTGTTCCTGGCGGCCAACACGAGCTTCAACGCCTTCCCGCGCCTGGCCGCGATCCTGGCCGAGGATGGCTACATGCCGCGCCAGTTCTCGTTCCGTGGCGACCGGCTCGCCTACTCGTGGGGGATCGTGCTCCTGGCCGCCATCGCCTTCCTGCTGCTGTGGGCCTTCGGCGGCAGTACCCAGGCGTTGATCCCGCTCTACTCGGTCGGGGTCTTCGTCTGCTTCACGGTCAGCCAGGTGGGCATGGTCCGCCACTGGCTGACCGAGCGCAGTGCCGGGTGGCGATGGCGGATGGGCGTCAACGCCACCGGGGCCGTGCTGACCGCGGTCGTCCTGGGCATCGTCGTCTTCGAGAAGTTCGAGGCTGGCGCCTGGCTGATCGTCATCATCGTGCCGGTGCTCGTCGCGATGATGCTGTTCATCCACCGCCAGTACGACCGGTCGCGCCGCGAGCTGGCCGTCCGTTCGGACCTGGTCTTCACCGCACCGCATCGCGAGGAGCGGGTCGTCGTCCCGATCCCGGGGATGACCCGAGCCGTCGTCCAGGCCATCAATGTCGCACGATCCATCGATGACGACGTTCGCGCCGTCTACATCACCGCGGACATGGACAGCGCCGCTGCGCTCCGAGCCGACTTCGAGCGGCAGATCCCGGGTGTCCCGCTTGTCGTCGTCGAATCACCGTATCGCGCGCTGGTCGGACCGCTGCTCGCCTACCTCGATGTCCTCGACACGGCCTGGCCGTCCGACCAGGAGCCGCCGATCACGTTCGTCGTCATCCCCGAATATGTCGCCCGGCACTGGTGGGAGCGCATCCTCTACAACCAGGCAGCCAAGCGTCTTCGCGCCGTCCTCCTCGGGCGACCACGGACCGTCGTCGTGAATGTGCCGTACCGCCGTGAGGACCCCGGTCTGTTCGACGACGGTCGCGCCTCGGAGTGACCCGCCAGCGTGATGCCGGTGGTATCGTGACGACCCATGTCGAGCAGCCCGACGTACACCTATTCACGTCTCGTGGTAGCCCTCAACGGAGGGACCAGCGATGCGCGGATCGTCCGGCTCGCGGCCGAGATCGCACGCGACAACAAGGCCGAACTGATCGCGATCCACGTCGTCGAGATCGACTGGACGCTGCCGCTTGACGCCGACATCGCCGGGCGTTCGGAGGAGGTGCAGCGAGTGCTGGACGTGGCCGAGACCGTGGCCGAAAGCTCGAAGCAGCGCCTGGAGCCGGTCCTGTTGCAGGCACGCGATGTCGGTGCCGCGATCGTCGATGAGGCCTCCGAGCGCGGCGCGGACCTGATCGTCCTCGGTGTGCCGTTCCGGACCCGCTTCGGAGGCGAGTTCGCGATCGGCCGCACCATCCCCTACGTCCTCCAGAACGCGCCGTGTACCGTGTGGGTCGTGCGCGAACCGATGTCCGAGGAGACCACCCAGTGAAGATCGTGATCGTCGGCTGTGGCCGGGTCGGCGCAGCCATGGCCGAGACGTACGACGCCGATGGCCACGAGGTCATCATCGTGGATGCATCCACCGCGGCCTTCGACCGCCTGCCGGATGGGTTCCGCGGTCGAGCCGTCCGTGGCGACGGCACGGACGAGGATGTCCTGCGCAAGGCTGGCACCGAGGGCGCGGACGTGTTCCTTGCCCTGACCGAAGGCGACAACCGCAATGTCATGGCCACCCAGCTCGCGGCTGAGGCCCTCGGCGTCAAGCGCGTGATCGCCAAACTCAACGATCCAGTCCGCGCGGCGGCGTACGCGGAACTCGGCATCGCCACGCTGTGCCGGACGAGACTGATGCTAGACGCGGTCAACGACTACCTCGCGCTCCCGCCATCGGGGCGGCCCGGGATGCTGGCGCCGACGGGGCACCATCCGGGGGAGGAACACCACGGGGAACCGGCCGGACCCGTCCGCGTCGTCGCGGCCGCCGCGCCCACCACCCGACTGGAGGCCTGAGCCGTGTTCGTGCTCGTCGTCGGCGGCGGAAAGGTCGGCTACTACCTCGCCAAGGAACTCATCGATGCCGGCCATGAGGTCGCGCTCATGGAGAAGGATCCCGGTCGCGCGCGGGCGATCGCCGACGAGATCGGCTCGATCGTCATCGGCCACGACGGCTGCGAGGGGAAGTACCTCGGCGAGGCCGGGGCGAACCGCGCCGACGTCGTCGCCGCCGTCACCGGGGATGACGAGGACAACCTCGTCATCTGTCAGATGGCCAAGCACCACTTCGATGTGCCGCGGACGATCGCCCGGGTCAACAACCCCAAGAACGAGTCGCTCTTTCGGCATCTCGGCGTTGACGAACTGATCAGCCCGACCCGGATGATCCTGGGCTCCATCGAACAGGACATCCCGGTCCACGAGTTGCTCCATCTGGCGGCGCTCGGCGAGAACGAGCTGGAGATCATCGAGGCGCACCTCCAGACGGGCTCACCGGCGATCGGCAAGGCACCACGCGACCTGGCCATCCCGGAGGGGTGCTCCCTGTTCGCCGTCATCCGCGATGGGGTCGCGACGCCGCTCCGGCCGGACACGGTGATGCTCGAGGGCGACAAGGTCATCGCCATCGGCAAGCAGGAGTGCTCGGACCTGCTCCACGAGCAGCTCATCGGGGACCCGGAGACCAGCGAGACCGCCGGCGCCTGACGGCGTGGGTCGTCCTGGGAGTCACGCGCCCACTCCGACAGAAGTCGCCCCGGACCCACATCAGGCGGTGCCGGGCGACTCCGCCGGCTGCGCCGAGGCGCGCACGACCCCGATTCGAGGGTGGCTCGCACTCGATCAGCGCGGCAACTGGTCGGGAACCATTCGTCGAGCCCGCCCAAAGGCGGTCCACGCCGACATCTGTCGGTGTCGACCTGGTGACCTGACTAGACGGCCGCCCGCTGGCCGCCGACCGCCCGCTGGCCCGCACGTTCGTTGTTTCGAATCGCATTGACGGCAACACTCTTGACAACATCGTTGTCATGGTTCTAGCATGCGAAACGTGAATGAGATCGACGGGACCGGTGGCTGAGCGCATGACCTTCGGCCGGCCGGAGCGGGACCCGGAGCGCCCCGTCTACGTGATCAGCGTGGCGGCGACGCTCGTGAGCGCGCATCCCAGGACCCTGCGGATCTACGAGGATGAGGGCCTGCTCTGCCCGGCTCGAACGCCGACCAACATCCGGCTCTACAGCGAGAACGACATCCGGCGGATCACCTGGATCCGCCACCTGACAAGAGTCCGGGGCGTCAACCTCGCCGGGATCAAGATCCTGTTCGAGCTCGAGGAGCGCCTCGGGGCTCGCATCCTGGAAGCCCTCTACGCCGAAGGGACTGCCGACGCCGAGGAAGCCGCCGCAAGGCGATCCGCCGACGAAGCCGACGACGCCATCCGAGCCACCGACCACGACACCAGAACCTCCCACCCAGACGACCACCCGTCCCAGCGCCGGCCAGACACCGGCAGCCAGCACCGTAGGAGAACCCTGATGGCCAAGCGACCGTCCACCCCGGTCGAGGAGCAGCCCGAGCCCGTCGAGGCGCTCGATCAACCCGTCCAGATCACCGGACCGCGCGAGCTCCCGCTCGTGGCGCTGCGCGAGACCGTCATCTTCCCGGAGATGATCATCCCGCTCCAGGTGGGCCGCGACAAGAGCGTGAATGCGCTGAACGCGGCGGTCGCCGACGGTGGTCCGATCGCCCTGGTCACCCAGCGCCAGGCCGACCAGGAGGACATCAACGACCCGTCGGAGCTGTACGCCATCGGCACCCTGGCCAAGATCGCCCAGGTCGTGCAGCTGCAGGACGGCACCGTCCGGGCCATCGTCCAGGGCCAGGGACGGCTGCGCGTGCACGGCTTCACCGCCACGGACCCCTACATCCGGGCGACGGTCGAGGAACTCCCCGACGAGGCTCCCGATGGCGTCGAGATCCAGGCGCTGATGCGCACGGTCCAGGCCCAGATCGAGCAGTACGTCGCCAATGGCGCCCCGGTACCGCCGGAGGCGGCCGTCGCCGCCCGCAACATCAGCGAGCCGGGTCTATTGGCCGACATGGTCGCCTACAGCCCGGACATGTCGACCGAGCAGCGCCAGGAACTGCTCGAGATCATCGATGTCGTCGAGCGTCTCAAGATGGTCAGCACGTTCCTGGCCAACCAGATCGAGATCCTCGAGCTCAAGGGTCGGATCCAGTCCGAAGTCAAGTCCGAGATGGACAAGACCCAGCGCGAGTACATCCTGCGCGAGCAGCTGAAGGCCATCCAGCGCGAGCTGGGTGAGGACGACCCGCAGCAGGCCGACATCAACGAGCTGCGCGAGAAGGTCGAGGCGGCCGGCATGCCGGACGAGATCAAGGCCCGGGCGATCAAGGAGATCGACCGGATGAGCCGGATCCCGTCCGCCTCCCCGGAGGTCGGCGTCATCCGAACGTACGTCGACTGGCTGGTCGGGCTGCCCTGGGACGTCTCCACGGACGACCAGCTCGACATCAAGGAGGCGGCGCGCATCCTCGACGAGGACCACTACGGCCTCGAGAAGATCAAGGAACGCATCCTCGAGTATCTCGCCGTCCGCACCCTCGCCGACGAGATCCGCAGCCCGATCCTCGCGTTCGTGGGGCCTCCCGGCGTCGGCAAGACCTCGCTCGGCAAGAGCATCGCCCGGGCCATGGGCCGCAAGTTCGTGCGGATGAGCCTGGGCGGCATCCATGACGAGGCGGAGATCCGCGGACACCGTCGGACGTACATCGGGGCTCTCCCCGGGCGCATCGTCCAGAGCATCAAGACGGCCGGCTCCAACAACCCGGTGTTCATGCTCGACGAAGTGGACAAGATCGGGATGGACTTCCGGGGCGACCCGAGTTCGGCCCTGCTCGAGGTCCTCGACCCGGAGCAGAACAGCACGTTCCAGGACAACTACCTCGAAGTGCCGTTCGACCTCAGCAAGGTCCTGTTCGTGGCGACGGCCAACCTGCTCGACCCGATCCCGGCCGCACTGCGCGACCGAATGGAGGTCGTCCACCTGCCCGGCTACACGGAGCAGGAGAAGATCGAGATCGGCAAGCGCTTCCTGGTGCCGAAGCAGATGAAGAACCATGGGCTCAAGGACAAGCACATCGCCATCACCGACGAGGCGATGACCGAGCTGGTCCGCTCGTACACGCACGAGGCCGGCGTCCGCAACCTCGAGCGAGAGCTCGCCAACGTCATGCGCAAGGTCGCCCGGCAGGTGGCCGAAGGGCGCAAGCGCAAGACCGTCATCGACGTGAAGAAGCTGCACGACCTGCTCGGCCCGCAGCGCTTCGAGTACGGCGAGCTGGAGGCCGAGGACCAGACCGGTTCCGCCATCGGCCTGGTCGTCACCGAGGTCGGCGGCGACGTCGTCGCCATCGAAGTCACCCGGATGGAAGGCAAGGAAGACTTCATCCTGACCGGCCAGCTCGGCGAGGTCATGCGCGAGTCGGCGCGGGCCGGCCTGTCGTGGACCCGCGCCAACGCGGCCGCGCTCGGGATCCATCGCGAAGTCTTCGAGCAGAACACGCTGCACATCCATGTGCCGGCCGGCGGCATCCCGAAGGACGGACCGTCCGCCGGGATCACGATGGCCACCGCGATCGTCAGTGCCCTGACCGGCATCCCCGTCCGCAAGGACGTGGCGATGACCGGCGAGATCACCCTGCGCGGCCGGGTGCTGCCGATCGGCGGCCTCAAGAGCAAGATCCTGGCGGCCCACCTCGCCGGTGCCAAGATCGTCATCCTGCCGCGCAAGAACGAGAAGGACCTGCGCGACATCCCCGAGGAGATCCGCAAGTCCATCAAGCTCGTGCTGGTGGACAACATGGACCAGGTCCTCGAAGCGGCCCTCCGCCGCAAGCCGAAGGGCCTGGCCGCCGCCACGACCACGATCGTCAAGGACGCGACGACCGAGGCCACTCCGGCCGGATCGCGCATCCCGCTTCCGGACTACCCGACGGCCGATCGGCCGCCGGTGGTCGTCCGGGCCACCTAGGGGTCACACCCGATGGCGGGCGGGCGGCCCGGAGCACCTGACCTCCAGTACAAGGACTACTACGCGGTCCTCGGCGTGCCGAAGGCCGCGTCCCAGGCCGAGGTCAAGAAGGCCTTCCGCAAGCTCGCCCGGCAGCATCATCCCGATGCCAAGCCGGGCGACAAGGCGTCCGAGCAGCGCTTCAAGGAGGTCAACGAGGCCAACGAGGTCCTGTCCGATCCCGCGAAGCGCAAGAAGTACGACGCGCTTGGAGCGGACTGGGCGGCCTACGAGCGTGCCGGTGCGACAGGCGCCGGCGCCCGTGGAGCGACCGATCCGTTCGGACCCGGGGGCCCGTTCGCCGGGTACGCCCAAGGCGGCGGTGGCAACGTCCGCTACGAGTTCCGGACCGGAGGTACCGGCGGCCAGGGGTTCTCCGACTTCTTCGAGATGTTCTTCGGGGCCGATGGTCCAGGCGGTTCGTCCTCGGGTCAGGCCGGCGCGGCGAGCGGCCCGCGGCGCGGGACGCGGCCGACGGGCGGCGCGTCGTTCGACGACATCCTGGCGGGGATGGGCCTGGCCGGCGCCGGTGCCGGCGTGAGCGGAGGGACCCGGTCGGGCCAGGCGCCAGGCCCGGCACCGAAGCCCATCCACGAGGCCACCGCCGAGATCGGCCTCGACGAGGCATACCACGGCACGACTCGCCTCGTCGAGGTGGACGGCAAGCGGCTGGAGATCAAGATCCCGCCCGGTGCGGACACCGGCACCAGGATCCGCCTCACGGGCCGCGGGCCAGGCGGTGGCGACCTGTTCGTCGTCGTGAAAGCTGCTGCCGGACGCCCGCTTCGTGCGGCGCGGAGCGGACCTCGACCGCGACCTGCCGCTGACCCTGGAGGAAGCGCTTCTCGGGGCGAACGTCCACGTCGAGACGCTCAAGGGCCGCGTCTCGCTCAAGATCCCCGCCGGCACCCAGACCGGACGGACGTTCCGCCTGACCGGCCAGGGGATGCCGCGCTTCAAGGCCACCGGCCACGGCGACCTGTTCGTGAGGACGAAGGTCGTCCTGCCTTCGGACCTGTCGGACGAAGCGACCACGGCCGCCAAGGCCCTGTTCGGACTCGTCGACCAACCCACCCCACGCTGACCCACCGACCGAGAGACCGCCATGCAGCTCGACCGCTTCACCCAGAAGGCCCAGGAGACCATCGTCGCCGCCCAGGCCGTCGCCCAGCGCCTCGACAGCCCCGTGCTGGATGCCGAGCACATCCTCGATGCGCTCGTCGAACCCGATGACGGGGTCCCGGCCGAGACGCTCCGCCGGCTCGGCGTGGACCTGCCCGGCATTCCGCGGCGAACTCGCCGCGACCCTCGCCAGGCGCGCCCGGATCAAGGGTGGCTCGCTGGCCCTCGACCCGCGGGCCAAGCGGGTCATCGAGCGAGCCGAGGACGAGGCTCGCCGGCTCGGCGATGAGTACGTCTCGACCGAACACCTGCTCATCGGCACCGCCGAGATCGGGGGCGAGGCGCAGGCCCTGCTGGAACGCCACGGCGCGGGCAAGGAAGCCATCCTCGGAGCGCTGCAGAGCGTCCGCGGCGGCCAGCGGGTCACGTCGCCAGAACCCGGAGGGCACCTACGCGGCCCTCGAGAAGTACGGCCGCGACCTGACCACCGAGGCGCGCGCCGGCAAGCTGGATCCGGTCATCGGGCGCGACGACGAGATCCGCCGGGTCATCCAGGTCCTGTCGCGCCGGACCAAGAACAACCCGGTCCTCATCGGCGAGCCGGGTGTCGGCAAGACGGCCATCGCCGAGGGACTCGCCCAGCGGATCGTCCGCGGCGACGTGCCCGAGACGCTCAAGGACAAGCGGGTCGTCTCGCTCGACCTCGGCGCGCTCATCGCGGGCGCCAAGTTCCGGGGCGAGTTCGAGGAGCGCCTGAAGGCCGTCCTCAAGGAGATCAAGGACGCCGAGGGCCAGGTCATCCTGTTCATCGACGAGCTCCACACGGTCGTGGGTGCCGGGGCGGCCGAGGGCGCGATGGACGCGTCCAACCTGCTCAAGCCGATGCTCGCGCGCGGCGAGCTGCACACGATCGGCGCGACGACCCTCGACGAGTACCGCAAGCACATCGAGAAGGACGCCGCGCTCGAGCGGCGATTCCAGCCGGTGATGGTGGACCAGCCCACCGTGGAGGAGACCATCTCCATCCTGCGCGGCCTGCGCGAGCGCTACGAAGTCCACCACGGCGTCCGGATCACCGACTCCGCCCTCGTCGCGGCCGCGACGCTGTCCGACCGCTACATCACGGAGCGCTTCCTGCCGGACAAGGCGATCGACCTCGTCGACGAGTCGGCGTCACGGCTGCGCATGGAGATCGATTCCATGCCGATCGAACTCGACGAGCTCGAGCGTCGGCGGATCCAGCTGGAGATCGAACGCGAGGCGCTGCGCAAGGAGACCGACGACGCCTCGAAGGCGCGACTGGCGATCCTGGAGAAGGAGCTGGCCGACCTCGAGGAGGAGGCCGGTGGGATGCGGCAGCGCTGGGAGGCCGAGAAGTCGGCCATCGCGGCCATCCGCGCCACCAAGTCCGAGCTGGAGTCACTTGCCACCCGGATCGAGCAGGCCGAGCGCGAAGCGGACTTCGCCACGGCAGCGCAGCTCAAGTACGGCACGCACAAGGAACTGACGGACCGGATGACCGAGCAGGAGGCGACGCTCGCGGCACTCCAGTTGGCCGGTGCCCTGCTCAAGGAGGAGGTGGACGCGGACGATATCGCCGACATCGTCGCCGCCTGGACGGGGATCCCGGTCAGCCGGCTCCTCGAGGGCGAGACCGCCAAGCTGATCCACATGGAGGAACGCCTGCACGACCGGGTGGTCGGTCAGGACGAGGCCATCCAGGCCGTCTCCGACGCGGTCCGGCGGGCGCGCGCCGGCCTGAAGGATCCCGGCCGGCCCATCGGCTCGTTCCTCTTCCTCGGGCCGACCGGCGTCGGCAAGACCGAGCTCGCCCGGGCCCTCGCGGAGTTCATGTTCGATGACGAGGACGCCATGACCCGGATCGACATGAGCGAGTACATGGAGAAGTTCGCCGTCTCGCGCCTGGTCGGGGCACCCCCGGGCTACGTCGGGTACGAAGAAGGCGGCCAGCTGACCGAGGCCGTGCGGCGTCGGCCGTACCAGGTGGTCCTGCTCGACGAGATCGAGAAGGCCCATCCGGACGTGTTCAACGTCCTGCTCCAGGTCCTCGATGACGGCCGGCTGACCGACAGCCAGGGCCGGACCGTGGACTTCAAGAACGCGGTCGTGATCATGACCAGCAACATCGGGAGCTCGGCCATCGCGGCCGCCAGCGGCGACACCGGCGATGCGGCCTACGAGGCGATGAAGCGGGCGGTCACCGAGGCGCTGCGCGTCCAGTTCCGGCCGGAGTTCCTGAACCGGATCGACGAGGTCATCGTGTTCCACCCGCTGACCTCCGAGCACCTCGGCCAGATCGTGGACCTGCTCCTCGCCGACCTCGGCCGGCGGCTGGCCGGGCAGGACCTCGCGCTCGAGGTGACCCCCGGCGCCAGGACGCTCATCGTGCGCGAGGGAACGGACCCGGCCTACGGCGCGCGACCGCTCAAGCGCACCATCCAGCGACTGGTCGAGAACCCACTCGCGCGGGCGCTCGTCGCCGGCGAGTTCGCCCCGGGCGACCGGATCACCTGTGAGGCCGATCCCACGTCCGGCACGATGGTCTTCTCGACCGATCGCTCCACGGTCGTGACCGACGGTTCGGCGACCCGTGACGCCCGGGCGCGTCCGGGCGGCGACACGTCGAACGGCAAGCGGTCCCCGCTGGATCTCCCGCCGACGCAACCCCCTCGGGGCGACGGCGAGCTGGTCAACTAGCCCGGTGCGGTTCGAGGACGTCGTCGAGCGGCTGGCCGTGTTCCCGGACCCGCTGCCGAGCGGCGCGGCCGCGCTCATCCCGGTCCTCGTCGGCACAGACGAGGCCGGCGCCCGACGTCCTCGCTGGCCCACCAGCGAGCGGCCGATGCGACCGGCCGGGGTCCTCGTCCTGCTCTACCCGGATGCGGCCGGCCTCGCACGGGTCGTCCTGACGGAGCGAGCGACTCGCGACGGCCACCACAGCGGTGAGGTGAGTCTCCCGGGCGGCAAGGCCGAGACACACGACGCGGATATCGCGGCGACCGCCCTGCGCGAGGCGGCCGAGGAGGTCGGCCTGGACGCCGTGGCCGCCGGCGTCCGGGTCGTCGGCCTGCTCGAGCGATTCCCGATCCCGGTCAGCGACTTCGTGGTCACACCGGTCGTGGCGCTGGCGGCTCGTCGCCCGGTCCTGGTCGCGTCGGAGTGGGAGGTGGCTCGCATCGTGGAGCCACCGGTGACCGCCTTCCTGCCCGACGCCCCGATCACGATCGTCGAGCGCACGATCGATGGGTGGCCGCTGCGCTACGGCGCCTACGACATCGAGGGGCTGTCCGTCTGGGGTGCGACCGCCCGGATCCTCAGCCAGCTCGGCGCGGTGCTCGCGCGATAGGACGGTGGGCGGGCCGAGACGCGCCGCTGCCCGCCACCCAGGTCTTCCCATATGCTCGCCACCGCGGCTTCAGCGCCTGCCCGGCCCTGGGCCACGGCACCTGTTGTCGCCAGAACCTGCTCCGGCCACGCTCACGACGGTCGGACTATGGCTCGGCGCGGCGCGTGAACCGCCTTCAAGAGACGCTAGTGCTGCCCAGCGGTGCGTATGGGAGGACTCCGGCCAAGGCCCAGCGTTGGCACGCTCGCGGCCCACGCCGTTCCCGAGCTGATCGCCGTCAGGCGGGCTCGCCGCTCGCAGGATCGGGCACCGCTGGTCGTCCGATCAGTGGCCAGTCGACCGCGTCGGCCCGGGCAGCTCCGGCAGCCAGTGCGAGCGCCCGGCCATCAAGGACGACCCGATCGTCCGCCCCGGCGAACTCCACGACGAACGCACGCATCTCGGAGTGTTCGGTCCACGCCGCGTGGGTGATGTCGGCCGGCCAGAGGACGGCCTCACCGGCCGCCACCCGTGCGCGCTCATCGCCGACGCCGACCCAGCCGCCACCCTCGATGACGATGAACCAGGTGGTGTTCGGGTTGGCGTGCGGCTCGATCCGCGCACTCGCTGGCGAAGGCCAGTTCGCTCACGAGCTCCGCGCGCGTCCGAGTGGATGACCTGGCCGCTCAGCCCGACCGAACCGACAGGGCCGTCCGGGCGCCGATGACCGACCCCGAACCGCCGGATCTCGATGGGCATGCCGAGGGCGTCCGCGCGAGCGTCAGCGCCGGCGGCGCTGCCGACGGCCGCCGCGACGACGGATCGTCGCATCCGGATCCGCGAACTTCCGTGCGGAGGCGTACTTCTGCTTGGCGAGTTGCCTGTCGTACGCCGCCAGGAAGGGCGGGAACCGCCGGAACCGGATCCAGACCATCGTGCCGATCCCGATGATCTCGATCGACAGGATGAGGAAGAAGTCGAAGACGAAGAGCGCTCCGATGAGGATCAGGCTGAACGTGATCAGCCCCGCCCACCACAGCCATTCCCACATCTCGGTGTACGGCGGGTGCTTGTGGAGTGCCCGCGTCCGGACGACGTAGAGGACGATCAGGATCAGCAGCAGGACGAGCGTGGCGATCCAGGTGAGGTTGAAGAGATCCGGGAAGTTCGTCCGGTTGAACGACTCGAACAGGTATTCCCAGGGTGCCAGGGTCACGCGGAACCTCTACGTGCGACGGTGATGAGACGGTCGGAGTATGCCATGCCGCACGGTATACTCGGGTCGAAGTCGCGGTGCGGCCTCGACCGGCCCGGCGCGCGCCCATCACAGCGTCGCCGAGGCGTCACCTGCCAAGGGAGGAGATACCGGGTTGCGAGCCCTGCTGTCCGTGGCGAACCGTGATGGCATCGCCGCCCTGGCCCGGGATCTGCGCGCGCTCGACGTCGAGCTCGTCGCGACCGACGGGACCCGCGAGTACCTCGCCGGAGAGGGTATCGAGGTCGCGTCCGTCGCCGAGCTGACCTCGGGCGAGCCCACGGTCGGCGGCCAGGTCAAGACGTTCCATCACGCCGTCTACGCGGGGATCCTTGCGCGGCGCGACGTGCCGGCCCAGCTGGACGAACTCCGCGACCAGGGCATCGGTCTGATCGACCTGGTCGTCGTCAACGTCAAGCCGTTCGCGCCCGCGATCGGCGTCAAGCTCATCGGCCTCGACGAGGCCATCGAGATGATCGACGTCGGCGGCGCCGCGCTCCTCGGGGCGGCCGCCCGGAACGCGGCGGGCGTCGCGGCCGTCGCGGATCCGGCCCACTACCCGCGCATCGCGAGCGAGATCCGCGAGTTCGGCCAGGTCAGTGCGGAGACTCGGGCGCAGCTGGCGGCCGAGGCGTTCAGCACCGTCGCGGCGTACCACGCGGAGATCGCCGCATACCTCAACCAGATCTCCGGCAACACCTTCCCGCGCCGTCTGGCCATCGTCCTCGAGAAGGTGGACGACCTGCGCTACGGCGAGAACCCGCACCAGCGCGCCGCGTTCTATCGCGAGACCACCCATCGCAGCGGCACGCTCGCCGACGCGACCCGGATCGCGGGCGATCTGCCGAGCTTCAACAACCTGATGGACCTGGACGCCGCCTACCGGATCGCTCGCGACTACACGGCTCCCACCGTGGCCATCGTCAAGCACACGGACCCGGTGGGCCTGGCCTCGAACGACGAGCTGGTCGAGGCGTATCGGCACGCCCTGGACACCGACCCGGTGGCCTCGTTCGGTGGCATCGTCGGCGTGAACCGCGAGATGGACGGCGCGACCGCCCGCGAGATCGCGGCCAACTCGTACGAAGCGGTGGTCGCGCCCGCGTACAGCCAGTCGGCCCTTGGCATCCTGCGGGCGAAGCACGGGCTGGAGATCCTGGCCGTCCCGCCCGACCCGACGGACGGGATGCGCGACTACGGCATCGCCAGCCTCGACTTCAAGCGCGTCGCCGGCGGCCTGCTGGTGGAGAGCCAGGACGAACTCGGACTCGATCGTGGACGCCTGCAGGTAGTCACCCAGCGTCGCCCGACGCTGGAGGAACTGACGGACCTCCTGTTCGCCTGGCGGGCCGTTCGCCACGTCCGATCGAATGCGATCGTCCTCGCCCGCAACGGTGCCACGGTCGGGATCGGCGCCGCCCAGGCATCCCGGCAGGTCTCGGTGGAGATCGCCCTGCGACGGGCGGGTGACCGGGCCAGGCTGTCGGTCATGGCCTCGGACGCGTACTTCCCGTTCCCGGACGGCATCGCCGCGGCGGCCAACGCCGGGATCACCGGGATCATCCAGCCCGGCGGCTCCATCCGCGACGAGATGGCCATCGAGGTGGCGGACCGCCATCATCTGGCCATGGTCTTCACCGGCCGACGCCACTTCCGACACTGACCGGGAGGTCGCCATGGAACAGCTGCTCGCGCTCGAGATGATCCGCGTCACCGAAGAGGCCGCGATCGCCTCCGCGCGGGCGATGGGCCGCGGTGACCGGGACGGCGCCGACCGGCTCGCCACCGAGGCCATGCGCCGGACGATGGACGAGATCGACTTCGCCGGCCGGATCGTCATCGGCGAAGGCGAGCGAGACGAAGCCCCGATGCTGTACATCGGCGAGGAGGTCGGGCGGAGCGATCGGGGTCGCGCGAGCGCGCCGGCCATCGATATCGCGGTGGACCCGCTGGAGGGCACGAACCTGGTCGCACACGGCCAGGCCGGCGCGATCACGGTCCTCGCCGCGTCCGAGGCGGGCGGCCTGACCCACGCCCCGGACACCTACATGGAGAAGCTGTGTGTCGGTCCGATCGTGGCCGGCAAGGTGGACATCCGCGAGTCGCCGACCGAGAACCTTGGCCGGATCGCCGAGGCCCTGGGACGCAGGGTCCCGGACATCACGGTCGTCATCCTGGAGCGGCCGCGGCACGACGCGCTGATCGCCGAAGTCCGCGAGGCGGGCGCCCGCATCAAGCTGATCGGCGACGGCGACCTGTCGGCGGCGATCTCGTGTGCTGTTTCGGGCACGGGCGTCCATGCCGTGATGGGCACCGGCGGCGCACCCGAGGGCGTCATCACGGCGGCAGCCCTGCGCATCCTCGGCGGTGAGATCCAGGCCCGCTTCCGCTATCGGAGCGACGAGGAGCGGGCGCGCGGCGCGACGATGGGCCACGGCGACGAGGAGCGGGTCTACCTGACCCACGAACTGGCGCCCGGCGAGAGCCTCGTCTTTGCGGCGACCGGCGTCACGACCGGCGACCTGCTCCAGGGGGTGCGCTTCTTCGGCGGCGGCGCGCGCACCCACTCGCTGTCGCTGTCGTATCAGACCAGACAGGTCCGCTTCATCGACACGGTCCACACGTTCGACCGCGAGAGCCCCCCGCGCGTTCGCCTCTAGTCGGACTCGGATCGAACGGCACCCAGCTACTGGAGGAACCCACCATGGCGCTCGAATCGATCAACCTGGCTGAATGGATCGAGGCGAATCGCGATTCGCTCAAGCCGCCGGTCGGCAACAAGATGCTGTACGGCGCGGGTGAGTTCCAGGTGATGATCGTGGCCGGTCCCAACACCCGGCGCGACTTCCACTGCGAGCCGGGTGAAGAGCTGTTCTACCAGCTGAAGGGCGACATCACGCTCAAGCTGATCGAGGACGGCGTGCCCCGCGACGTGATCATCCACGAGGGCGACACGTTCCTGCTGCCGGCCAACACGATCCACTCGCCGCGCCGCCCCGCCGGCACGATGGGCCTGGTCGTCGAGCGCCAGCGGGCGGCCGACGAGGAAGAGTCGGTCACCTGGTACTGCGAGACCTGCGGCAACCAGCTGTACCAGTTCGTGGGCGTCATCACGGACCTCGGGACCCAGCTCAAGCCGGTCATGGATGCGTTCTGGGCCACCCCCGAACTCCATACCTGCAAGCGCTGCGGCGCGGTCATGCCGCCACCGGCTCCGCCCCGGCGACCGGCCTGACCCTTCGTGCCGCTCGACCGGATCGACGTCCACACCCACATCCTGCCGCCAGCCTGGCCGGATCTCCGGGAGCGCTTCGGGTATGGCGGCTGGCCACAGCTGGAGCCGCTCGGTCCGAGACGCGCCCGCATCGTCATCGATGACAGGTCCTTCCGCGAGGTCGGCGACGACTGCTGGGACCCGGTTCGGCGACTCGATGACTGCGATCGAACGGGCGTGGCGGTCCAGGTCCTGTCCACGGTGCCGGTCATGTTCGCCTATGACAAGCCGGCGGCCGACGCCGGCGTCGTCGCTCGGCTGCTCAACGACCACATCGCCGGGGTCGTGGCGGACCGGCCGGACCGGTTCGCCGGTCTCGGGACGATCCCGCTCCAGGACGCGGACCTCGCGATCGAGGAACTGGAGCGGTGCGTGACCCAGCTCGGCCTGGCCGGCGTCCAGATCGGGACCCACGTCGGTGACCGGGACCTCGATGACCCATCGGTGGAGAGCCGTCCTCGCCGCCGCTGAGTCGCTGGGTGCGGCCGTGTTCGTGCATCCATGGGACATGCTCTCGCCCGAGCGGATGACCCGTCACTGGCTGCCCTGGCTGGTGGGGATGCCGGCGGAGCTGGCGCTCGCGATCGCCTCGGTCATCCTCGGCGGCGTGCTGGACCGGCATCCGGACCTGCGCCTGCTGTTCGCCCACGGCGGCGGGGCGTTTCCGGGGCTTCTCGGCCGGGTCGAGGCCGGGTTCCATGCCCGCCCGGATCTGGCCGCGACCGCCACCGACACGGAGCCGCGCGACGCGGTACGCCGGATCTACGTGGACTCGCTGGTCCACGACCCGGACACGCTCCGGTTCGTCGCCGGGATCGTCGGTCCGGACCGG
This sequence comes from uncultured Chloroflexia bacterium, assembly GCA_963779315.1. Classification (GTDB taxonomy): domain Bacteria; phylum Chloroflexota; class Limnocylindria; order Limnocylindrales; family CSP1-4; genus SPCO01. The sequence goes on along the minus strand of CAVZXQ010000017.1, from coordinate 526,270 downwards.
GTCGCCCTCGGGACGGATTACCCCTTCCCGCTCGGTGAGGCGGTGCCCGGCGAGACGATCGAGGCGCTGACCGAACTGGCGCCGGCCGCCCGGGAGCGGATGCTCAACGGGACCGCCCTGGAGTTCCTCGGCCGACCGGTCGCGCCCGCGCCGGGTCCCCAGCCAGTGGCCACGCGATGACCGACGCCAGGACACGCGGTTCGCATGGACGAGGCGTACGCCCTGGAGCAGGACGCCGCGGACCCGCTTGCGCCGAACCGCGACCGGTTCCACATCCCGGTCGGGCCGGACGGTTCGCCACGGATCTACCTGGCGGGGCAGTCGCTGGGGGCCCAGCCCAGGTCCGTCCGGGACGCGATGGAGGCGGAACTGGACGCCTGGGCGACAGCTCGGGGTGCAGGGCCACTTCCACGAGGGATCGACGTGGGTCTCGTTCGACGAGCCCCTGCGTGAGCCCACCGCGCGGCTGGTCGGCGCACTGCCGGACGAAGTGGCGACGATGAACTCGCTGACCGTCAACCTGCACCTGCTGATGGCGTCGTTCTTCCGGCCGCATGGGGACCGAACGAAGATCCTCATCGACGCGCCGACCTTCCCATCGGACCGCTACGCGGTGGACTCCCAGCTCATCCATCACGGACTGGATCCGGCTGAGCACCTGGTCGTGGTCGGCCCCCGCGCGGGCGAGTCGATCGTGCGGACCGAGGATCTCGAGGCGGCCATCCATGAGCATCGCGACACGCTGGCCGTGGCCCTGCTGGCCGGCGTGAACTACGCCACCGGCCAGGTCCACGACATCGGGCGCCTCACTGCGGCGGTCCATGAGGCCGGGGCGATCGGCTGGCTGGCAGCTCGCCCACTCGGCCGGCAACGTGCCGCTGGCGCTCCATGACTGGGACGTGGACTTCGCGATGTGGTGCACCTACAAGTACCTGTGCGGCGGTCCGGGCTCCATCGCCCAGCTCTTCGTCAACCGCCGCCACGCCTCGGACCCGAGCGTGCCGCGCCTCGCCGGCTGGTTCGGGAACGCCCTGTCCACCCGGTTCCGCATGGCCGAAACGTTCGATCCGGCCGCCGGGGCGGATAGCTGGCGCATGTCGAATCCGCCCATCCTGGCGCTGGCGCCGGTGCGCGCCGCGATGGCCATCTTCGACGAGGTGGGGATGGGCGCCCTGCGCGCCAAGTCGCTCCGGCTGACGCCGTACCTGGCAGGCGCTGATCGATGCGATGGGCAGCGTGGAGATCATCACGCCGCGCGATCCGGAGGCCCACGGCGCCCAGCTCAGCCTGCGCCTGCCGAACGCCCGCGCTCGCCTCGAGCGCCTGGAGGCAGCGGGCATCGTCGCGGACTTCCGCGAGCCGGACATCATCCGGGTCGCCCCTGTCCCGATGTACAACTCGTTCCACGACGCCTGGCGGTTCGCCCAGGCCCTCTCGGAGACGGCGTGACGACCATCCTCGCGAACCACATCGACGGCCGGTCCACGGAGCCGATCGACGGCACCTACCTCGACGACATCGACCCGGCGACCGGGTCCGTGCACGCCCTGGTTCCCGCTTCGGAAGCGGCGGACGTGGAGCTGGCCGTGGCGGCCGGCAAGCGCGCCTTCCCGGGCTGGTCGGCCACACCAGCCGCGGAGCGCTCGCGCATCCTGCTGCGCGTCGCCGACGCTCTCGAGATCCCGCCTGGAGGAGTTCGTTCGGGCCGAGAGCATCGATTCCGGCAAGCCGGTCCGCCTGGCCCGCTCGCTGGACATCCCGCGCGCGGTGGCCAACCTGCGGTTCTTCGCGACCGCCATCCTGCACTCCGGCTCGGACCTCTTCCCGACCGATGACCGAGCCCTCAACTACACCCTTCGGCGACCGCGCGGTGTGGCCGGGCTCATCTCCCCGTGGAACCTGCCCCTGTACCTGTTCACCTGGAAGATCGCGCCGGCCATCGCGACCGGCAACACGGTCGTGGCGAAGCCGTCCGAGCTGACCCCGTGGACCGCCGCGATGCTGGCCGAGCTCACCGCCGAGGCCGGGCTGCCGCCGGGCGTGCTCAATGTCGTCCATGGCCTGGGCGCCTCGGCTGGTGCCGCGATCGTCGATCACCCCGATGTCCCGGCCATCTCGTTCACCGGGGGCACCGCGACCGGCGCGACGATCGCGCGGACCGCCGGTCCGGTCTTCAAGAAGCTGTCCCTCGAGCTCGGCGGCAAGAACGCCACGGTCGTCTTCGCGGACGTGGACCTCGCCGAGGTGATGCCCGGGATCGTCCGCTCGGCGTTCGAGAACCAGGGCGAGATCTGCCTGTGCGGCTCACGACTCTTCGTGGAAGCCGCGCTGTACGACCGCTTCGTGGCGGCCTTCGCCGACGCGGTCGGGAAGTTGCGGATGGGCGATCCCCTGGACGAGACGACCGAGCAGGGTGCTCTCGTCTCGGCGGCGCACCGGGACAAGGTCGAGTCGTACATCGAGCTGGCGCGCGAACTTGGCGGCGAGATCGTGACCGGCGGCGGCCGGCCGAGGGGCCTGCCCGAGCGCGTGGCCGGCGGCTACTTCGTGCAGCCCACCGTCGTCACCGGGCTGCCGGTGGACTGCCGGGTGAACATGGAGGAGATCTTCGGGCCGGTCGTGACCATCACCCCGTTCACGTCCGAGACCGATGCCGTGGCGTGGGCGAACGGCACCCGGTACGGCCTCGCGGCGTCGGTCTGGACGAACGACCTGCGCCGTGCCCACCGCGTCGCCGGTGCCCTCGACGCCGGTACGGTCTGGATCAACACCTGGCTGCTGCGCGACCTGCGCGTCCCGTTCGGCGGGATGAAGGAGAGTGGCGTCGGGCGCGAGGGTGGCGACGAGGCGCTGCGCTTCTTCACCGAGCCCAAGACCGTCAGCCTGGCCCTCAAGTGAGCGACGGCGCCGTCGTCAGCGAGCGCGCCGCCGAGCCGGTCGGGCCGTACCCGCATGCCCGGCGAGTCGGCGACCTGCTGTTCCTGTCCGGGATCGGGCCGCGAGAGCGGGGCATGACCGCGATCCCGGGCGTGACCCAGGACGCGACCGGGGCCGTCGTCGCGCGCGACTTCGACGTCCAGGCCCGCGCGGTCTTCGCCAACGTCCGGGCGGTTCTCGACGCCGCCGGTGCGAACTGGGACGACATCGTGGACGTCACCTGCTTCCTGACCCACATGACCGAGGACTTCGCGGCACTCAACCGGATCTGGGCGGAGCAGTTCCCGGACGAGGCGACGCGCCCGTGCCGCACGACGGTGGAGGTCACGCCGCCTGCCGACGCCGATCGACATCGAGCTCAAGGTCATCGCCCGGGCGCCGGCCCCGTGAGCGCCACACCGGCCCTCCTCGACGGCATCGCGACGGAGCTCAGCGAAGCGTGGCGCGACCGCCGGCCGGTCCCGCAGCTGTCCGCGACCTACCCGGACCTCGACGTCGCCGATGCCTACGCCATCCAGCAGCGTGTCGTAGCCGGTCACCTCGCCGATGGGGCCCGGATCGTCGGCTGGAAGATCGGCCTGACCTCGCTCGCGATGCAGCAGCAGCTCGGCGTGGACCAGCCCGACTACGGGCCGATCCTGGACCGCTGGCTCGTGCCGGACGGCGGCACCGTCTCGACGGCGGAGCTCATCGCCCCGCGGGTCGAGGCGGAGATCGCGTTCATCCTGGCCGCGCCGCTGCGCGGGCCCGGTGTCACGCTCGACGACGTCCGTCGCGCGACCCTGGCCGTCGCCCCGGCGATCGAGGTCATCGATTCGCGCATCGCCGACTGGAAGCTGACCCTGGTCGACACCGTGGCGGACCTCGCCAGTTCGGCGCGCGTCGTCCTCGGCGACGGCCGATGCTCGATCGACGAGCTCGACCTGCGGCTCGTCGGTGTCGTGTTCGAGCAGGACGGGGAGGTCGCGGCGACCGGGGCCGGGGCGGCCTGCCTGGGCGATCCGCTCGCGGCGGTGGCCTGGGCCGCGAACACGCTCGGCGAGCTGGGCGTGACGCTCGAGGCGGGCCACGTGATCATGCCGGGCGCCCTGCACGCGTCGGTGCCGGCCCGTGCCGGCTCCTCGTTCCGTGCCCGGTTCGATCGTCTCGGCGACGTCGCCGTGCGGTTCGCGTGAGGCCGGCGGTGGCCACCAGGATCCCCGTCGCCGTGGTCGGCTCGGGCAACATCGGGACCGACCTGATCGTCAAGCTGCGCCGCTCGACGATCCTCGAGCCGGTGGCCCTCATCGGCATCGATCCGGACTCGGACGGGCTCCGCCACGCGCGCAAGTGGGGCCTGGAGGCCTCGGCCGGTGGCGCGGACTGGCTGCTCGCGGAGGCCGACCGGCTCGGTGTTCGCATCGTCTACGAGGCGACCAGCGCCAAGGTCCATGCCGCCACGGCGCCTCGATACGCCGACGCCGGCCTGGTCGCGATCGACCTGACCCCGGCCGCCGTCGGCCCGGCCGTCGTCCCGCCGGTCAACCTGGACGCCAACCTGGACGCCCCGAACATGAACATGATCACCTGCGGGGGCCAGGCGACCATCCCGATGGTGGCCGCCGTGAGCCGGGTGACGCCGGTGCCGTATGCCGAGATCGTCTCGACCGTCGCCTCGAAGTCGGCCGGCCCGGGGACGCGCGCCAACATCGACGAGTTCACCGAGACGACATCGCATGGCCTGGTGACGATCGGGGGGGCCGCCCACGGCAAGGCGATCATCATCCTGAACCCGGCCGAGCCGCCGATCCTGATGCGCAACACGGTCTACTGCGCGATCGGCGCCGACGCCGACCGCGACGCGATCGAGGCGTCCGTCGCGGCGATGGCTGCCGAGGTCGCGGGCTATGTCCCGGGCTACGCCGTCCGCGGCTGCGTCTTCGACGACGGACCGTTCGGGACACCCGGCGGCGAGGCCGCGGCCCGGGTGACGGTCCTGCTCGAGGTGACCGGGCGCGGCGACTACCTGCCGCCGTACGCGGGCAACCTGGACATCATGACCGCGTCCGCGGTGCGGGTCGGCGAACGACTGGCCGCGCGCTGGACGACGGCCGAGGTCGCAGCCGGCGATGCGACGGGAGCCGCCCGATGACCGAGCCGCGCGCCTTCCGCCTGACCGACTCCACCCTGCGCGACGGCTCGCACGCCCTGCGCCACCGATTCACGGCCGCGCAGGTCGGGGCGATCGCCGGTGCCCTCGATGCCGCAGGCGTCCCGGTCATCGAAGTCAGCCACGGCGACGGCCTGGGCGGCAGCTCGTTCCAGTACGGCTTCTCCGCCGTCGACGAGCGGGAGCTGATCGCCGCGGCCGCCGCGCCGTGACGCGCGCGAAGCTGGCCGTCCTCCTCCTGCCCGGCATCGGCCTCGCCGAGGACCTGCACGAGGTCGCCGCGCTGGGGGTGACGGTCGCCCGGATCGCCACCCACTGCACCGAGGCGGACATCGCGATCCAGCACCTGCAGACCGCGCGCGACCTGGGGATGGAGACGGTCGGCTTCCTGATGATGTCGCACATGGCCGAGCCTGACGTCCTGCTCGCCCAGGCCCGGATCATGGAGGACGCCGGCGCCCAGGCCGTCTACGTCGTGGACTCGGCCGGCGCCATGACCACCCACGACGTGCGCGCCCGGGTGGCGGCCCTCAAGGCCGGCCTTCGTGCCGAGACCCAGGTCGGCGTGCACGCCCACAACAACCTCTCGCTGGCGGTGGCCAACTCGATCGGCGCGCTCGAGGAGGGCGTGGACCAGGTGGACGGCTGCAGCCGGGGCCTGGGAGCCGGCGCCGGCAACTGCCCGACCGAGGTGCTGGTCGCGGTCGCCGACAAGCTCGGCTACGAGACCGGCGTGGACATCATGGCCATCGCCGACGTCGCGGAGGACGTGGTCCGCCCGGTCATGCCGCGCGAGCAGGTCATCGACCGGTCCGCGCTGGCGCTCGGGTATGCCGGCGTCTACGGCTCGTTCCTGCTCCACGCCGAGCGGGCCGCCGAGCGCTTCGGCGTGGATGCCCGCGACATCCTGCTCGAGCTCGGACGGCGCAAGGTCGTCGGCGGCCAGGAGGACATGATCGTGGACGTCGCCCTCGAACTGTCGCGCCGGACATGAGCGATGGCACCGCTGACCCAGGCGCGAAGTCGAGGCGCAGGCCGCGCACCTGTACGCCGCCGCGTCCCGCCGCGAGCTGGTCGAGCCATTGACCGACGCGTACCCGGGCCTGACGGTCGAGGACGCCTATCGGATCCAGGACGCGCTGGTCGCCCGCCATCTCGCGGACGGGGCGCGCCTCGTCGGGGCGAAGCTCGGCCTGACCAGCCGGGCCAAGCAGGTCGAGATGCACGTCCACGAGCCGATCGGCGGCTGGCTCACGGACCGGATGGCGCTGGCGCACGGCGAGGACCTGGTCGTGGCGTCGCTCGGACAGCCCCGGGTGGAGCCGGAGATCGCGTTCGGGCTGCGCGCGGCCTCTCGCCGGCGCCGACGTGACCGGGGCGGACGTCCTGCGCGCGACCGAGTGGGTCGCGCCCGCCATCGAGGTCCTCGATTCCCGCTACCGCGACTACCGGTTCACGCTGCCGGACGTCGTCGCGGACGAGGCGTCGGCGGGCCGCTTCGTCATCGGCGCGCCGGTCGCGCCGGACGGCCTGCCGCTGGATCTCGTCGGGGTCGTCTTCGAGGCGGACGGGAAGCTCGTCTCCACCGCGGCCGGTGCCGCCGTCCTGGGCCATCCCGCCGATGCCGTCGCGTGGTGGGTCCGCAGGATCGCCGCCGAGGGCCGTGGGCTGGATGCCGGTGCCGTCGTCCTGTCCGGAGCGTTGACTGGCGCCATCCGGGTCTCGCCCGGGATGGCCGTCGACGTGACCATCGATCGGCTCGGGCACGTCGGGCTCCGATGTCGGTGACTGAGAAGGCAAGGAGGACGAACCATGGCTGAGATCCTCCAATATGACCCGCCACGCCGCTGGGCCGCCGCCGCCAGGGTCGGCGACCTCCTCTACCTGGCCGGAGAGACGGGCACGGACCCGGTCACGATGGAGGTCGTTCCAGGTGGCATCGAGGCGCAGGCGGAGCAGGCCATCGCCAATATCCGCTCGACACTCGCCCGAGCTCGGGGCGGACCTGGGCGATGTCTTCAAGCTGACCGTCTTCCTGACCGACATCGCGGACCTGCCCGCGTTCGGGACCGTTCGGGCGCGGCACTTCACGACGCCGCTGCCGTCCAGTGCGGTCCAGGTCGTCGCACTGGCGTGCCCCGGAGATGCTCGTCGAGATCGAGGCGATCGCGCTCGCCTCGTTCAGGTCCCATGCAGGCTGAGAACGCCGCGCCGCCCGTTGGCCTGCCCGCCTGACGCGCTACGCTTGGGCCGCGCGCCCACGCCCCGCCCAGCCCAGCCCAAGACCGGAGACCCTGCGACCATGACCAAGATCGGCTATGCGGCCATGCTCGAGCAGTTCCAGCCCACGGAACTGCTGGACTACTGCGCGGCGGCTGAGGCGGCCGGCTTCGAGGCCGGCTTCATGGTCAGCGAGCACTTCCACCCGTGGACGCCGCAACAGGGCGCCAGCGCCTTCGCGTGGGCGTTCATGGGCGCGCTCGGGCAACGGACGTCCCTCAAGTTCGGGACCGCCGTCACCTGCCCCGGCTTCCGCTACCACCCGGCGGTCATCGCCCACGCGGCGGCGACGCTCGGCGCGATGTACCCCGGCCGCTTCTACCTGGGCCTGGGCGCCGGCGAGGCGCTCAACGAGCACGTCATCGGCGGCGTCTGGCCGGAGGTCCCCATCCGCAGCGCGATGATGTTCGAGGCGGTCGAGATCATCAACAAGCTGTTCACCGGCGAGGTCGTCCGCCACGACGGCAAGTACTTCACGCTCGAACGGGCGAAGCTCTACACGCGACCGGAGACGCCGGTCCCGATCTACGTCGCGACCGCGGGCCCGGTCAACGCCAAGAAGACCGGCAAGTTCGCCGACGGGATCATCACCGTCGGCGCCGCCGACGAGAAGATGGGGATGATCTGGGACAAGTTCGAGGAGGGCGCCCGCGAGGTCGGCAAGGACCCGTCGGGCGCGCCGAAGCTGCTCCAGATCCACATCTCCTGGGCACCCACCCGCGAAGAGGCGGTCCAGAACGCGCTGGTCGAGTGGCCCAACGGCGGGATGGCCTTCTTCCCCAAGCAGGACATCAAGAACCCGGAGGACTTCGCGGGCATCGCCAAGCTCGTCCGCGAGGAGGACTTCCAGAACCGGGTCCTCATCAGCAGCGACCTCGAGGCGCACACGAGGCAGATCCAGCGGTATGTGGACATGGGCTACGACGAGATCCACCTGCACAACGTCGGGCGCAACCAGACCGAGTTCATCGAGGTCTTCGGCCGCGAGGTGATCCCGAACCTGCGCCTGGGCTGAGTGGCGCGCGCGGCCCGCGTATATCGTGGGTCGCTCCAGGGTCCGTGCGCTCCCCGGGCCGGGCCATTCGGCCCTACCTCAGACACGTCCCCGGAGCCACGATGGTGCCAGCGACCCACAACGCGAGGACCCGGATGAACGTGATCGACCTGATGACGACCGACGTGGTCGTCGTCCACCCTGACACCCCTCTCAAGGAGGTCGCCCGCCTCCTCATCGAGCATCGCATCAGCGGCATGCCCGTCGTGGACCAGGACGGCACCGTGCTCGGCGTGGTCTCCGAGGCAGATCTGCTCGCGAAGGAGGCCGGCGTCCATGAGGCGCCGCGGCCGTCGTCACTTCGCTGGCTGCTGGGCAGGGACCGCCAGCAGGAGGCCTACCTCCTGCGAATCAACGCCGTGACCGCCGGGGCGGCCATGACGGCGCCGGCGGCGACCATCGAGGCGGGTCAGCCCTTGAGCGCGGCCGCTCGCCGGATGACCGAAGACCGGATCAACCGGTTGCCCGTGGTCAAGGACGGACGCCTCGTCGGCATCATCACCCGGGCGGACATCGTTCGCGCCTATGCCCGTCCGGACGACGACCTGTTCGCGACGGCCCAGTTCGAGGTGAGAGCGGTGGACGGGCTGCGTGTCGTCTCGGTCACGGACGGCGTGGCCAAGCTCGCCGGCACCGTGAACCACCCGGCCGTGGCCGCCACGGCACGACAGGTCGTCCTCGGGATCGACGGGATGGTCGGCGTGGACGACCGGGATGTCGGGTGGCTCGAGGAACCGGAACCGCCGCTGCCGCCTGGCTGGAGCAACGAGGAACCGGGGATGGGCCGGACCACGCGCACTACCTGAGGCGCGAACGTCAGAGCGGCTCGATCCGAACCCAACGCCCGGTCGCGTCGTCCCATGCGCCGATCGGGTGGATCGAAGCCGCTCCTTCAAGTGCTTCTTGTCGGTCGCGCGCGGTCGCCACGGTCTCGCCCCAGCCGGGCGGGACCAGCCCAGGGGCCAGGTCGGCCAGCGGCGCCAGGACGAACAAGCGTCGCTGCGCCTCGACGTGCGGCACGATCAGCAGCTTCGAGGCCTTCCCGGGATCCGAGTCGGCGTCGTTCGACCGGGCCGCGGGCGGGCGCTCCACCGAGATCAGCGCGCGACCGAAGATGAGCAGGTCCAGGTCCAGTTCGCGCGGGCCCCAGCGCCGGCGTTGCTGGCGACCGGACCGTCGCTCCAGCTCCTTCAGCTCGGCCAGCAGCGCGAGCGCCCCGGTGGCCGGATCCGAGCCGGCAGGCACGTCCAGTGCCACGACCGCGTTGTGGAACGCAGGCTGGTCGATGACACCCACCGGGTCGGTCAGGTAGAGCCGCGAAACGCCCCGCATCCGGACCCCGGGGAGTGCCGCGACTGCGCCCACGGCGTCGGTCAGCGTCCGACGAGCATCCCCCACGTTCGCCCCAAGGCCGATATAGGCGCGGACCCGTCGTTCGCTCATGGCCGCAAGCCTCGCATATCGGCGGGTCCTATCATCAGCCGCGATGCGTGACCGACCCGCTTCGATGCCGTCCTGGCGTCCCGACTCCCCGAGTTCTCCGAGGCCGACGCCGTCCGCATCGCCGCGACGACCTTCGACCTGGAGGCCGCGACCGCCGCAGAACCTCGGCAGCGAACGCGACCAGACGTTCCTGCTGAGCGGCCCGACGGGCGTCGGCCTGGCGATCATGAAGGTCTCGAACGCGGCCGAGGATCCCGCGACCCTGGACATGGAGGCACTCGCCGTCCTGCACGCGCACCGCGTCGACCCGACCCTCCCGATGGCCCTGCCGCACAAGGTTCCCGGCGCAGACCCGGAACGCGACGGCGCCGCAGCCTATCGGGGCTCCGTGGCGGGCGTCGGCACGGATGCGAGCCACTTCGTTCGCGCTGTACGACGTCCTGCCCGGCCTCGGCCGAGGCGATCCGACCGACCTGTCGGATGCCGCCATCGCGGACTGGGGCGAGATGACCGCCCGCCTCGCCCGCGCCCTTCGCGGCTTCTTCCACCCGAAGGCCCAGCGGACGATGCTGTGGGACATCCAGCACGCCTCGCGCACTCGGGCGATGCTGGCCGACATCCGCGATCCGGATCGGCGGGCTGCCGTCGCCGCCGTCCTCGATCGCTTCGAGACCGTCGTCGCCCCGCTCTGGTCGACCCTGCGCGCGCAGGTCGTCCACACCGACTTCACCATCGACAACGCGCTGGTCGATGACGATGGCCGGATCACCGGCATCGTCGACTTCGGCGACATGAGCTACTCGGCGATGGCGGTCGACATCGCTTCGGTCATCGATTCGCTGGCCAACGGCCGGGACCCGGACGACCTCTTCCGCGATCTCGCGCCTCGTCCTGGACGGCTACCAGCGGGTCACGCCGCTGGAGCCGGTGGAGCTCGCGATCATGGGCGAGCTGATCGCGACCCGGTCCGCGGTGACGATCGCCATCGGCGCCTGGCGGGCCGCGCGCGGCCTCGAGGACGCCGAGTTCGCCGAGCGCTACAGCGCGTCTGCGGCGGTCATCGTCCGGACGATCCTTGCGACCGGCTGGGAGGAGACGGCGCGCCGGCTCGGCTCCCCGGGACGACCCGCGCCACGATCGCGAATTGGCCGCCAGGCGAGACGCGGTCCTGGGTCCCGCGCTCGAACCGCTCACCTACGAGCGGCCGATCCACATGGCCTCCGCCCGCGGCGTCTGGATGACCGACGTCGACGGCCGGCGCTACCTCGACGCCTACAACAACGTCCCGTGCGTCGGCCACAGCCACCCGCGAGTCGCGGAGGCGACCGCCCGCCAGGCCCGCCTCCTGAGCACCAACATGCGCTACCTGCACGACTCGGCGATCGAGCTGGCCGAGCGGCTGGTCGCCACCTGCCCGCCGGATCTCGGTCTCGATACCGTCCTGTTCGTCAACTCCGGCTCCGAGGCGAACGACCTGGCCTGGCGGATGGCGACGACGTTCACCGGCAACGGCGGTGGGCTGTGCACGACGCGCGCCTATCACGGGATCTCCGAGGCGAGCGCGGCGCTGTCGCCCGAGAGCTGGCTGGGCGGACGGGCGCCGGCCAACATCGAGACCTGGGCACCACCCGACACCTACCGCGGCCTCGACGGGGATCCGTCCGGCTTCGCGGCTGCCATCGAGCGGCTCGGCACGCGCGGCATCGCCCCGGCGGCTGCGATCCTGGACGGCGCCCTGACCAGCGACGGCTTCTACGACCTGGACCCAGCCTACGTCGCCGAGCTGCTTCGGATGACGCACGCAGCCGGCGGCCTCTGGATCGCCGACGAGGTCCAGGGCGGGCATGGCCGAACGGGCGACGCGATGTGGTCGTTCCAGCGGTTCGGGATCGTGCCGGACTTCGTCACCCTGGGCAAGCCGATGGGCAACGGCCACCCCATCGCCGCGGTCATCACCCGCCGCGAGATCGCCCAGCGGTTCGCGGCCGACACCGTCTTCTTCAGCACCTTCGGTGGCAACCCGGTCTCCGCGGCGGCCGGTCTCGCGGTCCTGGACGTCCTGGAGGATGAGCGCGTCCTGCCGCGGGTCCAGGCGGCCGGGGAAGCCCTGCGCGCAGGGATCCGCGACGTGGCATCGCGCCACGATGCCATCGGCGACGTCCGCGGGATGGGCCTGGCCATCGGCGTCGAGATCGTCCGCGACCGAGTCTCGAAGGCGCCAGATCCCGAGCGAACGGCCGAGATCAAGGAAGGCATGCGCGACCGAGGCGTCCTCGTCGGCACGACCGGGACAGCGGGCAACATCCTGAAGGTCCGCCCACCGCTTGCGTTCACGACCGCCGAGGTGCCGGTCTTCCTCGACGCCCTCGAGGGAGCTGTCGGGGACTCCGGCTAGACTCGGCGGATGCCGCCGGTCGCCATTCGGATCCTTCACCCGCTGCCTGGCCAGGCGGCGGGTCCGCTCGTCCGGTGGCTCGCCGATGCCCGGGCGCACCTTGCCGAGCGACACCGCCGACGGCTTCGAGCGAGCAGGCGCCGAGGACGTCGCCATCGTCGCCGGACCGCCCGACGGACGGTCGTTCGGCGAGCGCCTTCGAGGACTCGTGGCCGATGCGCCGGCCGGCGGCATCGTCGTCCTCGGCTCCGGGTCCGATCCCGTTGGCCACCCTTGCCGACCGACGCGACTTCGTCACCGCGGCAGGATCCGAAGACCCACGTGCCCTCGCAAACAACCGCTACTCCGCCGATGTCGTCGCGATCTCCCGGATCGACCGTCTCCCGGACATCCCGGATCTTCCCGGCGACAACGCAATGCCGCGCTGGCTCCAGGAGGTCGCCGGATACGAGGTCGACGACCTTCATCGGCGCTGGCGGCTGGCCGTGGACATCGATGGACCGCTGGACGTCCTGTTGATCGGCGGCCGGCACCACGCCGCCGGAGATCGATACGGCACCGGTTCTCGACCGGCTCGCGGCGGTCCGGCGGGTCGCCTCGGATCGAGGTGCCGAGTTGCTGGTCGCCGGCCGGACCTCATCGGGCTCCCTTGCCTGGCTCGAACGCCACACCGCCTCGCGCACGCGCGCGCTCATCGAGGAGCGCGGCCTGCGAGCCGCGAACGGCCCGAACCGCCGACCGCCCGCCTCCGTCGTGGGCGCGCTCCTGGATCGCGACGGCCCCGAGTCCTTCGGTGAGCACCTCGCCCGCCTGTCCGACGCGGCCATCGTGGACACGCGCGTCCTGCTCGCCCACCGGCTCGGCGCTGACGAGACGGCCTGGCCGGCCGCCGAGGACCGCTTCGCGTCCGATCTGCTGCTCCCCGACCGGATCGCCGATCCCTGGCTCAGAGCGCTGACCGCGTCCGCGGTGTCGGCGCCCATCCCCATCCTGCTCGGCGGCCACACCCTCGTCGGACCCGGCGTGCGGCTCATCATGGCGGGGTCATGGAGCTGACCCCAGGCCTGCGCCGCCTCCCGCCGCCTGACCTTGAGTCCGTCGGGCAGGACGAGGCGCTCGCCGCGCGCATCCGCGACGAGATCCGCCGCGACGGGCCGATCACCTTCGCGCGATTCATGGACCTCGCCCTGTACGACCCGGACGGCGGCTACTACCGATCGAACGAGGCTCGCCCCGGTCGGACCGGCGACTTCCTGACCGCCCCGGAGACCCACCCGATCTTCGGCGGCACGCTGTCGCGCTTCGTCGAGGACGCCTGGCGACGACTGGATCGGCCGTCGCGGTTCATCGTCCGCGAGCACGGCGCCGGTGAGGGCGCCCTCGCCACCTCGTCCTGGCCGCCCTCCGCGACGCCGGGTCCGAGCTGCTCCACGCGATCCGCTACCAGCCGGTCGAGGTGGACCCGAAACGGGTCGCCGCGTTCACCTACTTCGTGGCGGACGCCGGATTCGCGGAAGCCGTCGAACCCGCCGACGACCGGCCGGTGACGGGCATCGTCCTCGCCAACGAGGTCCTGGACGCGCTACCGGTCCATCGAGTCGTCCAGCGCGGCGACGAACTCCTGGAGGTGCGGGTCGGCCTGGACGGCACCCGATTCGTCGATATCGAGACGGCCCCGTCCACGCCCGCCCTGTTCGTCAGACTCGCCGCCGAAGGCGTCACCCTGGCGGACGGCCAGCGCGCGGAGGTCTGCCTGGCGCTCGATGACTGGGTGGCGCGCGCCGCCGCCGGCCTTGCCCGAGGCGTCCTGCTGCTGATCGACTACGGCTACCCGGCGGCCGAGCTGTACGACCCGGTACGGCGCCGCGACGGCACGCTCCGCGCGTACGTCCGCCACACCGTCCACGACGATCCGTACGTCCATGTCGGCCGACAGGACCTGACCGCGCACGTGGATGTCGACGCCGTCGTGCGAGCTGCGGAGTCCGCCGATCTGACCCACCTCGGGACCACGACCCAGGCGGAGTTCCTCGTCGGCCTGGGGATGGACGAGCGCCTGCGGGCCATCCAGACCGACCCGTCCACCACGATGGAGGCGTACCTGGCCGTCCGCTCGTCGGTCATGCGGTTGCTGGACCCCGCCGCGACCGGCCGCTTCCGGGTGATGGCCTTCGGGCGCGACTGGCCGGTAAGCCCTGAAGGCTCGGTCGCGCTGGCCGGTTTCGGCTACCGGACGAGGTGGCGCTGATCCGACCCGGATGTGCGACGACTCGCACGGACGCGACTACGGCATGTGCCCTATTGCGAGCGGTTTGGCGGAAGGAACACGCTTCGGCTGGCCCCGACGTGTGGCCACCCGCCGGGGAGCGGGGCGTGGACTGGCACGCGCGCTCGGTGCGCCCTGCTCCCCGACCTCCCCGATGCCGCGCCCCGGACCCCAGACAGACCCTGTCGGCGCGCTCGACCGCGCTCGGCCGCGCTGGCCGCGACGCCTCTCCACGACCGCTCCCGCTGCTAGAATGGGCGCGCCTCGGTGGGCGTGCCCTAGCCCCTCCACCGAACACGACTAGGGGTTCTTCGGGTCAGCGGCGCCACCCGGGCGCGTCGCTCGAAGGGAGTTCGGTTGACCTCACTCTGGTACATCGTCGGGTTCGCCTTCGCGGGCGTCTCGTTCGTCTTCGTGACGATCGGGGCGGCCTGGCTCATCTCCCACCGCAACCGCGGCGATGAGCACAAGGGGCTGCCCTACGAATCCGGCATCGACACGTATGGCGACACCCACGGCCGGTTCGGGCTGTCGTTCTACATCTACGCGCTGCTGTTCGTCGCGTTCGACATCGAGGTGATCTTCATCTACCTCTGGGCGCTCGACTTCCATAACCTGCTGCTCGGCGGCCTCGTCAGCATGAGCATCTTCGTCGGCGTCCTCCTGCTCGGCCTCGCCTATGCCTGGCGCAAGGGAGCCCTGACATGGCGGTGACCCCGGACGACACGACGGGCGCGCTCGTGCCGTCCGCGCCGGATGACGACTCCCGCGCGCTGGTCTCCCCGATCGTCGTCCCGAACGCCCTGTGGCAGGCGGCCGACCCGCTGGCCTACGACGGCGGCCGCGACAGCGACATCACCCACCTGCGCGAGTACGAAGCGAGCGGCCTCGGCCGCCGCGACGACGCCCGCTGGAGCGGCGCCCTCGAGGTCATCCCGACCAAGGCGGACTACGTCCTTGACCTCATCCGGATGAACAGCCTGTGGCCGCTCCTGTCCGGCCTCGCCTGCTGCGCGATCGAGATGATGTCCGCCGCGACCTCCAAGAACGACATGGACCGCTGGGGCATGTTCCCGTTCCGCGCCAGCCCGCGCCAGGCGGATGTCCTGATCGTGGCCGGCACGCTGACGACCAAGATGGCCGGTCCGCTGGTCCGCCTGTGGGAGCAGATGCCGGAGCCCAAGTGGTGCGTGGCGATGGGCGACTGCACCTGCTCCGGTGGTCGCTACAAGCGGAGCTACTCCACCGTGGAAGGCATCGACCGGGTCATGCCGGTGGACGTCTACATCCCCGGTTGCCCGCCCCGGCCGGAGGGCCTCATCTACGGGATGATGAAGCTCCAGCAGCTGGTCAAGGATCGTCGCGGCCACTGGCCGGATCGAGCCATCGGCCCCACCGTGCCGACGGATCTCTGAGATGGATCGAGCGTTCAAGGCGCGCCTCGAGGCGCGCTTCGGAGCGACCCTGACGGGGCCCGTCCGCCAGCGCCACGACGAGACCGAGATGCGGATCGCGCCCGGCGACGTCGTCCCGGTGCTGACCGCGCTGCACGACGAGCCGGACCTGCACTTCGAGTTCCTCGCGGACCTGGCCGGGGTGGACACCGGCGAGGTCATGCAGGTCGTGTATCACCTGTGGAGCGAGACGACGCCGGACTGGCTGCGGGTCATCGCCGACGGCCTGTCGCGCGACGATCCGCGCGTCCCGTCCGCCACCTTCCTGTGGAAGGGCGCGGAGTGGATGGAGCGCGAGGCGTACGACATGTTCGGGATCATCTTCGAAGGCAATCGCGACCTGCGCCGGATCTACATGCCGCCCGACTACACGAGCTTCCCGCTGCGCAAGGACTTCTTCCTGCCGGACGACGCGGCCCGCTCACCCGGCGGCGGCGTGCGGCCGATGGAGCGCACGCCCGCGCCCAGCAACGTGCCCTCGACGGCCGCCGTCCGACGAGCCGCGCCATGACGACCGGACAGCACGCCTCCACGGACGACCCGCGGGTCATGCTCGATCGCGACCTCGGCGTCTTCGAGCCCGTCCCGCCGTACCCGCCGCGGACCGAGCGCGAGGCCGAGTTCTACACGCCTGGCCGACGGCGAGATGCTCATCAACATGGGCCCCCAGCACCCGTCCACCCACGGCGTCCTGCGGGTCGTGCTGAAGCTGGACGGCGAGAAGGTCGTGGACCTGGACCCGGTCCTGGGCTACCTCCACCGCGGCGTCGAGAAGCTGTGCGAGAACGCCGACTACCACCAGGCGATCTGCTACACGGACCCGCTCGAGTACGTCAGCGCCCTGTTCAACGAGTGGGCGCCGGTCATGGCCTTCGAGAAGCTCCTTGACGTGCAGGTCCCGCGCCGCGCCGAGTACATCCGCGTGCTGTCGGGCGAGCTGAACCGGATCTCCAGCCACGCCCTGTTCATGGGCTGGATGGCGCTGGACCTGGGTGGCCTGACGCCCATCCTGTGGTCGTTCATCGAGCGCGACGAGATCGTGGACATGCTGGCCGCCCTGACCGGCCAGCGGATGCTGTTCAACTACTTCCGCATCGGCGGCGTGAACGGCGACCTGAACCATGAGTTCATGAGCCGGCTGGGCGACTGGATGAGCCGCGCCGTCGAGCAGATCGAGAACAACATCGGCCTGCTCAACGAGAACGAGATCTTCGTCCGCCGGATGCGCGGCCTCGGGGCCATCGACACGGCGGCCGCGCTCCGGATGGTCATGTCCGGGACCCAACCTGCGCGCGACGGGGGTCCCGTTCGATGTCCGCCGGGCGCACCCGTACAGCGTCTACCCGGAGCTGGAGTTCGACATCCCGACGCGCTCCGAGGGCGACTGCCTGGCCCGCTATCTCCTCCGCCTCGACGAGATCCGCCAGAGCATCAGGATCATCGACCAGTGCCTCCACCAGATGCCTGACGGACCGGTCATGGCCAAGCTGCCCCGACTCCTGCGGCCACGGCCCGGTCGAGCCTATGCCGCGGTCGAGGGCCCGCGCGGGCAATACGCCACGTACGCCGTGAGTGACGGGACGGACCAGCCGTTCCGGATGCGCATCCACGACCCGTCGTTCATCCACCTCCAGGCGGTCGGCGTGATGATGCCCGGCCACCTGCTCGCGGACACGATGGCGATCATGGCCAGCTTCGACCCGATCATGGGCGGCATCGACAAGTGACGATGATCGCGAAGTCCTGGAGCCGCCTGACCCTGCCAGGCAAGGTCATCTTCACGGCCGTGCCGCTCCTGGCGGCGCTGACGATCGGCCTGGTCGTGACGGTCGCCCTGCTGGGCGGACTCCTGGTGGACCTCGCCGCCGCCAACCTCGAAGTCGTCCGGTTCCTGGTCGCCGCCACGGCGATCCTGGTCCTGACGATCCCGACCGCCTTCCTGATCATCTACATGGAGATGAAGATCATCGCCCAGATGAACCTCCGGATCGGCCCGGACCGGGTCGGACCGGCCGGTTCGGCGCTGTCGGTGGTGCACGGCCTGAAGGTCCTCATGAAGGAGGACTTCACCCCGACCGGTGCGGATCCGCTCGTCTTCACCTGGGCCCCGGTCGTGACCTACCTCGCCAGCGTCCTGACCCTGCTGGTGATCCCGTTCGCGCCCGGGTTCTTCGGCCAGGACATCAACCTGGGCCTGCTCTACTTCTTCGCCATCGGCGGCCTGTCCGTGGTGGGCCTGCTGATGGCCGGCTGGTCCAGCTACAACAAGTACTCGCTGCTCGGCGGCCTGCGGTCTGCCGCCCAGGTCATCAGCTACGAGATCCCGCTGACGCTGTCCGTGGTCGGCCTGATCCTGCTCGCGGGGACGCTGAGCCTCAACACGATCGTCGAGAACCAGTCCGGCTGGTTCAGCAGCTGGTACGTCTTCCGCCAGCCGCTGGGCGCGCTGATCTTCATGATCGCGGCCGCGGCGGAGGCCAACCGGACGCCGTTCGACCTGACCGAAGCGGACTCGGAGATCGTCGCCGGCTTCGCGACGGAGTACTCCGGGATGCGCTTCGGGTTCTTCTTCTTCGCCGAGTACGTCAACGTGTTCATCGTCTCGGCCCTGGCCGTGACCCTGTTCTTCGGCGGCTGGAATGCGCCGTTCCCGTGGCCCTGGCCGGTGGAACTGTCGCTTGACCCAGGCTCACTCGGGATCGGGCTGCTGCTGGCCATCCTGATCGTCCCGCCGCTGCTGACGCTGGCCTTCGCGGCACCACTTTGGCTGGTCAGCGCCCGGATCAAGGGCTGGCAGGCGCTGCTGGGTGGCTTCGTCCTGGCCAACCTGTTCCTGATGGCGATCGTCGCGCTCATCGCCTATGCCGGTCTCGACTGGGTCGCCGGTCTGCTGTGGTTCATGGGCAAGACGTACGTCTTCGTCTTCGTCTTCGTCTGGCTGCGCGGCACGCTGCCGCGCGTGCGCGTCGACCAGCTGATGGACTTCGCCTGGAAGTGGCTGCTGCCGGCGGCGCTCCTGAACCTGTTCGTCACCGCTGCCGCGATCGTGATCGCGGACTCGCTGGGAGCCACGATATGAGCCTGGTCCCCGGCCTCGGGATCGTGCGCGGGATGAGCCTCACCCTGCGCAAGTTCTTCGAGCCCAAGGTCACCGTCAAGTACCCCGAGGTGCGACTGGATCCGCCGCACAAGTTCCGCGGCCGCCTCCAGTTGCTGTACGACGAGTACGGCACGCTCAAGTGCGAGACCTGCTTCCAGTGCGCCCAGGCCTGCCCGATCGAGTGCATCGACATGGGCGGCATGGACACCCGTGGCCGCTATCACGTCCACTGGGGCGCTCCCGAGACGTACGGCGAGCGACGTGAGGAGTCCGCCCTGCGCCGGTCCGGCCGCCCGGTCCCGGACCCGGCCTACCTGCGGTTCGAGGCCGTCGACCTCGCCAGGGTGGACGCGGTGCTGGAGGCGTTCGACCACGACCCGGCCCGGATGCTCGAGATCCTCGAAGCCACCCAGGCCGCGTACGGCTACCTGCCGGTCGCGGCACTCAAGCGGATCAGCCATCGGACGGGTGCCTGGTACGCCATGATCTACGGCACCGCCAGCTACTACGCCCACCTCCGCTTCGAGCCACCCGCCGGCCACGGACCAGGCCGCCGCGGTCCTGGCGCACCGGCCGGCCGAGGCGACCTACCTCGCCGCGTTCGATGCCGCGCTGGAGGGCCGGGCGTGAGCGCTGACGCTCCTGAAGACAGCCCAGGGCCTGGCCGACGATCCTGCTGGATCGGGCCGGCGCCGTGGACCCGCTGGACCTGGACGCCGCCACGAAGGCGGGCGCGTTCGAGGGCCTGCGTGTCGCGATCCGCGACCTGGGTCCGACGACGACCATCGCCACGATCGCCGCGTCCGGATTGCGCGGACGCGGTGGTGCCGGCTTCCCGGCAGCGGACAAGTGGCGGCTGGCCGTCCGCACCGAGGCGCCCCGGCGCTACGTCGTCGCGAACGGCTACGGGGCGGACCCGGCGTCCGGCACGGACCGGGCGCTGCTGACCCTGGACCCGTTCGCGATCGTCGAGGGTGTCGCCATCGCGGCCGTCGCGATCGGTGCGACCGAGTCGTTCATCGCCGTCCGCTCCGAGGACACGGCGGCGATCCGAAGCCTCGAGGCCGCCATCGGCGCCGCCTCGGATGCCGGCTTCATCGGGCCAGACGTCCCCGGCCTCGGGCACGACCTGCATCGATCAGCGTCCGCCCGGTCCAGGGCGCCTACATGCTGGGCGAGGAGACCGTCCTGCTCAAGGCGCTGGAGGGCAAGCGCGGCCAGCCGGAACAGCGTCCACCGTACCCGGCGGAGCGCGGCCTGCACGGGATGCCGACCGTCGTCCACAACGTCCAGACCCTGGCGGCACTGGGCTGGATCCTGCGCCACGGCGCGAACGCCTTCGCGGCAACGGGCGCGCACGACTGCCCGGGGACGATCCTCGTCCAGGTCCGGACGCCGGCGGGTGACGGGATCGCGGAAGTCCCGTTCGGAACGCCACTGCGCGACATCGTGGGGCTCGGCGGGGCGCTGCCGGCCGGCCGAACGGTCAAGGCGCTCCTCGTCGGCGGGCCGTCCGGCGGCCTGCTGCCGCCGGACCTGATGGACACCCCGTACACGTTCGCGGCCCTGCGCGCGGCCGGCGCCCACATCGGTTCCGGGTCCGTCGTCGTGGCGGACGATCGCGCCTGCATCGTCGACCTGGCCCGCCTGCTCACCCGCTTCTGCGCCGGCGAGGCCTGTGGCAAGACCATCCCGTGCCGGATCGGGACGCGTCGCCTGGTCGAGATCGCCGATCGCGTCGTGGAGGGTCGGCCGCGCCCCACCGACGGCGCCCTGCTGACCGACCTGTCCGCCGACATCGTGGCCTCCGCCCTGTGCGACCACGAGCGCCTGACGACCCTTCCGCTCATGAGCGGGATGCGATACTTCAGGCCCGAGTTGGACGACCACATCCTTCGCAGCACCTGCCCAGCCGGCGTCTGCCACCCGATCGCGGTGGCGGCCGGTGCGACTTCATAAGGCGACCGATGGCTGACCTGATCACGCGCCCCGACAGCCGCCCAGACAGCTCCGTGGAGTCGCTCGCCGAGCGGCTGCTGGAGACCCAGTCGCCGCAGCGACCGCAGTCGTCGACACGCATCCGGATCGAGGTGGATGGCCGCGTCGTCGAAGGCTTCGAAGGCCAGACCATCCTCGAGGTCTGCCGCGACAACGGCATCGAGATCCCGACCCTGTGCTACGAGCCCAAGCTGCCGGGCTTCGGCGCCTGCCGGATGTGCGTCGTCGAGGTCGAGGGCGAGGAGCACCCGCCGATCAGCTGCTCGCGCGTGTGCGAGCCGGAGATGAAGGTCCAGACCCAGACCGAGGAGGTCCGCCGGCTGCGCCGGACCAACCTGGAGCTCATCTTCAGCGACCACAACGCCTATTGCCTGCCGCCGTGCCAGAACAAGTGCCCCAGCCACATCGACATCCCGGGCTTCCTCAAAGCCAACGCGGAGGCGAACTGGCGGGAGAGCGCCCGGATCTTCAAGCGCACCATCCCGTTCCCCAGCGTCCTCGGACGCGTCTGCCCGGCGCCATGCGAGGAGCACTGCCGGCGCGATGAGGTGGACGAGGCGATCGCCATCCGCGACAGCCACCGCTACGCCGGCGACCAGGTCCTCAAGGCAGATGCTGGACGACGGCATCGACCCGCCCGTCCCGTTCGAGCGCCAGGCGGCGTCCGGCCGCAAGGCCGCGGTCATCGGCTCCGGCCCGGCCGGCATGAGCGCCGCGTTCTACCTGCTCCTGGCCGGCCACGACGTGACCATCTTCGAGCGCGACCCCGCCCCCGGAGGCATGCTCCGCTACGGCATCCCGCAGTACCGCCTGCCCAAGGTCGAGGTCCTCGAGGCCGAGTACGAGTCCGTCACCCGGCTCGGCGGCAAGATGGTCTGCAACGCCGCACTGGGCGTGGACTTCACGCTGGACGACCTCACCAACCGCGGCTTCGATGCCGTCGTGGTGGCGATCGGCTGTTACGACACGAACAAGCTGGGGATCCCGGGCGAAGACGCGGCTGAGTGTCTGGACGGCCTGGAGTACCTGCGCACCGCGACGCTGGGCCTGCCCTACCCGGACCACGTCGGCAAGCGAGTCGTCGTCATCGGTGGCGGCTTCACTTCGATGGACTGCGCGCGGACGTCGGTCCGCCAGGGCGCGGGCGAGGTCACCCTCGTCTACCGCCGCGACATGAAGGACATGCCGGCCTCCGGCGAGGTCCACGAGGCCATCGAGGAAGGCGTGACCGCCATCTTCCAGGCCGGACCGGTCCGGGTCGTGACCGACGAGGCCGGGGCCGTGACCGGCGTCGAATTCATCCGGATGGCGCTCGGCGCTCCGGACGCCTCCGGCCGGCGCCGCCCGGAGCCCGCGCCGGGCACCGAATTCACGATCCCCTGCGACCGTGTCCTGCTGGCCATCGGCCAGGGTCCGGACCTGGCCTGGATCGGCCCGGGCTCGGAGGGTCCGGAGGCGACGAAGCAGCACCGCCTGAAGGCTGACGCGGTCACCTTCGAGACCGGGCGGCCGGGCGTCTTCGGGACCGGCGACGTGCGGATCGGCGCAGCGACCGTGGTCCAGGCCATCGCCGAGGGACGGCGCTCGGCCTACGCGGTGGACGCCTATCTCAAGGGCATGGACCTGACCGCCATCCGGACTCGCCAGACGCTGGCGGAGCCGCAGCCGGAATTCCTGTCCATCGTGCCGTTCACCAGCGAGGTCAAGGAACCGCGCTACCGGATGACGGCGATGGAGGCCGACGAGCGCAACCGCGACTACATCGAGTACGAGCTGCCGTACACCCGTGAGGAAGCCGTCGCCGAGTCCACGCGCTGCCTGCAGTGCACCTGCGAGGCGATCGGGTTCTGCGACCTTCGCCGCCTCGGCATCGAGTACAGCACGACGCTCAAGACGCTCGAGCCGCAGTACCACGCCGGGGCCGGCTATCGAAGCGTGACGGAGAACCGGTTCACCGGCATCAACCACGACTACGTCCGCGACGACTCGCACGCGTTCATCCTGCGCGAGCCGTCCCGCTGCATCGACTGCGGCCGCTGTGCCCAGGTCTGTTCGGAGGTCGTCGGCGCCGCCTGTTACGACTTCATGCGGATCGGCTTCGACACGCTCGTGACCACGCCGCTCGACATGAGCCTCAACGACACGCCGTGCGTGTCCTGCGGCCGCTGCGCAGAGACGTGTCCGACCGGCGCCCTGATGCCGAAGCCCCGCGTCCTCCAGAAGTACGAAGTGGACGAGAGCCGCTGCATCCTGTGCGGCATCTGCGTCGACGCCTGTCCGTACGACGCCCTGCGCGACGGGGCCGACATCGAGCTCGCGCATACGGACCGCAGCGAACCGATGATCGACCTGATGGCGATCGCCGCGGTGGACCGCGAGACGGAGGTCACCTACATCCGGCGCGAACGCGACTGGGCCTCGAGGGCCGAGGCGGCCGGCCGGATCGTGGACCCGGCTCGCCTGCTGCCGATGCTGCCCCCGGCCCTTGGCGGGGTCGCCACGGGCGGCAACGGCCACGGGCATGGCAACGGCCACGGCCACGCAGGCCACGATCACGGGGGTGCGGTCGCCGTTCTCCCGAGCCCGCACGAGTAGCCGACGGCCGTGGCCAAGCTGATCGCCCAGGTCCTCATCGCCCTGATCGTCCTCGGGATGGTCACGGGGATCGCCGCGATCATGCTGCTGTTCCTCGGCCAGGACTGGGAAGACGCGCTGTTCTGGATCCTGTCGGCGGTGATGATCATCGCCGCACTGCTGGTCGTGACGATGCGCGACATCATCCGCTGCGGCCTCGCGATGATCGTCAGCTTCGGGGCGCTGGCCGGGATCTACGTCCTGATCGGCGCACCGCTCATCGGCGCCGCCCAGGTCATCGTCTACATCGGCGCGATCAGCGTCCTGATCCTGTTCGCGATCATGCTCACCCAGACCAAGGACGCCCCGTCCCGGCTCGTCTTCCAGACTCAGGCGGCACCGGCCGCCGTGGCGTCGGTGGTGATCGTGGTGCTCATCGCGCTGGCCGTGGTGGCCACCGACTGGGGCGCCCTGCCCGAGCGGGCGAAGGCCGGCGCAAGCGAGATCGCCTCGTTGTTGTTCACCGACTTCGTCCTGCCCTTCGAGATCGTCAGCGTCCTGCTGCTGGCGGCGGTCGTCGGTGGCGTCTTCCTCGCCAAGCGCGAGCCGGGGGGACCGTCGTGAGCAACAGCC
Source organism: uncultured Chloroflexia bacterium (assembly GCA_963779315.1). Classification (GTDB taxonomy): domain Bacteria; phylum Chloroflexota; class Limnocylindria; order Limnocylindrales; family CSP1-4; genus SPCO01. The sequence goes on along the minus strand of CAVZXQ010000017.1, from coordinate 501,987 downwards.
TCGACGCCTACCTGGTCCTGGCCGGCCTGCTCTTCGCCATCGGGTCGTTCGGCTTCCTCGCCCGGCGCAACGCGATCAGCATGCTGATGTCCATCGAGATCATGCTCAACGGCGTCAACCTCTCGATCGTGGCCTTCGGCGCCTTCATCCCGTCGCTCGGAGCGCAGGGTGCGGTGATCGCCCTGATGGTCATGGCCGTGGCCGCGGCGGAGGCGACGGTCGGTCTGGCGATCGTCATCGCCATCTACCGCAACAAGAAGACGCCGCTCGTCGACGAGTACGACGCGATGAGACGATGAGATGGCGGTCAGATCGGCGCCCGTGGGGCGGCCGATGCGTGCGTTGCCGGCTCCGCCACGTCGCTCACGTAGCTTGGGCTACGCTCGCTCGCTTGCTCACCGCCGCCTTCGCTTCGGCTCGTCCGACGGCGCGCGAGGCATGTCAAGGTGAGCTGGGACACCCTGATCCCGCTGATCGCGATCCTGCCACTGGCCGGGTTCGGGATCACGGCGCTCATCGGCCGCCGACTCCACAAGCAGGCCCACTGGATCCCCGTGCTCGCGGTCTTCGCATCCTGGGCGATCGCCATGCTCGTCTGCGTCACGGCCCTGAGCGGGTCCGAGCCGTTCGGGGAGCACGGCTACGGCCGAACGCTGTTCACCTGGATCCCGGCCGGCGACTTCGTGGTCGACGTCGGGTTCTTCGTCGACAACCTGACCGCCTGCCTGCTCATCGTGGTCACGACGATCGGCCTGCTGGTCCACGTCTACTCCATCGGCTACATGAGCCACGACCCGGGCTACTGGCGGTTCTTCGCCTACCTGAACCTGTTCATGTTCTCGATGCTGCTGCTGGTCCTCGCCAGCAACTTCCTGGTCGTCTTCGTGGCCTGGGAGCTGGTCGGCCTGTCGAGCTACCTGCTCATCGGGTTCTGGTATCGCAAGCGGTCCGCGGCGCTGGCCGCCAAGAAGGCGTTCATCGTCAACCGCGTCGGCGACGTCGGGTTCGCGCTGGGGATCATGCTGATCTTCACCACGCTCGGCACGCTGGACATCCAGGCGGTGCTGGAGCGGATCGGTGAGGTCGAACCGGTCGTGGTCGCCACCATCGCCCTGCTGATCTTCGCCGGGGCCATGGGCAAGAGCGCCCAGTTCCCGCTGCACGTCTGGCTGCCCGACGCGATGGAAGGCCCGACACCGGTCTCCGCCCTCATCCACGCGGCCACGATGGTCAACGCCGGCGTCTACCTGGTCCTGCGCTCCAACCCGATCTTCGCCAGCGCCCCGGGCGTCGATGGTGGTCGTCGCCGCGATCGGCATCTTCACCGCCATCCTGGCGGCGTCGATCGCGATGACCCAGACGGACATCAAGCGCGTCCTCGCGTTCTCCACGCTGAGCCAGCTCGGCTACATGTTCGCGGCCTTCGGCGTCGGGGCGTGGACGGCGGCGATCTTCCACCTCATGACCCACGGCTTCTTCAAGGGCCTGCTGTTCCTCGACTCGGGCTCGGTCATCCACGCCGTCCATGAGGAACAGGACATGCGCAGGATGGGTGGGCTCTCGAAGAAGATCCCGATCACCTACGTCACGATGCTCATCGGCTCGCTGGCCATCAGCGGCATCCCGCCGCTGGCCGGCTTCTTCTCCAAGGACGAGATCCTGGGCGAGTCGTTCAAGCTGGGCTTCTGGTGGGTCTCGATCGTCGGCTACATCGTCGCCGGCCTGACCGCGTTCTACATGTTCCGGCTGATGGGCCTGACGTTCTGGGGCTCGTTCCGCGGCCCGCAGGCGATCTGGGACAAGGTCCACGAGTCCGTCCCGGTGATGACCATCCCGCTCATCCTGCTGGCGATCCCGTCCATCTTCCTCGGGATGTACCTGGGCCTGCCGTTGGGCGACAGCCTGCTGCACCACTGGGTCGAACCGGTGTTCGAGCACGGTCAGGCCATCCTGTACGGCGAGGGACACGGGGAAGAGGCGTACGCGCTGTTCGGCATCGACGGCGCGCTGATCCTCGCCAGCGTGACGATCGCCGTCGTCGGCATCGTCGTGGCCTGGCGGCTGTTCGGCGTCAGCCTGCCGGGGATCCACCGCGAACCCAAGCCGGAGCAGGTCCAGGCCCTCACCGCGAAGGCGCCGTTCCTGTACCGGGCGTCGCTCAACAAGTGGTGGTTCGACGAGATCAACCACTTCCTGTTCATGGTCATCGGCGGCCGCGTGGCGAATGCGATGTGGTGGTTCGACCGTGAGGTCGTGGACGGCACGGTCAACTCGCTCGGGCGAGCGACGATCAAGACCGGCCGCGGGCTCCGCCTGGTCCAGACCGGCCGCGTCCAGAACTATGCCCTGGGCATCGCCGTCGGCCTGATCGTGATGGCCGGGTCCTATCTCCTGCTGGTGCAGCGGTGATCGACCTCGGCACGTTCCCGATCCTGTCGCTCATCGCGTTCCTGCCGCTCATCGGGGCGATCGCGGTGGCGATCCTGCCGGCGAGCGCGGCGCGGATGACCGCTCTCGGGTTCGCGCTCGCGACGTGGGTCGTCTCGCTGGTCATGCTCGTCGGCTTCGATCCCGCCATCGCGGGCTTCCAGTTCATCCAGACGCTCCCGTGGATCCCCGATTTCGGGATCCAGTACCAGGTCGGCGCGGACGGCCTGGCAGTCGCGCTGGTGGTCCTGACCACGACGATGTCGTGGATCTCCATCCTGGCCAGCTTCAAGCCGATCCAGACCCGGGTCAAGGAATACATGATCTCGTTCCTCGTCCTCGAGGTCGGGATGATCGGGGTCTTCATCGCCCTGGACCTGTTCCTGTTCTACATCTTCTGGGAAGTCGTGCTGGTCCCGATGTACCTGATCATCGGGATCTGGGGCGGGGCCAACCGGATCTACGCCACGATCAAGTTCGTCCTGTACACCCTGGTCGGGTCGCTGCTCATGCTGGTCGCCATCCTGGCCACCGCGTTCGCGTACCAGTCGGCGACGGGCTCGTGGGCCGGAGCCTTCGACTTCCTGACGCTGCGCCAGTTCGCCGAGACGAGCGGCTTCGCCGACGGCCTCCAGCTGGCCGCATTCCTGGCGTTCTTCCTGGCCTTTGCGATCAAGGTCCCGATGTTCCCGTTCCACACCTGGCTGCCGGATGCGCACACCGAGGCCCCGACGGCGGGCAGCGTCATCCTGGCCGCGGTCATGCTGAAGCTGGGTGCCTACGGGTTCATCCGGTTCGCCCTGCCGCTCTTCCCGGACGCGGCACAGACCTTCGCGCCGGCGATCATCGTGCTGTCGCTCATCGCGATCATCTACGGCGCGGTCGTGGCGATGGTCCAGCCGGACCTGAAGCGGCTCGTCGCCTACTCGTCGGTCAGCCACATGGGCTTCGTGACCCTGGGCATCTTCGTGTTCACCGAGCAGGGCCTCCAGGGCGCGATCCTGCAGATGATCAACCACGGGCTCATCACCGGCGCCCTGTTCCTCCTCGTCGGCGTCATCTACGAACGGACCCACGACCGGACGATCGCGAAGATGGGCGGGCTCGCCGGGCGCACTCCGGTCTACGCCGCCGTGTTCGGGTTCTTCGTCTTCGCCTCGGCCGGCCTGCCGGGCCTGTCCGGGTTCGTGGGTGAGTTCCTGGTCCTGGTCGGCACGTTCGAGGTGGCGCCGGCGGCCGCGGCGATCGCCGCCTTCGTCATGATCCTGGCGGCGGGCTACCTGCTGTTCATGTACGGCCGGATCGTCTTCGGCGAGCTGTCCGACTTCCTCAAGGGACTCGGCGACCACCTGACCGACATGACCCCGGTCGAGATCCTGACCCTGGTCCCGCTGGGCATCCTGGTCGTCATCTTCGGGATCCAGCCGGGCCTGCTCCTCGGCCTGATCCGGGGCACCGTGGACGCCACCCTCGCCAGCGTGGACGCCCCGGCGGCGGCCATCGCCGTCCCGACCGAGGTCGTCGCGGTCCTGCTCGGCCTGATCGTCCTCGGGATCGTCGCCCGGATCGCCTTCGTCCTGCTCGCGACGCGGCCCGCGGCGACCGAAGTGGATGGCAGGGCCGCCCATTGAACGCCCAGGACCTCACCGCGATCGGCCCGCTCATCGCCGCCGTCCTGACCGCCTGCGCGGTCCTCGTCGCGGACCTCGTCAGGCCGGGCAACCGGACACTGGCGATCGTCACCGCGTACCTCGGCCTGGCCGTGACGGCCGGCCTGACGTGGAGCGCCGGGCAGACCGCCGCGAGCGCGTTCGGCGGGTCGTACACCGTGGACGCCCTGACGACGCTTGCTGGACTACGTGTTCATCGCCATCGTGGCCCTGACCATCGCGTTCGCCCCGGACTACCTGTTGCCGCGGAGCCTGCCCGTCCCGGAGTTCGCGATCATCCTCCTGTTCGCGATGACCGGCGCGATGCTCATCGCCGCCTCGACGGACCTGCTGCTGCTGTTCATCGGCCTGGAGCTGATGGTGCTGCCCGGCTATCTCCTGGCGGGGTACCACAAGACCGACTCGTACTCCACCGAGGGCGCGATCAAGTACTTCCTGCTGGGCTCCTTCAGTTCGGCCATCTTCCTGTTCGGGCTGGCCTTCGTCTGGGGCCTCACCGGGACCACCAGCGTGGACGGCGTCTCGCAGGCGCTCGCGGCGATCGTGGACGGCGACGTACCGCTGTCGCCCGGCCTGGCGATGGGGCTCGCCTTCCTGACCACGGGCGTGGCCTTCAAGATCGCCGCGGTGCCGTTCCACTACTGGACGCCGGACGCCTACCAGGGATCCCCGACCCCGGTCACCGGCTACCTGTCGGTCGGCCCGAAGGTCGGGGCGTTCGCGCTGATCATCCGCCTGTTCGGCGAGGCCCTCTGGCCGCTGGCCGATGTGTGGCTGCCGATCATCCTGGTGCTCTCGACGCTGACCATGACCCTCGGCAACCTGGTCGCGCTGACCCAGGACAACGTCAAGCGGATGCTGGCCTACAGCTCCATCGCCCATACCGGCTACATGCTGGTCGGCCTGGCCGCCTATGCCGCCGGGCGCCTGGATGGGCTGGAGGGCCTGCTCTTCTACCTGGTCGCCTACACGTTCATGAACCTCGGCGCGTTCGCGGTGATCTCGGCCATCCAGAAGCGGACTGGCGTGACGTCCGGCCTGGGCACGTTCGCCGGCCTGATCCGTCGCGAACCGGTGCTGGCCATCGTGTTCACGCTGTTCCTGTTGTCGCTGACCGGGATCCCACCGACGGCCGGGTTCTTCGCCAAGGCGTACGTCATCATCGCGGCCGTCGAGGCGGGTGGCGCGACATCGATCCTCGCGGTCATCGCCGTCCTGAACGCGGCAGTCGCGGCGTTCTACTACCTGCGCGTGATCGTCTACATGTACATGCGCGACCCGGAGTCCGACACGCGCGCCCCAGCGCCACGGGGCGCTGCTGTGGGGCGGCCTGGGGATCGCCACCGCGCTGACCATCGCGCTTGGCCTCTTCCCGACGGCCATCCTCGGCATCATCAGCGACGCGGCGCTCGCGGTCTCGCTCGGCCGTTGAGCCGCTCGCCGGTCCAGGTGCGCCGCGGCTAGGCCGGCGACGCCACCTCCATCGGGCCGATCTCCGGAGCACGCGCCGGGATCAGCCACTGCGCCAGTAGCCCTCCCGCCAGGCAGGCGACGACCCCCATGGCGATGGCCGCCGGCGAGCGAATCGGTCGCCAGCGCGCCGGCGATCGCCGCCCCGAACGGAAAGCCGATGAAGTTGAACGCCATCGAGACGGCGAACGCACGGCCCATCCATGCGGCATCCGTCCGGCGCTGGCGGACGGTGAACAGGGCGATGTCGATCGGACCGTTCAGCAGCCCGATCAGCGTCATCGCGATCGATCAGCAGGGCCAGCCCGGCGGCCGGCTCGATGGGACCGAAGAGACCGGTCGTCGGCAGGAGCAGTGCGACCGCCGGCGCGAGCAGGAGCGTCGGGATCACGATCATCGGCAGTTCGCGACCGCGTGAGTCACCCCGACCGAAGACGAGCGCCGAGATCATCCCGGACACGCCCGACACCGCGAAGACGACACCGACCCAGATCGCATCGAGCTCCAGGGCGTCCAGCACGATCAGCGGGATCGCGATGGTCATCATCCCCCAGCTCAGGTTCGTCACGCTGATCGAGAACCCGAGGCCGCGGATCGTCCGGTTGCGCCACGCATAGCGGGTCCCGTCCCAGGCGTCGCGCAGCAGGTTCCCGGGAGCGGCGCCGACCATCGCGGGCTCGCGGAGTCCGATCAGCGCCAAGGCCGCCAATCCGAACGGGATGGCGATGGTGATCATCGCGACCGGCGGGCCGAGGACGGCGACCGCAGCGGCGGCGATCGGCGGGCCGAGGATCGTCGCTACGACGTAGCCGTTCGCATCGATCGCGTTGGCCCGCTCCCACAGCTGCGACGGCACGATCAACGGGATGATCGTGCGCAGGCCGACATGGCTGAGGATGGCGGTCAGCGAAGTGATCATGACGATGACGATCAGCAGGCCGACCGGCAGCATCCCGGCCAGCGACAGGCAGCCGATCAGGATGAGGCTGGCGAACGCCACCGCGTAGTCGAGGCCGATGAGCCGGATCCGTCCATGGCGATCGAGGAGCGCCCCGGCGATCGGCGCGATGAGCAATCCGGGCACGATCGAGGCGAAGGTCACGATGCCGGCCAGCGACGGCGAGTCGTACTCGGCCAGGGCGAACAGGACGATGGCCACGCCGAGCATCGATTGCGCGATGCGGGCAAGCTGCATCGACGCGACGACCCGTCCGAGCTGGGGCACGGCGAACAGGGCGCGGTAGGACGGCCTGGGCGTCAGCTCGGACACTGGATCGATGCTAGCGGGTGCGGCCGATGACGGTGGCGATCGAGGCCAGCAGGCGCGAAGCCTCGTGCGGCGTGGCGAGGTGCAGGTCGGCGTTGTCGCGCACGGCATCCGGCATCCCGTGCGGTCCATGGACGGCCACGGCGAGTCCATCCAGGGCGCCCGTCCCGCGCGCGGCCCGCAGGACGGCGAAGGCATCGGCGTCGCTGACATCGTCGCCAAGGGCGATCACGACCACCGGCTGCTCGCGTTCGATCAGGCGGGCCATCGCCTCGGCCTTGCCGCCCGCCTGGATCGGCCGCAGGTCCACGACCAGCCGACCGCGGTAGTGGGCCAGGCCGTGGTCGCCGACCTCCAGCTCCGTCTCGCGCAATGCGGCGTGAACGGCCTCGCGGGCGACATCGCGATCCGGGGCGCCGCGGAAATGGAAGGCCACCGACGGACCCTTGGACTCGACGTACAGCCACTCGGGATGACCCAGCCGGGCACCGACCCCGGCCGCGAGTGCCCGGGCGGCCGGGACATGGCCTTCGAAGCCCGGCAGGACATCGGTCGCCATCGAGTCGACCCTGGCGCCGCGGGGAAGCCAGCCGGACTGGAGTCCGTGGTCACCGAGGTACTCGATCCCGCCCACGCGGATCCGAGTCGCGACATCGGCCACGGTGCGTCCGGTGAGGATCGCCGTCCAGGGGCGGCCGGGCCGATCGGCGCCAAGGCGGGCCAGCCGGCGCAGCGAGCGCCGCGCGAGCGGTTCGATCGCGGCAGCGGTGGGATCGCCCGATCCGCGGGCCAGGGTGCCGTCGAAGTCCGACACGATCAGGATCGGTCCGTCGGCCGCCAGGAGCGTCCCAAGGCGGGCTCGGACCGCGGCGCTGCCGACCCGGGCGAGCCGGTCCGTCAAGGCGTGACGGTGACGCCGGGCAGGATCGGTCTGCACGCCCTGGGCCATGATGTCGGGGCCGATCCCGCCAAGCGCCCCATCGCGCACGATCCCGTCGCGGTCGATCCAGAAGTGGATCGGCAGGACCAGGGCATCCCACGCCTCCGCGTTGGCGCCCGTGGCGTCCAGGCCCAGCGGGAACGTGGCGCGCCAGCGACTCGGCAAAGGCCGCCACCGTGCCCTCGTCCTCCTTGATGTCGATGGCCAGGACGACCAGGCCATCCTTCGCGTAGCGCGCGGCGAAGCCGTTCATGAGCGGGAACTCGTCCTGACAGGGCGGGCAGTAGGTGCCCATGAAGTTCACCCAGACCGGCTGGCCCTTGAGGTCCGCCAGATCGATCGTCCCGCCGCCGACCTGCGGCACCACGAGCGGGGGCGCCGCCTCACCGATATGGAACAGGGCGCTGCTCGCGGCGCACTGATGCGGAGGCCGATGGCGAGGCCGATGGCGGCAGCGATGGGGCGGCAGCGGACGTGGACGGACGATCGGTCGCCGGCGCTGGACTGGCCGGCACCGGCGATGTCGCGGCCGAAGCCGTCGGAGCGACCAGGGGCGCCTCCGGTGCGAGTGCGTAGATGCCGCCGAGGATGAGGGCGGCGACCAGGATCCCGCTGAACAGTCCGGCCAGGATCGCGAGGCGTGGTGACATCGGCCGGAGCGTACCAGTACCGGAGCGAACCAGTACCAGCGACCGAGGGCGTCGTGGAGCACTCGCTGCTACCATCCGGCTCCCATGGCCGACCCTGCGGAGGACCTCCGCTCCCGCGTGATCCCAGCCGTCCTGACCGCCCTTGGCGTCACGTTGCTCGCGTCGGTCTGCTGAGCTACACGACGCCGGTCGACGCCGGGCCGATGGGCTCGCCCAGGCCGACGGCCAGTCGCCGGTGTGGCGAGCCCATCGCCGCTCATCACGCTCCCGCCGCTCGGGTCGGCGGGACCGCCCACGGCCGCCCCCACCGCTCCTGCCGATCGGGTCGCGACGCGCGTTCGGATCGCCGCTCTCAAGATCGACCTGCCCGTCATCAAGCCGCCGGGCGGCGCGAACACCTACCCGCTGTGCGACGTGGCGATGTACATCAAGCAGCTTGGCCAGCCCGGCCAGGATCGCGCCACGTACCTGTACGCCCACGCCCGCGAGGGGATGTTCCTGCCGATCCTGACGGCGTCGCAGGATCCAGAACGGCAAGAAGATGCTGGGGATGATCGTCGAGGTCTACACCAGCGACGACCAGCGCTTCCTGTACGAGATCGTCGAGGTTCGACGGGACCAGCGCGACCTGAACGACGCCATCGCCGCGACCACGGACGAGCTCTGGCTGCAAACGTCCGAGGGTCCGAAGGGGACGCCGGGCAAGACGCAGGTCAGGGCGACGTTCCTGTCACAGGAAGCGGCCGATCCGGCCGAGGCGCACCCCAAGCCCAGGCCGGTCGTCTGCGGCTAGACCGCGCCGGGCCGAGCTCAGATCCAGTCGATCCGCCGCAGGAACGCGAGGCCGCCTGCGGCCGCCAGGACCACCACACCGGTCACGACCCAGAATCCGCCGGCCTCTCCGCCGCCGATCGCGGCATTCGCCTCGCTCATCCCGAACAATCCCCGCGACGGCCCCGATCCCGGCGAGGATGACGGTCACCCCCGTCAGGCGCTTCATGATGACCGAGAGGTTGTTGTTGACCTGGGTCAGATAGACGTCGAGCGTGGCCGAGGCCAGCTCCCGGTACATGTCCAGCTCATCGGTCAACCGGATGAGGTGGTCGTAGACGTCGCGGAAGTAGACGATCTCGTTCTCGTCGATCAGTGGCATGTCCCGGTTCGTCAACTGGTTGAACACCTCGCGGACCGGGCTGATCGATCGGCGGACCTCGATGAGCTGGCGCTTCAGCTCGAACACCCGCTCGAGCGTCTGCGGGGTGGCCTTGCGCATCACCTCGTCCTGGACCTCGTCGATCGCGTTCCCGAGCTCGTCCGAGAACGGGAAGTAGCCGTCGACGATGTCATCGCACAGCGCCCAGAGCAGGTGGTCCGGGCCATGCGTGAGGACGGCCTCCAGACCAGCGCCAAGGTGATGGGAGGCGTGGGGATCCCAGCCGTCGCCATGGACGGTCATCAGGAACCCGAGGCCCAGGACCATGTCCAGTTCCGAGGCGACCACCCTGTCCTCGTACTCGAGATGGAACAGCACGAGGTGGACGACGCCGTCGGTCATCTCCAGCTTGGCGCGCTGGTTGCCCTCCAGGACGTCCTCGACGATGAGCGGATGCAGTCCCAGCGCGGCGCCGACCTGCTCGACCTGCGCCTGCGATGGCCCGGACATGTCGATCCAGACGCTGGCCTCGGGTTGGCGGAGGAACTCCGCCAGGTGCTCCAGGGCGGGTGCCCCGCGCACGTCCCGAAGCTCGCCGCCGACCATGGCGCAGATCCGGAGCGCGCCCGGGGTCGTGGCGTCCGGCAGGAGCGCGCCGGCGGGCGACCGGCTCACCCGGCACGGTGCGTCTTCGGGTCAGCTGTCGGCGCCTGGGTTCGGACTGGCGTGGCCATCGGGATCGGGACCTCCGGCACCGGCCGCACGAGGGGCGGTCGGTTCGTCCGCCAGCATACGCGGCCGACCGCCGAGCACGAGTGACGGCGGGATCGCGACGGCCGTCACGGCCGCGGCGACCAGGAACAGGCCCGACCATGATCTGAGCGGCCTCACGGGAGGCCCATGTCTCAAGCGCGTCCACCACGAGAGGATCCTTGAGCGGCCGCCCGCGCAGCTCGTCCGGGATGAACTGGAGATAGGCGTCCGGGGTGGCGTAGACCTGATCGGACAGCCGATCGATCGTGGTCGACCCATAGGCCGTCAGGATGGCCAGGCCCACGGCCATGCCGACCATGCGGGCGACCGTGACGACCGCCGAGGCGACCCCGAACAGGCGACGGCCGGCCGCCTCCACCGCGGCCGTGGATCGCGGGGTCACCGTCAGGCCGAACCCGAGTCCGAACACGCCAAGGGCCAGCGCGACCTCCCCGAGCGGCGTCTCCGGCGTCCAGGCGGACATGGCCAGCAGGGCACCGATGCTCAGGGCGAGCCCGATCAGGCTCACGAGACGGAGCCCGAGGAACCGGACCAGGAAGCCGGAGGCGAGGGCCCCGACGGCGGTCGCCCCGGCCAGGGAACCGAGTGCCAGCCGCTGCTCGTCCGGGCCGCCGTACAGGACACGGTCCACGAAGACGGCTGCGCCGATGATGGCCGTGGCGAACGCATAGCCGGTGAGGAAGGAGACCAGCGTCGCCGCGCTGAACGGCAGGCTTCGGAAGAGGCGGGGTTCGATGAACGGATCGGTGGACCGGAGGCCGAGCAGGACGAACCCCACCACGGCCAGGGCGGAGATCGCGAGAAGGCCGGCCGTGACGGTCATCGGGTCCAGGCCCGTGTCGGCGATCTCGGTCGTGCCGATGAGCGTCAGGCCGACCAGTCCGGAGAGCAGCGCGACACCGAACAGGAACGCACCGACGAGATCGACCCGGCCGGCTCGGCGTGGCGTGTCCCAGCCAGGGGCGGCGGCCCAGGCCACGACGAGCGCCGCGATGCCGATCGGCACGTTGATGTAGAACACCCATCGCCAGGACGGCGCGAGGACGTCGGCCAGCGGGCTGGTCGGCAAGGCCTGCGCCGGCCAGCGCATCCTCGGCGTGCACCGACGACAGGATCGCCGCTCCCAGGAACGGGCCGGCCGCCATCCCGAGGAAGGTGAGCGCGCCGATGACCCCGAGTGCCCGGGGGCGGGCCGCGCCGCCGAACAGGTGCGAGGCCGCGGCCGTCCCCACCGGGACCAGGACTCCCCCGCCCACGGCCTGGATGAGCCGCGCGGCGATGAGCTGGTCGAGGGATTGCGCCATCCCGGCCAGCGTCGAGCCCACGATGAAGATGACGAGCGCGCCGATGAGTAGCCGGCGAGCGCCCCACAGGTCGGTCAACCGGCCGGCCATCGGCATCGTCAGGATGAAGACGAGCAGGTAGCCGTTGATGATCCAGCTGGCCTTGCGGAGTTCGATCCAGGCGGAGCTGCCGGCCGCGTCCACCAGGCTGGCAAGGATGGACGGCAGCGCGACCGCCGTGATCATCAGCTCGAGGCCGGCCAGGAATACGCCGGTCCCGAAGACGGCCAGCAGCACGAAGGCCGTTCGGCGTTCCATGGGCGGAGTGTAGTGGGGCCGGCGTCGCAGGCCGGCCGGACCCGGCGTCCCCGCATCGCGCGCCCGGCCTGATCGGCTTCGCTCAAGCGGAACGATTTGACGGGGATCGTCGCGGGTGGGATGGTTCCGCTTGCCCTGAACCATCGACGGATGCGCTTCCTGCGCACCGGCTGCCCGGCCGGCTGGCATCGGTCGGGCTGCCTCTTGACAGGCCGCCCGAGCGCCGAATAACATCAACGAGCATTGATATAAACCGTCGTTGATACAACCCGACGGCCAGCAGCGGAGCCCGATGTCCCCGTCCCCCGCCCGAGTCCGCTCCACCATCGCCGCGGCCGTCGTCCAGCCGGACGACCTGCGCCAGTTGCGCGCCTTCCACAAGGTCATGGCCGACGTGAACCGGCTGCGCATCCTGCGCCGCTCGCCGACGGCGAGGCGACGGTCACCGAGCTGGTCGATCACGTCGGACTGTCCCAGCCCCTCGTCTCCTGGCACCTGACCCGCCTCCGCGCGACGGGCGTCGTCGAGACTCGCCGCCAGGGCCGCGAGACCATCTGCCGCCTGCGCGAGGAAGCCTTCGAGGAGTTCGCGGCACGTCAACGGGTCGCCCTCGGGCTCGTAAGCTAGTCCCGATGACCATCTCGAACGACTCCCGCACCAGGATCAAGAAGGTCTTCGAGCCGATCGCGCTGGGCATGGGCCGCCTCGGCCTCACCCCGGACGGGCTCACCCTGATCGGGTTCGGCATCACCGTCGTCGGCGCGATCCTGCTGGCCCGCAGCTGTGGCTGGTCGGCGGCCTCGTCGTCTTCATCGGCGGCGTCTTCGACATGTTCGATGGGACGCTGGCCCGCGCGACCGGCAAGGTCAGCCCGCTCGGCGCCTTCATGGACTCGGTCTTCGACCGGGCCGGCGAGGTCATCGTCTATGTCGGCATCGTCGTCGGCTTGGAGGAGCTCGGGATCCTGCACGGACCGGTGTCTTGCCGCGGCAGCGCTCGGCTCGGCCGTCATGGTCAGCTACACCCGATCGAAGTCGGAGGGACTCGGCTTCACGGCCGGCACCGGGATGGCCGCCATCGGCGTCATGCCGCGCGAGATCCGGCTGGTCATCCTCAGCCTCGGCCTGATCGTCGGCGGCATCCTCGGTACTGCGCCCTACTCCATCGCCGGTGGGGCCGGTGGGCAGCCTTCCCGGTCGGTGCCTACGTCATCCTCGTCGCCCTCGGCATCATCGCCGTCGGGGCCACCATCACCGTCATCCAGCGGATCCTCCATGTCCGCAGCCAGGCCAAGTCGGCCGCCACCACCTCGACCAGGTAAAGGGAGCAGGGAGAACGCACGTGAGCAAGAGCAACGGCAAGAACGGCAGCACGCCAAGCAACATCTGGGCCGGGTCCGGGCGGCGCGGCGACGGCAAGATCCGGGTCGCCATCGTGGGCGTCGGCAACTGCGCCAGCAGCCTGGTCCAGGGCCGCTACTACTACGAGGACGCCAAGGCGTCCGACTTCGTCCCGGGCCTGATGCACGTCGATCTGGGCGGCTACCACATCCGCGACATCGACTTCGTCGCCGCCTTCGACATCGACAAGAACAAGGTCGGCAAGGACCTGTCCGAGGCGATCTACACGAAGCCGAACAACACGTACGTCTTCCAGCAGGTCAAGCCCCTGGGCGTCAACGTGGACCGCGGCATGGTCCATGACGGCCTGGGCAAGTACCTCAGCCAGATCATCGAGAAGGCGCCCGGCGAGACGGCCGACATCGTGGGCATCCTCAAGGAGCGCGAAGTCGACGTCATGGTCAGCTACCTGCCGGTCGGCAGCGAGGAAGCGACCAAGTGGTACGCCGAGCAGGCCCTGGCCGCCGGCGTCGCATTCGTCAACGCCATCCCGGTCTTCATCGGCCGTGAGCCGTACTGGCAGCGCCGCTTCGCGGAGGCCGGCCTGCCGGTCATCGGCGACGACATCAAGAGCCAGGTCGGCGCGACCATCAGCCATCGTGTGCTGACCCGCCTGTTCATGGATCGCGGCGTCCGCCTGGACCGCACCTACCAGCTGAACTTCGGCGGCAACACGGACTTCCTGAACATGCTCGAGCGCGAGCGCCTGGAGTCCAAGAAGATCTCCAAGACGAACGCGGTCACGTCCATGCTCGACTACGAGCTGGACGACGACGACATCCACGTCGGCCCCAGCGACCACGTGCCGTGGCTCAAGGACCGCAAGTGGTGCTACATCCGGATGGAAGGCACCACCTATCGGCGACGTGCCGCTCAACGTGGAGATGAAGCTCGAGGTGTGGGACAGCCCGAACAGCGCCGGCGTCATCACCGACGCCATCCGCTGCCTGAAGCTGGGCCTGGACCGTGGCCTGTCCGGCACGCTCGTTGCCCCATCCAGCTACTTCATGAAGAGCCCGCCCCAGCAGATCCACGACGACATCGCGTTCAACCGGGTGGAAGCGTTCATCCGCGGCGAGGACAACGAGACGCTGGTCGGCACGGAAGCCCCGAAGAAGCGGACCTACCGCAAGCTCGCGGCCTCCAGGGCCAAGGCGGCCGCCGCCGCGCAGTGACCGGCGGCGAGCGCCGACTCGAGGCGCCGCACCGCCGCGGCGGAGCCAGTCCCCGCATCGTGGAGCGGTCGGTCGTCCTGGCCTACCGCGCCACGGCCTGGGTCCTGCGCACCGTGCCGGCACGTCCGGCCGGGGCGCTGATCGGACTCGGCGCTCAGGCGTCATACCTGCTGTGGCCCACGAAACGCGCCTGGTCCAACCGCAACTTCGGGCACGTCCTCGGGCTGCCGCCGGATCACCCGCGCGTCCGGCGGCTGGCCCTGCGCGCGTATCGGGCCTATGGGGATTACCTCGTGGAGCTCATGCGCGTGCCGTTCATGCCGACCGACGAGGTCATCGATCTCATCGAGCCGCTCGACCCGGCCGAAGTCGCGCTGATGCGGGCCTCGGCTCCCGACGGCGGCATCATCCTGCACGGTCGCACATGTCGGCAACAACGACGCGATCGGCGCGGCCATCGCCCACCTGGGTCTGCCGCTCAGCGTGGTCGCCGACGATTCGGCGTTTCCGGAGCTGTTCGACCACCTGCGACGCCAGCGTGAGCAGTGGTCGGCGACGCTCATCCCGTGGCGCAACCTGCGCGGGATCTTCGGGGTCCTGCGGCGACGCGAGCTGTTGGGTCTCCTCGTCGACTGGGGGTATCGCAGCGACGGCATCCCGGTGACGCTGTTCGGCGCCTGGACCACGTTGCCGGCCGGGCCGGCCACGCTGGCCGCCAAGACGAAGTCGCGGATCGTGCCGATCATCACCACCCGACAGCCGGACCGCCGCCTCCACGTGACCCTGGGCGGAGCCGATCGAAGTCCCGTCCATCGGTCCGGCAGACCTGCAACGTGCGACCCAGCGCATCGCCGATGCCCTGGAGCTGACCATCGGGCGGCACCCCGAGGAGTGGTACAGCTTCAAGCCGATCTGGCCGGCGACCGCAGACGAGGCGTTCGATCTCGAGCGTCGCGCACGGGCCATGCAAGCCGGTCACGCGGACCCGGGCCCGAACGCCGCGCTGGTTCGCGACCCGGACGACCAGACGCCCGCCACTGCCACGCCGGACGGAAGCCGCGCGATGAGCGGCGAGCTCGTTTCAAGACTCAGGGGCCGCGCGCTGATGGCCGCCTCGTGGCTGGCTTGCCGGCTGCCGGAAGGCCCGCTCGTCCGCGTCGCGGAGCTGGCAGGCGACCTGTGGTACCGGCTGGCGCCCGATCGTGCCGCCCAGGCTCGACGCAACCTGCGGCGTGTCTGCGGAGCGCTGGACGCGGCCGGACGGGGCTCGCCCACGGTGCGGGCCGCGGCGACCGACCCGCGCGCCTTCGAGCGGCTCGTCCGCTCGGCGTTCCGCCACAACGCCCGCTACTACCTCGAGGTGGCGCGGACGCCCGGCGTCACGCGCGAGTCCCTCGACGCGCGGTTGGACATCGACACGCCCGACCTCGTGGCCGAGGCGGTCGTGCCCGGCCGGGCGGCGCTGTTCGTCGGCCTGCACTTCGGCTCGGTCGAGCTGCCCGTGCTCTTCCTCGCGTTCCGCGTCGGGACCACCGTGACCCCGATGCAGACCGTCGACGATCCAGGCCTGCAGGCCTGGTTCGAGCGGACCCGCGGGGTCAACGGCGTCAAGCTGGTGGGTCTGCGCGAGGCCCGCCGGACCCTCCAGGACGCGCTCCTCAACGGCATCCCGGTCGGGATCGTGGGCGACCGCGACCTGACCGGGGGCGGGATCCCGATCCCGCTGTTCGGGGCTCCGGCGATGCTGCCGATGGGGCCGGCGATGCTCGCGGTGGAGACAGGTGCGCCGGTGTATGGCCTGAGCTTCCGGCGAACAGCGGGGCTGCGCTTTCGCGGGCGATTGATCGCCATCGACGTCCCGGCCGAGGGCACCCGGCGTGAACGTGTGACGGCGACCATGACGCTCCTGGCGTCCGCATTCGAGCAGATCGTCGAAGACGCACCCGAGCAATGGTGGGCAGTCTTCTTCCCGATCTGGCCGGACCTTGAGGCGGGCGCATGACGGACCTGCCGAGTCGCGTCGGGCGCGCGGACCTGCACATCCACACCGCTGCGTCCGACGGCACGGCATCCGTCACCAGCGTGCTCGACCGCGCCGATCGAACTCGGGCTGGACGTCATCGCGATCACCGACCACGAGCGCATCGACGCAGCGCTGGCGGGACAGGCCCTCGCGCAGGATCGCGGCTTGCCCCTGGAGGTCGTCGTCGGCGAAGAGGTCACCACCCTGGGCGGCCACCTGCTCGCTCTCGGCCTCCGACGGCCCGTCCGCTCGTACCGGTCGCTGCGCTCCACGATCGCCGAGATCCACGACCAGGGCGCCCTCGCCATCCCCGCCCATCCGCTCGTGCCCTATCCGCTGTGCGCCCAGGCGTTCGTCCTGCGTCGCCTGCTGGACGACGCGGACGAGACCGTCCACCCGGACGCCATCGAGACATTCAACCCGACCTCGCTCGGACGGCCACGACACGGCAGCGTGGTCCGCTTCGCGGCCGAGCGAGGGCTCGCCCAGGTCGGCAACAGCGACGCGCACGCGCTCGACGCGGTCGGGATCGGCTGGACCTCGTTCCCGGGAGAGACCTTTGACGACCTCCGGCTCGCGATCGCCGCCCGGACCACCCGGCACCATGGCACGTTCCACGAGACGCTCGGCCAGCTGGGCACCTTCCGCGAGCAACTGCGCAAGCGCGGACGCGACGCGCGGGACGAGACGATGGGCCGGGTCCGCAACGATGGCACGGGGCGCGATCATGGCTACCCCGGCGGCCGCCAGCGACCGCCACGCTTCGACACCCGCGACGGCGCACCACGATGAAGATCGGTCTGGTCTGTCCGTACATCTACCCGGAAGCGGGCGGCGTGGCCCAGCACGTGCGATTCCTCTACGAGAACCTGCGCCTGGCCGGCCACGACGTTCGGATCATCACCGCCAGCCACGGACCACAGCGCTCGTCCGAGGGCGACATCATCCGCCTCGGCGTCGGCTTCTCCGTGCGCGCCAACGGGTCCATCGGGACGCTCACGTTCTCACCCCGCTACATCGGCCAGGTCCGCCGGATGCTGGAGGAGGAGCAGTTCGACCTCCTCCACTTCCACGAGCCGTTCGTGCCGTTCCTGTCGCTCTTCCTGCTGCGCGAGTCAACAAGCGTGAACGTGGCGACCTTCCATGCCTATGCCGGCTTCTCGCCATCCTATGAGCTGGGCAGCCGGGTCATGCGCGGCCACGCGGCACGGCTCCACGGCCGCGTCGCCGTCAGCGCGGCGGCGCGCCACTTCATCGACCGGTTCTTCCCGGGCGACTACAAGGTCATCCCGAACGGGGTCGATGTCCCTCGCTACGCCAACGCCGTCCCGATCGCTCGCTGGCAGGACGGGACACCCAACATCCTGTTCGTCGGACGGCATGAACCGCGCAAGGGGCTGCTGCACCTGCTCAAGGCCCAGCGGATCCTGCGCAAGGGCGGCTACGCCACGCGATTGCTCGTGGTGGGCTCGGGTCCGCAGGAACGCGAAGCGCGGCGCTACGTGGCCACGCGGGGCCTCCAGGGGGTCGTCTTCCTTGGTCGGGTGAGCGATGCGGAGAAGGCCCAGCTGTTCCGGACGGCCGACGTGTACGTATCGCCGGCGACCGGCGGCGAATCGTTCGGGATCGTCCTGCTGGAGGCGATGGCCGCCGGCACGCCGATCGTCGCGTCGGACATCCACGGCTACAAGGGCGTCGTCCGGCGCGGCCGTGAAGGCCTGCTCGTGCCGCCGCGCGACCCGAAGGGGCTGGCCGAGGCGATCGGCAAGCTGCTCGACGACCCGGACCTCCGTGCCCGGATGGGCACCGCCGGTCAGGCGCAGGGCAGCCGAGTTCAGCTGGCCGCGGGTGACGGCCAAGGTGGAGGAGTATTACGGCTTCGTCATCCGCCGCCTGGCCGCCACGGGCGCACTCCCGTCCGGATTCCGGGCCGAGGTCCCTCAGGCCCCGCCACCGGTCCGTGCCAGGCTGTCCGCGTCCTCGGAGGACGATGCGTCCGGTCCGGCCGTCGTGAGCCGCCAGGACCAGGTGGAGTAGGCCACCACCAGGCAGGTCACGGTGATCGCCACCGTGAGGACGACGAACATCGGCGTCAGGAGCGGCGTCGCGACACTCCGATCCACCGTGCTGACCGGGAACTGGAAGGCGTACAGGTAGGTCGGCAGGATCCCCTGGTAGGCGGCGACGACTGCGGACGGCAGCGGCAGGGCCGAGATGTTCGGGTACAGGATCGCGAACCAGCCGACCGCGACGACGCCGAACCCGAGGACGAACCGTCGTGGATCGCGCGATCCGGCGACCTGGACGGCGAGGTACGCCAGCGGCATCAGCACGATGAGCGCGATCGGTTCGGCGGAGACGTTGGACAGCGTCAGGATCGCGGTGTCCGGAAGCGCTGCAGCGATGGCGAGTCCGACCGCCACGCCCAGCCCGGTGAGCGCGAGCGGCAGGAAGGAGCGCCAGCGGCGGCCGTCCTGGTCGCCCTCGATGCGCTCGAGCAGGACGAACTGGCGGATGAGCAGCAGCAACCCGCCGCCCACCACGATGGCCAGGCCCAGCGTCCGCACCGTCAGGACCGCGGTCGGGATCACGGCCGGACAGGCCGCCGAGCCCGGGTTGACCGACTCCACGCCCACGATCCAGCACAACGGCCGGCTCAGCAGCCACATCAGCGCCGGACCCATGATCGCCAGCCCGGCCGCGAGCCGGGCGAGCTGCCAGGTCCGTCTCGAAGCCCCGTGCCAGACCTCGGCCAGGAAGTAGGCCAGCGCCAGCACCACGAACGGGAGCGCCGTGTAGTAGTGGTACTGGAACGCGGCGCGATCGATCCGGGCCCACGGGACCCACTGCGCGGCGAACCCGACGGCGATGAGCGTCAGCGCCAGGCTGCGACGCTTGAATGCCATCAGGCTCACGAATGCCAGGGCGGGAACGCCGAGCCACCAGACGACCAGGCTCCCCGCGTCGTACAACGCGGCACTGGTGCCTGCCGCCAGGCCCTCCTGGTAGAACCACACCGGCTTGAGGTTGAACGGCCACGCCCACCACGGGGAGGACGCGGCGTGCGCCGCGGTCAGACTGTTGTGGTAGCTGTACATCTGGCCGAGGAGCGCGAGCAGCGTCTGCCCATCGTGGCCTTCCGGCCAGCCCGTCACGATCTGGTGACCCTCGATCGCCGCCCACGGGAGGTAGGAGGCCACGTAGACCGCCAGCGGCACGACGATCATGCAGATCGCGGCGTAGGCCACGGGCAGACCCAGCAACCAGCCGGGCCGGAGCCAGCCATCGGGCGCCGGGGACGGCGGTCCCAGGTAGCTGCCTGGCGCACCGGGCGCCGGTGGCAGTGCGAGCGGGCCGAAGCCGAGCCGGCCGCCTGCCCAGAACAGTCCCGCCACGACGCCGGATCCGAGCGCGAGCGCCAGGGCCACTTCGACTGGCGTGACCGTAAGCGACCCCAGCGTGATCGGCTGGCTTGCCATTCCCAGCGCGACGGCCGCGAAGAAGACCAGAGCTCCGAGGGCCGCCGGCGCCGCGACCGCGAACCGCAACTCGTCGTCCGTCCAGGCGACAGGGTGCAGGATGGCCGCCACGACCGCCACGAGCGTCAGCGCGATCATGATCAGCAGGAAGGCCAGGTTCCCGAAGCCCTGGCCCTCCGGCACGGTGATCGCCAGGTAGCCGAGCGCCGACGTGATGCCGATCATGCCCAGGATCGCGACGACTCGCCCGAGCGCGCTGCGGACCAGGAGCAGCAGGATGAGCGCGCCGATCGCGTAGGCCGCGACCCACTTCGACGCGAGCGCCAGGCCGAGCAGGACGCCGATGATCGGCATCGCCAGCCAGAACGCCCAGCGGCCCCGCCACCATCCGGTCCAGATCGCCGCGAAGACCGTGTAGGCCGCCATGATGAACATGCCGACGTACACGTCGTTCATCCCGATCCGCGACTGGACGAAGAACATCCCGTCCACGAGGACCAGCAGGGCGACCAGCCCAGCCACGATCCGCCGCTTGAACAGGATCCGGGCCAGCAGGTACAGCAGCGCCGCCGTGATCGCCCCGGCGATCACGCCCGGGAAACGCCAGGCGAACGCGTGCGATCCGGCATCGACGGAGACGGACGCACCCGCGCTGGTGAACAGCAGTAGTTCCTGGCGGTCCTCGGACGGGTACTCGGGCTCGAAGTCGGCCGCCCAGGTCACCGGCGTGAACCCTTCCGGCAATCGCGCGTCCGCGTACACGGCGTTGCCGTGCGGCTCGATGACGTAGACCGTCCACGGGCCGGCATCGGTCGCGTCCTGAGCCAGGCCGAGCACGTGGACCTGCTGGGTGGCGCGATCGTAGGCGATCCAGGTACCCGGACCCGGCAGCGAGCTCCGCGAGATCGACGCGGGACCATCCTTGGCCCGGTCGCCACCGACCGCGATCACGTCGAACTTCGGGTCCGCATCCGTGCCGACGGTCGCGTAGACCTTGGGGTCATCGATCTCCGTGACGAGTGCCAGTCCGTGTGCGCCGCCCTCCTCCGGGATCGTCTCGATGATCGACGCCGTCGCCGGATCGACGAACGTGACGCCGTCTGCGGTGGCCGTCGCCACCCGGGCCACCTCGGTGATCTCGATGCCCGGCAGGGTGCCGTCCGCGATGGCCGTCTCCACCTTGGTCCGGGTCTCGGCGTCGCCGGGGCTGCCCAGGACGACGGTCTCGCCCGGTTCTCGCAGCGTCGCCTCGAGCGCGCCGGCATCGCCGCCGATAAGGTCCGCGAGCGCCGAAGCGACGGCCGCCGGATCGTCGATCGCGGAGGGGGTCCCGACCAGCGCCGATCCCGTCCCGCCGGGCGCGAGATCCACGAGCTGCGGCAGGTCGAGCCCGCCGGTGACGTCGCCGGTCGTGATGTCCACGATCGAAAGGTGGTCGCCCGAACCGACGAGGAGCGTGGTCCCATCGTCCAGTGCCAGCAGGAGATCCACGCGCGTGCCGACACCCGGCCCGAGATCGACCGGGACAAGGCCGACCTCCGCCCCACCGGTCCCCATGGACTCGACGTCCATCGTGGCGAGCCGGCCGTCGTCGTAGCCGACGATGATCTCCGTACCGGTGCTGCTCATCGCCAGCGCGGTGGCGCCGGGGGCGGCCATCGAGCCGATGAGGGCGCGCGTCCGAAGGTCGTAGGTCCGGATCTCGGTGCCGGTCGCGATATGGAGCCGCTCGCCCGCGCGACCGCCGGCCAGGTCGTCGTCGCGACGTGGCTCGATGACCGAGGCGGTGACCGGTGCGCCGAGGTCGCTGGTGGCCTTGACGCCGTCCTGACCCCAGAGCACGAGGCCCCCGGCCATCGCGTACTTGGCCAGGTGGGGGTGGGTCCACTCGTAGATGTCGTGCGACAGCCCGTACCGCCAGCCCTGCAGGAACTCCGTCGCAGTCCGGGCGTGATACACCTCGTCGAAGTGCATCTGGTATGGCTCCGCCAGGCGGAACGTGCGAAGCCCCATGGTGGCGACGATCAGGACGACCAGGATCCACAGGTCGAGCCGGTCGAGGCGACCGCCTCGCTCGCCGGCCAGGGCGCCCGAGCGATCCGGTCGCATGGATCGCGTGTCCATCAGTCCCTGGAACCAACCGCGGAGGCCGGCCTCCGCCAGGGAGGGCCGCCAGCTCCAGGTGGGCATCGTGACGACGGCGGGTGCCACGGCCAGGCGAGCCGGAGTCACCCGACGACCCGCGTCGGCCTGGGCGACCAGCGGCAGGCCGGCGGGCGCCATAGGGGCATCGACGGGCTCGGCCCAGCCGGGGCCATCGTCCGCGTCCTGCTCCCGTTCCCGCCCGGGTGGTTCGCCGGCTGCCTCGAGGTCCGAGGCCAGCCGCTGCCGGGCACCGGCCCGCAACTGGATGAATGCCCACACGAAGACCGCCCCATTGACCAGCGCGATGGCCATCACGCCGATCTCGGAGCGGATCGCGGGACCGATCCCGAGCCAGTCCGAGACCTGGGGGTTGTCCGTGTAGAGCGTGGTCAGGACCACGTACATGTTCAGGAACGTGGTCACCGACGCGACGAGATAGGCGATCCGCCAGCGCCACGAGATCGCCGCCAGGATGATCGCGAGGGCGAAGAACGGGAACCCGTACCGCTCGTGGACGCGGGTGGGGACGACGAAGAAGGCGAACGCCAGCACGGTCAAGCCGAGCAGGATGGTGAGACGGTCCGGGCGACGGGCGACCACGACGAGGATGGCCGCGATGACGGCCAGGAGCAGGGCCGTGCCCACGGCGACGGCCGGGATGCCCCCGATCAGGGCGACGCCCGAACCGCACCTGGCGGCGCCCCATGCGCCGTCGCACACCCACAGGCCGCTGTTCGCGAGGCTGTAGCCGGTGTCGCCGCTCACCAGGGCCCACGGGTTGTAGGCGTTGACCGTGAGATACGGATAGCCACCCGCGGTCTTCAGGATCTGTTCAAGGAGCCCGGACTTGAGGAACGGGACCGTGGTCGAGAGCGACACGACCGACAGGCCGAACGGCAGGCAGACCAGGTAGACGGTGACGATGGCGGCCAGCCCGGTGGTCACGATCCGGATCGCGCGGCCGGTGTCGCGCTCCCACGCCCGGAACCGGTCGAGCAAGCCGTGGCCCACGGGGACCGGACGCTGGCCACCGGACGTTTCGGGGTCGTCCGGCGGCCATAGGGCGCGCCGGATGACCACCACGGCGACGATCGGGATGAGGATCCCCAGTTGGGGCTTGATCAGGGCGGCGACGACCGCGAAGATCGCGGCCCGCTCCGGCCTGTCTCGCCATAGTTCGCGCAGGCCCAGGAGCAGGAATACGACGCCGAACGAGTCGACCTGGCCCCAGACCACGCTGTCGAACCAGGTCACCGGGTTCATGACGGCCACGAAGGCCGCCGCGAGGGCCAGGCGATCGCGACCACCGAACTCGCGGACCATCGACCAGACCAGCCAGCCGATCGCCAGGTCCGCCATGATCGCGGGGACCTTGATCAGGTCGCCGATCTGGGTCACCGCGACGACACCGCTGGCGGGGAACAGTGACGCGCTCCACGAACCCAGGATGTGCCCTGCCTTGCCGACCAGCCACAGGACATACAGGTAGCCTGGCGTGTAGTCGTGGAAGAAGTCGCGCTCGTAGAACCCTGTCAGGCCGTTCGTCGCGAGGTCCTCGGCCCAGAATCGGAATGCGCTGAGATCGACCCCGAAACCGGAGCCCGGGAGCGACTGTGCGATGATGAGGCGAAGGACGAGACCGAGCGCGAGGACCAACAGGACCGCGCCGACGGCTCCCTGCGTCCCGGTCGGCCGCGACGGCGCTCCTGTGCCTCGCTCGATCCCTTTGGAGGCGGGGCCAGTCACCGGGAAACGGCTCCTGCACGAGCGGGGGGAAGGTGGATCGGAGCGTAGCACAGGGTCGCCCGACGGACCCCACACCCGGCTATCCGTCGGGCTCGAGCTCGGCTCGCCTGCTGGCGATCCTGGTCGGCGCCGGCCTGGTCGTGGTCGCGCTGGCAATCTATCGTGCGACCTGGACGGAGCGGTACTACGACCACTTCCTGTGGCAGGCGGCGGCGTTCCTGGAGGGTCAGGCCGCGATCCGGTATCCCGTCCTCCCGACTGATGGGTCGCCCGGGAACGCCTACTTCCAGGACGTCCTGCGGATCGTCACGACGGACGGCATCGCGCGAGGCGTGCTGCCGTTCCCGCCACTGCCGGCGCTGGTGCTGGTGCCGTTCGTCGCCGTGTGGGGTCTGTCCGCCGACGACCAGCTGCTGTTCACGGCGTTGGCGGCGGTGGATGTCGGCATCTGCTGGTGGATGCTCGGCCGTCTCGAGGTCCGCGTGGCGATCCGACTCGCGACGACCCTGTTCTTCGCGTTCGGGACGGTCTTCTGGTACTCGGCGCAACTCGCCACGACGTGGTACCAGGCCCACATCGTCGCCATCGGGCTGACGATGTGGGCCATCGGCCTGGCCATCCGGGCGGATCCGGGAGCCCAGGCGGACGACGAGGCTGACGAGTCCGCCGGTGTCACCGGGGCCGACGATGTCGCCCATGAAGCGGCTGGCCCCGCACTGCGGCGTCGGCTATCGATCGATCGGCGCCAGTTCGTCGTCGGGCTGCTGTTCGGCCTCGCCTGCACGGCCCGCCTGTCGATCGCGTTCGCGGCCCCGTTCTTCGTCCTGGTGGGCTCTGGCGGTAGCTGGTGGCGACGCGGCTGGTCGGCGGCCGCCGGTGCCGCCATCCCGATCGCGCTGCTGGTCGTCTACAACGTCGCGTCCACCGGGCACATCGTCCACCCGGCCTACGACTACCTCTATCGCATCGAGACGGCCGGTTACGGCAGCCTTGGCTACCGCAGCGACTGGTCCATCGAGGATCCGCGCTACCTCCCCCAGAACCTGCGGATCATGCTGCTCGCCCCGCCGGACGTGCTGCCGTCGCGCCTGCCAGATGCCCTTGGTGTCCGGGACACCCCGGTGTGCACGACGCCCGGATCACGGCGCGGCTTGTTCGATCCGGGTTGCCCGCTGGCGGTTCCCTCGGATGTGGGCATGAGCGTCTTCCTCACGAGCCCGGCGTATCTACTCGCGTTCGCGGCCCTCAGACGGTACGGCCGGAGCCGACTCGTGACGGGTGCGACGCTGGCGGTCCTGTTCGTGGCGGTCTTCAACCTGATGCACTTCAGCCAGGGCTGGGTCCAGTTCGGCTATCGGTTCAGCAACGACTTCGCGCCATTCGCCATGGTCCTGGTCGCGCTCGGCTTCGAACGCCTCGCGCGCCGCCACCGCTGGGGGATGGCGCTCGGGATGACGCTGGTCGTCGTCTCCATCGCGGTGAACTTCTGGGGTGTCGCCTGGGGTCGACTGCTCGGGTGGTGACCGGGGCGGCTCCCCGTCTCGCGCCTGGCGCCGGTCGTGGTCGGCCCCGCTATGGTACGCACAGTGCGTCGAGGGTGGCCGGCCGGATATCGCCACCGTGGACGACGGAACCTTGCTGGTTGACGACCTTGGAGACCCCTACGACGTGACCGATCAGAACCTGGGGATCCGCCCCGCCCGCGTCGCCGCGCTGTCCTACTTCTTCCCGGCGCACAACGAGGAGGCCAATCTCGAGGGTCTCGTAGAGGAGGCGCTGGCGACGCTCCCGTCACTTGCCGAGACCTTCGAGATCATCGCCGTCAACGACGGCTCCACGGATGGGACGCGCGATATCGCCGACGCACTGGCGGCCCGCTACCCGGACGTCGTCCGCGCCGTCCACCACCCGGTCAACCAGGGCTACGGCGCCGCGCTGCGGTCCGGCTTCTCGGCAAGTCGCTTCGAGTTGATCGCGTTCACCGACGGCGATCGCCAGTTCAAGGTCGCCGACATCGGCTCGACTGACCGCCCGCCTGGCGGGTGCCGACGCGCCCGATGCCGTCGTGGGGTTCCGGATCAAGCGGGCGGATCCACTGATCCGGACGCTGTACGCCCGCGCCTACCGACTCGCCAATCGGCTCTTCTTCGGACTCAAGGTGACCGACGTCGACTGCGCCGCCAAGCTGTTCCGGCGCGAGGCGCTCGCCGACATCCACGTCGAGTCCGGCGGAGCGTTCTTCTCCGCCGAGCTGCTCATCAAGCTGCGGGCGAGCGGCCACAGCGTGGTGGAGGTCGGCATCCCGCACTACCCACGCACGGCCGGGCTCGGCGACCGGCGCGAAGCCATCGGTGATCCTGCGTGCCGTCCGCGACTTCTGGCGGCTGCGTCTGAACGCCTGGGTGAACCGTCGGCGCGCCTTCCGGCGTGGCGATGCGATCCTCGACGACTAGCCGCTAGCTCGCCCGCCCCTCGCCACCAGGGTCCGTCTCCAGCGAGTTCACGAACTCACGGAACATGTCCAGGCGGGGGTCGACGACGCCGCCGCTCACCGTTTCGAGGGGGTGGCCCTCGCCGGACGCCTCGTCCGCCAACCCCGGGCTGCCCTCGCCCAGGCCGGCCTGATCCATCAACTCCTTGGTGACGAAGATCCGTGCCCCGGTTCGCACCGCCAGCGCCAGGGCGTCACTCGGGCGGGCATCCACTTCGATGAGCCGCTCGCCGGTCGCGAGGATCAGGCGGGCGTGGTAGGTCTCCTCGGTCATCTCGACGACGACGACCCGGTCCACGCGGGTGCCGATCGCCTCGAGGGCCGACGCGAACAGGTCGTGGGTGAGCGGACGCTCCGGGGTGAGTCCCTGGAGCTTCATCGCGATGGCGCTCGCCTCCCACTGGCCGATCCAGATCGGCAGGTAGCGGTCGCGATCGGTCTCCTTGAGGATCACGACATGGCGGCTCGACAGCATGTGGACGCGCACGCTTTCGACGACCATCTCGACCAGCGGCACCTCCGTCATGGGGCCGATTATCCCACGGACGTCATGGCCGGCGGTCCCGCTCCGTGGCGCCGGCGGCGGAACCAGATGAGCAGTCGGGCGGCGATGAGTCCCGCGACGAAGCCGCCGATGTGGGCGAAGAACGCGATGCCGCCGTCGGCCCCGGCGAAGCCGAGCGAGGCCAGACCATCGATCAACTGGAGCACGAACCAGAACCCGAGCACCACGACGGCCGGCACGTCGATGAGCTGATAGAAGAACCCGAGAAAGACGAGCGACGTGATCCGGGCGCGCGGGAAGAGCACGAGATAGCCGCCCAGGACGGCCGCGATGGCCCCTGACGCCCCGATCATCGGGACGATGGATCCCGGATCGATCGCGACCTGGGTGAGACCAGCCGCCGCACCGCCCCCCAGGTAGAACGTCAGGAAGGCCAGCCGTCCGAGGTCATCCTCGATGTTGTTGGCGAAGATCCACAGGAACAGCAGGTTGCCGAGCAGGTGGAGCCAGCCGCCGTGAAGGAACTGGCTGGTGACCAGCGTGAGTGTCTCGACGGAGAGGATGTCGCCGACTCGCCCAGGCGGCACTCAGGTCCGCCGGGACCAGTCCCCACTCGGTGATGAACGCGTTCAGCGCGTCGTCGCCGCCGCTCGCCTGCAGGCTCAGCTCCCAGGCGAAGACGGCCAGGCAGGCCACGACGAGCCCGATCGTGACGACCGGCGTGCGTCGGGTCGGATTGGCATCCCGGAGCGGGATCACGGTCCGGGACCCCGGTCAGGGGGCGGTGGTCGGTTTCGCGGACGCGACCGGGCTGCCGGAGGCGGCCGGCGACGATGACGGTGACGGGGACGGCGCCACGTCCGGCACCGTTCCAGGACGCTCTTGTGCAGTCCGTCCTTGGACACCCAGACGAGCGTGGCCGGCGCATCCTCCACACCCGGGAGGACGTAGAACGAGCGGAGGTCGCCCCAGCCGGGGGCGCCGCCGGCCAGCCGATACTGCTCCTTGTAGTCACCGGTCGCCTTGTCGATGCCGATGATGCGGGCATTCGGTCGATCGTATGCGTAGACCAGCCCGGTTCGCCGGTCCGCGCCGATCCCGCCGGCAACCTGCGAGTAGACCGGGGCCGGCCGCAGGAGCGTGTCCTCAGGCGCGGCGGCGTCCCATCCGTCGCTCTTGCCGGCGACGAAGCGCGTCAGTCCGCCATCGGCGGCGAACAGGTCGCCGTCGATGTAGATCGACGAGATCCCGGAGACATCCCTCGCTGTCGCCAGCCAGGGCGAGCTGGCGTCGGGGAACCCGCCGCCATCGGCCGACGGCGTGTACACCCGGATCTGCTGCTCGGACGGATCGACGACGTAGAGGTTGTACAGGCCTCTGTTCTCATCGCGCAGGTAGGTCGCGAAGCCCTTGATGTCGTCGCCCCACGAAGCGGAACCCTTGACCTTGATCCGGACGAGCGTCCCCTTGCCGGCCCCGTCCGCCGGTCGCCAGCGCCACAGGACGTTCTTGGAGTCCAGGATCAACAGGTCCGATCCACCGACCCCAAGGAAGCGCGGCGTGGCCACGGTGGCGCCATTCGCCTTCTGGCCGTAGCGGGCGACGACGGTCGCCTTCTTGGCCTTCAGGTCGATCCGGTAGACCGACCGCGTGGACCGATCGATGACATAGGAGGCGCCGTCCGGCCCGCGAACCAGGGTGCGCAGGTCGATCGGGTCGGCGCCCTCCCCGGGCTTGAACGTGAACGATGTCGAGCTCGCGACCGGCACGACGCCGTATAGCCGGTCCAGGCCGGCCTCCACCTGCTTGCGCAGCGGGGCGATGACGCCGGGCTTGACCTTGGCCGCCTCGGCCGCGTCCAGCCGAGCGTAGGCGTCGGTCAGCAGATCGCGGGCCTGGTTCGGATCGTCGGCGACCAGGTCGATGCCGCCCCGGATACCTTGGCCAGGGCCGCCTTCGCGTCATCGAGCGCCTGCTGGCCGGCGTTGACCGAGCTGATCGCCTTGTCCGGCGTGGATCCGCCGAGCGCATAGACGGCCAGACCGAGGCCACCGACGACGATGATGAGGGCGAGCGCGGCCATCGCAGCTCGGCGCTGGGTCTCGTGCCGGGTCGCCAGCGGCGTCACGCGGCGATAGGCCGGCTTGCGCCGCGGCATCAGGTCCTGCACCCGGCCGACGAGGCGATCCGCGGCGCCGCCAGCGGCCGCACGGGCACTGCCGGCCGCGGCCGTCACGGCGCCCCCGGCCGCGGCCACGTTGTCGGCAAGGGGGATGGGCGAGCGATCCGGCTGCCCCGGCCAGCGGCTCCGCCGGCTTGACCGGGACGAGCGTGCGGGACTTGGACGTCGCCGAAGCCTCGCCGGCCTCGAATGCGATCGCGCCGTCGCTGCCCGATCCGTCCGCGGCGACGAACCGATGGTGCAGGTGCTCCATCGCGGATTGCGGGTGGAGCGTGAGCATCGCGTCCTTGAGCTCGTCGACGCCCAGCTTGGCCATGACGTTCGGGGAGATGAGGACGAGCGAATCGCCGACGGCCACCTCGCCGCGCCACACGTCGGGCTCGAGGTCACCGGCCGGCAGACCACGGTCGCGCTGGGGATCCGGCAGCGTCGACAGGCGTGCCTGGCGGATGAGGTAGGCCTCGGCCGGACCGACGGTCGCCACGTACATCTCGTTCCCGCGCACGACCGCCACGGCGACGCCGAT
Source organism: uncultured Chloroflexia bacterium (assembly GCA_963779315.1). Lineage (GTDB taxonomy): Bacteria > Chloroflexota > Limnocylindria > Limnocylindrales > CSP1-4 > SPCO01. Next base: position 472,363 of record CAVZXQ010000017.1, on the reverse strand, counting down.
CGGCCCGTTGCGGTCCGTGGTCTTGAGCCCGAGCCGGTCGGCCTGGTGGGCGAGCCGCTTGTTGGCGGTCATGATCGCCTTCTGGAGGCAGACCCGGATCCCGGCCGATTCGTCGTAGTAGTACTCGTTCCGGATCGTCTCGGCGGCCAGGCGCGTCGCCTCGAGCCCGTGACGGGATGCGAGGCGCGAGGTCACCAGCAGATAGAGGAGGCCCTTGGAGCGCGCGACCGAGCCGACGGTCGGCTCGACCACGACGAGGGTGTCGGGTGAGTCGATGAGGCGGTCGTGCTCGGCGACGACGCCGAGCTTCATCTGGAGTCGGACGGCCATGCGGGCCTCTCGTGGTCAGGCTGTGCCGCCGCGCTCCGGACTGGCGCGGGTCGGCGAAGCGGGAGTGGGCGAGCGACGGTGATCCCGGTTCGATCGAGGACGTTCGCCCCGAGATAGCTGGCAGGTGTTCGGGATTATACGCGCGGGCCCGAACGACGCACGTGGACGCGGAGCTCGCGCACGCCAAGCCCGCCCGGACTGGCGGCGAAGGCTGCTCAGGAGCTCCGCCTGGTGCATCCGGAGCTCCTGGGCGACGATCGGCGCGTCCGCCTCCACGTCCAGGGCGAATCCCTCGAGGTGGGTCACCCGGCAGGCGCCCGACGACCGCGGGCACCCGCTCGGCGACGATCGCCTCGAAGGCGGCCATGGCGCGCGAGCGACGCAGTTCGTCCTCCAGGCCCAGTGCCCGCGCCGCATCGGGGATGAGGTCGCCCAGCCGGACCATCGGCCGCTTCCGGGCCGTCACGACGGCACGCCCATCGAGCGCAGAGAGGCATGGCCGTTCGTGGCGGTCGACCTCCCAGCCGGTCGCGATGGCGCGCAGGGCCGGGTCCAGGTCGTCCGGACTCGTCGTCGTGATGAACGCCTGCGGCAGCTCGGCGATGCGGCGGACGAGGTGCGCCCGCCGCTCGGGATCGAGCTCCGAGAACACGTCGTCGAGGAGCAGGAGCGGCGGACGGCCGTCGAGTTCCGTCAGGAGGTCCAGCTCGGCCAGCTTGAAGGCCAGGATGGCGGTCCGTTGCTGGCCGCGCGAGGCGAACCCGGCGAGGTCCCGGCCGGCCAACTCGAAGGCCAGGTCGTCGCGATGCGGCCCGACCAGGGTCGAGCCATTCCAGACCTCCTTGTCGGCGGTCTCGGCAAGGCGTCGGACCAGCGTGTCGCGCGGCGACTTCGCCGGGCATGCCGGGGCGTTGGTGACGTAGCGCAGCCCGAGCGCGCTCGCGGCCGCCTCCTCCGGCGCGATCTCCGCGTGGGCGGCCGCCAGCGGCTCGGCGAGGTCGGCCAGGAGCTGGAGTCGCTGGGCGACGATCTCGCCGCCGGCCTCGACGAAGGTGGCGTCCCAGTAGCGCAGCTCGTCGCGCGACGCGCCTTCCTCCCGGATGGCGCGCAGCAGGCTGTTGCGCTGCTGGAGCGTGCGCGTGTAGGTCGTCTGGGCGTCGGCGTACCGGGGCGAGCGCGCCGCCGCGAGTTGATCGAGGGCGGCTCGGCGCAGCGACGGGGAGCCTGCCACCAGGAGCATCTCCTCGGGGGCGAAGACCACGACCCGGAGATGGTCGCTGAGCGACGAGGCGCGCCGGGCGATGCCGTTGACGCGGATCCGCTTGCGGCCCGCGGTCCCGGTCGCCCCGGCGCGCACGACGGCCAGTTCAAGCGACGTCTCCACCGAGGCGACCTTCGACGCGGGCCAGGTCCGTGCCCCAGCGGATCAACTCGCCGTCGGTCGAGGTCCGGTGGCTTCGGCCCCACGCCAGCAGCACGATCGCCTCGAGCAGGCTGGTCTTGCCGGCCGCGTTGGGCCCCCAGACGAGCTGCGGCCCGGCCCCGAACGTGGCATCGAGCGCGGCGTACCCGCGCAGGTCACGCAGGCTGATGGAGTCGAGCAGGTTCCGCCTCAGGAGGTCGTCCGGACCGGCATCACGACATGCACGTAGCTGTCGTCGCCGACGGGCTTGAAGACGCCCGGTGAGAGCGGACCGTTCAACTCGAGCGCGAACTGATCGGCATCCACGTTGGTCAGGACGTCCGCAAGGTACCGGGCATTGAACGCGATCGTGGTGCCGTCGCCCTCGACGGCCGCCTCGACCTGGCCGACATGATCGCCGACCTCGGCGTTGGCGCTGACGGTGATGCCCGACTCGCCGTCCCCGCCGATCTGGAGCTTCACGATGTTGGCCGACTCATGGGCGATCAGCGCCGCCGGGCGGACGGCACGCAGGAGTTCCTCGCGATCGAGGATCGCCCGGGTCGTGTGGCTCGTCGGGACGACCTGCTGGTAGTTCGGGAACTGGCCATCGATGAGCCGGCTGACCAGGTCCACGCCATCGAGGTGGAAGAGCACCTGGTTGCGGGCGCCCGCGAGGATGATGTCCACCGGGTCGTCGACATCCGAGAGGACCCGGGCCAGCTCGTTGAGCGCTCGCGCCGGGATGACGACGCTGGTCTCGGGGACCGCGTCCAGGATCGGGATCGTCTTGACCGCGATCCGGTAGTTGTCGGCGGCCGCGAGCGTGAGTCGGTCGCCCTCGAACTTGGCGAGGACGCCGGTCAGGATCGGCCGAGCCTCGTCGGACGCCGCCGCGAAGGCGGTCTCGGACAGGGCCCGCCGCAGGATGTTCTGGGCGATCCGGGTGGTGGGTCGCTCACCGGCCGTCTGGATGGCCGGGAACTCGTCCGCATCGATGCCCTTGACGTGGGTCTCGAACCGCCCGCAGCGGATATGGAGCGACTCGCCGGTCGTCAACTCCAGGTCCACCCGGTCACCCGATGGCAGCGAGTTGACCAGATCCGTCAGCAGCTTGGCGGGCACCGTCGTCGCGCCGTCGGTCTCGATCTTGCCGGGAACCCAGTAGGTGATCCCGATCTCGAGGTTCGTCGCGGTCAGCTTCAGGCCCGCGTCCTCGGTCTTGAGCAAGACGTTGGCCAGGACCGGCAGCGTGCTCCGGCTGGACACGGCGCGACTGACCACGGACAGGCCGCGCGCCAGGTTCTCTTGCATGACCGAGAGTTTCACGTCGGGTCCTTCTCCAAGTGCTGGGATCCTCAGGGATGTCGCGTTCCGGGGTCGGCGTTCGCCGGTCGGGAACGGGCATCCGTCTGGGTAGTGGGTATCTTCTCTCTATCTTCTCATCCCGTCATCATCACCATCATGGTGTGGACGGTGTGGATGGTCGCGCTTGGTCGTGAGCGGCTGGCTGGTGGACCGAGGGGCCATGACGGTGGACCGGAGGCCCGCGGTGGCGGAGCGGCGCGGGATGGGCGGGGGACATCCCGGCGAGCCGTCCACGAGCCCGTCTACGGAGCGCCGCCGGTCCACCAAGGACGGTGGGCCCATGCACGCCGCACGGGTCGGATGTCCACACCAGTCGGGGCTTCTCCACGATTTCGGCGTAGTTATCCACGGCGGAGGGCGTCGAAACGCCGGTCAGTCGGCGTAGATCAACTCGCGGACAGCGGCGATCTCACGGCGCAACTCATCGTTGACGGCCGATTCGCGGGTGATCTTGTCGCACGCGTGCAGCACTGTCGAGTGGTCGCGACCGCCGAGTTCGGCGCCGATGCGCAGGAGCGAGACGTCCGTCTCGCCGCGCATGAGGAACATGGCGATCTGGCGCGGCATGACGATCGCCTTGTCGCGCTTCTGGCCCTGCAGGACATCCATCGGGACGCTGTAGTAGTCGGACACGGCCTTGGCGATCCGCTCCGGCGTGACCTGGCGCTTCTTGGGGTTGTACAGGACGTTGGAGAGGACCGCCTGCGCCAACTCGATGCTGATGGGCATGGCGCCCATGCTGGCGTACGCGACGATGCGATTGAGAGCACCCTCGAGCTCGCGGATGTTGCTGACGACCTTGCGGGCGATGAACTCCATGACGTCCGACGTGATCGGGCACCGCGCCTTCCTCGGCTTTCGCGCGCAGGATGGCGATCCGCGTCTCCAGGTCCGGGGCGGTCAGGTCCGCGATCAGGCCCCACTCGAATCGGCTGCGCAGTCGCTCTTCGAGGGTCAGGATCGCCTTCGGTGGTCGATCCGAACTCAGGACGATCTGCTTGCCGTCCTCATGGATGGCATTGAACGTATGGAAGAACTCTTCCTGCGTCCGCTCCTTGTCCGCGATGAACTGGATGTCGTCGATGAGCAGCAGGTCGATCCGCCGGTAGCGCGCACGGAACTCGTCGATCTTGCCCTGCTGGATGCTCGTGATGAACTCGTTGGTGAACTTCTCCGACGTCGCATAGACCACGCGCTTGCGCGGGAACTTGGCGGCGACCTGGTTGCCGATGGCATGCATCAGGTGGGTCTTGCCAAGGCCCACTCCGCCGTACAGGAAGAGCGGGTTGTAGGCGTGTCCGGGACGCTCGGCGACGGACAGGCTGGCCGCATGGGCCAGGCGGTTGGCGGACCCGACGATGAAGTTCGAGAACGTGTACCGGGGGTTGATGTTGGACGTCCCGCCCTCGCCGCCGACACGCCCCGGCTCGAGTCTGACGTTGGCCGTGCTGCTCACGCGCGGCCCGGCGTCGCGGTCGTCCGCCCGGTCGTCAACGGCCTCGGTGGCGGCCTCGGTCGAAGCGGTCCCGACGACGAATTCCACCTGGACGCTGTACCCGACGATGCGCGCGAGGGTCTGGCTGATCAACGACCGATAGCGGGTCTCAAGCCAGTCCTTCGCGAAGCCGTTCGGGACAGCGATCTTGAACCGCTGATCGTCGACATCGATGAGCTGGGTATCGCGGACCCAGGTCTCGTAGTTGGCGGGCGACAGGGCAACCTGCAACTCACCCAGGGCGGCTCGCCAGACCTGCTTCGCGTCCATTCGTTCGATCGGATCCTGCGGTGTCGTGGATGACCTGGATGATGCCGTCGCCCGGATGTCGGACGAACGGGATGCCGGGGTCGCGAGCATCTCGAACTGGCTTCCGCGGCACCGGGTGATCGCGCGTATTTCGGGGGTTTCGGAATGTCCCCGAGTGCTCCGCCAGCGTTTCCCGGCGCCGAAGGTCCGGAGAGGATAGCACCGGCTCGCCAGGCCCTGCAAGGCGATTCCGCGATACCCCCAGGGAGTATAAGTGCACGAGCCGCTCCTGAACGGGCGCGGCTGACAGTGATGGCAGGGTCCTGACGGCGTCATGGTCCCTGCCAAGCCCACCTCGGGCACGAACCACGGTCTCCAGCGATGAGCCTGGCCATCCTCGTGCTCGGGGCAGGGTCCTCACCTCGACGTCACAGGCGCGCGAGGTTTGACACTCGTTCGAGGCGGGCCGTATCATCCGCCCGACGAAGACGCGCCTCGCGCTATCTGGCGCACGGCGCGTTTGCGTGCCTCTAGGGGTCGAGACAAGATCGCCCCGAGGCCGGCAAGAGAGGATCCCGGACAGTCCCGATGAAGCAGACCTACCAGCCCAAGAAGCGACATCGCGCCAAGGAACACGGCTTCCGGGCCCGGATGCGGACACCCGGCGGTCGACGCGTGATCGCGACACGGCGGGCCCGCGGTCGAAAGCGGCTGACGGCCTGACGACCGAGCGCGGCTCACACGTGCCGCGGCTCACGATGCTCTCCCACCCGCAGGACTTCGCGGCGATCCAGGGAGCCGGTACCTCGCGGTCCCAGCCCTACTTCTCCGCTCGGTTCCTCCGGACCGACCTCGAGACGACCCGATTTGGTCTTTCGACCGGGCGCAAGCTCGGTGGAGCCGTGGTCCGGAATCGGGTCCGCCGTCGACTTCGCGAGGCGCTACGGGTGATGGCGCCCTCGTTCCAGCCCGGCTGGGACGTCCTCATCATCGCCCGGCCCGCGATCGTCGAGGCCGACCATGACGCGCTGGTCGGGGCGCTGCGCCGGCTCCTTACCAGGGGCGGCGTGCTCGGAGGACCCCAGGGGTGAAATGGCTCGGGATCGGGTTGATCAGGCTCTACCGCATCGTGTTCGGCTGGATGCCATCCAGTTGTCGGTACGATCCCAGTTGCTCGCGCTACACGGAGCAGGCCATCCAGAAGTACGGTCTCATCAAGGGAAGCTGGCTCGGGGCCAAGCGCATCGCGCGCTGCCAGCCATGGGGCGGGAGCGGGTATGACCCGGTCCTCTAGCGAGCCGTGCCCCTCGTGCTGACCACCTGGCGTCCGTCGCTGCGCCGCGCGGCGCCGTTCCTGCTTCTCGCCCTGGTCATGCTGTTCGTGGCAGCCTGCGCTGCGCCGGGCACGGTCAGCCCCAGTGCATCCGGTTCAGGCCCGATCCCGACCCCGATCCCGCCCTTGGAGCCGGCCAAGCCCGGTGCCGATCCCGTCAGCTTCCTGGCCTGGATCTTCACGCCGATCTTCCAGGCGATGTTCATCGTCCTGTGTGCGGTCTACCAGTTCCTCGAGAACCTGGGTGTCCCTGCCGCGATCGGCTGGGCGATCATCGCGCTGACCCTGCTCGTGCGCGCGATCGTCATCCCGCTGTATCGACGCCAGCTGGTCTCGACGAAGCGGACCCAGATGCTCCAGCCGGAGCTCAAGGAGATCCAGCGTCGCTACAAGGGCGACGCGGTGAAGGTCCGCCAGGCGCAGCAGGAACTCATGAAGGAACGGGGCGTCAACCCCCTGGCCGGGTGCTTCCCGATCCTGCTCCAGATGCCGCTCCTGCTGATCATGTACTCGGTCATCAGCACCGGCCTGACCAACCCGGACCCGACGGCGATGCTGACCGTCGCGGGCGTCCAGGTCGTCGATCTCCAGTGCACGAACTACCTGCCCAACGGTACGCCAGAACATGTACCAGCCGTGCATCGACACGATCATCCCGTGGTTCGGCGGCATCGACGTCAGCAAGCCATCGACCGTCTTCAGCGTCGCGATCGGCGGATTCGTGCTGGGCCTGTCCATCCTGGCCGTCGCGTCGGCCGCCCTCCAGCTCGTCCAGTCCCGGATGATGCTACCGATCTCCGATCCGGCCAACGACGACCCGAACACCAAGATCCAGCGCCAGACCATGCTGTTCCTGCCGCTGATCTCCATCGCCTACGGCGGCTTCCTGCCGGCCGGCCTGTTCATCTACTGGATCACCGCCACGATCTTCTCGATCATCCAGCAGTACCTCATCGTCGGTTGGGGTGCGATGTTCCCGCTGTTCGGCTGGACCCCCGGGTTCGCGACCGACCACACCCCGCGATTCCCGGTGGCGATGCCACCCGTCCCAGAGGCAAGCAAGCGTGCGGCCATCCTGACCGACGCCGACAAGAAGACCACGGCCGAAAAGACGATCCGCCCCCGAGAGCGGGGCCGTCAGGGCCGACGAGGGAGACGACGCTGATATGAGTGCTTACAAGGAGTTCTCCGGGAAGACCGTGGAAGAGGCCCTGCGCCTCGCCCGGGAGGAGTTCGGCGTCGAGCTGAACGACCTCGACTTCGAGATCCTCACCCCGGGCAGCCGTGGCGTGCTCGGCATGGGTGCTGAATCGGCTCGCATCGTGGCGGCGCCGCGCGCCGAACTCGGTGGAGCGGCCCCCAAGCGTGAGGCGGCGGCCGCCACGCCGCTTCCCGCCCCGGCTCCCCGTGACGATCGCCCGAGTGACGACCGACCCCGCGACGACCGTCCGCCGCGGTGGCGACCGCCCCCGCGACGACCGTGCGGCCGAAGGAACGGCGGCACCCCGCGAGGAACGCCCGACTGCGCCGTGAAGGCCGACCGCCGCGCCGCGACGACCGGGGGCCCCGCCGCGACGACCGCGGCCCTCGCCGGGACGCGCGTCCGGCCGGAGGCAGCACCCGTTCCCCCGACCTGACGGCGTCTGAGGCGGCCGAGGTGGCCGCAGCCCGCGGTTCACTGGCTGCCGAGCGAGCGGACCTCGAGGCGGCCGACGCTTCGCCGGAAGCTCTCGCGGCCGGCAAGGCGATCCTCGAACAGCTCATGACCCATCTCGGTTTCGACGTCCGTGTCGAGGTCCAGGCCGGCGAGACGAGCCGCTTGAACGTGGTCGGCGACGGCGACGAGCGCGAAGCCCTCGGTGCCCTGATCGGCCGCAAGGGCGAGCGTCTGTCCGCACTCCAGCACCTGGTCAACCTCATGCTGTCCAAGGAGATGGGCGCCTGGACCCGGGTCCTGGTGGATGTCGAGGACTACCGTGGCCGGCGGGAGCGCCAGCTCCGCGATCTGGCGGAGCGAGCCGCGGCTCGGGTGGAGGAGACCGGCAAGATGCTCCAGCTCGAGCCGATGCCCGCCCTCGAGCGTCGCTGGATCCACCTGACCCTGCGCGACAACCCGAACGTGGCCACCCAGTCGATCGGCGAGGAGCCGAATCGGCGGGTCGTCCTGGTTCCCCGAACCGGCGGCTGAGGACGCCGTCGCCGGAAGTCCGGGCCGGCGTCACGCCAGACTCGGCCGAGGCGTCTCCGCGACGTGATGCTTCGCTCGAGGGTCTTTGCGCGAACGCCTGATAGGATGGCGCACCGGATATGAACAGGAAGAAGCGATCCCACGCTCAAGGCAGCCAGACGGACCCGGTCCTCGACCAGGCCGCGACCGAGGCCGTCCCGCTCGTGGAACCTCTGGTCACGGAGGCGGTCGAATCTCCCCCGGAGCCGGCCCCCGTCGTCGCCGACCTCGCCTCGACCGTCGTGAGTGACGCCCCCGCCACGGCTCGAGCCCGTCGTCGCCCATCGCTCGTCCTCCGGTTCGGGATCGCGTTCCTGATCGGGCTTCTCGCCGTGATGGCGCTTGGCGTCGGCGCGTTGTTCGCTTACGACCAGCAATACAGCGGCCGCGTGCTCCCCGGCGTCAGCGTCGGAGACCTCGATCTCTCGGGAATGACCGAGACGGAAGCGACTGCCGCGCTGACGACCGAATACGCGTCGCTCGGCGAGGGCTCGGTCGTCGTGACCGGTCCGGACGGCAAGGTCACGTTCACCTTCGCCGAACTCGGACGCCGCCCCGATATCGCCGGGATGACCTCGGCTGCACTGGCGGCCGGCCGAAGTGGCAATCCGGCCGAGCGGGCCATCTCCAACGCGCGGGTCGCGTTGCGCGGCCTGAGCCTGGAGCCGCTGGTGATCCTCGACACCGAGCCATCGCCGAGCGCCTCCAGGCGCTGGCTGCCTCACTCGACCGCGATTCGAAGGAGGCCTCCGTCGCCATCGACCCAAAGCTCAAGTTCCTCGTGGTGCCCGGCGTGGTCGGCCGGTCCGCCGATGCGACCGCCCCGACCGAGCAGATCGTGACGGCGCTCACCCCGCTCGATGCCCCAGCGACGATGACGGTGGACATGCCGATGACGCCGGTCACGCCTGATGTGACGACGGAGGAGGCGACCAGCGCGAAGCTCGCCGCAGATCGGATCGTCGGGCGGATCGACCTGACCGTCGGCGAGGAGACCTTCCCCATCAACACGAGCAAGCTGCGACCGCTGGTCACGTTCGGCGCGACGGCGGACGGTGGCTATGGCCCGATCGTGGACACCGCCCCGCTGACCAAGTTGCTCGAGGGGATGCGCCGCAAGATCGACAAGCCGGCCGTCAACGCCACGTTCACGACGAGCGGCAGCCGGATCACGGGCGTGAAGTCGAGCGCTCGAGGTCGAACGCTCGATGTGCCCAAGACGGCCGCTCGCATCGAGACACTGCTTGCGACCCGCTCTGCCGGACCCACCGGGCCAACGCTGGCGCCGGCGCTGACCGCCGTGCAGCCCGCCCTCACCACCGCCGAGGCCAAGGCCGCTCGTCCGAAGATGCGGGCGATCTCCCAGTGGAAGACCTACTTCCCGCTGACCATCAAGAACGGCTTCGGCGCCAACATCTGGATCCCTGCCCTCACGATCGACGGATATGTCGTGGGTCCGCGCGAGGAGTTCAGCTTCTGGAAGGCGGTCGGGACGGTCAGCCGCGAGAAGGGTTACAAGCAGGGCGGCGCGATCATCAACGGCCGGACGGAGCCGCAAGGCGCGCTCGCCGGCGGCATCTGCTCGTGTTCGACGACCCTGTTCAACGCCGCATTGCGCGGCGGCTTCGAGATGGGCGCCCGACGCAATCACTACTACTACATCGACCGCTACCCGCTGGGCCTCGACGCGACCGTCTTCATCAGCGGCTCGGGTTCCGTGCAGGACATGACGTGGACGAACGACACGGACTATCCGGTCCTGATCCGCGGTTTCAAGATCCGCAGCGGCGGCCAGGGCTGGGTGAAATTCGTCCTCTACAGCGTGCCCACCGGTCGGCGGGTCGTCATCGGCAAGGCGACGGTCAAGAACGTGCGGCCCGCGAGTGACTCGGTCCAGTACACCTCGACGCTGGCTCCCGGCACCAGCGAACGGATCGAGTATCCGGTCGACGGCAAGCAGGTGTGGCGCACGGTCAGCGTGTATGCCCGCAACGGCGATCGGATCCGCTCCAAGACGTACTACTCGAACTACTCGCGGGTGACCGGGATCGTGCTCGTCGGGCGAGGCGCCACGCAGTAAGGGTGCCGCCTCGCCTGGCGCTTACCCCGCCAGGAGATACAGGGCGAACACCATCGCCGTCCTGGCCTCGATCGAGTGCGGTGTTCGGGGATCCATCCGGAGCCAGGCGCCCGGCCCGATCTCGTGCGTGTCGCCGGCCACCGTCAGACCACCTTCGCCGGAGAGCACATGGACGATCGCCGCCCGCGCAGCGGTGTGCTCGGACAGCTGCTCGCCGGCCGCGAGCGCGAACAGGACCAGGTCGACCCCGTCATCGCTGGACAGCGTCTGGCTGTGGATCCCGCGCGCGGGGATGGCCGCCTCGGCGGCGAGGTCCGGGTAGAAGGTGTACGTCGGTTCGGTCATGGTCGAACCATAGCCTTCATCATGGACGCGTGGTATGGATCGGCGAAGTGCCTGGAGCAGCGCCTTGATCCTGCGCCGGTTCGGGGATCGATCGCTTCCACCGGGACGCCCGGCTGTTCCTCGTCACGACCTTCGTGGCAGGCGCCGCGCTCAGCCTCTACTGGATCGACTTCAACCTCTACCTCGCGTCGCTCGGGCTCTCGACCTCGACGCATCGGCATCATCTCGACGGTCGCCGCGCTTCGCCGGCGCGCTCGTGGCCTTCCCGGCGAGCGCCGCGTCGGACCGGTATCGGGCGGCGCGCGATCGTGGCGGCTGGGATCGCTCGTCGGCCTGCGTCGCGCTCATCGGGCTCCTGCTGACCGACGTGCCGGCGCTCATCGCCGTCTTCGCGGCGTGCTGGTCGATGGGCTGGCAGGCGTTCCAGGTCGTCCAGTCGCCGTACATGACGGAGCACAGCGAGCCGGACCATCGCAACGAGCTGTTCGCGATCCAGTTCGCGATCCAGAGCGTGACCAACATCATCGCGGCCGTGCTGGGCGCGGTCGTGGCGACCCTCGATCGCCGGCTGTGCATCGGCCTCGACCCGGACGGGCCCGGCACGTACCGGGTCATCCTGGTCGATCATGTGCCTGCTCATGGTCGCGGCCCTGGCGACCGTGGCGCGGCTCGGCGACGACCGCCCGAGCCGGGTCGCGGGCCCGCGGCTGCGGGCCGCTCGGCGAGCCGGCGGCGTTCCCGCCGGATCCGCGTCGATCGCGAGCGCGGATGGGGCTGGTGGTCCGCGACCGCGCCGTGTTCGCCCGGCTGCTGATCCCGGGCCTCCTCATCTCGATCGGCGCCGGCCAGGTGATCCCGTTCCTGAACCTGTACGTGCAGCGCAAGTTCGGACTCGACCTCACGGCCCTCAACGCGGTCTTCGCCCTGACCAGTCTCGGGACGGTCCTCGCCGATCCTCGCCCAGCCGCGGCTCGCGCGGCGGTTCGGGCAGATCACCTCGGTCGTCATCGTGCAGGGCGCCAGCATCCCGTTCCTCGTCGTGCTCGGCTTCTCGCCCGTCCTCTGGACGGTGATCCTGGCGATGGCCGTCCGGAACTCGCTGATGAACGCCGGCAACCCGATCTTCAGCGCGTTCGCCATGGAGCAGGTCAGCCCCGGAGAGCGGGCCACGCTGTCGGCGGCGATGAGCGTGCTCTGGCAGGTCGGCTGGGTGATCGGCGGGATCTGGTACGCCTCTGCTCCAGGCGAACCTGGGCTTCGATGCGGGCTACACCGTGGCCTTCGTGACGATCATCACCCTGTACACGATCGCGACCGTCCTGTACTGGGTCTGGTTCCGCGACGTCGACCGGCGGGCGCTGGTGCAGCGGGCTGCGGCCTGACGAGCGGCGCTGGCGCGATGACGGCGCGCACGGGGGTGGTTGGTGGAGATGGGGGAGAGTCGAACTCCCCGTCCAGAACCCTTCGTCGGAGACCACTACGAGCGTGTCCGATGGTTTGTCGTCGACCGCCCGGACGGGCATCGGCACTCTGCCGGGCGGTCCAGTCACGTGCCCCTAGATCGGGCTTGACTCCGGACTACGTGACGCTGGTCCGGATCGCAGCCTCGCTAGGTGACGCTTCCACTACCCGCGAGGCGGAGGTAGCTTCCACGCTCACTCTACTGCCTAAGCAGCGAGAGCGAGAGTCGACTGGCGGTTGCCAGGTACTTCTTTTTGCCACGTGATTTACGAGGCCCAGTGGCGTCCTCGGCTCGCGTTCCCCGATATCCAGACCCTGTCGAAACCACACATCCCCACGGGTCCAAGCATCGGCTCGGATGCGGGATGCTACACCCGAATCCGCGATCCGGCCAGCGCCTGTACTCGTCCAGTACGTCCGTTACACATCGATGCCGACGGAGGCCAGGTATTCGGCCGGGGTGCGCTGGCCCAGTGACTGGTGGGGACGGATCGTGTTGTACACCGTCTCCCAGGCCCGCAGTTCGACCTGGAAGGCCTCGAGCTCCGGTTCGGCGGTCGGTGACCTCGTAGAACTCCTCGGTGTGGGTCCGGTTGGCCCGCTCGACCGCGCCGTGCAGCTTGGGCGAGCGCGGCGGCAGGACGAACAGCCGGATGCCCCGCGCCTGGCAGGCCGCCTCGAACTCGGCCATGAACTCGGAGCCGTTGTCGATGCTGATGGCCCGGACCGGGAAGGGCATCCGCTCGGCCAGCCGATCGAGCACGGCGGCAGCGGCGCTGGCGGTGGCCCGCCGACCGAGCTCGAGGGTGTCCCAGCGGCTGACCACGTCGCGGGCGGTGAACTGCTTCCAGATCTTGCTCGACAGGGGTCGGATGTCGAGGGTATCGAGTTCGACCAGGTCGCCCGGTCGTTCGACCGTCCAGTCGGCCGGCTTGCGGATGGCATACGGGCGCTGCCAGCGGCGCTGGTGGACGCTCATCCGCCGCCGGCGCGGCTCGTGCAGCTCACCCGAGCGGCGCAGCCGGGCCAGGATCCGGCCGACCATCGAGACTCGACAGGCGGATGCCCTGGCGACGGAGCAGGACGACCAGCTTGTCCTTGCCCCAGCGCGGATAGGCGAGGCGGACGGCCTTGACCGCGGCCAGCTGGTCGAGCGTCCAGGTCGGCCGCCGTCGGCGGCGCGGTGCCGAGCCGCGGTCCTCGAGGGTCTCGAGCCGATCGCGCTCGAACCGGGCCAGCCAGCGGTACACGGTCGGACGGGAGTAGCCGAAGTGGCGGGCCGTCCGGCTGACGTTGGCGCCGTGGGCCCGGTGCCAGTCGAGCATGGCCAGGCGTCGCCGGGCGTCGCGGCTGAGATCGGGCGCCAGCGGGCGACGCCAGAGGCCCTGGATCGAGCCCGGCGCGGCACGAACACCGACCCGCGCCGACTCGCTCCCATCGCCGGCGATAGACTTCGCCATCGAGAGCCTCCGCTGCTGCTGATGTCTTGAACACCACCAGCGTAGCGAGGGCTCTCGTTCCGTTCGTCAGGCCCGGTCCGGACCTCACTCCGCGCCCAGCCCCGGTGTCACGGACGTATCTGGACGCCATCAGCACCTGTACTCGCCTCGGAGCGGCCGCGACCGGGAATCCTCACGACCCAGGACCATGGGGCCATCGCCGGGTTCTCGCGCCGGCTGGTAAGGTTGCGTCTGGCCGAACCTCCTCATCGGGGACGGGGGACCCACCTCTCCGGGGCGAATCGCGACCGACGCGACGGCGATCCCAACGCCGAGCCCGACAGCTCACCTCGCAGGCCACGCGGGCGCTTCGAGGTACGTGGTGTTCAGGCCCTCTCTCAGTCCATCGCGCGCACCGGCGCGAGGTCGGGCGGAATCTCGCCCTCGACATGGTCGGCGCCATCGGCGTGGGCGTGAGTCTGGCGCTCGTCGTGGCGCTTCTGCCGACGATCGCCCGCCGTGGCGGCCTGGACCCCATGGGTCTGGCGGCGCTGGCGGCGGCGCCGTTCGTGGCCAACCTGCTGGGAGCTTTTGCCGGTCGCTTCGGACCTCGGTCCACCCGCCAGCTCGCGCTCGTGCGGATCCTCGGCGCCGCATCGCTGCTGCCGTTGTTCCTGCTGCCGACCCCGCCGGTCATGGTCGCCGCCGGCCTCGTCTTCTGGATCAGCCTGTCGTTCAGCAACCCGTTCCAGCTGCGGATGTGGGGCGCCATGTACCCGGCCCGATCGCGTGGCCGGATCGTCGGGATCGCTGGGGATGTCTCGGTCCGCGGCCATGGCGATGGCATCGCTGGCCGGCGGCGTCATCGCGGACCTGATCGGGGGTCCGGCCGTGGTGGCCCTTGGTGGGTTGGCGGGAGCGATCTGCGCGATCGCCTACCTGGGACTTCGAGCGCCGGCCGCGGCTCAGCCGCCCCGGTTCTCGGCGAGGGATTCCGTGCAGGCCCTGCGCGACCGTCCGGTGCTTGCCCGCGTCACGCTGGCCCAGGGCTTCTACGGCGGCGGCCTGGTCGCGGCGATCCCCCTGTACGCCCTGGTCTACGTGGATCGGCTGGATCTCAGCCTGGGCGATGTCGGCATGATCGGTGTCCTCGCGGCCGTTTCGACCACTGTCTCGTTCATGGTCTGGGGCGAGGTCGTGGACCGGCGCGGATCGATCGTCGCGCTGCGCTTCGGCAGCGTCCTTGGCCTGACGTCGCTGGTCATCTACGCCGTTGCCCCGAACGTCGCGTTCCTGTGGATCGCGGCGGTGGCCGGCGGTGCGGCTGGAGCCTCCATCGATGTCGGATGGGCGGCCATCGTGAGCGAACACACCTCGCTCGCCTCGCGGTCCGCGGCGATCGCCGGGATGAACGCCCTGACCGGCGCCCGCGGGATCGCGCCGGCATTCGCGATGAGCGCGCTGCTCCAGCTTGGGATCCTGGACGTCACCGCCGGCCTGGTCGTGTGCTCCATCGCGACAGGGATCGGTGTGGTCCTGTACGCGCGGACGGACGTCACGGCGCTAGCCACGTCCCCTGCCCTGTCGAACCCCGCGCCGGTCGCGGTTCGCGAGCGGATCCGCCGCCGCCTGATCGAGCCGGCCGCCGGCCGTCTTCTTGCCCCGCCGTCCCGTCACCCCTCACCCGGGCTGACGCAGCCGCTACGATGGCGCCCATGCGACTCACCGCCTGGGAAGAAGAGCGACTCCTCGTCTTCAGCGCGGCCGAGCTCGCGCGCAGGCATCGAGACGCCGGCCTGCTCCTGAACGCACCCGAGGCGATCGCGCTCATCTGCGACGCGATGCTGGAGGCGGCCCGGGCCGGCGAGGCCTACGAGGCGATCGAGGACGTGGGGCGGACGGCGGTGGACCCTGATGAGGTCATGCCCGGCGTCCGGCGAACTGGTCGACGAGGTGCGCCTCGAGGTCCTGATGGGTGACGGGGCCAGGCTGGTCGTCCTCGCGGACCCGATCGGGCGGCCCGGGCTGGACCCCGATCCGGCCGGACCGGGAGCCATCCGCCCGGCGGCGGAGGGCGATGACCGGCTCGCCGCGAGCGATGGCAGGCCCACGCTGGAGCTCGATGTCCGCAGCGAGTCGACCCGCGTCATCCGCGTGTCATCGCACTATCCGTTCCATCGCGTGAATCGACGACTGGTCTTCGATCGCGCGGCGGCAAACGGCTACCGGCTGGACCTGCCGGCGGGGGCGTCGATGCGCTGGGCGCCCGGCGAGTCCGCATGTCGTGCGACTGGTCCGATTCGGTGGCACCGTCGGTGGACGCCGAGGTCGAACGATGAGCCGCCTCCCCACGGACGAGCGCCTCGCCCGGTACGGGCCATCCACCGGCGATCGCGTGCGCCTGGGTGACACGGACCTATGGGTCAAGGTCGCCGAGGATCGCCAGGCGCCCGGCGACGAGCCGATCTGGGGCTACGCCAAGACGATCCGCCACCGCATGGCCCAGGGTGTGGCCGGGCCCTCGGAGCTGGACGCAGTCATCGCGGGCGTCCTGGTGCTCGATCCGGTCCTCGGCTGCGTCAAGGCCGATATCGGAATCAAGGATGGCCGGATCGTGGGCGTCGGACGGGCGGGCAGCGGCGCGATCAGCGACGGCATCGAACTGGCGATCGGCCCGCACACCAGGCCGTACATGGGCTACGGCCTCATCGCCACGCCCGGCGCGGTGGACAGCCACGTCCACCTGATCAGCCCGGAGCTCCTGCCTGCAGCCCTGTCCGGTGGCGTCACGACGCTGATCACCGCCGGCTTCGAGGAACCGCCCTGGGCGATGGAACGGACACTCGCCGGTCTCGACGGGTGGCCGGTCAACATCGGGCTCCAGGCCGGCGCGCGGGCCGAGGACGATGCCAGCCTGTCGGCCCTCCTGGACGCCGGCGCGTGTGGTTTCAAGATCCACGAGGATTACGGCGCCTACCCCGAGATGATCGATCACGTCCTGCGCTTTGCCGAAGGACATGACGTCTCGGTCTCGCTCCACACGGACGGGCTGCACGAATCGGCCGAACTGGAGGACACGATCGCGGCCATCGCTGGCCGAACGGTCCATGCGTACCACGTGGAGGGGAGCGGCGGCGGGCACCTGCCGGACCTGCTCGGCCTGGTCCGCGAAGCGAACATCATCTGCTCGTCCACGACCCCGACGGTCCCGTTCGGGGTCAACGCGGCCGTCGAGCAGATCCCGATGATCGCCCTCAACCACGGTGCGTCGCTCGCCGTGCCCGGCGATGTCGCGCTCGTCGCCGAGCGGGTCCATGCCGCGACCATGGCCGCCGAGGGACCGCTCCACGAGCTCGGCGCGATCGGCATCGTGAACTCCGACTCGCAGGGGATGGGCCGGATGATGGAGACGGTCCGGCGGACGATCCAGCTCGCGCACGTCATGCGCGCCTGGCGCGGGACCGAGGCCGGCGCCGGTCATCCGGGCCTGCCGCAGGACCCCGACGATGCCTTCGATTCGACCGATCGCGTCCTGCGCTACCTGGCCAAGGTCACCATCGAGCCGGCGATCGCCCACGGGATCTCCGGGCATGTCGGATCGTTCCAGCCGGGGCGCCTGGCGGACATCGTGCTGTGGAGCCCGGCCTACTTCGGCGTGAAGCCCGCGTTCGTCCTCAAGGCCGGCTACCCGGCGTGGGGCCCGCTCGGCGACGGCAATGCCACGGTGGACGGCGCCGAGCCGACCCGCTACCGGCCGGACTTCGGTGGGTCGGGCGCGGCGGCGGCCGGCCTGTCACTCACGTTCGTCTCCGAGCAGGGCGCCGCGAACCGGGCCGCGGTCGCGCGCTGGAGCTCGGGTGGGCGGGCCGTCGTTCCCGGTGCGCGGGACGCGCGGTCTGACTCGCGCGGACCTGGCCCGTAACCGCGCGACCGCCGCCGATCGAGATCGACCCCGGCGATGGCCGCGTCACGCTAGCCGGGCGACCGCTCGAGGTGGCGGCCGTCGCGGACCTGCCGCTGAACCGCCGCTACTTCCTGCGCTGACTACCAGATGTCGCCGACGGTGAAGCCGTCGGGGAACGGGTCCGTGGGGTCCACGACGTAGCTTGCGAACCCGGTGATCCACGCCTCGCCGGTGATGCTCGGGACGATGGCCCGGTACGGACCGATGGTCGTCTCCTCGAGGACCTGACCGGTGAAGACCGTCCCGAGGATGCCCTCGTGCCGGAACGTCGTCCCCGACGCGCAGCTCGCCCTTCGCGACGAGCGTCGCCATCTTGGCCGAGGTGCCGGTGCCGCACGGCGAGCGGTCGATGGCGCCGGTCCAGGTCGCCGGACGCTCCCAGTCCAGGGTACCCGTGGAGACGGTGACCACGTTGCGCCGGCTGTTCGCGGGGTCATGCGCCGGCCCGGACAGCTGCCCGATCGTGATGCCGGCGAAGCCAGGCTGATCCGGGTGGACCACCGGGAGCTGGTCGGCCGCCGAAGCCTTGATCATCTCGGTGATCCGGGTGATGTCCGCGCCCTCGTCCGGGGTCAGCCTGAGCCCGAACCGCTCGGCGTCGGCGATGACGTAGAACATGCCGCCGTACGCGACGTCCACCAGGACCGTCCCGAGCTGCGGCACCTCGACCGGCACGTCCAGGTGCGTGGCGAAGGCGGGAACGTTACGGAACGTGACGCCTGTGACCTTTCCGTCACGGCATGCCGCGGAGACCCGGATGAGGCCCGGCCGGCGCCTCGAGCGTGAGTTCCGTGACCGGCTCGGTCATCGGCAGGATCCCGGTCTCGAGCAGGACGGTCACGACGCACATCGTGTTCGTGCCGGACATCCCCGGGTACTCGACCTGCTCCATGATCACGTAGCCGGCGTCGGCCTCGGGGTCGTTCGACGGCAGGATGAGGTTGCAGTTGGCGGCCGGATAGCCGCGCGGCTCGCGGACCATCCGCAGGCGCAGGTCGTCGCGATTCGCCTGGAGCCACGACATCTTGTCGAACATCGTCAGGCCCGGGACGTCCTCCACCCCACCGACGATGACGCGACCCGGCTCCCCCGCCGCATGCGCATCCACTGCCTCGATGACCGGGCCGAGTCGCAGCCTGTCGGGAACCTCATCCACAGTCAGTCACCTCGACCGCAGCGTGACCGCGTCCCTGCCAGATAGCAGCGGGTGTCGTGCCATGCGACGACGATCCGGCCGTGTGGCCGACGCCCTCGAATGGTATCCGGGTCACGCTCAGGATGGACTGCTGCGTCGCCGTGATCGCGTCCGTCGGCGGTGGTCCGTCGCACATCACGATTGGGGCTCGTATCTGGCAGGAGTGGGCAGCGTGACTGGCTGGCTCGGCCACTCGCTCGGCCTCTCGGTCACGAACGGTCCGCTATCGGCCGCGCTGGGCGTCGGCCATCTCTCGGTCCACGTCACGCCGGGCATCCCGGTTCGCGATGTCCCGACGGCGATCGTGGAGTTGCTTGCCGCGGGCCAGGCCCAGCTCCAGCTTGGCCTTTCCCTTCGGGGTGATGTACAGGCGGAGCGGGACGATGGTCTGGCCCTTGGCCTTGGCGCGGCCCAGCAGCTCATCGATCTCGGAGCGATGGAGCAACAGCTTGCGGGTCCGCTTGGGCTCGTGGTTGTAGCGGTTGGCCTGCTCGAACGGCGCGATGTGCGCCCCGATCAGCCACGCCTCGTCCTTCTCGACGCGCGCGTAGGCGTCGGACAGGTTCGCCTTGCCCATCCGGATGGACTTGATCTCCGTCCCGGTACAGGACGATGCCGGCCTCGAACGTCTCGTCGATCGTGAAGTCGTGGCGGGCTCTTCGGTTGAGGGCGACGGTCTGTTCGTCGCGCATGTCGGTCTCCTTGGTTCGTGGGTCGCGACCATCGGGGCAGCGGCCCCGGGCGCACGAACGCCGGCCCTGGCGGACCGGCGCTCGAGTTGCTTACCCACCCACAGGGTGTCCGACTAAACGGCCATCTCCTGCGAGGTGGTGCAGCTACGCGTACTGTCGATCACTGCACATCACCTCCTTTCGTTCCCGCGAACCGTACCCGAACCGGAAAGCGGGCGCAAGAGGGTCCCTTCGGCGAGCGGCGCCGGCTCGTTCACGCAGCGATCCGCCACTGCAGGGCAGCGGACTCCCCGAGTAACTCGAGCGCCTTGTCGAGGGTGATGTCCTTGTCCGGAGGCGTGCCCTCCGGGATCGTCGACGACGACGTCCGGGGTGAGTCCGACGTCATGGATCCAGCGCTTGCCCGGGGTCAGCCAGCGAGCGATCGTCAGTTTGAATGCGCTGCCGTCACCGAGCTCCTGCCATTGCTGGACCGTGCCCTTTCCGAAGGACTGCTGTCCGACGAGCGTCGCCCGCTTGGCGTCCTGGAGCGCCCCTGCGACGATCTCGCTGGCCGATGCGCTACCGCCATCGATGAGGCAGACGATGGTCAGGTCCTCGCCTGTCGCGACGCCACCGGGCTCGACGCGGGTAGGCGTCTGACCGCCATCCGCGTCCTGCTCCCAGAACAGGACGCCGTCGGCGATGAAGTCGCTGGCGATGGACCGGGCGGCGGTCACGAAGCCGCCGGGGTTGCCGCGCAAGTCGAGGATGATCTTGGTCCGTCCGGCGTCGACGTGCGCCTTGAGCGCCTTCGTGACCTCATCGGCCGACGTGTCGGAGAAGCCCGATGCACGGACATAGCCGACCGTGCCATCCGCCAGGTCCTTGCTCACGACCTCTCGCTGCTGGATGACGTCACGGGTGATGGCGAGGTCGAACGGCTCGTCGGTACCCCGCTGGATCGTCAGGGTGACGACGGTCCCCTTGGGGCCGCGGATCCTGTCGCGCGCCCCGTCCACGGTCAGGCCGTCGAGCGGGACGCCGTCGGTCGCCAGCACGAGGTCCCCCGGCAGCAGGCCGGCGGCCTTGGCCGGGGACCCGTCGATCGGCGCGATCACCACGAGGTGACAGTCCGCTCCGAGCGTGGCGCAACCCTGCGTCCCATCGGCCGTCTCGGACGCGATCTCTGCGCCGATCCCTTCGAACTGGCCGTTGAGGCCCTGGAGGCTGTCGCGGTACTCCTCCGAGGTGAGATACGAGGAATATGGATCGCCGAGGGCGTCGATCATGCCCTTGATCGCGCCCTGCACGAGGGCGTCGCGATCGACCTCGCCGCCCGCGTACCGCTCGTCGATGGAGTGGTAGGCGTCCCAGAACGGCTGGAAGGCCTGGTCCTCGGAGACCGGGGTGCCTGGCTGCGAGGCCGACTTGGCGCCGAGCGAGTACCCCGACATGAACAGCGCCCCGCCTGCCAGGACTACGACAAGGGCGATCGCCATGGGCAGGATCGGCAGGCGACGGGCGGGGGGCGGCGGAAAGTCGACGGAGGGCCGCTCCGCGGCCGTGGACTGCCCCGTGGGCAGCACCGGTTCGACGGACGTCAGCGGCGAGGTGCCCTCGCCCGTCGCGGGGCCGGGGTCCGGGACGTCGGTGCGTTCGGGATCGGCTGGATGCATCGCTTGGTCAGGTCCTGCGTGCAGCATCTGGGTGAAGGGCGACAAGGGTACAACGGGTCCCCAGGATGAGCCCTGTGACGGAGGTCCTGCGTCGGTGCGCCGGTCAGCGGATGAGATAGGTCCGCACGGACAGCCAGGAGCCGAGGATGCCGAGGCCCACGCCGGCGCCCATGACGAGCGTCACGAGATCCCGCGTGAGCGATCCGAACTGGATCGGCAGGACACGGAAGAAATCGACCATGAAGCCGCCGATGGGTTCCGCCGCGATCGCGAGGATGCCCAGCGCGATGACCGCGCCGAGGAATCCGACGAACGCGCCTTCGAAGACGAACGGCCAGCGGATGAACGCATCGGACGCCCCGACGAGACGCATGATCTCGATCTCCTCCGAGCGGGCCACGACGGCCAGCCGGATCGTGTTCACGATGATGAACAGGGCGATGATGCCGACCACGAGGAGGAGCACCGTCCCGCCCGTCCGCAGGATGTTGGTCACGGTCAGGACCCGCTGGACCAGGTCCTCGATGTTGATGACGTTGCGGATCTGCGGTTCCTCGCGCAGGGCCTGGGTGACCACCGTCACGCCGGCCGGGTCCGCCAGCTTGACCTCCAGGCTGGCGTAGAGCGGGTTGCTGTCGAGATAGCGGGTCAGGTCCTCGCGACCCTGGGCCTTCATCGACTCGCGGAAGTCCTCCAGGGCCTGTTCGCGGCTCACGTAGTCGGCGGACGCGACCTCGGGCATCGCCTCGAGGCGGCCCTGCAGCGCAGCGACCTGGGTGTCCGAGACGTTGGGCTGGAGGTAGGCGACGACCTGGACCTTCTGCTCGGTGAACTGGAGGCCGGCCAGCAGTCCCGCCTGGATGATGAAGAACCCGGCCAGCAGCAGGAGCATCAGGACCATGGTGGCCGTGGCGGCGAGGCTCATCAGGGCGTTCCGCCAGAAGCCCTGCCAGGCTCGTTTCAGGCTGAAGACGACGAACGAGATCATCGCTCTACTCCTCGAGATGGTAGGCACCGCCCACCTCGTCGCGGATGACCCGGCCCTCCTCGAGCGCCACGACGCGACGGCGCAGGGCGGTCACCACGTCCGCGTTGTGGGTCGCCATCAGGACCGTCACACCCAGTTCGTTGATGCGCAGCAGCAGCTGAAGGATCTCCCAGCTGATGAGCGGGTCGAGGTTGCCGGTCGGCTCGTCGGCGATGATCAGCCGCGGGCCGTGGACGAGCGCCCGGGCGATCGCGGTGCGCTGCTGCTCACCACCGGAGAGCTGGTTGGGCGTCTGGCCGGCCTGGGCCGTCAGCCCGACCAGCGCCAGCACCCGATCGACCGCCGGCTTGATCTTCCGGCGCGGCGTCCCGGTCACCTCGAGGGCGAACGCGACGTTCTCCCAGACCGTCTTGGTCGGCAGGAGCTTGAAGTCCTGGAAGATGATGCCGATCTTGCGGCGCATCTTCGGGACCTTGCGGCGCGGCAGCCTGGCCAGGTCCTGACCGTCGAGGACCACCTCGCCGTGGGTGGCGACCTCGTCCCGGATCAGCAGCTTGATGAGCGTGGACTTGCCCGCACCCGATGGGCCGACGAGGAAGACGAAGTCGCCCTCCGGGATGACCAGGTCCACATCGCGCAGGGCGACCTTGCCGTTGGGGTACTGCTTCGTGACGTCGTGCAGCACCAGGACGGCTCTTCTCCGGGGCGGCCTGATCCACGGGTCGATCCGAGGGGCGGCTGGAGGTCCGCGCCGAAGGCGGCGCGGGGGCGGCGGTGGTCACATTCGGCTCCGCGGGCGAGTCATCCGACGCGGTCGCGCGTCGGATCCGGCTGGCAGGGCTCCGTCCGCGGGCACGGCAGGGAGAGCCACGTCGTCCTGAGGCTACCACCGGTCCAGGAGACCGGCAATCGTGACCAGCGGTGCATCCGGACACCGGACCATGGTCCTGTCCGGTGGCCTGCGGGGCGGTCCGGGGACGTTCCTAGAGGAGTCCCGGGCGAGATCGGCAGGTAGCGCGTCCAGTCCGTGAGCGGCGCGTCCCAGCACATCAGGATGGGAAAGGGCTCGAGCCGCAGGCCGGCATCCAGGAGCATGCGGACCGCGTCGCCCGCGGCCCCGGGGGTCCAGATCGCGAACGCGCCCCGGGGCTGCACGGCCCGCAGCAGGTGACCCAGGACGGGTGCCATGAGCGCCGGGTCCGTGACCGCGACCGGCCCGACGCGGCCGACCTCGGAGCTGTAGCCGTAGCCCGACCACGTCCCCGCCGGCGGAGCGATAGACGAACCCGTGGCGGCCCGAGACGCGCAGCCAGGCGTGGTCCTGCGGGTGCTCCACCCCGAGCGTGGCCCGATCGAGCGCGTTGGCGATGGCCGCCAGCTCGCGATGGCCGGCGCCGTCCGACCCGCCCGCCACGACCTCCTCGAACGAGGTCACCGTCACGCCGTCGGGCAGCGCGGGCAGCGCCTCCGGTCGGCGCAGCTCGCCGGACAGGTTCAGGAGCGGCATCCGCGGGACCATCCCGTAGCGGCTGTACAGGGCGTTCGAGATGGGCTGGGCGCTATCCGTCGCCGTCCCGAGGTGATGGTCGCTGCCGGCCTCGGCAGGACCCGCTCCAGCAACTGGCGGCCGATGCCGGTCGCCTGCTCCTCGGGCAGGACGAACAGCATCGAGAGGAACCACAGCGACCCACGGACGTACGCCGAGGCGAAGGCGACGATCCGCTCTCCGTCAGCGCCGCCCTCGAGGCCGGTCGCCGCCTCGACTCCGGGTCGGGTCCGATCGCACGGCGACGAGGAATCGGTCCGGGTCGGTCGCCAGGAGGTGGCGGTAGAGCGCCGTGATGCCCTTCGGGTCGAACGGCCACTCCGGCTGGTTCAGGCGCACGAGGTAGTCGTTGAGCGCGACGTGCCAGACGCGTGCGCACGTCTCGAGCTCTTCCGGTCGCGCCGGCCGGATGTCGGGGACCTGCATCCCGCGCAGGACCGGCGCGTCGGTCACGCGGGTCCTCGACGGTCACGCCGCCGGCTCGTCGCCGCCGATGACCCGCTCCAGCTCGGCCTGCATGAACTCGTCGAGGTCGCCATCGAGGACCGCGGTCGTGTTGCCGGTCTCGTGGTTCGTCCGGAGGTCCTTGACCATCTGGTAGGGGTGCAGGACGTAGCTCCGGATCTGGTTGCCCCAGCCGGCCTCGACGTGCTCGCCCTTGAGCTTGCGCGTCTCCGCCTCGCGTTCCTCGAGCGCCCGCTCGAGGAGTCGCGACTTGAGCACCTTGATCGCCATCTCCTTGTTCTGGGTCTGGCTGCGCTCGTTCTGGCTCTGGGCCACGATGTTCGTGGGAGGTGCGTCAGCCGGACGGCCGAGTCGGTCTTGTTGACGTGCTGACCGCCGGCGCCCTGGCTGCGGAACGTGTCCACCCGGATGTCGTCCCAGTCGAGCTCGATCTCGACGTCGTCCTCGGCCTCCGGCAGGACCTCGATGAGGGCGAACGTGGTCTGGCGGCGATTCTGCGAGTCGAACGGCGAGATCCGGACCAGCCGATGCACGCCGCGTTCGGCACGGAGCCAGCCGTAGGCGCGGCGCCCGTTGACCTCGACCGTCGCGCTCTTGATGCCGGCCTGGTCGCCTTCCTGGCGGTCGATGATCTCGGTGTGGAAGCGGTGCCGTTCCGCCCAGCGCAGGTACATCCGCAGGAGCATGTCGGCCCAGTCGGTCGCCTCGGTGCCGCCCGCGCCCGCGCTGATCGACAGCAGGGCGTTCCGGTCGTCGTACTCGCCGGAGAACAGCAGGGCGGTCCGTTCGCGGACGACGTCCTTCTCGAGCGCGGCCGCGTCACGGGTCAGCTCGGCTTCGAGTTCGGCGTCCGGTCCCTCGTCGAGCAGCTCGAGGGCCGCCTGGAGGTCCTCGGCGCGGGTGGCGAGCGCTCGCCACGTGTCGATCTCATCGCGCAGGCCGTTGGCCTCGCGCAGGACCTTCTGGGCCCCGCGCTGGTCGTCCCAGAACCCGGGTTCCTGGGTCAGCGCCTCGAGTTCGGCGACGCGGGCGTCCTTTGCCTCGAGGTCAAAGATGCCCCGAGGTCGACCGGATCCGCTCGGTCAGGTCGCGGATGGTGGACGCATCCACCTAGTTCCGGGCCTGCAGATCCTGGAGCAGGATGGGGCGCAGCTCGATGAGCCGGAGCGCCGTCTTGCTACGGGCGACGACGGGGTTGACGCAGGGGCAATAGCCGTTGTGGGGACAGACGCCGCAGTTGCCGTCACAGTCGAGCGCTGCCGCATAGCTGCACGACCGGCAGTCGCGCTCGCAGGCGATCAGATCGACGAACGCCGCTTCTTCGGCCTGCTTCACGGACTCCCTCTCTTAGCGGCTGGGCACGGTCGCTTTGGGGCTTGGGACTCACCTGCCGGGGAGCTCGAGCGGTCCGGGGTGGCAGGCTTGGCCCAGTATACGGGGCCAAACCCCTATCGCCAAGAGGGTAATTTGCGGGATCGAGCGTGATTCGGTCTCGGATCGCCGGTTCGACAGGCCCGGGCTCGGCCAGGCTGAGCGCCGTCGGCTGCCGTCAGCGGCCGTGGCACTTCTTGTACTTGGCGCCGGAGCCGCACCAGCAGGCGTCGTTGCGCCCGATCCGCGCGCCGCTCGGGGTGAAGCCGAGCGGCCGGGTCCACTCGCCGAACCGCTCGCTCGCCGCCCGTGCCCGCGCCGCCCGCGGCGCCGGCCGCCACGGGCGCATCGCCCAGCTGCTCCCGGGCCTTGTCGATCTGGGGCGCCGCGGGAAGGGCTCCCTTGACGATCGCCGATCCGGGCGTGCCGGCCGCCGGCATGGCGGGAGCCCCGCGTGCCGCCCGAGCCACGCGCCGGCGCCGCACCGGTCCGCGCCGCGCCGGCCGCCCGCTCCCGCCAGTCAGGGCCGCAGCCCCGGCGGCCAGGCTGGCGGCCACGGCCGGATCGCCGCCCGGCAGCGGGGCCGGCTGGTGGGTGACGGTGACCCGGAAGATGGAGCTCGCGACGCCGTGGCGGATGAGGCTGCGCAGCTCCTCGTAGAGCTCGAACGCCTCGCGCCGGAACTCGTTGAGCGGGTCCATCTGGGCGTAGCCGCGCAGGCCGATGCCGCGGCGCATGTCGTCGATCTCGGTCAGGTGCTCCACCCACAGCGAATCGATCGTCCGGATCAGCACCATGCGCTCGACCATGCTCCAGTCGGCGGCGCCGATCTCCGCCTCGCGGGCCTCGAGCCGGGCGTCCGCCAGGTCGAGCAGGTGCTCCGTGATCGCCTCGCGCGTGCCGAGCTCCCAGAGCTCATCGGGCGTCGTCCCTTCGCCGGTGATGCCCATCAGGTGGAGCGCGTTGGAGAGGCCTTCGAGGTTCCACTCGTTGCGGATCGTCGCCCGCCAGGTCGCGTCGCGACCAGCGCGTCGATCTCCTCGTCGATGAACTGCCGGACCGTGTCGGTGAGGTCCTCGTTGTGGAGGACCTTGTCGCGTTCCGCGTAGATCGTCTCGCGCTGCTTGTTGATGACGTCGTCGTACTCGACGACGCGCTTGCGCATGTCGAAGTTGAAGCCTTCCACCCGGCTCTGGGCGGATTCGATCGTCTTGGACACCAGGCGCGACTCGATGGCGGTGTCCTCGTCCAGGCCGAGGCGCTCCATCAGGCCGGCGACCCGCTCGTTGGCGAAGCGCTTCATCAGGTCGTCTTCGAGCGAGAGGTAGAAGCGCGACGACCCGGGGTCGCCCTGGCGGCCGGCGCGACCGCGCAGCTGGTTGTCGATCCGCCGTGAGTCGTGCCGCTCGGTGCCGATGATGTGCAGGCCGCCGGCCGCGACGACCTCCTCGTGGCCGGCCGCGGTGATGGCCTTGGCCTCGGCGAGGGCCGCCGCGTACGTCTCCTTGTCCACCTCGGCCGGGTTGAGGCCGCGCTGGTGGAGGGCCTCCGACGCGAGTCCGGCCGGGTTGCCGCCGAGCAGGATGTCCGTACCTCGGCCGGCCATGTTCGTGGCGATCGTCACGGCGCCGGCGCGGCCGGCCTGGGCGACGATGCCCGACTCCTGCTCGTGGAACTTGGCGTTGAGGACCTCGTGCTTGATGCCGCGCCGCTTGAGCAGCGTTCCCGACGAGCTCCGACTTCTCGACCGAGATCGTCCCGACCAGGACCGGCCGACCGGCTTCCTGCATCTCGACGATCTCCTCGATCATCGCGTTGAACTTGCCCTTTTCATCGCGGAAGACGAGGTCCGCCTCGTCGTCGCGGATCATGTCCCGGTGGGTGGGGATGGCCACCACTTCCAGCTTGTAGATCTTGTGGAATTCCTCCGCCTCCGTCATCGCCGTACCGGTCATGCCGGACAGCTTGTCGTAGAGGCGGAAGTAGTTCTGGAAGGTGATCGTGGCGAGGGTCACGCTCTCGCGCTGGACGCGCAGCCCTTCCTTGGCCTCGACGGCCTGGTGGAGGCCCTCGCTCCAGCGGCGCCCGGGCATCTGGCGACCGGTGAACTCGTCCACGATGACGATCTCGCCGTCCTTGACGATGTAGTCGCGGTCGCGCTTGTACAGCGCGTGCGCCCGGAGGGCCTGCTCGAAGTGGCGGGCGAGCCGCGGGTCGGCGTCGTACATGTTCTCGACGCCGAGCCAGCCCTCCATCTTCTCGATCCCCTCCTCCGTGGAGGAGACGGCCTTGTCCTTGAGGTCGACGAAGAAGTCGCCGCCCTCCTCCGCGCCTTCGGGGCGCTCCTTCAGGCGCGGCACCAGCCGGGCGAAGGTGAAGTACAGGTCGGCCGACTCCTCGGCCTGGCCGCTGATGATGAGCGGCGTGCGCGCCTCGTCGATGAGGATGTTGTCGACCTCGTCGACGATCGCGAAGCTCTTGTCGCGCTGGACCCGCTGGTCCAGCTCGGTGACCATGTTGTCGCGCAGGTAGTCGAAGCCGAACTCGTTGTTGGTGCCGTAGGTCACGTCCGCGGCGTACGCCTCGCGCCGGTCCACCGGCCGCAGGTTCAGGAGGCGCTCGTCCGAGGTCGGGAAGTCAGGCTCGAATACGTACGACGTGTCGTGCGTGATCATCCCCAGGCTGATCCCGAGGAAGTGGAAGACGGGTCCCATCCACTGCGGGTCGCGGCGGGCCAGGTAGTCGTTCGGGGTCACCACGTGGACCCCGCGACCGGTCAGCGAGTTGAGGACGGCGGCGAGTGTCGGCACGAAGGTCTTGCCCTCGCCGGTCTTCATCTCCGCGATCTTGCCCTGGTGCAGGACGACGCCGCCCATCAGCTGCTCGTCGAAGTGGCGCATCCCCAGGGTCCGCTTCATCGCCTCGCGGCTCATCGCGAAGACCTCGGGGAGGGCATCGTCGAGGGCCTTCTGCAGCCGGTCGTTCTCGCGCTTGCGACGATCCCGCTTCAGCTCGCGCCGTCGCTCCAGGTCCGGATGGTGGAGCTCGTCCTCGGACGGCTCGTCCGGCTCGGCGATCTCGTGGATCTCGGCGCGGATCTCCGCGATCTGGGCGCGGATCTGTTCGTCGGACATGGCTTCGAATTCGGCTTCGAGGCCACCGATCTCGTCGATGAGCGGTTGGATCCGTCGGATCTCACGGTCGTTGGAGTCGACGAAACGGGAAAACAGGCGCATGGGGGCCAAGTATAGGGGGAGACGCGGTTCTGCCCGATCGGCGGGAGGAGGACTCGGCCCGCTAGCTCCAGAATCCGGAGCCGTAGCCCACGATCGAGCAGCACGAATGTCAGGGCGCCGAGACCCAGCCAGAACAGGATGGAGCGAGTCGTCGAGGTCGGGTCCATCTCCGGATTCTTGAGTGCCGGCAGGGTCCCACCCTTGAGGGCGGTGCCCCAGCGGGGCGACTGGAGCTCGTTATGCCAGTCCTGGTCCGAGACGGGTCGCGGCTCGAGGCCGCCCTCGCCGTCCGGCCGGTGCAGTTGGAGGGTCATCCGATCTCCTCGCCATCGTCCCGGGTGTCCAGGACCCCTTCGGTGCCATCCTCCCACAGCAGCATCTCCTGCGTGAGGGAGACCTCGCTGGAGAACAGGGCCCCGACGGACTCGCCGCGATGGATGCGCCTGATCGCCTCGCCGATGAGGGGCGCCACCGACAGGGTCGTGATCTTGGGCAGCCGCTTCCGCTCGGGCAGCGGGATGGAGTCGGTGAGGACGACTTCGCTGACGGCGGACGCGGCGATCCGGTCCACGGCCGGGTCGCTCAGCACGCCGTGGGTCGCGCAGGCGTAGATCTCCGTGACCCCCTCGCGCTCCAGCGCGTGGACGATCTCCACGAGCGTGCCGGCGGTATCGATCTCATCGTCGACGATGATCGCGCGCTTGCCCTTCACGTCGCCGATGACGTTCATCAGTTCCGCCCGATCGAGGTTGCCGACCCGCCGCTTCTCGATGATCGCCAGCGGCGCATCCAGCAGTTCGGCGAACGTTCGGGCACGCTTGGCGAATCCGAGGTCGGTCACGACGACCGGATCCTCGATGTGCTTGTGGCGGAAGTAGTTCGAGAGCATGTGGACGGCGGTCAGTTCGTCCACCGGGATGTTGAAGAAGCCCTGGATCTGGCCCTGGTGCAGGTCCATCGAGAGCACCCGGTCCGCCCCGGCGACGGTGATCATGTCGGCGACGAGCCGCGCCGTGATGGGGACCCGAGGCTGGTCCTTCTTGTCGGATCGGCCGTACGCGTAGAACGGGATGACGGCCGTGATCCGTCCCGCGCTGGCCCGCTTGAACGCGTCGATCATGATCAGCAGTTCCATGATCGACTGATTGACCGGCGAGCTGGTCGGCTGGACGAGGAAGACGTCCTTCTCGCGGACGTTCTCGAGGATCCTGACGAAGATGTTCTCGTTCGGCGAACTGGAAGACTTCGGCCCGTCCTGGTTGGGTGCCGAGGTAGCGCGAGATCTTCCGGGCGAGCTCCGGGTTCGAGTTGCCGTGGTAGATCTCGAACTGATCCGCGTACAAGGTCGCCGCCTCTCGCTCCCCGAACGCCCTCACGACGGTGTGGTCGGATCGCCCGTCGCCGGGCTGCCATCGTCGCCCATGCCGTCGCGCTCCGCAAGTCCGGCCCTGAAGGCGGCGATCGCGACGACCCGATCACCTTCGGCCAGGCGCATCACGATCACGCCGCGTGCCCCCGATGAATAGCGGTTGATCGAGTTGGTCTCGGTCCGGATGACCTGGCCGCCGGCGCTGATGAGGAGCAACTCCTCGTCCGTCTCGGTGACCTGCTGGACGGCGGCGACGTCGCCGGTCTTGCGCCCCTCGAGCGAGATGAGGCCGACGCCCTGGCCGCCTCGGTGCTTGCGCCGGAACTCCGTCAGCGGCACGCGCTTGCCGTAGCCGGTCTCGGTCAGGACCAGGAGGTCGCTGTCCGGCTGGACCACGCTCATCCCGACGACCGCGTCGCCCTGGCGGGCGAGCCGGATGCCGATGACTCCGGCCGCGTCGCGGCCCATCGCCCGGACTTCGGTCTCGGCGAAGCGCGCGAGTTTCCCCTTGGCGGTACCGATGATGACGTCGTCGGCGCCGGTCGAAACGTCCACCCAGGCCAGCTCGTCGTCGCCGGCGATGGTGATCGCCCGGATGCCGGACGAGCGGACCTTCTCGAACTGCTCGAGCGGCGTCTTCTTGATGATGCCCTTGCGCGTGGCGAGGACCAGGAACGATCCGGCCGTGAAGTCCTTGAGCATGATCGTCGCCATCGGCAGCTCGCCCGACTCCACCTGGACACCGGGCAGGTTGATGATCGGGATGCCCTTGGCCTGGCGGCTGGCGTCCGGGATGGCATGGACCTTGGCGCTGAAGACACGACCCCGGTTGGTGAAGAACAGCGCCCAGTGATGGGTGTTCGCGACGAGCAGGCTCTCGACCGCGTCCTCCTCGCGGGTGACGTGGCCGATGATCCCCTTGCCGCCCCGATGCTGGCGGCGGTACGTGTCGACCGGCTGCCGCTTGATGTAGCCGCGGCCGGAGATGGTGACCACGACGTCCTCGTCGGCGATCAGGTCCTCGTCCGTCATCTCGCGGCTGGCGTCGTCGGCGACTCGCGTACGGCGCTCGCCGGCGTACTTGCGCTTCAGTTCGACCAGCTCGTCCTTGATGATCGAGGAAACCCGGGCCGGGTTGGCGAGGATGTCCTCCAGCTCGGCGATGAGCTGGATGATGGCGAGGTACTCGTCCTCGATCTTCTTGCGCTCGAGGGCGGCCAGACGCGCAAGGCGCATATCCAGGATGGCCTGGGCCTGGAGCTCGGACAGCTTGAACCGGGTCATCAGGTTCGTACGCGCCAGGTCCACGTCGGCGGATTCGCGGATCGTCTTGATGACCGCGTCCAGGTTGTCGAGCGCGATCTTGAGGCCTTCGAGGATGTGGGCGCGCGCCCGGGCCTTGCCCAGATCGAACTCGGTCCGGCGCCGGATGACATCGCGCCGATGGGTCAGGTAGTGGCTCAGCACGCTGCGCAGCGGCAGTGTCTGGGGCTGCCCATCGACCAGGGCGAGCATGTTCATGTTGAAGGCGAGCTGCATCGGCGTGTGCTTGAACAGGTTGTTCAGCACCTTGTGCGGGTTGGCGTCGCGCTTCAGCTCGACGTAGATGCGCATGCCGTCGCGATCCGACTCGTCG
Source organism: uncultured Chloroflexia bacterium (assembly GCA_963779315.1). Taxonomy (GTDB): domain Bacteria; phylum Chloroflexota; class Limnocylindria; order Limnocylindrales; family CSP1-4; genus SPCO01. The sequence goes on along the minus strand of CAVZXQ010000017.1, from coordinate 440,514 downwards.
CGCAGGTCGCCGATGCCTTCGATGCGCTTGTCCTTGACGAGCTCCGCGATCTTCTCGAGCAGGCTGGCCTTGTTGACCTGGTACGGGAGCTCGGTGACGATGATCGCCGTCCGGTCGCCCTTCACCTCTTCGAAGGCGACCTGCGCGCGCATGACGACGCGCCCGCGGCCGTGGGCGTACATCTGGCGGATCGCGTCGACGGTCTCCCACTCCCCGGTCAGCAGGTTGCGCTGCTTCTCGAACCGGTAGATCGTGCCGCCGGTGGGAAAGTCCGGGCCCTGAACGAACTTGCACAGGTCGTCTGTCGTGAGCTCGGGGTCGTCGATCAGGGCGATCGTCGCATCGGCGATCTCACCGAGGTGGTGTGGCGGGATGTTGGTGGCCATGCCGACCGCGATACCGGAACTGCCGTTGACCAGCAGGTTCGGGAGCTTGGCCGGAAGGACGGAGGGCTGCTTCTGGGTCCCGTCGTAGTTGTCGACGAAATCGACGGTCTCCTTGTCGATGTCGGCCAGCATCTCGGCGGCGATCCCGGTCAGACGGGCTTCCGTGTAGCGCATGGCGGCGGCCGAATCACCATCGACGGAGCCGAAGTTGCCCTGGCCGTCCACGAGCGGGTAGCGCATCGAGAAGTCCTGGGCGAGGCGCACGAGGGCGTCGTACAGGGCGCTGTCGCCGTGCGGGTGGTACTTGCCCATCACCTCGCCGACGATGGCGGCGCACTTGCGGTAGGAGCTCGTGGACGACAACCCCATCTCGCCCATCGCGTACAGGATCCGGCGGTGGACCGGCTTGAGGCCGTCGCGGACGTCCGGCAGGGCACGCGACACGATGACGCTCATGGCGTAGTCGAGATAGCTGACCCGCATCTCGTCCTCGATGCGGATCGCTCGGATATCGCCCAGGTCGTCGGTCACTGTCGGCTACTCCTGTGTCTGGTCACGGTCAGGCGAGCGGTGGTTCGGGAAAGACGGCGGGATCGGCGATGGTGCCGAAGCGGAGCGCCGCCTGCGACGCCTCCGAGGTGGATGCGGCTCCCGCGTGCTTGCGGAGACCGGCGAGACGGTGGCGAAGGTGATCTGCCGTGGTCGGGTCGAGCTTGGCCAGCGTATCGCGGATCACCCAGGCTCGGTAGCCGTCGTTCGTGGCTGCCGCACGCTCCGTCTCGGCCTGGAGGGCGGCGACGGTCGCCGGCATGTCGATGGCGGTCAGCGATCGATAGGCCCAGGAGAGCGACTTCTGGACATCCGGCTCGGCATCGCCGATGAGCTGGCCCAGGAGCGACAGCGCACGGGGGGCGATCTCCGGATCCCGACTTCGTCGCCGGCCCGCATGGGACATCGTCGCGATGGTCGAGCCGACCAGCCTGCGCTCCCAGCGCGAGGGCGAATAGACCAGCTGCTCCAGCTCGGCCCAGCGGTAGGGTTCCGCGCCGATACCCGTGCCGTAGGGGTGGGCCAGGGAGTCGACCGTGATCCAGTCGCCAGCCTCGCGCGCGGCGCGCCGGAGGAGCTGCCACGTGCGCTCTGTCTCGGTCGCGAGTGTTCGCTCAAGGAGCCCGAACGCGAACCAGTGCGCCTCCAGCTCCTCTTCACGGAACAGCCGATCGGCGACGAAGAGGAGCGGCGTCGCCGGATCGTGCCTGGTGGCTCCCTTGAAGGTTCGGGCAACGGCGGCGAGCAATGGCCAGCGCACGCCGTGGACCGTTCCGATGCCGGGCGCGATGCGCTGCTGGCCGGCCAGGTACTCCGGGTCCGCGAGCGCGGCGAGCCCGCGCCGAAGGGCGATCGCGAATGCCTCCGGATCGGGGGTCAGCTCGGCCAGGGCCGTGCCAAGGGATCCGGCAGCGGGCCTGTGGGCCTCGACGAAGGCGACGGCACGGGCCGTGACATCGCTGGTGGGGGTCATCGCGGGGTCCCGCCTGCGATCCGTTCGAAGCCGGTGGCCTGTGGTGCGTCCGTGGTGTCCACGGAGTCGGGAGTATCCAGCCTCGGACTGAAGCCATAGGCCTCACGCAAGGCCTGCTTGCGCGCCTCGCTGGCCGCCACGTAGCGACCCTCGGCCGAGGCGAGGATCGTCCCGCTCGCGGCGTCGACGATCTGCCCGGCTGCATCCACGACCCGGCGGCGCGACACTGTGGTCCAGCCTTCCGCGCGGATGGCCTGGCCGATGGCCACCGGTTTCCGGAAGTCGACCGACATCCGGGCCGTGACGCCCCAGTTATCCTCGCCGACCAGCGCCCATGCCATCACCTCATCGAGGATGGTGCACAGGATCCCGCCGTGTGCCATCCCCTCCCAGCCCTCGAAGCGTCGATCGAGGGTCAGGGCCGTCCACGATCGCCCGGGCTCGACGTGCATCGTCAGGCCCAGACCGCCGGCGTTGAGCGTCCCGCAGGCAAAGCAGTTGTGCGGCGCGAAGTCGAACCGGCCGAGTTCGGTGACCGGCGGGTCCGCGGGATCAGATGTCAAGATTCTGCACCTTGCGCGCCTCGGACTTGATGAACTCCTTGCGCGGGGCGACCTTCTCGCCCATCAGCATGGTGAAGATCTGGTCTGCAGCGGAGGCGTTCTCGGCATCCACGCGGAGGAGCGTGCGCGACTCCGGGTTCATGGTGGTCTCCCAGAGCTGGTCGGCATTCATCTCGCCGAGGCCCTTGAAGCGCTGGACGGAGAGGTTCTTGACGTTCATCTCCTTGATGACGCGATCGCGTTCCTTCTCGCTCTGGGCGTAGCGGGTGACCTTGCCGGTGCTGACCCGGTAGAGGGGAGGCTGCGCGATGTAGAGGTAGCCGTTGTCGATCACCTCGGGCATGTGCCGGTAGAAGAAGGTGAGCAGCAGGGTCCGGATGTGAGCGCCGTCCACGTCGGCGTCGGTCATGATGATGATCCGGTGGTATCGGAGCTTGGCAAGGTCGAACGACTCCCCGATGCCCGCCCCGAGCGCGATGATCAGCGGCCGGACGTTCTCGCTCGAGAGGATCTTGTCGAGCCGCGCCTTCTCGACGTTGAGCAGCTTGCCCCGCAGGGGCAGGATGGCCTGGTTACGTCGATCGCGTCCCTGCTTGGCCGAGCCGCCGGCCGAGTCACCCTCGACCAGGTAGAGCTCGCTGCGCGCGGGATCCCGTTCCTGGCAGTCGGCCAGCTTGCCCGGCAGTGACATGCCGTCCAGGGCGCCCTTCCGGATGACGAGATCGCGGGCCTTGCGAGCCGCCTCACGGGCGCGCGCGGCCGTGAGGCACTTCTCGATGATCCGTCGGCCGTCAGCCGGGTTCTCGTCGAGGTACTGGCCAAGACTGTCGGCGACGGCGGTCTGGACCTGGCCCTTGACCTCGGCGTTGCCAAGCTTGGCCTTCGTCTGACCTTCGAATTGCGGCTCGGTCAACTTCACGCTGATGACGGCGGTCAGGCCCTCGCGCACGTCGTCGCCGGACAGGTTGCTGTCGGCGTCCTTGAGGACGGCCGCTCGGCGGGCCCAGTCATTCAGGGAGCTGGTGAGTGCAGCCCGGAAGCCGGTGACGTGCGTGCCACCGTCCACCGTGTTGATGTTGTTGGCGAATGCGAGCACGTTCTCCGTATACGTGTCGTTGTACTGCAGCGCGACCTCGACCGAGGTCCCGCCTTCCTTCCGGTCCACGTAGATCGGGCGATTGTGTAGCGCCTCCTTGTTGCGATTGAGGTGACGCACGAACGACTGCAGGCCGCCCTCGAAGTAGAACGATCGCTCGCGGTCCCGGCGCTCATCAGTGAGGGTGATCCAGACACCCTTGTTCAGGTAGGCCGACTCGCGCAGGCGCTGGCTGATCGTGTCGAATTCGTAGTCCGTCGTCTCGAAGATCTCGTCGTCCGCCCGGAAGCTGGTGCGGGTGCCCTTGCGTGTACCCTGCGGACCGAGCTTCTTGACCGGGCCGAGGGGCTTGCCTCGCTGGTACTCCTGCCCCCAGACGAACCCGTCGCGAGCCGATTCCACGCCCATCCACACGGACAGGGCGTTGACGACGCTGACGCCGACGCCATGGAGCCCGCCCGAGACCTTGTACCCGCCACCGCCGAACTTGCCACCGGCGTGGAGGACCGTGTGGACGACTTCCATCGCGTCCTTGCCGGTGGAGTGCTTGCCGACCGGCACGCCGCGACCGTCGTCCGTGACCGTGACCGTGCCATCCGTCGCGATCGTGACCTCGATGGTGGTCGCGTGGCCGGCCATCGCCTCGTCGATCGAGTTGTCGACGACCTCCCAGACCAGGTGGTGCAGGCCGCGTCCGTCGGTCGAGCCGATGTACATGCCCGGCCGCCGTCGGACCGCCTCCAGGCCCTCGAGGACCTGGATGCTCTCGGCCGTGTAATCCGACCCGCCGGTCTTGGCTCGTTTCGGTCTGGCCGGGGGGGTCGCCTTGGCGGCTGGAGGCTTGTTGGCGGCTTCGTCGGTCACGCGATCCCTCCGGTGAGGCGCTCGTAGAGGCGCCCAAGTTCTTCGTCGCTGTAGTACTCGATCACGATGCGGCCACCCTTGCGCGATCTGGCAAGTCGTACCTTCGTGCCGAGCGACCGGCGCAGGTCCTCTTCCACCCGCTCGAGGTCCGGATCACTCGGTCGGTCGGGCCGGGTGACCGTCATGGGCCGTGGCTCGCGCATGCGGCGGACGAGCTCCTCGGTCTGGCGTACCGACAGCTCCTGGCTGACGACGGTGTCGAGGACTCGGTCCTGCGCGTCGACCGGGAGGCCGCCCAGCGCTCGGCCGTGGCCTTCGGTGAGCAGGCCGTCGACGATGGCGGTCTGGATCGATGCTGCAAGGTCGAGCAGGCGAAGCGTATTCGCGACTGTCGATCGCGCGCGACCGATACGTACGGCGATCTCATCCTGCGAGAGCCCGAACTCATCGATGAGCTGCCTGTAGGCGAGGGCGGCCTCGACCGGGTCGAGGTCGGATCGCTGGAGGTTCTCCACCAGGGCAAGTTCGAGCTGATCTCGCCCGGCGAGCTGGCGCACGACGGCCGGGACTCGCTCGAGCCCGGCCGCGATCGCAGCTCGCAGTCGGCGCTCGCCGGCGACGAGCTGGTAGCCATCCACGATCTCCGTGACCAGGATCGGCTGGATGATCCCGTGCTCAGCGACGCTGGCCGTGAGTGATGCGAGTTCGTCGGCGTTCCACGTTCGCCGCGGCTGGTACGGGTTCGGGCGTATCCGCCCCGTGGGGATCTCCAGTACGCCGCCCTGACCCGGGTGGCGTTGGGGGATCAACGCGGAGAGCCCTCGACCGAGGCCGGGTGTCCGATCCGGGCGAAGGGTCATGCGGCCCCCAGCACGGCCGGACCGAGCTCAGCGGGTGCCTGGGTGCCTCCGGCTGTGTCGGCACGACCGTCGCGAGCGCGAAGTTCGTCGCAGAAACGTCGATACGCCGAGGCGCCGACCGAATCCGGGCTGTACAGCACGATGGGCTGACCGTGGCTTGGAGCCTCCGACAGCCGGACGTTCCTGGGGACCACGGTATCGAATACCGCGTCGCCGAGGTGCCGCCGGACTTCGGCCGCGACTTCGGCGGACAGGTTGGTTCGACCGTCATACATCGTCAGGACGACGCCCTTGAGGGCCAGTGGCGGATTCAGGTGGTCGCGAATGAGATCGATCGTGCCTAGCAGTTGGGTCAACCCTTCAAGTGCGTAGTACTCGCATTGCAGCGGAACCAGGACCGAGTCGGCCGCGGTCAATGCGTTGACGGTCAGAAGCCCGAGCGATGGCGGGCAGTCGACCAGGATGTAGTCGTACCTTGGCGCGATCGCTCCGATGAGGCGAGCCAACCGGCGCTCGCGGTATTCCAGGGGCGCGAGCTCGACCTCGGCTCCTGCCAGCGCGATCGCGGACGGAACGACGCCGATCCCGAGCGGGCCTCCGACGATGACATCCTCGAGGCCGAGGCCATCGATGACTCCGTCATAGACCGAAACCTCGAGCGAGGCCCGGTCAAGTCCGAGGCCGCTTGTGGCGTTGCCTTGTGGATCGAGGTCGATGACGAGGACTCGCTCGCCCGCGATGGCCAGAAACGCTGCCAGGTTGACCACGGTGGTGGTCTTGCCGACGCCGCCCTTCTGATTCGCGCAGGCGATCGTCTGGCCCACTCAGTAACCCACTCGGAACGCACTCACGGTCGCTGATTCTACCATCGTGGCTCCTCGAGTCGCGGTCGGACAGGTCGTACGATCATGGCCGTGATCGCTTATCCACCGATCACCAGCCAGATAGTGGATCGATCACACCGTTTCACGTGAAACAGTGGTGAGGAGACGCCGGAGCTTGGCAAGATCGCATCCGTCCGCCGCGCCGGCCATCTTGCGAGGACGGGTGTCGTTTCATGTGAAACACGGCCGTAACCACCCCGGGGATCGTCATCAGCGTCGTGGCGCCGTGGCTGCGGATCGCCCACGATGCAGAGCGGACTCGCCTCGTCCGCGCCTCGGTGGCAACCTCGCACCCACCTCCATGCTTCGCCCGTTGCCTGCTTTGCGGGTCCGTGGGATACTTCCGCGAGTCGTCGCCGCCAGTTCGATCTCTCGAGTGCCGCGTAGGCGGGCGCGCGACCTTTGGCTGTTTCGCCGAGGTTCGATCGCTCAATGACCCTGCTACTCGCTGCGGTCGGCGCGACGGGGGCGGCCCTGTTCGAGTTGACGGTGGGTCCGTATCTCCGGATCAGCGGTGCCCAGCTCCACGTCGTGTTGGTGCTGGGGATCGTGTTGACGATCGCGGTCGGCCTGGAGGCCGGACTTGTCTGGGCCTTCGTCGGCGGGCTGGCACTTGATGTCTTGGCACAGCGACCACTCGGTTCATCGTCGTTCGCGCTTCTGCTGTGCGTCGGCGGCGCGTCCGTGCTCGGGCGTGTGTTCGTTCGGGTCAGACCGCTGGCCCCGGTCATCGCAGTCCCGGTCCTGAGTCTGCTGTATTCGATGGTGTTATTCGTGACACTCGGCGCCCTTGGCTCCCCGCTTCCGGTCTCGGATCCCATCGAGGCCGTTATGCCGAGCGTCTTCTATGACACGGTCCTCGCCATCCTGATCGGTCCGCTCGCCGTCTCCATCCACGACCATCGCGCGATGAAAGAGCGGGTGGACTGGTGAGCACGTACCTTGATGGGCGAGTGGAACCATCCAAGCGGCTGTCGCGGTTTCTCGTCTTCGGGCTGGCCGTGATCATCGGCGTGAGTGCGCTCACCGCACGGCTGTTCTACCTCCAGATCAGCAACGGGACCGAGTACGCGACACTCTCGGCCCAGAATCGAGCCGTGCTCCAGGCGATCGCGTCGCCACGAGGCCTGATGTACGACCGGAAGGGCCGCCTCCTGGTCACGAACGTCCCCACATTCACGATCAAGATCCGTCCTGCCGATCTGCCGCAGCCGAGACGAGAAGAGGTCGTGCGGCGCCTCGCCGCACTGACCGGCGTGGATGCGGCGGACATCAACACGTCGATCGACAGCAACCCGGGCTCGTCCTTCGACCTGGTCCGGATCGCCGACGACGTCGACCAGGCGACCGCCGGCCTGATCGCTGAAGCCGGGACGGATCTCCCGGGCGTGGAGGTGGTCGTCGAGGCGAGGCGGCACTACACCGACGGACCGCTGATGTCGCAGCTCCTCGGCTACACCGGTCCGGTCTCGGCCGAGCAGCTCGCCGACCTCAAGGTCAAGGGCTACCTGCCGGACGACCTCATCGGCAAGACGGGCCTCGAGGCCACGTACGAGTCGGAACTCCGGGGCGTCTACGGATCCGAAAGCGTGGAGCGGGATGCGTCCGGGCGGCGGATCCAGGTCCTCCAGACCGTGCAGGAGGCGGAATCGGGCAGTTCGCTCACGCTCACGATCGATACCAAGGCCCAGCGGGACGCGCAGAAGGCGCTGCGTTGGGCCATGGGCCAGGTCGGGATCAAGCGGGGTACGGTCATCGCCATGAATCCGCAGAACGGCGAGATCCTCGCGATGGTCAGTCTCCCGACATACGACAACAACCAGTTCGCCCGGGGGATCAGCAACAAGGCGTACAAGAAGCTGCTGACGAACCCGGACAAGCCGCTGATCAACCACGCCGTCCAGGCGTGGTATCCGCCAGGGTCCACGTACAAGCTCGTCGCCGGCACGGGTGCCATCGCCGATGGCAAGGTGCGAGCGACCACGAAGGTCCCCACCAAGGGCTTCCTGACGATCGGACAGACCAAGTTCTACGACTGGAATCGCCGGGGATTCGGGCCTTGCGACATCTATTGCGGGTTCGGCCATTCGAGTGACACGTACTTCTTCCAGCTCGCCGGGAAGCTCGGGATCGACCGGCTCGCCTACTGGGCCGAGCAGTACGGGTTCGGCTCTCCGACCGGCATCGACCTGCCGGGCGAGGTGTCGGGCATCGTCCCGTCCAACCAGTGGAAGCAGGACACCCTGGGGTCGGAGATCTTTCCTGGTGAGACCTACCAGGCGGGCATCGGCCAGGGCTACGACGTCGTGACGCCCATCCAGCTGATCAACGCCTACGCGGCACTCGCCAACGGCGGCACGTTGTACCAGCCACATCTCGTCCGGGAGATCATCGGGCCGGATGGCGCGGTCGTGAAGACCATCAAGCCGACGGTCCTGCACGAGATGGACGTGAAGTCGAGCGTGCTCAGGACGATGCGAAACGCCGCGCGCTCCACGGTGACCCTTCGCCATACGTACAACCTCGTCGACATGCCGATCAAGGTCGCTGGCAAGTCCGGTACCGCCGAGTTCGGCACCCGCGACCGCCAGGGAAGGTTGCCCTTCCACTCATGGTTCGTCGGGTTCACGCCGGGCGACCCGTACAAGGGCTCATTCGACAAGGAGAACTCGAAACTCGTCGTCCTCGCATTCGCCTACGACTCACGAACGAAGAGCAACGCCGCCACCGAGATCGTGAAGTACTTCATGCAGGAGTACTACGGGATCAAGAAGGACTACACGAACGATCTCCAGCGCGGCAACTTCTACCAGAGCAACTGATGGGTGTCGTCCGAGCCGAACCCGCGCGTGTGACCGATTGGGCCGCCAAGTCCGTCGGATTGGCTTGGCGTGCGTTCGATTGGCAGTTGCTGACGTATGCCGCCCTGCTCGGGGCGATCGGGCTTGCGATGGCCTACACGAACAGTGTCGAGGACGGCAAGCTTCCACTCGAGGCTGGGACCACGTTCACCCGCGGGCTCATGTGGGCGGTGATCGCCATCGGCGCATACGCCATCTCGACGGCCTTCGACTACCGCTGGCTCAAGACACTCGCCTGGCCGATCTATGCGCTGCAACTCGGCCTGCTCGTGCTCACGTTGGCGGTCGGCGACGGTGTCGGCGGGGCCGCGCGCTGGATCTCGTTCGGGCCGTTCACCTTCCAATTCAGCGAGCTCGCGAAGGTCCTCATGATCATCGTGCTGGCCAACTACCTGGGGACGCGCCAGGGACGACTGGACTCGATCGGCTCCATCCTTGGTGCGTGCGTGCTGGTCGTGCCGCCACTCGCGCTGGTCATGCTCCAGCCCGACCTGGGTACCTCGCTGGTCTTCGCGGCGATCCTGGTCGGGATGCTGTGGATGTCGGGGGCCAGCATGAAGTGGTTGTTCGCCCTTGGGGCGTTGGCGGTCGCGATGGTCCCGCTCGCCTGGACCTACGTGCTGCGCGACTACCAGAAGGAGCGGCTCACGTCGTTCATGAACCCCGACCCGGATATCCAGGGCGCCGGGTACCAGCTCTACCAGGCCCAGATCTCGGTCGGCTCGGGCGGCTGGCTCGGCAAGGGCCTGACCAACGGAACGCCGGCCCAGAGCGGGTTCCTCCCCGTCCAGACGACGGACTTCGTCTTCGCCAAGCTCGCCGAAGAGCTCGGGTTCCTCGGGGCGATGGTCACGTTCCTGCTGTTCGTCCTCCTGATGTGGCGGATCCTCGCCGACGGATGGCGGTCCAGAGATGCCTTCGGGACGATGTTCGCGGCCGGCCTGGCCTCGATGATCCTGTTCCAGCTCGTCGTGAACGTGGGGATGGTCCTCGGGGTCATGCCGATCACCGGGATCCCGCTGCCCTTCGTCACCCACGGTGGGGCGTCCCTGGTCAGCCTGGCGATCGCTCTCGGGATCATGCAGAGCATCAACATCCGCCAATCGAAGGCGGAATGGTAGACGGCTGCTCGCCACGGTCGGACCGATATGCCCGGACTCGTGGCTTGACGGATCGGACGCGCCTGGCGCGCGATACGCCCGTCGACGACGTCCAGCGCCTGCTGGCGATCGAACGCCTTGTTAGCGAGCGTCGTCGGATGACGTCCTGACGTGACGCGGCGAGGCGGCGCCCAGTCGTGGAGCTCTGATCGGGCTCTCGATCGCGGCCGCGTTGGTCGTGCGTCTGCCCGTCACTCCGGCTCCGGGGCTGCCATACAGCGTGCGCTCCGGAGTGCCTCCTGACGGTATCGCCGCTGTCGCCGACCGGCCCGCTTCGGGTCTCGCCGTCGACGCCCGCGCTCGTCCTCGATCGCGCTGTTGCTCCGGCGGCGGTCTTCGAGGCGGCCATATCGCTCTCGACATCACCGATCTCCGGCACACGTTCATCGGGGTGGCCATCCTCGCTGTCCCGGGCGTCCTGGAGCTCGGCGGGTGTCGTTGCGCTCGTGGTGGCGGCCACCGGCCTGGACGCCGTCGCTCGCCTTCATCGTGGGCGCGATCGTGTCCGCGACGGATCCCGTGTCGGTCATCGCCACCTTCCGGAGTCTCGGCGCCGCCCGCACGCCTGAGGACGTTGGTCGAGGCGGAGAGCCTGTTCAATGATGGCACGGCCGTCGTCGTCTTCTCGATCGCAGTCGCGGCCGCCACGGGTCCGTCGAGCCGACGAACGCCGTCGCCTGGTTCGTCTGTCGACCGTGGTCAGCGCCGGCCTTGCCTGGTCGCCGTGAGTCGTGGCGGCGCGGGTGATGGTCTTCGCGGAGGACCACCTGATCGAGCTCGCGATCTCGGTCGTGCTCGCGTACGGCGACGTACATCGCTCGCGGATCGGCTCCGCCAGTCGGGCATCATCGCGACGGTCGTGTCGCGGGATCGTGCTCGGGACGTACGGACGTCGGGTTCGTGTTGCGGGCCGCTCGAGCTCGAGGCCCGGACAGATCGGTGTTCGTCGCGCCTTCCTGCTGACGGCCTTCGTGTTCCTGCTGACTCGGACTGGCCTTCTCGCGAGGTGGATGGCCCACGCTGTTCTTCTTCGGTCGGGCGTTCGCTGGTGGAGCCGTGGTCCACGTGGGGATCCTCGCCGGGCTGGCGACCGGTCCTCGAGCTGATCCTGGCGGCGGCCCGACGGTGACCACGTTGGGGCTGCTGTGGTTGTCCGGCATCGCCTCGGCCATCATCGACAACATCCCGTACACCGCCACCATGTCCCGGTCGTCGAGCAGCTCGGATCCGTGGGACTGCCGATCGAACCGCTGTGGTGGTCGCTTGCCCTGGGTGCGTGCCTCGGCGGCAACTTCACGATCGTCGGCGCCTCCGCCAATGTCGTCGTCGCCGGCCTGGGTGGCCGAGCCGGCCATCCGATCACCTTCCGCTCGTTCCTGCCGTCCGGGTTGCCGGTCGGGCTGGTCTCGCTGGTCATGTCGAGCGGCTACCTCTACCTGCGCTACCTCGTCTGATGGGCACCCTGTCCGGCCTGGTCGCGCTCGTCCTCCCGTCTCGATCCGGCGCAGCCCGACCCTCCCGGCCGCGTCGGAGGCGCCACTCGGTCCCTGTTCGCGCTGTTCCTCCTGTTCGTCGGCGCGAAGGTCGGCGAAGAGGTCGCACGCCGGCTCCGTCAGCCGGCCGTCGTCGGCGAGCTGCTCGGCGGTTTCGTGGTCGGCACCTACGGCCTCGGATGGGTCACTCCCGACCAGACGGCCCTCATCCTCGCCGAGTTCGGCGTGGTCATCCTGCTGTTCAGCGTGGGCCTGGAAGTGCGCACAGACGACCTGCTATCGGTCGGTCGCCCGGCCATCCTCACGGCCGTGCTGGGCATGGTCTTCCCGATCGTGGCTGCGATCGGCATCGGCCTCGCGATCGGCAGCCCGCTGTCATCGGCCGTCTTCCTGGGGCTCGCCCTCGCCGCCACCAGCATCGGGATCACCAGCCGGGTGCTGGCCGAGATGGGTGTCCTGGACCGGACCTTCGCCCGCGTCATCCTTGGAGCCGCGGTCATCGACGATGTCGCCGCGTTGATCCTGATCGGGCTGGTCTCCAGCCTTGTCGCCGGCGACCTGTCGGCGTCCACCCTGTTCGTGTCGGTGGCGGCCGTCGGGCTCGTGGGACTCGGGTTCGCGGCCGCCCGGCGAGCACGCGGACTGCCACGGACGGTCTTCACTTGGCCGATGTTCGCGGACACGCCGCTCGTCCCGGCGTTCATCCTCATGTTCGCATTCGCGCTCATCTCGGCGGCGATCGGGCTGGCAGCGATCATCGGCGCATTCGTGGCCGGTCTCATCGTGGCCGAGACGGAGGCCCGTGAGGAGCTCGAACACGAGATGCGCTCACTCGGCCAGATCTTCATCCCGTTCTTCTTCGCCGTGACCGGGGCGCAACTCGACCTCGGCGCGCTGCTGGACCCGGCGGTCGCGGGGCTGGCGATCACGTTGGCGGTCGTCGGCATCCTGACCAAGCTCGCCGGCGGGATCCTGGGGGCATGGTCCATCGGGCGCTGGCCCGCGGTGGCCGTCGGCTCCGGGATGGTGCCTCGTGGCGAGGTCGGGATCGTCGTCGTCAACCTGGGCCTGGTCGCCGGTGTGCTGTCGGGTTCGACCTTCAGCGCAGTCCTGGTCGCCGTCGTCCTGACGACGATCGCCGCACCGTACATGCTCGCCTTCGCGATCGCCCGAGTGCCCCCAGAGGTGTCGGCGACGCCGTGATCGGTCGCTGCCACGACCGTATCTCCACTCCCCGACGCCGGCCGGATCGGCCTAGCGGCGGCGGAACAGGCCCCGCCGGGCGGCAGCCTCCGCCTCGACCGACTTCCGGCGCCCTGCCCGTCGCAGGATCGCGTCCACCTCTTCGCGATATGGGCGTCCGATCGGCGTGCGATCCAGCCACTCGATGTACTCGAGGTCGCGACGGGCGATCTCGCCGATCGACCAGCCCGCGTACCGGCCGAAGTTGAGCACGCTCCCGACCGGGTCGCCCGGTGGTGCTCCGGCCGCCCCCAACCCTTCTGGAGCCCGCATCGACTCGTCGTACCCGCTGCCCTGGTTCGAGCGCCCCGACGTCCAGTCCCGCGAGACCTCATCCGCTGTGGCCGGCGGCGCGGGACGAGCGCCTGGGGCCGCGTTCGGTCGTGTTGGGCTGGGTCCCGGACTGCGCCTCGCGACTTCCGCGGCATGCGCCTGGCGCACGGCCCGTTCGCGGTCGAACGCCGCCCGCGCCGCCGGGTCGCCCAAGCGGCCCCAGGCCGCGTTGATCGCGGCCATCCGCGCCTCCGCCTCCGGCCCGGGCGCGAGATCGGGATGGTATTTCCGGGCGAGGCGCCGGTAGGCCGCCTGGATGACCTCCTCTTCGGCCTCCGGATCTACCTGGAGGATCTTGTACGGGTCCCCAGGCTCAGCCATCTGGCGCCATGACGGGTGCCGCTTCCGATCCCTTGCGGGGCGGCAGCGGGCCTAGCTTGGCGATCGCCGCCTCGAGTGCCTCGGGGTCGTCCGGACTCAGGCGGCGGAAGAGATAGCGCACGACGTCCCGCCCGGCGGCGGTCACGGGCAGGGCAAGGATCGCCCCGAGTAGCCCGGCGAGCGAGCCGCCGATGATGATCGCGGACATCACGATCGCCGGATGCAACTCCACCGCGTCTCCCTGGATCTTCGGGACGAGGAAGTTGTTCTCGACCTGCTGGACCAACAGGTAGAGGAGCAGCGCGGCCACCACCGGGATCGGGCCGGCAGTCGCCGCGAGGAGCACTGCGGGCACGGCCGCGATGATGGGCCCGATGATCGGCACGAGCTCCAGGATCCCTGCGATCACCGACAGGAGGATCGCGTAGCGACCGAAGACCGGATCCACCAGGCGACTCAGGACCATGAGACCGATGAACGTGAAGATGCCGACCGCGAAGCCCAGGATCAACTGGGCACGGACCCACTGGCCGAACACGCGCTCGACCGTCTTGACCATCGCCCAGACATCGAATCGCCAGGCATCCGGCAGCGAGCGGTCGAACGACGCCGTCAGCTCGTTCCGATCCTTGAGCAGGTAGAACACGAACACCGGCAGGATCAGGTACGCGAACGCGGCACCGATGATGCCGCCGGCGCCGCTCACGATCGGGATCAGCCAGGACAGGTCAAGGCTCGCCCCGCTGGTGCCGCCACCAGTCCCGATGCCGGCGATCATCTGGTCGATCCAGTCGCGCAGCGCCGTCGGCAGCTCCAGATGGGAGTACATGTCCTGGAGCCTCTGGAGCTGGACGCTCAGCTGATCGGCGAGGGCAGGAAAGTCTTCGATGAACCGCAGCGACTCGTTGACCAATGGCGCGAGGGTGACCCACAGGAAGCCGAAGAAGGCCGCCAGCGCCCCGACGTACACGACCAGGATGGCCAGGCTTCGGCGTAGGCCCCGGCGTGCGAGCCAGCGGACGGGAGCGTCCAGGAGGTAGACGAACAGCAGGCCGATGATGAACGGGCGGACCGCGTCGCGGGCCATCCAGAGCAGCAGGCCGAACACGAGTGCTGCCACGACAAGGACGGCAACACGCGGAGACAGTCGTGCGAAGGCAGGTGGCTCGCCGGCAGTGGGCGGACGGATGAACGGAGGCGGCGGAAAGCGGGCGGCTTCCGTACCGTCAGAGGCGACCGGACCGGGTCGGACGGGCTCATCCATCGTGCCGCAGACTACCAGACGTGGAGTCGCGCCCAGCCACCCAGCCCGAGCCACGCCAGCGCTGGCGTCTCACCGTTCGACGCGCCGCCGACGCGCCGCTGCTCGGCCAGCGCGAGCTCGCTGCGGCCTGGGATGACGCCGTCGAGATGAGCGGGTTGCCGGTGTTCCGCGGCGATCCGGCGAAGCCGCGGCCTCGGGTGGTGTTCGGAGCGCCGCTCACCGTCGGGATGGCGTCCGACGGGGAACTGCTGGAGATCGTCCTGACCGAGCGACTCCCCGCGTGGCAGGTCCGCGAGGCGCTCGACGGCCGGCTCCCCGATGGCTGGTCGCTGGTGGACCTTGCCGACGTGTGGCTCGGTGGACCGGCGCTGGCCGGGCGGGTGGCCGCCGCCGACTACCGGGTGACTCTTGGCGGTGACGTGGCTTGGGATGCGGTGACGGGCGCGGCTGTCGCTCTTCTCGCCGCACGATCGCTCCCGCGCGAGCGGGCGAAGGGTGACGGCGTGGTCCGCTACGACCTGCGTCCGCTGCTCGTCGACGTGGGTGTCGTCGATCCCGGCCCGCCGGTGACGGTCCGGATCCGGACGCGATCCCACGCCGAGCTGGGTACCGGGCGCCCGGAGGAGGTGGTGCTGGCGCTGGGTGACGAACTCGGGACGACCCTGACCATCGAAACCATCGTGCGCGAGCGCCTGCTTCTGGCCGACGAGCTGGGCTGAGGGCCTCTCGCCGACGCCGCTGGGCTGCGTGACACGTCAGCCTGATCAAGGGCCGGGTCAGTTTGGATCGACCAGGGAGTCGGCTGCCGGGGTGAAGCAGGCACTGACGTGGATCGTTGTCATCGCCGCATGCTGAGAGCAGCATTGGCGATCGGCGCAGCTGTCATCTTCCTCGTCGGCCTCTTCCTGTCGCCATTGGCGTTGATGGGGATCGGCTACGGAACTCCCGCTGGATATAGCGTCGCCTTGCTTTCGTTGGTCATGATCGTCGTCGGGACCGTTGGCGTGTTGGGGTTCTTCCGCCGCTCAAACTAAATCACTACCGCCGCGCCCGCTCGATTGACCGGGCACGCTCGTCGCCGTACACTACGCGTTCGCGCCTCGGCCCGGTCGAGCGCATCGCCATGTCCGTCGTCGCAACCCTCGCAGGCGGACGATCCGAACGTAACCACCCTGAGGATCCATGTACGCAGTCATCGAGACCGGCGGGAAGCAATATCGCGTCGAAGTCGGCACCCAGCTCGAGGTCGAGCTGCTGGACGTCCAGCCCGGCGCCACGATCACGCTTGACCGCGTCCTGCTCGTCGCGGACGGCGACACCTCCAGTATCGGCCAGCCGGTCGTTGCGGACGCACAGGTCAGCGCCGAAGTCGTCAGCCAGATCCGTGGCCCCAAGACGATCTCGTTCAAGTACCGCCCGAAGGCGCGCAGCCGCGTCAAGAAGGGCCATCGCCAGGAACTGACGGTCCTGCGCATCAGCGACATCGTGCTGGCCGGCAAGAGCGCCGCCGCCGATACGAAGAAGGCCGCCGATGCGGCCAAGACCGAGCGGATGCGGCTCGAGGAGGCCGCGACCGCGCAGGCCGCCAAGGACGCCGAGCTCGCCGCCAAGCTAGCCGCGGCGCGCCGAACCGGCCAAGGCAGCCCGCGCCGAAGAAGACGACCACCAAGGCCCGGCCGCGAAGGCAGCCGCGACCAAGACCGACAGCCGCCACGACCGAAGGCAGCCCCGGCCGCCAAGAAGCCGGCCGCGAAGGCGAAGGCGGCTCCCGCGACACGACGGCTGACGCGACGGCCGAAGCGCCGGCGAAGAAGTCCACCCGCGCCACCAAGAAGGACGAGTAGACCAGATGGCCCACAAGAAGGCAGGCGGCAGCGTCAAGAACGGCCGCGATAGCGTCGGGCAGCGACTCGGCGTCAAGGCTGGCGACGGCCAGCTCGTCAGCGCCGGCTCGATCATCGTCCGCCAGCGCGGCATGACCTTCCTGTCCGGTCCCGGGACCGGGCTCGGCAAGGATTACACCGTGTTCGCAGTCGTCACCGGCAAGGTGAAGTTCGAGCACGCCACCAAGTCCAAGAAGCGCATCCGCGTCGTTGCCACGGAAGCGCCTGAGCCGGTCGCCGCAGGCGCCTGACCCGGAGTAGTCGACGACCACCGGCTGGGCTCAGTCCCGGTGCGGACGGCGTTCGAGGAGTAGAGATCCGTGAAGCCCGACATCCATCCCAAGTACCACGAGGACGCCAAGGTCCACTGCGGCTCGTGCGGCCGAGACTGGACCGTCGGCTCCACCCGCGCCGAGTTGCGCGTCGACGTCTGCGGCAACTGCCACCCGTTCTTCACCGGCAAGCAGACCATCATCGACACGGCCGGCCAGGTCGAGCGCTTCACGAAGCGCCTGGAGCGCCAGGTCCGAACCTAGCGTCTCGCCTCCGGGTCGCTCGGCTGTCGCTCAGCCATGCCGCAGGCCCGCGCGTAGTCGTCGATCACGACCCCGACGCCCGCCCGGACGAGCGCCCGCGGAGCGTTCTCCACGCTCCCGCCCCGGACGGCCCGGTACTGGATCGGCAGGTACTGGCTCAGCAGGGCCAGCGGGATCGGCTGAGCCGAGAGGTTGTCCATGAGACGCGCGACGGATGCTCGCACCTCGGCCTGCGGCCAGTAGTAGCGCGAGCGGTCACTGAGGCTGAAGTCCCGGGCGAACCTCAGCTCGTCTTCGTCACCACGGAAGTACGGCTGCCAATGTCCCGGATGTTCCACCATCACCCGCTGGAGCGTCTCGCGCAGGCGTGAGGGGACCACGCCCGAGCGGCCGACAAGCCACTCGCGCTCGATCGCGTCGAGTGCGAACAGCGTCTCCCGGAGCGCGAACGTCAGACCGGGTCCGACCTTGAGGACCGCAAAGTGGTCACGGACCATCCGGCCAAGGGCACCCTCGGTCTGGTAGTCGGTGGAGTGCGCCTCGTAGATCAGCGGCGCCTCGCTCGGTGTCCACGACGCCAGTGCCGCCGCCGCGGCGTCGTCGTATTCGAAGACCACGGTGTCACCGAACTCCACCCCGGGCTGCGTGACGATGGCGAGGATCCGTTCAAGGGCGCCCTCGATCCCGTGACGAACGAACGCCAGGCGCGTCTCGTGGAGCGTCCGCTCGACGGCCTCCAGCGTTGTCACGGCCGGGGCTGCCGAGTCCGCCAACTCGCCGCCCGGGATCGGAACCTCGCTCCCGACGACATAGACCGGGCGAGAGGCGCCTTCGGGCAGAAGCGCTGCCGCAGCCTCCGCGACCGCGCACAGCGCGGCGGCGCGTTCGGCGACCATCGCCTCGTCCAGCGGTCGATCCGACGGATCGTCGGCGAGCCGCATGCTGGCATCGAGGTGGATCTTCGTGAATCCGGCCAGGACATACTCGCGGACCAGGTCGGACGCTCGAGCCATCGCCGTTCCGCTCGGCTCGGCTCGCCAGACGTGCGGACCGAGGTGGTCGCCGCCCAGCACGATCCGCGTCACCGGCAAGCCGATCTCCGCGGCGATGGCGTGGACGAACGCACGAAAGCCGAGCGGTGTCATCCCCGTGTACCCGCCGAACTGGTTGACCTGGTTGGTCGTGGCCTCGATCAGGACGATGACCCCGTCTCGGGCGGCCTGGGTCATCCCAGCCTCGATGACGGTCCGCTCTGCCGAGCAGATCGAGTAGATGCCGACCGGCTCGCCTGCCCGATTGGCGCGGGCGAGCTCGAGCAGCTGCGACGTCGCGTCGGCGCCATCGGCCCTGGCCGTCCACCAGGTCATCGCGACCATCGCTCCAGCGTCGCCAGAGCCTCGTCCATCGTGGGCTGGGTGGCCGTGCCGCCGATGCCCAGTGTCGAGAGCGCGCCACAGACGGCGCCGAGTGACAGGCAGTCGATCATGGACCGTCCCCCGAGCCATCCCGCAAGGAACCCGGCGTCGAACGAATCGCCGGCGCCGGTCGTATCGAGCGGCTTGACCGGCATCGCCGGGACCCTGATGAGCTCGCCGGCGGCCGTCGCGACCAGTGCCCCGTCCTCCCCGAGCTTGACGGCGACGACCCGCGGCCCGAGGGCGACGAGCGCCCTGGCCGCCTCGGCCATGTCCTCGATGCCGGTGATCGAGAACGCCTCGACGGCGTTCGGCAGGAATACGTCCGTCTCGGCCAGGATCGCTCGCAGCCCGCCATCCCACGTCCCGCGGGGATCCCAGTTGCAATCGACCGAGGTCGTTGCGCCGCCGGCGCGCGCCGATCGAAGCAGACCCGGCAGGTGGGGCCGGGCGGCATCGAGCAGGAAGATGCTGCCCACATGGACATGCCGTGCCTGCGCGATCGAGCGTGCCGGCACCTGGGCCGCGGTGAGGAGTGGCATCGTCCCGGCCGCCGTGAGGATCGCCCGGTCCGAAGAACTGGAGAGGTGCACGCTGGCGCCGGTCGGGACCGAGGGATCGACCACGACGGCCCGCGCATCGACGTCGCGCTCGGCCAGCGCCGCGAGCATGAACCGACCCAGCGCGTCATCGCCGACGACACCGACCATCGCAGTCCGCAGGCCGAGTCGGGCCGCGCCGCACGCGAAGATCGCCGACGAGCTCCCGATGACCAGCTCGATGCGATCGACCCACCGTTCGACCTGGCCGAACTGCGGCCTCGGATCGTCGTCCCGGACGACGACATCCGGGTTGATCTCGCCGATGACAAGGACATCGAGATCGCGGTCGTCAGGGCTCATCTCGGTCCCACAGTACGCTCCGTGCACGCTTCTGGCAATCGTTGTACGCACTCGGCGGCTCTTCCCTGCGCACAACACGCAGAATCGCTTGACATAGCGCGCAGCACTCACCACGATCGGCACATGCGTACGGCCGAGCGCCAGGATCGCCTCGTGGCGATCCTGCGGACCAGTGGTGAGACCTCCGTCGCGGGCCTCGCCCGGGCCATGGGCGTGACCCGCTCCACCATCCGTCGCGATCTGGCGCGCCTGTCCATCGACGACCAGGTGATTCGAACGTACGGCGGCGCGACCGTTCGCGGCCCCGTCCGCCTGGCACCCGTCGTCGATCCGGCGGCGCGCGCCAGGGATCGGATCGGGGCCGCTGCCGCGCGGCTCGTCAGCGACGGACAGACCATCGCCATCTCGAGCGGCTCGACGACACTCGCCCTGGCCCGCCACCTGTCCGACCGCGAGGATCTGACGGTCATCACGAACGCCCTGGACGTCGCCTGGACGCTCGTCGACCATGACGGCGTCGATCTCATCGTGCTCGGCGGATCGGTTCGACCCCGGATGCGGAGCATGCTGGGGCACCTCACCGAACTCGGTTGCCGCGAACTGCGCGCGGACACCGTGTTCATGGGTGCCGGCGGGATCAGCGCCGAGCACGGACTGATGAATGACTCCGTTCCCGAGATCATGTCCGACCGGGCGATGCGCTCGATGGCGCGCACCTGCGTCATCCTCGCCGACGCCAGCAAGTTCGACCTCGTGGCGCCCGCGTTCGTGTTCGGCCTGGACCGCGTCGACACGATCGTCACCGACGCCGGCGTTCGGCCCGACACGCTCGACGCACTGCGCAAGCGCGGCGTGCAGGTCGTCGTCGCAGCGGACGAGGAGATGGCTTGAACGACCCGATCATCCCGCAGGAGATCGCCCAGGAGCCGGCCGCCATCCGGGCGACCGTCAGTGGATCGCGCGAGCGTGCGAGCGAGATCGCCGCCGTGCTCCGAGCTGCCGCCGTCCGCCGGGTGTTCCTCATCGGCAATGGGACCTCATACCACTCGGCCATCGCCAGCGCGACGCTCTACCGGCGCCACGCCCGGGCGGACGAGCCGACCCTCATCGCGATGACGGCCGGCGAATTCCGCAACTACCCGGCCGACCTGTCGCGCGAGGACGCCGTCATCGGCATCTCGGCGTCCGGCGAGTTCCGTGACGTCATCGCCGTGACCGAGGCCTTGCGCGATCGGTTATTGGTGGTGGCTGTGGTGCACGTGCCCGATTCCAGCCTGACCCGGCTGGCCGAGCACGTCCTCATGTCGGCCGGCGGCCCGAGCGCCGTGCCGGTCATGACCAAGACCTTCGCCAGCACGCTCACCGCCACGATGCTCCTTGTCGGTGAGATCCTCGGCGGCGATCGGGCCGACGCGATCGGGGCCGACCTCCTGCGCGCCGCGGACGACGCCGAATGGGCCATCGAGCGGGCCGAGCCGCTGGTGGCGACGTTGGCCGAGGCCTACGCGACCGCCGAGCACCTCTTCGTGACCGGCAGCGGTGGCGGCTACCCCGCCGCTCTCGAGGGCGCGCTGAAGCTCAAGGAGATGGCCCTCGTGCACGCCGAAGGCTCCGAGTCCTGGGAGATGGCCTCCGGTCCTGCCACGCTCATCGGGCCGACGACGACCGTCGTCGCCCTGGCGCCGGCCGGCCAGGGTCAGGCCGCCGTCGTGGATGTCGCGCGTCACAGCGCCGGTTGGGGCGCGCGCGTCATCGAGGTCGGTCCGGAGCGGACCATCGACGGTTCGGACCTGTTGCCGCTGGCTCCGGGCGCGTCGGAAGACATGGCCGCCCTGACGGCGGTCCCACCCATCGCCTCATTCGCCTACGCGCTGGCCCGTGTTCGCGGCACGGACCCGGACCGTCCGGCCTGGACGGAGCGCTACCGCAGTCAGGGCATGACCCACGTCGTGGGCGCCGGAGGACCCGTATGACCCAAATCGTCTTCGTCGGCGCCGGCAGCGTCGAATTCACGCGCAACCTGCTTGGAGATGTCCTGTCCTACCCGGAGCTGCGAGCCGTGGACATCGTCCTGCACGACATCGATGAGGATCGCCTCGCGACGGCCGTCCGGATGGCCCGCTGGACCGCCGACGCCCTGGGCGCAAGCCCCACCATCGAGGCGCACCTCGATCGTCGGGCCGCCTTTGCCGGGGCGGACTTCGTGATCAACACGATCCAGGTCGGTGGCGCGCGAGCCACCGAGATCGACTTCGACATCCCTCGTCGATATGGCCTCGAGTACACCATCAACGACACGATCAACGTGGGCGGCGTCATGCGCGGCCTGCGTTCCATCCCCGTCGTGCTCGACATCGTTCGCGACATGGAGGAGATCTGTCCGGACGCCTGGTTCCTCAACTACACGAACCCGATGTCCATGCTCATCGCGGCGGTTGCGGAGCGAAGCCGGGTTCGGACGGTCGGGCTGTGCCACTCGGTCTACTGGACCATCCACGCCATCGGCGAGTACATCGACGTGCCCGTCGCGGAGATCGACTACGAGTCGGCCGGTATCAACCACATGGCCTTCGTCATGCGGCTCCAGCGCGCGGGCGAGGATCTCTACCCGTTGCTGGATGCCGCGATCCGCGAGGACCGGCTCCCCGACGACGACCTCGTCCGCCCCGAGTTGTACCGACGGCTGGGGTACTACCCCACGGAGTCGTCCGAACACCACGCGGAGTACAACCCGTGGTTCATCCCCAAGGGTCTCGTGGAGCGCTACCACGTCCCGATCGGCGAATACCTGCGCCGGGTCCGGGCGAACCTCGAGGCCTACGACGAGGAGAAGCGTCGTCTCGACGCGGGTGAGTCGTTCGAGATCGAGCGGAGCGGCGAGTACGCGGCCGTCATCATCCACTCGATCGCGACCGGATCGCTGGCCCGCATCGTCGGCAATGTCCCCAACGCCGGCGGACTGATCCCCAATATCGCGGCCGAGGCCTGCGTCGAGGTCCCGTGCCTCGTCGACGGGTTCGGGGTGCGTCCAGTGGCCGTCCCCGCGTTGCCGGCACAACTGGCGGCCTACATCCACCCGGCCGTGGACGCCCAGCTGCTGACCGTCCGGGCGGCCCTCGACCGCGACCGGGATGCGGTCTATCACGCGGTCATGCAGGACCCCATCGCGCAGGCGCGCCTGACGCTCGACGAGGTCTGGCGGATGACCGACGAACTGATCACCGCTGAAGCAGCCTGGCTTCCGGCCTGGCTCGGCGGCGAGCGACCGGACTGACGAATCAGCATGGAGGAGCAGACATGAGATCCCCGATCGGCGCCAGGCTCGTCGCGAGCCTGGCCGTGTTCACGCTCGTCGTGGCCGCATGCGGCGGCGCGACGAGTTCCCAGTCCCCGGCCGCGTCGGCCGCCCCCGGCACGAGTGTCGCGCCCGGCGCGAGCGGCGACACCGGCTACACCGGGCCACCGACGACCATCGAGTACTCCATCTGGGGCGACCCGGCGGAGCTCGCGAGTCAGTCGGCCATCGTCGACGACTTCCGCGCCGCCAACCCGAACATCACCGTCGATGTCAAGGTCTCCGATTGGGACGCCTACTGGGAGAAGTTGCTGACCGGTCTCGCCGGCGGGGCGGCGCCGGACGTCTTCGCCATGGACGGGCCGATCGGCAACGACTACCAGCGGCGGGACGTCCTGCTGGACCTGACGCCGCTCGTCGCCGCGGACGGCTACGACCTCGGCCAGCTGGACGCCAACGCGGTCCAGCAGTTCACGTCGCCCGACGGCGTGGTCTTCGGCCTGCCGCGCGACCTGAACACGACCGCCCTCTACTACAACAAGGCGATGTTCGATGACGCCAACATCCCGTACCCCGACGAGACCTGGGACTGGGACAAGCTCGTCGAGGTCGGCAAGCAGCTGACCCTCGACAAGGACGGCGACGGCACCGTCGACCAGTGGGGGCTGTACACGGAGACGACCGACATGGAGAACGCCTGGTCGTCGTTCGTGTGGCAGGCCGGCGGCGACATCCTGAACGCCGACGGCACGGCCACCGCGCTCGACAAGCCCGAGAGCGCGGCCGGCATCCAGTTCCTCCAGGACCTGATCTGGAAGCACAAGGTCATGGCCGATCCGGCCCTCTTCGCCGAGACCGGCGACGCCTTCGAGCAGGGCCTTGCGGCCATGGAGATGAACGGCTCGTGGCTGGTGCCGACCCTTGAGGCCGCCGGGATCCCCCTCGGGATCGCGCCGCTGCCGAAGGGCGCCGCCGGCCAGGCCGCGTCGGTCAACGCGACCGGCGCCGTCATCAGCAAGGCCAGCAAGTCACCGGAGGCGGCCTGGGCGCTGGTGAAGTACCTGGCGAGTCCCGCGGCCCAGGAGAAGATCATGGCTCTGCGGGCCAGCGTACCGGTGAACAAGGAGATCCTCGCCACGACCTACCCGACCTCCTTCGAAGGCGCGCAGGTCTTTGCCGATGCCCTCGCCTACGGTCATCTCAAGCCCAGTTTCGCGGGCTATGAGGAGTTCAACACGGTGCTCCAGGGCGAACTCGACGAGAACGTCTTCAACGCCCCCAACAAGACCGCGGCGGATGCGATCTCCGCAGTCAACGACGAGCTGAACAAGATCCTCACGGCGAACCAGTGATCCCTGGGTCGATCCGACCGGCCGGGACGCGGCGGCTGTTGCGGGCGTGAGCGCGCCCACGCCGCCGCGCGCTGTCGGCTCCGGTTGGATCGGCCTGCGGAAGACGTTCGACCGCCGCGGCGCATCGCGCCGCGGCGGTCCACTCGCCTCCGAGAGCCGCTGGGCCTGGTTGTTCCTGGCTCCGACGCTGCTCGGTCTGGTCCTCCTCTCGGCCGCACCCATCCTCGCGACCTTCGCCATCAGCCTGACGGACTGGGACCTCCTTCGGGCGCCGACGTTCGTCGGCCTGGACAACTACCTGGGCCTGCTCGACAACGAGCGGTTCCACCTGGCCCTCCGCAACACCGTCTTCTACGTCGTCGCCTCGGTCCCGATCGGGATGACACTTGCCCTGGGTCTCGCCCTCGCGCTCAACCAAGCGATCCGCGGCATCGCCTGGATCCGCACGATGTACTTCCTGCCCCTGGTGACCTCGGCCGTGGCCGTGGGTCTCGTGTGGGCCTGGATCTACAGCCCCACCGACGGCCTGCTCAACCAGGTCCTCGGCCTGCTCGGGCGTCCCGCCACAGAAGTGGATCAGCGATCCGTTCTGGGCCATGCCGGCGATCGTCGCCATGAGCGTCTGGCAGGGCCTGCCCGGCCAGCACGATCATCTTCCTGGCCGGGCTCCAGGCGATCCCGCGCGACTACTACGAGGCGGCCGAGGTGGACGGCGCGGGTCGGTGGACGTCGTTCCGGCGGATCACGCTGCCGCTGTTGACGCCGAGCATCTTCTTCACCGGCATCCTCGCCCTCATCGGGTCGTTCCAGATCTTCGACCAGGTCTACGTGTTGTCCAACCCGGGCAAGCCGACCAGCGCGACGATCACGCTCGTCTACTTCATCTACGAGAACGGGTTCAACTTCTTCAAGATGGGCCTGGCGACCGCCGCTTCGTGGGTCCTGTTCCTCATCGTCGCCGCGCTGACGCTGGTCTACTTCCGATCGCAGCGCCGCTGGGTGTACTACCAGTGAGTTCGAAACGCCGCCGCCCCGCCGCGTCGCTCCGTCGGGCGAGTCTCTACCTGGTCATCATCGCCGGCGGCCTGCTGATGATGATCCCGTTCTTCTGGATGTTCCTGACGTCGCTCAAGACGCGGGCCGAGGTGTTCGGCGCACCGCCCCTGACGCTGCCCAGCGGACCGCACTTCGAGAACTACGTGAAGATGTGGAACGCCCTGCCCGGCGTCACGTTCGGCGACTTCTTCCTGAACTCGATCAAGATCGCGACGCTGACGACGATCGGGATGCTCATCGCCTGCTCCCTCGCCGCCTTCGCCTTCGCGTTCCTGTCGTTCCGCGGCAAGGGCGTGCATCTTCGGCGTCCTGCTGGCGACGCTGATCATCCCGTACCAGGTCGTCCTCGTCCCCAACTTCATCCTGTTCCGCAACCTGCCCAACCCGTTCAGTGAGAGCGGCAACTGGATCGGCACGCAGGAGCCCCTGTGGGTCCCGGCGTTCCTGGGCGGCGCCTTCGGCATCTTCCTCATCCGCCAGTTCTACCTGACGATCCCGGCCGAGCTGGCCGATGCCGCACGGGTCGATGGCGCCGATCCCTGGCAGATCTTCCGCCACGTCTACCTGCCCCTGTCCGGGCCGGTCCTCGCGACGCTCGCCATCTTCACCTTCATGTGGAGCTGGAACGACTTCCTCGGCCCGCTGATCTACCTGCGCGACCTGGACCAGTACACGACGACCGTCGGCCTGGCCTTCTTCCAGGGCCAGCACGTGGGCAAGTGGCCGGAGATGATGGCCGGCGCGATCGTCAGCCTGCTGCCCATGGTCACGCTCTTCGTCCTCGCCCAGAAGTTCTTCGTCCGGGGCATCACGATGTCCGGGCCTCAAAGGCTGAGGTGATGGCCGGCGGCCGCGATCCGGACGGCGAGATCCGCCTCCGCGACTACGCCCCGCGACCGGTCGTGCGAGTCCCGTCGACCGTCGTCGATCGGCCGCGCTTCCCGGTCGTCGATGCCCACGCCCATCTCGGCCCGACGGCCTTCTCCGGCGACTGGATGGGCCGGCCGGTGGGCGAGCTGATCGCCCTCCTCGACAGCGCCGGCGTGGAGACGATCGTCAACCTCGATGGCGGCTGGGGCGAGGTTCTCCGGGCGCAGGTCACGCGCTACGACCAGCCGTATCCGGACCGCTTCGTGACCTTCGCCGGCGTCGACTACGACGGGTTCGCGAACGACGACCGGTTCGGCGAGCTCGAGGCGGCCCGACTGCGCGACTCGGCGCGAGCCGGGGCACGTGGCCTGAAGGTCTGGAAGCTGCTCGGCCTGCGAGCTCGCGATCGAGCCGGACGCCTGGTCGCGGTCGACGACCCCCGACTCGACCCGTTGTGGGCGACGGCCGGCGAGCTGGGACTGCCGGTGCTCATCCATGTCGGCGATCCGATCGCCTTCTTCGAGCCGCTCGATCGGTTCAACGAGCGCTACGAGGAGCTGACCGAGCATCCCGACTGGCACTTCTGGCCGACCCGGCCACGGGCGCGCCCCGAGGAACCGGGCTTCCCGCCCTTCGACGAGCTGATGGAGGGGCTCTGGCGCGTCGTCGCAGGGCCATCCCGGCACGACGTTCATCGGCGCCCACGTCGGGTGCGCGGCGGAGGACCTGCGCTGGGTGTCGTCCATGCTGGACGCGTGCCCGAACTACGCGGTGGACCTGGCGGCCAGGCTGGGTGAGCTCGGCCGGCAGCCGTACTCGGCGCGGGACTTCCTCGTCCGCCACCAGGATCGGGTCCTGTTCGGAAGCGACGGCGACCCGCAGCTCGACGAGTACCGGACGTGGTACCGCTTCCTCGAGACGCGCGACGAGTCCTTCGACTACGGCACGGCTCCCACGCCGCAGCAGGGTCGCTGGGCGGTCCACGGCCTCGGACTGCCCGACGAGGTCCTGCGCAAGCTCTACGGCGACAACGCCCGCCGCCTGTTGGGACTGGTCCCCGGCCGTCCCGGTTAGACTTCCGGCCATGCCCAGCTACACCTACGGCGGTCAGGCCCTCATCGAGGGCGTGCTCATGCGGGGCCGCGATGCGATCGCGGTCGCCCTGCGCCACCCGGACGGCCGCATCGTCTTCGCCACGGAGCGCCTCGATTCGGGGATGCACGCCCACCGGTCCGCGAAGTGGCCGTTCGTGCGCGGTCTGATCGTCCTGTACGAGACCCTCGTCGTCGGCACGAGATGGCTCATCCGCAGCGCGAACGTCCAGGGTGAGGAAGAGGGCCTGGAGCTCGGCAAGGGCTCGGTCGCGATCATGCTCGGGCTGACCGCGGTCATGGGGATCGGGATCTTCTTCCTCCTGCCCCTGCTGATCGCGAGCGTGACCACCGCGAACATCGACAACGGCTTCGTCCAGCACCTCGTCGAGGGCCTGGTCCGGGTCGCCATCTTCATCGGCTACCTGATGCTCATCTCGCGTTCGCCGGACATCTCGCGCGTCTTCCAGTACCACGGCGCCGAGCACATGACCATCCACGCCCTCGAAGCGGGCGACCCGCTGACTGTGACCGAGGTTCGCAAGTACCCGACGGCCCATCAGCGCTGCGGCACGGAGTTCCTGGTCATCGTCGTCATGCTCTCGATCATCGCGTTCAGCCTCGTCGGTCGGCAGGAGCCCCTGGTCATGATCCTCAGCCGGATCCTGCTCATCCCGGTCATCGCCGCGGTCGGCTACGAACTCCTCAAGCTGGGCGCTCGCCACCGGAGCAACCGGATCGTCCACTCGCTGCTCTACCCGGGGCTGTTCGTCCAGAAGATCACCACCAAGCAGCCGACGGACGACATGATCGAAGTCGCGATCGTCTCGATGGAGCAGGCGCTCGAGGCGGACGGCGAGACGATCCCGGACGGCTCGACCATGTTCGATCGGGCTCCGATGGCGCTGGGGCCGACGACCGAGGCAGCGTGAGCGCCCTCGACGACAAGCTCGGCGAGATCGCCGCGCAGTACGACGCGGTCCAGGCGGAGCTCGGCCGCCCGGAGGTGCTGGCCGATCCCTCGGAGATCCGCCGCCTTGGCCAGGAACTGTCCCGCCTGGAGCCCGTCGTCGAGGCCTTCCGGCGGCTGGAGGCGACGCGAGCGGAGCTGGCTGGCGCCCGCGAGATGCGCGACACCGCCGAGGGTGACGAAGAGATCAAGGCGATGGCGCGCGAGGAGATCGAACACCTGGAGGCGGACGAGACCCGCCAGATCGAGGATCTCAAGGTCCTGCTCCTGCCGCGCGACCCGAACGACGACCGGGACGTCATCCTCGAGATCCGGGCCGGCGCCGGTGGCGACGAGGCCGCCCTGTTCGCGGCGGAGCTGTACCGGATGTACGTCCGCTACTCGCAGCGCCACCGCTACACGCCCGAGCTCATCAACCTCAACGAGACCGGCATCGACGGCATCAAGGAGGTCATCGTCCAGGTCCACGGCGACGGCGCCTACAGCCGCCTCAAGTTCGAGGGTGGCGTCCACCGCGTCCAGCGGATCCCCGCCACCGAATCGTCGGGACGGATCCACACCTCCACGGCCACGGTGGTCGTCCTGCCCGAGGTGGACGAGGTCGAGATCCACATCGACGAGGAGCGGGACCTGCGCATCGACGTCAAGCGCTCGTCCGGCCCGGGCGGACAGTCCGTCAACACGACCGACTCCGCCGTCCGGATCACGCACCTGCCGAGCGGGCTGGTCGTGGAGATCCAGGACGAGAAGAGCCAGCACAAGAACAAGGCCAAGGCGATGGCCGTGCTTCGGTCGCGGCTGTACGACCTGGAGCAGCAGAAGCAGCGGGCCGCCGATTCGGTCGCGCGCCGGTCGATGATCGGCGCCGGGGATCGCTCGGACAAGGTCCGGACCTACAACTTCTCGCAGGATCGCGTGACCGATCACCGGATCGGGCTGACCATCCACAACCTCCCGGGCGTGATGGACGGCGCCCTCGACGATCTCATCGACGCGCTCCAGATGGCCGACCAGGCCGAGCGACTGTCGACGCTGACCGAGGGCGACGGCGCGGACTGACATGGCGACGACGGGCGAGCTGCTGGACGATGGCGCCGCGCGGTTGCGCGCGGCCGGGTCCGAGTCGGCCCGCCTGGATGCCGAGCTCCTCCTGGGGTTCGCCGTGGGCGTGGACCGCACCGCGATCGTGGCGCATCACGACGCGCCGGTCGGCGCCGATGCCGCCGCTCGCTACGAGGCCTCCATCGCAGCGTCGAGTGGCGGGCGAGCCGGTCGCCTACATCCGGGGCATGAAGGAGTTCTTCGGGCTCGCGTTCGTCGTGGACGATCGCGCGCTCATCCCGCGGCCGGAGACCGAAGCGCTCGTCGAGGCGGCCGAAGCGGAGGTCATGCGCCGGTTGACCGCCGAGCGCGCGACCGACCGGTTCGCCGCCGATCCGCATCGCCGACGTCGGCACAGGGAGCGGGGCGGTCGCGATCGCCCTCGTCGCGACGCTGCGTCGTCGCCGGGCGCACGGCGAGGTCCAGGTCCTCGCAACGGACATCTCGCCGGACGCGCTGGACCTCGCGCGCGAGAACGCCGTGGGGCACGCGGTCGCCGACCACGTGCGCTTCGTGGAGGCGGACCTGCTGCCGCCGGTCGGTCGAGCCGTTCGACCTGGTCCTGGCCAACCTGCCGTACGTCCGCAGCGACGCGATGGCCGGACTCCCGGTCGCCACGTCGTTCGAGCCCTCGCTCGCGCTGGACGGCGGCCCGGACGGGCTGGCGATCATCGGCCGGCTGCTGGACCGGCTGCCCGGACGCCCTTGCCGAGGACGGTGTCGCGTTCCTGGAGATCGGGGCGGACCAGGGCCGCGGCGATCGTGGAGCCTGGTGGCGGCGACGCTGCCCGGGTGGGCCTGTACCGGTGCAGCCGGACCTGGCCGGGCTGCCGCGGGTCGCGCGCGTCAGCCGCGAGGGTGGGTCATCATCTGGAGGTGCCTGAGATGATCGCCCGGCCGCCGGCCTTCCCCATCCGCCTGATCGCGCTCGATATCGACGGGACGCTGATCGGCGACGACCTGGTCATCGGACCGCGGACCCGGGCGGCCATCCGTGCGGCGATGGCCCTCGACGTCTCGGTCTCGCTGGTCACCGGGCGGATGGTCTCCAGTGCGATGCGGTTCGCCCGCGAACTGGGGTTGACGGCGCCGGTCGTCGGGTACCAGGGCGGCCTCATCCGCGAGATGCCGGCCCCGGGCTCACGTCGGCTGGGCAGGTTGCTCCTGCACCTGCCACTGCCGGCCGACGTCGCACGTGACATCGTCGTCTGGACGGCCGCCAACGACCTCGACCCGCACGTGAACCATCTCGAGCGATTCATCCTGCGAACGAATGACCCGAATGCCGGCGACTACTCGGCGTTCATGGGCGCCCAGGCCGAGTTCGTCGACGACCTCGGTCGATCGGCCACCCCGTGACCAAGGTGCTGGCCGTCGGCGAGCCGCCGTGGCCGGTGGAGGTCGCGGCTCGCGCTCGTGCCCAGTTCGCCGGGCGGGCGGACGTGACGATCAGCCACCCGAGGTTCCTGGAGTTCGTGGCGCCTGGCGTCTCCAAGGGGCGAGCCATCCGCTACCTTGCCCGCCGAGAGGGCGTCCATCTTGGTTCGGTCCTTGCGATCGGCGATCAATGGAACGACCTCGAGATGCTCGCCGAGGTCGGCCACGGAGCGGCGATGCCGTCAGCGCCGGCCGGCGTCAAGGCGGTCGCCCGGTACGTCGCGCCACCCGTGGCGGACGAGGGAGTGGCCACGATGATCGAGGCGCTGGTCCTGGCCAGCCCGCGCGACGCGCGCGCTGCATCCGAGCGGCTGGCTCACGAGGCCGCCACGGACCGGGCCGCCCGGATCGCGTGACGTGCCGGATCGTCTGACCGGGCGCATCGCGTGACCGCCCGGATCGTCGCCGCCGACGCCAGCGGGATCGCCGACGCCGCCGAGTGCCTGCGCCAGGGAGGCGTCGTCGCCCTCCCGACCGACACGGTCTACGGGATCGCCGTCGCGCTGCCGACGCCCGGCGGGATCGAGCGCCTGTTCGAGGTGAAACGGCGCCCACCCGAGAAGGGGATCGTGTTGCTGCTGGCCGATGCGGCGCAGGCCCCCGCGATCGGGGTCATGACGGCGGCCGCGACGGCCCTTGGCGAGGCGTTCTGGCCCGGCGGCCTCACCGTCATCGTCCCGCAGCGCCCGGACGTCGTGCTCCCCGCTGCCCTGACCGGCGGCGCCCCGACGATCGGCCTGCGCGTCCCGGACCACGCCACTCCCCGGGCGCTCGCGGCGGCCGTCGGGCCGCTCCCCACGACCTCCGCCAACCGATCCGGTCTGCCGGAGGCGCGCGATGCCGCCGAGATCGCCGACGCAGATCGGCGACGGACGTCGACCTCATCCTGGACGGCGGCCCGGCCCTCGGTGGCCTCGCGTCGACGGTCGTGGACTGCACCGGCGACCGCCCGACGATCCTGCGGGTCGGCGCGATCGCGACGGAGCAGGTCGCGGCGGTCCTGGATGCGGCCGGCGTCGCCCACGACCTGCCGGCCGGCGACCTCCCGTCGAGCCTCGGCCGCCCGGCGATCCGCGCCCTGGCCGCCGCCGGCCTGACCCGGGTCGATCAGTTCAGCAACGTCCGCGAGGCGGATCTCCGTCGGTTGCACGGCGTCGGACCAAAGGCCGTCGAGGGCATTCGAGGCCTGCTCGCCGCTCGGGGCCGCACGTTCGCCGACTGACCGACCTCGTCATGCCCGGCGGTTGGTTCGTGGGAAGATACGCGCCGGGGGCCACACACGGAAGGAGTCGGCGCGACATGAGCATCTCGCCCGCGAATGTCCCTGCGCTCGAGTCGGTCGCGCAGGCAGACCCGGACCTGTGGGAGGCGATGCAGGGTGAGCGCCGTCGCCAGCACGACAACATCGAGCTGATCGCCAGCGAGAACTACGTCTCGGCCGCGGTCATGGAAGCCCAGGGTTCGTGGCTGACCAACAAGTACGCCGAAGGCCTGCCGGGCAAGCGCTACTACGGCGGCTGCGAGTACGTGGATGTCGCCGAGCGACTCGCCCAGGAGCGCGCGCTGGCGCTCTATCCCGGTGCCGAGCACGTCAACGTCCAGCCGCACAGTGGCGCCCAGGCGAACATGGCCGCCTACTTCAGCGTCCTGCGGCCCGGCGACCGGATCATGGGCATGAACCTGGCCCACGGCGGTCACCTGACCCACGGCATGGCCCTCAACTTCTCCGGCAAGCTCTACGAGGTCCACGCCTACGGTGTCCGCCAGGACACCGAACGGATCGACTACGACGCGATGGAGGCGCAGGCCCACGAGGTCCGGCCGCGGCTGATCGTCGGCGGCGCCTCCGCCTACTCACGCGTACCTGGGACTTCGAGCGCATGGCGGCGATCGCCCGCGACGTCGGGGCGTTGCTGTTCATCGACATGGCGCATGTCGCCGGCCTCGTCGCCGCGGATGTCCACCCGAGCCCCTTCCCGCACGCGGATCTCGTCACCACGACGACCCACAAGACGCTGCGGGGCCCACGCGGCGGTCTCGTGTTCAGCCGCAGGGAACTCCCCGGCCACGTGGACGCCGCCGACTATCCGGCGGTCAAGGGCTCGCTTGCCGCGTCGGTCGATCGAACCGTCTTCCCGGGCATCCAGGGCGGCCCGCTGATGCACGTCATCGCGGCCAAGGCCGTCGCCTTCAAGCTGGCCGCCGAGGAGACGTTCCGCGAGGACCAGCGCCGGACGATCGCCAATGCGCAGGTCCTCGCGAGCACGCTCACCGGCCTTGGCGCCCGCGTCGTGTCCGGCGGCACCGACAACCACCTCCTGCTGGTGGACGTCACGCCGCTCGGCGTGACCGGCAAGGAGGCCGAGCACCTGTTGGACCAGATCGGGATCACCGTCAACAAGAACGCCATCCCGTTCGACACGCTCCCTCCGAATACCGCATCGGGGATCAGGATCGGGACGCCGGCCGCCACGTCGCGCGGATTCGGGACGGGTGAGATGGAAGCGGTCAGCCGGATCATGATCGAGGCCATCCAGGGACGTGACGATCCCGCCGATCCAGGCCGGCCTGGCCGCCGAGGTTCGCGAGATCGTCGAGCGGTTCCCGGTACCGGGGTTGCCGGCCGCGTGAACTTCATCTCCGGTGCGGGGGAGGTCCTCGGGCCGAGTCTCGTCGTCTTCGTGAGCGCAGCGCTGCTGTCCCTCACGCTCACGCCGCTCGTCCGCCGCTTCGTCGTCCATCACGAGGTGGTGGATCTGCCGGAGGAGCGCCGGGTCAACACCGTCCCGATGCCACGGGCGGGCGGGCTCGCGATCGCCGCCTCGTTCCTGCTGACGAGCGCCGTCTTCCTGCTGGTCAACCAGCGCCTGAGGCTGGTCGCCGTCCCGATCCCGGCGAACGAGCTGGCCGCGCTGCTCCTGGGTGGAGCCGCTGCGGCTGCGCTTGGCGCCATCGATGACTTCCTCGATCTGAAGGCCCGCTGGCAGCTCGCCGGCCAGGTGGCCGTGGCCGTCTTCGCCGTCGGTGCCGGCATCGTCATCGACTTCATCAACAACCCGTTCGGACCGGGCGTGATCGTGTTCGGTGGCATCTTCGCGGCAGGTTTCACGATCTTCTGGATCGTGGGGATGATCAACAGCATCAACTTCATCGACGGCCTGGACGGTCTCTCGACCGGGATCGCCCTGATCGCCTCGGTCACGCTGGGCTTCATCAGCCTTTCGACGCAGGTCGGCCAGCCGCTGGTCGCGGTCCTCTGCTTCGCGCTCGCCGGGTCGTTGCTGGGGTTCCTCCGCTGGAACCTGCATCCGGCATCGATCTTCAGTGGCACGAGCGGCGTCCAGTTCGTGGGCTACACGCTCGCCGTCCTGTCGGTCCTCGGCACGGCCAAGGTGGCGGTCGCCCTGCTGGTGCTTGGCGTCCCGATCATCGACACGTTCTGGATCATCGTGCGGCGGCTGTCGCAGGGCCGGTCGCCGTTCAGTCCC
This sequence comes from uncultured Chloroflexia bacterium, assembly GCA_963779315.1. Taxonomy (GTDB): domain Bacteria; phylum Chloroflexota; class Limnocylindria; order Limnocylindrales; family CSP1-4; genus SPCO01. The sequence continues at coordinate 406,269 of CAVZXQ010000017.1, read as the reverse complement.
GATCGCCACCACATCCACCATCGGCTCCTGGACCTGGGCCTGTCGCATCGACAGACCGTCTTCGTCATCTACGGCATCTGCCTCGCGCTGGCCCTGCTGGCGCTCGTCCTGAGCGGCGTCAACCAGCTCTACGCCTTCCTGGGGATCTTCCTCGCCTTCGGGCTCGTGCTCTTCATCCCGACACGTGGGACGTTCGGCCGGCCGGAGGAGCTGGAGGCGGACACCTACGAGCCCGACGAGCCGCCGCGCCCACGCTCGGATCGGCCGTCCGGGGGGTAGGTTCGCTGCCCGGACCCGTCGTCCGGACGGGATTTGAGGACTCTGGTGCGGTCTGGTGTGGTACTGGTGGATGGGCACTCCAAAGTACCGGTGCTAGCATCTACAACGGGGCCTGGAACGACCTTCGCCGGCCCCCTCCGGGGAGTCCATGAGCCAGGACGTTCTCATCGTCATCGTCGCCGCCGTAGCTGCCAACGTCCTGTTGTTGAGCGGTCTCGGGCTGTTCCTTGCCTACTCGCGTCGCCCGCGGAAGTCACCGCGCCAGGTCCGATCGAGCCCGCTCGCACCGCATCCCCTGACGGCGGGCGCAGCCCCGACCCCCGGGCCTGTGGCTTCGCGCCGCGGGCCGTTCCGTGTCGTGCGCGACCTCATCGACGCCTCGCTCGGGATGTACCTGTTCCGCCGCCTCCTGGGACGTCCCACCGCCCCACGCACGGGAGAGCCGCAAAGCTATCTCGATGAGGATGTCGTGGCGAGTCGGATCGGGGCGGCCGCCCCACTCGGCCCGGTCGTCCGACGACCGACCCGGATCGTCGTCGCCGGCTCGCCCGTCGTGCCGGTGGTCGCTTCCGCGCCGCCGAAAGGCCCCGACCGCGGACGGTTCTACCGGGACACGGTCCTGGCCATCTCGGGAGTCGCGGTGGCCCTCCTCCTGGTGGTCGTGGTCCTGCCGGGCCTGCTCGCAAACGACAGAGGCGAGGTCCTGAGCGCGACCGGTACGCCCGACAGTTCGGTCGGGCTCGTGATCGCGGCGACCCCGTCGCCGACGCCGTCCCGGGCGCCGGTCGATCGTGCAGACCCCGTCGGTGACGCCCGCCCCTACACCCTCGCTCGAGCCGATCGCCACCCCCGCCCCGACGGCCAAGCCGACGCCGCGACGGACCGCACGGCCGACCGCCAGGCCGGCGGTGGTCGCCACGCCTCGGCCGACACCGAAACCCACGCCCAAGCCGACGCCGAAACCCACGCCCAAGCCGACACCGAAGCCCACCGCCAAGCCCACACCGACGCCGGCGCCACCGGTCGCCGCCTTCACCTGGACGAAGAACGGACTGACGGTCTCATTCAACGGATCGGATTCCCTACGTGAGTTGTCGTACGCGTGGACCTTCGACGATGGCACTGGCACGAGTGGGGCCACACCCGTCCACACCTATGCCGAACCCGGGATCTACCAGGTCAGACTCACCGTCACCGGACCGGGCGGCTCGGATCATACACAGCAGTCTGTGAGAGTCCCATGAACCTCGTCGCCCGTCGCGTTTCGACGGCTTCGCTGGCCGCCCTGATCATCGTCGGGCTGCTCCCGGCCGCGGTCCTGGCCGCCTCGCCGGTCGCGGTCGCCGGCAGCGTTTCGACCGCGGAGGACACGCTCAAGACCATCACGCTGACCGCCACCGACCCAGACAGTGATGCGCTGAGCTTCACGATCACGGCCCAGCCCGCCGATGGGACCCTGTCGATCATCGCACCGGTGGACTGCACCACGACACCCGGCACGTGCACTGCCGATGTCGACTACACGCCCGACGGGAACTACAACGGCCCCGACAGTCTCACGTTCCAGGTGGATGACGGCACCGGCGGCACGGACACGGCTGTGGTCTCGATCACCGTGACCGCGGTGAACGACCCACCGGTGGCGGCCGCCGATCCGAACTACGCGATCCTGGAGGACGTCACGACGACGCTCTTCGTGCTCACGAACGACACGGATGCCGATGGCGACACGCTCACGATCACGGCAGATCCAGTCGGGTCGCTCGGCGTCGTGGGGAGGACCGCCGGCAACAGCAGGCTGTCCTACGACCCGAACCCGAATGCCACCGGCACCGACACCTTCACCTACACGATCAGCGACGGCCACGGGGGCACGGACACCGGGACCGTGACCGTCCAGATCACCCCCGTCAACGACCCACCGGCCGGGACGAACAAGACGATCACGATCGACGAGGACGGCGCCCATACGTTCACGACCGCCGACTTCGGCTTCACCGACCCGAACGACAGCCCGCCCGATGACCTGGACGCGGTCAGGATCACGACGCTGCCGGGTGCCGGCACCCTCCGCAACAACGGCGTCCTGGTGACAACGGGTCAGTTGATCACCGTCGCTGCCATCACGGGTGGCGATCTCACCTTCACGCCGGCGGCCAACGGCACCGGCAGCCCCTACGCGTCGTTCACGTTCCAGGTCCGCGACGACGGCGGGACGACCAACGGCGGGGTGAACCTCGACGCATCGGCGAACACCATCACCATCAACGTCACCGGCCTCAACAGTCCACCTGCCGGTGCCAACCGGACGATCACGACCAACGAGGACACCGCCCACGCGTTCACGACCGCCGAGTTCGGCTTCACCGACCCGAACGACAGCCCGGCCGATGCCCTGGCCGCGGTCAAGATCACGACGCTGCCGGTCGCCGGCACCCTCCGCACCAACGGCACCCCCGTGTCGGCCGGCCAGGACATCAGTGCGGCCGCCATCACCGGCGGCGACCTCACCTTCACCCCGGCGATCGAACGCGAACGGGACGTCCTATGCGTCGTTCACCTTCCAGGTCCGTGACAACGGTGGCACCGCCGGTGGCGGCGTCGACCTCGACCCGACGCCGAACACCATCACGATCAACGTCACCCCCGTCAACGACCCACCAGTAGCTGCCGACGATCCGACCAATCCGATCGCCGAGGACGTCACCACGACCCTCGATGTTCTCGCCAACGACAGCGATCCAGAGAACAACGCCCTCACGATCACGGCCAAGACGAACGGGGCCAAGGGCACCGTCTCGATCATCAGTGCCGGGACCGCCGTCTCCTACAACCCGAACTCGAACGCCACCGGCACCGACACCTTCACCTACACGATCAGCGACGGTGCGCTCACCGACACCGCCACCGTGACCGTCCAGATCAGTGCGACCAATGACCCACCGGTCGCGGTCGACGATCCGACCAACCCGATCGTCGAGGACGTCACCACGACACTTGCGAATCTCCGGAATAACGACAGCGACCCCGATGGCGACCTGTTCTCGATCACCGCTACGACCGACGGGACCAAGGGCGTCGTGACGATCATCAGTGCCGGGACCGCCGTCTCCTACGACCCGAACCCGAATGCCACCGGCACCGACACCTTCACCTACACGATCAGCGACGGCCACGGGGGCACGGACACCGGGACCGTGACCGTCCAGATCACCCCCGTCAACGACCCACCGGCCGGGACGAACAAGACGATCACGATCGACGAGGACGGCGCCCATACGTTCACGACCGCCGACTTCGGCTTCACCGACCCGAACGACAGCCCGCCCGATGACCTGGACGCGGTCAGGATCACGACGCTGCCGGGTGCCGGCACCCTCCGCAACAACGGCGTCCTGGTGACAACGGGTCAGTTGATCACCGTCGCTGCCATCACGGGTGGCGATCTCACCTTCACGCCGGCGGCCAACGGCACCGGCAGCCCCTACGCGTCGTTCACGTTCCAGGTCCGCGACGACGGCGGGACGACCAACGGCGGGGTGAACCTCGACGCATCGGCGAACACCATCACCATCAACGTCACCGGCCTCAACAGTCCACCTGCCGGTGCCAACCGGACGATCACGACCAACGAGGACACCGCCCACGCGTTCACGACCGCCGAGTTCGGCTTCACCGACCCGAACGACAGCCCGGCCGATGCCCTGGCCGCGGTCAAGATCACGACGCTGCCGGTCGCCGGCACCCTCCGCACCAACGGCACCCCCGTGTCGGCCGGCCAGGACATCAGTGCGGCCGCCATCACCGGCGGCGACCTCACCTTCACCCCGGCGATCAACGCGAACGGGACGTCCTATGCGTCGTTCACCTTCCAGGTCCGTGACAACGGTGGCACCGCCGGTGGCGGCGTCGACCTCGACCCGACGCCGAACACCATCACGATCAACGTCACCCCCGTCAACGACCCACCGACCGGGACGAACGACACCTACCTCGTGGCGGAGGACTCCGGTCCCGGGGTCGTCTCCGTCCTCGGCAACGATACTGACGTCGATGGGCCAGCCAAGACCGTACCGCGAAGACCAACCCATCCCACGGCACGCTGACGCTCGTCGGGGGCATCGCTCACGTACACGCCGGCCCTCGACTTCAACGGCACCGACACCTTCACCTACACGATCAGCGATGGCTCGCTCACCGACACGGCCACGGTCGCCATCACCGTCGCACCGGTCAACGACGCGCCCGTGGCCGTCGACGACACGCAGACGATCGATGAGGACTCTGGTTCGACAGGCGTCGCCGTCGCCGGCAACGACACCGACGTCGACGGGGACGGTCTGACCGTCACGGCGAAGACCGATCCCGCCCATGGCGTCCTGACGCTGACTGCCGGCTCCCTGACCTATACGCCCGGTCCGAACTACCACGGCCCCGACAGCTTCACCTACACCGTCAGCGACGGGACCCTGTCCGACGTGGGATCGGTGAGCCTCACGGTCACCGCCGTCAACGACGTGCCGATCGCCACGGACGACTCGGCCACCATCGCACGTGATGCGGCGGCGACCGTGATCGGCGTCCTCGCCAACGACACGGACGCCGACGCCGACCCGCTCCTCATCACGGCGAAGACGAACGGCGCCAAGGGCTCGGTCGTCATCACCGGCGGCGGGACCGGACTCACCTACGACCCGTACACCGGCTACAACGGCACGGACCAGTTCACCTACACCGTCAGCGACGGCCATGGCGGCTTGGCCACGGCGACGGTCGCGATCAACATCACCGGGGCGAACCGGCCGCCCAACGCGGTCAACGATGTCACCTTCAGGGTCCCCGAAGGTGCTGGTCCGACGGCCCTTGCTGTCCTCGCCAACGACGACGACCCCGATGGCGACACGTTCACGATCGTCGCGAGGACCAACCCCGCGCATGGCACGGTCGCGATCACCGGGGGCGGGACCGGCCTCACCTATGACCCGGTGTCCCTGTTCAAGGGATCCGACACGTTCACCTACACGATCCGCGATGCGGTCGGGGCCACCGACACCGCCACTGTCGTCGTCACGGTCACCAAGGACGTCACGCCGCCAGTCGTCGCGGTCCCGACCGAGCGCTTCCTCGGCGGCACCGTCGCAACCACCTCGCTCAAGGTCCGGATCGCCTGGTCGGCCACGGATCCGGGCTCGGGCATCAGGAGTTACCAACTCCAGGCAAGCGTGAACGGCCACACCTGGGCCACCGTCGCCCTGCCGAGTCCGACGCGCACCTACCTCGACCGGGTCCTGGCCGACGGCACCTCGTATCGCTACCGCGTCCGGGCGACCGACAAGGAAGGCAACGTGAGTGCCTGGCGGTACACGGCGACATTCAGGCCGGCTCGCTTCCAGGAAAGCACCGCACTGGCGATCTACACCGGCGCCTGGGCGACGTACAAGACGACCTCGGCGCTCGGCGGAGCCGTCCGCTACACCTCGACGCTTGGCCGGGCGGTCAGCTTCCGGTACACCGTCTTCGACGTCGCGCTGGTGATGACGAAGACGGCGTCAAGCGGCTCGGCCGACATCTACGTGGACGGCGTCCTCGTCTCGCGCATCAACCTCAGGTCCTCGTCGACGACCTATCGCCAGCTCGTCTTCGCCCGCCACTTCACGACCCTCGGGGCGCACACCATCGAGGTCCGGCCAACGGGCACCGGGCGGGTGGACATCGATGCCTTCGCGGTCCTCCGGTGACCCGCCGACCAGCCCTTGGCGGAGCCTCCCGGCGGCAGCCCGCAGCGCGCAGCTGCTACACTACGGCGGCCTTGTCAGGTCGCCCATGAACGAGTCCGGCGGAGGGTTGGCCTACGTCGCCCTCTTCTCTGAGATCGGTCTCTCGCTCCTGGTCACGACGCTGGCGGGTGTGTTCGTCGGTTATTGGGCCGACCAACAGCTGGGGACCCTTCCGGTCTTCGTTCTCATCGGCTTCTTCATCGGGGCCGGGGCCGGGACGTGGATCATCTACCGGCTTGTGAGCCGGTTCCTGGCGACGATCGAGTAGGCGGCCTGCGGGCCGTCTGACGGAAGAGAGAGCGCGGCATCACGCCGCGCTCACGTGTGTGGAGAGATCTTGTCGAGCGACAGCGCCGCCGAGACCGAACTGATGCCTGAGCCCGCTTCCGCGCCCAGCAAGGGTCGCGGTCTGAGCGTGAAGTGGTTCACGCTGATCGGCGGGGCGATCGCGCTCAACATCTTCGCCCTCATCTTCTTCCCGCCCTTCCCGAAGGGCGGCGAGCCCGGCCAGGAATGCGCCTTTCCCGCCTGCTACATCAACGGCACGCTGGAGTTCCCGGCGCCGCACGTCGTCTGGGATCCGGACCCGGCCACCGCACCGCCGGTCGATCAGCTGCTGACCTTCCACGTCAGCATCACCTCCACGATCCTGACGATGTGGATCGTCATCGTGATCGTCCTCGTCGCGTCCATCCTGATGGCCCGCGGTCGCAAGATGGTGCCGGGGCGGGGACAGAACGTGTTCGAGTGGTTCTACGAGTCGCTGGGTGACTTCGGGGTCGGGTTGGCCGGGCCGCGCGCGGTCCCGTACGTCCCGATCTTCGCGGGGTTCTTCCTCCTCATCCTGTTCTGCAACTGGATCGGCCTGGTGCCACCGGTCGGTCGGATCGAGGAGCTCCGCGCCCCCACCAGCGACGTCAACATCACCATCGGCCTGGCCCTGGTCGCGTTCCTGATGTTCGAGGGCGAGGGCTTCCGTCGCCTCGGCGTCCGCGGCTACCTGGGCAAGTTCTTCCCGCTCGGGGAGTTCCGTAACGGGATCTCGGCCGGCGGCATCGCCCTGTTCGTGGGCCTGGTCGAACTCATGCTCGAGTTCGTCAAGCCCCTCACGCTCTCGATGCGACTCTTCGGCAACATCTACGGCGGCGAAGTGGCGCTCGGCGTCATCACCGCCCTGACCTTAAGCTTCATCCCGGTCGGCCTGCTCGGCCTGGAGGTCATGCTCAACTTCATCCAGGCCCTGATCTTCAGCATCCTGACCCTCATGTTCATCGTGCTGGCGATCGAAACCCATCACGAGGACGAGGTCCACGTCGCCGAAGACGAGGCATCGGTACCAGGGTCGGAGCCGTCGCTCCAGCCCGCCCACTGAGCGCGCCGCGGGCGCACATCGACCAAGGTCCCAATGATCCCGGGCCGAAGGCACGGGGAGTAGGAGGAAGTCTCAATGGAGCACATCGGCGCCGGTCTTGCCGCATTCGGGGTCCTCGGGCCCGGCCTCGGCATCGGCATCCTTGCCGGCATGTCAGCCCAGGCCATCGGTCGCAACCCTGACGCAGCGGGCCAGATCCGCGGTATCGCGATCATCCTCGCCGCGTTCGCCGAAGGCCTCGGCGTCCTCGCGGTCGTCGTCGGCCTGCTCGCGATCTTCATCAAGTAGCCGGACAGGTTCGGAGACCGCAACGTGGATCTTCTGGCCGTCGCAGACGGTGTGGGTCGTGAGGTCGTCAGGCTGACAGCCGAAGAGGCTGTCGCGGGGCTGCAGATCAACTTCTTCTGGGTGATCGTCAGCTCGATCAACTTCGTGATCTTCCTGGCGATCATCTGGACGTTCGCGTTCAAGCCCGTCTCGGGCATGCTCGCGGAGCGCAAGGAACGCATCGAGCAGGGCCTCAAGGACGCCGAGGCGGCCCGCCAGGACCGCGCCAGCAGCGAGGCCGAGCGTGTCGCCACCCTGGCCGAGGCGCGTCGCGAGGCCAACGACATCCTGGTACGCGCCCAGAAGGTAGCCCAGGAGAGTCGGGACGCCGACATCGCCGCGACGAAGGAGGAGCTCGAGCGGATGCGGGTTCGCGCGGCCGCCGAGATCGAGGCCGAGAAGGTTCGAGCGATCGCCGACGTCCGTGCCGAGGTCGCCGACCTGGCGCTCCTCGCCGCCGGACGCGTGCTGGGTGAATCCATGACGGACGATCGCCAGCGCCGACTGGTCGATGAATTCCTCAGCAGCTCCGCGATCGGCGACTCGAGGAACTGATGGCCAAGCGGGATTCGGCTGCTCGTCGGTACGCGGAGGCGGCCTTCCAGGTCGCCGAGCGTGACGGTACGGTCGAGGCCTGGCGGCGTGAGCTGGCGGACGCGGCGACCATCGTCGGTCAGCCGGCCATCGGACACACTCTCGCCAACCCGTCGATCGCGCTCGAGACCCGGGCTGCGGCCGTCGAGACCACCTTCGGGCAGGTCGCCGGCCGACCCGTCCTCAACCTCATCCAGCTGATGCTCCGACGTGGACGCATCGAGGACCTGCCACACGTCGCGTCCGAGTTCCGCAGGCTGGACAACGCCCGCCAGGGCATCACCATCGCCACAGCCACCGCCGCCTCCTCGCTGTCCGCAGACGAGGTGACGGCCCTCACCAAGCGACTCGAAGTACTCACCGGTGGTCGCATCGAACTGGACGTCAAGGTGGATCCGAGCCTGCTCGGTGGCCTCGTCGTGCAGGTCGGCGATCGCCTGATCGATGGAAGCGTCCGGGGCCGCCTCGAGCGACTGCGGAACCAGCTCGTTTCGGGCGCCCTCTAGGAGATCTGAGACCCATGGCCATCCGTTCTGACGAGATCACCAGCATCATCAAGTCGGCCATCGATTCGTTCGATGCGGTCGCGGAGACCCGCAGCATCGGGACGGTCGTGGAGGTCGGCGACGGCATCGCGCAGGTCTACGGACTCGCCGACGCCGTCGCGTCCGAGATGCTCGAGTTCCCCAACGGGCTGATGGGCATGGCCCTCAACCTGGAGGAGGAGACGGTCGGTGCCGTCATCCTCGGCAATGCCACCGGGATCAAGGAAGGCGATATCGTCAAGACGACGGCCGCGTCGTCGAGGTGCCGGTCGGCCAGGCGCTGCTCGGTCGCGTCGTGGACCCGCTGGGCCGGCCGATCGACGGCAAGGGTCCGATCGCCGCGACTGCCTCGCGACCGGTGGAGCGGATCGCCCCGGGCGTCATCGTCCGCAAGTCCGTGGACACGCCGGTGCAGACCGGCATCAAGGCGATCGACGCGCTGATCCCGATCGGGCGTGGCCAGCGCGAGCTGATCATCGGCGACCGCCAGACGGGCAAGACCGCCATCGCCCTCGACACGATCATCAACCAGAAGGGCAAGGGTCTCGTCTGCATCTACGTGGCGATCGGCCAGAAGCTGTCGACGGTCGCGAACACGGTGGCCATCCTGGAGCAGTACGGCGCGATGGAGCACACCATCGTGGTCGTCGCCGGTGCCGAGGATCCCGCCCCGCTCCAGTACCTCGCTCCGTACGCCGGCGTGGCGATGGGCGAGGAGGTCATGGAGAACGGCGTGACCGTGGACGGCCAGCTCATCAAGGACGCCCTGTGCGTCTACGACGACCTGTCCAAGCACGCCTGGGCGTACCGCGAGATGGCCCTGCTGCTGCGCCGCCCGCCGGGCCGCGAGGCCTACCCGGGCGACGTCTTCTACCTGCACAGCCGACTCCTGGAGCGGGCCGCGCGCCTCAACGACGAGAACGGCGGCGGGTCGCTCACCGCGCTGCCGATCATCGAGACGCAGGCCGGCGACGTGTCCGCCTATATCCCCACCAACGTCATCTCCATCACCGACGGCCAGATCTTCCTGGAGACGGACCTGTTCAACGCCGGCCAGCGGCCCGCCCTGAACATCGGCATCTCCGTCTCGCGCGTCGGCTCGGCCGCCCAGACCAAGGCGATGAAGAAGGTCGCCGGACCGCTCAAGCTGGACCTCGCCCAGTACCGTTCGCTGGCCGCGTTCGCGCAGTTCGCGAGCGACCTGGACAAGGCGACCCGCGATCAGCTCACCCGCGGCGAGAAGCTGTCCGAGATCGTCAAGCAGCCGCAGTACCAGCCGCTCCCGGTGGAGAAGCAGGTCGCCATCCTCTACGTGGCGACGACCGGCAAGCTGGACGACGTGCCCGACCCCCCGGGTCAAGGAATTCGAGCTGCAGCTCTACCGCTTCCTCGACACGGAGCGCCCGGCGATCCTCAAGGAGCTGGGCGAGACCCGGACGATGACGGACGATCTGGCCAAGGCACTCGACGAGGCCGTCGACGCCTTCCGCCTGTCGTTCCTGGCCTAGGTCAGCGGTCGGACGCAGGGTGACGGTGAGCCATGGCTAGCCAGCGAGACATCAGGCGACGCATCGGGTCGGTCAAGAACATCAAGCAGATCACCCGGGCGATGCAGTTCGTGGCTGCCTCCAAGCTCAAGCGGGCCCAGGACGCCACGCTCGCCGCGCGGCCGTACAGCCAGAAGCTGGACGAGGTCCTGGCGGACCTGGCCGCCGTGCTCGACGGAGACGAGCATCCGCTGCTCGCCACGCCGGAAGGTGGCAAGCGGCTCATCGTCCTGATCACCACCGATCGCCCGCTGTCCGGCCCGCTCAACACGAACATCGTGCGGTTCGTCGCCCGCGACATCATCGACAAGCCGGGCGACGTCGCGGTCATCACCGTCGGTCGCAAGGGTCGCGACGCGATGAAGCGCACCGGCGTGCCGCTGGAGGCCCACTTCGCGACGTTCGGCGACCGCCCGACGTTCGCCGACGTGCTGCCCCTGGCCCGCCTCATCCGGGACGACTTCCTGGCCGGGACGTACAGCCAGGTGGACCTGATCTACAGCCATTTCGTGTCGACGCTGATCCAGCGGCCGGAGCTCGTGCAGGTCCTGCCGATCACGCCCAGCGCGGACACGGAGGGCATCCCCGGCAACCAGTTCATCTTCGAGCCGTCCGCCTCGGCCGTGCTGGAGCAGCTGCTGCCGCGCTACCTCGGGACGCGACTCTTCCAGGCCGTCCTGGAGGCGAAGGCCAGCGAGGAGTCGAGCCGGATGGTCGCCATGAAGAGCGCCACCGAGAATGCCGAAGAGCTCATCGAGGACCTGACGATCTCGTACAACAAGGTCCGTCAATCCAACATCACCCGCGAGATGATCGAGATCGCGTCGGGCGCGAACGCGCGCTGACGCCGACGACATGACCCAGGAGGCAACCGATCCCATGACGACCGCCGCTCCCGCCGCGACCGGCCGGGTGATCCAGATCACCGGACCCGTCGTGGACATCTCGTTCCCGGCCGGCCACCTGCCGGCGATCTACAACGCCGTCGAGATCCAGCGGGGCAGCGACGAGCCGCTGACCTGCGAGGTCCAGCAGCACCTCGGCAACAACTGGGTCCGGTCCGTGGCCATGACCACGACCGATGGCCTGGCCCGCGGCGCGGCCGTCCTCGATACCGGCGCCCCGATCACGGTCCCGGTCGGCGAGCTGACCCTCAATCGCGTGTTCAACGTCCTGGGCGACCCGATCGACGGCAAAGGCCCGCTGGTCACGCCGGTCAACCTGCCGATCCACCGCGCCGCGCCGGCCTTCGATCAGCAGACGACGGACGTCGAGGTGTTCGAGACCGGCCTCAAGGTCATCGACCTGATCTGCCCGTTCAAGAAGGGCGGCAAGGTCGGCATCTTCGGTGGGGCCGGCGTCGGCAAGACGGTCATCATCCAGGAGCTCATCCGCAACGTCGCGCAGGAGCACTCGGGCTACTCCGTGTTCGCCGGCGTCGGCGAGCGCAGCCGCGAGGGCAACGACCTGATCGCCGAGATGACCGAGTCCGGCGTCATCGCCAAGACGGTCATGGTCTTCGGCCAGATGAACGAGCCGCCCGGCGCCCGCCAGCGCGTCGCGCTGACCGGCCTGACCATGGCCGAGTACTTCCGCGACGAGGAGCACCGCGACGTGCTCCTGTTCATCGACAACATCTTCCGCTTCACCCAGGCCGGTTCGGAAGTCTCCGCGCTGCTCGGCCGGATGCCGTCCGCGGTGGGCTACCAGCCGAACCTCGCGACCGAGATGGCCGCGCTCCAGGAGCGGATCACGTCCACCAAGGACGGGTCGATCACCAGCCTGCAGGCCGTCTACGTGCCCGCGGACGACTACACCGACCCGGCTCCGGCCACGACGTTCGGTCACCTCGACTCGACGATCCGACTGGAGCGGGCCATCGCCGAACTGGGCATCTACCCGGCCGTGGATCCGCTGACGTCGACGTCGCGCGTCCTCGACCCGAACATCGTCGGCCAGGAGCACTACGACGTCGCCCGCGAGACCCAGCGCGTCCTGCAGCGCTACCGCGACCTGCAGGACATCATCGCGATCCTGGGCATCGACGAACTGTCCGAGGAGGACAAGTCCACCGTCGCCCGCGCTCGACGGCTCCAGCGCTTCATGAGCCAGCCGTTCTTCGTGGCGCAGGTGTTCACCGGCCGCGAGGGCCAGTACGTGTCGATCAAGGACACGGTGGCGAGCTTCAAGGAGATCCTGGACGGCAACGTGGACACCCTGCCGGAGCAGGCCTTCTTCCTGGCCGGCACGATCGACGACGTTCGGGCGAACGCCGCCAAGCTGGCCGGCTGACATGTCCATCCTGCTCGAGATCGTGACGCCGGAGCGCCTCGCCTATTCCGACTCGGTGGACGCGGTCGTCCTGCCGGGGATCGAAGGTGAGCTTGGGGTGCTGCCGCACCACGCCCCGCTCGTGACGATGCTCGGCGTGGGTGAGTTGCGTGTGCGCAAGGCAGGCGTGGAGGAGACCTTCGCGATCGTCGGCGGGTTCCTCCAGGTCCGCCCGGACAAGGTCGTCGTCATGGCCGAAACGGCGGACCTCGCCTCGGAGATCGATCTCGAGAAGGCCCAGGAGGCCCGTCGCGAGGCCGAGAAGGTCCTCGAAGGGGCCGCCACGGACGCGACCGACCTGGCCGCCGCCCGGGCCCAGCTCCAGCACTCCCTCCTCCGGATCCGGGTCGCCGAACGGCGCCACCGCGAGGGTCCGCGGCACCGCGGGTAGACCGTGGCCGACGCCCGACCGTTCCACTGGGAGTTCCATCCCGAGCCCGTGACCCGGGAGCTGTTCCGTGTCGAGGGCGGCACCGTCCTGAGCGGGACCGTGGTCATCAGCGGCGCCAAGAACGCCGCGCTCAAGCTCCTGGCCGCCGCGACCCTGACCGGTGAGCGCTGCCGCTTCACGAACGTCCCCGAGATCGAGGACGTGCGCGTCATGGCCGAGACCCTGCGCGACCTCGGCGTCGTGGTCGATCACCCGGCGCCGAACGTCTACGAGGTCGCGTCGGGCGACGTCGAGTGGCTGTTCGTGCCGCTCGAGGCGGCGGCCAAGATGCGCGCCAGCTTCATCCTGCTCGGTCCGCTGCTCGCCCGCTTCGGACGGGTCATCATGAGCAACCCCGGCGGCGACCGGATCGGCCGGCGTCCGGTCGACCTGCACGTGGAGGCGATGCGCGCCCTCGGCGCGTCGATCGAGTATCGCAACGGCTACTACTTCGCGACGGCGCCCGGCCGGTTGCGTGGTGGCGAGGTGACGTTCCCGTTCGTGTCGGTCATGGGCACGGAGAACGCGATGCTCGCGGCGACCCTGGCCGAGGGCAAGACGATCATCCGGCCGGCCGCCCAGGAGCCCGAGGTGGACGACCTCATCGCCTTCCTCCAGGAGATGGGCGCCGCCGTGACGCGGACCGCGCCGGACACCATCGAGGTCGAAGGCCGCAAGCGGTTGCGGGGTGCCGACCACGCGGTCGTTCCGGACCGCATCGAGGCCGGCACGTTCATCGTCGCTGCGGCCGTGACCGGCGGGCGGATCACCCTCCAGTCCGCGCCATGCGAGCACCTTGGCGCGTTCCTCGAGACGCTCGCCCGGGTCGGCGTCGGCATCTCGTGCGGGACGGACACCATCGAGGTCGACGGGACCGCATTGCACGATGGCGGCTACCGGGCATGCGACGTCGAGACGGCCCCGTACCCGGGCCTCGCCACGGACCTCCAGCCACCCACGTCGGTCCTGCTGACCCAGGCGGCCGGCGTCTCGCACGTCCACGAGACGATCTTCGAGGACCGCCTCGAGTGGCTGTCCGAGGTGCGCCGGATGGGTGGCGCGCTCGAGCTGCCGGACCCCCATCACGCCGTCATCACCGGGCCCTCCCGCCTGCGTCGGCGCCGAGGTGGAGATCGGCGATCTGCGGGCCGGCGCCTCGCTGATCCTCGCCGCGCTGGCGGCCGAGGGGACCACCGTCATCCACGGTGCGCACCACGTTCGGCGAGGCTATGAGAACATCGAGGGCAAGTTCCGCGATCTGGGCGCCAGCATCGCGCGCATCGCAGAAGGGAACGCAGACACCCCCTCATGAAGATCGGCATCGACCTCGGCACGGCCAACGTCCTCGTCTACGTCAAGGGCAAGGGCATCGTCAGCACGGAACCCAGCGTGGTGGCCGTCTCCGATGACAACCGCATCGTGGCGGTCGGGGAGGAAGCGCGCGAGATGATCGGGCGCACGCCCGGCAACATCACCGCCATCCGCCCGATGAAGGACGGCGTCATCGCCGACTACGTCATCACGGAGGCGATGCTCCGCTTCTTCATCAACAAGGCGACCAAGGGCCACATCGGGTTCTCCCGCCCGGAGGTCATGATCAGCGTCCCGGCCGGCGTCACCAGCGTCGAGAAACGGGCCGTGCGTGACGCGGCGCTCAAGGCCGGCGCCAAGGAGGCCTACCTCATCGAGGAGCCGCTGGCGGCGGCGATCGGCGCCAACGTGCCGATCAGCGGCCCGTCCGGGAACATGATCATCGACATCGGCGGCGGGACCAGCGAGATCGCGGTCATCGCGCTCGGCGGGATCGTGGTCTCGCAAGAGCCTGCGCGTGGGCGGCAACAAGTTCGACGACTCCATCGCCACCTACATCCGCAAGAAGTACAACCTGATGGTCGGCGAGCGGACGGCCGAGGAGGTCAAGATCCAGATCGGGACGGCCCTCCCGCTCGAGCGCGAGTTGACCATGGAGGTCCGCGGTCGCGACCTGATCGCCGGCCTGCCGCGCACGATCCCGATCACCAGCTCGGAGGTCATGGAGGCCATCGAGGCGCCGCTCCAGCAGCTCGTCGCCGCGGTGCGCTCCGTCCTGGAGATGACCCCGCCGGAGCTGTCCAGCGACATCATCGACAAGGGCATGGTCATGTCCGGCGGGGGCGCCCTGCTGCGCAACGTGGACAAGCTGCTCACCCAGGTGACCGGCGTCCCGTGCCACGTCGCCGAGAACCCGCTGAACTGCGTGGCCCTCGGGACGGGCCTTGCCCTCGAGCACTTCGACTTCTTCAAGAAGTCGCTCGTCCAGCAGATCTAGTCCGGGCCAGACGACGGATGGCCCGGGCGTTCATCGACCTGCACTGCCACACCCGAGCCAGTTTCGACTGCCTGTCCGACCCGGCCGACGTCGCCCGCCTTGCCGCCCGACGCGGACTGACCCACATCGCGATCACCGATCACGACCGGATCGATGGCGCCCTCGAGGCCAGGGCGGCAGCCCCCGCCGGGCTTGACGGTCATCGTCGGCGAGGAAGTCAAGACGAGCGAGGGCGACCTGATCTGCGTCTTCCTGGAGCGCGCCATCCCGCCGGGCCTGTCGGCCGCCGAGACCATCGCCGCGGCCCGCGAGCAGGGCGGCCTGGTCGGGATCCCGCATCCGTTCGACACGTTCCGCGGCTCGCTCGCACGGGGTGGGCAGCTCGTCGAGATCGCGCCGCTGGTGGACTGGATCGAGGGTCACAACGCCCGCCTCGTCGGCAAGGGGAACGAGCAGGCGGTGGCCTTTGCCGCGGAGCACGCCAAGCCGGTCGTGGCCGTGTCCGACGCCCATTCGCTCATCGAGATCGCTGTGGCCTACTCGGCGCTTGACGGGGACCCGTCCACGCCGGCTGGTCTGCTCGCGGCGTTGGCGGACGCCGAGCTGGTGCCTGGCCGGGCGAGCTACTTCGTGCGATCTGGTCACGCCGTTCTCCAAGCTCGTCCAGCGCACCCGGGGGAACGGCCGGGTGCAGCCATCCGGATCGACCGGCCGGCCGCCGCGGGCGGGCCGATGAGCGAGCCCGGGGACGGACAGGACCTTCGTCCGATGGCGGACGTGAACCTCGGCCCCGTAGCGTCAGCGGACATGGAGGCCAACGTCACCCTGGACGCCGCCGTCGGTCGCCCCGGTCCGCTTACGTTCGAGCCGGTCCCGGAGATCGACGAGTCCGATGTCGTCCCGGTGTCGCTGGCGAACCGCCTTCGGCAGCCGCGCACGATCCTCTCGATCGTCGTGCCGCTGGCCATCATCGCGTTCTTCCTCTACCTGAACCGCGAGCGGTTGGCGGCGGTACCGGAGCTCATCCTGCAAGCGAACCCGGATGCTCGATCCTGCTCGCGTTCATCGTGTTCTACCTGGGCTTCCCACTGCGCGGGTATCGCTGGGCGCGCCTGCTCCGTCAGACCGGCTTCGGGATCGGTGTGCGTGACTCGCAGGAGATCCTCTACCTGTCGTGGTTCGTCAACTGCGTCGTGCCCGCCAAGCTGGGCGACGTCTACCGGGCATACCTGCTCAAGATGAACAGCTCCGCCCAGCTCAGCCGGACGTTCGGGACGGTCTTCATCGAGCGGATCCTCGACATCTTCGCGATCGCGATCCTCGGGCTCGCCGCCGGGTTCTGGAGCTTCCGGGATGGCATGCCGCCGGCGATCCGGCTCGTCTTCATCGTGGGCATCGTCACGGTCGTGGTCCTTGCGATCGGCCTGTTCACGATGCGCAACTTCGGCCGACGGATCCTGACCCGACTGCCGTTCCCGCCCAAGATCCTCGACCTCTATGAGCGGTTCGAGGAGGGCGTCTTCGGCGCCGTCGGGCTTCGGCATCTGCCCATGCTTGCCTTTGTGACGGGCCTGATCTGGATGACCGAGGCACTGCGCCTGTACATCGTGGTGCAGGCGCTCGGGTTCCCGGATGTCAATCTCGGGTTGTCGGGTGCCGTGTTCGTCGCGCTGATCGGCTCGCTGCTGACGGCCATCCCGCTCAGTCCGGCCGGGCTCGGGTTCGCCCAGGCCGGCGTCATCGGGGTGCTGACGGTCGCCTACAAGGTGCCCCTGGCGGAGGCGACCGCGATCACTATCCTGGACTGGTCCATCAGCGTGCTGTCGATCATCGTGTTCGGGGCGATCCTGTACGTCGTCTCGCCGATGCCGCGCGGCGAAGGTCGGATCAAGGTCATCGACACGACCGAGTCGGTCGCGATCGGCGCGAGCTGACCGGGCATCTCCGCCGACCGGCGGAGGCGGCATACTCCATAGGTCATGCCCGGGTCGACCACT
This sequence comes from uncultured Chloroflexia bacterium, assembly GCA_963779315.1. Lineage (GTDB taxonomy): Bacteria > Chloroflexota > Limnocylindria > Limnocylindrales > CSP1-4 > SPCO01. The sequence goes on along the minus strand of CAVZXQ010000017.1, from coordinate 388,762 downwards.
CGACCTGCCCCGCAACACCACGGACCCCACCTGACCCGACCGTTTCGCCTCGCCGGTCGGTCAGTCGCGGCGGTACCAACGGGTGATATAGGGGCAGGGTGGTCGCGCCGATAGTTGGGGCATCGCGGCAACGGTCCGCCCGCTCGATCACGGAGCGCCCAAGAAGCATGACGACCCAGAACGGCCGAGCGTTCAATGAATGGCTTCGGACCCAGCTCAAGGCCAAGAAGATGTCGCAGCGACAGCTCGCGCAGCAGTCGGGCGTCGATCATTCGACCATCTCCCGCCTGATCCGCGGCGACCGGATGCCCTCCCTGGGCACGGCCACCAAGCTGGCACGCGGGCTCCGCGAGCTGCGTGACGACGCCGATACGACACAGTACCTGGGCCTCGTGGCGTCAGGTTCCATGAACCCGACCGCACGGGTGGAGTACGCGCTGCGCGCCGACGACCTCCTCACCGAGCCCCAGGTGCGCCAGATCATGGAGTACTACCTGGCTGTTCGGATCCGCCGCTACGGCCGGTCCCTCCAGCCGGACGGGAACACGACCGCCACGTCCGGATCTGATCGCGGATCGGATCGCACGATGGCACGACCCGCCGGACCCGTTCGGCAGATGAGTTCAGCTAACGACCCCGTCGGGGTCGGTGTCGGCGGCATCCGCCCGGTCATCCGGGCCACCGGCCGCGAGCCCGGCCGCTACTAGACACTCTCGGGGCACGACCCGGAACGCTCTCCAGCGTCCGGGTCTCGGGGGCAGCGAACGCCAGCGTCTGGGGCGCTGGCGTTCGCGATTCCCGGCAGGTGGCGGTGAGCCATGGAGTGTCGGGCCGACGGGTTGTCGGCGAAGACCTGGAGGGTGGTCGCGCCGGTCGCGTAGGCCCGTTCCACCGCCCGGGCCATGCCGTCGGCGAGGGGAAGGTGAGCGCCGAGTCGGCGGCCATCGGGAAGCATCCGAAGCATCGTACGATGCGGGAACGATGGATCACGACTTGCTGGACGCGCTGAAGGCCCTGGCCGACCCAAATCGGTTGCGCGTGGCGGGCGCCTGCGCGGCGGCTCCGCGGACCGTCGTCGAGCTGGCGGCGGACCTCGGATCGCCGGAGCCTGCGGTGCGACGACATCTCGAGCGGCTGCTCGCCGCAGGCCTGGTCGCCGTCGGTCCAATGACGCCGGTCGTCGCCCCTGGGCCGAGCGACCCGCGAGACGTGGCCTACGTCCTTCGGGTGGATGCCATCCACGCGGTCGGTCGGCGGCTGGCAGCGATCGAGGTCGAGGGTGCGCCTGTGTCGGGAGTAGTCGGGCCCGACGGTTCGCCGCTCCCGCCAGACGAGGCTCGGATCATCCGGGGGTTCTTCCGCGACGACCGCCTGACGACCATCCCGAGCCAGGAGAAGAAGCGCCTCGTGGTCATCCGCTACCTGCGCGACCGATGCTTCACGGAGGATCGGCCCTACCCGGAGAAGGAAGTCAACCAGCGGCTCGCGCTGTTCCATCCGGACGTGGCGACCCTCAGACGGGCGATGGTGGACGAGGGCATGATGACCCGCGCGGGCGGTGTCTACCGGCGCCCGACGTAGGAGCGACGCCTACGTGCGGTCTTTCTTCGAGCGGCTCTTGCCCTTGGTGTACTCACCGGCGATGACCGGCTCGATGAGGCCGTAGTCACCGTCATCGCGCGTGTACAGGACGGCGACGCGCTCCGTCTCCGCGTTGACGAACACGAAGAACCGGTGGCCAAGCTCCTCCATCGCGGCGATGGCGTCCTCGTCGAACATCGGCTCGATCCCGAACCGCTTGGTCTTGACGATCCGCCGTTCACGAGCTGGGCCGGCGGACCCGTCGGCGATCCGCCGAAGGATCAGCTTCTCCTCCTCCGGACGCGCCCGGAGTCGCGGCTTCTCGCGGTGATCCACGACCTGCCGCTCCACCTTGTCGACCACGGTGTCCAGGGCGGTCTGGTAGGTGGGTCCGGCTGCACGGCTCCGCAGGTTCTGGCCGTCGATGATCACGGTGACCTCGGCGATGTGGGACTCGGCGGAACTCCGATGCTGCTCGTTCCAGAGTTCGACGATGGCGTCGGACCGGTCGTCGAGCTGGCGCTCGAGACGCCCCATCTTGCGTTCGGCATAGTCGCGGACACGGTCCGGGACATCGGTGTTCTTGCCCTTGACGATCGTGCGCACGGTGTCACCTCGGGTCTCTGCTCGGCGGTCGTCGATCATCGGTCGTCGGGTCTCGAGTATAGCCGGGGCCGCGTCAGGGGCCCGTCAACGCTCGCGCGCGACCGTGATCGCGGACACCCCGAGCGCGCCGGCGTCCACGAGGACGAGCGCGCATGCCGTGAGCGTGGCGCCAGTGGTCATCACGTCGTCCACGAGCAGGATCCAGCGACCCTCGAGCGTCTGGTGGCGGGCGAGCCCGAACGCGCCTCGGACATTCGTGGCCCGCTCCCGTCGATCCAGGTCGAACTGGGCGATCGTCTCGCGCCGTCGCTCGAGGATCTGAGCGTGGGGAAGACCCAGATCGCGTGCCGCGACCCGGGCGATCAGCGCCGCCTGGTCATATCCACGCTGACGGGCACGCGCGGCGTGGACGGGGACCGGGACGACGAGGTCACCGCCCACGCCGGAGCGTGCCCAGCGTCTCGCCACGGCGTGACCCAGTGGCTCCGCGACGCGGCGTTCGCCCTTGTACTTGAGGGCATGCAACGCGTGCCGGACCACGCCGGCGAACGGGGCGCACCACTCGAGCTGCAGGAGCGGGATCGGCAGGGCGGCCGGCAGGCCGATCGGTCCGCCTGGCGGCTGCGCGAGGCGGGCATCGAGCGCCGGCAGGCAGACCGGGCAGATGGGAGCACCTTCGCGCCCACAGCCGGGGCAGGAAGCCGGGAAGGCCGCATCCAGCGCGCGCCTGGCGGCCGCTTGCATCAGGGACATCGTGTCCCGAGTCTGACGAGGCGGGCTCACCCCCCGCTTACGAGAGGACCAGCGTGTCGCCGACCTCCGTGGCCGTGCGGTCGATCGAGCCGACCGGCAGCTCCAGGACGCCGTGGGCGCCCCGAACGAACGGTACGAGCCCGGTCCACGTGCGAAGCCTGCGATGGACGGACACCACCCGGCAGGATCCATCCGCAGCGCGGCGACCGACGAAGACGGCGTCGATCGGGAAGCGCATGAACATCATGTGGATGCCGTTGCTGTCCGGTAGCCATAGGCCGGCGTCGGCGTCGAGGGACGGCCGCCCCATCAGCCCCATGAACTTGGCCCACAGGCTGTCGGCCACCCCGAGATGCGATGCGAGCAAGGTTCCACGGGTGAGGTTCCGCGCGACCATCTCGTCAGTCACGCTGGTCGGTGCGACGGTCCCGGCCGTATCGCGATCCAGGGCGCGTCAGGTCTTCAGATTCATCATGATCAGGATGACGGCCGGACCGAGGATGACGATGAACAGCGACGGGAAGATGCACCCCACCAGCGGGAACAGCATCTTGATCGGCGCCTTTGCCGCCTGCTCCTCGGCCCGCTGCCGACGCTCGATGCGGAGCTGCTCGGATTGCACCTGCAGCACCTTGGAGATCGAGACGCCGAGCTGCTCGGCCTGGATGATGGCGCCGATGAAGTTGGTCAGCGGCGTGACCTCCGTGCGCGGCACGATGTCCCGCAGCGCATCGCGCCGAGCCTTGCCGACCCTGACCTCGGCCAGCGCCCGACGGAATTCATCCGACAGCGGTCCCCTCAACTTCTCCACGACGCGACCCAGGGCAGCGTCGAAGCCGAGGCCGGCACGCACGGAGATGGTCAGCAGGTCCAGCGTGTCCGGGATCATGAGGAGGACCGCCTTCTGGCGAGCCTTGACCTTGCGACCCAGCCAGAATTCCGGCGCGATGTAGCCCACGACGACACCGATGGCGCCCATGGCGAGGCCGCCGATGGGTCCCATCCCCAGCACGAACGTGAAGAGCAGGAAGAACAGGATGGCACCGACGACGGCGCCGAGGCCCTTGATGCCCAGCCAGTCCGTGATCCCGAGATCGCCCGGGTTCCCGGCCATGGCCAGGCGCTTGCCCGTCGACTCGCTGAAGGAAGTACTGGTGACCCGCGAAACGCGGCCGGACATCCGGGCAGCCAACGGGCGAAGCGTACGCTCCATGAACGGCTGTTGGAGTTCCAGATCTTCCAGGTTCTGGGCCTGCATGGTGCCCAGCTGGGTCAGCCGAGCCTGGACCGGATCGACCGGCGAGCCGCTGGCCAGTCCCATGAAGATCAGGAGGATGGCCAGGGCCGCGAGGCCGGCGATGATGATGGGGAGGGGCATCAGGCTAGACCTCGATGTCGACGATGCGGCGGATGAGCATGAACCCGACGAACATCATGAACCCGCCGAAGATGAGGATGACGACGCCAAGCGGAAGCCCCAACGCCGAGGGAGGATTGAGGAACATCGGCGCCACGAAGGCGGGCTGCGCGACGAACAGGAACCCGGCGATCGCGATCGGCAGGCCGGCCACGACATAGCCGGACATCCGCTGCTGTGCGGTCAAGGTGCGGATCTCACCCTTGATCCGGACGCGCTCCCGGATCGTGTACGAGATCGAATCGAGGATCTCGGCAAGGTTACCGCCCACCTGGTGCTGGATCGAGATGGCCGTCGCCATCAACTCCAGGTCGTCCGAGCGGACGCGACGGACCATGTTCTCCAGTGCCTGTTCGAATGGCAGGCCAAGGTTGACCTCGCGGATCACCCGCCCGAACTCCGTCGAGATGGGCGGTCGCGACTCGCGGACGACCAGCTCCATGGCCTGCAGGAACGACGACCCGGCCCGGAGAGCGTTGGCGATCAGCGTGATCGTGTCCGGCAGCTGCTTGTTGAAGGAGTTCAGTCGGCCGCTGATGCGACGACCGAGCCAGAAACCTGGGATCCAGAATCCGACGAGGGCGCCGATGAGTAGGACGAGCGGATTGGCGAGGGCCGGCAGCAGGACGGAGAAGATGACCATCCCGACCGGCACACCGACGACCGAACCGACCCTGATGAAGAGGAATTCGGATGGCTTGAGCTTGAGGTCCGCTCGCGCGATGTCGCGAGCGAGGTTCGCTCCGAAGTCACGCCCCTCGACGACCTTGTTGAAGTTGGCCAGCGCCTGGCTCTGGGCGATCAGGTCGCTGATGGGTCCCTGGCCCGTGGACGCGGCCTTCTTGTCGGGCTGCTTGCCGGAGGCGTAGCGCTCCAGGCGTTCGGACATGCCCGACCCACCCGATGACGCGACGCCGACAGCGATCAGCACGATCGCCAGCGCGGCGATCACTGCGACGATCAGCGTCTGCATTTCCATGAGCGCAGCTCCTTCCCGGGCCTAGTAGGTGAACCCGAAGAGGCCAGGCGGGAGGTTGATCCCCATGACCTCGAACTTCTCGACGAACTTGGGCCGGATGCCGGTCGCCTTGAGGCGGCCCTGGATCTTGCCTTCGACGATGCCGGTCTGTTCGAAGACGAACACGTCCTGCATGACGATGACGTCGCCTTCCATGCCCTGGACCTCGGTGATGTTGACGATCTTGCGGGTCCCGTCCTTGAGGCGGTTCTGCTGGACGATCAGGTCCACCGCGGATGCGACTTGTTCACGGATGGCTCGCAGCGGCAGGTCCACGCCGGCCATGAGGACCATCGTCTCCAAGCGGGAGAGCATGTCTCGCGGGCTGTTGGCGTGGCCGGTGGACATCGAGCCATCATGGCCGGTGTTCATGGCCTGGAGCATGTCCAGGGCCTCGCCGGAACGACACTCTCCGACGATGATGCGGTCGGGCCGCATCCGCAGCGCGTTGCGCACGAGCTCGCGGATCGGGACTGCGCCCTTTCCTTCGATGTTCGGCGGGCGGGACTCCAGCGTCACGACGTGCTCCTGGCGGAGCTGCAGCTCGGCGGCGTCCTCGATCGTCACGATCCGCTCATCGTTCGGGATGAACGATGAGAGCACGTTGAGCGTGGTCGTCTTGCCGGAACCGGTGCCGCCGGACACGAAGACGTTCAGCCGGGCCTCGACGCAGGCCCGCAGGAAGTCGAACATGTCGGCCGTCGCGGTCCCGAACCGGATGAGGTCCTCCACGGTGAACGGCGATGCCGAGAACTTGCGGATGGTGATGACCGGTCCGACCAGCGACAACGGTGGGATGATGGCATTCACGCGGGACCCGTCCGTAAGGCGGGCATCGACCATCGGCGACGACTCATCGACGCGCCGGCCGATCGGGGCGATGATCCGATCGATGATGCGCATGACGTGGTCGTCGTTCTGGAAGACCACGTTGGTCAGTTCCAGCTTGCCGGAACGTTCGATGTAGACCTGGCGCGGGCCGTTGACCATGATCTCGGTGATGGAGTCGTCCCGGAGGAGCGGCTCGAGCGGGCCGAGCCCGATGATCTCGTCGGTGATCTGCTCCAGCATCCGCACCCGTTCGGCGCGCGTCAGGGCCAGACCCTCTTCGTCGATGACCTTGCCGAAGATCTCCTCGATCTGGCGTCGGACCTCGACCTGGTTGGAGAGGTCCAGCTTGGGGTCCAGGTCCTGGATGACCCGACTCTGGATCCGGAACTTCACGTCCCGGAAGGACTCCCGGACCGGCGCCTGACTGGTCAGTCGGGGCGACGACGGAGGCGTGGGGGGGCCACCGGCCACGGGGGCCGGCAGGTTCGATCCGGGCGCTGCCGGCGCGGGAGTACCGGCCGGAGCCGTACCAGGTCGAGCACTCTCGATCCGCTTCAGGAGGGACATCGCCTACACCCCTTCTCGCCCCGAGGGGCCAACTACGTACACGGTCAGCGCCATGCGAACAACGACTTCTTCTGGGCGGCCTTGCCGGCTTCTTCGGTGGACGCGACCTGCGCCCGCTCGCCGACGACGGCCCGGGTCAATCTGAGGATGTCCTGGGAGACCTGCGCCTCCCGGTTGGAGAGGAAGAAGGGCACGCCGCGGTTCAGCGCGTAGACCACGCTCCGACCGTCGCTCACGATCGTGTCGTCAACCTTCCGGCCGATCGAGTGCTCGACGTCCGCGACGCGGATGCCCAGGGCCGAATCGGCGCGGTTCAGGACGAGCCGGATCTTGCCGCTCTCATAGCCGAGTTGCTGGGTGACCTCGAGGAATAGCCGCATGTTCTTGATGCTCGTGATCTCGAGGCTGAGCATCGTGAGGATGACGTCGGCGGAATCGAGGATGGCCAGGGTGGTGTCGTTGAAGTAGGACGTGCAGTCCACGATGACCAGGTCGTGATCGCGCCGGAGAGCCTCGATGACCTTCTTGACGCCGCTCGGCGTGATCAGCTCGGCCATCTCCGGCGACGGCGGCGCCAACAGGACACGGATGCCGGTCGAATGGTTGATCACGAACGTGTTGAGCGAGTCGAGCTCGCCGGCTTCGACTTCCGGGATCAGGTCAGCGATCGACTTGTTCTTCGGATTGAGGTTGAGCAGGACGCCCACGTCGCCGAACTGGAATGAGCCGTCCACGACGACCACCTTCTTGCCCAGTTCGCTCACCGCGGCGACGGCCAGGTTGACCGCCACGGTCGTCTTGCCCACGCCCCCCTTCGGACTGAAGACGGCGACGACCAGCCCGGGTTCGCCCGACGCGGTCCCCGATGGCGCGGTGCCGACCGCGACCGGCAACAGCGGGGCCATCCGGCTCTGCTTCTCGCGCTCCCGCATGGAAACCTGGCGGATCGACGAGGTCAGCTCATCGCTGCTGAACGGCTTGACGAGGAACTCGCGGGCTCCGGCCAGCATCGATCGTCGAAGGTAGTCCGCTTCGCCCTGCACGGACATCATCACGACCGCCGCAGCGGGCGCGGTCGAGGCGAGCTTCTCCGTGGTGGCGATGCCATCCATGTCCGGCATGTTGATGTCCATCAGCACGATGTCCGGCTTCAGCTCCACCGCGATCCGCAGGGCTTCCTCGCCGGATCCGGCTGATCCGACCACGTCGATGTCACTCTCGAAGCCAAGGAGCTTCGTGAGGTGATCCCGCGTTTCCGGGATGTCATCGACGATGAGGACGCGGATCTTGTCTGCCATCTCGCTCTTCAGGTGGTGGGTGGGCATGGACAGGATGTCATCGAGGTTCCCCGGGTCGCGGCGGGCGTCGGGCCCGATAGGCCCGGGCGCGCCGTCGCTTCGGAGTGGCTGGGCCGCCGCGGCGGCCCGATGGCCTTGGAGGCTAGGGGGCGACGGTCTCGACGAGTTCCGGCGGCAGGACGCCGTAGGTATCGACGAGCAGCTTGAGGATGACGCCAGTGGTGGCATTGGGGACGACGGACGGGAGCGCCTCGCCGGTGATCGGATCGATGAAGTCGTCGGCCGAGCGGAGGACCAGGGAGATGGACCCATCCAGCTGGGCGAACTTGATGACCTCGGCCTGCTGCGGGTCGACCGCGAGGATGACGATCTCCTGCTGGCCGTTGAGGGCTGTTCCGGGAGTGGGGCTGCCGCTTGGGTCCGGCTCGCCGGTCGCCTCGGGTGGCGGCGGGAGCAGCGTGCCCAGCACCTGCATGCCCTGGAGGAGGACCTTGACGCTGGTGTTATTGAGGCCCTTGACGATGCCGAAGTCGGGGATGTTCGTGTCGTCGCCACCCTTCACCGGTGGTGAGACGGCGACGGGGAACTTGTCGACACCGAATCCCGCGACCATGTCGACGAAGTCGCCGGTCTTGATGACCGTTCCGACACCCGTGACCTGGTCGACCTGGACGGCGATCGAGACCTTGCCCTTCGGTGTCTCGATGTTCAGGACGGTCCCGTCGCCACCGAATGTCGCGGTCGTCAGCTGGGCCCCGTTCGTCACGGCCTGGCGTACGACCTTGCCGACCACCTGGGACGGATCCGTGTAGGCATCCGGCAGGATCGCCGTGAGGTCCAGGGTCTTGATCGTCACCTGGTCCGACCTGACCTTGGCTGACAGCGGGATGTCGGTGATCGCGACGACGACCGGCCCCGTGGTCGGCGGTCGCACGTCGCCGCCGCCGCCCCCTCCATCGTTGTTGCCCGAAAGGACGACGATGATCCCGACGAAGGCCACGATGGCGAGGAAGACCCCGATGAGCAAGACCAGACGATTGGAGCGCTTCAACTTGATTCTCCCCGAAGAGCTTGGGTGTCATATGTGACAGGTGGCACCACTGTATCACCGTGTAAACGCGCTGCGACTATACGAATGGGCTAGGACCATTGGGAGGAAACGGGAGGAAACCCTGCACGCTGCAAGGTCGTCTGCAAGGTACCCGTCGCCACTCTCCCGGGAGAGGGCGACGCTCCGCGAGTCGTACAGGAACGACCCGCTGGACGGTCGTCCGGCGGGTCGTGAGTGGGTTCCAGACGTCGGACGTTATGGCCCCGCGGCCTCCACCGCGTCGCTGATGATGCCGAACTGTATGCCGAGCGCCTGGCCAAGGAACGTCACGCCGACGATCGCGACGAGTGCGATGAGAGCGAGGATGAGTGCGTATTCGACGAGTCCCTGGCCGGATCCGGCGTCGACGATGAGATGACGCAGTCGCGATCGCATGTACGACAACACGTCCATTTGATGGTAGCCTCCTTTCCTTGGAGATCAGCGCCACGGGCCGAGCATGGCGCTTGCCGCGTTGCGCACTGGCCAGAGTAGCGACACGGGGTGCTTCCTGTCAATGAGCACGAACGCCGGGCCCCGAGGGGCCCGGCGTTCGAGACTCTGCTGACGTCGGAGTCGAGTGCTACAGCGCGTTGCCGACTCGGGTCAGGATCCCGTTGATGCTGCCGCTCAGGATGCCCAGGGCGACGATCGCGAGGATCGCGATCAGCGCGAGGATCAGAGCGTACTCGGCGAGCCCCTGGCCCTCCTCGTCTCGATCAAGGATGTTCATGAGTGCAAGGTAGATGTTCGTCATCGGGTGGTTCCTCCTTTCTTCGAGTCTCCCCCGGACGTGCCGAGGGGCGTCATCACGGTAGGAGCGGATCGAGGAGACTGTCAAGTAGGGCGATCGCCTTAGTGGTGCGCCCCGTACGACAGTCGAACGCCGGGCCCCGAAGGGCCCGGCGTTCGAGACGTTGCGACGTCGAGTCGGTGCTAGACCGAGTTGCCGACCGTGCTCAGGATCCCGTTGATCTGCCGCCCAGGAAGACCAGGGCGACGATCGCGAGGATCGCGATCAGCGCGAGGATCAGAGCGTACTCGGCGAGCCCCTGGCCCTCCTCGTCGCGATCGAATGCGGCGAGAACGTTGAGGTAGAGATCGTTGAACAGCGCCATGTGGCAGCCTCCCTGGATAAGTACTTACCCTCAAACGAGGGCTCCGCCAATATATGGAGCGCGACGGCGCGATGGATACTAGGCTGATGGTACGGGACTGAGGGAGGACCCTAGGATGGTCCGAGCACCATCCGGCGCACCACGCCTTGGTCAGGTACCGCCGGTCGCGGCATCGATGGCGCCCCCGATCGCCACGAGGATGTCCGCGAGCGTCCCGCCGAACACCACCAGGATGAGCAGGGTCAGCATCATCGGTGAGGGCCATGATCAAGCCGTACTCCACTAGGCCCTGGCCGCCGGCTCGGCCGACGCGTCGGGCGCGGTTCATGCGTCCGGTCGGGCGGTCTCGGTCACCAGCACCAGCTGGGACCCCTCATCCAGCAACTGGGCGGTGACACCGATCGAGGCGGCCCGGGTCTGGATCTCGCGCCACGTGGACGGCGGGAGGACGACGATGGCGTCAAGTCGAGCGGCCTCGGCGGCATCCCGCTCATCGGCCATCCGGTCCTCGATCATCGCCGCGAGGGCCGGCGGGAGCTCAACGGCCGCGGGCTCGTGACGCCCTCGCTTCTTCGAGTCTGGAGGCACGGCCGGGACGGACGCGGCGGCGTGGACGACCGGTGTCCGAGCGGCGGCGATCCGCACTTCCACCTGCGTGGACCAGTCCAGCTTGAGCGAGACGCGGTCCGGACGCGAGGCCGAGATAGGCCGACAACGCCTCATCGACCATGCGGAACAGGCCGCTCTCGAGGTCCATCGAGAGGCGGCGATCCTGTCCCATCGAATCGAACTCGACCGGGATCCCGACGCGTCGTCCCCGTTCGCGGGCGGCCCGGCGCAACGTCGGCAGCAGGCCCAGGTCATCGAGGACCATCGGCCGGACATCGAAGATGAACGATTTCGTGGCATCCAGCGTCTGCTGGACCATCGCGATGAGCTGGCGGACTTCGCCCTCGGCGGCCGTCGGATCGCGGATCGACCAGGTGCTCCACGATCTGGGCCTGGAGCACGATGTTCGTCAGGCTCTGGGCCGGTCCGTCGTGCATCGCCCGGGAGATCTCGCGCCGGAGATCCTCCTGGGCGGCCATGACCAGCCGGGAGACGGCGGCCGACATCGGCGCATCGTCGTCGAGCGCGACGTCAGCATCGAGGCGCTGCGTCGTCACCGCCGGCGCCGCCAAGTCCGCCCGAGACGGAGGCGTATCCGGCGACGGCATCTCGGTAACGCCCGAGGGCGCGGCGCTTGCCCTCAAGGACGTCCACCTGGGATTCCATCAGGGCAGCGCGCTTCGTGAGTGTGACCAGCTGGGCACTCAGCTCGAGCAGGTCGCCCGGTGCCGTGCTGCCGCCCTTCTGCAGGGCCGCCAGCTTGTCGGCGGCGGCCGCGCGACGGGCGACGTGACGCGCAGCCTCCGTCCTGGCCTGGGTGATGAGCAGATCCACTTCCTCGAGTTCGGCGTCCAGGCTCCGGGCGTCGTCCGCCAGCCGGCTGGAGAGCTGAGCCAGGCTGGTGGGCGGCGGGGTCGTCGGGACGTCGGTCATGAAGGATCGCGGGTCGCTGGTTCCGGAAATGGTTGCGATCAGTCCTCGGGCATCCGGATCCAGCCCTGGCGCATCGCGTACACGACGGCCTGGGTCCGGTCGTTGACCGACAACTTGCGCAGGATGGAGCTCATGTGGTTCTTGACCGTCTGCTCGCTGATGGACAGCGCGTAGGCGACCTGCTTGTTGGTCATGCCCTGGGCGATGTTGTCCAGGATCTCCACCTCGCGTGGTGACAGCGGGGCGAAGATCGGAGCCGCGTCCTGCCCGTACACGGCCAGTTCACGGAACTCCTTGAGGACCCGGGACGCGACGGCCGGCTTGGCGAAGACCTTGTCGTTGATGAGGTACTCGCCGTCCACGACGCGGCGGATGATCGTGACCAGATCGTCCGGCCCGACATCCTTGAGGATGAAGGCGGCCGCGCCGGCCTTGATCGCGTCGAAGAGGGCGTCCTCGTCCTCGCTCACGGCGAGCACGATGATCGCGGTCGAAGGCAGCTCTCGCTTGATCCGCTGGGTCGTCTCGATGCCACCGGGTGCCGGCAACGACAGGTCCATCAGGACGATGTCCGGCGATGTCTCCAGTGCCCGATCGACCGCACTCCGCGAGTCATTGGCCTCGCCCACGACCAACAGGTCGGGTTCCTTGCCGAGGATGTTTGCGATGCCCACCCGGAATAGCGCGTGGTCGTCCACGATCAGGATCCGGGTGACGGCCTCTGGATCGCGCCGATCCGGTCCTCCGCGACGCCGGTCGGGCCCGTTGTAATCAGTCGTTGCCATGTGCTCTCCTTACGCTCCCGTCTGGGCTCGGGTTGGGATCGCCAGCCGAACGACGGTGCCGTCGCCTGGTCGAGATCGTATGTCGAAGCGGGCCCCGATCAGGTCCGCTCGCTCGCGCATGAATTGAAGGCCGAAGTTGCGCCGGCCGCGAGCCGCCGCCTCCGCGACGTCGAACCCGCTGCCGTCGTCGGCCACTTCGAGGATCCATGCCCCGCGGTCCAGGCGCGTCCTCACGGACACGCTGGCAGCACCGGCATGCTTCCGGACATTCTGAAGGGCCTCCTGGGCGATCCGCAGGACGACCGTTCGCTCCGCGTCGGAGAGCGACTCGGACGGGGCGTCCAGGTCATCCGTGATCGACGCTCCGGTGACGGTCCGGATGAGGTGGATGGTGTCGCGGAGTGCGCCATCGAGGCCGGCCGCATCGAGGACGGGTGGCCGCAGCTGGCTGATGAACGAACGGAGATCCTCGAGCTCGCGTCGGAGCTGCTCGCGAAGCCGCCCAAGCTCCGTCTGCGCCAGGACCATGTCGGTCCCGACGACCCGCTCGATGTACTCCACCTGGAAGATCGCATTCGAGAGTGCCTGGGCCGGCCCATCGTGGATCTCCTGGGCCAGGCGGAGGCGCTTCCCTCCTGGGCCTCGAGGACGCGCAGGGCGAGGTCGCCATCGCCCTGGCCGTCGAACGTCTCGGACTCGGTGCGTGACTCCATCGACGTCCGAGTATACGGCCCGGTCATGGGGTACTCCCGGGACAGCCGATCTCGTAGACCGTCGTGGTGGCCAGTGGGTCCGGGCCATCACCAGACCAGGGGGGTAGATCGACAGACGTGAAGCAGCCGGTGCCCGGCGCGTCCGTGTCAAGGATGGCCGGCCAGTCACCGTGGTCGTCATCGATCACGACGAGGAAGCGGGTTCCCGGGAACGCCGAGGCCAGGTCAAGGACGTCCTCCGGCGTTCGTCAGGCAATGCCAGTGACGAGACGCGTGCCGCCCACGGCCATCCAGATCGGGAAGTTCGCGATGACCGGTCCGGCTGGCTGCGTCGAGCGGCTCGCCCGCCAACGCCATCCGGCGGCCCAGTTCCGCGTAGAGGCTCGCGCTGGCCTGTGTCGCGGAAGCGAACGTGGGCAGCAACGTCATCGAGAAGAGGAGCGAGCCGAAGATCCCCGACGAACGGGCCCAGCCATGCGACCGGACGCGTCCAGCCCAGCCGTGCCCCGAGCCGCGCGATCGCCTGCGTCGAGGGCGAGCAGGGCGGAGAGGACGATCAGGACGTCGATGGGTCCTGAAGCGTGGAGGAACGTCCCCCACGTCGTGGAGACGGGAAAAGAGCGCCGTCGTCACGATGAAGGTCAGTGCGCTGAACAGGACGAGGGGGCGCAGCACGGCACCGCGCCCTTGCCACGGCAACGCGACGATGCCGATGATCGAGATCGGCAGACCCGGCAGCACCAGGACGTTGAAGACGTTGTGGACGAAGCCCTCGACGCGCATCTCGAGCAATCGGGCCGATCCGACCGCGAGGTAGCGCGAGACGGTCGGCGGGTCGTTCCAGGCGAAGATGTCGGATGCGGTCACGCTCAGCGCGTTCGCCGCGGCCTGGCCGGGCAACGGACTGCCGAAGACGAGCCAGTCGCGGATCATCCACGGGGCGAAGACCAGGAAGGCGACGACGCCGGCCGTGCCGATCAGGCGCACGCGCTCGATCCGGCCGGGCGGGGGTCACCGGCCCGCCAGGCGACGATCGCCCAGGCGAGGCCCAGCCAGATGGCCTCGTTGCGGGTCAGGGCCGTCAGGCCGATCACCACGCCGAGGCGATGAGGCGCGGATCCAGGAGCCGACCGCCGCGCGGGTCCCGTGCGATCCGGCTCATCAACAGGCAGGCGGTCAGGACCAGGACGGTGAACGGCATCGTCGAATCGGGCAGGGCGGAGTGGAGGACGAGCGGCAGATAGACCGCCGTCGTGAGGCCGGTACCGATGGCGAGCGTCCTCGCACGACCGGTCGGGAGATGGCGCTCCCCGGCGACATCCGCGGCGAGCCGCCAGGCGAGGACGGGAACGAGCGCGCCGACCACGACCGAAGCGACCTGGGCGGCGGCGAACGTCGCTCCCAGGACGACCATCGGGATGGCCGCCAGGAGGGTCGGCAGTGGCAGCCAGACTTCGAACGCGGCCCGAGGGAACTCGAGCGGTGGCGTCTGGAAGCTCCAGATGGCGTCTGATACGAGGCCACGTCCTTGCACGACGTTTCGGGCCACGTCCACGTAGTACGCAGCGTCCTCGGGCTTCGGGAAGACCACCTGACCGGCGAAGACGATTCGCACGGCCAGGGCGATGACGAACACGATCAGGGCGGAAACGACCGCCTCGCGTCTGGTCACCTGGCGCGGCCGGCGGGGTGCGGGAGGTGCCGGTCCGCCCGAGCCCGAACGGCCGGGGCGAGCCCGTACTGCAGCAGGGGGATACGCACGGCCGGTGCAGCGTAGCACCGGGTTCCCCGCATGCCGACGGTACGAATGGGCTACCCGGTGTCGCCTCAACCTGACCGGTAGACTGCCCGGATGCCGCCACGACGAACGCGTCCGGATCCTCATCGCGGTCGACTAGGCAGGTCGGATCGGACGTCCCCGACGTGAGTCGATGACGGGGAAGCGTTCGGCGTCGGTCGGGCTGGCGGTGGTCGTCGTGTCGGCCGTCGTGTATTGGCTCGCGAGCCGCGATTTCGACGCCGGCCGCGGCGACTTCTTCTACCTGGCCGATGCATTCCTGCATGGCCGGACGTGGCTGGAGAACCCGCTGGGACCGTTTGACGTGATCCCGGTGGATGGGCGCTACTACGTGCCGTTCGCGCCGTTCCCAGCGGTCGCCCTGATGCCGGTGGTCGCCGTGATGGGTGCCGTCGGCGCGGATCAGGTGGAATCGGGGATCAACGCCCTCCTCGCCGCAGGCGGCGTCGGCTTGTGTTGGTGGCTGCTGGGCCGGATCGGCGTTGCCCGGACCTCCGACCGCGTGTGGCTGACCGTCCTGTTCGCCTTCTCGACGCAGATCCTGTGGGTGACCGGGCGAGGTGGCGTCTGGCACACGGGTCACCTGGTGGCGACCGTCCTGACCTTCGGTTGCCTGATCGAACTGTGGGGCGCCAGGCGCGCCTGGCTCATCGGACTCCTCGCCGGTGCGGCGTTCCTGACCCGGGCACCACTTGCGTTCGCGATCCCGTTCTACGCGCTGCTGTTGTGGCCCACGGCCGATCGTCTTGCGCTGCCAGCTATCCCATGGCGCCGCTGGACCTGGCTCGCGGCCGGCGTCGCGCCATCGATCGTGTTCTTCTTCGCCTACAACGTCGCGCGTTTCGGGACTCCGCTCGAGTCGGGCTACGCCCTGGCCACGTTGCCCGACTGGCTCGAACGGCAGCGCGCCATGGGGCTCTTCGCCATCGCCCACATCCCGATGAACCTGGACTACTTCCTGATCCACCTGCCGGCTCCGATCGCCGGAGCCCCCGTTCTTCCGGCCCGACGGTCTCGGGATGTCCGTCCTGATCACGAGTCCGGGCCTGCTGTTCGCGGTCCGGGCCGACTGGCGCGACCGCCGGGCCTGGTGGCTGGCCGGCGCATCGATCGCTGTCCTCGTCCCGACCTTGCTCTACTACGGTGGTGGGTGGCTCCAGTACGGCTACCGCTACTTCCTCGATTCGGTGCCGCTCGTGATCGCGCTGTGCGGACTCGCGGCGGCCCATCGTGGGAGGGTCGGGAACGGCTGGAAGGCGCTGATCGTGTTCGGGACGGTCGTGATGGCCGTCGGTGTCTACTGGGCCCACAACCTGTGATCCACCACGGAGCTGTCACACTCCGCCGATGAATCGTCTGTACGGCGTCCTCGCCATCTTCCTGCTGTCCGGGGCGGCCGGTCTCATGTACGAGATCGTCTGGTCGCGCCAGCTGGTCCTCGTCTTCGGCAACACGACCCAGGCGGTGTCGGCGATCCTGGCCGGCTTCTTCGGCGGGCTGGCCATCGGTGCCATCGTCGGTGGACGCATCGCCGACCGGGTGCGCTCGCCGCTTCGGATGTACGGCCTGCTGGAGCTGGCCCTCGTCGTCGTCGTCCTGGTGACCCCGCTCACGTTCGGCCTGATCCATGAGGTCTATCGCGGGATCTACCCCACGCTGGAGGAGGCCCCGCAGGCCCTGGCCCTGGTCCGGACGATCCTCGCGGTCCTCGCCCTGGCGCCGGCCACGGTCCTCATGGGGGCGACGTTCCCGGCCCTGACCCGCTACCTGGCGCGCTCGAGCGCCCTGAGTCGAGCGTTCGGCCGGCTGTACGCGGCGAACACGATCGGCGCGATCGTCGGCACCCTGGCTGCCGGCCTCATCCTCATCGAGATGTTCGGACTGTCCGGGGCGCTTCGGATCGGGGCTGCCTGCTCGTTGGTCGCTGGGCTCGCGGCGCTCTGGCTCGCTCGTGCCGACGACGCGGCGCCGGCACCTGCCCCTCCGCCCGAGCCGGTGGTCGTCACCGCGAGCGGCGCCGCGGCGCCCGCCACCGCCCGACCTGACCCACGGGTCCGGCTGGCCCTGGTCGTCGCCTTCATCTCGGGCCTGACCTCGCTCGCGCTACCAGGTGACGTGGACCCGGCTCCTCGCGTCGGGGACCGGCAACACGACGTATGTCTTCACGGTCATCCTCGGGACGTTCCTGATCGGGATCGCCCTCGGGGCGTTGCTGTTCAACGTCTTCTCGCCGCGCATGCGCGACCCGATCCGGATCCTCGCCGTGACCCAGATCCTGGTCGCCGCGCTCGCGCGTGGTCGGGCCTGGTCACGGTCATCGGGCATCCGCAGGCCCTGAACCCGGCTCGACCGATCGAGACGCTCCTGACCCTGTTCCGGTCGATCGTCCTGGTCGTCCTGCCCATCACCATCGTGCTCGGCATCGCCTTCCCGACGGCGTCCGCGCTCCTGCGCGACCGGGCCAGCGAATCGGGCTCCGAGTCGGGCCTGCTCCTCGGCGTCAACACCATGGGGGCGATCCTCGCCAGCCTCATCGTGCCGTTCGTGCTCATGCCCACCATCGGCTCGCCTGCGGTCATCGTCGGCCTCGCGGCGGTCAATGCCTGCCTTGGGATCGGGCTGGCCGTGGTCTCCCGGCCTCGCGCGATCCCGACGGTCGTGGCCGGCGCGGCGATGCTGGTCGTCGTCGTCGATCCTGGTCGTCCGCCCGGGGACGATCCCCCAGCCGAACGAGACGCTCATCGCGTCGCGCGGCGGCACGCTGTTCGCATCGACCGAGGATGAGATCGCGTCGGTCCAGGCCGGTCAGATCAGCTCGACGCCGGAGCTCTGGGTCGGTGGCACATCCATGACGCTGTTGACGATCGACGCGAAGCTGATGCCCATCCTTCCGCTCATCGCCCGACCGGATTCGAAGGATGCCCTTGTCGTGGCCTTCGGGATGGGCTCGGCGTTCCGGGGGGCCCTGATCGCCGGCCTGCAGACGGACGCCGTCGAGCTGGTGCCCAGCGTGCCGGAGATGTTCGGCTACTACTACGACGATGCCGCAGGCCGTGCTGGCCGACCCGAACGGACGGGTCATCGTCACGGACGGTCGGAACCACCTCGAGTTGAGCGACAAGCGCTACGACATCATCGTGACCGACCCGCCGCCCCCGATCGAGAGCTCCGGGGCCTCGGTCATCTCCTCGAAGGAGTACTACGAAGCGGGCCGCGACCACCTGACCGAAGGCGGGATCATGATGCAGTGGGTCCCGTACGGCGCTCCGGCGGCCGACTTCAACGACCACCTCCGGACGTTCGCCGCCGTCTTCCCGGAGGTGACCCTGGTCAAGGGCGCCGGCGGCTACGGCGTCTACATGCTCGGTTCCTCGCAGCCGATCGCGTTCGACGAGGCGAACATCCGCGAGGTCCTGGCACGCCCCGGGGTCCTCGACGACATCTCGTCCGCCTACGACTCGCCCGCGAGCACGGTCGACGGGTGGGTGGATGTCATCGCGCGCCAGACGTGGTTGACCGGCCAGGAGGTCCGCGACACGACCGGTGACGGGCCCCTGATCACGGATGACCGTCCCCGCCCCGAGTACTTCCTGCTTCGCCGGCTGTTCGGTTACGGCCTGCCCTGACGCGACGACGCGGACCGGGCGCACGGTTGCCGCGGCAACCATTCCGGGGCCTGGTGCTAGCATTCGAAGGTGACTTCCCAGACCGTTGACGCGGAGCCTGCCTGTCCAGGCTCCCCGACCGGGATCGACTCGGCCCGGACCTCGCCTGGCGGGCTCGCTGCGTGCGGAACGGCGTGACCTGGCGGCGATCCCGCAGGCGACCTGGGATGCGCTTCGAGCCGCTACGCCCTGGGCAACACCCTTCTCCGACTGGGCCTTCCATCGGGCGTGGTGGGATGCGTACGGTGCGAACGCGCACGAGGAGACGCTGGTCGTCCTGCGTCAGGGCGATCCCGCCGACATCGTCGCGATCGTCCCGCTCATGCACCGGCACGAAGTCGAACCGGGCGACGAGCTGATCCACACCACCCTTCGCCACGGGACGGCTGCGGACCTCACGGCGGTCGAGCCGACCGCCACGGCGGTCTTCTTCGGGGCCTCGTACCACGCCGACTACGCGACGATCCTCACCGCCGGGGACGACCTTGTCGCGGTCGCCGATGCCGTTGCCGACTACCTGGTGGCCCGCGATATCCGCGACTGGGACGTGGTGGACCTGCGTCGGCTGCGCTGTGGGGACCCGGCCGCCGAGGCGCTGGCGGCGGCGTTCGGGGCGCGCGAGATCGCGCAGGGCTGGACGCTGAACGTTGAACGCGAGGACGTCTGCCCGGTGGTCACGCTGCCCGAGGACGCGGACCTCGACGGCTACCTGGCCACGCTCGGCAAGAAGGAGCGCCACGAGATCCGGCGCAAGGTCCGGCGGGCCGAAGCCGCCGGCGACGTCCGCCTCGATGACTCCACGGATCCTCTGGGTGATCTGGAGGCGTTCATCGATCTCCACCAGAAGCGATGGGGCGCCGACGGGCTCTTCCCGCCGAACTCGGGCGGCGACCAGAGCCGGGTATCTGTTCCGTCGGCTGTTCGAGGCCTTCGGCCCGGATGGTCCGTTGCGCCTGACCTTCCTGACCGTGGATGGCCGCCGGATCGCGGCCGGCGTGCATTTCGAGACCGCCGATGGGTACCTGTACTACAACGCCGGCGTGGACCCCGACGCCCGCGACCTGTCCCCGGGCGTCGTGATGGTCCACCGCTACGTGGAGCGGGCGATCGCCTCAGGACGGCGGCGACTGGACTTCCTGCGCGGCGACGAGCCCTACAAGTACGAGTGGGGCGCCGTGGACGAACCCATCCAGCGCCTCCTCGTCAGACGAAGGAGCGGCTGAGATGTCCGCGCCCCTGCTGTCCGATCCGTGCCTGGAGCCCGTGGCTCGCGCGCCGCTGGCCGGCGGCCGGCGTATCCGCGTCGTGGAGGTCCTCGCGACCGGCACCAACGGCGGCGCCCAGGAGCACCTGTACTCCCTGCTGATCCGGATGGACCAGGCGCGGTATGACGTCTCGGTCGTGTCCCTGTCGCCAGGGAGTGCGGTGCGCAAGCTGCAGCGGGCCGGGCTCCCTGTGCTGGTCATCGACGAGGTCGATGATGCGATCGCGGTCGGGGCGCTTGCCGCGCACCTGTCGGAAGTCCGAGCCGACGTCGTCCACGCCCATATGTTCCGCGCGGAGACCGTCGCCACGCGAGCGGTCCTGGCGCTCGCCGAGATCGGCCACCGCAGGCCGTACCTCGTCAGCACGGTCCACTCCAGCCGCGTCCGCCACGAGTCGGACAAGGACGTGCTGCGCGAGCTGACCCCGCACATGGACCGGCTCATCGCGGTGTCGCAGGCCATCGAGCACAAGATCCGCGATGAAGGCCGCGATACGGTCCCGGTCACGCTCATCTACAACGGGGTGGATCTGGAGCGCTACGACCACCAGGAGGCGTGCTGCACGCTGCCCGAGGAGTACGGTATGGAGGCCGGCTCCCAGATCGTGGGTGTCGTGGCCCGGCTGGAGCCCGAGAAGGGCCACCCGACGCTTCTCGAGGCCTGGCCGAAGGTCCTTCGCGCCGTGCCCGACTCGTACCTCCTGATCGTCGGGGAGGGGAGCCGCAGGGATACCCTGGAGGCCCAGGCGCGCGAGCTTCGGATCGCCCATCGGGTCGTGTTCACCGGTCGTCGGGACGACGTCCCAGCCGTCACGGCGGCGCTGGACGTCGCGGTGCTGCCGTCCTACCGGGAGGCCCAGGGTCTGACCATCCTCGAGGCGATGGCCCTCTCGCGCCCGGTCGTGGCGTCCAACGTGGGCGGGATCCCCGAGATGATCGAGTCCGGCCGGACGGGCCTGCTGGTCTCGCCGCATGACGCCGACGCCCTCGCCGATGCGATCATCCGGCTGCTGATCGACCACCCGTTCGCCGACACGCTCGGGCGCGCCGGACACGACCTGGTCCACGACCGCTTCTGCATCGAGCTGATGGTCAGCGCCACGCAGTCCGTCTACGACGACGGGGCCCGCGTCGTCAGGCCGTCCGAGGTCGCCACCGCGGTCTGACGGAGCGCCTCCGGGCCCAGCACTCGTCTCAGGGGAGGCGGAGCACCTGTGTCTGGCCACTCGTCGAGATCGGGATCGCACCAGGCACGAGCGAGTTCGGATGCTTGGGGTCCACGTAGATGTAGTCGATGCCATGCTCCTTCAGGAACGCGGCCACACTCGCCGACGACGGATCGGCATTCGGATCCGGGTAGAGCCCCGCGCTGAGGCGCCCATCGGAACAGCGGGCTTGCGATGTTGGCCGACGACGGATCGCCCATCGCCTGACCGAAGAAGTCGGCCTGGAAGCACATCGGCACGATGCGTCGGCCGGTGCGAGCATCAAGGCCGAGCAGTTGCGCATCCCAGAAGGCGATCTCATCGGCTGTGTTACAGGCGTAGGCGAGTTTGGCCTCTCGCGGGAGGCTCCTGATCGCCTCCAGGATCGCCACGGGGACCGGCGGAGTCTCGCGGGTCGCAAAGCCCTGCAGTCGGACGATGCTCACGGCGGCGCCAAACCCGAGTTGCAGCGCGCACAGCACGAGCACGGCGACTCCCAGACTCGTATGCCCGGTCCTTCGCGATCGCAGCCAGATCGACCACACGGCCACGGCAGCTGCCGGCGTCGCGAAGACCGAGACCCCGGCTGTTGACAGGTGGAACATGTTGAAGTCGGCGAGTCGCCACCCCCAGCCCAGCGCGCCGATGACCACGAGCGCGGCCGTGCCGAGGTACAGATCGGCCTCGATCGATGTGCTCTTTCGGACCTTGAGCCAGGCGGCAGCGATGGCCAGAAGCGCCCCGGCACCCAGGATCGTGGTGGCGATGGCTTCGCGCCAGGCCGCGTTGAACGGCGTCACGCTCGGCGAGAGTCCGCTGCCTCCGACGCCATGACCGGTGAGCAGGCCCCAGGCGACCGTGGCAACGATGGCGATGCCGGTGGCGATGAAGGTTCGTCGCCAGACACGTGCCACGACGGGCAATCGTCGCGTGGCGGCCAATGACTGCGCGATCCGGATCGTCCAGACGCTCCCGACGCCGACAAGGGCCAGCACGGCGATCGCGATGTGCGCGGGCAGGATCAGGGCGGCAGCGCTGCCGACGAAGGTGGCCAGTGCCCAGGTCGCCCGTCGATCGCCCAGCCCTGCGAGACAGTACAGCGCGAGCAGGCCCGCCACGGCGGCCAGGCCGTACGCTGTGATCCCGAAGACAAGGCTGGCGTGCCACAGATTGAAGTACTCGCCCGGGAACAACGGCATCGGCGCCAGGAACAGGCAGGCGAGGAACCCGAAGAGGAAGGCGCCCCGCGACGGTGTCCCGGTCACTCGTCGGACGAGCGTGCCGGTGAGCGCCGCCGCGGTCAACAACAGGAGGGGAAGCACGACAAAGTGGCGGGCATCGAGCGGCGCCATGCCAAAGACCGAGATGACGGCCGAAGCCAGCCACACCTCGCCCCAGTGGTACCAGGTCTGGACCGGCAGGCCCTCGAGCTGGGCAAAGCCGGATGGCGCATAGATCGTCTCGGTGCCGGTCCTGGCGAGATCCGCCCCGAGGACCGAGTAGAAGGCGACATCCTGGAACTCGATGGGCTGGATGCCATCCCGTGGCCTGAGCGTCATCGTGGATCCAAAGATCAACGCCATCGCGACGATGAACACCGCGCACCCGAGGACGGCCACGACGAGGTTCCTGCGGCGCGTCGATCGAGCCTCTGGTGTGTCGAGAGCGATCTCGGATGGGGCCGTCGAGATCGGCACTGGATCCACGTTCGGTCGCGCTCGACGAACCAGTGCCAGTGACGACAGCGATCGCAAAGCCGACCGCGACCGGCGTGAATGAACTGCGCCCGCCGGATGCGAGCGCTGCCCACCAGGCGGCCAGCACCATCAGGCCGGACGCGAGGCCGACACCGAGGGTCTCGCCGGCCGGCGCGTCGGACGGGAGCAGGCCGACGAGCCGTGCCACCCAGATGCCGAACAGCAGGCACGCACCGCCGAACAGCAACCCCTGGCCGATCGACAGCCAGACAGTCGGATCGGACATCGCGATGGCCAACTCAGCGAACACGGCCGGACTATACCGTCGGCTGTCCGCCATCTGCCGCGACCCGATGGTCAGGGGAGGCGAGGCCTCTGGGTCTCTTTCCGTCGACCCCCCGCTGAAGTACCAGTCATCGCCGCGACCTTCGGGACGGTGACTGAGCGCACCAGACTGCTACAGTCGGCACCATGACGGAACGGATGAGCGATGCTCCGAGCGTTGCCCCTGATCCCGGATCGGATCCGCCGATGGAGATCTCGGCGATCGTCCCCGTGTATCGCTCGGCGTCCATCCTGCCGGAGCTACACCGGCGCCTCACCGATGCGCTTGGCGGTATCGCCGAACGATACGAGATCATCCTGGTCGAGGATTGTGGTGGCGATGCGTCCTGGGAGGTGATCGAACGGCTGGCTGAAGGCGACGATCACGTTCGCGGTATCCGGATGAGTCGCAATTACGGACAGCACAACGCGCTGCTCTGTGGGATCCGGGCGGCACAGTTCGGGGTCATCGTCACGCTGGACGACGATCTCCAGAACCCACCGGAGGAGATCGCCAAGCTGGTCGCTGTTCTCGACAGCGGCGCGGACGTCGTGTACGGAACACCGGCGAACGAGCAACACGGGTTCCTCCGCGATCAGAGTTCGCGGATCACGAAACTGGCGCTGCAAAGCGCGATGGGCGCCGAGACAGCCCGCCATGTCAGCGCATTCAGGGTCTTCCGAACGCGCATCCGTGACGCGTTCGCGACCTATCGCGGCCCGTATGTCTCCATCGACGTCCTGCTGACCTGGGGTACCACGAGGTTCTCCCACGTGACGGTGCTCCATGAGCCTCGCCGGGTGGGCGCCTCCAACTACACGATCCGCAAGCTGGTCACGCATGGGTTCAACATGATGACCGGGTTCAGCACCCTGCCACTGCAGGTAGCGAGCGTGATCGGGTTTCTGTTCACCTTGTTCGGATTCGCGATCCTCGTCTACGTGTTGTCCAGCTATCTGACCAACGGCGCCGCCGTTCCGGGTTTCGCCTTCCTCGCGTCGATCATCGCCATCTTCAGCGGCGCACAACTGTTCGCACTCGGCATCATCGGCGAATACCTGGCGCGCATGCACTTTCGAACGATGGATCGACCGACCTACCTGGTCCGGGAAGCGACCGGCGACGATTGAATCCGACCGATCAGACGCTGCTCGAGCGGACTGGCGCAGTCCTCGAATGCTCCCTGGTGCCGTGGGATTCGGAGGTCTTCGAGTTCCCGGTCGCACAGATCGGTCGTGTCGAACTGGGCGAGGATGCCCAGCCGATGGAGATCCTGGATGCGTTCGAGGCCTGGTGCGCCAGCCGCGACGTGCGCCTGGTCTCCTGCCGGCTCGATCACGTGCAGCTACGGGAGTCGGCGGCCCTCGAGGAACGGGGTTTCCGTTTCATCGAGATGGTCTACGGGCCGCGCTTCGATGCGTTCGACGGGATCGCCGCGCCACGGCACGTCATCCATGTGGCGGAGGCAACCAGCGACGGACATCGCATCGATCGAGGAGGTCGCCCAAACCTCGTTCACGACGGGGCGCTTCCAGCTTGATCGGCGCCTGCCATCCGATCTGAGCGGGCGCCGCTACTCGACCTGGGTGCGAACCAGCTTCGAGTCACCTCGACACGTGCTGCTCAAGGCCGAGGTCGAGGGTGACCTGGTCGGGTTCTTCATCCTTGAGCATCGCCCGGATCGGAGCGTCTACTGGCACCTGACCGCGATCGCTCCACGGTGGCAGGGGAAGGGCATGGGCATGAGCCTGTGGCAGACCATGTTGCTCCGGCACCGTACGGAGGGTGCGTCGTTCGTCGAGACGACGATCTCCGCCCACAATCTGCCGATCATAAATCTCTATGCACGACTCGGGTTCTCCTTCAGGTCGGCGCAGATGACCTTCCACTGGCTCAGGGACCCCCAGTCGTGACCGGCGCATGAAGATCTGCAGTGTCTGCGGCTCGACGCGTTGTGACGACGCCTGGACGTGTGCCGACTGCGGCAGCAAGCCCGTCGTCATCGGTGGCTTCCACGCGTTCGCGCCAAGCCTGGCGTTGGAGAACGAGGGCTTCCGCGAGGAGTACTTTGGTGAACTGGCCCAGCTGGAGGCGGACAACTGGTGGTTTCGGGCTCGCAACGCCCTGATCGTCTGGGCGATGGGTATGTACCTTCCAGGTCGCCGGAACTTCCTCGAGATCGGGTGCGGCACGGGGTTCGTCCTGAGCGGGATCCGCGCGGCCTATCCGACGATCGAGCTCTCGGGAAGCGAGATCTTCAGCGCAGGTCTGGCATTCGCCGCGAAGCGGGTCCCATCGGCCCAGTTCTCCCAGATGGACGCAAGGCACATCCCATTTCGCGGTGTGTTCGATGCGATCGGCGCCTTCGACGTCCTTGAGCACATCGATGATGACGAAGCGGTCATCGCTGAGGTCGGCAAGGCCCTGCGCCCGGGCGGAAGCCTCGTCGTCACGGTCCCACAGCATCCGTGGCTCTGGAGCCCACAGGATGAGCAAGCCCGTCACGCTCGCCGCTACACCGCGGCGGAGCTTGGCCGCAAGGTCGAGGCGGCCGGGTTCGAGGTCGTTCGGATGACCTCCTTCGTCTCTCTCCTCCTGCCGATGATGTTCGCTTCGCGACTGCGCCTGCGCGGCGACAGGGCCCACGGGGCGGTCGACGCGATGGACGAATTGCGGCAACCGCGGGCCGTGAACATGGTGCTGGAGGCCGTGATGAAGATCGAGCGGACCCTGATCCGCCGCGGGTTGTCCTTCCCTGCCGGGGGATCGCTCCTGCTCGTGGCCCGAAAGCGGGTCGAACGTCGGAGGATCGGCCGTGATCCCTTTCAACAAGCCGTACATGACCGGCCGAGAGCTCTGGTACATCTCGCAGGCCCACGCGAATGGCCATCTGGCCGGAAACGGCGAGTTCTCCAAGCGATGCTGCGCCTGGCTGGAGCAGCGTGTCGGCAGCCAGAAGGCGCTCCTCACGCACTCCTGCACGGCGGCCCTGGAGATGGCGGCCATCCTGAGCGGCGTTGGCGCCGGCGACGAGGTCATCATGCCGTCGTTCACGTTCGTCTCGACGGCGAACGCGTTCGTGCTTCGTGGCGCGACGCCGGTCTTCGTCGACATCCGGCCCGACACGTTGAACATCGACGAGACGAAGATCGAAGCGGCCATCACCCCGAGGACGAGGGCGATCGTGCCGGTGCACTACGCAGGTGTCGGGTGCGACATGGACGCGATCATGGACATCGCGCGCCGTCACGACCTGCTGGTGATCGAGGACGCTGCGCAGGGTCTCCTCGCCGAGCTACCAGGGCCGCCCGCTCGGGAGCATCGGCCACATGGCGGCCCTGTCGTTCCACGAGACCAAGAACATCATCTCGGGCGAAGGCGGCGCGCTGCTGATCAACGATCGCCCGCTTCGTCGACCGGGCCGAGATCATCTGGGAGAAGGGGACCAACCGGAGCCAGTTCTTCCGGGGCCAGGTGGACAAGTACACCTGGGTCGATCTCGGTTCGTCCTACCTGCCGGGGAGATCATCGCGGCCTTCCTCTGGGCGCAGATGGAGGAGGCCGATGCCATCACGGCGCGCCGATTGGAGATCTGGGACCGGTATCACGCAGTCGTTCGCCGATCTGGAACGGACGGGCGATGTCCGCCGACCGATCGATCCCGGGCGATTGCACCAACATCGCCCACATGTATTAGCTGCTCCTGCCGGATCTGGAGCGCCGGACGGTGTTCATCGACCGGCTCAAGGCCAAGGGCATCCAGTCGGTCTTCCACTACGTTCCGCTCCACTCGTCGCCCTTCGGGCGATCGGTCGGGCGCCCGAATCGGCGACCTGTCGAACACGGACGCTGCCAGTGGTCGGCTGGTTCGGCTCCCGATGTGGCTGGGTCTCGAGGAACATCTCCCGACGGTCATCGCTGAGGTCATCGCCGCGGCCCGCTGATGCAGGGCACCGGGCTGGTAGAGTCGGGACATGACCCAGTCGTCAACCGATCTTGACGTCGTCGTGCTCGGCGGCGGCGGCCATGTCGGCCTGCCGCTCAGCCTCGCCTTCGCCCAGGCCGGCCTGCGCGTCGGCATCTTCGACACGAACCAGGCCACGCTGGAGCGGATCGCCTCGGGCCAGATGCCGTTCATGGAGAACGGCGCCGATGAGCTCTCGCGCGAGGTCCTCCCGACCGGGCGGCTCGCCTTCGGCACGGGCGGCAGATGATCGCTCGGACGTCCCAGCTCGTGGTCGTCATCGGGACCCCGGTCGACGAGTTCCTCGGGCCGTCGATGACCATCTTCGAGAAGGCCGTCGAGCCAGATCGCCCCGCACCTCCGCGTCGGGCGCCCTCGTCGTGCTCCGCAGTACGGTCTACCCGGGGACGACCGCATACGTCGACACAGCGCCTCGATAGCGGCCGGATGCTCCGTGGACGTCACCTTCTGCCCGGAGCGCATCGCCGAGGGTCACGCGCTGGAGGAGCTCCACGAGCTGCCCCAGATCGTCGGAGCGGACGACGATCGGGCCGCCGAGCGCGCGGCGGCGCTGTTCGGCCACATCGCGACCAGGACGATCCGCACCTCGTCCAAGGAAGCGGAGCTGGCCAAGCTCTTCACGAACACGTGGCGCTACATGAAGTTCGCGGTCGCGAACCAGTTCTTCATGATCGCCGACCAGGCGGGCGTGGACTACTCGAATGTCCTGCACGCGATCCGCGAGGACTACCCGCGGGCCGCGGATCTGCCCGGCCCGGGCTTCGCCGCAGGACCGTGCCTGTTCAAGGACGCGATGCAGCTGGCCGCCTTCACGAGCGACCACTTCCCGATGGGCCAGGCCGCGATGCAGGTCAACGAGGGCCTGCCCGCCTACATCGTGTCGGCCCTGGAGCGTCGCTACGGTGGGTTGCAGGGCAAGACCGTCGGCATCCTGGGCATGGCCTTCAAGGCCGAGTCCGACGACACGCGGGCGTCGCTGTCGTACAAGCTGCGCAAACTCCTGGCCTGGGCCGGGGCGACTGTCGTGGCGACCGACCCGTACGTCGTGGACGACCGCCTGACGATCTCGACCACGTCCTGCAGGCGAGCGACATCCTCATCCTCGGCGCGCCGCACCAGGCCTATCGGGACCTCGAGGTCGGGGGCAAGGACGTCGTCGATGTCTGGGGCGCGCTCGGGGGAGGGATCCGGCTCTGATGCGCGTCCTGGTCACCGGCGCTGCCGGCTTCATCAACGGCTACCTCGTCCCGGAGTTGCTCGAGGCCGGCCACCAGGTCATCGGACTGGACGACTTCTCCAAGTACGGTCGACTGGCCAAGTCGTACGACGACCACCCTGGCTATCGGTTCGTGGAGGGCGACGCCAAGGACACGGTCCTGCTGCGCGAGCTCGCCTCGGACGTCGACCAGGTGGTCGCGTCGGCGGCCATGATCGGCGGCATCAGCTACTTCCACGAGTTCGCCTACGACCTCATGGCGGAGAACGAGCGGATCCTCGCCTCCACCTTCGATGCGGCGATCGCCGCGCATCGCGATGGACACCTCCAGCGGATCATCGTGGTGTCCTCGTCCATGGTCTACGAGTCCTCCACCGTCTTCCCGACGCCGGAAGGCGCGGAGCGCACGTCACCGCCGCCGGTCTCCACGTACGGCTTCCAGAAGCTCGCCTCCGAGTACTTCGCCAAGGGCGCCTGGGAGCAGTACCAGCTGCCGTACACGATCGTCCGCCCGTTCAACTGCGTCGGCATCGGCGAGCGCCGCGCCCTGCGCGACACGGACATCATGTCCGGCAACGTGAAGCTCGCCCTGTCGCACGTGGTGCCCGACCTGGTCCTCAAGGTCCTCAAGGACCAGGATCCCCTCCATATCCTGGGCGACGGCTCGCAGGTCCGGCACTACACGTACGGCGGCGACCTGGCCCACGGCATCCGGCTCGCGATGGAGTCCGATGCGACGCTCAACAACGACGTCAATCTCTCGACCGCGGCTTCCACCACCGTGCTGGAGCTTGCCCAGGCGATCTGGCACAAGATCCACGGCCCGGACCGCCCGTTCCGCTACGTGTCCGATGCGCCGTTCGAGCACGATGTCCAGCTGCGCGTCCCGGACGTGCGCAAGGCCCGCGACCTCCTGGGCTTCGAGGCGACGACGTCGCTCTCGGAGATGCTCGACGAGGTCATCCCGTGGATCCGGGAGGAAGTGGACGGCCGGGCGGCTGTGACCGAGGCGACCGGGCTCACCGGAGCCCGAGGTGTCCATCGTCATGCCCGTCTTCAAGGAAGGCGAGGCGGTCGAGCCGGTCATCCGTGCGCTCACGGCGGCTGTCGCAGCGTCCCACGAGATCCTCGTCGTGTACGACTTCGACGAGGACCCGACCGTCCCGGTGATCGCCCGGCTGGCGGCCGAGTTCCCGACGGTCCGTGGCCACCGCAATGACCTTGGTCGTGGTGTCCTCAACGCCATGAAGGCCGGGATCGCGGCCTCGTCCGGCCGTACGTCCTGATCTCGATGTCGGACGGCTCGGATGAGCCGGAAGTCGTGGACCCGATGGTCGCCCTCGCCCGTGCGGGGCGCGGATGTGGTCTCCGCGTCTCGCTACATGCGTGGCGGCCGGCAGGTCGGCGGGCCACCGCTGAAGCGCCTGATGAGCCGGACCGCGGGACTCACCCTGTACTGGTTCGCGGGCGTCCCGACCCACGATCCGACCAACAACTTCAAGCTCTACTCGCGGCGATTCCTGGACACGGTGACGATCGAGAGCACGGCCGGCTTCGAGCTCGCCCTCGAGCTGACGGTCAAGGCCACCCTCGCGGGCCGCACGGTCGCCGAGGTGCCGACGACGTGGCGCGACCGGACCGCCGGGCAGAGCAACTTCAAGCTGCGCAAGTGGCTGCCTCACTACCTCCACTGGTACCGGCAGGCCATCGTGGGTCGCTGGCTGCCGCGCGCCGGATCGCCGGCGCCGGATGTGTCAGCTCCACCGGCCGACGAGATCCCGCATGACGCCGTCGGAGCGGGTGCGTCGCCCCGGCGTCATGGCGTCAGGCGCGGGCGGAGACCCAGTAGCGCTCGGCAGCGCCGGCCACGGCGCCCAGCTCCGCGATCGCGTGCCCGTGCGCGCGGACGGCCTTCGCCATCGCCTGGTCGTCGTCGAACAGGCGCTCCAGCTGGCTCTGGTAGAGCGTCACGCCGGTGATCTTCCGCTCGAGCTGGTCGGTGATGTCGGCATAGACCGGCGAGATGCTGACCCCATCGGGGACGCCCGCCAGCCCGTTCGGGCCGAGGTCCTCCAGTCGGCGGAAGTCGGTCCACCACGCGTACGGGAAGTCCTCGTAGAACGCGATCTTGCCGGCGTAGTCGGGTCCGGGCATGACCCATGCCCTGCCTTCGCGCAGCAGCCCGAGGCCGACGTCGCGGCACAGCTGGTGGTCCACGTGCCCGCCGACGCCCAGCGGGAAGTACACCTTCTGGGGTTCGAGGCGCGCGATCTCCTGGCGGAGGAGCGCGTACGGGGCGTCGTCGTCGGTCCGGGGCGCGCCCAGGAGCTGCTCGTCGCCTTCGTAGCCACGGAACACGGCGTCCGGCAGGTCCAGGAACACGATCGACGCTTCCGCGAAGTAGGCGAAGCGCTCGTCCTCGACACGTCGACGGGCCATCAGGTCGCCCGCCGACGCGGCCTCCATGACCTCGTCGGTGAGGATCGCGCCCTGGGTCGGCAGGTCGTCCATCACCGGCTGGTCGGCCAGCGACTCGTTGCGAACGCTCGCCCGGCGGTACCACGAGGATCGCTGCCAGAACCGCTTCGCGGCGGCGTCGGCGTCGGCCTGGGTCGCATCGAGCTGCGCCTCGGTCGGCGGCCCAGGAGGGGACGAGCGCGGCCGAGGGGTAGTCCGCCGCGACGGAGCTTCGATTGAACGCCTCGGTCGCCGGCCACAGCGCCTTCGACCCGAACCCCAGTGCCTCGCGCTGGTAGCCGGTCAGCCGGTCGGTCGCGCCGTCACCGGAGAACACGGTGATGATCGTCACGTTCTGGCCCAGCTCGCGCAGGCTGGCGATGAGGCCGCCGCACGAGAGGGCGACGTCGTCCGGATGGGGTGCGACGAAGACATGGGTCATGGCCGGGCGAGTATACCGGGCTTCCAGCCCGCCAGGCCCGGTCCCGGACTCATCCCGAAGGGGCCTGTAGCCTACGCAAGGTGACCGTCATGACCGTTGCCACCCGGTCGACCGCTCCATCGACCGCCCTGCGCTGGCTACCGGCCGTGTTGCTCCTTCTCGCCTTCGTCATCCACCTGCCGACCCTGGGCGCCCCGCTCGTCGAGCGGCACCCATTCAGGCAGACACAGACCGCGTATACGGCCCGTATCTTCCATGAAGAGGGGATCGACCTCCTCCACCCCAAGCTTCCCGTGCTCGGGCCACCGTGGGAAGTCCCATTCGAGTTCCCCCCTCTACCAGGCCGCCGCTGCGATCGTGATGGATGTCGGAGTCCCCGAGGACACGGCCCTGCGTCTCACAGGGCTCGCCTCGTTCATCCTGGCCGCCGGCCTGCTCTGGCTGCTGGTCCGCGGGCAGGCTGGGTGGCCGGCCGCCACCGTGGCGATGGGCGTCTTCCTGTTCTCGCCGTTGGGCATCGCGTGGGGGCGGGCCGCCTTGATCGAGTACCTGGCCCTCGCTCTGTCCCTTGGCTTCGCCATGGCCGGCATCCGGTGGCGGGACGATCGATCGGGCATCTGGTTCATGTTCGCGCTCGCACTCGGCTGCCTGGCGGCCCTCGTCAAGATCACGACGGCCGTGTTCTGGATCCTGCCGTTCGCGCTGCTGGCGGTCCGACGTGATGACGATCGGCAGACGGGTCGGTCGTGGGCCGGGGCCTGGTTCATGTCCCTGGCACCGCTCGCCGTGGGTCTGGCATGGACTCGTCATGCAGACGCGATCAAGGCCGCGACCGCGGCAACGGCCTGGCTGACCAGCGGCGAGTTGCAGGCATGGAACTTCGGCACGATGGCGCAGCGGATCGATATGGGGGCGTGGTCGACGATCCTCGAGAATGCCGCACTGCTGGCCGGCGGCATCGCACTCCCCCTCCTTGCGTGGCCGGCAGTGCGGTTCGCGACCGCCGAGCGCCAGATGAGGTTCTGGATCTGGATCGCCGCCACGGTCGCGGGCCCGATCCTGATCTTCTTCAACCTGTACGTCGTCCACGACTACTACGCCATCGCCGTATCGGCTTCGGTCGCGGCACTCGTCGGACTTGGGGTGGCAGGGCTCCCTCTCCTTCGCCCGTTGCTGCGGACCGTGGTGGCCACCCTCGCGGTCGTCGCCTGGGTCATGGTGTGGTCGCCCACACGTCGTACTGGGCGCGGATCTATGAGCCCGGCGCCGATCCGGAAGGAGTCCTTCCGTTGGCCGCCCAGATCGAGCGCGAGACCGAGCCGGGACAGCTTGTCGCCATCGTAGGGCGAGACTGGTCACCCGAGATCCTGTACTACGCGCATCGCTGGGGCCGGATGGTCACCGGGCGAGAATCGATGCCGGTCAGCTTGTCCGCACTTCAGGCGAATGGCTATGCGGTCTATGTGTGTCCCAGCGCGGCCCAGGAAGACCATTGCGATCGGATCTGGATACCGTGACGGGCGCGTCCGACACGGGTCAGGCGGTCGGGCGACAATGCCAGATCGAGTAGGCAGCCAACCCCCAAGAGCCTATGGCGCGGGCGACACCGATGCGGATGGAGCGGCACTCGGCTCGGCTGATCCACTCGGCGCGGCCGAGTCTGACGGCGCCGGGGACGCCGACGGGCTGGTTTCGGCGGACGGGGTTGCCGACGCCGACGGTGCCGCAGAGGCGGATGGCGCGGCGGCGGAGGCTGAAGCCGAAGGTAGCGGCTTGGGCGTGGGGGTTCCCGTGATCGCCCCACCGTTGCCGGCGAGCATGGCGTACAGCAGGATGCCGATGAAGATCACGACCGTGGCGATCACGAACGCCTTGGACGACGAGTCCTTGACGTGAAGTGACGGATCCAGGGTCGGAGTGGTCTTCACGCTGACGGCCGCAGCTCCGGGAGTGGCCTTCCTGGCGCTCGTGACGGCCACCGTTGCAGGCGCGACTGGCGGCTCGGGATCCAGCTCGGGCTCGGCCTCCGGCTCGGGCTCGGCCTCCGGCCCGGGTTCGGGCTCGGGCTCCGGCTCGGGCTCGGCCTCGGCTCGGCCTCGGGCTCGGGTCGGCTCGGGCTCGGGCTCCGGCTCGGGTTCGGGCTCGGCCTCGACGTCAGCCACCGGCGCCGCGGGTGTCAGTTCGTCCTCGGGCGTGCCCTCGGGTCGGTCAGTCATCCGGTCTGGTCACTCCTGGCGTGCGGATTTCGGATGCTTGTCCACGGGCACGCGGTCGCCAGTGTACCCAAGGCTGGCCGTCACGCGTCGCGAACGGCCGGGATCAGCATGCCGGCGAGGCCGGCACCCATCGTGAGCAGGCCGAACACCGCGATGATCGTCGTGACCGGCAGGATCAGTGTCAGCAACCCCCCGACGCCCATGGCGATCGTCATCGACCCGTACACGAGCGAGAACCGGAACCCCACCACACGGCCCATCAACTCGGCCGGGGTCCGCTGCTGGAAGAGGGTCTGGCTCGGGATCACGAACACCATGTTCGCCACGCCCTGCCCGAAGGACATCCCAAGGGCCAGCGCCAGGTGATCCGTGATCGCGAACACGAACACCATGAGGCCCCAGACGGCGTAGCCCGCGATGATCATCCGTCCCTTGGCCAGCCGCGCACCGATGAGCCCGATGATGAAGCCGCCGACCAGGTTGCCGAGACCGATCGACGTCTCGATGAACCCCCAGACCGCCGTCGACCCGACGGACTCTTGTCCGAACACGGTCGAGGCGTAGATGACCCCGTCAGGGCGATCAGGATCCCCAGGGTGAACTGGGCGACCGTCGCCTGGATCGTGTTCGCCAGCAGGACCGTCTCGTGGCGCAGGAAGTCCCACCCGGCGCGCATCTCGCCGAAGAAGCCATCGCCCGTGCCCTCGTCTTCACCCGCTGCCTCGCCGGAGCCTTCGGCGGGCCGAACGGCCAGCGTGGCGAGGAGGATGGCCGAAGCCAGGTACGTCGCCGAATCGAGCCAGAACGCCAGCGGCAACGCCGACGCGAGCCCGGCCACCAGGAGGCCCGCCAGGGCGTAGCCGATGACATCGGCGATCGTCTCACCGAGCCACAGGGCGGCGTTCGCGGTGATCAGCTCGTCGTCCTCCACGATCGACGGCAGGATCGCGACGCGTGCCGGTCGGAAGAAGACCGAGATCGCGGTGACCATGAAGCTCAGTGGATAGACCAGCAGGATGTTCGTGACGGCGGCGATCGGGATCAGCAGGATCACCGCTGCGCGCAGGATGTCGCTGACGACCAGCACCTCCTTCTTGTCCCAGCGGTCCACGAACGTGCCGGCAAACGGCGAGAGGAACAGGTTCGGCAGGGCCGCCGCCAGGAAGACGAATGCCGTCTCGATCGCCGATCCCGTCGTGACCAGGACCATGGTGCCCAGCGCGAGCAGGTGGATGCGGTCACCGAACAGTGAGATCAGCTGGCCGGCCCACAGCGCGGAGAACGAACTGTTGAGGGCAAGTCGCACATACGGGTGCTCGCGGATCCGAACGCCCACGCCGGTCGGCCGGTCGAAGGGGGACCGTGCCACCCTCGCCGAACTCGACCATCGGCTCCATCGATGGCGAGGCCATGCCTGGCCGCGTGCCACCCAGCATGAGCGGCCGCTCGAGCGCGGCCGAGTCCGTCAGGGCCGTCGCGTAACCCGTCTCGCCTCCGGCGACCCGAGGGCCTCCCGCGGCGACCCTCGCGAGGCGGCGGGAGATGGCGTCGGCGGCCGCCTCATCGAGTTGCTGCGGCGTCCGGACGACACTCGCGAACAGGAAGAACGCCAGGCCGGCACTCAGGAAGACGTCGCCCACCGAGATGACGTTGCCGATGATCGGCAATGGGATCGGGATGACGTCCCCGAGCGGACCCAGTCGCAGGAGGAAGGCCGCATCGAGGCCCGCCGGCAGGATGACGTGGATGGCGGACGACACGTCGGCCGGCGTGAAGCCGGCCGCGATGAGGCTGGGCTCGTAGATCGGCATGTAGCCGCCGTTGATGATGATCACCGCGGTGTTCGACAGGACGCCGACGAACGCGAGGCTCAGGCCCGGATAGTCGCGGTTCGCCCACAGACCCACCAGCAGCATCGAGAGGGCCGTCGCCAGAAGCGGGAGCCGCAGTGCGTCGACGATCGCCACGTCGGCGTTGAGGAGGGCGTCCGTCGAGAACCGCAGGGCGATCGCCGGCGAGGAGCAGCCCGAGCCACCGAAGTCGGATCGCGGCCAGGTTCGCGAGACTGCCACCGGCGAGCAATCCCAGGAGCAGGCCGAGGAGGATCCCGCCGATCAGCATGGTGAGGGTGACCTCGCCCGGACGGGGATGAGGCCAGGTCCGAGGTCGGCGTCAGGCGGGGCCGCTGCTAGCACCCGTGCATCATGCCGGGCGCGCGCCTCGTCGGTCAGGCCGGCTCGGACGTGCCGGCCTCGGCTGACGCGGACGGCGGAACCCGTCCCGTCGCCGCTTCGCGCCGAGGATGTCATGCGATCGGCAGCCTGCGCAAGCAGGGGGATCGGGCGCGGCTCGATCGTCCGCCCCGGATCGGGAACCCCGTCTACCCAGTGCGTCTGGACGAAGGCATCCACGACGACAGGATCGAACTGGATGCCGGCGAACTTGCGCAGCTCACCCAGCGCCTGCTCATGCGTCAGTGGGGTCATCCGGTAGGGCCGGGCGGCGGTCATCGCCTCGAAGGCGTCCGCCACGTGCAGGATCCTCGCCAGCTTCGGGATCTCGTCGCCGATCAGCCGGTCCGGGTAGCCCGACCCGTTGTACCACTCGTGGTGGTGCCGGATGATCGGCAGCTCCGGCGCCAGCTTGATGACCGGCGCGATGATCTGGGCGCCAAGGACCGGATGCGAGTTCATGACCATCCGCTCGTCCCGAGTCAGGCGGTCCGGCTTGTTGAGGACGTGGTCCGGCACGCCGATCTTGCCGACGTCGTGGAGCAGGCCGCCCCACTCGAGGGCCTCCATCTCACTCGCGCTGACGCGCATGACCCGACCGATATCCACGGAGATGTTCTTCACCCGACGGCTGTGGCTCGCGGTGAAGGGATCGCGCTTGTCCACGGCCTCCGCCAGTGCGCCGATGGTCTGGGTGAACATGTCGCGCATCTCGACGAGGCGCTGGGACGCCATCCGCGTGGTGTAGAGCGGCAGGGCGAACACGAGGGTCACCCACCACTGGATCGAGTACACGACGGCCATCAGCCAGCCGAGTGGCCCGAGCGCCAGGTTCTGGAAGGCCGTACTGCCGGAGTCCCCGACGAGGACCGTCCACAGGGATTTGCCGGTCCGCAGCGAGAGCAGCGTTCCCGCCATGGTGACGTTGAGAGCGTAGAAGACGGCCGCAGCGAGCATCGCGCGGATGAAGTCCGGGAACACTCCGCTGTCGCGTCCTGGAAGGACCTCGAGCACCAGGCCCGCGACGATCGCAGGGATCATGATGTTGGCGTGGTTCGCCAGGGTCCCATACCAAGGGATCTGGCCACGCAGTTCGCGACTCTCGGTGGTTCCCAGCAGGGCCACCCAACCGGCAGCCGCGGGGCCGCCGAGGAAGATGGCCGCCAGCATCGGGGCGTTCCCAACCGACTGCTGGGTGCCATGGGCGAGCGTGACCGGCATCGCGACGACCGCGAGGTTCAGCAGAATCCAGAAGACGATGCCCGCGAGAACCTCAGCCTGGCTCGGGTCGAACTGGGGCGACGACGCGGACCCGCCGAAGGTGATCGCGATATGGGGGTTGACGGGAATCACAAGAGTCGCGGCCACGAGCGCGAATGCGCTCAGGACCACGACTCCGGCGATGTATGCCTTGAGGAGCCTTGGCATCGATTGCCTGCTAGCCGCCATCCATGTCGGTGAATCTACCTTCGGCAGATCGGCCGGACGATGACACTAACGTACTAGAAGCCCCTCAGTGACGCTCCACCTGCCATCGCGATCATGGCCACGGTGGACACCGTGATCAGGACGCGGGTGATGCGGGCTCTCATGGCTGTCTTACCAGCCTTTGTTGTAGGACTCGGTCTGCACGATCGAACCTCCTCTATCGACCTTCGTGCTCCTGGGAACACGGAAAGCCGACCAGATACTTGGTCGGTCGGGTGCACTAGTCGCTCGGCTCCACCCTAAGTGCCCATTTCAGGTGGGGCTTCGACGCGTCCGGCTTCTTGACATTGCTTCCCAGTACCTGAGTACCAGGAAGAGGCCGGACTATAGGGACGCCGGACTGCAGCGGTCAATACGGCACCTTACCTATCCCTACAGGGAATCGAGCGACGGAGGCTCGATCCCGAGGGACTCGCGCAGCCAGGTCGAGTAGTGAGCGTACTGCTCGGCGGCCGCTGAGTGCGACCCGCTGAGCTTGTACAGGCGAAGCAGCGAGAGCTCCATGTTGTCGGCGTCCGGGCACACCTCGAGCGCGCGCCGGGCAAGCAGTATCCCGCGCTCGAAGTGCCCGCTCTCCGTGTCCGACCGGACCGACCGCTCGATCACCTGCAGGTAGGACGACTGCAGGCTGGAGCGATACGGCGGCCGCCCACTCCTCGTAGGCGAAGTCGAGTGCGAATGGGCCCCGATACGCGTCGGAGAGCTCCTGCCACGTCGCTCGCCGATGGCTCGACCGGGAGCGCCCGGATCAGGTCCGAGCAGTGCTGGCTCCGCGACTCCACCAGGTGCATGTCGAGCCAGACGAGGTCACCCTCGTGGTTCACGTAGCCGGGCGAGAGGTCCTCCCGGAATGCCGGCTCGAAGACTCGTCGAAGGAAGTAGATCGGTCTGGTTCAGCGAGTTCAGGGCATCGGCGGGGTCGAAGTCCGGCCACAGGGCGTCGAGGACCTCGTCGCGAGCGGCCGAGAAGGCTGGTCGGGAGGCACAGGAAGCAGATGAGCCCGAGGACCTTCCGCCGGATCGACGATCCCTCGACCGACCTCGTCCCGACCGAGATCGAGACACGGCCCTGGTCCTCGACCATGACCCTGGGCGCGACCCGGCGAGCGAGCGTCCGGCCGAGCGACGATTCGGGCCGCCCGCGAAGCGATCGTGCGACCGTCCGAAGTCGGGCGATGTCGTCCACGGTGCCGATGGCGTCGAGCAGTCGAGCGGCCGCCAGGTCATCGACACCGCCCCGATCGACGGCGCGTCGAAGTGGGTCCCGCCATCGCTCCGTCGCGCAGATCCGCTTCGCCCGCGATGCGATCCGTCTCATCGAGACCGAGCTCCCCGAGTCGAGGCACGACCAGCTCGGCGGCCATGCTGAGCGCGGCAAGGTCGTTCCGGTCGCCCTGTCGTACGAAGCGGCGCAGCTCCTCGGTGCTCCCCGACACGGCCCGGAGCATCGCGGAGTAGGTCAACCAGCATGCCTGCACCCTGCCGGCGGGCGTGCTCCGCGGCGTCCGAGATCGCCGCCGGCGCGTTCGGGCGAGCCGGTGGCCACGAGCAGATGCGCGCGCGTCGCCAGAAGTCTCGCCTTGTGTGCCGTGGTGCTGGAGGGTTCGGTGAACGGGAGCTGATCCAGGAGCGCGCTGCGCTAGCTCGACTCCGCCCGGCGCCGAAGCTCGAGGTGAACTCGCGTCGCGTCAATCTGGATCCTGACCCAGTTTGCGCTTTCTCCCAGAGCTGTCAAGGCCGCGATGTGGTCGCCCGCACGCTCTGCGCTTCCGTACCAGCACCTCGATGTCACTCAAGTCGACGAGGACGTCCCGCCGCATGACCTGGTTCGTTTCACGAAGGGCGGCCGCCATCTCGTCGGCCGCCGCCTCGATGCCGAACAGGTGCGCCAGCGCCCAGGCGCGCGCCCCGCGGGCCGTAGCCACCTCTGACCCGGCCGAACTCGAATCCAGCAGGTCGATCGACCTGGTCGCCGCCTCGAGCATCCCGGCCGGATCGCCGAGCGCCCGAAGAGCGTTTGCCAGATTGAGCTGGGTGATGCCTTCGAAGTGGGTCTCGCCCGCCTTCTCCTGCTCGATGGCGAGCGACCGCAGGAGGTCGACCAGGTCCCGCACGTTCCCGTCGAGCGAGGACTCGATGAGTGCCACGAACCCCTCGGCGATGCCCTTGAGCCCGCGGTCATCGGTCGTCTCGGCGACACGTCGGGAGAGTTCGACGGCGCGATCGAGGTCGCCGACGTTGAACGCGATCGATGCCAGGTTGACGAGGGCGATGGACGACGTCGGGTCGATGTCCACCGCCTTGTCGGCATGCGCGAGGGCCCTCGGCGACGTCGCCGCGTTTGAAGGCACGCCGCGAGCGAAGGACCTCGAAGCTCGCCAGCTCTCTCCCCGTCCGACGCGTCCGGGACGTAGGCCTCGGTCAGCGAGTACTCGCCCTTGGCCACGATGTCCTGGGCGGCGTCATCGATGACCTGGCGCGCACGGCCCTCATCCCCGGCCAGCGAGTAGTGATGGGCGGCGGTCCGCCAGTCCGCGGCCTCGGCGAAGCGTCCGACCTGCTCGTGGAGGGACCGGACGGCATCGTCGCCGACTTCTCGACCGAGCCGCGCCTCCAGGAACTCGCGGACCAGCGGGTGATAGCGCAGTTGCGTCCGCGGCCCGCCCGCGCGTCGGCCCAGGAGCGTGAGCCGCTCCGCGGCGGTCATGAGCCGGGCGACATCCGGGGCATCGCGACCCGACACGATGCCGGCCAGGTCCGGCGTGACGACCTGCAGGATCGAGGTCTGCATCAGGAACTGCTGCAGGTCGTCGGGGAGGTCGCCGACGACTTCCTCGGCGAGGTAGTCGTACAGCTCCTGATCGGCGCCGGACAGGCTCCGGACGAACCGGCGGATCTCCGCCGGACTTCGGTCACGAAGGGCTGCCTGGACCAGCTGGAGTGAGGCGGCCCACCCCTCGGTCCTGGCCGTGACATCCGCCAGGACATCCGGCTCGAGGGTCCGGCCGTACGTCTCGCTGAAGAGCCGGGCTGTCTCGGCCGCATCGAACCGGAGGTCGTCCGTGCCGAGCTCGGCGACCTCCCCATTGGCCCGCAGCCGGGCGAGCGGGATCGCGGGAGTGCGTCGGCTCGCGAACACGATGGACAGGCGTTCCGGTGCCCGGGCGATCAGCTCGCGGGCGATGACCTTCATGTCCGGTGCCTCACCCACGAGGTGGTAGTCGTCCAGGATCAGGACCGCCCCGTTTGGCGCGATCGTGGGCAGCTCGCGGATGAAGACCTCCAGGACGGCTTCGCGCGATGGGCCGCTGATACCGGTCTCAGCCAGCATCGAGAGGGTCGCCGGCGCGAATCCCGGGTCGTGTTCCCGCCCGGCAGCCACGAGGTGGTGCAGGATGGCC
Organism: uncultured Chloroflexia bacterium; assembly: GCA_963779315.1. Lineage (GTDB taxonomy): Bacteria > Chloroflexota > Limnocylindria > Limnocylindrales > CSP1-4 > SPCO01. The sequence goes on along the minus strand of CAVZXQ010000017.1, from coordinate 348,053 downwards.
GTCCAGTCCAGGTCGTCGTCATCCAGCCGATACCACAGCGTTCGCAGGCGAGTCCGCCGCGCGAAATCGGCCAGCAGCGTCGTCTTCCCGTAGCCGGCATCGGCCAGGATGAGGATGACCCGACTGTGGATCTTGGCGTGCAGACGATCGAGGAGCCGGTCCCGCGCCAGCGTCTCGTCCCGCAGCGGCGGGGGCTGCACCTTGGCGTACTGGATCGGGTACGCCGTCATCGGCTCACGCGTCGATCCGATGCGGTCCGGCTCGCGCGGCCCGTCCAGGGCCTCGTGGACAGGGCGTCCCGGGCCGACCGCGATCGGCGGGCGCCGGCCGGCATCCCGAGGCCGGGTACGGCGTTTCGGCCGGCTGGACCGAAGCGAGCCGGTCGTGCGGGGTCCCGAGGGCGGAGTCTGACGTAGCCATGCGCGGCATGGTGTCGATCGGCGCTCACCTGCCGATTAGCTGCGACCCCGCGACGGTGGGTCAGTCCTCGTATTCGAAGCCGATCTTGACCTCGACCCGGTACTCCACGATCTCGCCGTCGCGGACGACCGCAGTCGATTTCACGACTTCGACGGTCTGGATGTTGCGGACGGTGCGTGACGCGGTGGCGACCGCCTGGCGCGCGGCATCGCTCCACGATCGCGGGCTGGTCCCGACCATCTCCCGGATGATGATGACGCCCACGGGTGGCTCCTCCGATCTGACCTGGACTACACGGTGGCGGATGCCTCCGCGGCGATGGTACCGGCGCGGACCTTGTCGAAACAGGCGCTGCAGTAGACGGGTCGGTCGTTGCGCGGCGCGAACGGGACGACGGCCTGCCCACCGCAGGCGCCACAGATCGCGGCATGGAACTCGCGCGGGCCGTCGGACGACCGCGCCCGCTTGGCGGCGGCGCGACAGCTCGGGCATCGCTGCGGGTCGTTGGTCAGACCCTTGGTCGCGTAGAACGTCTGCTCCCCGGCGGAGAAGACGAACTCCTCCGTACAGTCGCGGCACGTCAGTGCTCGATCCTGGTACACCCTCTCAGACCCTCCTCGGCATGGGCGAGACGTCGAGTGGCGGGACCGAGGCAGGGGTCCGGGACGCGAGAGGTCGCGGGGTCGCGAGTGTCGCTGGGTCGATATGGGTGCGCGCCCGGTGCTCCCGGGCTCGGGCCCGGAACTCATTGCGCAGAACATACTCGCGCCGTCAAGTGATTTCGAGCCCCTGTCATCGGCCCCATAGCGATGGATGGCGAGTCGTCGATGGAACCGCCAGGCGACCAGCGAGCGTCCGGAGACCCATGCCGAACTTCATCCGCGCCACGTCTGCCCCGGCCCTCGTCGGCCTCGCCTTCCTCGTCGCCGCCTGCAGCGGGGCCGGCGCCTCGCCAGCCTCGTCGGGATCGCCCGGACCGACCGGGAGTGGCAGTCCGGCGTCCTCGCCGACGGCCACCGCCGCCCGACTTCGGCGCGATCGACCACCCGACGGGGGCCACGGATGTCGTGCTTCGGTACGACGTGGGCGGCGGCTTCATGATGGCCGGCTGCGGCAGCCTCACAGGCCCCGATCTTCACGCTCTACGGTGACGGCACGGTGGTCTTCCGCAGCCAGACCGCCGAGATGCCGGCACCGGATGGATCGGTCTTCCGCACCAACCCGTACCGGACGGCGAAGCTGAGCGAAGAGCAGATCCAGGAACTCCTGGCCTTCGCGCTCGGCGAGGGGAACCTGGGAGTCGCCCGGGCCCAGTACGACAACCCGATGGTCACCGATGTCGGCACGAGCACCTTCACGGTCGACGCCGGCGGGCTCAAGAAGACGGTCTCCGTGTATGCCCTCGGCATGGAGATCGATGGTGTGCCGGACCAGTTGCGGCGCGTCGCGCGTTCAATGCGCTGGCGACCCGCCTCGGTGACTTCGACCAGGAGCGGCTCGATCGCAACCGACGTCTACGAGCCGACCGCCTACCGCGGCATCCTGATGGACGGGCAGGGGATGGTGGTCCCCGATGTCCGGGCGTGGCCATGGGACGACATCGAGCCGGCCGACTTCGCCGGCCCGGCGGATCCGAACGCGTTCCAGCTGGCGACCCGGACCCTGACCCCGGCCGAGGCGGACGCGCTCGAGGTGGAGGACTCGCAGGGCGGGTTCCAGGGGATGGTCATGAATGGTCCCGGCGACGGCAAGCTGTATTCGTTCGCGCTGCGGCCGTTGCTCCCGGACGAGACCGAGTAGCGGCGCGGGTCAGCCGGCCTCGGCGTAGCGCTCGCCGGCGTAGCTGACGAAGCGCGTCTGCTTCTTCTTGAACCACAGGCCGATCTCGCCGGTGGGTCCGTTGCGATGCTTGGCGAGCTTCAGCTTGATCACTTCGCCGTCCGTGTCCTGATCCTCCGACCCACGTTCCTTCTCGCGCCACAGGAACATGACGAGGTCGGCGTCCTGCTCGATGGCGCCCGACTCGCGCAGGTCCGACAGGCGCGGCTCCTTCGATTCGCGCATCTCCGGCTGTCGTGACAACTGCGACAGGGCGATGACCGGCACCGACAGCTCACGGGCGAGAGCCTTGAGCCCGCGCGAGATCTCCGAGACCTCCTGGACCCGGTTCGCGTCGCGGTTCGTGGTGGTGGCCTGCATGAGCTGGAGGTAGTCCACGATGATCAGGTCAAGTCCGCTCTCCGCCTGGAGCCGTCGTGCCTTGGTCCGGAGCTCCATCGCCGAGATGTTGGGCGTGTCGTCGATGTACATCGGAGCTTCCGACAGTGCGTTCATGGCCGGCGCGATCCGCGCGAAGTCCATCTCCTCGAGGAAGCCTGAGCGGAGGCGCTGGGAATCGATGTTGGCGACGCTGGATAGCAGGCGCAGGACCAGCTGCTCCTTGCTCATCTCCAGGCTGAAGACGCCGACGCTCTTGCGTTCTCGGACGGCGGCATGCTCGGCGATGTTGAGGGCGAAGCTCGTCTTGCCGACCGATGGGCGGGCGGCGAGGACGATCAGGTCGCTCTTCTGCAGTCCGGTCGTGAGCGTGTCGAGGTCAGTGAACCCGGTCCGCACGCCGCTGATCTCGCCACGGTGCGCGTGGAGGTAGTCGAGGCGGTCGTAGGCGTCATGCAGGAGCGTCTTGAGTGGACTGAAGCCGGTATCGATACGCTTCTGGCTGACCGCGAACAGCTCGGCTTCGGCACGGTCGATGGCCTCCTGGATCTCAGCCGGATCCTCGTAGCCGATACCGGCGATGCGCCCCGCCGCTCCGATGAGCCCGCGCAGGACGGCCTTCCGCTCGACGATCCGTGCGTACTGCGCGGCATGGACCGCTGTCGGCGTCTCGTTCGACAGGCTCGATAGGTAGGCGCGGCCGCCGATCGCTTCGAGTTCCTCGCGTCGCTCCAGCGTTTCAGCCACGGTCACGATGTCGATCGGCTCGCGGCGATCGAACAGTTCGAGGATCGCAGCATAGATCCGGGCGTTCGCCTGCCGATAGAAGTCCTGCGGTCGCAGGAACTCCGCGACCTCGATGACCGCGTCACGGTCGATCAGGATCGCGCCGAGCACGGACTGCTCGGCCTCCAGGCTTTGCGGCGGTAGTCGGTCGATCACGGCGTGGCAAGGCTCCGGCAGATGGCTGGGGTTCCCATTGTCATGGCAACGGCCTCCTGAGAGGTCAACAAACGACGCTCGGATCGCGTCGGGCGTCCACGTGATCCGACTCTCTGTGGGTCACGTTGTGGACAGTCCTGTGGATATCCACGCATCCGTCGGACTCCGACTGAGGGCGGCGACGTGCCCAGAGTCACTGGCGGGCGCCAGGCGGTCCAGACCAAGGCGACGAACGAGCATCTGAGCGAGCGCACCTAAGGGTGCGTGAGTGAAGAGCGCAGGTCGCCAACGCCGGGCTGGACCGAGATGGCGACCGTCAGTCCAGGCGGCGGATGACGCCGATGAGCTTGCCCTGGATCCTGACGTCGTCGTAGAACTGCGCTGGGTAGGCCGGGTTCGCCGGCTGAAGGCGGATCCGGTCCTTCTCCTTGAAGAAGCGCTTCAGGGTGACCGCGTTCTCCTCCACCTGGGCGACGACGATGTCGCCGTTGCGTGCCGTCTCCTGCGGCCGGATGAGGACGAAGTCGCCATCGGCGATGTGGGCCTCGATCATCGAATCGCCGCGAACCTTGAGGACGTAGGCGTCCCCGCCCGGGGCGAGCATCTCCGGGACCGCGATCGTCTCCGAGGCGTCCTGGTAGGCCTCGATGGGACCGCCCGCTGCGATCTCGCCGATGATCGGGAGGATGCGAGCGTCCGCGGCCACGGCCTGGGGGACGAGTTCGCTGGTGAGCCCGAGTCGTAGGGCGGCTGACGGCGTGAGGCGGAGCGCCCGTGACATCGACCCGCGCTTCGAGCCCGGCTCGGCGTCGTCCGCATCCGTCTCGTCGCGCTGCAGATAGCCGTCACGCACGAGGATCTGGAGGTGATGGTGCACGGCCGACGTGGATGCCAGCCCGACGGCACGCGCGATCTCGCGCACGGACGGCGGATATCCCCGGGCACGGAGGGTTGCCGCGATGAAGTCCAGGATCTTGAGCTTTCGTTCGGCGTCGTGCTTGGTCACTCGCGCCTCCCTTCGGATGGCCCTCATGATACCGAACGGACGTTCGATGTCAAGGACGATCGGCATCGGCCATGTCGTGGGACCTGACGATGTCCTGCGGTCCCGTCGGCGATGGCTGGTAGACTCCTTGACCCGGGACGAGGAGGCACCAGGCGCATGGCGCGCAGCACCACGAAGCGAACCAGGCGATCGACCGGTCGCGCTGCGTTCGGACGCTCGCTCACGATCATGGCGTTCCTGCCGATCGCCAGTCGCGCACCGCTGTATGCCAGGCTGGCGACCGCGCTCGCCCTGGACGACCGGATGCCGCTGGCGCGCAAGGCACTCTTGCCGGCCGCGGCGGCGTATATCGCACTCGGTCGCGACCTCATCCCGGACGACATCCCGATGATCGGCGGCCTGGACGACCTGATCGTCCTGGTCCTGGCGGTGGAGTTCTTCTTCGATGGCGTCCCCGAAGAGCTGCTTCATGAGAAACTCGACGACCTGGGGATCGATCGCGCGGCATTCGCGCAGGACATGGCCCAGATCCGGCGCTTGACGCCGGGCCCCGTCCGGCGGACCATCCGCCGGATCCCGGTCTTCGTCGGCGACGCCCGACGCGCCGTGGACGCACTCGGTCTCGGCCCTCGTATCCGGGCCTGGATCAACAAGGAGGAATCGATCGCGTGAAGGTCATCCTGACGAAGGACGTGCCCAAGCTGGGCAAGAGTGGGGAGATGCGGCAGGTCGCCGATGGCTTCGCCACGAACTTCCTGATCCCCCAGCAGCTCGCCGTCCCTGCCGCCGGCGGTGCCTACCGCGCCTGGCAGCACGACATCGCCAGCCGCGAGGACAAGCGGATCCGTGAGCGTGGCGATGCCGAGATCGCGGCCACCCGCATCGCCAGCACGACCCTGACGATGGGCGTCAAAGTGGGCGATGGCGGCAAGCTCTACGGCTCGATCACCTCGAAGGACATCGCCGACGCGCTCGCCCGCCGCGGGATCGCCGTCGATCGTCACAAGATCGATCTCGAGGAGCCGCTCAAGTCGCTCGGGACGTACAAAGTGGCGATCAAGGTCTTCGCCGGCATGACGCCCGAGGTCACCATCGTCGTGGAGCCCAAGGGCTAGCCGGGCCGGCCGGATCAGGGATCGCGAAGGCGCCAGATGGACACGCCGTCAGCGTCGTAGACCGTCTCGAACAGAACGCTCGCACTGAAGTCCGTCTGGTCGACCCCCGGCTCGCACGGGATCCCGCCGCTCGACAGCACGTACGTCGCTCCATAGCCAGCCATGCGCTCGGCCGCGACGTCCGGGCCTTCGCAGTAGACGGCCTTCGTATCGGCTTCGCGCGGCGCCGGATCGTAGCCGAGGTTCGAGACGTACGGTCCGAAGGTGGAGATCCGCCGCCGTCCGGCCAGGTCGACCGGGCTGTTGATGAACGCGTCGGTCACGAACACGGCTCCCTCCGGCGTCTCGGCCGCGATCCAGCGGGCGGCCCGCTCCTGCGGGACGGTGAGGGCGACCGTCGTCGAACGCACGTGCCAGACGGCGATGAGCGCCGGCGACAGGGCGCAGGCGATGAGGACCGCGACGATGACCGGCCGTGGCCACTCCCGGATGGCCCAGGCGGCGAGGATCGCCACGGCGATCCACATGATCTGGAAGTACTTGTTCATGTCGAACTCGACGGCGCTGGCGACGACCACGTTGGGCACGATGAACAGGGCGATCGTCCAGGCGACGAGGAACCATCGATTCGGGAGCCGGCGCGCGGTCACGGCCGCGACGCCTGCCAGGATGAATGGGATCCCGAGATTGGTCAGGTAGAAGAAGGCGGCCGCCGCGGGACCGTCCGCGAAGCGGGCCTCGCTCCAGCCGAGCACGAACCGGAAGGCCCCGTTGTCGCCCTGGCGCGCGATGGCGTCCACGATGAACGGGAGGGCGAGGACCATCGGCGCCAGGAACAGTGCGGCGTCGCGCACCACGGTGCGGCTTCGCCAGGCGCCCGTCGTCAGGACATACAGGAAGACGATGAGATAGGTCGCGGGAAAGGCGAAGAACTGGAACGGCGCCAGCAATGCAGCCAGGACACCCGCCAGGAGGATCCCGAGGGGCCGGCGGCCCAGACACGTCACGACCAACAGCACGACGCTGACCAGGCCCGGCAGGCCGAGTGTCGTGGCCCGGTGGGGCAGGAAGCCGGTCCCGAAGATCGAGGCGATCTTGAAGTACGGCCAACCGTCGGCCCAGGTGTTGTCGTACGGGTTGCTGCTCACGAGGTCGATGCCGCCGCCGGCCCCCGCCAGGAGGTCACCGGCCAACCGGATCCAGCCCAGTCCACCCCCGGCGCACACCAGGATGGTCGCGATGGTGGCCACCCGCCGGTCGCCGGTCAGGCGGACCGCCAGCGCCCAGACGACGAGGGCCAGGACGCCCGCGAACATCGCGCTCGTGAAGAAGTACACGGGGATGACGTCCACGCCGGCCGCGGTCGCGGTGATGGCGCCGTGGAAGTCGGCGAACCAGTGGTACGTCAGCGGCTCGCCGGCGAAGTACGGGACCTCGGGCGGGAAGTTGCCGCTCGCGATGCTCGAGCCGATCGCGACGTGGACGAGCAGGTCGCTCCAGTTCCAGCCGCCGGACACCCAACCGTCCGGTCCGAGTGTCCAGCCATTGCCGAACAGCACGATGAACACGACCAGCGAGACGACAGCGGCGACAGCCCAGGCCCCGGCATCGTCGCGCAAGGTCGTTCGCGCGCCAATGAGTGTCGGCCGGGTGAGCGGCGCCAGGTGGCGGCTCCGCGTCAGCGCGAGGACCACACTCCCGATCGCCAGGAGCACCGACGAGATGAGGATGGCGTTCGCTCCGAAGCCGGTCACCCGGGCGACGACGTTGACCAGGTGCGCCGAGACGTAGACGCTGGTGACGACGGCCACCCCGAACTGCCCTGGGACCGGCAACCCGGGCGCCAGACGCCGGACGAGGACCCAGCCCGGAACGAAGAACAGGAACGGTCCGACGAGGGCGATCACGGCCTGGCGTCGCGAACGTCGAACACGGTCCAGTCGCCCACCGACACCAGGACCGGGTAGCGCCCGCGGAAGGCCGCCTCGTCGGCGTCGAGGTCCTCCCGTTCGTGGGGTCCGATGACCACGAAGTCGATCCCACGCTGCGCCAGCAGCGCCTCGGTCCCGGGTTCGGCCTTGTAGATCCGGCGTACCTCATCGCGCCGGTCGTCGTAGGGGATCCCCTCGGTCCACAACCAGTTGTCGTCGCCGACATAGATCCGCCGCCCGGTCAACATCGCGATCGGGTCGTGGTTCTCCATCCCGGTGACGAACAGGGCGTCACGGTCAGTCCGGGACCGGACCTCTGCCGCCAGGGTCAACTCGTCCGGCTCGAGCATCTTGAACCGACTCTGACCGAGGCCGGTCCCGACGTCCTCCAGGATGCCGGACAGGGTCATCGACAGCACGACCCCCAGGACCAGGACGCGAGTGCCGAGGTACGGTCGGCGCTGCCAGATCCGGGCGAGCAGGGCCGCGACGACGATGGCCACGGCCAGGAACCAGTACACGAGCAGCTTGTGGTTGTCCCAGTCCCACGGCTGGAAGACGACGATGTTAGCGGCGACGAACAGGGTCATGAACGCCCACAGGAAGCGGCGGGCGCGCTCTGGGACGAGGCGGCGGGTGAGCAGTCCGGCGATGAGCAGTGGCGCGAACCAGCCGAGGTTCTTGAGCCAGAACCACCACCAGGGATCGGGTTCGGACACCCAGCCGATCTGCAACCGGAGGGCCGACAGCGCTCCGGCGCCGCCGCCGAGCTGGGTGAGTAACTGGGGCACGGCGACCGCCATCCAGATCCCGAAGAACGCGAACCAGGCCCGCGACGGGAAGAGCAGGAACAGGACCGGCGTGACGATCGCCAGGGCGAGAAGGGTCCCGAGATGGGCCAGCGGGAGCAGGCCGGCGATCGCTCCGGCGACGACGAACAGGCGCACGTCGGCGCGGCGGACCGCGACCAGCAAGGTCGCGACGATCGCGAACGCCAACGGCAGGCCGTACAGGAACGCCCGCTGCGAGGCCATGAACCCGAAGAACATGTTCACGAACTGCATGTTCAGGTCACTCTTGACCTGTCGGTCCCAGGCCAGCGTGGAGAGCGTGCCGACGAGGTCGTGCGAGCTGTCCAGGGCCGCCGCCGTGGCCATCCAGCCGAGGCCGCCGCCCAGGATGAACAGCACCAGCGTCAGCGTCGCGGCGAGGCGGTCGCGGGTCATCCGTCGGGCGAACGCGTACAGGCCGACCGCCACGAGCACACAGCCGACGTAGCTGTGGAGCGCCAGGGCGCCCGCCGGGTCCATCCCGAGCGCGACCATCGCCGCCGCGGTCAGATCGCTCAGGTAGTGGTAGGCGAACGCATGTCCATCGAAGCGTGGGTGCGTCGGTGGGAAGTTCGCACCGTAGGCGAACGAGCTGACGATCCCGAGATGGACCGTCCAGTCGCCCCAGATGTTGACGTGGCCCGCCCACAGGCCGTCAACGTGGCGGGTGAGCGCCTCGCGCCAGAAGAAGGCCCAGCGGATGGCGAACGCGCCGATGACGATCGTCGGCAGCAGCCCGATCCGGCGCAGGCACTCGCGCGGTGACGTCCCGGCCGTCGGCCGGGTGCGCAGGCTCGCCATCGAAGCACGCATGTCCCGCGCCAGGCCGCCGTCGAAGACCGAGGACCCGTAGCGGACGACCGCCGCGACGAGCAGGCAGCTCGCGCCGACGACGACGATGGCCTCAGCCCGGAACCCGACCAGCGTCGCGACCGGGACGAGGACGAGCGAACCGATGACCATGCCGAGGGGCGCGCCGTAGGCCACCCGCTCGAGCGGGTCGAGGTGTCGCCCGAAGCGCCACAGCAGGGCGATGCCGAGGACGCTCATCGACAGGAGCAGCGCGAGCGAGGCGGCGACGCTCAGCATGGTGCTGGGAAGTCAGTCACGGTGGGGCGATGATAGCGAGCGTGACCGATCGGACGATCCTGCACGTGGACCTCGACGCGTTCTTCGCGGCGGTCGAGCAGCGCGATCGCCCCGAACTGCGCGGCCGACCGGTCATCGTGGGCGGGGCGGGCGGCGAGGACGCGCGCGGTGTCGTGTCGGCGGCCGAGCTACGAGGCGCGCCGCTTCGGGGTCCACTCGGCCATGTCGTTGCGGGAGGCGTATCGGCGCTGCCCGGACGGCGTGTTCCTGCCGGTCGACGGGCGCCGGTACCAGCAGGCCAGCCGCGACGTCATGGCGATCCTGCGGCGGTTCACCCCGCAGATGGAGCCGATCTCGATCGACGAGGCCTTCCTCGACGTGACCGGCTCGGCAGCCCTGTTCGGCGACGGTCCGACGATCGCCGCGCGGATCAAGGCCGCGGTACGCGAGGATGTCGGCCTGACAGCATCGGTCGGCGTGGCCACCAACAAGCTGGTTGCGAAGGTCGCGTCGGACCTGCGCAAGCCGGACGGCCTGGTCGTCGTTCCGGCGGGTGAGGAGGCCGCCTTCCTGGCCCCGCTGCCGATCGGACGACTGTGGGGCGTCGGAGCGAAGACGGCCACCGCCCTCGCGGACTACGGGGTCCGCACCATCGGCGATCTGGCCGCGCTGCCGGCGGACGTCATGGAGGGACGCTTCGGGAAGCACGGTGCGTCACTTGCCGAACGGGCGCGCGGCATCGACTCGGATCCGGTCCACGAAGGCGATCCGGCCAAGTCCGTCGGCCACGAACACACCTTCGACGTCGACACCATCGATCCTGAGGTCATCGAGCGGACGCTGCTGGCGATGGCCGATGGCGTCGGCGGCCGACTGCGCTCCGCCGGCGTGCGGGCCGGTACGATCGCGATCAGGTTGCGCGACGGCTCGTTCGAGACCATCAGCCGCCAGCGCACGCTGCCGTCCCCGACGGACATGACCGAGCGGATCTTCGCCGTCGCGCTGGAGCTGGCTCGGCCTGAGGTCGCGGCGATCCGGGCACGAGGCGGACTCGTCCGATTGCTTGGCGTGACGGCCTCGAACCTCGGCGAGCGCGAGCAGCTGACCATGTTCGAGACGGACGATCCTCGCCGGCGACGGGCGATCGAAGCAGCGGACGCGGTCAGGCACCGCTTCGGCGACGACGCGATGACGCGCGCTCGCCTGCTCGATGCCAGGCTGCCGGCTCCGTTCGAACGGGACCCGCGCAATCCACTGGATCGCCGTTCGCGAGGCGTGCCCGTCGACCGCGACGTGGACCCGTCGATCGATGTCTCGAACCGTGACAGCCAAGGTGACACGGACCTCGACGAGATTCCGCCAGACGACGCTTGACATCGAACACCTGTTCGGTCTACGGTGACGTCGTAATCGAACAGACGTTCTGTCGGACGAGTGCCCCGGACGACATGACCCAGCGTATCCGCCCCCGGAAAGGAGCCATCCCGATGGCATTCATCCGAGTCGAGCCGGTCGCGGTCCATGTCCGGACCGACTGGTTCGACGGTCGTCCCCGCGAAGTCACCTGGGGTGACGAACGGCTCACCGTCACCCGTCTCGTCGCCGTTCGCGAGGAGGCCGCCGCCTATCCCGTCATCACCGGCCCGCGGACCCTGTTCGAGGTGGACACTCCCCGAGCTCGCCTGTCGCTGACGTATCTGCACCGCTCGCGGCGCTGGACGGTCACCGGACTGGACGACCAGGTCCACCGCGCCGCCTGATCCCGAACGCCCCGGCCGACGACGGGATCCCCTCCCACCGCGTCGGCACCCTCGTCGGTCGGCGAGACAAGCGCGCCGGTACCGTGCTTGTCTCGCTCCGACGTCCCGGCTCCCACGTCGTCCTTCGCGGAACCTACAATCTCCGAAGTGAGTGAGACACCGTCCACCCGTTTCCGCGACCTGACCGTCGACGAGTTCGTCGCTCGACTCGGGTCGGCCGAGCCCGTTCCCGGTGGTGGGAGCGCCTCCGCCGTCGCGGCCAGCCTCGGCGCCAGCCTCGTGGCGATGGTGGCCTCCTTGTCCGAGGGCCGTCCGAAGTACGCCCAGCATGCGGATCTGCTCGCCTGGGCCGGCACCTCGTGTCGGGCGCTTGCCGACCGGTTCCTGGTGATCGCCGACGAGGACGCCGCCGCCTACGCCGGGTTCTCGGCGGCGCTCAAGCTCCCACGCGGATCGTCGGATGAGCAGAGTGCCCGGAAGATCGCGCTGCAGGCCGCGGCGCGTGCCGCCACGGACATCCCGCTGTCCTGCGTGGAGGCCTGCGTGAGCCTGGTCGGGGCCGCCGAGGCGCTGGCCGGTCGCAGCAACGTCAACGCGTCGAGCGATCTGGCGGTCGCGTCCCTCCTCGGCGAGGCCGCGGCAAGGGGGGCCGCCGCCAATGTCTTCATCAACCTCCCGTCCGTCGGCGACCCCGAGTGGGAAGGGTCCACCATGCTTCGCGTCACGGGACTGCTCGACGAGGTGGAGCGGCTGGCGTCCTCGGCGCGCCGGGCCGTCGCCGACGGCGACCCGCGCGACCCGCTCGACCCGCCGGCGACCCGTTGACCGCTCGGCTGCTGGAGGGCGGCCCGATCGCTGCGGAGATCCGCGAGGGGGTCGCCGCGGACGTCGCGGCATTCGTCGCGGTCCGAGGGCCGTCCCCCGGGGCTGCGGGTCGTCATCGTCGGGCGTGACGCTCCGTCCATGGTCTACCTGGAGCGCATCCTGCGCGGCTGCGCCAAGGTCGGCATCGATGCCGGCTTCGTCGACCTGGAGGATGGGGCGACCGAGGCCCAGGTGACCGCGACCATCCGGGCCTTGAACGACGACTCGACCGTCGACGGGGTCATCGTCCAGATGCCGCTTCCGCCGACCATCCGGCTTCGCGCCGTGGTGGACGCGATCCACCCGGCCAAGGACATCGACGGGATCCATCCCCTCAATGCCGGCCTGCTACGCCTCGGGTACGAGGGATTCCTGCCGGCCACGGCCCACGCGGCGGTCGAGATCCTGCGACGCTCCGGGATCGAGATGGCCGGCCGGGACGCCGTGGTGATCGGCCGGTCGCCGGTGGTCGGGATGCCTGCCGCATTCCTGCTCGTGCGCGAGGACGCGACGGTCACTGTCTGCCACTCGCGGACCAGGGACCTGCCGGCGCACGTGCGTCGCGCGGACATCGTGGTCGTGGCGGCGGGCCGGGTCGGGCTCGTGACGGGCTCGATGCTGAAGCCGGGCGCCGTCGTCGTCGATGTCGGGATCAACCTGGTCGGTGATCGGCTCGTGGGTGACGTGGACTTCGAGTCCGCCGTCCTGGTCGCTTCAGCGATCACCCCCGTCCCGGGCGGCGTGGGACCGCTGACCAATGCCCTCCTGTTGAGCCATCTCGTGCGGGCCGCGCAGCGCCAGGCCGACGAACAACCCGTGTCCAGCCGAGGAGTCTGATGAGTTTCCCGTCCGATCTGGAGATCGCCCGTTCCGTCACGCCGCGTCCGATCGTCGATATCGCCGGCGACCTCGGTCTCGCCGGCGATGAGCTGGAGCTGTACGGCCCGACCAAGGCCAAGGTCACCCTCGAGGCGATCCGTCGGCTGGAAGCGGAGCGACCGCGCGGCAAGTACGTTGTGGTGACGGCGATCACGCCCACGCCGCTGGGTGAGGGCAAGTCCACCACGACGGTCGGACTGGCCCAGGGCCTCAACGCGATCGGCCGGAAGGCGGCGGTCTGCATCCGCCAGCCGTCACTCGGACCGGTCTTCGGCATCAAGGGTGGCGCGGCCGGCGGCGGCTACAGCCAGGTCATCCCGATGGAGGACTTCAATCTCCACCTGACCGGCGACGTCCACGCCATCGGGGCGGCCCATAACCTCGCCGGCGCGTTCCTCGACAACAGCCTCCACCACAAGAACCCGCTCGGGATCGACCCGCTCGGGATCCTCTGGCCGCGCGTCCTCGACATCAGCGACCGAGCCCTGCGCCACGTCGTCATCGGGCTGGGCGGCCGGCAGGACGGCGTCCCGCGCGAGACGGAGTTCGTCATCACGGTCGGCTCCGAGGTGATGGCCGTGCTGGCGCTGGCCACCGACCTGCAGGACCTGCGAGCGCGACTGGGCCGGATCGTCCTGGCCACCACGACCGAGGGCAAGCCGGTCACGGCCGAGGACGTCGGCGTGGCCGGGTCGATGACCGTGCTGCTGCGCGACGCGCTCAAGCCGAACCTCCTCCAGACGCTGGAGGGCGGACCGGCGTTCGTCCATGCCGGACCGTTCGCCAACATCGCCCACGGCAACAACTCGATCATCGCGGACCGACTGGCCCTGGTGACCAGCGACATCGTCTGCACGGAGGCCGGCTTCGGGGCCGACATGGGCGCCGAGAAGTTCTTCGACATCAAGTGCCGGGCGTCCGGGCTGGATCCCGACGCGGCCGTGGTCGTCGCCACCATCCGCGCCCTCAAGATGCACGGCGGCGTCGGCAAGATCGTCGCCGGCAAGCCGCTGGATCCGGCACTCCTCGAGGAGAACGTCGAGGCGGTCCGCCTCGGTGCGCAGAATCTCGCGAAGCAGATCGAGAACGTCACGATCTTCGGGATCCCCGCGGTCGTGGCCATCAACTCGTTCCCGACGGATACGCCCGCCGAGGTCGAGGCGGTCCGTGAGGTCGCCATGGCCGCCGGTGCCCGGGCCGCGGTCGTCGCCACGCACTTCACGGACGGCGGGCAAGGGAGCCACCGATCTCGCGGAGGCGGTCTGGGATGCCACCCACGACGGCTCGGCCGACTTCAAGCTGCTCTACCCGGACGAGATGCCGCTGGCCGACAAGATCCACACGATCGCCACGAAGATCTACGGCGCGAGCGGCGTCGAGTACCTGCCGGCGGCACGCAAGTCGCTCAAGCAGTACGAGGACCTGGGCTACGGCCACCTGCCGATCTGCATGGCCAAGACCCAGTACTCGCTGAGCCACGATGCCGCGCTCAAGAACCGGCCGACCGGCTTCACGGTGCCGATCCGCGAGATCCGCCTGTCGGCCGGGGCCGGCTTCATCACCCCGATCTGCGGCGAGATGCGGACGATGCCGGGGCTGCCGTCACGACCGGGCGGCGAGAACATCGACATCGACGCGGACGGGAACATCGTCGGGCTGTTCTAGGGTCTCGAGTCGGGCTGCCCCAAGGTCCCGTCGGGGCCGGCTCGGGCGAGACGGGCTGCGATCAGCCGAGCGCGCCCGTGGTGACGGCGAAGCAGACCGCGACGACAGCGCCCGAGGGCGAGTCCAAGGACGGCAGCGCCCCACGCCCGAACGTCGATCGGACCGAGCGACTCCTCACCATGGGCGTGGTCGTCGTGGCCGTGGTCGTCGCCGTGATCGTCGCGTCGAGTGGTGGGCGACGGCTCCGGCGTGCCCCGGGGCATCGGTGACGTGTGGGTCTGTGCTCATCGTCTGGCCTCGAACCTCCAGCGGCATTCTGGCAGACCGTCTGCCTCGGTGTCGCCGCTCGAGGGACGGGGAGGATGGGGTCGCACGAAGCCATGGGGCTGGAGCGATACCCGTGCCTCCCGCGGCGCCTAGACTCGGCCCGTGTCCGACCAAGCTCCGGATCCCGGCCTGATCGCCAGCCTGCGTGGGCTGGACCGGAACGGGCGGCTGCTGTTCGCGATGCGGATCGCCCGGATGTTCGGGTATGGGTTCCTGGCCGTCGTCCTCGTCCTGTATCTGGATGCCATCGGGCTCGATCCGCTCGCCGTCGGACTCGTCCTGACGCTCACGCTCGATCGGCGACACGATCATCTCGCTGTGGCTGACCACGCACGCGGATCGGTTCGGCCGGCGGCGTGTCCTGGTGGCCGGTGCCGGCCTGATGGTCCTCGCCGGGGTCGTGTTCGCGTCTACCAGCTGGGTGCCGCTGCTGATCCTCGCCGGCGCGATCGGGGTCATCTCGCCGACCGGCAACGAGGTCGGCCCGTTCCTCGCCGTCGAGCAGGCGGCCCTGTCGCAGACCGTCCACGACGTCCGCCGGACGGCGACGTTCGCCTGGTACAACCTCGTCGGCTACATCGCGACCGCCTGCGGGGCGCTCGGTGCCGGGCTCGTGAGCCAGGCACTGCTGAACGGAGGCTTGGCGCCCGTCGATGCCTACCGGGCCATCGTCGTCGGCTACGCGCTGATCGGCCTCGTGATGGTCGCCGGGTTCTGGCGCCTCGGGTCAGCCGTCGAGGCGCCTTCCGAATGCCACCGTCGACGACGGCATCCGGCGAAGACTCGGTCTGCACAAGTCGAAGAAGATCGTCCTGCGGCTGTCCGTCCTGTTCTCCATCGACGCCTTCGGTGGCGGCTTCATCCCGCAGAGCCTGATGGCGTACTGGTTCCACGTCCAGTTCGGCGTCGAGCCCGCAGTCCTCGGCGCGATCTTCTTCGGGGCGAACCTGCTCGCCGCCGTGTCGTCCTTGTCGGCGGCCCGGATCGCCGCACGGTTCGGCCTCATCAACACGATGGTGTTCACCCACCTCCCGTCGAACGTGCTGCTGATCCTCGTCCCGATCATGCCGACGCTGCCGCTGGCGATCCTCGTCCTGCTGCTTCGATACAGCCTCAGCCAGATGGACGTGCCGACACGCCAGTCGTACGTGATGGCGGTCGTCGAGCCGGACGAGCGATCCGCGGCGGCCGGCGTGACCGGCGTCGCCCGCACGACCGGAGCGGCGATCTCGCCGTCGCTCTCGAGCGTCATGATGGCCAGCGCCGGCTACGCGGCACTGCCGTTCTATCTCGCGGGCGGCCTCAAGATCGCTGTACGACCTGCTGATGTACCGCGACTTCCGCAACGTGCGGCCGCCCGAGGAAGAGCGGGCTTAGCCGATCCGGCCTCGCGCGACCCGCCGCGGCTTGATGATCCGGAACCAGATCCAGGCAAGCACGACGACGACGAGAACGCCGACGATCGCGACGTCGAACGGCTGGAGCCAGGCGCCGACCGACTCCCAGTTCGCGCCCAGCTGCACGCCCGGCGAAGACCAGGAGCGCCGTCCACGGCAGCGCGCCGAGGAACGAGAAGACGTGAACTTGCCGAGCGGCATGCGGGCGACGCCGGCCGGGAACTGACAGAACGTCCGGACGACCGGCAGCAGCCGGCCGAAGAAGCTGGTCGGCCTCGCCATGGCGTGCGAAGAAGTCGTCCGCCTTGTCCAGATCTCGTCGGCGGATCAGCCGATGTAGCGGCCCCAGCGCTCCAGGAGCGGCCGCCCGCCCCAGGCCCCGATGCGCGTACGCGATGAGCGCTCCCGCTGTCGCCCCGATCGTGCCGGCCAGGACGGTGAGCCAGAAGTTCCAGGGCTGTCCGGTGATCGGCTCGAGGGCCACGCCTTCGCCGACGAGGAATCCGGCGAACGGCAGGACGAGCTCCGAGGGGATCGGGATGATCGCCGCTCTCGAGGGCCACCCACAGGGCGACGCCGAGGTAGCCCACGGCATCGTAGGATCTGGGTGACGCAGGTCGCGGACCGGCCCGTTCAGGAAGTCGAACACGGCCGGGAGCATAGCGGACTATCCTCGGAACCGTGACCGACCCGAATGTCCCGCACTTCACCCCGGACCGCGGCGCGCGGCGACGCGGGCCTGACGCGTCGCCCGTCGTCCTGACCGGCGCGGACCTGACCGTCGCCGATGTCGAGGCCGTGGCGCGTCTCGATCGGTCGGCAGCCCTGGACGTCCACGCGCGCGAACGGATGCAGGAAGCCCGGGACGTCATCGAGGCGCTGGTCGCCGAGGGTGCCGTCGTCTACGGCGTGACGACCGGGTTCGGCGACCTGGCCGGCACCTTCATCCCGCCAGCGCAGGCCGGCCGACTCCAGCAGAACCTGTTGATGAGCCACGCGGCCGGCGTCGGACCGCCGTTCCCGCGCGAAGTGGTCCGGGCGATGCTGCTGCTCCGCGCGAACACGCTGGCCCTCGGACACAGCGGCTGCCGACCGGCCGTCGTGGACGCGCTCCTGGCCCTGCTCGCGCATGGCATCCACCCGGTCGTGCCCGAACAGGGGAGCGTCGGGGCGTCGGGCGACCTCGCGCCGCTCGCCCACCTGGCGCTGCCGCTCATCGGCCGCGGCGAGGTCGAGGTCGACGGCCGGATCATCCCGGCCGCGGGCGCCCTTCGAGACGCTGGGCCTGACCCCACTCGTCCTGGAGGCCAAGGAAGGCCTGGCGCTGCTCAACGGGACCCAGATGATGGGCGCGATCGGCGGCGCTGCTGCTGGCCGACGCGGATCGACTGATGCGGACGGCGAGCGTGGCCGCCGCCATGTCGCGTCGAGGCCCTGCTCGGGACCGACGTGGCCTTCGCCGCGGCCTACCAGCTGGCTCGGCCGCATCCCGGCCAGATCGCCGTCGCGGCCGAGCTGCGCCACCTCCTGCGCGAGAGCACCCTCCAGACCGGGCACCACGCCTCCAGTCACAAGGTCCAGGACCCGTACTCGCTCCGCTGCGTGCCGCAGGTCCACGGGGCCGTCCGCGACGCCCTGGATCACCTCCGGCGAGTCCTCGACATCGAACTCAACTCAGCGACGGACAACCCGCTCGTCTTCCCGGGCGGCGGGGTCGCGGCGGCGGACACCCTCGCGACCGGCGGCGGGCGCGTCATCAGCGGCGGCAACTTCCACGGCGAGCCCATCGCGCTGGCGCTCGACTTCGCCAAGATGGCCCTCGCCGAGCTCGGTTCGATCAGCGAGCGACGGATCCGCGCTGCTGGTGGACGCGCGCCTGAACGGCGGGCTGCCACCGTTCCTCGCGGCCGCGTCGGGCATCGATTCGGGGATGATGATCTACCAGTACACCGCCGCCGCCCTCGCCTCGGAGCACAAGGTGCTGGCACACCCGGCGTCGGTCGATTCGATCCCGACGAGCGCCAACCAGGAGGACCACGTGTCGATGGGGTCCATCGCGGCCCGGCACGCGCGGACCGTCCTGCAGGGCGTCGAGCGGATCGTCGCGATCGAACTGCGTGCTCGGCGCGCAGGCCCTCGATCTGCGGCTCGGGCTGGTCGCCGGATTCGGCCCCCGGGCTCGGGGTCGCTGAGGCCCTCGCTCGGATCCGTGAGCGGGTCGCGCACCTGGACGAGGATCGCGAGCCCGGACCGGATCTCGCCGCGGCCTACGCGATCGTGCACGACGGGGAACTTGTCGACCTGGCGGACGGTCCCGGTCACTGAGCCGGCACAGCGTCCGCTCGAGGGCCTGTCGTCAGCGGCGGAACCGACCGGCCCTGTTCGCGACCGGTTCGTCAGGAAGCCTGGACCCGACCTGGCGCAGGGTCCGGTCGATCTCACCGAGATACGGCCGGCCTTCGCGACGATCCTCCAACCACACGAGGTAGCCTGGATCCACCCGCGCGATCTCGCCGATGGACCAGCCGATGTGACGACCGAACCCGAGGACCGAGCCGGACGGCCGCCCCGGCGCCGGTCCAGCGCCGCCGGTCCCATCGCGCTCGGACGACCGGTCGAGACCGGCCCGTGCCGTCGCACCGTGCGAATCGCGAGGGGCCGCGTCGACGTCGTTGCGGGACGTGTGGACCGTCCCGCGGTCGCCAGCTTCCTCGACGGCGTACGCCGCGCGGCGACGTCGGTCGCGGATCCGGTCGAAGGCCGCGTTGATGCGCATCATCTCGGCGGCCGCGCCATCGCCACTCACGTCGGGATGGAATGTACGCGCCAGCCTTCGTCGAGCCGAGGCGATCGCGGCATCGTCTGCGGACCGATCCACGCCCAGGATCGCGTACGGGTCACTCGTGAGGACGATGGCCATGGCCGGAGGTTAGCAGACGATCCCAGCCGTACACTCAGGTACTTATGGATGATCTGCGTACCCTGGATGTCACGGACGAGGCCACCTTCGAGCGGCTTCCGCGGTGCGCGGATCCCGGCTTCGACCACCGGTCGTGCGACTACTGGGAGGACGATTCGCGTGGCTCCAGGGCGGCCCGCCTGGACTGGCTGATCCCGTCGTCGCAACGAACCGAACCGGCGCCGGCGGGTGGCGCCACCGACAACCCGTTCCTCGCGGACCTGGATGGATCTGCGGCCGGCTCGAACCCGTTCGCGCGCGCCGGAACGACGTCCGGATCGGCCGGCGCCGCGGCCCTGTTCGGCGATCGTGATGACGAGGCGCCGCTGAACCCGTTCGCCCCGCCGCCGCGAGCCGCACCGCCGGTGCCGGCGACGGCCCCACGCAAGCTGCGCCTGCTGGTCCGCGGACATGGTGTGGCCGGGAGTTACGCAAAGATCCTGGTTCGTGGAGAGGAGACCCTGGCGTACTGCCAGTTCGGGCCCTTGACGGCGTACCCGCGGGCCCAGAGGACGCGCGACCTGTACCCACAGCTCCCGGTCGCGCCGCTCCCCGCCGTCATCACCTGCATCGCCACGGTCCGGGATGCCCGTGGCGACGGTCACGGCCGGCGGTTGGTCGAGGCGGTCTGCGAGGACCTCGCCGGGCGGGGGTTCGCCGCCGTCGAAGCCTACCC
The DNA here is from genome assembly GCA_963779315.1 of uncultured Chloroflexia bacterium. GTDB lineage: Bacteria > Chloroflexota > Limnocylindria > Limnocylindrales > CSP1-4 > SPCO01. The sequence goes on along the minus strand of CAVZXQ010000017.1, from coordinate 327,976 downwards.
GGAGATCGGGCCGCGGCCGGATGCGACGAGCGGTGCGACACCAGCGTTCTGGGCGGCGGCCGGCTTCATCCGAGCCGTGGACGACCCTCGCTTCCCGGTGATGCGGCGTGAGTTGGCGTGACGCGATCGATCGTCCTGACCGGAGGTCTGCTGACCGTCGGCATCCTGATCAGCGGATGTGGCGGTGACACCGCCACCGCGACCGCGGCCACGACGGCGACGGCCTCGCTCCAGCCGCCCGTATCCGGCGCACCCGCGGGCACCAGCGCGATCCTGGTGGACGAGACCCTCCTCGACTACCTTCCGGTCCAGGTCGGGGGGATCGCCCTGGAGCGCGACCCTGACACGGCCGGCAACATCGCCTCGGACCCGGACCTGGCCGAACAGGCCTCGGCCATCGCCGTGGCTTTTGCCATCTCCCCGGGTGCTTCGACGGCCGACGATGTCGCCGTGGTGAGCGTCGTCCGGCTTCGATCCGACGTCTTCGATGCGGAGTTCTTCCGCTCGTGGCGCGACTCGTACGATGCCGCGGCATGCGAGGCGGCCGGCGGTGTCGCCGGGAATGCTGAAGCGGAGATCGATGGCCGGCCGACGTATATCGGCACCTGCGCCGCGGGCGCACGCACCTACCACGTCTACCTGGAGGGCCCGAACGTGATCGTCTCGGTCACCTCGGTGGGCGACGGGCGCTTCGGCGAGCAGATCGTGGCCGGTCTTCGCGAGTAGGCTTCGGGGATGCAGGGATCTGACTCGACGGCCCATGGCCCGCGGCCCGTCCGCGCCCCACGCGGGACCGAGCTGACCTGCCGCGGCTGGCAGCAGGAAGCGGTCCTGCGGATGCTCATGAACAACCTGGACCCCGAGGTCGCCGAGGATCCGGATCACCTCGTCGTGTACGGCGGGACCGGCCGGGCCGCCCGGAGCTGGGAGGCGTTCGATGCGATCGTGCGCGAACTCCGGCAGCTCGGCGACGACGAGACCCTCCTCGTCCAGTCCGGCAAGCCGGTCGGCGTCGTCCGGACGCATCCGTGGGCGCCACGCGTCCTGATCGCCAACTCGAACCTGGTGGGCAAGTGGGCGACGTGGGACGTCTTCCGCGAGCTCGAGCGCCAGGGCCTGATGATGTACGGCCAGATGACCGCCGGGTCCTGGATCTACATCGGAACCCAGGGGATCCTGCAGGGCACGTACGAGACGTTCGCGGAGGCGGCGCGCCAGCACTTCGACGGCACGCTCCGGGGGACGGTGACCTTGACTGCGGGCCTCGGCGGGATGGGTGGAGCGCAGCCGCTGGCCGTGACCATGAACGACGGAGTGTGCGTCGCCATCGAAGTCGATGAGACTCGTGCCCGCCGGCGCCTCGACATCGGTTACGTGGATCGCCTCACGTTCGATCCGGCCGAGGCGCTGACGTGGGCGCGAGCAGGCGGCCGAGCGAGGGGACGGCGTGTCGATCGCGCTGGTCGGCAATGCGGCCGAGATCGAGCCCGCGTGGGCGGCCGCGGGCGAGCGTTTCGACCTCGTGACCGACCAGACCTCGGCTCATGACGCCCTGGGCGGCTATGTGCCGGCCGAGATGACCCTCGCCGACGCCCTGGAGCTCAGGGCCGCCATGCCGGATGAGTACCAGCGTCGGTCGCGCCGGTCGATGGCGGACCACGTCCGGGCGATGCTCGCATTCCAGCGTGCCGGGGCGGTCGTGTTCGACTACGGCAACAACCTGCGCGCCCAGGCCCAGGAGGCCGGCGTTGCCGATGCCTTCGACTACCCGGGTTTCGTACCCGCCTTCATCCGGCCGCAGTTCTGCGAGGGGCGCGGGCCGTTCCGCTGGGTCGCGCTGTCCGGCGATCCGGCCGACATCGCCCGGACGGACCGGGCGGTCATGGAGCTGTTCCCCGATGACGCCGGGCTCCACCGCTGGATCGAGATGGCCCAGGCGCGCGTCCCGTTCCAGGGCCTGCCGGCCCGGATCTGCTGGCTGGGCTACGGCGAGCGCCACCGCGCCGGCCTGGCGTTCAACGAGCTGGTCCGCACCGGCGAGGTGAGCGCCCCGATCGTCATCGGCCGTGACCACCTGGACGCCGGGTCCGTGGCGTCACCCAATCGGGAGACGGAGGCCATGGCGGACGGCTCCGATGCGGTCGCCGATTGGCCGTTGCTCAACGCGCTCGTGAACACGGCAGCCGGCGCGACCTGGGTCTCGATCCATCACGGTGGCGGTGTGGGCATCGGCTACTCGCAGCACGCCGGCATGGTGGTCGTCGCCGACGGGACGGTATTGGCGGCCGAGAAACTGGAGCGAGTCCTGACGACGGATCCGGCCATGGGCGTCCTCCGTCACGTGGATGCGGGCTACGACCATGCCATCGAGATCGCCCGGGAACGCGGCGTCCGCGTCCCGATGCGCGTCGGCGACTGAGCCTCAGCGCTGCATCACGGACGGCGCGTCGGGCGGCAAGTCCGAGTCCTGACCGACGCGTTCGCCTGGCGCCGGCTCGTCCGGTCCCGGTCCGTCGTCCACCGGCTCCGGCATCACCTTCAGCGAATGCACGGGTGAGAGCAGAAGCGGGACGACCGCCAGGAACTCGCCGAGCGCGCCGACCCAGAGCGCGGCGCTCAGGCTCATCGCGGTCGCGATGACTCCGCCGATGAGCTGACCGATCGGGATCGTGCCCCAAACGATGAACCGCATGGTCGCGTTCATCCGGCCCTGCATCGTCTGAGGCGTGATCGCTTGGCGGAAGCTGACCTGGTTGATGTTGTAGACGACGCCTGCGAACCCGCTCAGCACACCGGCGGCGATCAGGAACGGGACCGGCGAGTCCTTCGGCGCCACGGCGATCAGCAGGATGGCCGGGGCGCCAAGGAACATCGAGACGACGATCGTCCGACCGAGTCCGAACCGCTTGCCCCATCGGTCCCCGGTCACGGCACCCACCACGGCGCCGACATTGCCGATCCCGAAGATGATCCCGATCTCGGTCGCCGACAGCCCCAACTCGCGCACCGCGTACACGATGAAGGTCGCGAACGCGATGTTGTTGAACAGGTTGGACGTTCCGGTCGCCACCGCGATGCCGCGCAGGTAGGGATTGCCGAGAACATAGCGCACCCCGGCCGCGACCTCGCCGCGCAGGCCCTCCCGTTGCCGGCCGTGCTCGTCCACGTGCCGGTCGGGAGCGGGCTCGTGGCGCCTGATAAGAAGGACGAAGAACGCCGAGATGCCGTAGCTGATCGAGTCGACGAGGATGGCGATCGGCGCGGTCAGGAGCCCGATCAGCCCGCCGCCGATCGCCGGTCCGGCGGTCTGGGCGATCGTCCTCGTGACCTGCAGCTTCGAGTTGCCTTCGATCAGCTGATCGCGATCCACCAGCGACGGCAGGTAGGACTGATAGGCCACGTCGAAGAGGACAGTCAGCGTCCCCGCCACGAAACCGACCACGTAGAGCTGCCAGATCGTCAGCGCATCGAGGGCGTACGCGATGGGGATGGATACCAGCATGACGGCCCGGCCGACGTCGCCGATGATCAGGATCGGACGACGGCGGAGGCGGTCCACCCAGGCCCCGGCCGGCAGGCTGAAGAGGATGAACGGCAGGAATTCGACCATGCCGAGCAGGGCGACTTCGAAGGCGCTGGCCTGCAGCAGGGTGACCGCCACGAGCGGGATCGCCAGCAGGCTGACCTGCGTCCCGAACTGGCTGATCGTGTCCGCGGTCCACAGCTTGAGGAAGTCGGGGTGACGGAGCAGGCTCCGCGAGGGCGCGTTCACGGCGGCAGTCTAGCGGCGTCCGAGGCCGCGAATGTGCCGCGCGATGCCACGTCGACCCTGTCAGACGACTAGCATCGTCAGGTGCTGATCGAATCCGTTCCGAACGTGTCCGAAGGTCGCCGGCTCGACATCGTCGATCGGCTTGCGGACGCCATCTCGAGCGTCCCCGGCGTCTTCCTCCTGGACCGCACCAGCGATGCCAGCCACAACCGGTCCGTGTTCACGCTCGCCGGCGAGGACGGCCCCGTCAGCGAGGCGCTCGAGCGGCTGGTGGCGGCGGCGATCCACCACATCGACATGGGCGACCACAGCGGCGAGCACCCGCGGATCGGCGCCGTCGACGTCATCCCGTTCGTGCCGCTCGGTGAGACCACGATGGACGACTGCGTGGTGCTGGCACGGACCTTCGGCGAGCGCGTGGCGAGTCGCTTCGATCTGCCGGTCTACCTGTACGCACAGGCTGCGACCCGGCCCGAGCGGGTCAAGCTGGCGGATGTCCGGCGCGGTCAGTACGAGGGGCTCAAGGCGGAGATCGACCAGCGCGGACGCGAGCCCGACTTCGGCCCGGCACGGATGCATCCGTCCGCCGGCGCGGTCGCAGTCGGCGCGCGGCCGTTCCTCATCGCCTACAACATCAACCTTGCGTCGGAGGACGTGGAGCTCGCCAAGCGGATCGCCCGCCGTGTCCGCGAGTCCGGCGGTGGGCTGCCCAGGCTCCAGGGCAATGGCTTCTGGATCGAGGAGCTCCGGCGAGCCCAGGTCTCGATGAACCTGCTCGACTTCTCGGTCACCCCGTTGTGGCTGGTCTGGGAGACGGTTCGCGAGCTCGCGGCCGAGGACGGCGTCGAGCTGGCTGAATCGGAGCTGATCGGCCTGGCGCCGCTCGCCGCCTTCCTCGCCGTCGCCGATCGCGCCGGGGCACCCGCCGACGACCCGATCGAAGTCTCGCCTCGCCGCGGCTGCATCGTTCCTGCGACTGCGCGACTTCTCGCCGCTCCAGGCGCTGGAGTTGCGCCTGGAGGCAGCCCGCGCGGGTCGGATCCGGTGAGCGGGCCGAGTGGCGGCTTCCGTGTCATCGAAGGCGGCCGCAGCGACGAAACCAGCCCTGGCCTGCTGATCGTCGGAGCGACCGAGATCGCCACGATGGCGGGCGGCGTACGGTCCGGACTCAGTCAGGGCCATGCCGGGCGGCTCGTCGCCGAACCCGTCGGATCCACGGACGGCCCAGCCTCGCCGGATGGCCCAGTGGTCGCCTGCTGGGAGGGTCGGATCGCGGCCGTCGGCCCACGTTCGAAGGTGGAGGCGGCCCTGGCAGCCGAAGGCTATCCGCTGGGTCGCTTCGCGCGAGTGGATGCCGCAGGCGGAGTGGTGACCCCCGGCCTCATCGACCCGCACACCCATCTGCTGTTCGGTGGGTCGCGCGAGAACGAGCTGATCCTCCGCCAGCGCGGCGCCGGCTACATGGAGATCCTCGCCGCGGGTGGGGGCATCCTCTCGACCGTGGCCGCGACCCGGCGGGTCGATGCGGAGGCACTGGCCGCGCACGGTCGCCGCTGGCTGGACGAGATGCTCGGGCACGGCGTCACGACCATCGAGGCCAAGTCCGGCTACGGCCTGGACCTCGAGACGGAGATCCGGCTCATCGAGGTCGCCTGGGACCTCGGTCGTGAAGGCCCGATCGATGTCGTCCCGACGTTCCTTGGGGCCCACGCCGTCCCGCCCGAGTTCCGCGCCCGGCCGGACGGCGTGGAGGCCTACGTCCGATCCGTGATCGACGAGCAGCTGCCCGGGGTCGCGGCGCATGGTCGGGCCAGGTTCTGCGACGTCTTCTGTGAAGAAGGCGTATTCAGCGCGGACCAGTCGCGCCGGATCCTCCAGGCGGCGGCCGGCATACGGCCTGACGCCGCGCCTGCACGCCGACGAGCTGGTCCCGTCCGGCGGCGCGGAGTTGGCCGCAGAGCTCGGGGCGGCCTCGGCCGACCATCTCGCGGCTCCGTCGCCGGCGGGGATCGATGCGCTGGCTGCGGCTGCCGCCACCGACCAGCCCGTTGTCGCAACGCTGCTCCCGGCCACGACCTGGTTCCTGATGAAGGAGCACCACGCCCCGGCTCGGACGTTCATCGATCGAGGGGTGCCGGTGGCCATCGGGACCGACTTCAATCCCGGCACGTCGCCAACGGCCAGCTTGCCGCTGGCCATGACCGCCGCCTGCCTGAACCTGCGGATGACGCCGGATGAGGCACTCGCCGCCGTCACGATCAATGCGGCGCGGGCGCTGCTGCTGGAGGACGAGATCGGTTCACTGGAGCCGGGCAAGGCCGCCGATGTGGTGATCTGGGACGTCCCGACCACGGACCAGATCCCCTACTGGCCGGGCGCGAACCTCGTGCGGACGGTGATCAAGCGCGGGCGGATCGTCCTGGATCGCCAGGGGAGGCTCACGCCGCTCAGACCTGCTTGCCGCGCGACTCCAGCAGGACCGTCATCGTCTCGACCGGGAGGCTGGTCGCCGTCACCGAGAGCTTGGGCTGGGTGACGGGCTCCGCGCCCATCTCGTGGAAGAACTTGGCGAGCGCTTCGGCGCAGTCGGCCTCGTCGTCGCAGATGGGCATCGGGATGACGATCTTGGGGTCCAGTTGCGCGATCAGCGCGGCTGCCCTCGTCGGCGACAGCGTCCCGCCGAGGGGGACGCACGCGATGTCGACGACGCCGAGGTCGCCCAGCTTCTCCTCCGAGAGGAGGTGGCCGATGTCGCCGAGGTTCAGGACGTGCACGCCATCGACCTCCACGGCGAACGAGACCTGCTTGCCGGCCTCCGCACCGCGGGCGTCGTCTCGATAGGTCCGGACCCCGGTGACCAGCACCTCCTTGACCTCGTACTCGCCCGGCCCGTCCAGGACGAAGGCGTCCTCCAGGCTCGTCGGCAGCAGCGTCAGGCCGTCGCGCGAGCGCTTGCCCTTGGCGCGCGGAAGCGGGGTGTCGTCGGGGTGGCTGTAGGTCACGATATCGCCCGTGATCCCGCGCCCGGTCGGTCCGACGACCGCCTGGTACGGATCCGTGACGACGACCGCGTCCTTGCCGCGAAGGCGGACGCAGGTGCGTCCGTACCAGGTCACTTCCATCGCGGTCGATTCTGACACAGCAGCGTGCACCGGCGCTTACGTCCCGGGGGGTGGCGCCACGGTCATCCGGCGGCGGGAATCGAAAAGACCGGAGGCGCCTGCCCAATCGGCGCCCCCGGTCTCGAGGGAGGGAGGATAGAACCTTGTGGGTTCGTCCGTCCCGAACAGTAGGGACCGCTGATTTAGGGTCGAGTCCGCAACCGATTAAGAAAGCGACACGAGCCCGGCCGCCGCTCGGACGCTGCGCCGGCGATGCCCTGGGTCCCGCTCCCGATGCCCCACAGGTACGGGAGGGCGAATCGGCGACCCGTGGGACAATCCCGCGGATGACACGACCTCCGGACGCCTGCGCCGCCTGCCGTCCGGCCCGCGTCAGTCGGCGCTCCTCACGCTCTTGCTCGTCGCCGTCGCCGCGTGCGGATCGAGCGCGCCATCGGCGGCGCCGAGCGCGTCGCCTTCGGCCGCGGCGACCGCACGGCCGCGCCGGTCACCTCCGCCAGCCCAGCACCGAGCCAGGACCCGGCCGCGATCTACGACGCCATCGAGCAGCAGGTGATCGCGATCCGCGGCCTGCAGCCGACCAAACCCGTGGAGCGCCAGCTCATCGACGAGGCCGAGCTGCGGACGATGCCTCACCAAGATGTTCGACGAGGAGACGCCGCCGGCGTACCTGGCCGCCCAGGAGCGGCTGTACAAGGCGCTGGGCCTGATCCCCCAGGACGCGGACCTGCGCGACCTGAGCCTGGACCTCCTGAGTGGCGGAGTCGCCGCGTTCTACCGTCCAGACCAGGGCAAGCGTATGTCGTCTCACGATCGGTGGGGTCGGCGGTGCCGAGAAGCTCACCTTCGCCCACGAGTACGACCACGCGCTGCAGGACCAGACCTGGATCGGTGTTCAAGGACCAGCGCGCGTCCTGGACCAGGGCGACCGGAGTCTGGCCCGACCGGCTGTCTCCGAGGGTGACGCAACGCTGCTGATGTCGCAGTGGGCTGCTCGGGCACGCTGACGCCGGAGGACGTGCAGGACGTCCTCGAGGCCGGCGCCGACCCGGCAGCAGGCTGGCGTTGCTCGAGCGGATCCCGGCGATCATGAAGGAGACGCTCCTGTTCCCGTACCAGACCGGCCCACGTTCGTGCAGGCGCCGCAGGCGCAGGGTGGCTGGGCTGCCGTCGACGACTCTACGAGCGGATGCCGGAGTCCACGGAGCAGATCATCCATCCGGAGAAGTACACCGCCGGTGAGGCGCCCGTCGCGGTGGACCTGCCGGCCGACCTGGCAACGCGCCTCGGGACCGGCTGGACGGTGCCGATGCTGGACACGTTCGGCGAGCTGCAGACCGGGATCTGGCTGCGCGAGGGCGGCGTCGATGCCGAGTCGCCGGCGATGCGGCGGCCGGTTGGGGCGGCGACCGGATGGCGGTCATCGAGGGTCCCGACGACACCTGGGCGCTGGCCTGGCATACGGTCTGGGACACTCCAGCCGATGCGGCTGCGTTCGAGACCGCGGCGACCACGGCACTGACCAAGGCCGGCGGGATCGGCCAGGTGCTGCCCGGCACAGGCGGGACGAGCCGCTGGGTCCTGGTCGCGAGCGACGCCGACACCATGAGCCAGGTCGCCAACGTCCTGGAGTTGGCCGGCTAGCAGCGGGTCGGCCATCCAGCCGCCGCTCTGCCGGTCACATCGAGTCCGGAGCCGAGATCCCCAGCAACGCCAGGGCGCTCGCCAGCGTCACCTGGGTCGCGCGCGCCAATGCCAGACGGGCGCCCGACCGCTCCGGCGCTTCGACATCCACGACCCGCGCGTCGCGGTAGAACGCGTGGAAGGTCGTGGCGAGCTCCGTCGCGTAGGCCGTGATCCCCTGCGTCTCCTCGGCCGCGACCGCGTCGGCGATGACCTCCGGGTAGCGGGCGATCGCGCGGGCCAGGGCACCTTCGGGAGCCTCGCCCAGCGCGCCGGCCACGCCGGTCGCCGGCGCGAGCCCCACGCTCGGCCGCCTTGCGCAGGATCGAGGCGATCCGGGCGTGGGCGTACTGGACGTAGTAGACGGGGTTCTCGTTCGACTGCTTCTTGGCCAGCTCGATGTCGAAGTCGATCGCCGAGGTCGACCCCGCGTGAGGCGAAGAACCAGCGCGCGGCGTCCACGCCGACCTCGGCGAGCAGATCGTCCAGGGTGATGAACTCGCCCGCCCGCTTGCTCATCGAGACCTCCTGGCCGTCGCGCACGAAGCGCACCCAGGAGTAGAGGAGCATCTGGACGGCCTCGCGGTCGTAGCCCATCGCCTCGGCGGCGTTGCGCACCCGGGCCACCGTCCCGTGATGGTCCGAGCCCCAGATGTAGATGAGGTGGTCGAAGCCTCGGCTGAACTTCTCGGTCACGTAGCCGATGTCGGCCGCGAAATAGGTCGGCTCGCCGTTGGACCGGATGATGACCCGGTCCTTGTCGTCGCCGTAGGCCGTCGACCGGAACCAGATCGCCCCGTCCTGCTCGTAGACGTGGCCACGCTCCCGCAGTCGTTCGACCGCCCGGTCCACCCAGCCCTCCTCGTGGAGCCTGGCCTCGCTCGTCCAGACATCGAAGTGGACGCCCAGCGCAGCCAGGCTGCGCTCGATGCCCTCGCGCACGCGTCCGGCCGCCCAATGCCCGACGACCCCGGCCGTATCGGCTCCCGGGCGCCGTCGCGGTCGCCCAGACGTCGTCCGGGAGTCCGGCCGCGAGATCCGCCACGTAGTCGCCCTTGTAGCCGTCCTCCGGGACGGGCTCGCCGCGATGCAGGGCGGCGACGGACGCGCCGAGGATGCTGATCTGGCCGCCCGAGTCGTTGAAGTAGTACTCGCGCGTCACCCGCTGGCCGCCGGCCTCCAGGACGCGGCACAGCAGGTCGCCGACGAACGCCCCCCGGGCGTTGCCGACGTGCAGCGGCCCGGTCGGATTGGCCGAGACGAACTCGACGTTGACGACCCGCGCATCGGTCGTGGCCACGCTCCGGCCCCAGCGGCCCGGGTCCGCCAGCACGCCACCGATGACCGTCTCGAGCGCCCGATCGGCGAGCCGCAGATTGACGAAGCCCGGCGGCGCGACCGACGCCTCCGCCGACGGCGTCGACGCCGGGCTGTCGGCGGTCTCCCGGTTCAGCTCCGTCGCGAGCGCGTTCGCGATGACCAGCGGCGACATCCGCAAGGGCCGCGCGAGCTGCATCGCCAGGTTCGTCGACAAGTCGCCGTGGACGGGGTTAGCCGGTCGATCCACCTCCACGGCCGGGGCGACCCAGTCCTCGGGTGCCGCGGGCAACGCGCCGTTCGCCGACCGCCCGGGCCCAGGCGCGCTCGATGGCGATTCGTGTCAGGTCACGGATGGAGGCATCGGTCGTCATGGGACGCACATCGTAGCCGGGGACGAGCATCCGGCGAGCGGCTCGTCCGATGGCGACAGCGGCGGCAGCCGCGGACCTGCCGGGACCATGGTCATAGGACCCGATCGGCCCGTTCGTTGTCTGGCGTCAACGAATTCGGAGACGCCCGGGGGCTTCAGTCGGGTCTGGTGTGGTCCTACGGCACTGAACGTACTGGACGGTCCTAGTGGGCCATGGGACTATTGCAGGGTTCGAAGGACCACCGATCGGGGCACCGGAGAACGCCATCATCCAACCGAGGCGATCAGCCTCCAGCCTGGGGAAGCATCCATGAAGACTCGATCGTCCAAGCCTCGCACAGGTGTTGCGCGCAGACTGTCATGGCTGCTCGTCGCAGGCATGGTGGCGGGCGCGCTCCTGATCCCGGCCGCATCACCCGTCGCGGCGACTCCCGGTGACCCGGAGCACAAGGTCACGATCTCTCATCGCACGAACTCGGTGACGAACCCGTACGTGGTCATCACCGTCGAGCTACTCCGGTGCCGACGGCGCCCTCGTGCACGACCAGGGCAACGGCGACCACACGACCCACCTCGGTCCCGTGTTCGATGCCGGTAACCCGCCGCCTCCGCCGCACAACGGCGACCAGTGGGGCGACATCATCCCGCCGTACAGCTGGGATGGCGACGCCAATCATGAGGGCGGTTCGTATCCAGGTCTGAACTGGACCACGGCCGGACAGATCATCTATCGAGCCGACTGCGTCGTTCCGGGACTGCCGAGCGAGGAGCCGAGCACCGAGCCCAGCACGGAGCCGAGCACCGAGCCCAGCACCGAGCCGAGCACCGAGCCCGAGCGACCGAGCCCAGCACGGAGCCGAGCACCGAGCCCAGCACCGAGCCGAGCACCGAGCCGAGCACCGAGCCCAGCACGGAGCCGAGCACCGAGCCCAGCACCGAGCCGAGCACCGAGCCGAGCACGGAGCCGAGCACCGAGCCCAGCACCGAGCCGAGCGGATCCGTCAAGGCCGAGACCGGGACGCCGGGAGTCACGCTTCCGCCGACCGACACGATCTCCGTCGCCGACTCCGGTTCGAGCGGGACCAGTGGTCTCCAGATCGCACTCCTCGGCATGGCCGGCCTCCTGGCCGCGGCCCTGCTGCTGACCCCGGCGAGCGTCGCCACCAAGCGCGGCAAGCGCGACTAGTCCCTGACGGGCGCACCGCGCCCTTCCCCAGCGATCCGAGACGGTCGGGCCCGAAAGGACCCGACCGTTTCTCTATGCCGAGTCGATCGTGAGCCGGTCGCCAGGGTCCACGAACCGCACGGGACCATCGAAGCCCACCCGGACTGACGCGATCGTCTCGTCACGGTCGTGGCCCATCAGCAGGTGCGTCAGGATGACCAGGCTGACGCCCGATCGGCGGGCCAGCTCGCCCACCTCCGGGCCCGCCAGGTGGGCTGCGCCGCCCCGCACCGGCCCGGCCCCGAACGACACCTCGGACAGCAGCACATCGCCGGGCCGGATGAGCAGGTCGAGGTCCTCGGCGCGACCGCAGTCGCCGGAGTAGACGAGCCCGGGTCCATCGCCGATCGCGACGCGGAACCCGTAGCTCTCGTCCGTGTGCGTGACGAGGCTCGCCTGGACGGAGAACGGGCCGATCGCTCGAGCGCCCTCGGTCAGCGGCTCGATATCCAGGGTGGCCGCGCTGAAGCCTGGTTCGGCGTGCAGGCCGTCGAGCCGGTCCGCCAGCCCGGCCGGACCCAGCACGCGGACGCGGCGCGCCGGATGCAGGTGCCAGCGCAGGTAGTGGCGCAGCGGGACCAGGTCCACGAAGTGGTCCGGATGGAGGTGCGAGACGAGCACGGCCTGCAGCTCGCTCGGCTCCAGCTCCTGGGCCAGCCGCGGGAACGATCCCTGGCCGAGGTCCAGGAGGATCGTGCCGGCCGGATGCCGGAGGAGATAGGCCGCCCCGGTGGCGCCCGGGACGATCGGTGAATGCAGGCCCGGCGCCCAGGACGACCAGCTCGAAGCGAGCGCCGCGTCGGCGGTCATGGCGTGAACCGTTCCGGGATCGCCACGGCTCGTCCTCCACGCCCGAAGGCGAGGGCGCCGAACCCTGCCGCAGCGGCATACCGGTAGCCGTCGGCGAGCCCGGACCCGAAGTGATGCGTGCGGTGGGCATCCGATCCGATGGTCACCCGCCGGCCGCCCAGCTCGCGGAAGCGCGCGACGACGGCCGCCGACGGGTAGGACTCCCCGACCGGGTGGCGCAGGCCGCTCGTGTTGACCTCCAGCGCCGTCCCGCTGTCCACGAGGGCCAGGAGGATGGGCTCGTACAGTTCGGGCGCTGCAGCCAGCTGCTCCGGCGTCACGTGCGGCCACAGGTAGCGCTTGACCACGTCGATGTGGCCGATCGAGTCGAACAGCCCTGACCGCGCCGCCGCGATGACCTCGTCGAACGATGGCGCCACGATCTCCGCGAGCGATCGCCCGCCCACCCAGGCCGCGACCCGGCCGCGCTCCGTATGGCGATCCGACGCGGTCGTGGACGGACCCGATCGTGAAGTCGTATGCGATGTCGCGCGAGGTGGTCGCGGACCTCGACCTCCCAGCTGCGGTCGTACGTCAGCTCTACCCCGAAGCGGATCGTGACCCCGTGGGCTGCCCAGCGGTCGGCAGCTTCGCGGACGGTCCGCTCACGCTGCGCGAACGTGGCGTAGTGCGTAGGCCGGCGCCCCGCGTTCGAAGTCGACGTGGTCCGTGATCGCCAGCTCGGACACGCCGCGCGCTGCCGCGAGCGCGCCGTAGACGTCGATCGGGACGTCGGCGTCCGGTGACAGGTCCGTGTGCAGGTGCGTGTCGAGCGGCAGGTCCAGGACCTCGTGATCGCCGACGGTCACGCGAGGGCTCCGTGCCACGGCCTCACCCGGCGATGAGGCCCAGCTCGTGGCCCACCCGATCGAACGCGGCCAGCGCGATGTCGAGCTGCTCGTCGGCTGTGGGCGGCCGTCACGATCGTGCGCAGGCGTGCCTTGTCGATGGCGACCGTCGGGAAGACGACCGGCTGGGCGAAGACGCCCTCGTCGAGGAGTCGGTCGCTGAAGCGCCCGGCCATCTCCGAGTCGCCCATCATGACCGGGGTGATCGGGGTCTCGGAGTGCCCGGTATCGAAGCCCAGGCGGGTCAGGCCGGCCTTGAAGTAGGCGGTGTTCGCCCACAACCGGGCCTGGAGCTCGGGCTCTTCCTGCATGACCCGGATCGCCTCGCGGCAGGCCGCGACGACGGCCGGCGGATGGGACGTCGAGAAGAGGAACGGCCGGGCCCGCTGGGTGAGGATCTCGCGGAGGGCGCGGCTGCCCGCCACGTAGCCGCCGAGGGACCCGACCGCCTTCGACAGGGTGCCGACCTGGACGGCGACCCGTCCGTGCAGCCCGAAGTGGTCCACCGTCCCGCGGCCGTCGCGCCCCAGGACGCCACTGGCATGGGCGTCGTCCACCATGACCGCCGCACCGTAGGCCTCGGCCGCCTCGACGATCCCGGGGAGTGGCGCGATGTCGCCGTCCATGCTGAAGACGCCATCGGTCACGACCAGGATGAGCCGGTGCTCGCCGCCCCCGGGCCGGCCGGTCTCGCGGGCTCGCCCAGGACCTCGCGGAGCGCCTCGACGTCGGCGTGGGGGTAGACCTCGCGCGGCGCCTTCGACAGGCGCATGCCGTCGATGATCGAGGCGTGATTGAGGGCGTCGCGACACGATCAGGTCCGTCTCGCCGGTGATCGTCGGGATGACGCCGGTGTTGGCGGTGAACCCGGACTGGAACGTGAGGACCGCCGGCGTGCCCTTGAACTCGGCCAGTTCGGCCTCGAGCTCCTCGTGCATCGACATCGTCCCGGCGATCGTCCTGACCGCGCCGCTGCCGACACCGAACTCGCGGACCGCGGCCAGGGCGGCCTCGCGCAGCCGGGGATGGTGGGTGAGCCCGAGGTAGTCGTTGGATGACAGGCTGATGAGGCGGCGACGATCGACCGACACGACGGGACCCTGGGCGCTGCTCATCACGCGCAGGGCGCGGTACAGGTGGCGTTCCTTGAGGGCGGCGACCTCGTCGTCCAGGAACGCCAGCGGATCGGGGCGCCCGGCCGGCCCGGGCTTCGGCGTCGTCATGTCGTCCAGTCCATGATGACCTTCCCGGACTCGCCGGATCGCGCGGCGGCGAAGGCAGCTTCGAAGTCCCGGTGGTCGAAGCGGTGGGTGATGACCGGGCCGATCTCCAGTCCGGACTGGAGCATCACGGTCATCTTGTACCAGGTCTCGTACATCTCCCGGCCGTAGATCCCACGCAGCGTGAGCATCTTGAACACGACCGCGTTGAGGTCCAGGGTGATCTCCTCGGTCGGGATGCCAAGCAGGGCGATCCCGCCACCGTGGGCCATCGCTCCGATGGCCGACCGGATCGCGCCAGGCACGCCGGACATCTCGAGGGCGACGTCGAACCCCTCGACCATCCCGAGATCGGCCGCCACTGCCGTCAGGTCGCGCTCGCGTGGGTCGACCGCGATCGTGGCGCCCATCTGCATGGCCAGCGCACGGCGATACGGGTTGGGGTCCGAGACGACCACGTGGCGGGCGCCCGCATGACGAACGACTGCCGTCGCCATCAGACCGATCGGGCCCGCTCCGCTGACGAGGACGTCCTCGCCGAGGATCGGGAAGGCAAGGGCGGTGTGGACCGCATTCCCGAACGGATCGAAGATCGCGGCGATCTCCGGGTCGACGCCCGGCCAGTGATGCCAGATGTTGGTCATCGGCAGGACGACGTACTCCGCGAAGGCCCCGTCCCGTCCGACGCCGAGGCCGATCGTGCTGGCGCACAGGTTGCGCCGGCCGGCCAGGCAGTGGCGGCACCGCCCGCAGACGACGTGCCCCTCGCCGGACACGAGATCTCCGGGGTGGAAATCGTTCACGTTGCTGCCGACCTCCACGATCTCACCGGCGAACTCGTGCCCGATGACCAGTGGCGGGACGATCGTGGCGGCTGCCCAGGCATCCCACGCATCGATATGGAGGTCCGTCCCGCAGATCCCCGTGCGCTGGACCCGGATCAGCACGTCGTTGATGCCCATCGATCGGCATCGGGACGTCCTGGAGGGCGAGGCCCGGCCCGGCCGCCGACTTGACCAGGGCGCGCATCGGCCAGGGCCTCAGCTTGGGCTGGGGCTGGCCGAGGCGCCCGGCGCCGCGGACGGGCTGGCGCTCGGTGCGCACTGCGGTTCCGGGTTGGTCTTCTCGCCCCACGCGGCATAGAAGTCGAGGATGGCGTTCGTGTCGAGGGTCTCCAGCGGTAGGACACGGCCCCAGACGATCGCGCTGTAGTCGGTGGCCATCTGATCGAAACGGGCGATGACAGGACCCTGCGACGTGCCTTTCTCGATGCCGCACACGGGGCTGTTCGGGAAGGAGTCGAAGAAGGCCTGGAGCTGTTTCTGGCCATCGGGCCCAGCGCCGTCGCTGGTGCCGGTGTAGAGCACGACGAGCGCCCCGTGCTCCAGGTTGTGGATCCAGCCCTGCGGGATGACGGCGTCGTCCGGCCCGTACAGGCGGGGGGTGATCGGACCCGATCCGGACTTGTTGTCGTGAGGTCCGGACGCCGGCGCGCAGTACTGGAAGGTGACCTGCGTCCCGAAGTCGGCGTGCCGCCGACCCATGTCCGGCTGGACGTACCCCGGCGGGTTGGTGGTACCCGGGGCCGGGCTTGCCGTCGCCTGCGGCACCCACTCGGTGGTGCAGATGTACGCGGCCTGCGACGCCGAGGCGAAGACGAACCCGCCGATCACCACCACAGCGGCAACGGCGACGGCGGCGATGATGAGGGTTCGAAAGCGCTGCGTCCGAGACGGCTCCTGCGCCAGGCGATGCCGGGTACGTTCGCGGCGGCCGGCCCGGGGCGTGCCGGAGGCACTATGCGACGTCGGCGCAGTCGTCGAGGTCTGGGCCTGGGATGCCTGGGCCTGGGATGCCTGGCCGGTGCTGCCGGTCCGTTGGGCCCGGCGGGATTCCTTGCTCACGTCATGCCTCTGTGCGGTCGGCGGGGTCGCCGGGTGACGGTCGTCCTCGGCGGCTATCGGGGCCGCGTGCGGTGAGGGTACCGCCCCGGCCGGGAATCGTGTCCTGACGGGCCGTGGGCCGGCAGGTCACGCCTCGTTCAGGTAGGTTCGGACCTCCGGACGCAAGAGGCCGCGCAGGAGGAGCCCGGCGAGCGCCGCCACGAAGAGAGCCTGGACCACCAGACCACCGAGAAGCAGGAGGGGAACGAGCGGGACGGTCAGGCTGGCCAGCCCCAGGGCGAGACTTCGAGCGGCCTGCTTACGCTGCAGGACGAGGGTGGTCGTGAAGATCGTGTAGGCCAGCAGGACCATCACGACGACGCCGATGGGACTGACCGGCGCCGCGATGGCCTGATCCACGACGAAGCGCAGGCTGAGTCCGATCCCAGCCAGGATCAGGAAGGCGTAGACCAGGAACAGGCGGATGCCCGACGGCATCTCCGAGAGCCGAGCGATCATGTTCCCGCATCGTAGATGCGCGGCGCCCGACGCGCCACCGTGCCGGGTCCCGGCCCCGGTCTGCCCGCCGTGCCCGGACCGCCCGCACCGCCCGTCAGTTCTCCCATACGCCTGTAGCGGCAGCACTAGCACGAGGCTCGGTCAGTGCCCGGCCTGGGGCTCAAGCGTGGACCCCGCCTGAAGCCTGCCCGTGTGCTCGGAGCGGCAGCGTATGGGCAGGACGACGACCCACGTGGGCGCTAAGGCTCGTGGGGCACGCATTTGGGGCAAACCGGGCCGCGATCGGCGAGAGGTGGGCCGCGCCACCGAGCCGGATCTGGCCGCCGAGCCGGACCGCCCCGCGAGCACTCGGGCGCGTCGCCGGCCGGCGGTCGACACCGGTAGCGGCCGATACCAGGTCACAAGGGTATTGACACCGGCTCGGCACGCTCGTATCTTCACCTAAACCGGTTTGCTAAACCGGTTTGCAACGTCACCTCTGGCCCATTCCTCCTCCGTCCGGGCCGGCGGGTGTCGCCAGCCGGAGGGCGGCGACGAGTCGGGTCGGTACCCGGGACAACGCGATCGGAGCGTGTGTGGAACAGCGGATCAGCAGGCCACGGATCGCCGACGTCGCCCGAGAGGCGGGCGTCTCGAAGACGGCCGTGTCCTTCGCGTTCAACAGCCCGGATCGGCTGGCCCCGGACACGGCCATCAGGATCAAGGCGGTCGCCGAGGAACTGGGCTACCGGCCCAATCCCGGTCGCCCGGATGCTCACCCAGCGCAGGACCCTGACGATCGGAGTCCTCACGCCGCAGGCCCTCTCGGTCATCTTCTCCAACCCGTTCTTCGGGGCGTTCAGCGAGGGCGTCGCCCTCGCCGCCGAGGAATCGGGCTACGGCCTCCACTTCATCTCACCGCTGCACGGCAGCCTGGCGAGGGCCATGAGCCGGGCGACCGTGGACGGTGTCGTCGCCATCGGCCTGTCCGACGACCACCCGGAGGTCGAGCAGATCCGTCGGGCCGGCCTGCCGATCGTGCTGGTGGACTCGACCGCCTTGCCGGAGCACGGCTCGATCGAGATCGACGATGCCGGCGGTGCCCGGGCGGCGGCCGACCACCTCATCGCGCTCGGCCACCGCGACGTGCTGATCATCGGCGTCGAGCCACCGGCTCCGGCAGTCGGCCTGGACCCGGACGGGGTCATGGGCCGCCGCCTGCGTGGCTACCGCGACTCGTTCGCCGCGGTCGGTGTCGACCTCGCGGACGACCGCCTGATCGTCGGCCCGGCCAGCATCGATGGCGGTATCGCTGCGCTTCGGCGGGCCTGGGAGGACGGCCTTCGCCCGACGGCCATCCTGGCCATGAGCGACGTGATGGCGATCGGCGCGATGCGCGCCCTGCGCGAACTCGGCCTGCGCGTCCCCGAGGACGTCAGCGTCGTCGGGTTCGATGACATCGATCTCGCCCCGCACGTGGATCCCCCGCTCACGACGGTCCATCAGCCGATCCGTCGCAAGGGCGAGGAGGCGGTCCGCCTGCTTCTGACCGTCGTCGAACGACGGGATCTGGCCAAACCCGAGCACCGCCGACTGGAGACGCGCCTCATCGTGCGTGGCTCCACCGGCCCCGTGCCACTTCTGTGGGAGGAGGTGGCCGGGGTACAGCACTGAGGTCCTCGCGGCGAGCTCCCGAGTCCGGTGCGATCCGCACGACGAACCGTACCGAGCGACGGCCGCACCTCGCGGCGACCACGATGCCGGGTCCCCCGGCGCATTGCCGGCCCTGACCGGCGCAGGAAACCAGAACGCACAAGGCCGACCGGAACATCCGGCCGGACCAGAGAGGAGATCAAGACAACCGATGAACCGACACCTTCGACTCGCCGGCCTCGTGGCAGGAGTGGCCATCGTGGCCGCGGCCTGCTCCACGGGCACGGCCAGCACGGCCCCGTCAGCGGGGGCGCCCAGCGTGGCTCCAAGTAGCGACGCCAGCGCGGCTCCGTCCAGCGACACCGGTGCCCTCGCCTACACTGGGCGAGATCACCATCTGGAATACCCAGCGCGACATCGAGAACGTCGAGCTCCAGAAGCAGGTCGTGGCCTGGCAAGACGCTCCATCCCGGCATCACCGTCAAGACGGACCTGGTTCCGTTCGACGGCGCCGACAAGAAGTACACGGACGCCGCCAACGCCGGCACCGCGCCGGACATCTTCCGCGCCGACATCGGCTGGACGCCCACGTTCGCGGACGCGGGCATGCTGCTGGACCTGACCAGCTACTTCCCGGCTGACTTCCAGTCGCAGTTCCTGCCGGCCCCGATGGGGACCGCGCTGTACGGCGGTGGCATGTATGGCGTCCCGCAGGTCACGGACGCCCTGGGCCTCCTGTGCAACAAGACCGTCCTGACGGACGCCGGCCTGTCGGCCGCGCCGACCAGCTGGGACGAGCTCGTCACCGCCGGCACCAAGGTCACCGACCTCGCCGCGCAGAAGTACGGCTTCTACATGCGCGGTGACTCGTACTGGTCGCAGCCCTTCATCTGGGGCTGGGGCGGCACGCTGTTCACCGTCAACGATCAGGGCAAGGTCACGGACATCGGCGTCAACTCGCCCGAGTCCGTGAACGGCTGGACCTATCTCAAGGAGAAGGTCCTCGGCACGGTCGCTCCCGCGACCTGGGACTTCAAGACCGACTACGACAACATGAACGCAGGCTTCAAGGCCGGCACGACGATGTGCATCCTGCAGGGTCCGTGGCAGGTCGCCGACATCCTCACTGGTGCGGCGTTCACGGATCCGACCAACCTCGTCATCGCCCCGGTCCCGGTCGGCGTGGACGGCAAGACCGGCTCGCCGGTCGGCGGCCACAACTGGGTCGTCGGCAAGGACGTCGGTGACAACGCCGACAAGGCCGCGGCCGTCGCCAGCTTCCTCACCTACATGACTGCGCCCGAGCAGCAGGCCACCCTTGCCAAGAGCCTGGGTCTGCTCCCGACCAACATCGCCGCCTACGCCATCCCGGACGTCGCGAGCGATCCGCTCATCAACCAGTGGAACGCCGTCCTGGCCGCCGCGACGAACCGCTCCGGTGTCCCCGGCGCGTCCGGCATCTACGACTCGTTCACCAAGAACTACCAGAGCTTCATCATCGGCGATCATGACTGCTCAGCAGGCCCTCGACGCGACCGCCAACACATGGGAGACCGGCGTGTTCAAGAACCAGATGGCGCAGTAGAGTTCCATCTGGAGCCGTTCAGGTGACCGTCGGCTTCGGCCGCCGGTCACCTGCCTACCGTCAGGGGCCTGGACTGCAGGGAGGGTAGAGCGTGCGTTCTCGGGCTTGGGTCGCCTGGGCCTTCATGACACCGGTCCTGTTGGTCATGGCCGTCATCGTCTTCTACCCCCTGGCCGTCGGGTTCTTCCAGACCTTCACGAACATCGACACCACCAATCAGGGGACGCGCTTCAAGCCGCCCACCTGGGAGTTCGTGGGGCTTCAGAACTACATCGACATCCTCACGGGTCAGAACACCAAGTTCTATCCGGTCCTCATCTGGACGGTCATCTGGACCGTCGTCAACGTCTTCTTCCACTACACGATCGGGCTTGGCCTGGCCCTGACGCTGAACCAGCGATTCCGTGGGCGGACGACCTACCGGATGATGCTGCTGCTGCCATGGGCGGTGCCGGCCTACATCACGGCCATCGCCTGGCTGTTCATCTTCAACGGCGAGTACGGGCTGTTGAACAACATCCTGGGCGCGTTCGGCATCCCGCGTGTCGCCTGGCTATCGACGTGGCCCTGGTACTACATCATGCCGATCATCGTGAACGTCTGGCTCGGCATCCCGTTCATGATGGTGACGCTGCTGGGTGGTCTCCAGTCGATCCCCGGCGACCTGTACGAGGCGGCCCAGATGGACGGCGCGAGCCGGCTCCAGTCGTTCTGGAACATCACCCTGCCGCAGCTCAAGTCGGTGAGCTCCACGGTCATCCTGCTCGGCTGCATCTGGACGTTCAACATCTTCGTGGTGATCTACTTCATCACCGGCGGCGGTCCGGGTGGCAAGACCGACATCCTCGTGACCTACACCTACAACGGGTTCACGCTGGGCCAATACGCCATCGCGGCGACCTATGGCTTCCTGATCTTCAGCATGTTGCTCGTCTTCAGCACCGTGTACCGCCGAATGGCGCGAGAGTCGTGAGGGCCCTACGATGAAGATGTCGCGACGCCACCGGGTCGCTACCCACACCATCCTGATCATCTTCGCCATCTGGTCGGTGACCCCGGTCTTCTGGACGCTCCTCACGAGCTTCAAGCCGGAGAGCAAGATCTTCTCCACCCAGATCAAGCTCATCGACGACCCGACGCTCAAGAACTACACGGACCTGCTGACCCGCGGCGACTTCGTGCACTGGGCGTTCAACTCGCTGTTCGTGTCGATCTTCACGACGATCTTCGCGGTCTTCCTGTCCGCCACCTGCGCCTACGCGATCTCGCGGTTCCGCTTCCGGGGCCGGAGCACGTCGATGTACGTCTTCCTTGTCGCCCAGATGTTCCCGGGTGTCATCCTGCTCATCCCCCTGTTCGGGATCTTCACCAACCTGAAGCTGATCGATACGCCGTGGGCGCTCATCCTCTCGTACGCGACGTTCGCCATCCCCTTCTGCATCCTCATGCTGAAGAGCTTCTTCGACACGATCCCGTACGAACTCGAGGAAGCCGGCCGGGTCGACGGTCTCGGTGTCTTCGGGACGTTCTGGCGGATCGTCATCCCGCTGTCGGTCCCAGGGCTGGCCGTGACCGCCTTCTTCTCGTTCATCACCGCCTGGAACGAGTTCCTCTTCGCGCGGTCATTCCTGACCAGCAAGGATGCCCTCACGCTGCCGGTCGGGATGGCGACGTTCATCGACCCGTTCAACCAGCCGTGGGGTCTGCTGACTGCGGGGTCTGTGCTGATCACGATCCCGGTCATGATCGTCTTCTTCCTCGCCCAGCGGTTCCTGATCTCAGGGCTGTCGACCGGAGGGGTCAAGGGCTGATCGAGGTGGCCGTCATCGAGGAGGTTCGAACTGGGTCTGGTTCAGCCGACGGGTACGGACCGAACGGGATGGCGGTGATCGAGTTGATCGCCCGCGCGAGGCGTCTCACCCCGGCCCAGGCCCACGCGATGTCCGGGGCCGTCGCCTGGCAGTGGCAGCCGCTCGCGTTGCCGATCCGAGGAAGCTTCGCGACGGCGCGTGCCGAGGCGCTTGCGACGGCGAAGGTCGCCGGACGACAGACGGCCGCCGCATCGGCGGAGCAGGATGCCGGGGCCGCGGCGCTGGAGTCCCCGGGGGGCGAGGCGATCTCCGGCAGTTGGAGCTCGGCGGAGAACGGACTTGCCGGGGTCATCATCGGCGTCGTCGGTGCCATCCTCGGGGCGACAGCCGGGATGTCCATCGTGGCCGTCGCGTTCGGCATGCTGGCCGTGGTCGGCGGCGGGGTGCTCCTCCTCTATGACAGCGGTCGGGTCGCCAGGCAACGGATCCGGGCTGGGGTGGCCGGGGCCGCTCTGGCACTCGTCGTGGGCGATCTGTTGCCGCCCGAGACCAGGCAGTCACTCGCGGGTCCGTGGTCCACCGTGATGCACGACTGAGGGTGGCGCTCGATACGCCGGCCTGGGTCCGCGACGCCGTCTTCTACCAGATCTTCCCGGACCGCTTCGCGTCCTCGGGGCGGGTCGTCAAGCCCGGGCAGCTCGAGCCGTGGGACAGCCCTCCGACGACGCACGGCTTCAAGGGCGGGGACCTGCTCGGCATCGCCGAACGCCTCCCGTACCTGGCCGACCTGGGCGTCACCGCGATCTACCTGACGCCCATCTTCACCTCCGCCTCCAACCACCGGTATCACACCTACGACTACTTCTCGGTGGACCCGCTCCTGGGCGGCAACGAGGCACTGCGCGAACTGCTGGACGCGGCCCACGACCGCGGGATGCGGGTCGTGCTCGATGGCGTGTTCAACCACACGGGCCGCGGCTTCTGGCCGTTCCACCATGTCCTGGAGACCGGGGCGGACTCGCCCTATCGGCACTGGTTCCGCCTGGACGACGCGGCCCTCGATGCCGGCCGGCCGCTCATCGCGTACCGGCCCTCTGGCGCGCCTGATCTGGTGCGCGGTTCCTCGCGCTCCGCGCTTGGCTACGAGGCGTGGGAGGACCTGCCCGCGCTGCCCAAGCTGAATACGGATGAGCCCGACGTGCGCGAGTACCTCTTCCAGGTCGCCGAGCACTGGCTCCGCTTCGGGATCGACGGCTGGCGCCTGGACGTACCCGCGGAGATCGACGACGAGGCGTTCTGGCAGGAGTTCCGGGCGCGCTGCCGAGCCGTCCGCTCCGATGCCTATCTCGTCGGCGAGATCTGGCAGATCGCGCCGGACTGGCTCCGCGGCGACCGCTTCGATGCGCTCATGAACTACCCGCTGGCGGAGGCGATCCTGGCCTTCGCCGGTGGGCCGTCCCTTGACATGGCCGTGGTCCGGAGCCACCACGAGTATGGGCTGGCGATGGGGCCGCTCGATGGGCCCGGGTTCGTGACCCGGCTGAACGAGACGCTGGAGGCGTACGACCCTGACGTGGTGGCCGTCCAGCTCAACCTCCTGAGTTCCCATGACGCTCCCAGGATGCGGACGGTCCTGGGCGGCGACGACGCGGCGGTCCGGCTCGCCACCGTCCTCCAGATGACCCTGCCCGGCGCACCGTGCATCTACTACGGCGACGAGATCGGCCTGTCCGGCGGCAACGATCCGGACTGTCGAGCGTCGTTTCCGTGGGACGAGACGTGCTGGGATGCGAGTCTTCGGTCGTTCGTGCGGGACGTCGCGCGGCTGCGATCCGATGAGGCGGCCCTCCGTCATGGGACGACCTCGGTGCTCGGCGCCGCTGCCGGGGCGATCGTCTACGAGCGGTGCCTCGGCGAGGCCAACGTGATCGTGGCGGTGAACGGCGGCCCGACGGCGGCCACACTGCGGGTCCGGCCATCGGGATCCGGCGGGGGACCTGCGGTCCGGCTCGCCGGGATCGGTGTCGTGACAGCGGACGGCGGTCCGGATGGAGGCCTCACCATCACCATCCCGCCTCGAAGCGGCGCGATCCTCCGACTGGCAGAGCGCTGACCCGCTCTATACTTCGCCCTCGTGCCAGACCCACAGACGATCCTCTCGAGCCACCTCGCCGAACGGCTTGGCCTCGCCATGGACCGCGAGGCCAAGATCGCCGCCGCGCTCGAAGCGCTCGGGCCGATCGCCGGGCGCGATGTCCTCCTCCTCGACGATGCCATCGCCAGGACCGGTGAGTGGCTGACCCGTGCCGGCGCACGGGTGACCCCCATCACCGCCGACGTACTCACGGGATCGGACGGGTCGGGACCCGAGCACCGGGCGGACGTCCTCGTCGTCGCATGGTCCGCCTTCAGGGGCCCGAAACCCGATGAGCTGGCCGCCGCCCGGCGGCTGCTTCGCCCAGGCGGCCGGCTGCTGGTCATCCACGACTACGGCCGCGACGACGTCTCTCGCCTGTACGGTCAGCGACCTGAGTACGGGGAGTGGAGTCGTCGGGACGGGCCCTTCCTCGGCGGCGGCTTCAAGGTCCGGGTCATCCACAGCTGGTGGACGTTCGACTCGCTCGAGGAAACGCGGGCGTTCCTCACCGAGGCTTTCGGCGAGGCCGGAACGCGGGTCGGTGCGGAGCTGACGCGTCCGCGCCTGTCGTACAACGTGGCCGTCTATCATCGCTCGTTCGATCCGGCATGACCCGGCCAACGCCCACGGCCGCGGGGCGCCGCATCTCGCCCGGGGTGGTCCTCCTGGGCGTCGCCCTGATCGGGTCGGTGGTATTCCTCGCGTACACCATCACCGTGCGCGACGCGTCGCAGATCCCGCTCTTCGCCTCCGGTGCGGTCGTGCTGGGCCTCGTCTTCGGAGCGCTTGCGATCTACTCGCTGCGCGCGACCTGGCGGGCTGGCATCGCGGAGAGGAACGGTCGCGCGGTCGCGCTGGGTCTCCTCGGCGGGGTCGCGGCCATGATCTCGGCCGGTTGCTTCGCCCTCGCGATCGTCATGTTCATGCTGCGCCAGACCCCATCGTGAGGACGGCTGGTAGACTCCCCGGGTCCGGCGCCCCCATCGTCTAGAGGCCTAGGACGCCACCCTTTCAAGGTGGAGATCAGGGGTTCGAATCCCCTTGGGGGTACCAAGCCTCGGTCGCGGCGACCGCCGCGAACCGGGCCGCACAGCGTCCGGACTGCTACCATCGGGCCGATGGAGATCATGGGCGTCCAGATCCGGACGATCCTGCACGACAACGTGGCTCGCCGGTGCGATGGTTGCCTCGAGTCGATCGACGGCACCCCATGGCGGGTCAACCTCCTGGACATCGTGGCCGGTGAGGCCCCCGTCGCGTGGACGGACCGCCCCACCGTCAACCCCGGCCCGTTCCAGTTCCACGGTGAGCCGGCGTGCGTCCATCGCTGGATGGCCGGCAAGGGCTACCTGTTCTGCCGGCGAGGCGAGGTCCGCGAGATCATGCGGCCGATCGTCGTCCCAGGCGAGACCGTCCGCTGGGGCCTCTGCGACGGCATCCACCGCGACGACCACGAGTTCGTCCCGGCCTGATCGACGGGTCTCGCCACGGGTCGGGTCGTGCCCCGGCGCCACACGTTTGACACGCGCCGAGCCGCACGTCTATCCTCCGCCGGCAGGTCGTTCCCGACGATACCTAGTTTTACCCAGATTCATCCGTAGTCGAGGCCGCTCCTTGACCGCCGAGCCCTCCCCGCCGAGCCGCCTGGACGTCACCCGCACCTGGCTGTCGATCGGCCCTGCGAGCCGGCTGCTCGGCGTGGACCAGGACACCCTCCGCCGATGGGCCGATGACGGTCGGATCGATGCGTTCACGACGCCGGGCGGCCACCGTCGGTTCGACCGCGGCGCGGTGGACCGGATGATGGCGGCCCGCCGCCCGGGCGCCAGACCGCTGGCAAGCATGGGCGCGACGCCGGAACGCCTCTCGAGCGTGTACCGCCGCAGCTACACCGCGACCGATGCGTCCGCCGACCAGGTCCGAACCGCCGTCGGAGACGCCGATCGCGAGGTCTACCGGCAGGACGGCCGGCGGCTGGTGACGGCACTCGTCGCCCACCTGGATGCCGACCCGACCGATGTCGACGCACGTGAGCGGTCCGAGGCCGATGCAGTCGAACTCGTCGATGACCTCGCGCGCCGGCTGGCGGCGTCGGGCACCAGCCTGACCGAGTCGGTCGCCTTGTTCGTTGCCGCACGCCGCCCGTTCCTTGCCGAACTGGCCGGGCTCGGTCGTCGCCGCGCGCTGGATGCGGCAAGGCTGGCCGCCCTGTACGAGGATGCCTCCGGCCTGCTCGATCGTCTCCTGCTGCGCCTGATCGCCACGTACCAGGCGACCGGCTGAGATGGATCCGGCGATCTGGCTCCCCGCACTGACCTCCGCCTTCGCGCTGGTCTTCGCCGTCCTGCTGTTCGAGCAATGGCGCGTCCGACGCGGCGGGTTCCAGCTCATCTGGGGTTTCGGGATGCTGTTCTACGGCATCGCCGCCGGGGCGGAGGCAGCGGCCGCGCTTGGCGGCTGGAACGAGACGCTCTACCGGACGTGGTACCTGACCGGTGCTGTCTGGACCGCCGGCTGGCTTGGTCTCGGGACCACGTTCCTCCTCGGGACGAACGCGTTTCGGGTACAGCTTCGCGCTGTGCCTGTTCCTGGCCGGCCTGTTCACCTTCCTGATCCGGAACAAGCCGGAGTACCAGGGAGCCGGAGCCCTGCCGCTGCTGTACTTCCTGGTCGCCGGGCTGCTGGCGCTCGCGGTCGCGGTGGAAACCTACTTCTCGAATGAGCGGTGGCCGCTGCTCGCGGCCGCCGCCGTCGTCGGCGCCACCCTGCTCAGCATCGTCCTGATGCTCGCGACCGTGCTGCCGACCCCGGGCTATGCGCTCGATCCCGTGACGGGTGTCCCCGTGGCGACGCTCTTCCCGCCGCAACTCAGGCTGCTGACGCCGTTCATGAACATCACGGGCGCGTTCGCCCTGATCCTCGGCGCCGTCTTCTCGACATACGTGTTCATGCCCAAGAAGCGGGTCCTCGCCTACTCGCTGGACCCCAACCAGCCCGGTGATGAGTTCCTGTTCAACCTGTTCATCGCCCCGGTGGCCATCCTGGTCAACCTCGTCGCATCGCTGCCCGGCGCCGTGCGAGCGCTGCTCGACGGCACGATCCACACGCGCGTCCCGGCCACCATCCTGATCGCGATCGGGGCGTTCATCCCCACCCTGACCGACAGCCTCAACCGGTTCGGTTCCACGGAGCTGTTCCAGCTCGGCAAGTTCCTGGGTGTCGTCTTCCTGTTCGCCGGCTTCCTGGTCTCCATCGAGGTCTTCCGGGACGTCCGGATCCCGTTCACCTCGATCCGACTGCTCGCCGGTCGGCACGAGTCGCCGGCGGCGGAGCAGATCGCGGCGGAGGTCGCTGCCGCCGCCCGAAGCCGAGCCGCGGCAGCCGAGGTGCCGGCCGGGGAGCGCTGACCGTCGGCTCCGGTACCATCGAGCCGATGACCGGGTCGACCCGCCCACCCCTGATCGGTTTCGCCATCGTGCTGGCGTCGGCGGCGCTCTTCGGCACGCTGGGCCCGCTATCGAACTTCGCCTACGACGCCGGGATGGAGCCGATCCCGTTCGTGGCGTGGAGAGCCTTCATCGGGGCACTCGGGACCGGGGCGTTCGTCGTGTGGCGGCTGGCGCGAGGTGGCGAGCGTCTCGTCTCGGTTCGTGAGCTCGGCGGACGGGAGCGGGGCTCACTGGCGATCGCGTGCGCCTGTGCGGCGGGGCTCAACCTGGCCATGTTCACCTCGTTCGATCGCATCACCATCGCGCTTGCGCTGCTGTGCTTCTACACGTATCCGGCGATGGTGGCCGCGCTGGACATCGCGACTGGGTCGGGAGGTTCTCGATCGCGCCAAGTGGATCGCCCTCGGGCTGGCCTCGGGCGGGATGGTGGCGGTCGTCGCGTCGCAACTCGACCCCGCGAGCGGGATCACCCTGGACGGCCTCGGCGTGGCGCTCGCCCTGGTCGCAGCAGTGTGCCAGGCGATCTTCGTGACGGTCAGCCGCGGCGGCTACCGGCGGATCCCGGCCGACCAGGCAACGACCCTCATCCTCGCGTCGGCCGTCGCCGCCTGCGTCGTGCTGGCCCTCGTGACCGGGACCGGGGCGGCGGTCGCCCTGCCGCTGACGCAGCCGTCCCTGCTGCCCCTGCTGCTGTTCACCGGGCTGTTCGCCGCGGCCATCCCCTCGGTCGGCTTCCTGATCGGGATCCGGGTCATCGGCGGGACGCGGGCCGGCGTGGTCATGCTGTTCGAGCCCGTGGTCGGCGTGGCCCTGGCCGCCCTCCTGCTCGGCGAGTCGCTCCAGCCGATCCAGCTGGCCGGTGGCCTCGCGATCCTGGTCGCGGCCGTCATCCTGCAGCGGACGGTGCCGCTCGGCGAGCGACGCGTCACGCCGGTGACCGGGCCGCTGGATCATCCGGACCCGGTCGAGGAGGAGACGCTCGCGCTGCGCGTCCCCGGCGGACCCTAGCGATGGCGGTGGCGTGATCGGCTACGACGTCGCCGGGACCGCCGGGCGGGCAGCCGATCGTGTTCGTCCACGCCACGAGGCTGACCCGCTGCGATGTGGCTGCCCCAGGTCGAGCGCCTGTCGGACACGTATCGGGTCATCGCGCTGGACCTGCCCGGCCACGGTGTCCGGGCAGCCGAGCGCTTCACCCTGGACCGGGCCGCAGACGTGGTCGCAGCCACGATCGATGCGGCTGCCGGCGGGCGGGCGATCGTCGTCGGCCTGTCGCTGGGCGGCTACGTCGCGATGCATCTCGCGGAGCGAACACCGGAACGCGTCCGCGGCCTGGTCCTGGCCGGAGCGACCGCCGAGCCGGACGGTCTTCGCGCGGCCCCATATCGGGCGCTGGGCTGGTGGATGGATGCGTTCCAGGGGCACGGTCTCGAGGCCCTGAACCGCTGGTTCTTCCGGACCCGGTTCGCGCCGGCGATCGCGGAGCCGATCGTCCGACGGCGGGTTCTGGGCATCCGGCGGAGCGGAGGCGCTGCGTTGCCTCGCCGGCCACCGGTTCAAGCCGTCATTGGCAGCCTATCCCGGGCCCGTGCTCATCCTGAACGGGTCGCTCGACGTCCCGTTCCGGCTGGGTCAGGGCGGGTTCAGGGCGGCGGCGCGCGACGTTCGCAGCGTCCGCATCGCGGGCGCGACCCACCTCTCCAACCTCGATCGGCCGGACGCCTTCAGCGGAGCCGTGCGTCGGTTCGCCGAGGGCCTGGACTGACCACTGACAGGGCCGCCGGCGGGGGTCCGTGACGACCCCTCGGGTATACTTCCGCGGTCCCGTCCACCCACACACCCGAGGTCGAATGCGCGTTCGAAAGGCCGTCTTCCCTGCCGCCGGCTGGGGCACCCGCTTCCTGCCCGCCACCAAGGCGCAGCCGAAGGAGATGCTCCCGCTCGTCGACAAGCCGATCATCCAGTACGCGATGGAGGAGGCGGTCGCGGCCGGGATCGAGCAGGTCATCATCGTCACGTCCAGCCAGAAGCGGGCGATCGAGGACCACTTCGACCTGTCCTACGAGCTTGAGCACCTGCTCGAGGAGAAGGGCGACATCGAGATGCTCCGGCAGGTCCGCCGGATCAGCGACCTCGCGCAGGTCGCCTACGTTCGCCAGAAGGAGCAGCTGGGCCTGGGCCACGCGGTCCTGATGGCCAAGGACCTCATCGGCCACGAACCGTTCGCGGTCATCCTGCCGGACGATGTCGTGGTCGGCGACCGGCCCTGCATCGGGCAGCTCATCCACGTGTACAACCAGACCCACGCGTCGGTCGTCGCGGTCATGGAGGTCCCCCACGAGGAGACCGGGCGGTATGGCGTCATCGGCGCCGAGGCCAGCCAGGACCCGCTCGACCACGGCCGCCTGCACCGGGTCACGTCTCTCGTCGAGAAGCCGGAGCCGGCTGATGCCCCGTCGAACCTGGCCATCATCGGACGCTACGTGCTGACGCCCAAGATCTTCGACAAGCTGGAGCAGACCCAGCGGGGACAGGGCGGCGAGATCCAGCTGACGGACGCGATCGCGGCCCTGATGGAGGAGCAGCACGTCTACGGCTACGAGTTCGAGGGCACCCGCTACGACTCGGGCACCACGATGGGCTGGCTCAAGGCCTCGGTGGAGCTCGCCCTCCAGCGGCCGGACCTCGCCACCGAGTTCCGTGCCTACCTGGCCGGCCTCCGGCTCTGAGGCGGGCGAACCATGGCCGGTGCGGTACGATGCCAGCACGTGCTGGGCGGACCGCCCGGCGCGATCCGTGATGAGGTGACCTGAACGTGGCGGAGATCGGGGATACGCTCGGCGGACGATACCGGCTGACCGCGCAGCTCGGACAGGGCGGCATGGCCACCATCTACCGCGCCATCGACACCCAGCTGGGCCGGGATGTGGCGGTCAAGCTGCTCCGACCCGAGTACCTGCGCGATCCCGACTTCTCGTCGCGCTTCCGCCAGGAGGCCCAGGCGGCCGCGTCGCTCAGCCACCCGAACGTCGTGACCGTGTACGACTACGGGGCGGACCGATCCGGCCCGTACATCGTCATGGAACTGGTGGACGGGGAGGACCTGGCGACCATCCTGAAGGGCAGCGGCGCCCTGCCACCACGCCAGGTGGCGCGCATCGGGTCCGCCGTGGCACGGGCGCTCGCGGCGGCGCACGCGGCCGGCCTCGTCCACCGCGACGTCAAGCCGGGCAACATCCTGATCGGACGGGACGGCCAGGTGAAGGTCGCCGATTTCGGGATCGCGCGGGCGATCGCCGAGGCGCAGCTGACGCTGCCGGGCACGACCATGGGGTCCGTCCACTACTTCAGTCCGGAGCAGGCGCGGGGCGAGCCGGCGACGGCATCGTCGGACATCTACTCGCTGGGGATCGTCCTGTACGAGATGCTCACGGGCGTCCGTCCGTGGGAGGGCGACAGCGCAGCGGCCGTCGGCCTTGCCCGGCTGTCCGGTCCGGCGCCCGATCCCACGCTCGTCCGCGCCAGCGTTCCGCCCGACCTCGCGGCGATCACCCGCAAGGCCCTGGCGCCCGAACCGACCGCTCGCTTCGGTTCTGCCGCGGCCATGGCCGATGCCCTCGACGCCACGCTCGACCCGGGCGCCGCCGGTGTCGGGGCTGCGGCGGGGCTCGGCGCTGCGGCGACCGTCGCGGTCGCGAGTGGCGTCGCGAGCGCGAATCCCGGCGCCATCCCGTATGCCGAGGATGCCTACGCCACGGCTCCATCGCCGACCCCGCCTCCGCCGGTCGCACCGCCTCCGCCCGTGGACGAACCACCGGCCACGGGTGGGCCTGGGCCCGCAGTCTGGATCGCCGGTATCCTCGCCATCGCCCTGCTCGCGGTGATCGCCTATCTCGTGTTCCAGCTCGCATCGGGCGGCGGGTCGACGAGGCGCGAACCGGACGTCACCGTCCCGAACTTCGAGGGCCAGATGATCGTGGATGCGACGAGGACCGCCGACGGCCTGGGGATCACCCTGGTCTCCACGCCCGAGGAGTCCGACCAGCCGGTCGGGACGATCCTCTCGCAGGATCCACCCGCCGGCTCGACCGTCAAGGCAGGCGGCGAGGTCAACGTGGCCGTTGCGGCCGGGGTGGGCACCGTCCCGGTCCCGGACTTGCGCACGCTCACCGAACAGGCGGCCGTCCAGGCGATCGCGGATGCGGGCCTTTCGATCGGCGTCCGGGCCGAGGCCTTCGATCCGCTCGCGCCGATCGGGACGGTGGTGACCCAGAATCCCGGGGCGGGCGTCGTCGTCGCCAAGCTGACCGCGATCGACTACGTCCTCTCGAAGGGCCCCGAGCCGACCCCGAGCCCGACGCCGACCCCGACCCCGAGCCCCACGCCGACGCCGACGCCGGTCCCGACCCCCGTCCCCACGCCTGTGCCCACGCCGGTCCCGACCCCGGTGCCCACGCCGGTCCCGACCCCGGTCCCAACGCCCGAGCCGACCCCGGTCCCGACGCCCGCACCCTGACCCTCGGTCAGACCTCGGCGTCCTCCCACAGGCTCCAGCGCGGCGCCAGCGTCATCGCGGGCGGATCCCCGGCAGGCGGTGCGCCTGGCCGTGGACCGGCGGCTCGACGTGCCCGGGGGATGATCGCCGGTCGGTCGCTCTCCGGGACTTCGACGAACTCCCGCCTTGGAACGGCTGTTCGGGAGAACGCCGGGGGCAGCGGGGTCGTGACCGGCGCATCGGCCGATTCGGGCCGTGACTCCCAGCAGGCGCGGATCTCGTCGCCGCTGAGCGGCTGACGCTGACGGTCGAGCCCGCAGTACCCCAACTTGGCGGCGACGGAGGCTCGGAAGTGTCGGCACGACCCACACGACGTGCTGGAGCGACGACAGACCCAGCAGCGGGCCGTTTCCGCCTGGGGAGTGCCACAGTGTGGACAGCGCCACATCGCCATCGCCGGATGGTAGCTGCGAGCGCGGCTGCTGTCGAACCGCCCTACTTGATGGTGATGACGGTGTAGTCCTCGGTGGAGCCGAATTCCTTGCTCGACACCAGCACCGTGGCACTGCCCTGACCGACGTCCGCGCCCTTCGGGATCGTCGTCCTGAAGCTGGCCACACCGCTCGCCGACGTCTTGCCCTCGGCCGTGATCGTCGGGATCCCGGGGATGGACAGCGTGAAGGTCACGTCGGCGTCGGCCAGTGGCCGACCATCCGGATCGCTCGCCCTGGCCGTCAGCCTGATGCTCTCCGGCAGTCGATTCCGCCTGATCTGGTACGTCGACGCCGACAGCGAGACGGTCAGCTTGCCGGTCCCGCGCTTGACGACCAGGGGGACCTCGCTCACATTGCCGGCCGGATCCGTGCCCTGGATCGTGATCCTGTTGACACCCGAGGTGATCGCGATCGTCAGGCTGAAGGTGCCGTCGGCCAGGGCGTCGCCGGTGATCGATGCGCCATTCGTCGCGTTTCGGGCGATGAGCGTCGTGCGACCCTGGGTCTTGCCCTTGATCTCGATGGCCTTGCGATTGACGATCGCCCCGTTCTTCGGCGACGCGATCGTGATCTTGGGCGGTGCCTGGTCCTGGATGAAGCGGACGACCGCCGACGGATCCGTCTCACCGCCAGGTCCCAGGATCGTGACCGTGAAGTCGTTGACGCCCTTGGTCAGCGTCACCGGCACGATGGTGGTCGGACCGGCGATGGGCACCTCATCGATCGGGGCCGGCACCTGGTCCTTGAGCGCGAGGTAGATGCGCAGCAGCTGGTTCGGTTGCCCGACGACCTCATCCGGGACCGTGATGACCAGATCGGTCGAGCTGGACCTGGTGTACGGCTCCTCGGGGGCCTGCACAGAAGGCGCGTCGCTGATCACGACCACCGATGGTCGCGGCGTCGGTGTCGCGGTGACACCCTCGACGAACCCACCGACCGTCGAGCCGACGGCGCCGACGACCTTGCCCAGGCCGCCCATGCCGACGTACAGCACGCCGAGCCCCAGGGCGACCACCGCGAGGGCCATGATCAGCCGCCCTACGAACGGGATGCCGCCGCGCTCGATCGGACGGTGACTCGACAGCCGGCCGGGAGCCGGCGAGGGGGTCCGGGACCGGCTCGGGGTCGGGCGATCACCGACCGGAGGTCGTGGGCGAACGTGATTCGGCCGGGTGCCGCGCCGGGTCGTCATCGCGGGGATTGTCGCACGGGTCGGCCATGGGCGGCCGGAACCCACCCCGAC
Organism: uncultured Chloroflexia bacterium; assembly: GCA_963779315.1. Taxonomy (GTDB): domain Bacteria; phylum Chloroflexota; class Limnocylindria; order Limnocylindrales; family CSP1-4; genus SPCO01. Next base: position 294,319 of record CAVZXQ010000017.1, on the reverse strand, counting down.
GCATCCGGACCGTACCCGGGACGTGCCCGGTTGGCACCCGGCGACGGTCGCCTGGACCGTCCGATCCGGTGCCGTCGGCTGGAGTGGCGTGTCGGTATGTGGTGGTGCGTTGTACTCTGGCGCGGTCGGCGCGCGCGACGAGACCGCCCGCGCGCCCTGCGATGAGGGATGGAGTGCAGCAACGGGATCCGCGCAGTGGACGTCCTCCGACAGGAGCCACGGGTCGCCCGGCCTTCGGGCTCGGGCCCATCGCCCGGGTGGCGCCATCGTCGGCGGTCGCCCGCTCGACGAGCGATGCCGCGGCGATGGCATCCGTCCCGCGCCCGGGGTTCGGGCTTCCGAACCTGCGGCGCAATGTCTGCCCCCACTTCTATATGACGGGCTCGAGGGGCGCCATCCCGATCCAGGCGCCGCATCTGCTGAAGGCCCTGATCCGCCAGGACGCCAACGTCTCGCGCTGCCAGCTTCGTGGCGGGGTCCACATGGACCAGGGGTTCGTCAACGACGTGTGCCTGACGCCGCGGTTCAACCAGTGCGTCTTCTACGAGGACGAGCTGTCCCGGGAGTGACCGTCATCGCGGATCCTCTCACCTACGATCAGGCGCTCGCCGCGATCGCCGAGCGCGGTCGGTTCGGGGTCAACCTGGGCCTTGGGCGCGTGCGCGCGCTGCTGCGCGAACTCGGCGACCCGCAGCTCGGGGTCCGCGGCGCACTGGTCGCCGGGACGAACGGCAAGGGAAGCGTCCTGGCCCTCGCCGGCTCCGCGCTGCGGGCCGCCGGCCTGCGGGTGGGGGAGACGCCAAAACCACATCTCGTGTCCTACCGGGAGCGGCTGGTGGTGAACGGCAGCCCCGTCCAGCCGGAGGTCTTCGCCGGCCTGGTCGGGGAGGCGCTCTCGGCGGTGGATCGCCTGCCGGCACGGCTCGGCGCACCGACCGAGTTCGAGTTGCTGACCGCGGTCATCTTCCGCTGGTTCGCGGACCAGGACCTCGACGTTGCCCTGGTCGAGGTGGGGCTGGGTGGCCGACTCGATGCGACCCACGCCTGGGACGGCGGTGTGGCCGTGGTCACGAACGTGGATCTCGATCACCAGGACCGGCTCGGTTCGACGATCGCCGCCATCGCCCGGGAGAAGGCCGCGATCATCGAGCGCGGTGACATCGCGGTGACGGGTGCGACCGGTGACGCCCTCGCCGTGGTCCGCCGCCGGGCTCGCCGCGTCGGCGCACCGCTGACCGAGGTCGGGCCGGCAGCGCTCCTGGGCTGGGATCGTGACGGGATCGAGGTGGACCTTCCCCGGCTCGGCAGGACGAGGGTGGGCCTGCGCGGCAGGCACCAGGCAGCCAACGTCGCCGTCGCCGACGCCTTGCTCGATGCGCTCGAGGCGGCCGGCATCGCTCGGGCGGACGAGACCGCCCGACGCGACGGCTACGCCTCGGTCGTGTGGCCGGGCCGGCTCGAACTCCTGGACGTCGAGGGGCACGAGATCCTGCTGGATGGTGCCCACAACCCGGCCGGCGCAACGGCGCTGGCGACGGCCCTGGACGACCTGCGTCCATTTCTTGCCCCGGGTCCGATCACGCTCCTGACGGCGTCGATGGGCGACAAGGACATCGACGGCGTCATCGCGGCGCTGGCCGGTTCGCCTGCCCTGGCCGATGCCACGATCCTGTGCGCGGCGGTGGATCTGCCGCGGGCTTTGACGGCCGCCGACCTGGCGGGGCGGTGGCGGGCTGTCGTCCACGACCCCGGCCGGGTCAGCGACGTCGCGTCCGTCGCCGAGGGGATGCGGCATGCGCTTGCCTCGGCGACGGGCCCCATCGTCGTGGCCGGCTCCCTGTACCTGGTGGGTGCGGTCCGCGGACAGCTTCTCGGGGACCTCTCGCCGTGACCGCCGCCACGACCCGGATCGGTCCGGCCGGCTTCGCCTGGGGCACCCGCACGTTCGTGATGGGCATCCTCAACGTCACCCCGGACTCGTTCTCCGGCGACGGCCTGCTGATGACGTCCGATCCCGTCGGGGCGGCGGTGGCTGCGGCCCGGCGGATGGTCGAGGAGGGCGCCGACATCCTCGACGTCGGCGGCGAATCCACCAGGCCCGGTCACGCCGAGGTGGAGGAGGCAGAGGAGTCGGCGCGCGTCCTTCCCGTGATCGCGGCGGTCCGGGCGGCATTGCCCGCGATCCCGATCAGCATCGACACGACCAAGGCCGCGGTCGCCGCGGCCGCCCTGGACGTTGGGGCGGACCTCATCAACGACGTCTGGGGCGTGGGCCCGGACGAGGCCATGACACGCCTCGCCGCGGCCCGTCGAGTCCCACTGGTGATCATGCACAACCGTGCGGAGGCGATCTACGAGGACCTGATCGGGGAGATCGTCGCAGACCTCCGGGCGGCCCTGGACCGGGCGGTCCGCCTCGGCGTCGACCCGGGCGACCTGATCGTGGATCCCGGATTCGGGTTCGGCAAGACCGCGGAGCACAACCTCGTCCTGCTACGCGAGTTGGGCGCACTGCGCGTCCTGCGCCGGCCCATCATGCTCGGCACGAGTCGCAAGTCCACCCTGGGGCGCGTCCTGGACCTGCCCGCGGACGAGCGGCTCGAGGCCACCATCGCCACGACCGCGATCGGGGTCGCCGAGGGCGCCGATCTCGTCCGCGTGCACGATGTCATGGCCAACGTTCGGGCAGCCCGGATGGCGGACGCCATCGTTCGCGGCACCTGGCACGCCGACCCGGTCACCTAGAGGAGTCACGTGAGCGATCGCATCGTCCTGGCCAACATGCGCTTCCACGGTCGGCACGGCTACTACGATCACGAGCTACTGGCGACCCAGCCGTTCGAGGTGGACGTCGAGCTGTTCCTCAATCTCCAGCCGGCCGGCGTGGATGACGACCTGGCGAAGTCGGTCGACTACGGGGCCGTCTACGAGGCGGTCCGGGCCATCGTCGAGTCGACGTCGTTCCGCTTGCTCGAAGCGATCGCGGAGGCCATCAGCCACGAGCTGCTGGCCGACTTCGACGTGGACGAAGCTGACCGTCCGGGTCCGCAAGCCGGCCGTCCAGCTTGGCGGCCCGCTCGACTACTCCGGCGTGGAGATCCGCCGCCGCCGGGCGCCGAACGAGCGCCGCGGCTGATCGGCGCTACGGGTTCGCGGGACGCGTCCCGAGGGTCACCTGGAGCGTGACGGTCTGACCGTCGCGCAGCACCTCGACCGGGATGCTCATGCTCGGCGAGAACTGGCTGAGCGTCGCATCGAGCGGATGCTCCTCGTCGATGACCTTGCCATCGACGCTGACGATGATGTCGCCGTCCTTGAAGCCCGCGGCCTCGGCCGGCGTCCCCGGCTTGACCCCGGGCGTCGGGTTGCCCTGCGCGTCTCGACCACTCACCAGGGCGCCCTGCTTGGCGCCGAGCTTCTCGGCATCGGCGAGGGCACGGTCGATGCTGACGAACGAGACACCGAGGTACGGGCGGGTGAGCGGCTGGCCGGCCACCGCCTGGACCATGATCGGCCGGGCGATGTCGATCGGGATGGCGAACCCGATCCCGTTGCTGTTCGAGGCGATCGCGGTGTTGATGCCGACGATCGCGCCGTCGGCGTCCAGCAGCGGGCCGCCGGAGTTGCCCGGGTTGATCGCCGCGTCCGTCTGGATCAGGTTGTTGAGGGTCGTCTCGTTATCGGTCGTGATACTGCGACCCTTGGCCGACACGATCCCGCTGGTGACCGAGTTCGAGTACGTCCCGAGGGGACTCCCGATGGCCACCACCAGCTGGCCGACCTTGAAGGCATCCGAGTTGCCCAGAGCGGCGGTCGGGAGGTCGGTCGCCTCGATCTTGACGATCGCGAGGTCCGTCAGCGTATCGATGCCGTAGACCGTGCCGTCGAGGATCCGGCCGTCCTTGAGTTCGACCTGGACCGTGTCCGCTCCGGCGACCACGTGATCGTTGGTCAGGATCCAGCCGTTGCTGTCATAGATGACGCCGGAGCCGACGCCCGTCGATGGGATGACGCCCGTGTCGGTCCCGCCGGCGTTGCCGCTGACCGTGATCTGCACGACCGCGGGGCTGACCTTGGCCGCGACGTCGATCGTGGCCGAGGACTCGTCGATGGTGACCGGCTTGACCGAGCCGACCGTTGCTGCCTAGGCCGGTGGTGGGCGTGGAGGCGATCGTCCGGTCCAGCGCCCCGGTCGCACCGAGCACGAGGACGGTCCCGCCCGCCGCGAGCACCGCGGACAGCATCGATGCGGCGAGGATGGAGCCGAACCCGGACCGGGAGCCCCTCGAGCGGCCGGCGTCGACCGCAGCAGCCGGGGCGATCGGAGTCGTCGGGGCGGGTTCGTACCAGCGCTCAGGGGTGGCTGGCGTGGGTCCGTCCAGGGACCGCGTCCACTCCGGCCGGGCGTCAGGCGTGGGGGAGAACTGGTCCGCTGCCGGCGACGGGGAGGATGCAGCCACCGCCTCGGGGGTGACCGGGCTGGCCGGGCTGGCCTGCGGGCTGGCCGGGATGTCGTGTCGCTGGGTCGGATCGTCGGTCATGGGGATGGGGGGTCCTTCATGGATGGGCACGGCCGGTGAGCGGGCCGTGGTTGGCAGGCTGTCTAGTTCAGGGTGGGCCCTGCGTGTTCACCTGCGGGGCGCCGGAAGGTGAAGTTTCCGCCACGTTTCGTCGCTCACCTTCGGCGGCGGACGCCACGCGCCGCCTGGTCGGCGGCCGGCGTGCCGGCGATGAGGCGCGGATCCCGAGGGAGGGTCACCGTGAACCGCGAGCCACCGCCGACGCGGCTCTCCACCGCGACGCGGCCGCCGTGCATCTCCACGATCGACCGGACGATCGCGAGGCCCAGGCCGCTGCCGCTGCCGCGCGCCTCGTTGGACCGCGAGCCGCGGTAGAAGCGCTCGAAGATGTGGGGCAGTTCGGCGGGGTCGATCCCGATGCCGGTGTCGGTCACCTCGATCCGCGCGCCATCGGCGGTCGCGGTCAGGTCCACCGTCACGGCGCCATCGCGCGGCGTGAACTTGATGGCATTACCGATCAGGTTGGCGACGACCTGGCCGATCCGCGGCGGATCGTGGCGGATCCGTACCGGCGTGTCGGGCAGGTGCGCCGTGAGTGTGATACCGCGCCGGCGGGCCGCCGCATCGTGTTGCTCCACGGCCGATTCCACGGACGCTCGCAGGTCATCCGGCCGAAGGTCGAGCAGGACCAGGCCCGAATCCAGCTTCGAGAGCTCCAGGAGGTTCTGGGCCAGCCAGTCCAGGCGTTCGATCTGCTGGCCGCTCGAGTCGAGGAACTCCGCACGAGCCACGGGGTCCGTCCCGGCGCGGTCCTTGAGCAGTTCGTTGAACGTCCGGAGCGCGGCCAACGGGGTTCGCAGTTCGTGGGAGACGTCGGCCAGGAAGTCGCGGCTGCGGTCGCGATCGCGCCGGATGATCTCCACGCTCTCCTCGACCCGGTCGGCCATCGCGTTGAAGGCGACGGCCAGCTCGGCCATCTCGGTGGAGCCGGACCGGGCCTCCGTGCTCGGCACACGGCGGGTCAGGTCGCCGGCGGCCATCCCGCGGGACGCTTCCGTCAGTCGCCGGAGCGGCGTCGTGAACCGACGGGTGAGGGCGGCCGACACGAGCACGCTGAGGCCGAGCGCCAGCAGGGCGATCGCGCCGAGGATCGTGGCCACGTTGGCGATCGCGGTCGCCCGGAAGGTGTACGGATTCGCGAGGGTGACCCGAACGGCATACCGGCTGAAGACGTCGCCCCCGGCGTAGGTATTGCGGTTGGAGGTGTCCTCCCGCGTCTGGCCCTTCTCGGGCGAGATCAGGAGCGGCATCTCGAACGGACCGTGGGTGGACGGCACGAAGACCGGCTGCTCGAGGCTGGCGTCGATCGTCCCGAAGTCGACGATCACGTCCGCCTGGCCAAGCCGATCGGCGATGAAGCGCTGCTGCGCCTCCCTCGACAGGATCGCCGCGACGTCCGGGTCCAGCGTGCCATCCGCCGCGACGACCGGATCCGCACCGGCCGCCTGGGCGGCGATGCCCTGGACGTAGATCCCGACGGTCGTCGTCCGGATCTCCAGGTCCGCCTGTCTGCTGGCTCGTGAAGTAGTCGTCGAGCCGATTGAGGACCAGCACCGAGACCAGGACGAGGACGAGCGCGACGACGCCGACGAAGGCGAGGGTCAGCCGGCCCTGGAATGTCCTCGGCAGCAGCCGGCGCTGGGGGTTCTGCCGGCGGCGATCCTGGCCGGGATCCTGCCCGAGGTCCTGGCCGCCGGCCACGTCAGCGCTCGGCGAAGGCGTAGCCGACACCTCGAACGGTCAGGACGAAGGCCGGCATCGCCGGGTCGTCCTCGATCTTCTCGCGCAGGTGGCTGACGTGGACGTTGATCGTCTTCTCGTCCTGGTCCAGCGCGTCGTAGTCGCGCAGGAGCTCCAGCAGTTCGCTGCGGGTGTAGACGCGGCCGGGCCGCGAGGCGAGGTGGCGCAGGATCTCGAACTCGGTCGGCGTCAGGCTGATCCGGCGCTCGCCGCGCTGGACGCGCCGTCGTTCGAGGTCGATGACCAGGTCGCTGTGACGGATGACGCGCCCGCCGACGGCATCGGACAGGTCCCCGTACGAGCGGCGCAGCAGGGCCCGGATGCGGCTCATCAGCTCGCGCAGGCCGAACGGCTTGGTCAGGTAGTCGTCCGCGCCAAGCTCCAGGCCGATGACCTTGTCCATCTCGTCGTCGCGCGCGGTCAGGACCAGGACGGGCATCTTGGCGCCGGCGGCGCGCAGGCGGCGCAGCACCTCGAAGCCGTCCATGCCGGGCAGCCGGACGTCGAGCACGACCAGGTCGGGCGCCTGGTGCGTGGCGATGTCCAGGCCCTCCTCGCCGGACGTGGCGACGGCGACCTCGTAGCCCTCCTGCTGCAGGGCGTACTGGATCCCGCGCGCGACGGCGTGTTCGTCCTCGACGATCAGGATGGTGGCAGGCACGGGTGGATGCTACACCGCTGGCCCGTCACCGGGCAGCGGGCCGCTTCGCGTGGCATCCCGGACGCTCCCGCGGCCTCCCCCGCGTCACGTGGTACCCTGAACGGCGCTCAGGGCGCCCCGCCATACCGATCGTGCCGGCGAGCCGCAGCCCACATACACGAACGAACCCGCATCCAGAGGTCCGCATCCGATGTCCACCGCTCGCCCGACACTCGCCGCCGAACACCGCGAGATCACCGGCAAGGCCGTCGCCGGCCTGCGCCGAGCCGGCCGCCTGCCGGCCGTGGTCTACGGCCATGGCGTCGAATCGACCAACCTGTCGGTCGACACGCATGACTTCGAGCAGCTCCGTCGCCGCACCGGGCCGAACGCCCTGGTCGACCTGTCCATCGATGGCAAGAAGGCGAAGCCGGTCCTGATCAACGGCGTCCAGGTCCATCCGGTCAACCGCAAGATCGTCCACGTCGACCTCTTCCTCGTCCGCATGACCGAGGAGATGACGGTGGACGTGCCGCTCGTGCCGGTCGGTTCGTCGCCCGCGATCGACGACGCCGGCGGCACCCTGCTCCACATGACCGAGACCGTCCGCGTGAGGGCGCTGCCGGACCACCTGCCGCAGTCGATCGAGTACTCGATCGAGGGGCTCGTGGACTTCGACGCCGTCATCTACGTTCGCGAACTGTCCGTGCCCGACGACGTCACGCTGCTGACCGATGGCGACGAGGCCATCGCCAAGGTCCAGGCGCCGCGCGTCGAGGAAGTCGCCATCCCGGCCGAGACCGCCGCCGAGGAAGGTGTCGAGGCCGAAGCGGGCGAGGCCGGCGCCGAGCCGTCCGACCGCATCCGACGAGGGCTGACCGTCGCGTCAGCCGCTGCGTCGCCCGATCGCGTAGACGATCGGGGCACGGAACGTCAGTTCGTCCTCCGTCAGCGCCATCAGGCGCTCGCGGAAGCGCGCCAGGAATTGCCGTGCGGTCGGACGTGGGCATCTCGGCGAACAGCGTCTCCTCGTCGAACTCGACGAGGAACGAGATGTAGCCGCTCACGGTGAACCGATACTCGAGTTCGGCCCCGGTGGCCTCCACGTCCCGGAAGCCGGCCCGACGCAGCTCCGCGCCGGCGCTTGCGACGGATCGCACGTCACCCGCCCGCCCGTCGCCCTCGGCGTCGTCGAAGCCGAACTCGTCCAGCAGCGCATCGAAGACGCGGTCCGGGGCGAACGGTCGCTTGTCCTTGACCCAGGTGACATAGCCCAGCGTGCCGCCCGGCCGCAGGACGCGACGGATCTCGCGCAGGGCTCGTGCCCGGCTCGGGACGAGCTGGAGGACGAACGATGACATCGCGAGGTCGAACGTCCCGTCCGGGAACGGCAGTGTGTCGGCGAAGGCCGTCCGGGCGTCCAGCCGGGCGCGAGCGTGGGGCGCCAGGCGGGCGTCGGCGAGGGCGTGCGCGGCGTTGACCATCTCGCCCGAGGCGTCGATCCCGGTGACCCGTGCAGCCGGCCAGCGCTCGACCGCGGGGAGGGCCAGGTTGCCGGTCCCGATCCCGACATCGAGCATGTCGACCGCGCCGGCAGCCACGATCCGGTCGAGGCGATCGAGCAGGGCGACGGCGCTCGGGGCGAGCACCGGGGCCCACCACCGCTCGTAGCCATCGGCCATCCGGTCATAGCGCTCGCCCTGGTCGGTCACGGGACCATCGTGCCATGCGAACGCCCGGTCCGCGGCCGAGCCGGCGGACCGGGCGTGGAGCGGGTACCGGCGTCGGTCAGGCCGCGGTCGGGACGTCGGCCGGTGGCAGCGGCCCGGTCGGTGGCATCGTGCTCCGGCGCCGGAAGCCCAGCCGCCGAGCGATCGCGACGCCGATCCCGGCCAGGATCGCGAAGACGAGCAGGATCGGCAGCCAGACGATCACGAACCAGATGCCCGCATCGGTCAGGTTCTGGAGCGTCGAGATGAGACTGGCGGACGCCTGATCGATGGTCGTGGCCGGCTCCCAGCCCTTGGCCGCGGCCTGGACCGCGACGACCGCGACGCTGTAGCGGGCGCTGAGCGTGGCGTACGAGGCCCGGTCGTTGAGGTCCTTGAGCTGGGCGGTCAACTGCTCGATCTCGCCGCGGACGTTCGTCAACTGGGCCTGGATCTCGAGGACGTCGCTGATCTTGGTCGCCTTCGCGGCGATGTCCTGGAGCGCCCGCTCGCTGGCCTCAAGGTTGCGGATGCGGGCCTCCAGGTCCACCACCTGGGCGGTGACCTCGACCGCCTGCGTCTGCTCCGACACGATCTTGGTGGTCAGCCCGCCCAGGACCCGTAGTTCGGCGAGCGCATCTTCCCAGCGGTCGGCCGGGATGCGATAGGCGATCTCGGCGTACGGCGTGTCGCCGTTCGTGCCGGCATTGCTGGCACCCACGTACCCACCCATCGCGAGGATGGCGCTGCGCGCGGCCTTGACCGCGGCCGGGACGTCGCTGACCTCGAGGTCCATCGAACCGGTGCGGATGATCCTGGCGTCGTCCACCTTGCCGACCGCGTTGCCGCCGGTGTCGCCGCCGGGGTCGCCTTCGCCGACAGCGGGTTGCGCGGGGACCGGTCGCGCCGTACTGGTCGTAGGCGACGCCGTCCCGGCCGGCGGCGCTGCCGGTCGTTTCGCCGCCCACGGGTGCCAGCTGGGCGGCGCTGCCGCCGCATGCGCTGAGCGCGACCCCGAGGATCGCGATGAAGAGGATCGAGCGAGAGGTTCGCATCTTGGTGACCTCCGAAGCCGCACGACCAGGTTGGTCGGTGTCGGCACCCGGGGGACGCTCAGGTCGGGCATCGGGTTCCGCGCACGCCGGTCGGACGCGGCCCTCGCTCTCCGCGTCCGTCCGCCACACCCGTCGACCGTGATCCGTCCCTCGGTCAGACCGTCGGTGCCGCGTCAGCCCGCGTGCCGGCCATCGGAGGTACCCATGGACCGCTCTCATGCTCGCCGCGTCCTGGCAGCCGGGCTCCTGCTCGGCCTGCTCGCCGAGATCCTGCTCGACGGCCCTTCGTTCGGGCTCGGTGTCCCGCTCGTCGTCGTCGCGCTGTTGGCGGCCGCGTGGGTGCTGCGCCGCCGGGGCCGGGCACCGGACCCGCTCGATGCGTGGCTCCCGGTCGTCGCGATCGTGTCGGCGTCGTTCGTGGCCGTCAGGGGCGACCCGTTCCTGGCGCTCCTCGACGCGCTGGTGGCCCTGGCCTTCACCGGTGCGGCGATGGTCGCGTTCTCCGGGTTGCCGGTCACCCGTCGGTCCGCCTCGGTGGTGGCCGGGATGGGGTTGTGGGTCGTCGGCGCGGTCGCGTGGGGGCCACCGCGGGCGATCGCCGCGGCCCGTCGCCGATGGCCGTCGCCGGCGGGTCGCGCCGCCACGCCCTGAGGGTGGGCCGACGACGACCCACAGGCATCCCGGCTGCCGAGCTGGAGCGGGCCGGTCGCGCGCGGCCTCATGGTCGGGATCCCGCTCGGGCTGATCTTCGCGGTCCTGTTCGCGTCGGCGGACCCGATCTTCAGGCGAGGCCTGGACGACGTCCTCGGACTGCGGATCGATCTCGGGACCCTGCCTGGCCGGGTCCTGTTCTCCCTCGCGAGCGCCTGGCTGGCGATCTCGCTGCTGACGATCGCCGCATCGGGGCTTCCGGCGATCGAACGAGGCACGTCCCTCGGCGCCGCCGCCGGTTCCCCGCCGATCGACCGGCTTCGCGGCCTCGGCGCGATCGAGGCGCTCGTCATCCTGCTCGTCATCGACCTGGTCGTGGCGGCCTTCGTCGGGCTCCAGCTCGCCTACCTGTTCGGCGGCGTGGACACGCTGGCCGCGATCGGGATGACCTACAGCGACTACGCACGGCGCGGCTTCTTCGAGCTCGTCGCGGCCGCCTGCCTGGCCTGCGCGGTCGTCGTGGCGCTGGAGACGACCGTCGAGCGTCGCACCCGGCCGTACGTCGCGGCGCTCCTGGTCCTTGTCGGGCTCTCGGCGCTCGTCCTCGTGTCCGCGGCGTTGCGCCTGCGCCTCTACCAGGACGCCTATGGCTGGACGGAGTTGCGGCTGTACGTCTTCGTGGCGATCGGTTCGCTCGGGCTGGCGCTCGCCGCCGCCGCGGGTCTGGTCCTGGCGGACCGGACGCGCTGGCTGGGTCACGGGCTCGCGGTCATCGGGGTGGTGGCCCTGGTGTTCCTCAATGTCATCGCCCCGGCTGCGGTCGTCGCCGAGCGCAACATCGCCCGTGTGCTCGACCCGACCCTCGTGCCCGCCGACGGGCATGCCGGCCTTGACCGCGACTATCTGGCCGTCCTGCCGGACGATGCCATCCCGGTCGTCGTCGCCGCGTTGCCCCAGCTTCCCGGACGCCGACCGCGGCGCGATCACCGGGTTCCTGCTCCAGCGGCGCCACGAGCTGCGCACCGATCCCGCCTACCAGGGCCCGGCGGCCTGGAACCTCGGCCGCGAGCAGGCACGGGCCGCGCTGGAGACGCTGCCGTGAGGTCCGGGGACGGTTGATTCGGAGGGGCACGTCGAGCGTAGGCTGGCGGTGTCGATGAGGAGGTCGCCACGATCGGGCCCGATCGCGTCGCGCGCCGCTCGCAGCCTGGCGTGATCCGCCGGGCCGGTGCCGCCGTCTGCTTCCTGGCCGCGCTCGCGTCCGTGCTCGTCGGTTGCTCGAGCGAGGCCGGGAGTCCGATGCCGCCCGTGGCGCTGACCGTCGATTGCGCCGCCTTCGAGTCCGCCGGCCCCGGCGGCCAGCCCTCGAGCGAGATGTCGCGCTTTCGGTCGGCCAGACGCTCGACGTCACCCTCTGCTCGAATGCCTCCACCGGGTTCGCCTGGGAGACGCCGGTCTGGAGTGGCGACCAGTCGGTGGAGCTGGTCGAGGTCGCTGACGACGCGCCCGCGACCGCGCTGCCCGGGGCTGCCGGCACGCAGGTGTTCACCTTCCGCGGGACGGGCGCCGGGACCACGCTGATCGAGTTCATCTACAGCCAGCCATGGGCAGGCGGCATGAAGGGCACCTGGCGGCTCGCCCTGACGGTGAACGTCAGCTAGCGGACGGCGAGCGCGCCCCGCTCGGCGGCGTGTGCATGTCGTGACCATGTGCGCCAAGCAGCGTCCGAAATCCACGTCCCTCTTGGCCGGGCGGTGCACGGGACGCACCGATCGTCTACGCAACGGGCCGTCGTTGGCGTCCTGGTGCGCCTGGTGACCCTATTGGACGCCGGCCCCGGCCTGCGTGGTCTATATGGTCATGGGGTGACCATGCGGCGATCGGGAGTCACGAGCCCGAGCCACCCGGCGAGCGACTGACGCGTCACCGAGCGATCAACCGGTCAATCCACCGCCGCCAGTCCGAGCCCCGTACACTCCGCCGATGGACCTCCATCTGCCGTTCGGACCGCCCATCGAGCCCATGCTGGCGAAGGCGTCCGATGGCCTGCCGACCGATGACGGCTGGCTGTTCGAACCCAAGTGGGACGGCTTCCGGGCGATCGTCTTCCGTGACGGCGACGAGGTGTATACGCAGTCGCGCGACCTGAAGCCGCTGGATCGGTACTTCCCGGAGCTGGCCGCTCCGCTGCGGGCAGCGTTGCCCGAGCGGTGCGTCCTGGACGGCGAGGTGGTCATCGCCCACGACGGCACGCTGGACTTCGGCGCGCTCCTGCTCCGGATCCACCCGGCGGCGTCGCGGGTGAAGATGCTGGCGGAGGCGACGCCCGCCTCGTTCGTGGCCTGGGACCTGCTGGCGCTGGGCGATGAGGACCTCCGAAACACCCCGCTCAGCGAGCGCCGGGCGCGCCTGGAGGCCGTCCTCGGCGCGGCCCGGCCGCCGGTCCACCTGTCGCCGTCGACCCTCGATCGCGCGACCGCGGCCGACTGGTTCGATCGGTTCGAGGGCGCCGGGCTGGATGGCGTCGTGGCCAAGCGGCTCGATGGCGTCTACCAGCCGGGCAAGCGCGCCATGCTCAAGATCAAGCACCAGCGCACGGCGGACTGTGTCGTGGCCGGCTTCCGCTGGCACAAGAACGGGCCGGGGACGCACATCGGGTCGCTGCTGTTGGGGCTATTCGATGACGAGGGGACGCTCCACCACGTCGGCATCACCTCGTCGTTCACCTGGGATCGTCGCGCCGAGCTGGTCGACGAGCTGGCGCCGCTGCGCGAGAACGCCCTCGACGGGCACCCGTGGTCCGGCTGGGCGGAGTGGGCAGCCGAGCAGGCAGAGAGCGGCCAGCGCGTGCCGGGCGCCACGTCCCGCTGGAACCGCGGCAAGGACCTGTCGTGGGAACCGCTTCGCGCCGAACGGGTCGCGGAGGTCGCCTACGACCATCTCCAGGGCGACCCGCTTCCGCCACGGCGACGACGTTCAAGCGCTGGCGCCCGGACAAGCCCGTCGACCGAGTGCCGCTACGACCAGCTCGAGGAGAGCGCGCCCTACCTGCTGGCCTCGATCTTCGGGGCGTGAGGGTCAGCGGGCGCTCGAACCCCGCGTCGCCTGCGTCAACGAGTTCGAGCCGGTTGCCGAACGGGTCGCGGATGTAGCAGCGCGCGACCGGGACGCCGCTATCGTCCTCCTGGACCTCGATCCCCGCGGCCGCGAGGGGTTCGCGGACGGAGGCCAGGTCGTCCACGACGAAGGCCGGATGCGCCTTCGGGGCTGCCTGGAAGCTCGCCTCCACGCCCAGGTGGACGGCCACGGACCGGCGGGCGAACCAGACTCCGCCCCGGCCCGCGAGTTGCGGCGGCTTCGGGATCTCGCGCAGGCCAAGGACGCCGACGTAGAACGCCCGGGCGGTGTCCTCGCCTCCGGCCGGCATCCCGAGCTGGACGTGGTCGATCGAGGCCAGGAGCGCCTGATCCGCCGCCGGCCCCAGGATCCGTGAATCCCAGTCCTGCGCATCGTCGAGGTGTTGCCACTCCCGCCACAGGGCGATCCTGCCCGTCGGATCCGGGCCGGACGATGGCCGTTCCGTGGTAGCGGTGATGCCCCTCGTACGAGTACTCCACGGCCGCCGTCTGCGCCTCGTCGTCCCAGATGACCGTATGCCACGTCACGTGATGGCCGCCCGGTGGCGGCTCGAAGAACGGCAGCAGGTCGTCGCGCCGATCGAACCGGTACATGAACGGGTCGATGTACTCGACGTCCTCGGCGAAGCAATCGCCCACGGCCGCCGCGTCGCCATCGGCCCACCCGGCCGCCGCCCGATCGAGCAACGCTCGGAACTCGTCGCGGGTCACGGGGCGGGATCCTCAGGCTCCGGCCCGATGGCGTCGGCGTCGGACGCCCTGGCCTTCGGCTTGCGGCTCGTCGGCGTGCGGGAGCGGTTCGTCTGCGCTCGCCAGGCCTCGATGTCCTGGCCGGCCCATGGGTCGTAGTCGGGGTCGAGCGCCTCCTGGCCGGGCGGTCCGCCTCCGGGACGTGGATGAGGTTCACGCGGACGCGGTACCAGAGCGATGAGCGGCCGCGCATGCCGTCCACGAGGACATCGGCGGGTTCGAGTGACGCTGCGGCCGATGGATGGCGCGCCTTCCAGCGTCTCGAGGCCGTCGAGCGCCTCGGCCTTGGAGGCCGCCCGGGAGATCTCGATCGACCGGGATCGGTCGTCTTGCGGCGGCCGGTCGGCGTGGGACGGGAGCCTTCCCATTCGGTCGGCAGGCCGGCGTTCGGGTCGCCGGCGGCCACCGCGGCTGCCCGTTCGGCGGCGATCTCGGGTGGGGGACCGCCAGCCTTCCCACGACCTGGCTCGTACTCGGACTTCGGGCGGCGCGCCTTCGATGGCTGGACGCGCGGCGGCTCGCCGGCCTGCTTGGCGTAGTTCGGCGGCCAGGGGGCGTCGCCTTCGCCTTCGGCTTCGTGGCGTTCGCTGAGCTGCAGGCAGCGCCTCCAGCGAGCCGACCGCCGTCATCGATGCCGGCGCCCGGGATCGCCGATCGCCGCGAAGCGTGCCGGCACGGTCTGGATCGTGAACGCCTCGGCCTCGACGGTGGGTACCTCGTCCCAGGTCAGCGGCGTGGAGACGCGGGCGTCCGGCAGCGGGCGGATCGAATAGGCGGACGCCACCGTTCGATCCTTGGCGTTCTGGTTGTAGTCGAGGAAGACGCCGTGGCGTTCCTCCTTCCACCACTTGCTGGTGGCGAGGTCGGGCGCTCGTCGTTCCACGTCGCGGGCGAGGGCCAGCGCCGCCCGCCGAACCTCCGGGAAGGTCCACCGACGCTCGATGCGCACGTTGATGTGGATCCCGCGCGAGCCGGAGGTCTTGGGCCAGCCGACCAGGCCGACCGCCTCGAGGGCGTCCTGGCAGACCATCGCGACGTCGCGGATCTGCGCCCACTCGACGCCCGGCACCGGGTCCAGGTCCACCCGCAGCTCGTCGGGGTGGTCCAGGTCGTCCGCGCGCACGGGGTGCGGGTTGAGGTCGATGCAGCCCAGGTTGTTGATCCAGGCGAGGCCGGCCGCGTCCTCGACGACGATCTCGTCCGCGGTCCGCCCGCTGGGGAACGTCAGTTCGGCGGTGTGCAGCCACTCGGGCGTGTTGTCCGGCGCGCGCTTCTGGAAGAACGGCTCCTTGCCGATGCCGTCCACGAAGCGCTTGAGCGCCATCGGGCGGGAGCGGATGCCGGTCAGCGCGCCATCCGCGACCGAGGCGTAGTAGCGGACGACGTCGCCCTTGGTGTAGCCGGCGTCCGGGAAGTAGACCTTCGACGGGTTCGTCACGGTCACGTCGCGACCGTCGATGTGCAGGATCTCCTGTTCCTTCGCCACGGCGGAACGATACCTCTCGACAGATGGCGCGACCGGGCCGATGATGGCGGTCGATTCGCGGGCCGCTCGTTCGTCGTGAGCATGAGGCCCGGATCCACGGGCGCTGAGACGAGGAGACGACCGATGCAGTACATCCTGTTGATCTACGGCGCCGAACCGACCGGGACGGCCCCGGAGGACGAGATGGGCGCCGAGATGGAGGCCTACAACGCCTTCACCGCGCATCTCCGCGAGCGCGGCGCGATGCTGGCCGGGGACGCCCTCCTGCCGACCTCCAGCGCCACCACGGTGCGCGTCGTTGATGGACGGACGGTGACCACGGATGGTCCGTTCGCCGAGACGAAGGAAGCCCTCGGCGGGTTCTACGTCGTGGAGGCGGCGGATCTGGACGAGGCGATCGCCTACGCGGCGATGATCCCGGGGGCGACGCACGGATCGATCGAGGTCCGCCCGATCTGGGACTACGGGGTCGGGGCCGCCGAGGCCGAGCCGGCCGGCGTCGGTGCCGGCGCCGGCGCCGGGGCGAACTGACCGCCACCCACGAGGTCGTCGATCGCCTGTTCCGCGAAGAACAGGGCCGGGCGGTCGCGACCCTGATCCGGGTCCTCGGCGACTTCGACCTCGCCGAGGAGGCCGTCCAGGAGGCGTTCATCGCCGCCCTGGAGACCTGGCCGGAGCGTGGCATCCCCGCGAATCCGGGCGCCTGGATCACCACGACCGCGCGGAATCGCGCGATCGATCGGTTGCGCCGGCGGCGGCGCCTCGTGGAGAAGACGGCCGAGATCGCCCGGGAGTCCGAGATCGAGGCGAACCTGTCCGCCATCGAGACCGGACGAGTCGGAGGATCCGATGCACATCGCCGACGATCGACTTCGGCTCATCTTCACCTGCTGCCACCCGGCCCTGGCGATGGATGCGCGCGTGGCGCTGACGCCTCGAACGCTCGGCGGCCTGACCACGCCGGAGATCGCGCGCGCGTTCCTCGTCCCGGAGCCCACCCTCGCCCAGCGACTGGTCCGGGCCAAGAAGAAGATCCGCGACGCCGGGATCCCCTACCGGGTGCCGCCGGCCGAGGTGCTGCCCGAGCGGCTGGCCGGCGTCCTGCAGGTGCTCTACCTGGTGTTCAACGAGGGCTACACGGCATCGACCGGCGACTCGCTGGTCCGACGGGAGCTGAGCGCGGAGTCCATCCGGCTGACGCGGCTCGTCGTCTCGCTGCTGCCCGACGAGCCGGAGGCGCTCGGGTTGCTGGCGCTGATGCTGCTGCACGACGCGCGGCGCGAGGCTCGAACCTCCGCGGAGGGAGCACTCGTCCTGCTCGATGCGCAGGATCGCTTCGTTGTGGGACCGCGATCGGATCAGCGAGGGCGAGGCGATCGTGCAGCGCGCGTTGGAGCTTGGTCAGCCCGGGGCCGTACCAGGTCCAGGCGGCCATCGCCGCGCTCCACGACGAGGCGGCAACCGCTGGGGAGACTGACTGGCCCCAGATCGCCGAGCTGTATCGATCGCTCGCCGGGATGACGCCGACGCCGGTGGTCCAGCTGAACCTGGCGGTCGCGGTGGCGATGGCCGACGGTCCGGCGTACGGGCTCGCGATGATGGACGGCATCGCGGCTTCAGGCGAGCTGGCGTCGTACCCGTACCTGCACGCCGGGCGAGGCGACCTCCTCCGGCGACTCGAGCGCTGGACCGAGGCCGACGCAGCCTACGAGCAGGCGCTGTCGCTGACCACAAACGGCGCGGAGCGAGCGTTCCTGGAGGGTCGCCTGGCCGAGGTGCGAGCGCGCCGGGGTGCGAACCTCGCCACCTGACGAGATCGGCCGGGATAGGTACCCTTCGCGGATGCCTGCCGAGACCACCGCCGACTCGATCAGTCGCTCAGGGGATCCTGCATGACCCAGGGAGGGACCGTCCAGGTCAGGATCTGCGCCGCGGAGGTGTGCCAGTCCGTCGGGGCGGAGGGACTGATCGCGGACGCCGAGCGGCTCGTCGGGGCGAGGCTGGGCAAGACGACCGCCGACGGCCGGATCAAGTTGACCGAGGCCCGTTGCCTGGGCGACTGCGAACTCGCCCCTACCGTCGCGATCGGCAGCGAGATCCACGGCTTCATGGACGCGGAGCAGCTGGCCAGGCTCATCGCCGAGGCAACCGGGTCGTCCGCCGGTTAGTCCTCAGCCCCGGCGGGGACCTCAGGTGCCGGCAGGGACCGGTGCGTCGAGCTTCTCGATGCGGATCGCGGTCGCCTTGAACTCGGCGGTGCCGGACTTCGGATCCGTCGCGTCGATGGTCAGGAGGTTGACCGCGACCTCGTCCTGGAAGTGCATCGTCATGAAGGTCAGGCCGGGCCGCAGGGACGGATCGATCCGGACCGGCACTTCCACCTGGCCGCGCCGTGAGACCACCCGGACCCGCTCGCCGTCCTCGAGGCCGTAGGTCGCCGCATCCTCTGGGCTCGTGTCGAGGCTCTCGCCCCGCCGGAGCGGCGAGGTGTAGCCGGAGGTCTGGACCCCCGTGTTGTACGACTCGAGGCGACGGCCCGTCGTCAGCCGGATCGGGTAGTCCGCGTCCAGCTTGTCCACCGGTGGCTCGTGGTCGACCGGAAAGAACGGCGCCCGGGTGCCCTGGATCGGATCCTCCCAGAGCCGGCTGTGCAGGAACAGCTCGCCCGGGTGCGTCTCGTCGTAGCACGGCCAGTGGAGGCCGTCCTCTGCCTCCAGCCTGGCGTAGCTCATCCCGGCATGGACCGGCGAGAGGCGGCGGACCTCCTCCCAGACGGCCTCGGGATCGGCCTCGCCCCAGCCGGCGCCCATCCGGTTCGCGAGCTCGAAGATGATCGCGATGTCGTCGCGGGCTCCGGCTGGCGGCTCGACCGCCTTGCGGACGCGCTGGACCCGGCGCTCGGAGTTCGTGACGGTCCCTTCGCTCTCGGCCCAGGCGGCCGTGGCCGGCAGGACGACGTCCGCGAGCTGGGCCGTCTTGGTCAGGAAGAGGTCCTGGACGACGAGGAAGTCGAGGTTGGAGAGCAGGTGGATGGCTCGCTTCTGGTCGGCCTCCGACTGCACCGGGTTCTCGCCGATGCAGTAGATGGCGGTCATCTCGCCGCGCTCCATCGCGTCGAACATCCCCGACAGGTGCCAGCCGCGCTTGGGCGGGACCGTGACGCCCCATTCGGCGTCGAACTTGGCTCGAAGCTCGTCGTTCTCGACATGCTGGAACCCCGGCAGGCGGTCCGGCAGGGCGCCCATGTCGCCGCCGCCCTGGACGTTGTTCTGGCCACGCAACGGGCTCACGCCGCTGCCGTACCGCCCGACGTGGCCGGTCAGGAGCACGAGGGCGATCAGGGCCAGGACGTTGTCGACCGCGTTGTGGTGTTCGGTGATGCCAAGGGTCCAGCAGATCATCGCGCGCGGGGCCTTGGCAAAGGCGTGGGCCAGTTCGCGGATCGCCTCGGCCGGGACGCCCGTCTCGTGTTCGGCGTACTCGAGCGTGTAGGACTCGACCTTCGCCTTGTACGCCTCGAAGTCGATCGTCGCCCGATCGATGAACTCGCGGTTCTCCAACCCGGCGGCGATGATCTCGCGGCCGATCGCGTTGGCGAGGGCGATGTCGCTCCCGACGTCCAGCCCGAGCCAGCCGTCCGACCACTCGGCGGACGTCGTGCGGCGCGGGTCCACGGTGTACAGGCGCGCACCGTGGTGGATGCCCTTGAGCACGTGATGGAAGAAGATCGGGTGCGTCTCGCGGGCGTTGCTGCCCCACAGGACGATCAGGTCCGTCTCCTCGACCTCGCGATATGAAGATGTGCCGCCACCGGCACCGAACGTCATCGCCAGACCGGCGACGCTAGGAGCGTGTCACGTCCGGTTGCAGCTATCGATGTTGTTGCTGCCCAGGACCGTTCGGCTGAACTTCTGGGCTGCGTAGTTGACCTCGTTGGTCGCCCGGCTGCAGCTGAAGGTGCCGAATGTCGTTGGTCCGTGAGCCGCCTTCGCGGCGCGGAACCCGGCGACGGTCCGATCGAGCGCCTCGTCCCACGTCGCGGGACGCAACTCGCCGTCTTTCGTGTCGCGCACGAGCGGCTGGGTCAGTCGGATGTAGGGCTTCGCCATGGGCGAGTGCCTCCTTCTGGGCGTTGACGAGGCCGAGTATACCGTGAGGTCAATCTCGCCCCGGCCGGTTGTTCACGAACTCGAAGCCGAAGCGACCCTTGATGCAGAGATGCCCGTCGGTCACGCTCGAATCCGACGGCGAGGTGACCTTGACGATGGTGTCGTCCTGGGCGTGGAGCGTGAGCGTGCACCCGACGCCGCAGTACGGGCAGATGGTGTCCGTCACGGTCTGGGCGGACTCGTCCCAGGTGCCCGCGACCCGCATCTCGAACTCGGACGTGAACATCAGGGCACCGGTCGGGCAGACGCCGATGCAGTTGCCGCAGTAGACGCACGCGGAGTCCGGCAGGCCGACATTCCACTCGGTCGAGATCCGGGCATCGAAGCCGCGCCCGGCGACGGCGATGGCGAAGGTGTTCTGCGCATCCACGCCGCAGGCGTCGACGCACTTGTAGCAGAGGATGCACTTCGCGTAGTCGCGGACGTACAGGTTGTTGTCGATCTTCACCGGCTGGGCGACGGTCGCGGCGCTGGACGCTCCGTCCGCCGCGTGATGGTGACCCGCCTGGAGGGCGTCCCGCTCGTTCGCCGCGGCCGGCTGGGCGGGCGGGCCGAATCGTCCGGGATCCGCCCCGTACCGCTCGGCATAGGCGGCGATCGAACCGTCCGGTACGGACGGACCGGCCAGCTCCATGTCGACCGAAGATCCGAGCAGCTCGAGCACGAGCTTGCGCGAGTGACGGACCCGTTCCGAGTCGGTCTGGATGTCCATGCCCAGCCTCGAGCCTGCGCGAGCAGGCCGGCACCAGCGCCCGCGCGCCGCCCACTTCGACCACGCACACCCGGCAGACGCCGGCCGGGTCGAGGTTCTCGGCGTAGCACAGCGTCGGCGTGTCGATCCCCTTGGCGCGACACGCATCGAGGATCGTGGAGCCTGCCGGAGCCTCGACGGGATGGCCGTCGATCGTCGCTTCCACCTTCGGCACGGGCGGCAGGGGCGGCGCTTCCGGCGGACGGGTCGGGCCGCGCCGGCGGGTTGAGCAGGATCGGGTTCACCGGGACGCTCGCCGGGGTCTCTCGTTCATTCATCGAGCCATCACCTCGGGCAGCAGGAGGCCGCTCTCGATCGCGCTGCTGGCGGTCTGGCCGAGGCCGCAGATGGACGCGTCGCGCATGGCCTGGCCCAGGTCGCGCAGCAGGTCGAGCTCGGCGGCCACGGAGCCGTTCGGGCTGGCCGGCCATCAGGCGCGCCAGCAGCTCCTCCTGGCGGACCGTCCCCACGCGACACGGGACGCACTGGCCGCAGGACTCGTCCCGGAAGAACTGGGCGATGCGCCGGAGGATGTCCAGGATGTCGGTGGTCTCGTCGAACACGACGACGGCACCCGCGCCAAGGGTGGCGCCCATCTCCTTCGCGTGCTCGAACGTGAGCGGCATGTGGATCGCGTCCGGCCCCACGAAGACGCCGGCCGCGCCGCCCACGTTGATGGCCTTGATCGCTCGCCCGCCGGGGACGCCGCCGGCGAGCTCGATGAGGTCGCGGATCGTGATCCCGAACTCGGTCTCGTAGACGCCCGGCCGGGCGACGTGGCCCGAGATGCTGAACAGCTTGTGGCCGTTGGACAGGTCCGTGCCGAGGGTGGCGTATTCCGCCCCGCCGTCCAGGACGATCCCCGGGATGTTGACGAGGGTCTCGACGTTGTTCACGACGGTGGGCTTCTGGAACAGGCCCGAGGTGGTGGAGCGCTCCGCCTTGTTGCGCGGCTCGCCACGCTTGCCTTCGATCGACTCGTACAGCGCGGTGCCCTCGCCGCAGATGTAGGCACCGCCGCCGCGGCGGATCTCGATGTCGAAGGCGAAGCCGGCGCCCAGGATGTCCCGGCCCAGGTAGCCGGCCTCGCGGCTCCTGGCGATGGCGTTGGCCATGCGCGCCTCGCCGAGCGGGTACTCCCCGCGGATGTAGAGGAACCCGAGTTCGGCACCGGTCGCGAAGCCCGCGATCGTCATCGCCTCGACCAGCGAGAACGGGTCCTCCTCGAGGATCGCGCGGTCCTTGAACGTCCCGGGTTCCGCCTCGTCCGCGTTGCAGACGATGTTCTTGGGGAGGCCCTTCGATGCGGCCGCGGCGGCCCACTTCCTGCCGGCGGGGAACGCCGCTCCGCCGCGCCCGAGGACCTCGGCGGTGATGACCTCCTCGATCGTGCGAGTCGGGCCGAGCTCGATGGCCGCGCTGAGCGCGCGGTACCCGCCGCTGGCGAGGAAGTCGGGGAGGCTGGTGGGGTCGATCCGGCCGATCCGGGCAAGGAGTCGAAGGCCGTCGTCGCCGGCCTGCGGGATGGACCGGCGAAGGACCTCCATCCGCTCCGGGCTGGGGGTGGTGTCCAGCGTGGCCGCGAGCGCGTCCGAGGGCTCGAGGCCACGCAGGCCGGCATCGAGCTGGGCGACGACTTCGGCCGCATCGACCGGGCCGACGGACCGCCGGACGGGTGGGTCCGCCGGCCACCGTCACCAATGCGGCGGGCGCCCGCTCGCACTGGCCGAGGCACGGGCTCCGGCTCCAGGTCATCCGGGCGCCCGGGGCGGGCTCGCCGGCGGGCCCGAGCTCCCGTTCGAGCGCGTCGCACAGGTCTTCGGCGCCGGCCAGCCGGCACGCGATGTCATCGCACACGTGGGCCACGGCCGGGGCTCGCGGGATCGTCGTGAGCAACGCGTAGAACGTCGCGACGCCGTACGCCTCCGCGGGCGGGATGGTCAGGCGCTTGCAGATGTAGTTCAGTGCCGGCTGACTGATCCAGCCGATCCGGTCCTGGACGGCGTGGAGTGCCGGCAGGAGTTCCGAGCGCCTCGATCGGGCGGCGTGGCCTCCGCTGGCCGCGTGGCCTTCGGTGGCCGTGTCACGGCGGCCACCGGCCCAGCCGGACTCGGGCGGACCCACGACGGTGTCCACGGCGGCTCGTTCGGCGGGCGACGCGAGCGGCCCGATGACGTGCAGATCCACGGGTGGAGTATAGGTCGGTCGTCCGTTCGCGCGACGCCTCGCGGCTCGGTCGGATCTGGCCTGGCGCGGTCAGATCAGGGCCACGCCCGCCACGCCGTCCGCTCCAGGATCCACGCGACCGATCCACCAGCGCTCGACGTCGGCGGCATCGAAGGCGGCCTCGGTGGCCTCGACGAGATCGGCCGGGACCGCCGCGAGCAGGCCACCGGAAGTCTGCGGGTCATGGGCGAGCGTCACGTACTCGCGGCGCGACGGCGCTTCCGATCTCGAGCGAACCAGCGACGAAGCGCCGGTTATGCGCCGCGCCGTCGGTCTCGACGCCGGCCGCCGCGACCGCGAGCGCGCCCGCGAGCATCGGCAGGGCGGCCGCCTCGAAGACGAGTCGCGTTCCGGACGATCGGGCCATCTCGAGGCCGTGGCCGAGCAGGCCGAACCCCGTGACGTCGGTCGCTGCGCGGACACCGGCGCCGGCGAGTGCCTCGGATGCGGGGCGGTTGAGGCGGCGCATCCCCTCGATCGCTTCGGCCAGGTCAGCCTCGCTGGTCCGGCCCTGCCGGGACCCCGACACGAGGATCCCGGTCCCGAGGCGCTTCGTCAGCACGAGCCGATCGCCCGGTCGTGCCCCGCCCTTGCGCAGCAGCCGGTCGGGGTGGACGGCCCCGATGACGGCGAGTCCGTACTTCGGTTCGGGGTCGCGGATCGTGTGGCCGCCCGCGAGGGTGCCGCCCGCCTCACGTACCTTGGCCGAGGCTCCCGCGAAGATCTCGGTCATCACGTCGCGCGGCAGGTCCTCGGGGAAGGCCGCGATCGAGAGGGCGAACAGGACGCGACCGCCCATCGCGAAGACGTCGGACAGGGCGTTCGCGGCCGCGATCTCCCCGAACGTTCGAGGGTCGTCGACCAGCGGCGGAAAGAAATCCAGGGTCCCGATGACCGCGAGGTCATCGCTCAGGCGATAGACGGCGGCGTCGTCCGGCGGGGTCAGGCCGGCGATGAGCGCGTCCGGGGCGTTCGCGGCCGCCTCGGCGCCCAGGCCGGCCAGCGCCTCGGTGAGCAGGTCGGCACCGAGCTTCGCGGCGCATCCGCCGCAGTCGGTCAGCTCGGTCATCCGGAACGGGCCGGGCGGCGGGATGGTCACGGCCCGGATGATACCGTCCGGCTGCGCGCCACCGGCTGCACGCTACTATCAGGGCTGGGAGCGGTCGGGTCCCGGTGGGTCCCCTGGTCTTCAAAACCAGTGGCGCGGCGCTTGGCGCGGCGCGGTGGGTTCGACTCCCACGCGCTCCCGCCAGGGAGGCCGCATGACCAACGCCCAACGTCCGCCGAGCGTGGAGCGCCTGCTGACCGCGCTGCGGCGGCGGGACGAGACGCCGGACGCACCGGGATCGGATGCACGTGAGTCGGAGGCGATCCTCGCGATCGCCCGCACCGTCATCGACGATGAGCGGACCCGCCTGGCCGATGGGCATCCGCCGCGCACGATCGAGCAGCTGGCGGACGCAGCCGTCGAGGTCCGCCGAGCGCTTCGTCGATCCGCTTCGGAGTGGCCTGACATCCGTCCTCAATGCGACCGGCGTCATCCTCCACACGAATCTCGGTCGGGCGCCCTGGCCGGACGCTGCCGTCGCGGCGGCCATGCAGGCTGCGGCCGGCTACTCGCTGCTCGAATTCGATCGGGCGGCCGGTCGGCGCGGGCCGCGCTTCAGGGCGGTGGAGGATCACCTGATCGCCCTGACCGGTGCGGAGGACGCCATCGTCACGGTCAACAACGCGGCGGGCCTGGCGCTCGCTGTCGGGCTGGCGGGACGCCGAGGGGTGGCCGTGTCTCGCGGGGAGCTGGTGGAGATCGGCGGCAACGTGCGCATCCCCGAGATCGTGAAGCGAACCGGCGCCCGCCTGATCGAGGTCGGGACGACGAATCGAACGCGCGCCGCCGACTTCGAGGGTCCGCTGGCCGATGGTCGGGCGACCGTCGTCCTGCGCGTGCATCCGTCGAACTTCAGCCAGCACGGTTTCGTGGAGTCGCCCGATGCGGTGGATCTCGCCCGCCTCGTCCACGCTCACGGGGCGATCCTCGTCGACGACGTCGGCAGCGGTGCCCTGCTCGACACGTCCGCGTTCGGCCTGGCCTACGAACCGATGCCGCGCGACCGGATCGCGAACGGCGCGGACCTGGTGACCTTCAGTGGCGACAAGCTCGTGGGCGGACCCCAGGCCGGCCTCATCGTCGGCCGGGCGGACCTGATCGCGCGGATCCGGCGCGATCCGCTGGCGCGTGCCGTCCGGCCGGACAAGGTGACGCTCGCGGCCCTCGCGGCCACGCTGGGCCTGTACCGGGCCGGGCGGGCCACGACGGACATCCCGGTCTGGCGGATGATCGCGGCCACGAGAGACTCGCTGGCAGCCCGTGCCGGCGCGTTCGTCGCCGGGCTGCCGATCACGGTTCGTGACGTTCGTCTCGACCGGTCCGATGCTCTCGACCGTGGGCGGCGGCTCGCTGCCCGGTCAGGTGCTTGAATTCGGTGGGGCTGGTGGTCCGCGGACCGAGCCCGACCGCTCTGGCCACCCGCCTGCGCGCCGGTGATCCGCCGGTCATCGGCCGCGTCGAGAGCGGGGCCCTGTTGCTCGACCTTCGGACGGTCGATGCAGGCGATGACGCGGCCCTCGCCGGCGCGCTGCTCCAGGCGCTGTCGAAGCGATGACCGTCGTCGTCGGCACGGCCGGCCACATCGACCACGGGAAGACCTCCTTGCTCCGGGCACTGACCGGCATCGACGCCGACCGGCTCCCGGAGGAACGCCGTCGCGGCATGACCATCGACGTGGGCTACGCGCACCTGGTCCTGCCGGACGGCAGCGAGCTGGACTTCGTGGACGTGCCCGGACATGACCGGCTGGTCGGGAACATGCTCGTGGGCGCGGGCGAGATCGATGCCGCGATGCTCGTCGTGGCCGCGGATGACGGACCACGCGCGCAGACCCTGGAGCACCTGGCCCTGCTGTCGGCACTCGGGCTGCGGCACGGGATCGCGGTCGTGACGAAGATCGATGTCGCCGGGGAGGCGCGGACGGCGTCGGTCGTCGACGAGGTCGCCCGGCTGCTCGACGGTACGTCGCTGCACGGTTCGCCGGTCCTGGCGGTCTCGTCAACGTCGGGCCACGGCATCGATGCGCTGCGGGTCGCGTTGGTCGAGGTGCGGGACCGCGTGCACGGTCCCGGCGCGGGCGTGGTCGGCCGTGCTCGAGGCGCAGCTCCGTCTCGATCTCGTCTTGCGATCGATCGCGTGTTCGCGGTCAAGGGTCGCGGTGAGGTCGTGACCGGGACGCTTCGCGGGGCTCCGCTCGCCGCGGGCGCCACGCTCAGGCTCGTTCCGGGCGACCGGGCGGCCCGCGTCCGCGAAGTCCAGGTGCACGGGGCCGCGGTCGCATCGGCAGGCCCCGGACGGACGGCGCTCAATGTGAGCGGCGGATCGCGCGCCGGCCTGCATCGGGGTGCCGTCCTCACCGACGATCCGGCAGTAGTAGCGAGCGATCGCTGGCTGATCCAGCTCGAGCGACCCTGGCCGGATCGGACTCGAGCCCGGGTCCATCTCGGGACGGCGGCCGTCGACGGCACCCTCGGCCGGGCTGGCCGTGACGCACTCGACCTGCAGGATGGGTCGGTCGGCGCGATCCTCCGACTGGCCGCCCCGCTGGCGGTGGCTGCGGGCGACCGGCTGGTCCTGCGCCGGCAGTCGGGTGCGGAGCGGATCGTCGGCGGGGTCGTGCTCGACGGTGCGCCTGCCCGCGGGGTCGCCCGCCGCCGCCAGACACCCGACCGCGTGTCGGCTCTCGCCGACGGCGCTCGCGGCGGGCGATGCGCCGGCCATCGCCGCGGCCCGCCTGGACCTGCATGGTGCCCTTCCGGAGGGGGAGGGGACGAACCGCGTCGCGGTCGCCGCCGATGTCGCCGGCGCCATCGATGCGGCCATCCTAGCGGCGGCCCGCTCCGACGAGAGCAGCCGCGGCCCCGACCGCCACCGCGACCGGCCTGACCCGGATCCGCGCGGTCGCCACCCGGACGCTCCGAAGCCTCACGGGTCTGGATCGTGCCAGCGCGGCGGCGGCCGGCGCGGCGGCTGTCGATCGGCTCGTGACCGACGGTCGCCTCATCCGTGACGGAGCCGCGGTGCGGCTGCCCGGGGCCGTCGCCACGCCTTTGCCCGCGGCCGACCCGGTGCTCCAGGCGGCGATGGACCGTCTCGAGGCGGCCCTCGCCGTCCCGTCGCCACCGTCACTGGCTGCCGCGGCACGAGTCGCCGCCTGCCCGATCGCTGGCCTGCGTGAGCTCGAGCGGAGCGGTCGCATCGTCGTCCTCGAGCCGGACCTCGCCTACGCCATGTCCGCGTACCGCCCGCTCGTCGCCCGTGCGTTGGCCCTGGCGGCGCGCGAACCGCTCACGCCCGCGACCCTGCGCGATGCCACGGGCACGAGCCGAAAGTACGTCATGGCGATCCTCGAGGATCTCGATCGCCGGGCGATCCTGCGGCGCACGCCGGAGGGCCACGTCCCGGGCCCACGGGCCCCGAAGGTCCCGGACACGCCGTCCACCACGTCCTGAGCCGGCGTCGCGAGCGGGGCGTCGCGTCCGGGTCAGCCGAGCCTCGGCGGCAGGACGATCGCGGGTGTGGATGTGGACGCGGACGCGGAACCGTGGGCGCCGCGGGTCTTCCACCACGAGGCGCCGATGGAGATCCCGAGGATGCCGACGATCACGCCCAGGGTGAGCGGGACGGGCATCTTCCAGACGTCGCTGAGCATGATCTTGGCGCCCGCGAACACCAGCAATGCCGCGAGTCCTGTCTTGAGGTACACGAAGCGGGGCAACAGGCCGGCGAGCAGGAAGTAGAGCGAGCGAAGGCCAAGGAGCGCGAACACGTTGGAACTGAACACGATGAACGGATCCGTGGTGATCGCGAAGATGGCCGGGATGGAGTCGATCGCGAACATGATGTCGCTTGTCTCGACGATGACCAGGACCGCCAGCAACGGTGTGGCGAGCAGCTTGCCCCTGTGCCGGACGATGAAGCCCTGGCCGTCGTAGTCGGTGGTCATCGGGACGACTCGCCTGAACGCGCGCAGGACGGGGTTCCGCTCCGGATCCAGGGCGTGGCCCTTCGACCGGGCCATCCGGATGCCCGTCAGGATCAGCAGGATGCCGAAGGCGTAGATGAGCCAGTGGAAGGCATCGAGCAGCGACGTCCCGGCTGCGATGAAGATCCCCCGGAAGACGATCGCGCCTATGACGCCCCAGAACAGGACGCGATGCTGGTACACCGCCGGCACGGCGAAGGCGCTGAAGATCATCGCGAAGACGAAGACGTTGTCCATCGAGAGGCTCTTCTCGATGAGGTATCCGGCGAGGTAGTCACCGCCTGCCTGCGGGCCGAACCACAGGAAGACGACGCCGCCGAACCCCAGGCCCAGGCCGATCCAGACCGCGGAGAAGATCGCGGCCTCGCGCATCGAGACCTCGTGGGCGTCGCGGTGGAACACGAACAGGTCCAGCGCGAGCATGCCGACCACGACGGCAACGAGCACGATCCAGATGGTGAGATCACCGAACAACGAACAGGCCTCCGAGCAACGACCGATGCTCGAAGGTCTCCCCCGATCCGAGCAGGTCGGATCCGGACGGCGGGTTCACGGGGAACCGGGATGACGCCGCGATCGAGTGGTGGGGTACTCCCCTTCGTCCTGGAAGCCTAGCGGAGCGGACCGATACCTGTCAATCTTGTCATGTCATGGAGAGCATCAATACGCCTCGAACCTGGACGTTCCTGACGAATCACGCGCACGTGCTCGTCACCCTCGCGGCCGATCCGGAGATCCGTGTTCGTGATCTCGCGGACAGGGTGGGCATCACCGAGCGCGCCGCCCTGCGCATCCTCCGCGACCTCGAGGCAGCCGGGTTCGTGAAGCGTGAGCGCGACGGTCGTCGAACGCACTACCGGCTTCGCCTGGATCGCCCGATGCGCCACCCGATCGAGTCTGCCCGCCCGGTCCGTGTACTGGTTGACGCGCTGGCCGACGCTTCCGGCTGAGGGGCTTGGGCGCTGGGGGTTCAGGTTCTGCGGCGGTTCGGGCGATGTCGGCGTCCGTGTTCGGTCCTCGCAGGAACGCATATTCGAGATGGTTCCGGCCATGCGGAACGATCGCTGGTCTGGCGTTGGTCGGGCGAGGTCGGCCAACCGTGCTCACGTCCCACCGTTGAGTGGGTCCCCGCGTGCCGGGTCCGCAGTGACCGGCCCCCGTGTGCCGGGTCCGCCGTGTGCCGGGTCCGCCGTGTGCCGGGTCCCTGTCGGCGCAGAAAGACCCGTTCGTTCCGCTTGCTTCGAACGACCGTCGATCCTCGGACGCGGGACAACAGGACCCCGGGGTGAGCGTCGGGTGGTTGCGTCTGATGGCGTCTTGACAGGCGGACACCGGGAGGAGTATATCGTTCATCGGTATAGCGACTAGTGATAGGAGGATCGATGAGCGACGCGTTCCCGGATCTCGGCAGGTACGCCGAGCCGTCCCTGCTGATCCTGATCAGCCTGTCCGATGGGCCGAAGCACGGCTACGCGATCATGGAGGACAGCGAGGCTGCGGGCGGCAGGCGCATCGGGGCCGGGACGCTGTACGCGGCCTTGGCGCGGCTCGAGCGACTGGGCCTGATCGAGGCCTTGCCGGATGATGGGAGCCGACGCCGTCCGTACCGCCTGACCGCCGTCGGGGCGGCAACGCTCAAAGCCCAGCTCGAGGGTATGCGCCACCTCGCCGAGACCGGCCTCGGACGCCTCGAAGGAGCCGTCGAATGAAGCGACTGGTCGCCCTCTACCCCGCTGCCTGGCGTGTCAGGTACGAGGATGAGTTCATCGCCCTGTTGGAGGCACGCCGGCCATCGCTGTCTGAACGGCTCGATATCGTCCGCGGTGCGATGGATGCCCGCCTGCATCCCCAGGTCGCTGGCCCGCAGCGCGTGGCAGACCGGTTCTGGTACGTCCCGCTGGTCGGTCTCGCGGTCTTCGGGCTGGCGCTGTTCCTTGTGGCGACGGACCGGTCCAACGTGACGCCTACGGTGAGTACCGCGATGGCGTGGCGCCCTGCCACTCCTGGCGCTGTCCTTCGCGCTGCTGTCGGTGGGTCTCCTTCCGTATCGTCGATCGTCTCCCGGCCGAGGCCACGCTGGTCGCGCATGGCCGGGTCGGTGGCGATCGTCATCGGACCGCTCTGGGCCATCATGCCCTGGCTCTTCCCCGTCGCGGTCGTCTTCCTCGCCGGCGTGTTCGGCCTTGCCGTGGGGGCGAGGCGCGCCGGGATCATGCCGACCTGGGGGCTGGTGGCGCTCGTCGCGGCGCTCGCCCTTCCCGCTAGCCTGATCGGTCGCCAGCCTGTTCCTGCCGTGGTATGCGCTGCGCACGGCCGAGGTGGAGCCGCTCGTCCTTGTCGCGCCGTTCTGCATGCTGTGGATCGTCACCGGCGGAACGCTGCGTCGCGGGTTCCCTGAGGGGGTCGCGAAGGCCAGCGCTTGATCGTCCTGTCGCGGATCGTCTGGCTTCTTACCGGCATCGCGTGGGCGGGCCGCTCCCTGATGGAGTTCGCCCACCCGGACTACTGGGACCCGGTGACCGCGCTCGACTGGACTTCGATCTGGGTCTACAGCGCCGCATGGTTCGGGATGGCGGCATCGGTGCTCCTGCTGGCCCGGCTCGCCCCGACGCGACCGGTCGTGATCGCGGCCGCCCTCGTCGCGATCGCCGCAGTGCTCGCGGGCGGGGCGAATGCCCTCGAAGATGGCTTCGGCATGAAGTCCCTCGGGACGTTCTACGTCATCGGCACCCTTGGTGCGTGGCTCGGGCTGCTGCCCGTCGCGGTGAGCTTCCGACTGGCGAAGGTCTCGCGACTGGCCTGGCTGACCGCCGGACTCTTCGGCGGGATCCTGACGTTCCTGCTTGGAGGAGGGCTGCTCATCCTGGCCGCGCTGGGCAGTGTCGCGGTCGTCCCGGGCTGGTATGCGCGGCGGGACCTCGGGACGCCTGCGCCCGCGCCGGCGCCCGCGGCCGAGTCGACGAGTCCGTAAGTCCGAGGCAAGCCGAGGCGTTCATACTGGCGGTGTGCCCATCCCGGATCCCGCGCGGCTGCTCGACGACCTGAACGACGCCCAGCGCGTGGCCGTCCTTGCCACGGAAGGGCCCGTCGGGATCCTGGCCGGGGCCGGCTCCGGCAAGACACGGGTCATCAGCCGGCGCGCGGCGTATGCGATCGCGACCGAGGTCGTGCCGGCGGACCAGGTGCTGATCGTCACGTTCACCGCGAAGGCCGCCCACGAGATGGTGGAGCGACTCGAGGTACTCGGGCTGAAGGGCGTCACGGCGCGCACCTTCCACGCCCATGCCCTGAGCCAGCTTCGCCACTTCTGGCCTGTCTACCACGATGGCGCGGCATTGCCGGACCTGCTCGAGTCGAAGGTGCCGATCCTCGGCCCGCTCATCCGCGGGCTGCCCATGCCACATCGTTTCACACCGGCGAAGGACCTCGCGGATGAGATCGAGTGGGCGAAGAGCCGGCGACTGACGCCCACCACCTACGAGGAGGCTGTCGCCGGTACCGTCACGATCCCGGGGCGCAAGCCGCCGATCCCGATCGAGCACTTCATCAGGGTGTTCGACGGGTATGAGCGCGCCAAGTCGAAGTCCGGGCGGATCGACTTCGATGACATGCTCCTGCAGACGGTGGATATCCTCGAGAACGCCCCTGGAGCCGCCGAGACCGTCCGGGCCCGGAAGCGCTGGTTCAGCGTGGACGAGTACCAGGACACGAACCCGCTCCAGCAACGGCTGCTGGAGCTGTGGCTGGGCGACCGTCGCGACGTTTGCGTCGTCGGCGACGAGGATCAGACGATCTACACGTTCACGGGCGCCACGAGCGAGTTCCTGACCGGGTTCGCGTCGCGCTACCCCGACGCTCGCGTGATCGAGTTGCTTGAGAACTACCGATCCACACCGGAAGTCCTGGCGCTCGCCAACAACCTGCTCGCATCGACGGGCCGTGCCAAACGCCTCATCGCGACGCGACCATCCGGCCCAGTGCCCACCGTCGTCCGCCACGGCACCGAGGCCGCCGAACTCACGGCGCTCGCCCGCTGGATCCGGGAGCGCGTGGCGGAGGGCGTTGCGCCGGCCGAGATCGCCGTCCTGGTCCGGATCAATGCCCAGCTCGCACCGATCGAGGCCGAGCTGACCAGGGCGGAGATCGCCTATCAGGTGCGCGGGATCCACTTCTACGACCGGCCCGATGTGAAGGGCGCGATCGATCTCGTCCGCCGAGCCGGCCTCGCGTCGAGGGGTCTCGCCCTGCGCGGCGAGATCCGCGCGATCTGGGCGGCCGAACTCGGCTACGACGACGACATGGTGGCCGGTCACGCGGGTGAGGAGGCGCGCGAACGGACGGCGGCGCTCGACACGCTCCTGGACATCCTGGGCACCCAGACCCGCAAGGACTCGCGGGTGGATGCGGACGGCTATCTCGCCGAACTGGACCGTCGGCGCGCGGCGGAGCGCGCGGGCTCGGCCGATGGGGTCAACCTGCTCACGTATCACCGCGCCAAGGGTCTCGAATGGGATGCGGTCGCGCTGCCCGCTGTCGAGGAGGGCCTGCTGCCGATCCGCCAGGCGTTCGACGACGACGACCTCCTCGCCGAAGAGGCTCGACTCCTGTACGTCGGCATCACGCGAGCCCGCAAGTACCTCGCCATCTCGTGGGCGGCCGAGCGCGAGACCCGCGGGCGCACGACCCGTCGTGAGCCCAGCCGGTTCCTCGCCGACCTGCGGCCGCGTGGCGAGCATCGGGTGACCCAGCTGCCGGATCGCTTCGCCGCGGACCAGGGGGCGCGCCGCTCGGCGAGCAAGGCCGCGGCAGCCAACCCGTACGGCGTCGCCGACGACGACCCGCTCTTCGCCGCGCTGCGAGCGTGGCGCACCGAGCGAGCGCGCGCCGACAACGTGCCGCCGTACGTCGTCTTCCACGATCAGACCCTGGCCGCCATCGCCGATGTCAAGCCGCCGAGCGCGGCGGCCCTGCGTCGGGTCAAGGGCATCGGCCCGGCCAAGATCGAGACCTACGGCGACGAGATCCTGGACCTGGTCCGCCGCCTGCGTTGAAGACCTACTTCGGAGCGTCACTGGAGCTGTTCGGAGCGACGCAACCGTCATGACCATGGATCCCGCCGACCTCGTCGCCCGCCTGCTCGACGTCATCGAACACGATATCGCGCCGGTGACCCGCGCCGGCGTTGCCCACGGCAACAAGCTGTTCGGCGCCGCCATCCTGCGCAGATCGGACCTGTCGGTCGTGATCGCCGAAACCAACAACGAGACCGAAAATCCGCTCTGGCATGGCGAGATGCATGCCATCAAGCGCTTCTTCGAACTGCCCCAGGATCAGCGACCCGATGTCAAGGATTGCCTGTTCCTGGCCACCCACGAGCCTTGCTCGCTCTGCCTGTCAGGCATCACCTGGTCGGGTTTCGACAACTTCTACTATCTGTTCAGCTATCAGGACACGCGCGACAGCTTCGCCATCCCCCATGACATCGCCATCCTCAAGGCCGTCTACGCCGTGCCCGAACCAGAGACCGGCATCGTTTCGCCGGATCGCCCGCTCTACAACCGCACCAATCGGTACTGGACCAGCCATGACATCGTCCAGATGATCGCCAGCCTGGACCAGGATCATCGCGAAGCCCTGGTTGCGCGCGTGGACGACATCAGCGCCCTCTATGGCGAACTGTCGGCGGTCTATCAGAAGGACAAGGGCGCCAAGGGCATCCCCCTGGCCTGAGGCCCCGAGCGCGGCGACGTCACGCTGGGCCTGTCTCGCCGTACGAGGTCGCCCCGCGAGGGCCGAGTGGCTCGGGCATGCTTGACCGGTGTCGATGACGCTCGCCCCATTCCTGGCGTCGCTCAAGGTCACGAGCTCGGCATTCCGGAATGGGCCGATCCGGCGGGTCACGCTGGCGTTCTTCGCCTACAACGCCGTCGAGTTCGGCGCCTGGACGGCGATCCTCGTCTACGCCTACAACGCCACCGGGCCGGCCTCGGTGGGGATCGTCGCCGTCGCCCAGTTGCTGCCGAGCGCGCTCCTTGCACCGTTGCTTGCGTCGCTCGGGGACCGCTACTCGAGGAATCGGCTCCTGACCGCGTGGTACCTGATCCAGGGCGGGACCCTCGCAGCGACCGGATCCGCCGCCCTGGCCGGGGCACCCCCGCTGATCGTGTATGGGCTGTCGCTGCTGGCGACGATCGCGGTCACCCAGACCCGTCCGATCCAGGCCGCGCTCCTGCCCGACCTGGCCGAGTCGCCGGCGCAGCTCACCGCGGCCAATGCGCTCGCCGGCATGGGCGAAGGCATCGGCGGACTGTTCGGGCCGCTCGCGGTCGGGCTGATCCTGGCCACGTGGTCCGCGGGCGCGGCATTCATCGCGATGGGCGCCGTCCTCCTGACCGTCGGGCTGTGGCTGGCGATCCTGGATCGTCGCGCCGATCGTGCCCGGGCGGCGCTGGTCCGTGCCTCATGGCGCCGAGGACGAGCCGGACGCCGTCGCGTCGTCAGGCGGTCTCCTGGCCGGACTGCGGCTGGTCGCCACCGATGCCGACGTCCTGGTCGTGACCGCGCTGCTCACGGGTCGCCTGGTCATCTACGGCGGCGTGGAGATCCTGGTGGTCCTGATCGCGATCGACCTGCTCGCGATGGGCGACGCCGGTGCCGGGTACCTCGCCGCCGCGATCGGCCTGGGAACGATCGCCGGTGGCGCCGCCGCGTTCTCGCTCGTGGGTCGTCGCCGACTCGCGCTGTGGCTCGGCGTGGCGGCCGTGATGATCGGCATCCCGATCGCCCTCATCGGCGTCGCCCCGGAGCCGCGCTCGACGGCCGTCCTCCTCGCCCTTGCCGGGATCGGGCTCGCTGTCCTCGACGTGGCCGGCCAGACGCTGCTGCAGCGGATCACCCCGGACGCGATCCGTGCGCGAGTCTTCGGCGCACTCGAGGGGCTGCAACTCATCGGCGAGGCGTTCGGCTCGATCGTCATCCTGCCGGTCGTGCTGTTGTTCGGGATCCAGACCGCTCTCATCCTGCTGGGGGCGCTCCTCCCGGTGCTTGCACTGCTGGCCGTCCATCGCTTCGAGCGGATCGACGCGAGGGTCGTCCTGCCCGAACGAGAACTGGCCATCGTCCGTGCCGCGGCGATCTTCCGACCGCTCGGCCCGGCCGCGCTGGAGACACTCGCCCGGCATCTTCACCCCGTCGTCGTCGCGGCCGGGACGGTCGTCATCCGCGAAGGCGATCACGGCGACCGCTTCTACATCGTCGGGACCGGGCGCGTGGACGTGTCCGTGCAGGGCGAGCTGCGACGGTCCCTCGAGGCTGGCGGCAGTTTCGGCGAGATCGCCCTGCTTCGCGATGTGCCCCGGACGGCAACGGTCACGGCGGCCGTGGACACGCAGCTGTGGGCGCTCGATCGGGAGGAGTTCCTAGCCGCGGTGACCGGTTCGGGACCGGCGCTGCAGGAAGCGGAGCGCGTGGCAGCCACCCGACTCGACTGAGCGGGACCCGGCGACTCAGTCGGCTGGCGATCCGGCCAGGGTCCAGCTGGAACCCTCGGCGCCGTCGCGGACCTCGACACCGGCGGCGATGAGCCGGTCGCGGACGAGATCGGCGGTCTCCCAGTCGCGGGCATCTCGAGCCCGGGCGCGCAGGGTCAGCAGCGTCTCGACGAACGGGTCGACGGTCGCTCGCGGGTCGGTCCCGCCGGACGACGCCGCCTCGCCGAGCCGGACGATGAGCGCACGGAACGTGGCGCTGGCGTTGTCGAGGTCCGGGCTGTCCTCGCCGGCGCGGATGCGGCCTTCGATCGCCGAGTCGAGATCGAGGAGCGCCGCGACCGCGCTCCGGCCGTCACCGCGCGCCGAGAGCCGCGATGAACGTCCCCTTCGAGCTCGGCCATCTCGTCGCGGAGCGGTGCCGCGGCCCGCGATGCCGGCCCACCGCCCGGGGCCAGGCGACCGGCCCCGTCCGGACCGGGCTCCCAGCCGATATCGACCGCCCGGCCCTCGGCCAGTCCGTCGCGCGACCTCGGCGAGCGTGTCGATGCTCACCTCGCTGCCGCTCGGGAAGACCGTCGAGCGGCCGTCCACCCGGACCGTGACCCCGCCGAGACCGGAGACCGTCGCGGTCCGCCGATCGAGGTCGAGGACGAGCGCCGTGTGGCTGTCCACGCCCAGGATGAACGTGCCCGGCGGCAGCTCGCGCTCCAGGATCCGCAGCCGGCGCTCGCCCATGTAGCAGAAGCGGGTGTCGTGGTTGCCGCCCTCGGCGTTGTCGTAGTGGGGGACCACGGCCGCCCGCAGGCCGGTCGCCGGACCCAGCAGGTCCAGGCCCGGCAGCCAGCTCGGGTCCGCGCCCACCTTGTAGATCTCGTAGACGGGGATCGTGTGCGGTGCCCAGGGTGAGCGCGGCGGCGCTGGCCATCGTCAGGATGCCGCCGTCGCGCAGCCGGTCGGCGAGGGCGGCCGGGATCGGGCCGTCGGCCCACTGGCGCAGGGCGTAGCTCGGGCTGCCCGGGCCGGCCATGAGGTAGCGCGCTTCGCCGGATCCGCGCGACGGCCGTGGCCGCCGTCAGCGCATCCACGTCTCGCGTCCGATAGGAGGCGACGGCCGACCTCGCGCCCGACGCTCTCGGCGAAGAACTTGATGGTTCGAGTGCTCAGCTCGTCGGCGTTCTCCTGGAACCCGTAGGGCGTGTCCAGGATCGCTGCCGGTGCCGGCTCCGGGCCCGAGCCGCTCGAAGAGCGCGCGATGGACCTTGGCCATCGTCGGCGCGGTCTCGCCGGAGCCCATGATCGCGAGGATCCGCGGGTCGGTCATCGGAAGAACCCGTCGATCGTCATGTCGTGCATCACACCAGCGAGTTCGTCCGGGTGCTGGGCGTGGATGTCGTGGTCGCCGGTGAACCAGTGGATCCGGGCGTTCGGGATGGCCGCCGCGGCGGCCTCGACCGCCTCCAGCTTGCGCCGGATCCAGTCCGTCTCGCCGCTCCTCGGCCGGGGCGAGCAGGACCGGGACCGTCGACCGCCGGATAGCGCTGCGACGGGTGGTGCTCCCACAGCCCGCGCAGGACGGTGATGTGGTGCTCGAAGGTCAGCCACGGGGCGATCGTCCCGTCGTCCCGGACCTCGAAGTTGGCGAGCGTGCCGCGGATGCCGCTCTCCGGCCAGTCGCGATGGGCCGAGCGGACGTAGCCCTCGATCTCCTCGAGCCGCCGCCCGGCGAGCCGCGGCGGCGCCAGTGCGGTCCGGCAGGCGTCCCAGTCCGGGAAGTCGCGGCTCAGCTCCAGCCAGCCGCCGTCCACGCAGCACGACGCCCGCGCGTCGGCTCCGGGGTGCCGCGCCGCCAGCTCCAGGACGACGTTGCCGCCCCAGGACTGCCCGGCGACGACCGGACGATCGAGCCCGAGCCGCTCGATGAGCGTCGCGAGATCGTCGGCGACGGTCGGGACGTCGTACGGCCCGTCCGGCTTGGACGACCGGCCGTGCCCGCGCAGGTCCACCGTGAACGTCGGGTGGCCGTCGGCGGCGAGCGCGGCGGCGACGCCGTCCCACGTCCGCGCGTTCGAGGCCAGGCCGTGGACGAGGAGGAACGGCGCGCCCGCTGGAGAGGACGGGTCGGGGCCGTCCGGCCGCCACTCGTCGACGGCGAGTTCGACGCCATCGGCGACCCGGATCCGCGCAGTCTGCATCCCGTGGATGGTAGCGCGGGTCCCCAATGGGATCGCGAGGAGCGCCTGGATCGCGAGACGCGCCTGGACCGCGAGGAGTGCCTAGACCGCGAGGAGCGCCTGGGTGACCGACACCGCGTCCACGGCATCCTCGCCGTAGCCGTCCGCGCCGATCTCGTCGGCCCAGGCCCGCGTGACCGGGGCGCCGCCGACGATGACCTTGACGCCATCCCGCAGGCCGGCGTCCGCCAGTGCCGTGATCACCGCCCGCTGGCCGGTCATCGTCGTCGTCAGGAGCGCGGAGACCCCGACGACGTTGGCGCCGACCTCGCGGACCTTCTCCACGAATTGCTCGGGCATGACGTTGACGCCCAGGTCGTGGACCTCGAAGCCGTTGGCCGTGAGCATCATCCCCACGAGGTTCTTGCCGATCTCGTGGATGTCGCCCTTGACGGTGCCGATGACGACCCGTCCCGCGACCTGCCGCTGGGAGGCGCGGGCCAGCATCTCCGGCTCAAGGACCGCGATCGCCTTCTGCATCGCGACGGCGGAGGCCATCATGTCCGGCAGGAACATCTCGCCGCACCGGAACGACTCGCCGACGGTGCGGATGCCGGGCACGTACCCCTCGTCGATGGCCGCGATGGGGTCCACGCCGTCGGCGAGGGCCTCCCGGGCCAGCTCCTCGGCCTCGTCGGGGTCGCCGTCGATGACGCTCTGGCGCATCGCCGTGAACAGTTCCTCGGTCATGGTCGGGTCCTCTGGCGGTTCGTTGACGGTCGTCGGGGGGGCCGGGCGTTGCGCCCGCGGTCATCGGTCATGCGAGCTCCGCGCCTGCCAGGGCCGCGCGATCCACGAGCGTGGCGAGGTGGCGGGCCATCGCCTCCTCCATCGGCAGCGGCTCGTGGGCCGCCAGCAGCTCGACGACGCGCTGGCGCGCCTCGTCCACGATGTCCGGCCGGCCGGCCGCCTCCCAGCGTTCCCAGGGTTCGCGGACGCCGAGCCGGTCCAGGTACCACTCGCCGCCGCGGGTCGCTCGCCGGGTGGCCGGCCGGGCGAGGAAGTCGCCGCCGGGCCCGACCTCGTCGAGCGCGTCCTCCACGACCTCCTCGAGGGCGGCGTCGATGCCGCGCCGGAGGCGGACGCAACGGCGGAAGCCCTCGACGTCCAGCACGAGCTGCTCGAGCGACATGACGGTCGATCCGCCGAGCTGGCCCGGACCCACGAGGAGGTCCGGCCAGGCGAGCGTGGGCAGGAGCCAGCCGGTGGCTCGCTCGGCACCGGCCTGGGCGCCGGGCAGGTGCGCGTCCGTGCCGCCCGACGATGCCTGGACCGGCAGCCCGTAGAAGCGGGCCATCTCGGTCGTGGCCGCACCCAGGAGGGCGTGCTCCACCGCGCCGCCGGCGAACCGCCCGGTCCGCGGCTCCATGACGGAGAGTGCCGGCGCGAAGATGAACGGCGTGCCGGGCGCCGCGGCCTGGACGAGGCACAGCGTGGCCAGGGCCTCGGCGGTGCCCAGCACCGTCGTGGCCAGGAGCCCGACCGGCGCCGTGAGGCCCATCATCGGCATCGGCATCGCCGCCACCGGCAGGCCCCAGTCGGCCGTGGCCAGCCAGGCGTCCGTGTACGGGCCCTCCAGGGCGAGTGGCGTCAGCGGGCAGAGCAGGAACGAGAAGGGTCGCCGCCGCCGGACCTCCTCACGACCGCCGAACACCGTGCCCAGGACCTCGAGCAGCCAGCCGGCCTCGTCGGGATCGGCCGCCGAGTCCTGGACGTGGCGCGAGAACCGGGTGAAGGCGCCGGCCCAGGCGTGGACGACCGCGCCCGGCAAGGGGTCCGCGCCGCCGAAATCCACCATCCGCCAGTAGACGCCCACCTCCTCGATCGCGTCCAGCAGGTTCGTGGACCGGATCCAGTCCGCCTCGGTCGCCGGGCGGCGGTCGTTCGTGTCGCGGCGTCGAGGACCTGGAGCGCCTCGCCGTCGGCGACGAGGCTGCAGCCGCTCCCGTCGAGCGGCAGCTCCCAGCCCTCGCGGCGGCCGCCCAGCGTGAACGTCCGCGGGGCGGCGGCGAGTGCCGCCTCGACGAGCGACCGCGGCAGTCGGACCCGGCGCGTCGCCCTCGTCCACCGGGGCGCCCGCCGCGCCGAGCAGCCTGCCGGGCCCGGTCCGACTCGACCAGCAGCCCGGTCCGGGCCAGCACGGCCAGGGCCCGCTCATGGACCTCCGCCCGTCGGTCCGCCGGCAGGACCTCGACGAGCGTCGTCATCGGGCGTGCTCGCCGGCGTCATCCCGGCGCTCCGAGCTCGCGGTCGGCGGCGGCGAGGATCCGGGTCAGCTCGGCCGCCTTGGCCGCCTCGAGCGGCTCCGGGTGGTGGTTGGCCCGGATCCAGGCGACCCGCTCGCGGGCCACCTCGACCGGATCGCGGTAGCCGCCGTGCTCGGCGCAGCTCGTGGGTCAGGCCGCGCTTGAGCGCGGTCCGCATGTGGGTCCGGGTGTGCTGCTCGGCGAGGAAGTGGCCGCCCGGCCCGACGTTGGCGATGACGTCGAGGGCGAGCGTCTCGTCGCTGACGTCCTCGGCCAGCAGGGCGTGGCGCGCCCGCTGGTAGATGTCGTCGTCGAGGATGATCGCCTCGGGGTAGAGCAGCGTGTAGGTCCGGTCCAGGCCCATCCCGGTCACGATCTCCGGGCTCGGCGAGGCCGCCCAGGAGCGGGTCGAGGGCGACCTCCACGCCGGCCTGCCAGGTGCCCGGCCGCCGGCGAGTCCGTGCCGAAGCAGGCCGCCATCGACGGGAGGCCCCAGTGGTGGGCCATCTCGACCGGGGCGTAGCGCGCCCGGCTGTCGAGGGAGTAGCCGACGTAGTTGCCGTTCCGCGGGTCCGCCCAGGCCTTCATGATCGAGTGGAAGACCGGGCGCGCCCGGGTAGGCCAGCTGGAGGAGCACGATCCCGGAGATGACCTCGGCGTCGCCGACGACCAGGGCGCCGGCCGACGTCGCCGGCGCCGTCGTGCCGAGCGTCGGCATCGCCAGGAACCCGACCGGGATGCCCGGCCTCGGCGAAGCACGAGCGCCGCCTCGAGCCCGGCGTGGTCCTGGGCCAGCGGCGCGATCGAGCAGATGAGGTCGGACAGGACCGGCCGCTCGCGGAGCGCCTCGCGGCTGCCGGCCAGCACGGTCGCCATCTCGATCGCGCGGCGGGCCGGCTCGGCGCCCTGGACCATCGCCTGGAAGTGCTTGACCGTGTTGTTGTACGGCGGCGTCGATCTCGTGGAGCTGGGAGGTCGCTGCCGTGGTCCTGGGCGCTGACGGTCGGCCACATGAAGCCGATCGAGGACAGGTAGTCGGCGATCCGGGCCATCTCGGCGACGTCGCTCTTGCGCGACGGTCGCTCCAGGCGGGTGTCGAAGTCGATCGTCGCCACGCCGCAGCCGTCGGTCGTGAAGTAGCTGACGCCATCCTCGAGCTGGAGGTCGAAGCGCGGGTCGCGCGCCGCCATCGTGAAGTAGCGCGGCGCGTCGGCCAGGGCCCGCCGGACGAGGTCGCGCGGGAAGCGGACGACCTGGGTCGCCCGGTCGACGCTGCGCCCCGTGGCCGGCCAGGATCTCGAGGGCCGCCTCCGACGGGAACCGGACGCCGACGTCCTCGAGGATCCGGAGGGTCGCGTCCTGCAGCCGGTCGAGCTGCTCGTCGTCGAGGAACCGCAGGCGGCGACGCGAGCGGATCGGCTCCAGCGGCGGGGTCGCACTCGGCGTGTCCGTGACGTTGGCGCTACCGAACGCGCTCGAGATAGCCATCAGTCGATCTCCCTGGCGGCAGCTGACCTATGTGCCCGGCGGTCACGATGAACGTCGGTTCGAGCGTGCCACAAGGGCCATTCGGCCCGGGATACCGTCCCACCGACCGCACCACCGCGATGGCGGGGGCGGCACAATGCCGGGAGACGCATCGCCCCGCGTCCGCCGCACCGAGGTCACCCGATGGATTGGAACGTCATCCTGCCCCTTGCGTCGTCCGTGCTCAGCCTGGTCTTCGCGCTGATGTTGCTCGACCAGTGGCGGACGCGGCGACGGCCCTACCAGCTGGTCTGGGCGATCGGCATGCTGTGGTACGGGATCTCGGCCGGCACCGAGTGGTACGGGGGCGCCTTCGGCTGGAGCGAACCGCTGTATCGCGCCTGGTATCTCATCGGGGCGGTCTGGGTGGCGGCCTGGCTCGGGCTGGGCACGGTCTACCTGCTGGCGAAGACGCGATTCGGCTACAGCCTGGCCTTCTCCTTCGCCCTAGCGGCCCTCTTCACCTACCTGTCCTGGAAGAAGTACGAGTACCCCGACAGCGGCATCGCGGTCTGGCTCTATCCGCTGGTCGGCCTGGCCCTCGCGGCCGTCATCGTCGTCCTCACGTATCGCGGCGACCATCGCTGGGCATCGCTCACCGGCGCGGCCCTGGTCGTCGGGACGATCGTGTCGGCCG
The DNA here is from genome assembly GCA_963779315.1 of uncultured Chloroflexia bacterium. Lineage (GTDB taxonomy): Bacteria > Chloroflexota > Limnocylindria > Limnocylindrales > CSP1-4 > SPCO01. The sequence goes on along the minus strand of CAVZXQ010000017.1, from coordinate 252,201 downwards.
TCCTGGTGCTGACCGTGCCGCTGCCGCCTCCCGGCTACTACGTGGACCCGGCGACGGGCATCCCGGCCGGCACGCTGTACCCGGGCTACATCCGCCTGCTCACCCCGTTCTTCAACATCACCGGCGGGTTCGCCCTCGTGCTGGGAGCCGTCTACTCGGCGTACGTGTTCATGCCCAAGCGCCGGGTCGTCCACTACGACCTGCGCACGGATGCCGGGATCGGCACGTTCCTGCGCAACCTGGCGATCTCGCCGTTCGCCATCCTGATCAACCTGGTCGCCTCGATCCCCGGCGCGGTCAGGGCCCTGTTCAGCGGTCAGCTCGATGGGCGTGTCCCGGCGACCGCCCTGATCGCCCTCGGCGGTCTCATCCCGTCCATCACCAGCGGGATGAACCGGTTCGGCGAGACCGGGGCGTTCTTCCTCGGCGAGTTCCTGGGTGTCGTGTTCCTGTTCGCCGGGTTCGCCGTCTCCGCCCAGGTCCTGGGCGACGTTCGCATCCCGTTCACCGGCATCGTCCTGCTCCGGCGGAACGCTCCCGCCTGAAGTCCGCAGCCTGGCGGGACGGCGCTACGATGGCGTCGATGCCCACGCTCGATGACCTCTGGGACTACGACGACCCGGCCGCATCCGAGGCGCGCTTCCGGGCGGCGATCGAAGCCGCCGAGGCCGGTGGCGATCGCGCGGCAGCCGACGAGGCACGCACCCAGCTGGCACGTGCACTCGGCCTGCAAGGACAGTTCGGCGACGGTCACGCGATGCTGGACCAGGTGGATGCCGACCACCCGACCGATGACCGGATCCGCGTCCGGGCGCTGCTGGAGCGAGGGCGGCTCCTGCGATCGAGCGGCGACCCCGCCGCCGCGGTGGCGCCATTCGCGGCCGCCTGGGAGCTCGCGCGGACCCTCGGCGAGGACGGCCTGGCCGTGGACGCGGCACACATGCTGGCCATCGTGGATGCGCCACCCGGTGAACCGGACTGGCACGCTCGGGCGCTCGATCTGGCCGACACGTCGCCGGACCCGGCCGCGCGCAAGTGGCGCGGCAGCCTCTGGAACAACATCGGCTGGGCGCGCTTCGAGGCGAACGACCTGGACGGCGCGCTGGCAGCCTTCGAGACGGCCCTCGCAGCGCGCCGCGAGCAGGGTGGGGCCAAGGAGACGCGGATCGCCGAGTGGTGCGTCGCGCGCTGCCTGCGCGCGCTCGACCGGCCCGCCGAGGCACTGGCCGTGCAGGAGCGGCTGGCGGCCGAAACGGCGGCGGCCGGCGACCCGGAAGACGGCTTCTGCACGGAGGAGATCGGCGAGTGCCTGCTGGTCCTCGGTCGCGAGGCGGAGGCGCGGCCGTACCTGGCCCGTGCCGCGACGCTCCTGGGCGCCGACACCTGGCTGGCCGAACACGAACCGGATCGGATCGCCCGCCTGCGCCGCCTCGGCCAGGGCTGACCAGCCTATGAGCTTCGACGCTGGATCCGACTCGGTCCCAGGCATCGAGCGCGTCCACGGCTGATCGCCGGTCGGCAAGAGGCCCGGATCAGCGCCGCCGCAGGAACGCGGCACCCATCAGGCCCGGACCGAGATGCGGGCCGGTGGAGGCGCCCAGGAGCCCGATCGAGATGGCCCCAGGGTCGATGCCGCCGGGGACCCGCGCGACGAGCCCATCCCGGAACGCCTCGACCTCCTCGCGGGTGCTGGTGGGCGTGTGGAGGATCGCGAGGCGTTCGATCGGCTTCTCGGCGACGAGTTCGGCGACGCGCTCGCGCGCCTTGCCCCTGGTCCGCTGTCGCTCAGCCGAGGTGACCGTCCCGTCGCGCACGGTGATGATCGGCTTGACCGAGAGGAGTGCACCGATGGCCGCCTGCGCCGGCGAGAGACGGCCGCCCTTCCTGAGGTAGTCCAGGGTGTCGACGGCGACATAGAGGTCGATGTCCGGGAGGCGATCGCGGACGCGCTGCCTCGATCTCTGCGGCCGACGTGCCGGTCGGCGGCCAGCTCGGCGGCGAGCAGCGCCGGGATCCCGGTCGACATGGACGTCGAACCGGTGTCGATGAGGCGGATCTCGCGCTCGGGCAGCATCTGTGCGGCGAGCGTCGCGCTCTGGAACGTGGCCGACAGCTTCGAGCCGATCAGGGGGGCCACGATCGCGTCGGCGCCATCGGCGAAGCAGGCATCGAACGCTTCCTTGAAGGTGCCGGGCGATGGGGCGGCGGTCGATGGGATCACTGCGCCGGGAGCGAGCATCTTCGTCCAGAACTCGTCGGTCGAGAGGTTCACGCCGGCCTGGAACTCCTCGTCCCCGAACCGCACGTACAGCGGCACCACCCGGATGCCGGCCGCGGCGGCCATGGCCGGGGCGAGGTCGGCGGTGGAATCGGTGACGATCGCGACGTGCCCCATGGAACCCTCCTCGCTGATCCCCCAGCGAAACGATGATAGGGCGTGGCGGGGGCGCCCGGCCGCCCCGAGGTCCGAGGTGCCCGGTTAGTACGACGCCTTGACATCCAGTACGAATCGCATGCAGACTATCGCACATGATGAGCTTGAGTGTGACAGCCGAGGCCAGGCTGCGTGCCAGGAACCAGCTGACCTTGCCGGAGCAGGTCGTCCAGGCCGCAGGGATCGTCGAAGGCGACCGGTTCGTCGTCGAGGTCGCGCCAGGCGACCCTGACACGGTCCGGCTCCACCGGATCCGGCCGAGCTACGCGGGTACGCTTCGCGACGTGTTCGGAGATCCCGTCGAGGCGCTCGAGGCGGAGCGAGCGAGCTGGGAGTAGCGGTGCCACGATCGACCCTGGGATCGGCGATCCGACCGGGCGAGTCGCTCGTCGTGGATACGTCGGTCGCCCTGGCCTACCTGACGGGCACGGAGCGGACGAGCGCGCTCGCCGGCCAGCTGTTCGACGCCTTCGTCGCCACCGGGCGGAATGCCGCCGCTCTCTCAGTGGTCACGGTGCAGGAGATCCTGGTTCGGCCGTTTCGTGGTGGACCCGCCGCGGTGGCCACGGCGGAAGGCTTCCTGCGGCACTTCGCGGAGATCCGCCTGGTCGAGGTGACCTACGACATCGCTCGCGAGGCTGCCCGGATCCGAGCGATGTCAGGCATCCGGGCCCCGGACGCGCTGATCATCGCGACCGCGCTCGTCACCGGGGCCGACGTCCTGGTCACGAACGATCGGTCATGGCTGCTTCGGCAGGAGGTGGTCGCGCCCAGCCTCGACATCTGCCTGCTCGCCGATCTCGATACGGACTGACCCGACCATGTCCGCCCTTGACGATGCGCCGCTGGTCCATGCCGACGATCGCGCCACATGGCACGCCTGGCTCGAGACGAACCACGCGACGGCCGGCGGTGCCTGGCTGGTGACCTGGCGACCTCGTTCGGGCCGGGCCGGCCTGGACTATGAGGCGGCCATCGAGGAGGCCCTGTGCTTCGGCTGGGTGGACAGCACCGCCGGCCGCGTGGACGACGACCGGGGCAAGCTCTACTTCGCGCCGCGCAAGCCGCGCAGTGTCTGGGCCGCGACCAACAAGGCCCGCGTCGAGCGGTTGATCCGTGACGGGCGCATGGCTCCCGCGGGCCTCCTCGCCATCGAGCGGGCGAAGGCGAACGGATCGTGGGAGATCCTGGATGGCCCCGAGCGGCTGGAGGTCCCGGAGGATCTCGCGGCGGCCCTGGCGTCCCTACCGCCGGCCGCCGTCAACTTCGCGGCGTTCCCCCCTTCCGCGCGGAAGATGCTGCTCAGCTGGGTCGCGGTCGCGCGGCGTCCCGAGACGCGTGCGGCGAGGATCACGGAGGTCGCGGAGGCGGCCGCCCGAAACGAGCGCGCTCGGAGCTGACCGAACCGTCGCGGCAACGGCCCTACGGACGGGATTCGTGCGACCATGTCGGTCGGTCGCGCCCCGGGCGCGCGGGGAGGCTCGCCGAGCTGCTCCCGGGGATGGACCAGGAGGGTGGACACGCAGGTGGAGGACCAGGCTGGGGACGTCCCGCCGGAACCGCCGCCGGACGTCCCACAGGAACTGCCAGCGGACACCCCACCGGGCGAACCGCCCGTCCCGGCCGACGCATCTGCGACGGCCGCTGACGACGGCGAGCCAGGCCCATCGTCACGACGGAACGGGGCGCTGCCCATCGGCGTGACCGCCGCCAGCCTGCTGCTGCCGGGGCTGGGCCAGCTCGCGCTGGGTGCCCGCCGGATCGCGCTCATCTTCCTGGTCCCGAGCCTGATCGTGCTTGCCGTCGTCGGCGTCTGGGCACTCGCCAACGGTGTCTACGGCATGGCGGCCGCGCTGCTGGCGCCAGGCGCCTTGCTGCTGCTGTTCGCCGGCAACCTCGTGTTCGGCGGCTGGCGAGCGGTGTCCGCGCTGGACGCGCTGCGGCGTACGCACCCCGGACGTGCCGCTGCGGCGGCCTCGATCCTGCTGGTGGTCATCGGCGTCGGCGTACCGCACGCCCTCGCCGGCTCCATCATCCTGTCGACGAACGACTTCCTCGACTCGACCTTCGCGATGGCGCCAACGGAGGAGCCCGAGCCCACGGATAGCCCGGTGCCGCCCACGCCCGAGCCGACGCCGGGCCCGACGCTCGCTCCGGGCGCTACGCCCTCGCCGGCCCCGTCGCCCTCGCCCACGATGGAGATCGCGCCCTACCCGACCGACGGCGGGAACGGCACGCTGCCCGCCTTCGACGCGAAGGTGCCGTGGAAGCGCCCCGGAGTCGAAGCCGTGGGGCGACGACGGCCGCTTCGACCTGCTGCTGATCGGTTCCGACGCGGGCACCAGCCGATGGAGCCGCCGGAACGACGTCACGCTGCTCGTGGAGGTGGACGTCAAGACGGGCGCCGTCGCGATGATCGGGCTGCCTCGGAACCTGCAGAACGCGCCCTACCCGAGGGGCCCCGCCCGCAACGCGTCCGCCTGCGGGTGCCAGCCGGGCCTGCTCAACGAGATGTACGTGGAGGCGACCGCCCGCCACCCGGGCCTGTGGCCAGGCAAGGGGGCCGTCAAGGGCATCGGTGCCGTGCGCGTCCGTCGCCAGCGAGATCACGGGCCGCCCGATCGACGCGGTGCTCATCGTGGACCTTGACGGCGTCATCGGGGTCGTGGACGCCATGGGGGGCATCGACATCAACGTGCCGGAGGCCGTGACCGACGACCGCTACCCGGACCCCGATCAAGGGGACCATCAAGCTCCGGATCAAGGCGGGCAAGCAGCACTTCGACGGCCGCACGGCGCTCGCCTACGCTCGGAGCCGCCACCAGGACAGCGACTACGGGCGCATGGAGCGCCAGCAGGTCCTCCTCGAGGCGATCAGGGACACGGTCGGTCCCGAGATGATCCTGAACGCCCCAGCCCTCTTCGGCGCCGCCAAGGGTTCTGCCTGGACCGACCTCCCGCGCGAGAGCCTGCCCGCGCTCGTGGAGCTGTTCGGCAAGGCCGCCGACGCGAAGGTGAAGAACCTCAGGATCGTGCCATCGCGATATCCGTCGTTCATGACAGCCGCGTGGATCACGCAGATCCGCCGGGACGTGGCGGCCCTGCTCCCGGGAACCCCGGATCCGGCGCGATCCTCGTATCCGCGCCCGGTGGCCACGCCGAAGCCCGACGCCGAAGCCCACGCCGAAGCCGACGCCGAAGCCGACCGCATCGCTCACGCCCACGCCCACGCCCGGGTCGAGTTCGGGGCCCACTCCCGAGCCGACCCCAGGGCCTACCCCGGAGCCGACGCCCGCGCCCACGCCGGAGCCGACTCCAGTGCCACCCGATCCGACGCCCGGCGCACCCTAGCGGCAGGAACTCGGTGCGCGACGGCACCAGTCGTGACAGCGAAGGTGGCACGCTGTCCTCGCCCTCCATGTCGGGCGCCGCATGACACCACTCGTGCGGCTGCCAAGCGGTTCGGCACGGTAGAGGTAGCGGCGAGGACCGCCAGGGGGCGCTTCTTGAGCCGGCTCCCGCGGTGCCGAGGTCGTGAGCCGGCTCAGTCCGAGGCTCGGCTCACGCTCTCGACGGGCTCACTTCGGGGCCGAGGACCACCTGGGTGGCACCGGCCGCATCGCGCAGGGTCACGGTCGCCCCCGACGTCTCGACGGTGGTCGGCGTCTGGAGCGCGGTCAGGAACTGGGTCTCCTGGTCCATGATCGCCTGGTCGCAGGCCATCTGCGTCGTGGCGAGCGGACCGACCGTCAGCGACGTGCCGTCCAGCGTGTACGAGCCGGTGTAGCTGTTGCAGCCCGCGTTGCCGCCGACCTGGCCGTCGGGCGTGAACGTGGCGGTCAGGGTCGTGCCGGCGATCGGCGACGTGACGGCCTCGGTGCCGGTGTTGTAACCGGTCACGTTCCACTCGCCCTCGAGCGGGTTCGCGGAAGCCGCGCCGTAGGCGAGCAGCTGCTTGCCATCGCTCCCGAAGATCGTGAGGCTGTCGGCGGTCGCGGTGAACGTCGCGGCCTTGGCGAGGTTCGCGAGATACGCCGTCTCGACATCGCTGACGGCCGCATCGCAGGCCATCATGGTGCTCGCGGCCGGGCCGATCGTGAGGGTCGCGCCGGAGATCGTGGCCGGGCCGTGTAGACGTTGCAGCCGGCGAAGCCCGAGACCTTGCCCTCGGCGAACTTCGCGTCGACGACGACCCCCGACGGGACCGGCGGTGGCGGTCCCGCTGACGTCGTAGGTCTTCAGGGTCCAGGCCGTCCCGTCAAGCGTGCCGCCGGTCCCGCCGGTCGAGGCGGACTGCCGCCCGTCGAGGAGCACGCGGCCGCCAGGAGGCCGATGGTGACGATACCGAGTCCGATGAGCATGCGACGCACGAGCGATCCTCCGAGGCGAGTTGGTCATGGGTGGTCGAGAGGACGGCAACGCGTCCACGCGGGACTGTATCCCAGTTTGGCGGAGGGGGTCGGCGGATGTTCAGGGCAGCTGGTCGAACACCGACTGGATCACCGGGCCGAAGTCCTCAGGCGTCAGCGGACTCGCGGGCTCTTGGACCTGGACGCTCACGATGACTCCTCGTTCGAATGCCAGCATCCAGGTCTCGACCGATGGATCGGAGCACTCCATGAACGCCGCCTCGTCGCCGACGCCCTCGACCGGTGTCACCGAACAGCCCTCACCGAACGTGTAGTCGGAGAGACTCGTCTGGCGGAAGACACTGAGCTCGACGTAGCCTGGATCCCTGCCGCTCCAGAAGCACCGTGCTCGATTCGGGCCGAAGCCTGGGGATATCGGTCGAGTACCTGGATGACCCATGCAGCGCCTCGATGGTCGCGACATCGAGCAAGGTACACGCGTCGACCTCGAGGTTGACGAGTCCGCTCGAACTCGGGGACGCGGCGGGCGGCGGCGACGCGACGGCGGGAGGCGACGTTGCGACGACGGCCGCGGACGGCGCCGAAGAGGTCCCAGGCGCCGTGGGCGTGCCGCCGCTCCCTCCACCACCACCCAGGACGAGTACCCCGCCGACCACCGCGACGATCGCCACGCCGCCGATCGCGGCCGCCGCGGCTGCGGGCAGGCCGAAGATGGTCAGGCCGGCCGCCGCGCCCGCACCGGCCCCGACCTTGGCCGAGGTCTTCGTGGCGGATCTCGCCGGCTGGCTCCGCGTCGCCGAGTCGTCCGGCCGCTGGTCCTGATCGTCTCGTCGCCGTCGCTTGCCGTCGCCGCCCAGCGGATCGCGCTCCACGCCCGCGAGGTCCGCCGCCTTGCCGATCCCTCGGTACAGCCCGGCCGCCGTCGTCTGCGCGGAGCTCGCCAGGATCCGCCCGCCCCCCGCATCGGCGAACAGGTACGCCCGCAGCAGGTGATCCAGTCGGCCCTCGTCGAGTGCGGCCAGGGCATCGCCCAGCACGTGCCGCGGCAGGCAGGCGTAGGCCTCGCGCCGCCCGCCGGTCAGGCGGAAGACGGCGAAGTCCCACGACAGGACGACCGGATCGACCGCGAAGCCGGGCCGGGTCCGCCGCCGGGTCGCCAGTGCCCAGGCGTCGGGGACGGCATCGTGCGGCGGGGCCGGTTCGAAGCCGTCGCTCCCCGCGGCGATGGGCCGGGAGCGAACCGGGCGTCCGTCCGCGACCGCCGCGATGGCGGCGTCGACCATCGCCAGCGTCGCGGAACCCAGGTCGCCGAGTTCCCTCCGGGCGGCCGACCACGCGCGGAGCGAGGTGCGCTCCCGCAGACATCGAACGCCCGTCGGCAAGGCGCACCGGTGTCCGGACCCCGTCGCGGTGGAGTGGGGCGGCGAGCTCGGCATCCCCGACGAACCAGCCGTACCGCTCGATGGCTGGCTGAGGCGCGACCGACAGGGCCGGCGGCAGCCGACGCTCCGCGACCGGCGATCGGCGTGCGGCGGCCCGGGTGGCCCCGAGGGCGAAGACGCTCGCCGCGGCAAGGCGATCGCCATCGGCGAACTCGCCGCCGATCTCCAGGCGACCGAGCCGAGGCCGGACCAGGAGGCCTGGCGATGCCGGGCCGTCGAGGAGCAGGGTCATCGCGACCGAGAAGTGGCGGATGAACCGATCCGCCGTCCGCTCGAGCGCCCGATCCGGGACGCTCACGGACAGGTGGGTGCTGTACCCCTCCAGGGTCGCTCCGGGCGGCAGGACCGCCTCGAGCTCGGTCCGGGCGCGTGCCCCTGCGCCGACCACGCGGCCCGCCATCGCCGGTCCCGCGGCGACCGGCGCGATGGCGATCTCGGCCTCGGGGCCATCGGCGGTGATCGTCCCGCCCCAGGGGCATCGGTACGCATCCGGGTCGGCCGGATCGATCCGGAGGCCGTCGATCGGCAGTCGATGGATGACCTGGCGGAAGTCGATCCGCCGACCGTCCAGGCGAACGCGGAACTCGTGCTCCAATCCGACGAGGGCACCGACGGACGGATCGGCCGGGCGGGTCGGCGTCAGGGCGCGCGCGAACGTATCGCTCAGGCGGGAGGTCGCCGCGCGGGATCCGATGAAGGCCATCGGTGGATGGGGTGATCGGCGGTCAGGCGGAAGCTGGGGGTTCCTGCCCGTCGGCCAGCGTCTCGGCGGCGTCGGCCGCGCGGGAGGTCTCGCGGACCTCGCGGTACTTCAGGTACGTGTCCAGCCAGGCATTGACGGTCTCGGGCGAGCCCTTGATGGCGTCGAGGGGCATCGAATTGAGCGCCAGCAGCGGATCGTCGACCGGCAGGTTTCCCTTCTCACCCATGGACTCGGCTCCCCTCTCGTCTTCTCGCCCGACGCCTCGGGCGGCATTTCGGCGGAGCATATCGAATGGCGACGTGCGCCGTCACGGCGCCCGGGTCAGGACCTGCGTCCAGACGATCTGGTAGGCATTGCCATCGCACGCGGCGCCTGCACCCTCGCCGATCGCACCCGACGCACCGTTGACGAAGGACATCCGCTGGCCGTCTGGCGAGAGCTCGATGACGCCGGCGTCAGCGACGACCGGGGCATCGCAGAGCCCGGCTCCGGCGGATATCGGCCGCGTCGGGTCCATGATGTCGACCACGGCGAGCGTTCCGTCGGCGAGGACGGTGATGAGCGATGGGAAATCGCCGACTTTGAACTGACAGGACTTCGCACTGCACAGCGCGACCGGTGTCGGGCCCACCTTTCCCGCCGCTCCGATCTCGAGCCCATCGCCCTTCAGCCTGATGCGCTCCCCGTCCACCGTGATGGCACCGCCGACGAGGGCGCCGGTCGCGTAGTTGAGCCGCACGTCTTCCATGCTCGCGATCCAGTCACCATCCAGGGTCGTCAGATCCACGGCGGGAGCGCTGCTCGGTGTCGCGGGCGTCGGAGCGGTCGTCGCGGCCGGTGTCGCAGAGGCGGCCGGTGTCGCCGAGGCGGAGGTCGTAGCCGGCGGGCTCGCGGCGGCGCCAGAGGCGGCCGGTGCCGCCGGACTGCCGCAAGCGGCGAGCACGAGCGTCGCACCGATGGCGACAAGGGCGAGGCGGCGGGGTCGATCGGGCACGGATCCCTCCTGGGTACGGAGTAGGCCGCGGAGCATATTCGCCCCGGGGTCTCAGCGTCCAGCGCCGGGATGATGCGATACCGACCGCCTGAAGACGGGGTGGGCGCGCGATCGGGCGAGAGCGCCCGCGCGAACCATCGGTCGCGGGGCTTGCGACCGTCATGGACCGCACAAGCTGTCGGCGGGGCGTCAGGAGACGGGTCCACAGGTCAGGAATGACCCGTCCGTCCAGTAGCCGCCCATGAGGGAGACGCGCGTCCCGGTTCGAGCCTCCACCTCCCCCGACTGGTTCAGAACCTCGACCTCCGACCCAGCCTGCCGTCCGGTCCATCCGACCGGCCACGTGACGGCGACGCGTTGGCCGCTCATCCCGTCGGTGATGGCGGTCCCCGCTGCCGGGTCGGCCACGAGCTCGCCCGTGACGCCGCTCATGTAGCAGCCGCCGTCAAGACTGCCAGTCTTGATGCCCACGGAAGTACCGCACGCCGCGACAGCGAAGGTCAGCAGCAGGAGGGAACAGCGGGCGATGCGAAGGCGGGGGTTGCTCATGACCGATCATCAGATCAGCTCAGGGCCGGGAGCAAGGACCCACAAGTCACATCGGTCGCGGGCAGACTGAGGCCGGCTGGCGAAGCGCGCGCGATCCGCAGTCGGCAATGGTCGGGGGGCAATCCCGTCTTCGCCGGTTGGTCAGCAAGTTCACGACGGCTCTCGTCACTCGGCGCTCGTCGATCTCCACGACCACCGGCTCCCCAAAGCCCTGGGGCCTGCGCTCCTGATCGCACGGCCGAGTGCCGGCGTCGCTTCGCTCAGGCCGGTTCCTCGCGACGGACCGTCGTGACCCGATCGATGGTCCGATCGAACGATGCGATGACGCCGACCCCGGTTCGCTCCGCGCTGGCGACCAGGTAGGCGTCGGCGAAGTCGAGCCGGTGGACCTCGTAGACCTCGACGGCCCGCTGGAGCAGGTCAGCGTCGATCACACGGATGGCCGGAAGGCCAGCACGGCCCGGAGCGTCGTCGCAACCTGTGCGCGAGGCGTCTCGTAGAACGACTCCAGGACGTAGGCCACCTCGGCCAGGATGAGATCCGGCAGCAGCAGTTCGTCGGCGCCCGCCAGGTAGCGAGTCGCCCGCGCAGCCAGCTCCGGCGGATCGCCCGTGAGGTGTCGGATCAGGACGTTGGTGTCGATGAACGCCGTCACCGGCGCTCGGCCGCCCGGGTCCGCCGCGTCTGGCGCAGGACCTCCGCCCATGGCGTGCCCTCGTTTCGCCGCGGGCACGCTCACCGATCCGGCGAGGGCCAGGAGATCCGGAGTTCGCGCGAGCACGGCGTGGTCGCCCTCCACGCGGAACACGAGCCGATCCCCCTCCTCGAGCGACAGCGCCTCACGGACCGCGCGAGGCACGGTGACCTGGCCCTTTGGAGCTGAGTCGCGCCGAGACTTCCATGTTGCTTGGCTCCTTACATCCTGACCCATGTAAGGATACCAGCCTGCGAGCCCTGCAAGCACCGCGTCTACTGCGTAGCGCTCGATCTTTCGGCGGAGTTCGGGATCCTGCGGCAGAACGAGCCGATGGTGGTGGTCACCACGGTCGTCTCGCTGGTGCTGTATACCTTGGCCCAGGCGCCGGAGCGCGTGGTGAGCGCGAGCCTCGGTGTCACCGCACCGTGACCGGCAGCGTCCAGAAGGGAACCCGATGCGCGATCTGAGCACCCTTCCCAAGGTCGAGTTGCACCTCCATCTCGAAGGCACCCTGGAGCCGGAGACCGTGCTGGAACTGGCCCGCCGCAACAAGGTCGAGCTGCCCTACGCCGACCTGGAGGACCTGCGCGGTCGGTACGAGTTCACCGACCTGCAGAGCTTCCTGGACCTGCTCTACGCGAACCTCACCGTGCTGCAGACCGAGGAGGACTTCAGCGACCTGGTGACCGCCTATGTCGCCCGGGCGGCCGCCGGCGGCGTACGCCACGTCGAAGCGTTCTTCGACCCGCAGCCCCACGTCGCCCGCGGCATCCCGCTCCAGCGGGTCCTGGACGGGCTGGCGTCGGGCATCGCCGCCGCCGAACGCGACCACGGCACGACCGTCGAGCTGATCGCCTGCTTCCACCGGGACCGCTCCGAGGAGGAGGCCCTGGCGATGCTGGCCGCTCTGGAGGAGGCCGGTGCGCCGATCATCGGGATCGGTCTGGACTCGGCCGAGGTCGGCAACCCGCCCGCCAAGTTCCAACGCGTGTACGCCCGCGCCGGTGAACTGGGACTCCACCGGGTCGCTCACGCGGGCGAGGAGGGCGGGGCCGCATCGGTGACCGAGGCGCTCGACCTGCTGCACATCGAGCGGGTCGACCACGGCATCCAGGCGATCGATGACCCGGCCCTGATGGATCGGTTGGCGCGCGCCGGGACCCCGCTGACCATGTGTCCGCTGTCCAACGTACGGCTCCGGTGCGTGGACACGCTGGCGGACCATCCGCTGCCGGCCTTCCTCGAGGCGGGCGTCCTGGTCACGGTCAACTCCGACGACCCGGCCTATTTCGGGGGCTACGCGGACACGAACTACGAGGCCCTGCGGGCGACGTTCGGCTTCAGCGACGAGGTGATGGCCCGGTTGGCGCGCAACTCGGTCACGGCCAGCTTCCTGCCCGAGGGGCGGAAGACGGGGCTGCTGAGCGAGATCGACGCCTGGATCGCCACGTGACCGAGCTGACTCCGACCGAGCGCCTGCATCTGGCCCTGATGCTGACCCTCACCTTCACCACCGGCATCAACGAGGCGGTCGGCTATCCGCCGCTTTGAGGGATCGCTCCCACATCGAGACAGCATCGGCCAGGGGCAGGACGTCAGAGAGAGGGGAGCAAGGTTCGCCATCGGTCTTGGTTGGCAATCAGGCTGGTGGGCATTCTGGTGGGCAATCGAGCTACCTTCACGGAACCGGGCACCTACCTACGGGCCGTTGTGACTTGAGTCGACGCCATTGGCCTCCGCTCGGCCCGCCAGCTTGCCCTGGCGGGGGACCGTGCACCTGCGGCCGGTAGAATGGCCGGACCGGTCATGCCCCGCGCCGGGAGGGCGACCGAGCGGATAGCACTGAGCCAACATGACCGAGCACTCCCACGAGTCTGGCGCGCACGAGCACGACGACGACCACGGCCACGAGCACGACCATCCGGACGGTCGGCTGCGCCGCCTCGCTGAGGTGTTCGTCGGCCACAGCCACGACCCGGGCGACTCGATCGACGACGCGCTGACGAGCGACGCGCGCGGCATCCGCGCGCTCAAGCTCTCGCTCCTCGTGCTCGGGATCACCGCCGTCGCCCAGCTCGCCGTCGTGCTCGTCTCGGGCTCGGTCGCGCTCCTCGCCGACACGATCCACAACTTCTCGGATGCGCTGACCGCCATCCCGCTCTGGATCGCGTTCGCCATCGGCGGCCGCGCCGCCACCCGCCGCTACACCTTCGGCTACCGGCGCGCCGAGGACCTCGCCGGGCTCTTCGTCCTGCTCATGATCGCCGGGCTCGGCCCTCCTCGCCGCCTACGAGTCGATCAGCCGGCTCATCGACCCGCAGCCGATCACGAACATCCCGATCGTCCTCGCCGCCGGCCTCATCGGCTTCGCCGGCAACGAGGCTCGTCGCCCTCTACCGCATCCGGGTCGGCCGCTCGATCGGCTCGGCCGCGCTCGTCGCCGACGGCTACCACGCCCGGACCGACGGGCTGACCTCGCTGGCCGTCGTCGCCGGCGCGCTCGGCGTCGCGGCCGGCTACCCGCTCGCCGACCCGCTCGTCGGGCTGCTCATCACCGCGGTCATCCTCGTCGTCCTCAAGCAGGCGACCGGCCAGATGCTCGGGCGGCTGATGGACGCGGTCGAGCCCGAGCTCGTCGAGCAGGTCGAGACGATCGCGGCGTCGGTGCCCGAGGTCCAGTCGGTCGATCGCCTGCGCCTGCGCTGGCTCGGCCACGCGCTCGAGGCTCGATGGCGATCACCGTCGACTGCGACATGACCGTCAGCCGAGGGCCACCGGGTCTCGGAGGAGGTCCGCCACCGCCTGCTCCACGAGGTCCGCCGGCTCGACACGGCGGTCATCCACGTGAACCCGTGCGGGCACGCGGGCGAGGACGCCCACGCGCTCACCCGGCACCACGATCCGGCGCTCGCCGGGGCACCCGTCACTCGACGCCACCGGTGGAGGAGCAGCCAGATGAAATGGGTCACCCGCGAGCACCCGAAGACGGACCGGATCGCCTGCCCGTGGCTGATCCGCAAGTTCATCGACCCCGACGCCGAGATCGTCTACGTGCCCCGCGACCAGGTGCTCGCCGTACGCCGAGCGCGAGGGCGCGATCAGCTTCGACGCGCCGGGTGCTCGCTACACCCACCGCGACGGCCTGTGCTCGTTCGAGGTCCTGATCGAGGAATACGAGCTCGGCGGCGACCCGGCGCTCGCCCTCATGGCCCAGGTCGTCCACGGGGCCGACGTGTCCGAGGACCGCGACGTCGACGCCGCAGTCGCCGGGGCCTCCTGGCGATCGCCGACGGCTTCATGCTCCTCGGCCTCGACGACCAGCGCCAGCTCGAGCTCGAGCTCCCGGTCTATGACGCGCTCTACGCCTGGGCGCAGCGCGAGGTCGCATCAGCAGGCTGACATCAGCCCGACAAGGAGCCGTCCATGAAGCCGTTCACCAAGGTCGCACTTCCGCTCGCAGCCGTTTCGGCGGCCGCGCTCCTGCTCCACCGGCGAGCCGGATCGCTCGGCCATGCCGGTCGCCGGTGGCGTGGTCATCGGCGATGCGGCGGTCTACGACCGGCTCACGGGCCGGCTGCTCGGGTCGTTCTACGACGGCATCGCCGCCGACATCGTCGCGACGGCGTCGCCTGGCGCATCAGTCCTCGACGTCGGCTGCGGCCCTGGCCACCTCACCCGCCGCCTCGCGGCCCTCGGCTTCGACGTCACCGGCATCGATCTCGACCCTGCCATGATCGAGCGGGCCACGGCCCGCGGCGGCGGCCGCTACCTCGCGGCGGACGTCGCATCGCTGCCGTTCGAGGTCGGTGCCTTCGACCTGGTGGTGAGCACGCTTTCGATGCACCACTGGGCGGATGCGCACGCCGGTATCGTTGAGATCGGTCGCGTGGTGCGGCCCGAGGGGCGGGTGCTCATCTGGGACCTCCGGCGCGGGGCGCCGCTCCACGCGCATGCGCCGGACCCGACGGAGGCGATGCATGGGGCGCCGCTGAACGTGGTCGAAGCCCGTCCGTGGCACTGGCCGGGACCGATGGCCTTCGTCCAGCGGATCGAGCTGCGGCCCGAGGCCACGTCACCGGCCTGACACGACGGCCAGATCCATGGCGCGGGCCTCGCGGGGGTCCCGTAAGGACGGTGTCGCCGTGATCCCGATCGGTGCGCTGACCGCCTGATCCACTCCTGGCCTGAGCATGCGAGAAGCCGGCCTCGCGGCCGGCTTCGGATTCGTGATCACTGGAGCCGACACTCGGACTTGAACCGAGGACCTGCTGTTTACGAAACAGCTGCTCTACCACTGAGCTATGTCGGCCGGAGGGCGAGTATAGGCGATGTTCCGCGGGCAACGCCCCAGCCGGGGTGATAATGGGGCGGAAGGAACCGATGGATCCATCCAGCCGCGCGATCCGACCCAGGGCTCGCCTTCGTCGTCTCCTGCTCCTCGCGGGGATGGCCTGGCTCCTCGCCGCTGCCCTCGCGATGGCGCCGGGGCTCCCGGTCGCCGCCGCCGACCCGAGCCCAAGCCAGAGCCCGAGCCCGTCCCGCAAACGCCGGCGATCCGACCGCGCCGGTCTACGTGGCCTCCGCGACCGGCATCGTGGACAGCGTCATGGCCGGCTACATCGAGGAGTCCGTCAAGCGAGCTGCCGAGGCCGACTCGCCGGCCCTCATCATCACCCTCAACACCCCTGGCGGGAGCCTCGATTCGACCCAGCGCATCGTGTCCTCCCTGCTGGAGGCGCCGCTGCCGACGATCGTGTGGGTGAGTCCGAGCGGGGCGCGTGCGGCGAGCGCCGGCACGTTCATCACCCTGGCCGCCCATCTCGCGTACATGGCGCCCGGCACGAACATCGGCGCCGCCTCGCCGGTCGGCGCGGGAGGCGCGGAGCTCGAGGGCACGATCGGCGACAAGGTGCGCAACGACGCCATCGCCAACATGCGATCGATCGCCGAGGCGCGCGGTCGCGACGTCGACTGGGCGGTCTCCACGGTGGAACGTGCCGTGTCGTCCTCGGCGTCCGAAGCGGTGGCGGTCGGCGCCGTCGATGGCATCGCGCTCTCGCTCGATGACGTTCGGCGCCTGGCGGACGGCCAGGTCGTGGAGGTGCAGGGCAGCCCGGTCACGGTCGATATCGCGGACGCGCCGTTCGTGGACCTGCCGATGAACCCGTTCCAGTCGATCATCCATCTCCTGTCCGACCCGAACGTGGCGTTCGTCCTGCTGACCCTGGGCCTCCTGGCCGTCCTGTTCGAGCTCTTCAGCCCCAACTTCGTCACCGGCATCGTGGGGGCGATCGCCCTCATCCTCGCCTTCATCGGCTTCGGCAGCCTGCCTCTCAACGTGGCCGGCGTCCTGTTGATCGGCCTGTCGATCATCCTGTTCCTGCTGGAGGTCACCGTGGTGAGCCACGGCCTGCTCACCGTGGCCGGACTCATCTGCTTCGTGCTGGGCGCGTCCACCTTGTACACGGCCCCGGGCACGCCGGCAGCACCGGACGTGGCGGTGGCCCTGCCGATCATCGCGCTCATGGCCGGCCTGACGGCGCTGTTCATGGCCGTGGCATTCGCCACGATCATCCGTGTTCGACGACGGACGCTCGCCTTCGCCGGCGCCTACAGTGCCGGCGGCACGCGGACGGTGCCTCTCGGGACCGAAGGTGTGGTCAAGACATCGCTTACGCCGTCCGGTGTCGTGCACGCGGCCGACGAGGAGTGGACGGCGATGTCCGCCGATGGCGAGACGATCGAGGAGGGCCGCCGCGTTCGCGTCGTCGGTCAGGATGGGATTACCCTGATGGTCGAACCGGGGCCTCCCGGCGAGCAAGAGGACTTCGCGTGACTGACCAGTTCACCGCTGTCATCGCCGCCGTCGTGGCGATCCTCGCCATCCTCGGGATCGTCGCGCTCGTGCGCGTCATGCTCCAGCGTCGGCAGGCCCACGCCGGCTTCGGTGCCGGCGGCACGTCCAAGGTGCCGGTCGGCACGGCCGGCGTCGCCCGGACGGCGATCGCCCCGTCCGGTGTCGTGAACGCCGTGGGCGAGGAATGGACGGCCCGCGCCGCCGGCGACGTGCCGATCGCCTCGGGCACGCGGGTGCGCGTCGTCGGCCACGACGGGCTGACCCTCATGGTCGAAGCGGAGTCCGCCGATCGCCCGGCGGGGGAGTAGGAGCGCGCCATGGAACTCGCCGTCATCGGCTCGGTGCTGCTGTTCGTCGTCATCGTCTTCTTCATCGTGTTCTTCGCCGCGATCAGGATCGTCAACCAGTACGAGCGGCTGCTCATCTTCACCCTGGGTCGCACCAGCCCCGAGGAGGTCAAGGGCCCCGGCTGGGTGCTGGTCGTCCCGATCATCCAGCGCGGCGTGCGCGCCGACCTGCGCGAGCAGTTCATCGAAGTCCCCAGCCAGACCAACATCACCAAGGACAACGCCCCGATCAGCATCGACTTCCTGATCTACTGGCGGATCGTCGAGCCGTACCGGAGCATCGTGGAGGTCCAGGACTTCAACGGCGCGCTCCAGAACATCGCGACCACGACGCTGCGGGCGGTGATCGGCGACATCCTGCTCGACGACGTCCTCTCCAAGCGCGAGCAGATCAACGAGGTCCTCCGGATCAAGATGGACGAGGTGACCGCGCGTTGGGGCGGCAAGGTCACGACCGTCGAGATCCGCGAGATCACGCCACCGCGCGACGTCCAGGACGCGATGAACCGCCAGCTCTCGGCGGAGCGGACACGGCGGGCGGTCATCACCGAGTCCGAGGGCAACCGCCAGTCCGCGATCAACGTCGCCGAGGGCGCCAAGCAGTCCGAGATCCTTCGTGCCGAGGGTGACCGGCAGGCCGCCATCCTGCGGGCGGAGGGCTTCTCCCTCGCCCTCGAGCGGGTCTTCCAGTCCGCCAGGCTGGTGGACCAGAAGACGATGGCCATCCAGTACCTCGAGGCGTTCAAGGCGCTCGGCCAGAGCCCGTCCACGAAGTACATCCTGCCGCTCGAGGTCACCCAGCTCGCGGAATCGTTCCGCGGCTACCTCCAGGGCGCGAACGCACCCGCCGAAGTCGAGGACGGGTCGCGCCCGGGTCGTCCCGGTCCTGACGGCGTCCGGCCCAAGGTGCCCGTCGAATCGGTCGGTCCGGCTCTGGTTGACCGACCGCGCCGTCCTCGATAGTCAAGAGGCGCATCGCCGCGTGGCAGCATGAAGGCGCCCGGATGACGGATGTGATCGAGGCCGTCGGCCTCACGAAGCGATACGGCAAGCGTCGCGGCATCGAGGACGTGGATCTCCAGATCCACGAAGGCGAGGTCTTCGGCTTCCTCGGCCCGAACGGCGCCGGCAAGACCACGACGATCCGGGTCCTGCTCGGCTTCCTGCGACCGACCGCCGGCCGGTCGTCCGTCCTTGGCCACGACAGCTGGCGCGAGGCCGCGGCGGCCCACGTCGGGCTCGCCTACGTCAGCAGCGATCCGGCCTACCTCGGACAGCTGACCGCGGGCGAGCAGCTCGACTACATGGCCCAGTCTGCGCGGCCTGCCGAAGGGCGCCTGGCGCACGGTGGCCGAGCGCCTCGAGCTGGACCCGACCGTCCAGGTCCGCAAGCTGTCGCGCGGCAATCGGCAGAAGGTCGGCGTCGTCCAGGTGTTCATGGGCGACGAGCCGCTGCTCATCATGGACGAGCCGACGAGCGGCCTCGATCCGCTCGATGCAGCGCGAGTTCCTCACGCTCGTCTCCGAGGTGCGGGCGGCCGGCCGGACGGTCTTCCTGTCCTCGCACAACCTGCCCGAGGTCGAGCGCGCCTGCGACCGCGTCGGCGATCATCCGCGAGGGCCGCCTCGTCGACGTCTCGACGGTGAGCGACCTCCAGGCGTCGCACTGGCGATCGGTCAGCCTCGTGCTGGCCGACGCGCCGGCCGCCGGGCCTGTTCGACCTCCCGAACGTCCGGGTCGTCTCGGCGTCCGCGCGCGACGTCCACCTGATGGTCCAGGGCGACGTGAACCCGCTGCTGCGCCGCCTCGCCGCGCATCGATGTCGGCGACATCTCGATCGCGACCCTGGAGATCGAGGACGTCTTCCTGGGCTACTACGACGGAGCCGCCGGCCGCTGGCCGCCGGGGAGGTCCCGGCATGATCGCCGCGCTTCCGCCTGGAGCTCCGGCGCGGGCGGATGCTGGTCCTGTGGGTCGGGCTGGTCGCCATCCTCTACGCCGGCGGGATCACCCTCTTCTACCCGACGATCCTCGAGAACGCCGCCGAGTACGAGAAGCTCCTCGAGATCTACCCGAAGGAGCTGATGGCCGCGTTCGGGATCGAGGGCAGCCTCGGCGACCCGGGCACGTTCCTCAACTCGTACGTCTTCCAGTTCCTGTGGCCGCTCGTCGCGGCGATCGCCGCGATCCTCGCTGGCGACGCGCGTCGCAGCCGACGCGGAGAGCGGGTTCCTGGACCTGCCGCTCTCGACCCGCCTGCCGCGGCTGCGCTACCTGACGGCGGCGATCGCCGGTCAGGTGGTGGCGCTCACGGCGCTCACGGCCATGACGATCGGCGCGATCTTCGCTGGTCGACCTGCTCATCGAGCCGGACTTCCCGACCGACCGCCTCGTCCTTGCCGGCCTGCACGCGCTGCTGTTCGGCGCTGGCGATCGCCGGCGTCACGACGTTCCTGGCGGTCGTCTTCCTGGACCGCGGCAAGGCGGGCGGGCTCGCGGCCGCGATCCTCATCGTCATGTACCTGCTCAACATCATCGCGGCCATCTCGCCGGACATGGCCGACCTGGGCCGACTGTCCGCGTTCCGCTACTTCGACCTCAAGCCGCTGATCGACACCGGGGCGTACCCGGTCGGCGATTCGCTGCTGTACCTGGCCTTCGCGCTCGGCGGCTGGCTGCTCGCGCTGTGGGCGTTCCGGCGGCGCGACCTCGCGGCCTGAGGGCCAGCGTCAGGAGTCGCCCGAGACGGTCTCGTGCGCGCGCCGCTCGTGCGCCCGCATCGCCTGGCAGACCAGACGGTCGAACGCGTCCGTCGCGGCCTCGACCGAAGCGACCGAGGCATGCGAGCGGTTCCCGCTCCCGCTCCCGAGGTCCGAGCTTCCCTCGAGGAGCGCGCGGAGGTACGACGCCCGGAAACCCAGGAACGCCTCGACGGTCTCGCGCAGGCCGACGCCGGAGCAGGCGGCGAGCTCGCCGCAGGCCGCGGCCGACGACTCGGCCTTCGCCAGCGAGGACGCGCGCTCGTCGGCCGGCACGGCCTCCATGGACGCGGCGAGCGCCTCGGAGATCCGGCGCGCGTGGCGGCGCATGGCGCGCTGCGTGTCCGGATCAAGGTCGGCGAACCATGTGACCTGGCTGGCCACGCGCGACACCTCGCGTCGCCGGGCTCGTGGCGAGGCTTCCGCGGCATCGGCCGGGAGGAGTCGTGCGACCGCAGCGCGGCTGAACCGGCGATGACCGCCCGGCGTCGTGAACGACCGGATCTCGCCGGCATCGCTCCAGCGCCGCAGGGTCGCCGAGGAGACGCCCATCAAGGCAGATGCCTCGTGGATGCTCATCCAGTCCGGGCGGGTCGGCACCCGCGGGCCGTTGGCGGTCACGCGCACGACTCCATCACGGTGACGCTGGGGTCGAGAGGCGACGGGGCGGCGTGGGGGAACGGCTCGGGCAGGACCGGCTTCGGAGTGGCAGCTGCGCGCAGTAGGCCGGCTGGTGGCAGTAGGCGCAGGCCTGGGCTCCGGTCTTCGTGCATCACCTCGGCGTGGTTGGAGATCATGTCGTCGTGGGTCACGTTGACGGCCGCCGTGTCGTGGCAGTTCTCGCAGTACGTCCGGGTGTGGCAGGCGCCGCAGCGTCGTTCCGCCCGGGTCGAGCGCCGTGGCGCTCGTTCTTGTGGTTGAAGACCCACAGCCGGTCGTCGTGGGTCGCCGGCCGCTCGCCGATGAGGCACGCCGGACTCGACGGCGCCGATCTGCGGGAACGTGTGGCAGGTGGCGCAGGCGGACGGGATGGTCTCGCTGGTGAGCGCGCCGTTCACGACCTTGTAGTGGGCGCCGTCGTGGCAGCGGAAGCAGCCCGGGCGTCGACTGGTGGCCCAGGTTGTTCGGGTAGGTCGTCGCCGGTGACCTGCATCTCCGGGGTGGCGACCAGCCGGTAGATCCGCTTGAGGTCCGTCGATCGCCGCGTCGATCTGCGGCGCCTTGAGCGTCGGCGACGAGCGGGTAGCTGCGTCTCGTAGAAGTCGCGCAGCCCGTCGATCGCGCGGTCGGCGTCCTCGACCGAGGCGTAGTCGGTCGACAGCCGATCGCATCGCCCTCGCGCTTGATGTAGGGCAGGTTCGGGTCGATCCGGCCGTGCGACGATGCGAGTCGTCGATGGCCTGGTCCGGGGTCGGGATGCCGTGGCCGACCCGGTTGTGGCAGTCGATGCAGTCCATCCGTCGCGTGCTCCTCGCTCGGCCTTGAGCCGGTCGATGTCGGGCTGGACGTCGTCCGAGTCGGTGACCTGGTTGGCCGCGATGAACTCCTCGTCCTCGCCGTCCGCGCTCCTTGATCGTCGACGTAGTCGATCGTCTGGGCGCGCGGGTCGGGCGCGAGGTAGTCGACCTCGGAGTCGATGTGCCAGTGGACGCCGCGCGTCGCCGGCTCGCCGCCGAAGCCGGCCGGCCGGAGGACCAGGGCGACCGTGTCGCTGCGTGTTCGGCTCGTCCTCGCGGAACTGCGTCCTGGACGACGAGCTTGACCGGGCCGCCGTTCGGCGACGAGCGACTTGGGGTCGTGGCAGCGCACGCAGGTGTCGCTGGTCGGCGGCAGGTCGGCGTGGTCGGGGGCCGGGATCGGCGTCGGGAAGGTGCCCGGTCAGGACGCCGATCAGCTGGCGCGTCCCGTTGAGCTTGGCCTTGACCCAGCCGTCGACGCCGGGCTCGACGTGGCACTCGGCGCAGGCGACGTCGCGGTGGGGCGACATCTCGTAGGCCTTGAGCTCGGGGCCCATCGTGTGGCAGCGGCCGCAGAAGTCGGCGGTCTCGGTCCAGTTGATCGCGGTCACGCCGACCACGGTCATCATCGAGCCGAAGCCGGCCACGAGGACCAGCACGATGAACCGGCCGCGGCCTGTGCGCAGGGATGGGACGTGGGATGCGCCGGAAGCGGCGAGGCGATCGCGCTGAGCAGCCGACGGAGCCGGCCGCGCGACGGAGCGGCGGCAGGCGCGCTGGGGCTGTCGGCCGACGGTGGCGCGCGTCCTCGGGGCCGGCGACGGGCAGTCGTCGGATCGTCCACGGAGGGCTCGCTCGACGGGCTGCGTCGCCGTCGATCATCGGGCGATGCCCTCGATCGCCTGTTCCATCGCGGCCTGGTCGAGGCTGCCGATCTTCATCTGCGCGGAGCATGCCCGTCGCTATCGATGAAGAAGTGGGACGGGATGCCCAGGATCCGGTACTGGGAGGCGATCGCCGTGTCCGGGTCGGCGATCTTGTCGTAGGTGAGCCCGACGCGGTCGGCGTAGTCCTTGACGGCGGCGGCGTCCTCGGAGATGAAGACGGCGAGGACCACCAGGCCGCTCGGCCTTGGCGCTTCTCGTACGTCGCCTTGATGTCGGGGTTCTCGGCCCGGCACGGCTGGCACCAGCTGGCCCCGAAGGTCAGCCAGACCGGCTGGCCCTTGAAGTCGCTCAGCTTGACCGTCTCGCCGTCCACGGTCGTGGCCGCGAAGTCCGGGGCGGGCTTGCCGACCGTCGGCGCCTGCGCCCGTCGGTCGCGCCGCTGAGGGTGACGTCCGTGACGCCCCCGGCCGCGGTCTGGGCTGGTTCACGACGAACGCGACGGCCGCGATGACCACGGCGGTGATCGCCATGATCGCGAGCGTCCTGACCCGGCTCCGTGCGGGGCGTCGTCGCCCGGCTCGTCGCCTGCGGTCGTTGCCGGTGCGTCCATCGTGGCCTCCTGCGCCCCGCGGTGCGGGGCGCTCGTGTCGTCGTGTCGGTCCTAGCCCTGGTCCAGCCCGCTGTAGCTGTGGAGCCCGCCGAAGAAGAGGTTGCCGAAGTAGGTGAACAGCGTCGGCGCGCGAAGCCGAGGAGCAGGAGCCAGCGCGGCTCGCTCGCCGCGCCAGCCGCGGACGACCCGGGCGTGGAGGTAGGCGCCGTAGATGAGCCACGTCACGAGCGACGCGGTCTCCTTGGGATCCCAGCTCCAGTAGGTGCCCCAGGCGACGTCCGCCCAGACCGCCCCGAGGACGATCGTCAGGGTCAGGAACGGGAAGCCGACCACGACCGCCCTGTAGCGGATCTCGTCGAGGAGCTCGCGGCTTGCGGCAGGCCGCAGCGGCCGTTCGTCGGGCTGGACGAGGTACAGGACGGCGGCGGCGAAGGCGACCGTGAACGTGCCGTAGGCGACGATCGCGACCGCGACGTGGACGGACAGCAGCAGGTTGTTCTGGAGGGCCGGGACGAGCGGCTCGATCGTCGACGGGATCGTCGTCGCGTAGAGCAGCATCGCCAGCGCGACCGGCAGGGCGATGAGGCCCAGGATCCGCTGGTGGTAGCGCCGCTCGAAGTAGAGGTACGTCGCCGAGGATGCCCCAGGCGAACGCGACCGAGAACTCGTACATGTTGGCGAACGGGCCGTGGCCGTGGCGATCGTCCGGAAGACGAGCGACGCGGTCAGGAAGGCGAAGGCGAGCCAGGCGATGCAGCGTGCCGTACGTCCCGAGGCCCATGCCGGTCGACGCCGGCTCCGGTCCATCGTGACGGTGCCGCCGCCGGCGGTGGCACCGGCCAACGCCGTCCGGCGGCTCGCCATGCGGACGGAGACGAAGGCGAGGACGTAGCAGCCCAGCGCCAGGGCGACCGACAGGACGCCGGCGATGAAGCTGTACTCGGACATCTTGAACATCGGTTACCGATCCCTTCCTTCAGGTGCTGGCTCGGCCCGTCGAGGGCGTGCTCGATCTCTGTCGACGAGGCGGTGGAACTCGGCCTCGAAGCCGACGTCGTGGCGAACGACCGCCCCGACATGGACGGTGCTGCCGTCCGGTCCCCGGCGGATGAGCGCCCAGGCCCGGCGGTACGGGAAGAAGAAGACGAGGGACGATGCCCGGACGAGCAGGATGCGCGCCGAGCCAGACGAAGATCGCGCCCGGGTCGCTGGGCGACGATCAGGCCGGTGAACTGGCGCTCGCGCTCGAAGGTGACGTCGAGGCCGGCGATCTCGACCGGCTCGCCCTGGGTCACGATCTCGATGGCGATCGGCGGCGCCCTCGGTCCCGGCCTTGTAGACCTCGACCTGCATCTGGCCGGGCTTGATCGTCGGGGTCGACCTCGCCGGAGCGCGGCGCCGAGGACGTACACGGTCAGCCCGGCGTCCGGGAGCGGGAACAGGCCGACGCGCGCGCGTCCCGTCGTTGGAGGTCCACTCGAGCGGGACGCCCTGCTCGGCGAGGACCTTGCCGGACCCGTCGCTCGACCTTCATCGCGGCGGCCGGCCCGAAGAAGGACTGGTAGAAGGTCACGTCGCCGTAGCGCAGCGGCTCGTTGACCCGGATCGGTCTGGGCGCCGACCTGCTGGCCGTCCTTGTAGACGACGAGCTCGCTGGCGTAGTCGCTCGGGCTGCCGTTGGCGTAGTAGGAGTCGGAGAAGCTCTTCGCCTCGACCGTCAGGCCCGGTGCCGTTGCCGACCGCGACGGTGGAGCCGACGGCGACCGCGAAGCTCGTTGTCGCGGAAGCCGAAGGCGGAGCCGACGAGCGCGCCGATCAGGATGACGACGAGGCTGAGGTGGGCGATGACCGTCCCGAACGGGCCCCAGCGGAAGTGGTCGGCGTAGAGGTGGATCGTGTCGCCGTCCGTCGTCGACGATCGTCCGGAAGTGGCGGCGCCGGAAGGCCGACTGCGACGCTCGGCGGCGGCCGCGTCGGGCTCGACCGGCGCCGATCGCCTGCATGCTCAGCGGCGCGTGCTCGAAGAACGGACTCGCTCATGTCGCGTCCGGGGATGGACGGTCAGCTTCCACAGGTGCGGAGCCCGGTTGACCGAGCAGGCCAGGACGCTCGTCATGAGCAGGACCATGATCCCGCGGAACCAGACCGAGCTGAAGATGGAGAACAGGCCGAGCGTGTCGAGGATGCCCGTCCAGCCGCCGTACTTCGGGCGGAGCGACTCGAGCCAGTCGGCGTAGGCCTGCGGGTCGCTCTGGAGCCCGGCCGGCGCCTGCACGAGCAGCGTGCCGATGAGCCCGAGGACCGCGAGGGCGAGGATCAGGACCAGCCCGGTCCGCATCGAGATGAAGAAGTGCCAGAGGCGCTCGCCGATGTCGTCCGGGCGAGACGGCGCAGGCCGCCGTCGAGGTCGTCGGATGGGTCTCGGCTCGGCTCGGTCGATGGTCCTGGACGGGTTCGGTCATCGGCGCGTCTCCCTCAGGAACCGAGTGGAGCGAACAGGCCCGACAGGCGGGCGAACGTGTTGGTGATCATCAGGAAGCCGACGCACGACGAGCATCGCGCCGGTCACGACGCGACACGGCGCGGTGGTGGTCGCGCAGCCAGCCGAGTCGGTGGCTGACCGCCGTGGCGCCGACCGCCACGAGGATGAACGGGATGGCGAGGCCGGCCGCGTAGGCGACCAGCAGGAGCGTGCCCTCGGCGACGCTGGCGCTGACCGAGGCGAGGCCGATGATCCCGCCGAGGATCGGCCCGATGCACGGCGTCCAGCCGGCCGCGAAGACGACGCCGAGGAGGGCGGACCGGCGGTAGCTCGGCGCGGTCGGCGCGGCCTGGCCGAAGCCCATCGTGCCGCCGCCCATCGGCGCCGACCGGGAGGCGGACCTCGCGGTACAGCGCGGCGACGTTGATGACGCCGGCGACGTGGAGGCCCATGAAGACGAGGAGCGCGCCGCCGAGCTGGCGGAGGAGCCCGACGTAGTCGCGCAGGACGTAGCCGACGAGCCCGATCGACGCCCAGAGGGTGATGAACACGACGAGAAGCCGAGGACGAAGGCGAGCGACTGGTAGAGGGCCGCCCGGCGGCGAGCCGTGACGCCGTCGGTGTCGGTCCCGACCATGTAGCCGACGTAGGCCGGCACGAGCGGCAGGCAGCACGGCGACGCGAACGACACGATCCCGCCGAGGAAGGCGATGAGGAGCGCGACGCCGACGCCGGTGGTCATCGCTCAGTTCCCGCTCGGGGCCGGGGAGGCGGCCGGGCTGGCGGATGGCGCTGCGCTGGCGGGCGCGCCCGAGGCGCCGGGGGCCGGCGACGCGTGCGAGGCTGTCGAGGTGGGTGGCGACGGTCTTCGCGACGTCCGAGTCCGGGTCGATCTCGATGACCTTGCCCCACTCGAGCTTGACGTTGGCGATGTCCGGCGGGGTCTGGCTCAGGTACATGAAGCCGAGGTCGTAGTGCGCCTCGACGTTCTTCGGGTCGATCGCGAGCGACCTGCCGCCACTGCTTCTCGGCGTCGGCCGCGTCGCCGAGGTTGAACTGGGCGGCGCCGAGGGCGAGGCAGCGCGGTCACGTTCTTCGGGTCGATCGCGAGGATCTTCTCGAGGAACGCCGCCGGCCGATCGCGTAGTCGCCTGCGCCGGTAGTAGAGGTCGGCGAGCGCCTGGAGCGAGGTCGATGTCCTTCGGGTCGGCCTGGATCTTCTGCATCAGCTCGGCGACCTGCGCCTGGTCGACGCCGGCCGAGGCGGCGGCTTCCGGAGCGGGCGAGCCGTTGATCGGCGGGACGCCCGTGCCGCCGTTCAGGTTGAAGCCGGCGACCGCGATGGCGACGACGCCGACGATGGCGGCTGCGCCGATCGCGAGGCGCTTGATGAGCCGGTTGCCGATTCCCGGCCGCCGGTCGAGGCGCCGACTCGACCGCTGCGCCGCGGGCCTTCGCGGCGCTTCACGCGACTTCGTGGCCGGTGCCTGGGTCACCGGCGGCGACGATGCCACCGGCGAGAGCGGATCGATCGATGGTCGGATCGGACAGGAGCGCGTACGCCTCGTCGGTCAGCCCGATCTGCCGTCGCGCCCAGCCCTGCAGGTCCGTCGGCGCCTCCTCGAGGAAGGCGACGAGCGTCGTCGTGGGCCGCCTCGACGTCCTGCGAGCTGGCGCCGGACGGAAGCCCGAGGCGGGCCAGCAGCGCCGCTTCGACGCTCGACGCGTCGGTGCGGTCGTCGGTGTGAAGTCGGTGGTCATGGTCGTCCTCTGCTCAGACCGGAGGCTGGGCGGTGAGGCGTGCCGGGCGCGGACCCGCCGAACGTCTGGTCGATGATCTGTCTGATCTCGCGCAGCGACTTGCCCTCGGCATTCAGCTGCTTGGTCATGAGCGTGATGTCGACGCAGATGTCGCAGAACGACGCGTGCTCCTCGAAGACCGGCTGGTCGCCGGGCTGGCCGTGCTTGAAGTAGCAGTCGAGGTTGCTGCCGTGGCCCATCGCCTCGCAGCCGCAGTAGCAGGGCATCCACTCGACGATCTGCGGGTGCTCGATCGCGAAGGCGTAGGCCTCCTCGGTCGCGGCGTCTCGCTCGTGACGTATGCCGGGCGTGCCGCCCAGGCCTCGTCGTGGCGCCGGCCATCGGCATGTCGACCTGCATGGACGGCATCGCCACTCGCCCAGCCACCGGAGGCGGCCGGGTGGCTCGCGGAGCAGCCGGCCAACGCCGGGCCGCTCAGCAGGAGCAGGGCGAACAGGGCGACGACGACGGGGCGGACGCGGACCGATGCGGCGGGCTCGGCCTGGCTGGCTCGGTGCGGTCCATCTGGTTCTCCTTGCCTGCCGGGCACTCGGCTCGGCGGGACGTCGTGTTCGATGGACCTATTGTCGATTTGAGCGAATTCGCGAACCATCCGTCGGGCGGCACGTTTCGGGTAGAGGCCGATCCGTGCGGTTCGTGCCGTGGCGCTCGGCAGGGTATAGACGGGCCTATATCGGTCGGGGTACCGGGGCCGCCCGACCGGTCGTCAGTACGCCTTGGGGTTGTGGCCCTTGCTGTGGCAGCGGAGCGCGCAACTGCCGTCCTGGGTCGGCGTCTTCGCCAGCCAGTCCAGGCTGCCGACCGTCGGGTTCGCCACGTTCGGCGCGAAGTTGACGAGGCGCGAGCCGGCCGGCTGGCCGTTGACCGCGAACGTGGTCGAGTGGATCCGGTAGTGGCACTCGGCGCAGACGGCCAGGCCCGCTCCGATCCCCGCCTGGTCGATGTCGGAGCCGGGTACGCCCGTGTCCTGCAGGTCGCTCGCCGTTCACGTGCAGGCCGTGGTAGCGGAAGTTCGTGTCCGGTCGGGCGTCGCCGGACGTGTCGGCGAACGGGGCCTCCGCGTGGCACGTGTAGCACAGCGCGAAGTCGTTCGCGTCGTACGCGTCGAGCGGACCCTTGAGGACCCGGTCACGGTAGTTCTGGAGCAGGATCCCGCGGTTGGTGCTGGTGTGGGCGGGCAGGTTCGCGCCCGCCTCGATCTCGGCGGCACCGGCGGGCGGCGCGCCCGGCTTGAACTGGTCCGAGCTGGCGTGGCAGTTGAGGCAGCGGATGGTGCTCGTCGTCGAGAAGTTCCACTGCTTGAACGGCGAGGTGCCGGCCAGGCTGGCGGCCATCTGCGTGGTCTGGTTCGTGCCGGCCGCCTCGATCGGGTGGTACGAGTCGTTGGCCGGGTTGAACTCGATGGCCTTGTCCAGGGTGTACTTCGATGGCGTGAAGCCGGTGTTCGACGGCAGGACCGTCTGAGCCCGAGTGGCACTTGAAGCAGAGCTGGTACTCGAGCGTCGGCGACGCCTGGCCGCCTGCGAGGAAGGTGTACGCCGGGGCGGTCCCCGCAGCCCCATTGGTGACCGTGACGCCGGAGATGCCTTCGAGCGGCGCCGGGGATCGTCCAGCCCTCCGTGGTCATGGTGCCCGGGGCGTCCGTCGCGAGGTGCGGCTGGTGGCAATCGGCACACTCGCTGTGGCGGTCGCTGACGCCGCCGAACTCGTCGTTCGTGGCCAGCGTGTGCCCGCTGTCCGGGGCCAGGGCGTCGTGGCTGTAGTACGACCGGGTCGTCGGGTCGTTCGGCCGGGACGGCCGGGTTCGTGTACTCGGCCTGCACGCGGGCCGTGGCGCCGGTCCCCGCGCTGTCGTGGCAGGTGAAGCAGACATTGGACTGTGGGGCGGCCTTCTCCAGCAGCTCGGGGCCTTGCGCGGTGTGCGTCCCGTGGCAGCCGGCACAGGCGTCGGTCGCGAGAGCGGTGTACGGGTCGTGCGGGTCCTCGAACGGTGCCGTCAGCCCGTAGGTCGCGCCCGACTCGGTCGGGACCATCGCGACGAGGGCGTAGCGCTGCGGCCCGGCGGTCGCGGTCGTGGTCGTGGCGATCGCATCGATCGGCTGGTCGACCGGGCTGTCCGGCCGGCTCAGCGGATAGCTCACCAGGCTCGCCTGGGCGGGCGTCAGCGGATCGTCCACGTCGAGGCCGTCACGCTGGCCGGGCGACAGGAGGAGCGGCGGCTTGGCGCCGAAACGAACCGTGGCGGTGGCGGTGGCGGCCAGGGGCGCGCCGCCGTCCGTGACACGGAACTCGTAGCCGGCCAGGTACTGGGCGTCCACCGTGCCATGCACGCTGAACTCGACCTCGGTGACCGCGCGAGCGGGGATCGTGAGCGGTGGCATGGGGTTGGCGCCCATGGAGTGCCAGCCGGGGATCGGCACCTGGTCCGCGCCGCTCAGCCCGCTCATCAGCAGGTCGTCCACGGCGATCGCCTCCTCGGCCGGGCCCGGCACGGAGCCGCCGAGCGGGCCGTCCAGCGGTGTCCACTCCTCGGCGACGTAGAACGGCGACGCCGTCCAGGCTGTCGAACGCCGGGACGACCTCGAAGCTGATCCGGCCGACCGGCCGGTACTCGAGCTGCGGCGCGAGCAGCACGGGCAGGTCGTCCGCGTTGCCGAGCTGGAAGCGGACGCGGAAGACATCGAAGCGCTGCTGGTCGAGGATCGCCGTGTCCTCCTCGAGGTAGATCGCCGCCGGGTCGGTCGCGGCGATCTGAGCGAGCCGGCTATGGCCGATGACGAGGCGCGGGGCGACGAGCACCGTCCACTCGGGGCCTACGGTCATGCCGGCCGCCTGGGCCAGCGACACGGCGAAGGTCGATTCGAAGCTGGTGCTGCCGTCGATCGGCGAGATGGCCGGGGCCAGCAGTCGCACGACATGGGTCGCGGTCGCGCCGGCCGGCGTGCCGGCGACGTCCCAGGTGAGCTGGGCGCCGCTCGTGTCGACGACCCCGCCATCCGGCTCGGTCACGGTCCAGCCGCCCGGGATCGCCAGGATGAGCAGCCCGGTCGTGAGTTCGGTCGGGGTGGTCATGGCGACGGTCGCCGTCATCGCCGAGGAAGGATCGATGCGGTGCCGCCCGTCCGCCGGGGCATCGGTGGTGAGCGTCAGCTGGACGTCGACGAGGGCCGGGAGCGGCGTCGGCGTCGGGTCGGGCGTGGGGCTCGGTGAGGGCGAGGCGCCCGGATCCACGGTGAGCGCGGCCGCGGCGCTCTCGGATGGTCCGGATTCGTTCGCGTAGCGATCCACCGCGGTCACCACGTAGTGGTATGTGATCCCGGCCGTGACGGCACGGTCCACGTACGCGGTGCCCGTGACCGGGCTCGCGCCGTTCAGCGGCTCGCCGTCGATCGCGACCGGGCTGGTGGTGCTCCGGTAGACGTTGTAGCCGGCGAGGTCCGGCACCCAGGCCGTCGGCCAGTCGAGGGCGATGGACGTGGCGCCACCGGCGGCGCTCGAGTGAGGCCGGAGCGCCGGGGATCGTGTCGTCCGGGATGGGGCTGTCGATCCAGCCGGGATCGCCCACGAGCGTCGCATCCAGGTCGGCGTCGGAGCCGTCATGAAGGGTGGATCCGGCGCCCTCGTCCATGGACCAGGCGGCGACGAGATGGCGGCTGTCGGCGGGCACCGCCCGACCGAGGTCGCGGCGGATCTCGGTGGCGGAGCGGGCTTCGGACCAGATCCGGGTCTCGTCGAGGACACCGTCGAAGGAGCCGCGGGCCCGCAGGCCGTCGCCGGAGAGGGCGGTCCCGAGCCCGACGGGAGCGGTGCCGGACGTATCGGGCGGGACGTTCCCGGGGGATCCGCGACGGTCCGCTCGGCCTCGAGCCGTCCGTTGAGGTACAGGCGCCAGGTCGTCCCGTCGTAGGTCGCGGCCACGTGATACCAGGTCCGCTCCTTGAGGACGGTGGTGCCGGTCACCGGGTGGTGCGACCCATCCGGGTGAGCAGGCGGATCGGGGACGTCCTGCAGGTCGGCGACGAGGACGCCGGTCTGCGCATCGAGCCCGAGGAACCAGTCGAACCGGCCGGCGTCGTCGCGTCCGTCGCCGCGGGTGACCAGCGGGATGACCGAGGCCAGGCCGCCCGGGCCCGTGGTGGTCGCCACGCCGCTCATCCCGACCGGATCGTCCGTCCTCGGGGTCGCGCGGGACAACCACGTCTCGATGGTGAAGGCCGAGAGGCGGAAGGCCGGATCGTCCGGCGACGCTCGCGTGCTGGCCCTTCGTGGCGTCCAGGACGAGCGCGCGCGGCCCCGGGGGAGGCAGGGTCGGGGCCGGCGTCGCGCTGGGGCCAGGAGTCGGCGTGGGCATCACGGACGGGCTGGGCGTCGGGACCTCGGTCGGCGCCGTCGCGGTCGGTGCGGCCGATGGATCGCTCGTGGGGCTGCTGACCGGGGCCGGCGTGGGACCCGGCGTCGGATCGGGGGTCGGGGCCGGCGTCGGATCGGGTGTCGGGGCCGGCGTCGGATCGGGAGTGGAGACGGGCGTCGGATCGGGGGTCGGGGCCGGCGTCGGGTCCGGCGCGACGCTCTGACCCGGATCGGACGGGTCAGGCGAGGTGAGCGCGATGACGGACGGGACCCCCGGCGTGAACGCCAGGGCCACCGACAGCGCCAGCGTGCAGACCACGAAGAGTGGTCTGGCGCGTCGTGCGATGGTGCTGTTCGTCCGGTTCATGTCTCGTTCACGACTTCGGAGGGATCTGCCAGGGGTTCGCGGGTCGGGGATCGGCGCCTGGGGCGCATCGCGTGGTTCGCATCAGGAGTCGTTCCCGGTTCCGCTGGTGGTCTCCCGGGGCCGTCGAAGGACGGGCCCCGGGAGGTTTGGCTTGCGCCTACGGAGCGGTGGTGACCGGCGGGCCCTGCTGGCCGACTGCCGACGACGTTGGATCGTGGCACTCGAGGCAGATGCCGCGGTTGTCGAGCTTGAGCAGGCGGGAATCGCCGCTCACGGTCGACTTGTTGTGAACCACGCCGTCCGGGAACGGGAGGTTCGCGGACGTCGTCCCGCCCTTGGTCGGGTCGACGTTCATGATCGCGTTCGAGCCATGCGAGACGTGGCACGTCGAGCAGACCCGGTACTTGGAGGTGCTGTGGCGATACATGTAGGTGGCGTCGCCCGAGGCCGTGGACCGCGAGCTGCTCCAGCCCAGGTAGCGCGTGTGGCACTGGGTGCACCACAGCGTCATCTGGTAGCCGAAGCCGTTGTAGTTGCCCGTTGCCGTCCCGGAGAGGTTCTCCGGGAAGTCGGTGAAGCGGCCGCCGGTGGCGGTGAAGCCACCCTGGTTCGGCTTGCCGTTCGGGCCATCGTAGAAGTTCGTGATCGCGGCACCCGGAGTCGCCTCCTCGTCCACGTTGTAGGTCAGGAACTTCTTGAGATAGTCACCGGTCAGCGGCTTCCCGGCATAGGCGCCGAGCTGGTCCGTGTAGAGCAGATAGGCACTTTCCGGCTGAGCCGGGATCGGCTGAGCGGTCGTGTTCTCCGTTCCGGCCGGCGCCTTGGCGATGACCGTGTAGTTCTTCTGGCGACCTGGGACATACGTCGAGTCCAGGATCGCCTGGCCGACCTTCGCCGTCCAAGCGGAGTAGGAGGGCGGGGTCGTCGTTGTCGTGCGCGTCCCGACCAGGGTCTGGACGACCACGGCTGCGGCCACCGGCGTACCGGTCTTCGCCGCACCTGGGACCGGCAGGGTGTCGAGGATGCGGTAGTTGCCGTTCCCATGCGGGTTGTGGCAACTGGTGCATTCCATCGGCGCTGCCAGCGTCGGGCCGTAGACGGAGCTGTTCTGGACGCCGTTGCCCCAGAGGATGTTCGTCGCCGTCAGGCCGGTCCCCGGCAGAGCCAGGTGCGCGGACGTGACGGGCTTCGCTGGCCCCGACTGGGATGAAGGCGTTCTTGGTCTCAGCACCGGCGACCGCGAGATTTCGGCTCCCATCGGCACTGCCGATCCGGGCGTAGGTGAAACCACCGCTCCGGAGGGCGCCGATGGTCGGGCCGGTGCTGACGAGACGAGAACCTGCGTCCGTGTACTGGACACCGGTGTCGACGTCGGTCGCCGCGCCCGCACCGGTCGCGCCGTGGCACGAGCGGCAGTAGGCGGTGATCGTCGCGGACGGGTCGGTGAGCAGCATGCCGGTCGGACTGGTGGAAGTGTGGGCCCGGTGACAGCCGGCACAGCTGTCGGCGGTGATCCCGGCCGACCCGTTGTTCACGGTCAGCACGTGGGGACCCCCGTCAGCGAAGACGGGAATCGCGGCAAGGAACAGCCAGACGGCGCCGCTGACGATCAGCAGTGCGAGTCGTCTCACCGTCCTCACCTCCTTTCTTGCATTGCGGGTTGTTGTCGTAGCGCCGATCGGCGTGGTTCGTGTGTCTCCTGGCACCTCCCTGCTCCTTGTCGCTCATCGGTATCTAGCCTCAGTAGCCCCATACCTGGATGCGGCCGTTGCGCCAGTCCGCGACGTAGATGCGCGAACGGCCGTCGACGGCCACGGCATTGGGGAAGAGGAACGCGCCATCGGCGGAGCCCTCCACCCCGAACCGGCCGATGTACTTGGGCGTGCGATCGCCGGCCACGACCGTGTGATAGACCTGCACCCCGTGGAGCGAGATGTCGGCGACGTAGAAGCGGCTCGCGTCGTCGATGGCGCGATCCGCGCGGGAGGCCGAGGTCGGCCTCGGATGCGCCACGCTGGACGAGGCCCGACCCGCTTCGCGGTCGGGTCGAAGACGACCATCCGGCCGTTGTTGCTGTCGGTCACGTAGACGTTGCCGTCGGCGTCGACGGACACGCCGTTGGGGAAGTCGAGCTCGTCCGGCTTGCCGAAGGTCTGGATGAACGTCTCGTCCGGCCCGAACTCGTGGACCGCCTGGTAGCGGCTTGCCGATGTTCGTCACGAAGAGATGACCCCTGGCGTCGAACGCGAGGCCCAGCGGCGCCCAGCCCTTCAGCTCGGGCCCCGGGTCGAAGGTCCGGCGGTAGCCGCCGTCCGGTGCGTAGACGTAGATGGCGCCGGTGGCCCGGTCGCTGACGTAGACGTCACCATTGGTCGGGTTCAGGGCGACGTAGACCGGGACGTGGTTGCCGCTCCACGTCGGCCGGCGGCTTGAGCGAGGCGATCTGCTTGCCGGCGCCGTCGAACGCGACGACCATCGGATCGCCCTCGGTCTGCGTGGCATAGATGCGGCTGCCGTCGGCGTTGACGGCGACGCCCGTCGGGGCGGTCACGCCGTAGATGCTGAACTTGTACTGCGGCAGGTCCTCGACGGTGACGCCGGGCAGCGGGATCTCGGTGACCGGCTTGCGGTAGATCAGGTACCAGCCGGTGAACAGGAGGAAGGCGCCCAGCAGGAGCATCAGGAAGATCAGCAGCGCCCGTCGGCGCCGGCGACCCTGCGGCGGCTCTTCGTCGGCGACCGGCGGACCGCCGTCCCCGGATGCCGGCTCCTCGACGGCGGGGACGGCGGCCATGTCCGGGACAGGTGCGGGGACGACGCCGGGCGTCGCGGTGTCAGTCATGTCAGTTGCCTCCCGACGCGCTCGGCGACGGCGAAGCGTGTACCTGGCTGGCCCCGCCGACCCGGCCCATGCCGGTCGTCGCGGCGAAGCTCTGTGGCTCCATGGCGAGGGCCTTGCCGTAGGCATCCGCCGCGGCGATGTAGTCGCCCTGCTCCTCGGCCAGGAGGCCAAGGCCGATGAACGCATCGAGTGCGTACTTGCCCGACGACGCGGTCGTGAGCTGCGTCTTCGCCTCGGTGAAGCGCTGCTCGCACAGGGCGACCATCCCGCTCGCGTACGTGGCGCCCGTGGCGTCCTTCTGCGCGGTGTAGGCGTTGGCAAGCTCGGCATACGGATCGCACCAACCCGTCGGCACCAGGGCGATGGCCAGGTGCAGCGCATCGATCCCGGACTTCGGGTCGCCGGACTCGATCAGCGCCTTGCCGAGCAGGTAGAGGGCGTCCGCGTCCGTCCGGTTGATGAGCGACGGCACTGGCGAGGTGATCGGCGGCTTCCTTCGGGTGGCCTTGCTTGAGCGTCGACGGCGCCGAGGCTGTAGTAGGCGCGCCTCGAGCTGCTGGTCGTAGCCGGCCATCTCCTTTTCGACCGCACCGTCGATGACCGCCTGGAAGTCCGTAGCCGCCGCGTCCAGCTCGCCCATGGCCATCAGCGCTCGGCCGCGTCCGAGCAGCACGGCCGCGGTGTCCGGCTGGACCTTGAGGATCTCCTCGTACTGGACGATCGCGTCGGCGTAGCGGCCCTTCGCGGCATAGAGCTCGGCGAGCGTGAAGCGTGGGGTGATCGCGTTCGGGGCTCTTCTGGACGGCGTCCTCGGCGCTCATGACGGCCCGGTCCGCCATGGCCGGTCCCGGGTCGCGGAACTGGTCGAGGAAGTAGAGCGCGCCGACCAGCGGGATCCCGATCACGAGGACCATGACCATGCCGACGATGAGTCGATGCTGGGTCCGGTCCGAGAGGGTCCGTGGATTCTTCGATGTCCTGCATGTGGCACCTGCCGCTCAAGGGCGGCGACTTGACGTCGTGAAGGCCATTCGGCCTCGTGACCATCGTGCCGCCCCGGGTGCCGCGATCCAATCCGTCAGGTGGTAGAGATGAGGTACAGGTGCGTCCGTGCCCCGCGCCGTCGGATCTCTATCGTCCGGCGGGTGCCGTCCTTCGGGCTCCGGCACCGGGGCCTCCACTCGCGACCCCACCCGGGACCGCTTCCGGCACCCGGAACCCGCGTACCGCCTCGAGGATCACGTCAGGCTGGGCCTGGATCTCGTGGCGCTGGTAGGTGAAGGTCGGGCCCGGGCTCAGGCTGACGTCGATGACCAGGGCGGACGGCGCGAACCGGAGGACGTCGGTCGCCGTGTCCGGGTCGCCGCGCTCGAAGATGACCACGTCCGGCGCGAGGGCCAGGAGGCGCTCGGCCTGCTGCGGCGTCGGAGGCGGCGAGCGGCGTCACGTCGAGGTCCGGCTCGGTCGCGAGCAGCTGGGCGATGCCCTCGCCGAACAGCGGATGCGTGTACAGGACGACGACCGAGACTCGCCGGTCCTCCTGCATGGTCTGGCCCTCGACTGCGATGGATGCGCGACCGTGCTGGCACGAATCCTAGGCAGCCGGGTCCGCCGGGCACCATCCCCGAAGCGACACAACTTCGCGCGCCGTCGCGCTGTACCCCGGGGTATCGGTCGGACCGGCTCAGCGTGTCCGCGGTCAGCTCGATCTCCGGGCGGTGGCCGAGGCCCTGGCGGACGACGTAGGCGGCGGCCTGGATGCGGTTCTCCAGCTGGAGCTTCTCGAGGGCGTTGTGGACGTGGTTCTTGACCGTGCCCTCGGTGATCGACAGCGTCGTGCCGATCTCCTTGTTGCTGAGGCCCTCGGACGACCAGCTGGAGGATCTCGATCTCGCGCCGGGTCAGCGCCGGGCCCGGCCGGCTCGGGCGCCGGCGCCGCGCGGACCGACGGTCCGGCCGCGGAACTCGGCGAGCAGGCGCCCGGCGATGGCCGGCGACAGCGGCGTCTCGTCGCGCATGACCGAGCGGAGCATGTCGTACAGCTGCTCGGGTCGGAGGTCCTTGAGCAGGTAGCCGTGGGCGCCGTTGCGGAGGGCGTCGAACAGGTAGTCCTCCGAGTCCGAGACCGTGAGCATGACGACCTTGATCGCGCGGCAGCTGGTCGCGGATGAGGCGGACGGCCTCGACGCCGTTCATGACCGGCATCTCGACGTCCATGACGACGAGGTCGGGCGTCGAGCGCGTGGGCCTGCTCGACGGCGTCGAGGCCGTTCTCGGCCTCGCCGACGACGACCATGTCGGGCTGCTCGCCGATCAGCGTCGCGATCGCCCGCCGGAACAGCGGCTGGTCATCGACCAGCAGGATCCGGATCGGCGTCGTCGCCTGCACCGTTCACCTCGCTCGGGGATCCGGCCTGGACGAGGCGGGGCATCGTCGCGATGATCCGCGTCCCGTGCCCGGGGCCGAGTCGATGGTCAAGGTACCGCCGACGAGCTCCATCCGCTCGCGCATCGTGTGCAGGCCGAAGCCCGTCGCGCCCGAGCAGCGTCTCCGCGACGTCGAAGCCGCGGCCGTCGTCCTCGACGACGATCGTCGTGCCGTCGGCGCCGCTCGCCGATCCGGACGGCGACCGCGCTGGCGCGACGCCGTGCTTCCGGACGTTGGTCAGCGCCTCCTGGATGACCCGGATGAGCTGGACCTCGGAGCGCGGCGGGAGCGATCAGCTCGCCGTCGAGCGCCGTCTCGAGCGTCGCCGGGATGCCCGCCTGGTGGCTGTACTTCTCGAGGTACGCGCGCGAGGCTCTCGATGAAGCCCGCGGTCCGACCCGGCTCGGCTTCGCGCAGGCCCAGGATCGCCTCGCGGACGTCGCGGTACGCCTCCTCGGTGAGCGATCGGCGAGGTCCGCGAGCTCGGTCAGCGACGCCGGGGCGCCGCGGCGACCTCCGGGCGCGCGCCGAGCGCCACGCAGCCGGAGGTGGGTCACGCCCAGGATCTGGGCGAGGCTGTCGTGCATCTCGCGGGCGATCCGCTCGCGCTCGGCGACGATCGCGCCCTGGCGCTCGCTCTCGCGCATCCGGGCGCTGGTGATCGCGATCGAGGCCAGGTCGGACAGCGTCACGAGGAACCGCCGGTCGCGGTCGGTGAACGCCGCGCTCGCTGCGGCGACCGAGCCAGATGTCGCCGAGCGACCCCGTCCGGGCTGCGGATCGGGACCTCGACGGTCGGCCCGATGTCCGCCGACGACGCGGACGCGGCAGCTCGGCGCGCGGTCGTGCCGCGGCGACGAACCGGTCCGGGCCGCCGGACGACGCAGACCGTCCCGTCCGTCGAGGGCGGGGGCGACGCCGGCCGGGCCGTCGAGCTGGATGGCGCGCGAGCTCGCCTCGCTCAGGCACATCGCCGCCTCGTCGGCGCCGAGCAGCTCGCGGGCGTCGCGGACGATCGTCCGACAGGATGTCGGCCAGGTCGCCCTGGTTGGAGATCTGGAGGAGGACGCTCGTAGAGGCCGTGGCCCTCGCGCTGGCGGCGCTGCAGACTCCAGCACGAACTGGCCGATCTGGATCGACGGCGCCAGCTGGTGGCCGATGTTGTTGAGCGTCGCCGTCGCCAGCAGGTCCGGTTCGGCGACGCCCTCGGGCAGGTGCAGCTGCATCCGCCCGACGACGGTGGTCCCGGTCGAGAGCGGGATGTCGATGAGGTGCGGGACGACGTGATCCCGCCGCCGGCCGTGGGCGAGGCGTGCGGCGCGGCGACGCGCCGCCGCTCGAACCCGCCCTCGCCGTCGGCGTCGCCGTCCGGCGGGAAGACCCGGACGATCGCCTCGGTCGCGCCGGTCGACTCGATGACGCTCTCGAGCGCCGCGTCGATGATGACCTCCACGCCGAGCTCGCCCTGGACGGCGGTCGAGACGGCGTTGACCGCGGTCAGCTCGCGGTTCTGGCGGACGAGCTGGCGCTGGGTCGCCTCGATGGCCAGGAACATGACGGACGCGAAGATCGACGACGCCCGCCGATGGTCACCGCGGCGAGCAGGAAGTGCCCGGCGCTCGCGGCGTCGCGCTCTCCACGATGAAGCAGCGGAACGCCTCGAGTGCCAGGATGAAGGCGACCGGAAGGATGACCCCCAGCCAACGCAAGCGGTCGATATGGCTGGTGAAGACGGGGCGATGGAGGAGGGCGCGGCGCTCGGTGGGCACCTTGTCCAACCGGGTTCCTCCTTGACGGGATGACGGCCCCAGGGCGGGCGCCTGACGCGAGTATGGTGGGTCCGCACGTCGGTCCGAGGCAGGGGAGCTTCGGCTCATCTGGGCGGGCCATCGGTCACCTCATGGGATGACCTTGAATGGGGCTCGGGCGACCCGTTCCGTCGAATCGTCCAGCAGGTAGGCCGCCTCGTACTCACCCGGCGGTAGCGGCCAGCGCCCTCCGCTCGACGACTGGTCGACCACCGCAGCCCCCGCATCCAGGCGCAGCGTCCCGTCGATCCGGGCGTCCGTGTGCCGCCAGATGAGGTGGGCATCGCGAAGATCCTCCGCCGGCGCTCGGAAGACGGCGATCCAGTCCCATCGGTAGCCGGCCCCGCCGGCCCAGCTGACCTCGATGGCTTCGCCGACGCGGTAGGTGGGCCGGTCGGTCCGCAGCAGGACGGCCGCGCCGGGGTCGTGGGCCTGGTCCTCGGTCCGCTCCCGCAGGTCGCCGATGCCGTCTGGTATCGGCGCCGGATCGACCCGGAACGTGGACACCACCGCGCGATGGTCCGATGGCCAGGGATCCACGCCGATCGCGACGTCCGGTCGCCCGGGTTCGCCGACGATCAGGCTGTCGATCGTCACCGACGGCCCCGCCGCGAAGATGAAGTCGATGCGATCGTTTGGTGTGTTCGGGCCGGGCTCGTAGCCGCCGGTCGGCGGGCGGTCCGCCCACCAGGTCAGGCCCGGCTCCGCGACGGGGTCGGGATGGATCTCCCGCCAGGTGTCCCGGAATCCGGCCGCCTCGACAGCGCGGCTCACCGGCCAGTCCACCGCGGTCCTGAGGTGGGGTCGCGATCCGACCGCTGCGCCCGTCCAGTCCAGGTGCGATGGCGCGTTGAAGTCGCCGAGCAGGAAGACCGGGGTCCCGGCTGCGGCCAGTCGTGGCAGGACGGCGAGCGGTCGCGCCAGCCCTGGGAGCCGGATGCGTCGCTCGAGGGCGATCGCCTGCTCGGCGTCGCCACCGGCACGAACGAGCTCCGGACCGTACGGCTCGGCGGGCAGATGGACGCTCGCGATGGCAACGACCCGCCCGGGGCAGACCTCGACGAGCACGTACAGGCTGTCGCGCCCGGGCGGATCCACGATCGGATGGGGCGAGATGACCTGGGTCCGCGCGGAGGCGAAGGCCCATCCGAGGGCCTCGGCGATCCGGCCGGTGTTGCCCAACGCCTCCTGCAGCGCGACGACATCCGGTTCCGCCTTCCGGATCGCCTCGATGACCTTGCCGAAGTCGACCCCGACCCCGCCCTCCTCGATGTTGAAGACCATCACGCGGAGGGTCGATCCGGCCGGCGTTCGCTTGCCCGTCGCGTCCATCCGACGAGTCTAGGCACTCGGGCCCGTGCGGCAGCGATGCCAGTCTCACATCGCGGGCCGTTTTCGGCGCTCGCGCACGTCCTGTGGCAGAGTGCGACGCCATGAGGATCATCGTCGCCCGCTCGTCTCGCATCCTCGCGTCCGCAGCGCTGGCCGCGGCGGCGATCCTGCCCTCCGCGGCCCCCGTCGGTGCCGCCGACGACGACCTGATCCTTCGGGTCGGGACCATCCAGGACCTCGATTCGATGAACCCGTGGAACACGGCGCTCACCACCGGGTACGAGGCGTTCACGCTCAACTACGACCTCCTCGTCGGCTTCGGCCAGGACCTGGGACCCGTCCCCGGCTTCGCCGAGTCATGGGCACGGACCGAGAACGCCGATGGCACCTTCACCTGGACGTTCAAGATCCACGAGGGGATGAAGTGGTCGGACGGCACGCCCGCCACCGCCGAGGATGCCCGCTGGACGCTCCAGTTCGTGCTCGACGCGGTCAACGCCGAGAGCTACGTGGGACTCGGTTACCTGGATCCCGACCTCGCCAACGCGGGCGTCACGAAGGTGGAAGCGCCCGACGCCACGACCCTTGTCCTGACCAATACGGACCCGTCCGAGCGGATCCTGCAGATGTACATCCCGATCCTGCCCAAGCACGTGTGGCAGGACCAGACCCTCGAGACGATCCCGACCTTCGCCAACGACCCGACGGTCGTCGGCAGCGGGCCGTACCAGGCGGTGGAGTGGGCGACCGGGCAGTACGCCAGGTTCGCGCGGAACCCGAACTACTGGGGAACGCCGGGCGCAGCGAGCGAAGTGGTCCTCCAGTTCTACTCGTCCGCGGCCACGATGGTCGAAGCCCTCAAGAGCGGCGAGCTGGACTACGCCCTCGGCGTCAACGCCGATCAGTTCGACAGCCTCAAGTCGGAGCCGGACATCACCGTGGTGAACGGCGTCACCAACGGCTGGACGATGCTCAATCTCAATAGCTACTCGAAGGACATCCCGGGCGGCGGGGCGTCCACGAAGGCCCTGCGCGACCCAGCCTTCCGAGATGCCCTGGGCTATGCGATCGACAAGGAGTTGCTCGTCGACCGCGTCCTCGGCGGGTACGGGGTCGTCGGAACGACCCAGGTGCCGCCCTTCCAGGCCAAGTGGCACGTCGAGCCGGACAGGCCGCGGACCTTCGACATCGACCTCGCGAAGCAGAAGCTCACCGCCGCCGGCTATCCGCTCGACGCCTCCGGCCAGCGCCTGGACAAGGAAGGCAAGCCGATCAGCCTTCGCCTGTACATCCCGACCGATTCGGTGAGCTACGAGAGGTCGGCGGCGTTCATCGTGGGATGGTTCGAACTGCTCGGCATCAAGGTGACCACCGCCGTCTACGACGAGGCCACGCTCATCGAGCTCGAGCTGCCACCCGAGGCCGGCGACGGCTACACCGCCGACTGGGACATGATCATCTGGGGCTGGACGGGCTATGCCGATCCGAACCCGCTGCATCCAGATCTTCACGACCGACGCGATCGGGTCCACCAGCGACAGCCTGTACTCGAACCCGACCTACGATGAGCTGTTCACCGCCCAGAACCAGGCGGCCGACGATCCTGAGCGACACGAGCTGATGGCCCAGATGCAGAACATCTTCTACGACGACGCGCCGTATCACATGCTCTTCTACGATGACACCCTGGTGGCCTACCGGACGGACCGGTTCGCCGGATGGACGAACCAGCCGGCCGATGGCTTCCCGCTCTTCGGGTACGGATCCTTCGGGTATCCGCTGCTCACGGTGGCCGCGGCCGAGGTCCCGTCACCGTCTGCCACCGCGGCTCCGCCCGCCGGTGCCTCGTCCGCGCCGGTGGCGTCGCCCGCGCCGGGCGATGCCACGTCAGGCAGCGGCAGCGGCGCCCTCCCGATCGTCCTCGCGATCGCCGCAGTCGGCGCCGTGGCCGGGGGAGTGATCCTGCTCCGGCGCCGGGCTCGCACGGCAGAGGAAGACGACTGAGGTGAAGCGCTGGCGTCGCGTCGATCGCGGCGCCGGGAACCGGGCGATGACCGACATCGTCCTTCGCCCATGTCGAACCTTCGCGCCTCGCTCCTGGCCCTGTTCGCCGTGGTCGCGATCGTCGGGGCCTGTTCCGGGACCGCCG
The DNA here is from genome assembly GCA_963779315.1 of uncultured Chloroflexia bacterium. GTDB lineage: Bacteria > Chloroflexota > Limnocylindria > Limnocylindrales > CSP1-4 > SPCO01. Next base: position 209,515 of record CAVZXQ010000017.1, on the reverse strand, counting down.
GCGAGTCCTCCCCGACCCAGCCCTCCCCGTCGCCGATCGGCGGGACCGTCGATACCCCCGAGGAGGCCGTCGCAGCGGTCATTGCCGCGGAGCCCCGATTCACCGGGATCACGCCCCAGGACCCTAGCCTGATCGGCCAGTCGGCATGGTACGAGGTCACGCCGGCATCGGGTGTCGGCGCCTATCTCGTGCAGGTGCAGGTGGGCTGGGGCGACTGTCCGGCCGGCTGCATCGAACGGCACACCTGGACGTTCGCGGTCCTACCCGATGGAACCGTCAACCTGCAGTCCGAGTCGGGCGATCCGATCCCCGCCGACGCCTGGCCGCAACCGCTCGGCGCCGGCCAGACAGGGGTCGCGGGCACGGCGACCGCCGGACCCATCTGCCCGGTCGAGACGATCGGCGATCCAGCCTGCGCTCCACGACCCGTGGCCGGCGCAACCGTCATCGTGCGCGACAGCGGCGGCACCGAGGTCGCCCGTGGCCAGACTGGGCCCGACGGCGCGTTCTTCATCGCCCTCGCGGCCGGCGACTACACGGTCAGCGGCGAGCCCGTGGAAGGCCTGATGGGAACACCCGAAGCCATCGCCGTGTCCGTGTCGGATGGGTCGGCCAGCCAGGTGCCGTTGAGTTACGACACCGGCATCCGCTGATCCGCATCCTCCGCTGAGGACGACCCAAGGGCCGCGGCAAGCTCGCCGCCCCATCGTCGTGCTCGATCCAGCTCACCCTCGCGCAGCGGTCCGTACTTGCCGGTGACCAGGAACTTGTGAGCCTTGGCCACCGGCCGGTACCCCGCTCGCTTCAGCCCGCTATCGATCGCCCCCGTCGCGCCTCCCGGCGACCAGCGGAACCTGGTCTCGAAGACGGCCGAACCGCCGTGCCCGGTCGGCAGGGCCGCGAGCCATGAGCGCATCGACGGATGGGCGAGGTCCGGCCGCGAGGGTGCTCCCTTCTCACCGGTCGCGATGCTGTTGCGGATCGTGTCGCTCGGCAGGCTGAAGCCCAGGACGGGCGCACCGGCGACGACCAGGTCGGCCTCGGCGAGGACCTCGGCCGAGGCTTCGTCGGTCGTGAGGGCCCTGGCGGTGGGACCGATCCCGTCCGCGATGGCTCGCGCGATCGCGGCAGTGTTGCCCCACAGCGACTCGTAGACCACGATGGCGTTCAATCCTCTTCCTCCTCGTGTCGGCACATCAGACGAGCGCAACCACCGCGACCGGGACGATCGGCACCTCGATCTCTGTCTCGTACGCCGTCGGCGGCACCTCGTCGGGGGAGTTGAGATAGCGCTCCTGGATCGGTCCCGCCACGTCGAACTCGTGCTTGGGGATCCAGGCCAGGATGGCCTTGTAGGCCTTCTCGAGCTTGTCGTACGGCCCGACATGCAGGGTCCGCGCGACGGTCGAGGCGGGCAGGACCCGGATCTGGAACTCGCTCGCGTTCGGCAGCTCGTAGGCGATCGGCAGGCACACCTCCGCATCGACACCGTCCGGTCCGAAGTCGTGGTAGATGACCATCGGCATCCCTGCCGGCGCGACCTCGAACAGCTCCACGTAGCCGAAGAGCGCTCCGAACGCCCGGCCGACATACGCGGGGAAGTCGTCCATCGGGTGGCGCTCGCGGATCGACACGATCAGCTGCGGCTCGATCTCGTGGGTGGTGATCCTGTACCTCATGGCGCACTCCTCCAGCGGTGACGATCCAGGCGATGGTCCCGCGATCGTGCGGCGTCGGCGAGTGCCGTTGGACCCGAAGCGATGAGCCGCTCGCCACGACGCGGAGGACGGCCCCGCACGCGGTCGCCCCAACCATCCTGTGTCACCCGCCAACGGGCCGAAGGGCACTGGCCCGTCGGCGACGCGGCCAGCACAGTGACCGTCGGGCTGCATCGCGAGGCCCTGCCGCCGACAGCCATACAGGAGGCCTTCGATGGACCGCAAGCGAGTCGTCATCATGGGCGCCGCGGGGCGCGACTTCCACGACTTCAACGTCGTCTACCGGGACGATCCCGGCGTGTCGAGGTCGTCGCGTTCACGGCGACCCAGATCCCCGGGATCGCCGACCGCCGCTATCCGCCCGAGCTCGCCGGGCCGCTGCTACGAGCAGGGCATCCCGATCGTCGCCGAGGCGCGACCTCGAGCGGCTCATCCGCGACGAGCGACGTCGACACGGTCGTCTTCGCCTACAGCGACGTCAGCCACGAGACGGTGATGCACGCCGCGTCGCGGGCGCTCGCGGCCGGGGCCGACTTCACGCTGCTCGGGCCCGCGCGGACGATGCTCGCAGAGTCGCCGGCCGGTCCTCGCCGTCGGCGCGACCCGGACCGGCGCCGGCAAGAGCCAGACCACGCGCTACCTGGCCGCGCTGCTCGCCGAGCGCGGCCTCACGCCCGGTCGTCATCCGCCATCCGATGCCGTACGGCGACCTGGTCGCGCAGCGCGTCCAGCGCTATCGCGACCTACGAGGACCTCGACCGCTACGAGACCACGATCGAGGAGCGCGAGGAGTACGAGCCGCACCTCGACGCCGGCCGGGTCGTCTACGCCGGCGTCGACTACGAGGCGATCCTCCGCGAGGCCGAGCTCGAGGCCGACGTCATCCTGTGGGACGGCGGCAACAACGACTTCCCGTTCTACCGGCCGGACCTGTTCATCGTCGTCGCCGACCCGCTGCGGCCCGGCGACGAGCTGCACTACCACCCGGGCGAGACGAACGTCCGGATGGCCGACGTCGTGATCATCAACAAGATCGACTCGGCCGAGCCGGCCGCGATCGACGCCGTCCGGGCGCACGATCGCGCGAGCTGAACCCGACGCGCCGACGTCCTGACCGCGCGGTCCGACCTGACGCTCGTCGGCCCGCCGATCGAGGGCAAGCGCGTCGTCGTCGTCGAGGACGGCCCGACGCTCACCCACGGCGGCATGGCGTACGGCGCCGGCGTCGTCGCCGCGCGGCGCTTCGGGGCCGGCCGAGCTGGTCGATCCGCGACCGGCGGCCGTCGGCTCCATCCGCGAGGTGCTCGACCGCTATCCGGCGCTCGAGCCGCTCGTCCCGGCGATGGGCTACGGGCCGGCCCAGATCGGCGAGCTCGAGGCGACCCTCAACGCGGTCGACGCCGACCTCGTCCTGTCGGCCACGCCGATCGACCTGACCCGCGTGCTGACGCTGAACAAGCCGATCACCCGCGTCCGCTACGAGCTCGCCCAGGTCGGCGGCACGCCGCTGGCCGAGGTCATCGAGCCGATCGTCCGGCTGGCCCGGACCGCCGTGCCGGCGGGAGTCTGACGCCATGACCGCACCATTCGACGCGGCGCCGTCGGCGTCGGCGCCGCCCCGCCACTTCCTGACCCTCGACGACCTCGGGCCCGACGGCCTGCGCGCGCTGCTCGACCTGACCGCCCGGCTCAAGCGCGACCCGGAAGCGTTCCGGAACCGCCTCGCCGGCGGTCGGATCGGGATGATCTTCGACAAGCCGTCCACCCGGACCCGGGTCAGCTTCGAATCGGCGGCCTGGATGCTCGGGATGCTGCCGATCGTCCTCCGCCCGGACGAGCTCCAGCTCGGGCGCGGCGAGACGGTCGCCGACACCGCCCGGGCGCTGTCGCTCTATCTCGATGCGCTCGACGGTCCGGACCTTCGCCCAGGCGTCGGTCGAGGAGCTCGCCGAGGCGGCGTCGATCCCGGTCATCAACGCCCTGACCAACGAGCACCATCCCGTGCCAGGCGCTGGCCGACGTCATGACCCTCGAGGAGGAGTTCGGCACGCTGGCCGGCATCCAGGTCGCCTTCGTCGGCGATGGCGACAACGTCTGCCACTCGCTGATCCAGGCGGCCGGCCTGGGCGGCTTCGAGCTGCGGGTCGCGACGCCGCCCGGCTACGAGCCCGCGGCGGACATCGTCGCGGCCGCGCGGCGCAGCGGGCGTCGGCGACCGGCGGCTCGATCGTCCTGACCCACGACCCGGTCGAGGCCGTGTCCGGGCGCGCAGGCGGTCTACGCCGACGTCTGGACGTCGATGGGCAAGGAGGCCGAGCAGGCGCGCCCGGCGCTCGAAGCCTTCGCCGGCTTACCGGGTGGATGCGCGGCTGATGGCGCTGCGCCTCCGCCGACGGCGATCTTCCTGCACTGCCTGCCCGCCCATCGCGGCGAGGAGGTCACCGACGAGGTGATCGACGGCCCGGCGTCGCGCGTCTGGCCACAGGCGGCCAACCGGCTGCACACGGAGACCGCGCTGCTCTACTCGGTCCTCGTCGACCGCGTGAACGTGGGCGGCTGACTCGCTGGCGTTCAGAGCAACTCGTCGAGGGTGACGAGGTCGTAGCCGGCGTCCTGGAGTCCGTCGACGATCCGGGGCAGCGCCTCGAAGGTCTCGTAGCCGCCGAGGTGCATGAGGACGATCGACCCGCCCTGCGCGTTGTCGAGCACCTTGCCGACCATCTGGTCGGCCGTCGGGCCGGGCGGATCGTTCGCGATCGGCCGCCAGTCGATCGTGTCGACGTCCCACAGGACGGTCGTCCGGTAGCCGGCCGCCCCGACGGCGGCGAGGACGTCGGCATCGTAGCCCCCGTTCGGCGGGCGGAAGAACGGTCGCGGATCCTGCGAGCAGGACCGCGCGAGGGCCTCCGCGGTCCGCTGCAGCTCGTCGCGGATCTCGGCTGCCGTCAGGGTCCGGAAGTCGCGATGGGTGTACGAGTGGTTGCCGAGCGTGAACAGCTCGGGATGGGCATCGATCAAGGCGAGGACCTCGCGGCCGGCATCCGTGTTCGTGTTGTCGGCCATCGCGCCGGTCATGAAGATCGTCGCGTGGACCCGGTTCTCGACCAGCCATCGGACGATCGGCACGGCGTCGCCGACTCGCCCGCCCATGTCGAAGGTCAGCGAGATACGTGCGCTCGTACGTGAGCCGTGGCGCACGAGGCGGCTTGGCGGCAGCCCTGGCGTCGCGGTGGGACGCGGCGTGGGGACAGGGGTGGCGGAGGGCCTCGGGGTCGGACGAGGTGTGGGTGTCGGCGCCGCGGTGGGTCGCGGCGTCGGGGTCGGCGCCGCGGTGGGTCGCGGCGTCGGGCGCGCCGTCGGCCGAGCCGTTGGCGTGGGTGTCGGCGCCGCGGTCGGGCGCGCCGTGGCGGTGCCGGCAGGCTCGGGCGACGCTGTCGGCCGGGGCGACCAGGTCGGGATGACATTCGGCGGGTCAGTCGTCGGCGAGTGGCTCGGCGGGACGAGCGAGGGGGAAGCGAACGGGGTCGGCGATCCAGCCGGTGCGCCTGCGCAGGCTGACAACAGGACGAGGCCGACCGTCATCACGATCAGGTCTCGCCCGAGCCGACGAAGGTCGACGGCGCGTCCCATCAAGGCTCACCCCCATTGCACGGTACGCGCCGGGTCCCGGCGGCCGTAACGGCCGTTCGCCACCGATGCCGGGGCCGAGCGGCCCCTTTCTGGGCGCGGGTCCGGCTCGTTTCGTGCGGTCGACGGCGTGACCGGGATCGCTCCTAGGTGACGGCCAGTCCAGACGCCTGCAGCAGCGTCAGCCCGGCTGCCCAGTCATCGGGGTGAACCCGCCGAAGACGGGAACGCTCATGCTCCATGAGCTGATGCAGCGGTTGCTCGGTTGCCTCGAGTGCTCGCGAACGGTCGATCCGGCTGGTGAGGTCGGCGACGAATGCCGCATATCGGGTCCGTGGGGTCGCCGCCGCGGCCGCCGCCTCGAAGCCTGGCGCGTAATCCACGGCCACCATCAGGCGGGCGAAGAACGCGCCGAGGCTGTCTGCAGCGACGTCCCAGCCCTGGGAATGACCGCCGCGACGGAGCATCGGGGCCGGCGAGACGAACACAGCGATGACGGTGTCACCGACCAGGTCCGCCGTGAGGTGGCCGCCGAACGTCAGCCATTCGTTGGTGACGTGCAGCCGGTCGACCACCTGGATCTGCCCCCAGGCGAACTCGTACTCCCTGGGCATGGACGTCGCCCTGGTGAGCGTCGCTCGAACGCCGCGGCCGGACCGGCTCTCCCAGTAGTCGACGACCTCGGGATCATAGTGCCGAAGGGTCGGTTCCGGCCGAAGGGCGACGAGGAGATAGCCCGGCCCCGGGTGGTCGGGCAGGTCCGCGTTGGCCAGGAAGCCCCAGTCGGCCAGCATCCGGGTCGCGGTCGGAAGGTCCGGACCGGCCTCCAGGGACGCGCTGGTCACCGGCCGCCCGGAGTCATCGGCCGCGCCGGTCATCGTCGGTGGTCCATCCGCGTCGCGCCGCTCGCATCCATGGTCGACCTTCCTCCACGCGCGCGACGCCGCAAGCGATCAGAGTGGCTCCGGACCCACCAGGGGCCAGCTGCGGACCGTACCGTCCGGCGAGAGGTAGGAGCCGTCCGACAGGAGGCTCCAGTCGTCCTCCGGGTCGACGAAGTCGGAGGCTTCCCAGCCCTCAGCGCCGAGGGCGAAGGTGCTGCCTGCCTCCTGGGATTCGAGTTCGTCCTCGGCTCGCTCGTCCATGGTCATGAGCTCGTCCATGCCGACCTCCCTGCGCCGGGGCGACCATTCGCCTCGCCCCGATCGGGGCGAGTCTCCACGATCCTACGGTGCCCGTCGGTCTTGCGGAAGGGCCCTTCGGAGTACCGGCCCGGGCCGAGAGGCACCTTCGAGGACGGCCATGACCGCCTCGTCAGGTGTCTGCGTGAACGCACGATAGGCCTGGCCGACACCGAAGAACCGCGCCGGAGTCTCGACCACCACGACCTCATCCGCGACACCCCTGAGCGCTTCGATGCTTTCGTGGGGCGCCACCGGCACGGCCAGGATCACCCGGCTGGCGCCGGCCAGGCGGAGTGCGGCGATCGCGGCACGGGCCGTGTAGCCGGTCGCCAGCCCGTCGTCCACGAGGATGACGACGCGGTCTGCGAGCGAGATGGCGGCCTGCCCGCCCCGGTAGTGGATGACCCGCCGCTCCAGTTCGCGCGCCTCGCGAGCGGTCGCCTCGTCGAGCTGATCCGGGCGGACACCGAGGTCCCGCACCAGGTCGTCGTTCACGACGCGAACGCCTCCTTCGGCGATCGCGCCGATCCCGAGTTCCGGCTGCCACGGGCAGCCGATCTTCCGGACGACGATGATGTCCAGGGGTGCCGAGAGGCGATCGGCGACCTCGCCCGCGACCGGGACGCCGCCCCGCGGCATCGCGATCACGACCGGATCGAAGGACGGCGAACCGAACCAGTCGATCGGCCAGTTGCCGACCCGCGTCGCGGCGATCCTTGAACACGGCCGATCCCTCGACGTCCGGGTCCACGATGGCTCGGTGCGCGACCCGGGTCACGGCCAGCTTCCACCCGATCCCCGGGCGCTGCAAGGGCCTGCGGGCAGGACGCGTACGATGCGCGGCATGAAGCTGCCGATCGCCCTCGTCCAGCTGGACGCCACCGATGACGTCGAAGCGAACATCGCGCGCGCGATCGCCATGGCCGACGATGCTGCGGCCGCCGGCGCCCGGCTGGTGGCCCTGCCCGAGTACCTGCAGTTCCGCGGATCGCACGACGGGTATCGCGCATCCGCCCGCCCGATCCCCGGCCCGCACACGGCTCCCTTCGCCGAGGTCGCCCGTCGGCGCGACGCCTGGATCCTGATGGGCAGCACGGCGGAGGTGTCCGGCGACCCGGCCCGGCCGTACAACACATCCACCCTGATCGCCCCGGACGGGTCCATCGCGGCGACGTACCGCAAGATCCACCTGTTCGACGCCGCGGTGGAGGGCAGGCCGGTCGACACCGAATCGGACTTCGTCAGCGCCGGCGACCTCGCCGGTCGTGACGTCCGTCGACGGCATCCCGTTCGGCCTGTCGATCTGCTACGACCTGCGTTTCCCCGAGCTGTACCGGGCACTGGCACTGGCCGGAGCGCAGGTCCTGACCGTGCCCGCCAACTTCACGGAACGGACCGGTCGGGACCACTGGGAGGTCCTGCTCCGCGCCCGGGCGATCGAGAACGGCGCGTACGTCATCGCGCCGGCGCAGATCGGCGGACCGGCTCGGTCCCCGGCCTTCGGGCGCTCGATGGTCATCGACCCGTGGGGCACGGTCGTCGCCCAGGCACCGGATGAGGTCGGGATCGTCACGGCGGAACTCGATCTCGATCGCGTCGACGGTCGTTCGACGCCAGATCCCGTCGCTAGCGAACCGCCGGCCGGAGGCCTATCACTGATCGGGGGCTTCGGCGGGAAGCTCGATGGTGAATGCCGCCCCGACCGCCGCGGAGACGGGCTCCAGGACGAGATCGCCGCCCATCGCCCGGCACAGCTCGCGCGAGACGTACAGGCCCAGGCCGCTGCCGTCGTCCGGCCGATTGTCGGTCCCGCGCACGAATCGCCCGAACAGCTGGTCGCGATCCACCGCGGCGACACCCGGTCCGAGGTCCGTGATGGTCAGCCGGAGTCGCGATGCGTCCGCGTCCACGACGATCCTCGCCGACACGGGCCCGCGACCGCCGTACTTGAGGGCGTTGTCGAGGAGCGCCCAGAGGACCTGGTCCAGCTGATCGGCGTCGGCGACGGCCAGCCAGCCAAGGGCGTCATCGGTGAGTCCCATCTCGATATCGTCGGTACCGAGCGCTTCCCACGCCTTCCGAACCCGAGTCGCAAGCGACAGCACCTCCGCCCGAGGCCGAAGGGCTCCGGACTCGAGCCGGGTGACGGTCAGCAGCTGGCGGACCATGCGCGACAGCCGCTCGGACTGCTCGGAGATGATCCCGAGCCGCCGGTCCGGTCGGTCGCTGTCGAGCTGGTCCGCGTACGCCCGGATACTCGTGAGCGGCGTCTGGAGGTTGTGGCTGACCCCTCGCAGGAAGTCGTCCTTGGCGGCATCGAGCTCCAGGAGCTGCTGGTTCTGCGTCTCGACCTGGTCGAACAACTGGGCATTGCGGACGCCGACCGCGATCTCGCTGGCGAACAGCTCCAGCAGGTCCTGGTCGGCACGTTCCCAGCGGCGTGTGGCCGGCAGCCTCCCCAGGAGGACGCCCAGCTGCTCCGACCCGACGCGCAGGTCGGCCCGCAGGGTGCGCGTCTCGCCGGGGACGACCTCCTCCTCGGGCACGGTCGAGGGATCGCCCAGGATGACGATCGCGTCGATCATCTCGAACGCGGAACGTCGCGTCGTCCGCTGCGCGCGCGACGAGCTCCTCGGCCCCGTCCCGCGGCGAGATCCTCCGGATCGCGGCCAGGATGCTGGCCAGCTCCCGGTTGCGACGGGCGAGGTCGCCGGCGAGGCGGTTGTGGCTCTCGGCCAGGCGCGCCAGCTCGTCCTCGCCGACGACCGTGATCGGGGTCGAGAGGTCGCCGGCCGTGGCCCGGTCCACCGAGGCCGCGATCGAGCGCAGCGGCGCCATGAGGTCCTCGGCGAGGAGGTACGAGGCGACGATGGCGAGGATGACGATGACCGCCATGACGAACAACAGCAGTCGCCCGAAGGTCGGGTCCGTGGCAGCGCTGCCGACGGTCCCTTCGATCAGGACGACGATGAGTCCGAACCCGATCAGCGGCAGGACCGCGACCCCGATCAGTGCCGCCGTGAGGCGGGTTCGGAAGCCCAATCGGCTCATCGGGGCATCGGATCCCGCGGTCGGCCCCGGGTCGGTCGCCGCCGGTTCGGTCAGCGCTGTCGCGGTCGACCCCGGATCGGTCGGCCCGGTCGGGGCCGCCGGATCATCCGGCGCCATCGGATCCTCGCTCGTCCTGGCCGCCCGTCGTGAAGGGCCGGTCGTCGTCGAGGGTGGACGGGACCAGCCGATAGCCGACGCCCCGGACCGTCTCGAGATGGACGGGCCGGTTCGGGTCCAGCTCCACCTTCTGGCGCAGGCGTCGCATCGTCACCCACACATAGGACGGATCGGCGTCTTCCGTGTCGGCCCAGCCGCGTGACAGGAGCGCCTCGGTCGTCACCGTCTGGCCAAGGTTCGCGGCGAGGGCGTACAGCAGGCGCGACTCGGTCGGGGTGAGCTGGACCACCTCGCCGCCGACGGTCGCCTCGCGACGATGCAGGTCCAGGGTCAGCGACGGACCCAGCACCAGGCTCTGACGCGGCACCTTGTCGCCGAGCCGCCGCAGGACCCGGTTGATCCGGGCCCGCAGCTCGGGGTAGTGGTACGGCTTGGTCACGTAGTCCTCGGCGACCTCCTCGAGGAGGTCCGCCTTGGAGTCGCCGGCATCGATCGCGGACAGGACGATGATCGGGCAGGTCGGCACGCGACTTGATCTCGCGGGCGAGGGACAGGCCGTCCATCCGCGGCATCATCATGTCGATGATGAGCAGGTCCGGCCAGGACGTCTGCAGACGCCTCAGCGCCTCGACACCATCCCGCGCGGTGACCACGTCATAGCCGTCCGCTCGCAGCTGGTCCGCCAGCAGGATGAGCAGATCGGGGTCGTCATCGACGATCAGGATGCGCGGTGCGACGACACCGCCGGGTCCGCCGCTCAGCAACGCCGCTGTCCCATCACCGCAGTATGGCCGGGAGCGTGCGGACCTACCGGTCCGGCGTGCCCTCGACCGTCCCAGCTCGCCCGCCGCCATCGATCTCCGCGGCAGCGATCATCTGCGTTCGGTTCATCAGGATGAATGGGTATCGGCTCGTGGTCCGCCCGTCAGCCAGTGATCGCGTCGTGACGTCGACCATCGGGACGTATCGAGGATGGGTGGATTCCACGAAGGCCGCCAGATCGGTCTCGCCGAAGATGTACACCGTGCCGGACACGGCGTGACCCGGCGTGAACACCACGAACCGGCGCGTCTGCCGAGCGGCGATGCTGCCGTCGATGCCCTGGTCACCCGAGCCTGACCCGCTGCCCGGCTCGTGCGGCGTCGCGTTCAGCTCCGCGATGAAGCTGATCTCGTCCTGATCCACCATCAGTTCGGCCAGGTCAAGGTCAGTCGGCTCGCCATCCGGTCGGAGCAGTCGTGCCTCCTTGATCGCTGATATAGCCACTGGTCGAGTTGATGAGGTCGGTCAGGCGCGGGAATCGCCCGAGGGAGATCAGGCCGGTCATACGGAGGTTCGTGCCGACCAGCTCGACGACCTCGTCCCGCCCCGCCGGCGTGGAGTCGTAGTGCGCGTCGTCCCATGTCATGGTCGCGATCGTAGCATCGGCCATCGAGCGGAGGAACCCCGGACCTTCGGCTCAGGGCGCCCTGGGATCCACGAAGCGACAGCGCGGCCGAAGCGGGCAGGCGCCGCAGTCCGGCCTGCGCGCATGGCAGATCCTCCGCCCGTGCTGGATCAGGTTGACGTGGGCCTCGTGCATCTCGGCCGGGTCTGAGCAGGCCGAGATACAGGTCGTGCGCGTCGTCGGCCGAGGCCTTCTTCGGGATGAGCCCGACCCGGTGCGAGACGCGCTCCACGTGGCGGTCCACCGGCATCAAGGGCTTGCCGAACGAGAACAGCAGCAGGACCGACGCCGTCTTCTTGCCGATCCCGTCGATGGCGGTCAGCCAGTCGCGCGCCTCGAGCGTGGGCAGGTCCGCCGAGGAACTCCAGCGAATGATCGCCGCGTTCCTCGCGGATGTAGGCGAGGGTCGCCTGGATCCTCGGCGCCTTCTGGTTGGCCAGCCCGCCCGGCCGGATGACATCGACCAGCTCCGGGATCGGGGCGTGCTCCACGGCATCCCAGTCCGGGGCGGCGCCGTCCGGCAGCCCCTCGCCGCCCCAGCCGGCGCCGGGGTTGTGGGCACGGACCATGTCGCCGGAGGGGTACGCCTGCCGCAGCGCCTCGAAGGCGACCTCGGCGTTCGTATCGGCGCTGTTCTGGGTCAGGATCGTGAGGATCAGCTCGCTGGTCGGGTCGAGTCGGCGTTCCCAGGTGGGGTGGCCGTAGAGGCCGGCCAGCTCGCCCATCACGAACGGCACGAGGCCAGGCCTGAGACGCTCCAGGGTCTTGGCCCAGGTCCGACCAGGGTTCGAGAAGTGGCGCTTCTTCGGGCGTGGGCGCTTTGGTCTCGGCTTCGGAGGGGTCCGTCGTCAGCGCGGGTGGGGGGTTCACTGGGGTCACCAGATCGTCTCCACGTCGTAGCGTGAGATGGCTGGGTCGGCGGTCAGGATCGGGATCCCTTCCACCTGGGCCTGGGCGACGAGGATCCGGTCGAACGGGTCCCCGTGGATACGCGGGAGCGCACCGGCACGTAACACATGGCTGAGCTCGATGGGCAGCAGGTCGAACCCGTGGTGACGCAGCCGATCAGGCAGGTATCGCTCGATCGGACCTGGCAGCTCCATCCGCCCGGCACCGACCTTGAGGGCGAGTTCCTAGGCCGACGCAACCGAGAAGGCGACGTCGGTCGAGGCATCGGCGAGCAGTTCCCGTGCACGATCCGACACCCGTGCGCCGCGCTCCGAGGACCACCAAAGGAACACGTGCGTGTCGACGAGCACCTTCATCGAAGCGACTCACGCATCGGATCTTCTGGATGCATGTAGTCCGGATCCCACTCGGGGAGCGGATCGTCGAAGTCGGCGTGGATGACGATCCTGTCATTGCCGGGCGTGCGCCGCTTCCGGGGTTCGCGGATCGCCGTCAGCGTCGCGATCGGCCTGCCGGCCTTCGCGATCGTGATCTCCTCGCCGTTCTGGACACGCTCCAGCAGTCGTGACAAGTGGGTCTTCGCCTCGTGGATGTTGACGGTCGTGCCCATGGACCGAACATAGACTAAGTCGATGGACTAAGTCAAGCTCTCGGCCTGGCTCCCGTCCGTGCCCACCCTTGGGCGAGGCGTGCACCGCAGGCTTCGAGCGGAGCCGCGCCGGCCGCGAGGGCGACGTCGAGCGGCACGGGCATTTCCCAGACCGGGACGGCCTGGGCGCCGACGGCCGCCATGGCCGTCGACCCCCTCGGGTTCCACGCTGCCGCCGACGCCGATGCAGGGCTTGCCCGCCGCCTGCGCGCGCCTGGCCACGCCCAGCGCGGTCTTGCCGAATGCGGTCTGGGCATCGATCCGGCCCTCGCCCGTGATGACGAGGTCGGCGCGAGCGAGACGGGCGTCGAAGTCGGTCGCCTCCATGACGAGGTCGACGCCGGGCCGCAGGGCGAAGGATCGGAAGCGGTCCTGGATCGCCAGCAGGCCGAACCCGACGCCACCGGCGGCGCCGGCTCCCGGGGTGTCGCGCTCGCGACGGCCGGTCGCGGTCTCGAGGTCGTCCGCCCAGGCCGCGTTGCGGGCATCGAGGCGTGCGACCTGCTCCGGCGTGCGCGCCCTTCTGTGGACCGAAGATCGGCTGCCGCACCGGACGGCCCGAGCAGCGGGTTCGACACGTCGCAGGCGCACGCATGAGGTCGATGTCAGTCCAGGCGACGATCGAGCTCGTGGGTCGAGTCGGTCGTCCTCGGCCGTCGTCGAGTCCATCGATCAGCCCGCGACCGCCATCCGTCGTCGCGCTGCCGCCGATCCCGAGGGTGACGTCGGCCGATGCCCTGGTCGATGCGACGGCCATCAGGAGTTCGCCGGTGCCGACGCTCGTCGCGCCCATCGGATCGCGCTCGTCCGCGCGCACCCGCGACAGGCCGGAGGCCTCGGCCATCTCGATGACGGCCCGGCGGTCCCGTCGTGTCGCGCCGGAGCCAGCGTGCCTCGACCGGCCGGCCGAGCGGGTCCTGCGACGACGTCGCGCGCCACTCCCAGCCGCCGGCCGCCGCGACCGCTTCGAGGGTGCCCTCGCCGCCGTCGGCGAGCGGGCAGAGCAGGATCTCGTCGTCGGGGCGGGCCGCGAGCCAGCCGTCGGCGAGCGCGCGGGCGACCTGCGACGGAGGTCAGCGTGCCCTTGAACGAGTCCGGCGCGAACAGGACGATCACGCTGTGGCTCGCGGCGCTCGACCGGCGTAGCTGAGCACGTCGGTGATGCTCGAGTTATTCCCATATGCGCGTGGTGGAGCGCACTAGCGCGGGGCGATCCGGCGTGACGAGACGGCTCAAGCGTGGGATCCGGTCGGAGCTCTCCCATACGCGTCGGGGGCGCGCATTGGGCAGGACGAGGGCGTCGGTTCACGCTAAGGCTGTCCATACGAGCGTATGGGCAAACCTCGCGTCGCGGTCCGGCGTGCCGGCCTCGACGGCCCAGCGCGGGTGCGCAGCCGAGTTCGGGCCTGCGGCGGGTGCGTCCGGCCGATGCCCCACGGCTGCACGAGCGACGACACGCTCAGCGCGGCTCGCCGCCCGCGAGGATGCGGCGCTGCTCGACGTACTCCGGGATGCGGATCATCGGCGGGCGTTCCTGGTCGGCGAGCTCGATGACCTCGAGGCCAAGGCGGCCCTTGCCCGACCGCGGCAGCTTCATCGTCGAGCCCATCTCCGCGAAGAGGTGGGCCTTGTGGCGCTCCTCGAGGCGCTTCATGACCGCCTGCAGGATGACGAACGACATCCGCGAGAGCCCCTCGAGTTCCTGGTTGCGATGGACGCGACGTTCCAGGTCCACCTGCCCAAGGCCCTCGATCCCGAGGCGTTCCGCGGCGTCGATGAGATGGCCGATCTCGACCGCGTAGCCGGTGAAGAACGGGATCGACTCCAGGAGCTCTCGGCGTGCGGCGTACTCCCCGGAGAGTGGCTGGATCATCCCGGACAGCTCCGGGTAGAACAGGTTGATCAGCGGTCGGGCGACCAGCTCCGTGACCCGGCCACCGCCGCCCTCCTTGAGCGTCCCGTCCTCGACGATCGGGCGCTGGTAGTAGCCCTTGACGTACTGGAGCCGCGGTTCGTGGAGCAGCGGTCCGAGCGTGCCGTAGACCATCCGGTGGTGCCAGTTCTTCACGTCCGTGTCGGCCCAGACGATGATGTCGCCGGTGGCCGCGTAGAGCGACTTCCAGAGGGCCTCGCCCTTGCCGACGAACGACCCGTAGCGGGGCAGGACGTCGGGATGCTGCACGACGCGAGCGCCCTCGGCCTCGGCGATCTCGCGGGTCCGGTCGGTCGAGGCGGAATCGATGACGAGGACCTCGTCGAGCAGCGGGACCCGCCCGACCATCTCGCGCATCGCGCGGCGGACGATCGGGCCGACGGTCTCCTCCTCGTTCAGGGTCGGCAGGACCAGGCTGACCGTGACGCCCTGCTTCTCCTTGAGCGTCGACGAGCCGGCGCAGGTCGGCGAACTCCGCATGGTGGAAGTTGGACTCGCCGAACCAGCGCTCCACCTTGGCCGGGATGGCCCGTGCCTCCTCGGCCGCTCGGTCCGCCGCGGCGAGCGTCTCGGCTCGACTGGCCAGCCGGTCGAACGTCGCGCGCTCGAGCGGATCGCGCGTCTTGACCACGACGACGCTCGGCTTCGCCCGTGCCGCGATCGCCTCGGGCAGCGCCCCGAACAGGTAGCGTCTCGCCGATCTCGCCGGCGGCGCTGGCCGAGGCGCCCATGACGACCAGATCGGACTTCTCGGCCTCGCGCAGGATGGCGTTGCGGACGTTCGACGCCTCCTTGAGGAGGGCCTCGCTGCGCCCCTTGAGGTGCTGCTTGACGAAGGCGGCCAGGGCGTGTTCCGCCTGCGCTCGAACGGCCATCGTGATCCCGGGCGGGACCAGGTGGAGGACGACGACCGTGGCGTCGTGGTGGCGGGCGATCGCATCGGCGTAGCGCAGGGCCAGCTCGGCGTGCGGGCCGCCGCGGACGGGGACCAGGATTCGCTTGATCGTCCGCGAGCCGCGCTGCTTGACGACGGCGATGTCGCACGGCGAGTCGCGGACCACTTCGTCGATGGTCGAGGAGAAGACGGTCGGACCGGCCTGGTCGCGCGCTCCCGCCTTGCCGCCCCAGCCGAAGATGACGAGGTCCGCCTCCTGCTCGGCCGATGCCTCGATGATCCCCTCGGCGGCGTGCCGGCCGATGCGGACGAGCGGGTGGATCGTGGTCCCCTCGGGTGCGTAGTCCAGGACGCGCTGCAGCAGCCGCCGGGCGTGGCGGGCGCGCGTGGCCCCCTCGGACAGGGGCATCCCCTCCGGCACCTCGACGATGCCCAGCGCCGACAGCTCGCCATGCCGCGGGATCCAGGATGGCCGCCCCGATCCGGACGAGTTCCTCGGCGGTGGTCGGGTTGGCGACCGGGATGAGGATGCGGACCGGGAGCGCCGTCTTGGCCTTCATCGGGCGCCACCCGCCTCGTTCCAGCGCTGGACGAGATATGGCTTGAGCAGCTCGAACTCGCGAGCCTGGCGCTCGACACGGTCCTCCGCCTGGGTCGTCGTGACGTCGCGGTTCTCGACGACGAAGCTGCCGACCCGCCCGAAGTAGATCGGGACGAGCGCGGCGACCAGCGTCTCGACGCTCGCCCTGGGGTCGCGCGCCGCGACGACCAGGTCGTAGATCGACCCGCGCCCAGACGTCGTCCGGGAAGTGGAAGGCGGCGACGGCCTCGGCCATCTCCAGCGTCGTCGCGGTCGTGGAGGCGGCGTCGCCTCCGATGCCCGAGCCGGGTCTCCGCGTGATCGCCCAGCCGGCCGGCCTCGGCGGCCAGCTCGAGGACCGTCTCGGCCGTCGCGGGAGCGAGCATGGCTCGCCACGTGTCGGCGAGGGTCAGGGAGCCGGCGTGGAACTCCGAGAGCAGGCGAAGCGTGTTCACCTCGAGCGGCGGCGGGTCGATGATCCGCTCGAACCCGTAGGCCGGGACGTCGTGGCTGCCGTGGATCGGGCAGCCACTGGTCCTGGTACCGGTCGGCGAGGCGCAGGATCGTCCCGACGACCTGGCGGAACATCGGGCCGAGGTCGGAGCCGGGGTCCTTGGGGTCGTGGATCTTGGCCCCCAGCCGGGTCTGGCAGACGGCGAACCCGCCGGCCAGCGCGGAGGTCGTCATCCAGATGTCGATGCCGAACCGGCTGATGTCCGGCGTCCAGTCGTCGAGCTCCAGGTAGTGCTTGACGAGGTCGCCGCTGACCCCGAAGTCGCCGCCGATCGGCTGCCGGATGCGGTGTCCGTAGAGCGCCCGGGTCAGCGGATAGGTGACCGTGTTCGTGATCGTGCCGTCGTACTTGTAGCGGGCGTAGAGCGGCGAGACGAAGTCGTAGCCGCCCTTGAGGATGGGTCCGGCCAGGAGCTCGATCCACTCGGGCACGATGGAGCGAAGGTCCGAGTCCACGACGACCAGCGCCTGGACCTCCAGCGCCGCGGCGATCTCGAAGATCGTCCGCAGGGCGGCGCCCTTGCCGCCGACGCCGTCGATCTCCGGGTAGGTCAGGCTGACCCGCTCGAGCCGGTTCGTGGGGCGGACCAGCAGGATCTGCTCGACGTAGTCCGGCGGCTCCGTCTCGATGACGACCCGGCCGGTCCCGTCGGGCGAGCCGGCGTCCGCGTTGACCACGACGGGATGCAGGTCCGGGAAGTACTGGACCAGCCCGGCATGGGCGGCGCGGACCACGTAGCCGATCGTCGCGGCGTTCTTGAAGCTCGGGATGCCGACCATGATGTCCGCCTTGCCGAGGCGGGCGATCTCGTCGCGGATGGCCGGCGCGAGTGTGGTGTGGGGCACGCCTCACCGTACCATCCGCGGCGCTCCGGCGTCCGGTCCAGGGCCCGGCTACCGGTCTCGCAGTGCCACTCAGCGGCGAGGCATCGCGATGCTGACCCAGTCCTGCGCGGTCGCTCCCGGGCGCGTAACGGCTGTTGGCGGCCTTGAACGAGATCCCGGGGAACCCCATGGAGCGCCAGGACCCCACCCAGGTGTCGATCGGCGGCCGGACGAAGATCCCGCGCCGCACGAGGTCCGTCTCGGCGACGACCGATTCGAGCAGTCGCCGACGCTCCAGCAGCGGGATGTCCAGCAACGGCATCCCGTCCAGCCAGAGCAGATCCACGAGGACCAGCGCGACCGGGTCGTCACGCACGCGGCATCCGGGCGGCCTGCCCTTGTTCGAGGCGCTTGTCGTCGCTGGGGGGGCGGGTGCCCAGGAATGACTGTCGAGACGATCCGGGTCGCCGAGCTCGAGTGGCGTCGCTGCCCGGCGAACGTGCCAGTCCCATCGTGGGTGACCTCGGCGGTGACGTAGCCGTCCACGATGACATCGGTGACCCTGGCGGCGCGTCGCGAGGGCCTCGGCGAGGTGGGGATGCCGTCGAGACGTTCGCCGTCGACGTCCTGCAGCGCAGCCCTTCGCCGGACACGGCCCCGAGGACGCGCAGGCCGGACCACAGCGGCTCGACGATCGGGTCGCGATCACGGCGTCGGGGCTCTTGGACCCGAAGGTCTGCGGGCGCCAGTCCGTGACGGCTTCGAGGGCGTTCATCGGCGTCAATCGTACCCGGCGCGCGCGGCTATCATCCGCCGATGACCAGCGCGCAGCGGTCCAGCGGTCAAGCGTCCAGCGGTCCAGCGTCCCGCCGGCGCGGCCTGGCCGGGATGACCCCGAGCGGCCGCGCCGTCGTGCCGGCGTCGTGGGTCACTGTACGACTTCGCCAACACGATCTTCAGCTTCGCCGTGGTGTCCGGGGCGATCGGGCTCTACCTGGTCAGCGACGACCAGTTCGGGGAGCGCGACGGCAACGCGCTGCTGTCCATCGCGATCGTGATCAGCGTCGGCATCAATGCCCTGGTCTCGCCGATCCTGGGCGCCTTCTCGGATCGTGGGGCCGGCCGGATGCCGTTCCTGCTGTTCTTCACCGCGCTGTGCGTCGGGGCGACGTTCTTCATCGCGGACGTGCCGGCCGCGCTCGGCGTCGCTCCTGTTCATCCTCGCCAACTTCGCCTACCAGGCGGCCCTGATCTACTACGACGCGACGCTGAAGGTCGTCAGCTACCCGACGACGCGCGGGAAGCTGTCCGGGATCGGGACGGGGATCGGCTACTTCGGGACGGTCTTCGTCGGGCTGCTGATCGCCGGGCTGGTCGTCCCCGTCGAGGACCGGTTCAAGCTCACGGCGGTGCTGTTCGCCCTCTTCGCGGTCCCGATCTTCCTGTTCGTGCGCGAGCCGCACTCGGGCGGGCCGGCGCGTCACCGCGGCCGACATCCGCGACTCGTTCGGGCAGCTCGAAGCGGTCGATCGCCCACGCGCGGGAGGTCCCCGGCCTCGGCCGGTTCCTGCTCGGCCGGTTCTTCTACTCGGACGCCGTCAACACGGTCATCGTCGTGATGAGCGTGGTGACCGTGAAGGTCTTCGGGCTGACCGACAACGACACCGTCTACGTCCTGCTGTCGCTGACGCTGGTGGCGATCGTGATGAGCTTCGTGTGGGGCTGGCTGGCCGACCGCATCGGCCCGAAGCGGACGCTCGTCGCCGTCCTCATCTCGTGGGCGGTCGGGCTGCTGATCGGGGGCCTCGCGATGGGCGTTCGGCGAGGCCGGGTTCGTGCCCTTCCTCGATCGCCGGGGCGATCCTCGGCAGCGGTCTCGGTGGGGTCCAGGTCGCCGACCGGGTCCTGATGGTGCGCCTGTCGCCGCCGGACAGGATCGGCGAGTTCTTCGGGATCTACGGGCTCGTCGGCAAGGGCAGCCAGGTCATCGGGATCGCGTTGTACGGGCTGATCCTGTTCCTGCTGTTCGACAGCCTGGGCATTGGCGCCTACCAGGTCGCCGTCGCTCAGCCTGCTCGTCACGATGCTGATCGGGCTGTGGCTGGTCTGGCCGGTCCGCGACGACTGGGCGGGGTCAGGCGAGGTGGGCGAGGTCGTGCCGCCCGGGATGGCGGACGAGCACCTACCGCCGGATCGCCTCGCGCCCGGGTCGTCGCCGCTGGAGCCGCGTTAGGCGTCAGTCCGGGTAGCCCTTGGACCGATCCCATGGACAGCGACTTGTATCCAGTGCATGTACCTTGCACTTCCGGCCTGGATCGCGGCCAGTTCGAGGCCTGCGAACCCTCCAGAGCTGCATTCGGGCCCGCCTTCTGCACGAGACTTGCATTCGATGCTGCCAGGGCCGCCATCCGGAGCGGGGCTGTGCAAGTTACGTGCGTTTGATGCAACTCGGCCTGGACCGCCGGCCGTACCAGGCGATCGGTCAGTCCGGGTAGCCGCCCGGGTGGCGCTGGCGCCAGGCCCACGCGGAGCCGACCATCTCGTCGATCGTCGGCCGCCGGGCCTGCCAGCCGAGCACCTCGCGCGCTCGTTCGTTGCTCGCGACCAGGATCGGCGGGTCGCCCGCGCGCCGGTCGCCCATCGTGAACGGGATGCCTCGGCCGACCACCCGCTCGGCGGCGGCGATGACCTCGCGGACGCTGAAGCCGCCGGCCGTGCCCAGGTTGCAGATGAGTGGCTCGGCGGTGCGCGGGTCGCCCGGAGCGGTGGCTTCGATGCCGCGCAGGTGCGCGTCGGCCAGATCGGCGACATGGATGTAGTCGCGGATGCACGTCCCGTCAGGCGTCGGGTAGTCGGCGCCGAAGACGGTCAGCGGCGATCGTCCCTCGGCCGCCGCGAGGACATTGGGGATGAGGTGCGTCTCCGGGTCGTGGTCCTCGCCAAGCGCCTCGGTCGCGCCGGCCACGTTGAAGTAGCGCAGGGTGACGCTCCGCAAGCCGTACGCCGCGCCGTACCAGCGCAGAGCGCCTTCGAATGTCCGCTTGGTCTCGCCGTACGGGTTGATGGGCCGCAGCGGGGCGTCCTCCGGGATCGGCGTCGCATCCGGGACGCCGTAGACCGCGGCCGTGGACGAGAACACGATCCGGCCGACGCCCGTGGTCCGGGCCGCCTCGAGGAGCGCCACGCCGCCCGCCACGTTGTCCCGGTAGTACTTCGCCGGATCGCGGCCGGACTCCCCGACCAGCGATCGGGCCGCGCAATGGAGGATCGCCTCGATGCGCTCGGTCTCCAGCAGGTGCGCGACGGCGGCCGTATCGGTGTAGGTCCCCTGCCGGAACGTGGCGCCCGCCGGGACCGCCGCCGGGTGCCCGGTCGTGGCGTCGTCCAGCACGACGACCTCATGGCCGGCGGCGAGGAACGCTTCGACCGAGACCGAGCCGACATAGCCGGCCCCACCGGTGACCAGGATCCGTGTCATGGTTCGAACGATACGGGGTCGGACCGGCCAGCGTGGGCCGGCGAGACGAGCCACGGACCCGCTGGAGGAGGACGAACGACGTGGGCCTGCTCGACGATCTCGCGTACACCTCGGCCATCGGGCTGGCCCGCCTGATCCGCGACCGCGACGTGTCGCCGGTCGAGGTCGTCGACGCGGCCATCGATCGCATCGAGGCGCGCGACCCGAGCCTGAACGCGGTCGTCTACAAGGGCTATGACGACGCCCGCGAACAGGCCGAGGCCGCCACCCGGGCCGTCATGGCGGGCGCGCCGCTGGGTCCGCTCCATGGCGTGCCGACGCTGATGAAGGATCTGTTCGACTTCAAGCCCGGCTGGACCTCCACGTTCGGTGGCGTGAAGGCGCTGGCGACGACCGTGATCGATGCTCGCTGCGTCTTCGCCGAACGCGTCGAGCGTGCGGGGGCGATCATCGTGGGCAAGACCAACTCCCCTGTCATGGGCTTTCGCGGCACCTGCGACAACTTCCTGTTCGGACCCACGCGCAACCCGTTCGATACGGCCAAGAACACCGGTGGATCGTCAGGCGGCAGCGCCGCCGCCGTCGCCGATGGGTTCGTGCCGTTCGCCGAGGGGACCGACGCGGGCGGATCGATCCGGATCCCCGCGGCCTGGTGCGGGCTGTACGGGTTGAAGCCCTCCTGGGGGCGAGTCCCGGTGGTCATCCGGCCGAACGCCTTCGGCGGCACGGACCCGTTCGTCGCCGAAGGACCGATCACCCGGACCGTCGCCGACGCCGCGCTCGTCCTGCAGAGCCTGTCCGGCTACGACGCCCGGGACCCCTACAGCCTGCCGGACGTGCCGGACTTCCTCGCGGCGCTCGACGGGGACCTCCAGGGCGTCCGGATCGCCTACAGCCCGGACTTCGGCGTCTATCCCATCGACCCGCGGGTCGCGACGGTCGTCGCCACGGCCGTCCGCGCGTTCGAGGTCGGCCGGGGCCATCGTGGACGAGGTCCGCATCCCGATCCCGTACGACCAGCGTGCGCTGAGCGACCTGTGGTGCCGACTGATCACGCCACTCAATATCGAGACGTTCGAGGGGTTCAAGGCGTCCGGGCTGGACCTGCTCCAGGATCACCGCGATTCGTTCCCGCCCGAATACCTGCGCTGGATCGATGCCGGGTATCGGGCGAGCGTGACCGACCGTCTCCGCGACCAGACCATGCGCACGAACATCTGCGACGCCATCGATGAAGTCCTCGCCACCTACGACTTCATCGTCACGCCGACGGTAGGGGCGGTCCAGGTGGACAACGCGACCGATGGCAACACGATCGGACCGTCCGAGGTCAACGGCGTGGCGGTGGACCCGCTCATCGGCTGGTGCCTGACCTATCTCCTCAACTTCTCCGGCCACCCGGCGGCATCGATCCCCGCCGGCCAGATCGGCGGGCGGCTCCCGGTCGGCATGCAGATCATCGGGCGACGACACGACGACGCCGGCGTGCTCAAGGCGAGTGCGGTCTTCGAGCAGCTGCGGCCTTGGGAGTCGATCTACCAGCTGTGCCGGGACCGGCGCCTCGCCTGAGGGATGGGCTGGCGCTATCCTTCCGCGCATGCCCGTCGACCTGACCAGATCGCTGCCGCCGGACAGTCGAGCCGTCCTCTCCCTCGAGCGTGGTCGCGCGCTTCGCAGCCGCGTCTCGCGCCGAGGCCACGACGGCTGGGCGCCTGCGGCGGACCGGACCGATCCGATCACCACCCTGATGGCCTCGAACGAAGGTCGGCTCCCCGAACTCGTGCCGATCCGGATCGGACGGATGCTCGCCTCACCGTTCGCGTTCCTGCGGGGGTCTGCCGCGGTCATGGCGGCGGATCTGGCGACGACCCCCACATCCGGTTCGAAGGTCCAGGCGTGTGGCGATGCCCACCTGGCCAACTTCGGGGTGTTCGCCAGCCCGGAACGGCGGCTGGTCTTCGATCTGAACGATTTCGACGAGACCCACCGTGGACCCTGGGAGTGGGATCTCAAGCGACTCGCCGCGAGCTTCGTCGTCGCCTCACGCGAGAATGGCTACCCAGAGGCCACCTGTCGTGACATCGCGCGGCTCGCGGCCTGGGAGTACCGGCGCTGGATGCGGACGTATGCGGGCATGCGGGCACTGGAGGTCTGGTACGCGGCCATCCCGATCGAATCGATCATCGAGCGTGTCGAGCGGGCCCGGGACCGGGCCTACCTGGACATCGACATCGAGGAAGCGCGTCAGCGCGACCATCTGCGCGCTCTCGGAAAGCTCACGACGAAGGCACCTGGCGGTGGCTGGCTCATCCGCGATCGCCCGCCGCTGCTGGTTCGGCTCCCGGACGACGACCCTGGTCGGGTGGTCCTGCCAGCGCTGTACGCCTCCTATCTCCGGTCGCTGACGCCGGATCGGCGGCTGCTGGTGGAGAAGCACCGGATGCTGGACGTCGCCCTCAAGGTCGTGGGCGTCGGCAGCGTCGGCACACGCTGCTACGTCGCCGTGTTCGCCGGCCCGGCCGGCGGTCCCTTGATCCTGCAGGTCAAGGAGGCCCGCGAGTCCGTCCTGGCGCCATATGCTCGAGGGCGCCGCCACCGTCATCAGGGCCAGCGTGTCGTCACCGGCCAGCGGATCATGCAGGCCGTTTCGGACAGTTTCCTCGGCTGGACGACGTCGCCGGCGACCGGCACGGAGTACTACGTCCGCCAGCTCCACGACATGAAGTACGGCATCGACATCGGTGGTCTTCGCCCGGCGGGGATGCGGCTGTACGCCCAGGTCTGCGCGTGGGCGCTCGCCCGGGCCCATGCCAGGTCCGGCAACCCGGCCGAGATCGCCGGGTACCTCGGGCGCGGCGACGTCTTCGATGAGGCCATCGCCGGTTTCGCCGTGGCGTACGCCGACCAGACCGAACGGGACCACGCCGCCCTCGTCGCGGCCGTAGCGTCCGGGAGGCTCATCGGGGAGTCGGGCGTCTGAACGGGACCGCTCAGCGCCGGCGAAGGAGCCGGTCCAGCAGGGAACGACGTCTCGGTGCGGGCGCGGCCGCCGGAAGGGGCGCGGCCGCCGGAAGGGGCGCGGCCGCCACGGTCACGGTCAGATCCGGGACCTCCGCCTCGCGATACCGACGCACCTCCTCGAGCCGTTCCACCATCCTCGAAGCGGCGGCGTTCTGCGGGTCGATGGTGAGCGCGCGACGCGCGAGCTCCAGCGCTCCCGGCTCATCGCCACGCTCCAGGGCGACCCTGGCCAGTCCCACCACGGCGATGGAGTTCTGCGGATCCGCCTCAGCGATCTGGGTGTAGAGGACGTCGGCGCGATCGATCAGCCCGACGGACATCGCCCGTTCGGCCTGGAGCAACAGCTCGATCACTCGTCTTCCGCAAGCGAGGCCTGCGCCAGCAGCAGCAGGGTGGGGCGATCGTTGAGGGCGGGATCGGCGATCACCCGTTCCAGCAGGTCGTCAAGCACACGCCCGAGTGTGGGGCCGGGCGACATCCCGAGTTCGTCGATCAGGTCGGACCCGTCGATGGCCAGACCACGGAGATCCAGGACCGCCTCCGCCTCCAGCTCTGCCCGGACCCGACCGCGCAGCTCGCCGAGGAGCCCGGCATCGGCAGGCAAGCCGGAGCCGATGTTATCCGCCTCGCGAAGCTCGAACAGCTCCTCGATCGCGTCGCGGCCCATCTTCTGGATGAAGCGCCGGACCGCGGCGTCGGACCAGTTCGATTCGTAGCTGAACATGTGGTGGCGCACGAGGTGCACCACCCGATCGCGGACCGATCGCGGTGACCGGAGCCGATCCAGGAATTCGCCGGCAAGGTCCGCACCGACGGCATCGTGTCCGATGAAGTGGCCGCCGGCGAGCGTCGCCGGCTTGCCGATGTCATGGAGCAGGGCCGCGAGGCGCACGATGGGCCGATCCGCCCGGGCGGCATCCACGGCTCGAAGGGTGTGGTCCCACAGGTCCTCGCCGGCGAGCTTGTTCTGGGCGATCCCGCGCTGGGCGGCAAGCTCCGGCGAGATCGGGGCCAGCAGGTCCGTGTCGCTCATGAGCCGGAGCCCGATGGACGGGACGGGTGCGGCGAGCAGCTTGTCCAGCTCGGTCGCGATGCGCTCACCGGACAGGTGGGCGACCAGCGACGAACGCGCCTGCATGCCGGCCAGCGTGGCCGGTTCGACGCCGAAGCCCAGCGTCGCAGCCAGCCGGACCGCCCGGATCATCCGGAGGGCATCCTCCTCGAACCTGGCCCTCGGATCACCGACGGCGCGAAGCACGCCGGCGACGGTGTCGTCGTGGCCGCCGTGCGGGTCCACGAGGGCGGGTGCGCCTCGGTCGCCGGATCCGCCGGTCGCCGGTCCGCCGGCCGTCGCGCCCCAGGCCATCGCGTTGACGGTGAAGTCGCGGCGGGCCAGGTCGGCCTCGATGGTGTCGCCGAACTCGACCCGGTGCGGGCGCCGGAAATCGGCATAGTCGTGGTCCACCCGGAAGGTGGTGATCTCCACCGGGCGCTCGGCCCCGGCGCGGACCGCCACCGTCCCGAACCGGTTCTCGTAGACCGAACCCGGGAACATCGCCTGGACCCGTTCCGGCAGGGCGTCTGTCGCCAGGTCCCAGTCGAACGGCGTCCGCCCCAGCACCACGTCGCGGATGGAGCCTCCGACGACGTACGCACCGTGGCCACCGGCCCACAGGGTTCGCAGGAGGCCGAGGACGTGCTCCGGGATGGCATCCGCGACCTGTCGCTCGGCCACGATCGGGGCCGCGATCAGTTCCGGCCCAGGAACAGGTACGAGCGCCACGCGTCGTTGCGGTCGTCCGCCAGGTACGGCGTGAACAGCGAGAAGACGTCGTTCCGTGGCTCGAACGGCGGACGGCTCAGGTGCAGGTGCGTCTCGGCGAGCGTCTTGCCGCCCTTGCGGTGATTGCATGGCTTGCAGGCGGCCACGAGGTTCTCCCAGGTGTGCCCCCCGCCTCGATGGCGCGGCACGACGTGGTCCAGGGTCAGGTCGTGGGACTGGCGGCCACAGTACTGGCACGTGTGGCGGTCGCGGATGAAGACCTCGCGGCGCGACAGCTTGACCCGTGGTCGAGGCCGGCGGATGAGGTGCTGCAACCGGATGACGGAGGGCGCGCGGTACTCGGTCCGCGGCGTCCTGATCACCTGGTGGTCGTATTCGATCACTTCGGCCCGTTCGCCGAACACGAGCCGGAAGGCTCGCGGCAGGTTGCAGACGTTGAGCGGTTCGTAGTTCTGGTTGAGAACGAGTACGACACCGTCCATACGGCGCGACGATAGCAGAGAGTCCGGGGTGGGCTCAGCGAGACGATGAGTCCGGAGGCCAACCGCCCGCCTGGCCGACCTTGCTCGCGAGTGGCCGTCCGAGAGCGTCGGCGATGAACCGGGCCGCCGTCAGCACCCCGTCCAGCGAGACGCCGTGGTCCCAGCCCGAGGCGTCCAGGAAGTAGACGAGGTCCTCCGTGGCGAGATTGCCGGCGGCACCAGGTGCGTACGGGCAGCCGCCGGTCCCGCCTGTCGATGAATCGAAGCAGCGCACGCCCGCGTCCAATCCGGCCGACACGTTCGCCAGCGCCGTACCGCGCGTGTCGTGGAAGTGGAAGGCGATCCGGCCCAGCGGGATGCCCGCCTCGACCGCCAAACCCGTGAGTTCGCTCACCTGGCCCGGAACGCCGACACCGATGGTGTCGCCGAAGCAGACCTCGTCGACGCCCATGTCCAGCAGCCGAAGGGCGACGTCCACGGCCTGCCGCGGATCCACGCGCCCGTCGTACGGGCACCCGAATGCCGTGGACACGTACCCGCGCTGCCACCAACCCAGGTCTGCGGCACGTTCAAGGACGGGCGCGAACGCCTCGACCGACTCCGCCACGGACATCCCGATGTTGGCCCGGGTGAACGCGTCCGTCGCCGCCGTGAAGACCGCGACGGCGTCCACACCGGCCGTCTCCGCCCGGGCCATCCCGCGGACGTTCGGCACCAGCACCGGATAGCGGACGCCGGTCCGACGATCCAGGCCGGCCATGAGGGCATCCGCATCGGCGAGCTGGGGGATGGCGCGCGGGGACACGAAGCTCGTTGCCTCGATCTCACGCAGGCCGGCATCGGCGAGGAGCCCGATGAACGCAGCCTTCGCCTCGATCGACAGGACTGTCGATTCGTTCTGCAGGCCGTCGCGCGGACCGACTTCATAGATCCGAATGCGATCGTCGCCCTCCGCGGGCCTGGCGGTCATGTCAGACGAGCGGCGGGTCCATCGCCCGTTCGATCCGGGCGACCTCGACTTCGATGCGCCCGATCAGCTCGATGGCGGCCTTGTGCTCCGGGCTGCCGTGCGCCGCGGCGTTGCGCCGTCGTCGCGTCTCGCGATGGAGGGCCAGCAGCTCATCGCGCGTGCCGGGCAGGGGAGTGGATGTCGTCTTCTGGTCGGCCATTGGATCCTCCGGTTCGAACGATGAGGAGCGTACCCGAAGCGCTCCGTCAGGACTCGATGGTGGCGAGCGTCTGGCCGCGGATCACCTGGTCCCCCGGGCGGACTGCGATGTCCGACACGACACCGTCGAACGGCGCGACGACGACGTGCTCCATCTTCATCGCTTCGAGCGTCACGACCGGGTCGCCGGCCGTGACGAGCCGCATCGACGGCGACGTGGACGGCCAGGACGGAGCCAGGCATCGGTGCGATGACGTCCGCCGACCCGCCATGACCGGCGTGTCCGACGGCGGCCCGGGCGGCGCGGTCCACGTCGGGCGGTGCCGCCAGGCGAAAGGCGACGCTCCGGCCGGCGATGTCCACGTGGGCGACCTCGTCCACGACCACGGACTCGCGCGGTTCGTGGGGTGGCGCGATGGTCACTGACCGGGTGGCGTCCCCGGCCTGGAGGCGGAGGGTCGCGCCCGCATTCAGCCGCCAGCCCTCGGTCCACGGGTCGGCGAGGCTCGTGTCACCAGAGCTGCCAAGGGCCGCGGCCGCCGTCCGCCAGGCATCCGCCGGCACGGTCGCCCGCTCCGCCCAGTCGTCCGGCGGCCAGACACGATCGAGCGTGTCCGTGCGGATCTCGCCGTCCAGGACGACCGGTTGCCGCACGAGCCAGCGCAGGAACCGCAGGTTCGTGATCACGCCCAGGACGAGCGTCTCGTCGAGCGCGCACGTCAGTCGGGCGAAGGCCTCCGCGCGGTCCCGCCCGTGGGCGACGATCTTGGCGAGCATCGGGTCGAACCGCGCGCCGATCTCGGTGCCGAGCGCGATCCCGGCATCGACACGGATGGCGTCGTCGGCCGGCCAGCGCAGTGCCTCGATCCGTCCGGTCGCAGGCAGGAAGCCGTCCTCGGCATCCTCCGCGTACAGCCGGACCTCGACGGCATGGCCGTTCGTCTCGATGTCCCGTTGCGTCACCCCGAGTGCCTCGCCGGCGGCGATGCGCAACTGGTCCGCGACCAGGTCTCGTCCGGTGACGGCTTCGGTCACCGGATGCTCCACCTGGAGGCGGGTGTTCATCTCCAGGAACGCTGGCTCGCCGCGGTCCGTGATCAGGAACTCGCAGGTCCCGGCGCTCACGTAGCCGACCTCGCGGGCGAGGGTCAGCGCGGCGTCCGTCAGGCGGCCACGCAGCCTGGGAGTGACCGCCGGGGACGGCGTTTCCTCGAGGATCTTCTGATGGCGGCGCTGCAGCGAGCAATCGCGCTCGCCCAGGTGGATCCCGTTCCCGTGGGTATCGAAGAGCACCTGGACTTCGACGTGGCGGGCGCCTTCCGCCAGGCGCTCCAGGATCAGGCGGCCGTCGCCGAACGCCGCCTGTGCTTCGCGACGTGCGGCAGCGAGTGCCTCGATGAGCCGGGCCGGGTCGTGGACGACGTGCATCCCCTTGCCGCCACCGCCGGCCGACGGCTTGATCACGATCGGGTAGCCGATCCGGTCTGCAGCGGTCGCCAGGGCCACGTCCGACTGATCCGCGCCGTCGTAGCCGGGGAGGACCGGGATCTCGAGGTCCGCGGCCAGGGCCCGGGCCGCGGCCTTGTCGCCCATCGTCCTGATAGCCGCGGGTGGCGGGCCGACCCAGCGGATGCCGGCGGCCAGGACGGCGTCGGCGAAGTCCGCGTTCTCGGCGAGGAACCCGAACCCAGGATGCACCGCGTCGACATCGGCGGAGACCGCGGCCGCCACGACAGCTTCGATATCGAGGAGGTCGAGCGAGGCGGCGCCTTCCGTGGGCGGCGCGACGGCCCTGATCCCCAGCCGCTCACACGTGCGCGCGATCCGGGCGACGATCTCGCCACGATTGGCGATGAAGAGGGTCCCGATCGGCGTGGCATCCGACGTCGCGGACCCGGAGTCTGCCTCGCCTGCCGCCAGAAACGCGTCTAACGCGACAGACGCGACACGCCAGCGACCACCAACGCGACGCGCGGGCAGTCTGCCGGCCGCGATCCAACGCTGGACGGACCTTGTCGTGGTCCCGATGCGTGCGGCCGCCTCGCTTGGACTGAGTTCGTATGTCATCGGTGTCGTGATCGTCGCATCCGTGGCCCACGATTGCAACATCGGGGTGAAGGTCGGGAGCCGGCAGATCCCGCCTTTGCCGAAGATTGACAACTCCAGCCACTCGATCGGCCCATACCCTGTGAGACATCGGACGGAGCCGGTGCCGTCATGCGGAGAGACATGGATACGGATCTCGTGATCCAGGCTCAGCGCGGTGACAAGGGGGCGTACGCCCTCATCGCCACCGAGATCGCAGACCGGTTCCTGGCTGTCGCCCGGAGGATCCTGAGCGACCTCGACCTGGCCGAGGATGCGACCCAGCAGGCGCTGTTGAGCATCTGGCAGGACCTGCCGCAGCTCCGCGACCCAGCGCGCTTTGATGCCTGGTCGTACCGGCTCCTCGTGCGCGCCTGCTACACGGAGGGTCGCCGGACGCGGCACTGGACGCCGAACCTTCGCATCCTGCCGGTGGATGCTCCCGCTCCCGAGGGCTTCGATTTCGATCGCGGATCGGGACCAGCTCGAGCGCGGCTTCCGCCGCCTTTCGATCGACCATCGCACGGTAGTGGTGTTGCATCACTACCTAGACCTGCCACTCGAACGGGTCGCCGAGATCCTCGGCATCCCGACCGGGACGGCTCACTCACGTCTCCACCACGCGATGCGTGCGTTGCGCGCGGCGCTGGACGCCGACTCGCGTCCGCCGGTCCGGGAGGTCATCTGATGCATTCCGAACGTGACGTGACGCGCTCCGTCCGGTCGTGGCTACGAACGGACGAGCACGAGTCGGCGGACCGCCTCCTGGGCACCGTGCTCGCCCTGTTGGACACGACCCCGCAGCGCCGCTCCTCGTGGCCGTCGGTGCGGATCACCGAGATGAACAACGTCGTGAAGGTCGCGCTCGCAGCTGCCGCCGTCGTGGCCGTCGCGCTCGTCGGCACGAACCTGCAGCCGGCCGGCGGACGAGTCGGAGGGAGCGGCTCGGTGGCCTCGCCATCGCCCTCATCGACGCCACTCTCGAGTCCTTCGCCGACGCCTGCCGCGGTGTTCCCGCCACAGGGTGAACTCGCGATCGGCCGACACCCCCTCACCGTGGATGGCGTACCACTCTCGCTCAGCGTGCCAGCGGGCTGGTACAGCAATGGGCGGCCATCGATCGGAGCGGACGACGAAGTGCTGCCGGAGGGAGGGGCTCTGGTCCTCTGGAGCCCAGCTAACGTCTATGCGACTCCATGCGCCCAGACGCCTCTGAGCCCGCCTGTCGGTCCGTCGATCGCCGAGCTGGCGGATGCCATGTCGACGATACCAGGGACCGAACTCGTCTCGGCACCATCGGATGTCACTGTCGGCGGTCACGCCGCGAAGTACCTGGCCTACATCGTCCCCGAGGACGTCGGATGCGTCGCCTCGGAGTTCTACCTCGCGTACAGCGAGACTCCCGATGATCCCTGCGCGGGGACGGAGCCGTGCGGGCGCCACGCCACGGCGCTTGGCGACACCGTCCAGGTGTGGATCGTCGATGTGGATGGGGTGCGGATCGTCATCGAGGGTGACACGACCAGGAACGCCAGCTCCGCGATCGAGCAGGAGATCCAGCAGATCGTCGACTCGATCCAGTTCGAGTAGGGATGGATTGATATGAAGCCATTCGCCAGGTTCGACATCGTGGCCGTCGCGGTGATGGTGGTCGCCGTCGTGGCGCTCATCGTGAGGCCGTCATTCGGGGTCACAGAGGAGCCGCCGACACCTGCGGTGTCGCCATCGCCGATCGCAACGACGGTTCGGGTCCCGACCACGATCCCCGATGGGCCGATATACCCGGAACCTCTGTTCCTCCAGGCGTCGACGGACACGCTGCGGGTGATCGATCCAGGCCCTCACGTCATCCAGTGGCGGAACGGGCAGGTCCGGCTCACAACGACTGCAGGCTGGCTATCGACCAACGCCGGAACGACGATGGTCAAGGAACCGCCGGATACCTACCGATGGAGCATCCAGGTCCACGATGTGGATCACCTCGTGGCGGATGTCTGCAAGGGGACTGGTTCGTTCGCCGTCGGACGGACGGTCGATGACCTGACGACAGCCCTGGAGAGCCAGGTCGGTATCCGGCGATCGGCGCCCGTCGATGTCGTGATCGACGGCTACCCGGCCAAGAAGGTCGTCCTCGACCTGGTGGACAACCATGGTTGTCCCGGGAGCGATCTCAGGATCATCTGGGCAAACGATGGATCGGTCTCCACCAGGGTCTCCCAGGACTCCTTCTTCTCGATGACCTGGGGCGGGACGGCAGCGGTCTACATCGTCGACGTGAACGGCGAACGTCTGGTCCTGACGACGCACCATAAACCTGCCTCAGCGGGACAGTTCGCGGAGCTCGACGCCATCATCGCCTCGATCGAGATCCGGCCCTTCCAGGAATGGCTTGAATTTGGCAGGCACTCGCTCACGGTGGATGGCGTTCCCTTGTCGATCCGTGTGCCCGCACTCCAGACGCCGGTCGGCTGGCACCGGTACGGCGACCTCTACATCAGCAAGGACACGAGGAAGAGCCAGGCGGCCGAGGCTGCGATCTACTGGGCCGCCTATCCAGACGCCGATCTGGCTGATCCGTGCGGCGCCTTGGCGGGTCTGTCGATCGACTCGTCGGTCGCCGATCTCGCAGTCGCCGTCTCGACCGCGCCCGGCACAGAGCGTGTGGCCGGGCCACTGGACGTCACGGTGGGCGGGCGTCCCGCGAAGTACGTGGAGCTCATCGTTCGAGACGATCTCGGGTGCGACCCGGGCTTCTTCTACAGCTGGCAGCCAGCGCCAGGGGGTCCGTTCTGGCGGCAGACCAGCGCCGACGACACGGTCCGAGCGTGGGTCGTCGACGTCGACGGGACGCGCCTCTTCATCGTGGGCGAGACGACCCCGGACGCCGGCCCCGTCCTTGATCAGGAGATCCGGGACATCGTCGACTCGATCCAGTTCGAGAAGGCGACCCGTTCGTGAAGACCCGATGAAAGGACGCCGACCATGATCACCGCCGTCTTCAGGTGGGTCTGCCCCATCGCCTCTGCCGTGCTTCTCCTGAGCGCGTGTGCCACGACGCCGAGTCCCAGCCCGACGACGACCCCCAGCGCGAGCGCGGCAGCCGTCGCACCGAGCGCCAGCGCCAGCCCGGAAGCGGCCGTTCCCAGCCAGCCCGTGAGGGTACCGGTGCCGTTCCCGCTCGAAGCGACGATCCCGGAGATCCAGGCCGCCATGGAAGCCGGCGACCTCACCTCGGTCGAGCTGGTCGACTTCTACCTGGCGCGGATCGCCGCGTACGAGGACGCCGGACCCAAGCTGAACGCGTTCATCTTCGTCAACCCCAAGGCCCGCGAGGAAGCCGCCGCTCTCGACGCCGAGCGCGCGATCTCCGGTCCGCGCGGTCCGCTCCACGGCATCGGCGTGGTCCTCAAGGACAACATCGGCACCGCCGACATGCCCACCACGGCCGGGTCGCTGGCGCTCGAAGGCTTCATCCCATCCGAGGACGCCTTCCAGGTCCGCAAGCTGCGCGAGGCGGGCGCCGTCATCATCGGCAAGACGAACCTCATGGAGTGGGCCAACGGGTACTCGAGCGTTTCGGTCGCTTGGTGGGCAGACCCTCAGCCCGTACGACCCGAGTCGCGACTCCGGGCGGCTCCAGCGGCGGCAGCGCCGTGGCCGTCACGTCGAACTTCGCCGCGGCCGGCTGGGGGACCGACAGCTGCGGCTCGGTCCGCTACCCGGCGGCTCACAACGACCTGTATGCGTTGCGACCGACGGAGGGCCTCACCTCCCGCAGCGGCGTGATCCCGCTCTCGACCACGCTCGACACGATGTCAGCGATGGCCCGCAGCGTCGTGGACCTCGCCATCGTCCTGGACGCCACGGCGGGCGTCGATCCCGAGGACCCGACGACCGTACCGGTCGAAGCGTCCTACGTCGACGCCGTCGATCCGAACGGGCTTGCCGGGCCGGCGCATCGGCCTGGTCACGGGGACCGTCGACGCCGACGTGGAGCGGCTCATGACCGCGGCGATCGACGACATGAAGGCCAACGGCGTCGAGGTCGTCGAGGTGACGCTGCCGAGCGAGGAGAACGCCTACTGGCTCTTCGGTGAGTTCGGCACTGCCCTTGACGCGTATCTCGCCGACCAGCCCAGCGCTCCCGTTCGGACGATCCAGGAGATCGCCGCGGATTACGTCACAGCGGTGCCGGAAGGCCTGGGCGGCGCAGCCGATGGCGTCAGCCCGGAACAGTACGAGGAATACCGTGCGGCAGTCGCCAGTCGGCCGGTGTTCCGTGACGCCGTCGTCGCCATCATGGACGAGCACGACCTCGACGCCATCGCCTATCCGGCCAATCGCTGGACGCTCCCGGCCGTCGGAGAGCCGTACACGGGCCCCTTCGACTGCATCGCCGCCGGGTTCGGTGGCCTCCCTGCCATGGAGCTCCCGATCGGGTTCCTCCCGGACGGCATCCCGGTCGGCATGGAGCTCATGGGCCGGCCGTTCGCCGAGCCGACCCTGTTCGCCATGGCCGCGGGCTACGAAGCACACACGAACCACCGATATCTCCCCCCGACGACCCCGCCGCTCGAGTGAACCCAGTGTCGATCCGCTTCGACTAGCCCCGACGCTGGCGCTCCCGACGCAGGATGAACAGACTGGCGGCCGCGACCCAGGCCGGCAGCACGAGGATGCTCCAGTCCCAGAACGAGACCACGAGTAACAGGACCGCACCCAGCACATAGCCGGTCACCGCGAGCCAGCGGGGGAACACCGAGCTCTTGAGCCCGATCGTGGCGGTGGCGAAGAGGAAGACCGCCGCGGCACGCGTCGCGAACGCGAACAGCAGGGTGTAGGAGATGGCCCGCAGCAGCCCCATCGTCTCCGCCGATGGGGGTGGCTGATCCAGGTAGCGGACGCCGACCGTGGCGGCACTGGCGACGGCCGCGGCCGCGAACAGGAGGGCCACGAAGACGAGGCCGCTGCCGAAGAACACAGTCGCGAAGAAGCGGTCCTCGAGCTCGCCCAGCTGGTCGCGGATCACCGCCACGAACCACAGGAACATGATCCCCGCGAAGGGCGCGAGATACAGACCGCCGATGACGACGGCGAGGTCCTCGCCGCGGGCGTAGATGACGGCCAGCTCTGCGTCGGTCGCCGTGACCGTCGCCTGGTTGCGCAGCAGCAGCAGGGCCGCCGTGAACAGGACCGCGAACAGGAGGCCGGCGGCACTCGCCGCCCACGGTGCCCGCAACCGGCGGCCGGCCTCCGCGACGACGGTGTCGACCGCCGGGCCGTCGACCGTCTGGCCGTCGACCGCCGGGCCGCGTTCGGGTGCGGCTCCGGTCTTGTCCGCTCGCTGCTCCATGTGACTACGATACACACGCGCCGGGTGGTCCTGGTGCACCTGGATCCGGACGCCGCGACCGAGCTGCCAGCCATCCAGGCGTTCGTCGACTCGGTCCGGTTCGAGGTCAGTCGAGAGCGCCAACCAGCTCGGTGGCCTTGACCCGGACCGCTTCGTGATGGATCGCCCAGGCGGCCCAGACACCCTCGATCCAGCGCTTCGCGAGGTCATCCAGCGGCCCGTCTGACGCCTCGTCGAGATCCGGGAATGTGACAGCGCCAAGGTGCGCCGGCGGCTCGAGCCAGGGCAGATCAGGGAACAGGTCGCCAACGGCCTTGCGGATGCGGACGAGCTGGCTTGCGGGCCAGCCGCCCTCCAGCACGAGGTGCAGCGCGATGAGGTGGACCCACACCGACTGCGTCGACTGTGGGCCCGGCGACGCCCGGGTGCTGCGCGGCATAGGCGTCCACGATCAGGGCACCGTATGGCGCCGGCAGGGGCGGGAGAAGTCCGCCGCCGAAGACCTCGGTGTAGATCGCCCAGCAGCCCGGGTGACGCGCCGATGTACCGATGCATCGGCCAGCGTGACGTCCGGCACGAGCGCGCCGCAGCCGTAGCAGCGGACCTGGGCGACCGGCTCCGCCTCGGTCACTCGTCCGGCGGGGCCCAGGCCGGCCGGCGCTTCTCGGCGAAGGCCCCGAACCCTTCCTGCGCCTCGGCGCTCACGCGTTGTCTGGCGATCAGTCGCGCGGTGTGCCACTTCGTCGAGCCGTGACCCAGTCCGCGCACTTCGCGCACGACGGCCTTCGCGGCGCGCGCCGCCGTCGGTCCCGAGGCGAGCAGATCCGCCACCGCGACATCCACCGCGGCATCCAGGGCCGCCTCCCCCTCCACGATCTCGTGGACCAGCCCGATCCGGGCCGCCCGCGTCGCATCGAACCGCCGCCCGCCCGGGAAGAGCGCCCGGGCGTGGCTCTCGCCGATCTTGGCGATGACGTACGGGCTGATCACCGCCGGCAGGATCCCGAGGCGCGTCTCGGTGAACCCGAACCTCGTGCCGCTCTCGGCGATGACCAGGTCCGACACCGCGCACAGGCCCATCCCGCCACCCAGGGCGGCGCCATGGACACGCGCGATGACGGGCGCCGGACACGTATCGATGAGCTCGAACGTATCGGCCATCGCCATCGCGTCCTGCTCGTTGCCCTCGACGTCCAGCGACATCGCGGCACGCATCCAGGCGATGTCGGCGCCGGCGCAGAACGACGGCCCGTCGCCGGCCAGGACCACCGCCCGCAGGTCCGCCGCGGGCTCGCGCGCCAGCCCGGCGAACGTCGTCCGCAGCTCCGCGATGAGCGACGCATCGAACGCGTTGTGGGCGTCGGGCCGGGCGAGGGTCACCCGCGCGACCACGCCCCCGGGTCCGGTGCGTTCGAGGCGGACGTGTGGGCTCATCCCGCCATCGTACCGCCCGGGCGGGACCTACAATCGCGGCGATGTCGAACGACCGGGTCGCGATCGTGGGTGCCGGCCTGACCGGACCCCTCCTCGCGATCTTCCTGGCCAGGCGCGGACACCAGGTCACGCTCTACGAGCGTCGCCCGGATCCTCGACGCGCCGACCTCGATGCCGGTCGCTCGATCAACCTCGCGCTGTCGGTCCGCGGCATCGACGCGCTGGAGCGGGCGGGTCTCGCCGACGCCGTCCTCGCGCAGGCGCTCCCGATGCGCGGCCGGATCCTCCACGACACCGCGGGCAACCTCGCCTTCCAGCAGTACAGCGCGGACGGCCGCCACGCGATCAACTCGGTCTCCCGGGCCGGCCTCAATCGCCAGCTGGTCGAAGCCGCCGGCGGCGAAGCGAACGTCGCCTTCCGCTTCGAGCATCGCCTGACCGGGCTGGACCACGAGCGCGGGGAGCTTCGCTTCGACTCGCCGGACGGCCCGGTCACCGCCGAACACGACGTCGTCATCGGCGCGGACGGCGCCTACAGCCTGGTCCGCGAGCGGCTGACCCACGTCGAGGGGACGGACTTCAGCCAGTCGTTCCTGCCGTGGGGCTACAAGGAGCTGTCGATCCCGCCGCGCGACGGCGACTTCGCCCTGGATCCGGGCGCGCTCCACATCTGGCCACGCGGCGGCTCGATGATGATCGCCCTCCCGAACATCGACCGGAGCTTCACGGCCACCCTGTTCTGGCCGAACGACGGCCCGTCCGGGTTCGCCGGCCTGGACTCGGACGCCGCCGATCACCGCCCGGTTCCGGCGCGACTACCCGGATGCGCTCGCCGCTCATGCCGGACCTGCCGGCGCAGTTCCGCGAGCATCCGGTCGGCTCGCTGGTCACCGTCCATTGCTGGCCGTGGGTCCGCGGCCGGACCGCGCTGATCGGCGACGCCGCCCACGCCATCGTGCCGTTCTACGGCCAGGGCATGAACTGCGGCTTCGAGGATGTCGTCGAGCTGGACCGCTGCCTGGCCGAGACCGGCGACGACTGGTCGAAGGCGCTGCCGCGCTACGCCGAACGCCGACGGCCGAACTCGGACGCGATCGCCGAGCTGGCGCTCGACAACTTCGTCGAGATGCGCGATCGCGTCGCGTCGCCGGTCTTCCGGACGCAGAAGCGCGCTGAGCACGCGCTGGAGCGGCGGCTGCCGGAGTACTTCGTGTCGCTCTATGAGCTGGTCTCGTTCTCGACCGTGCCGTACTCGGAGGTGCGCCGGCGCGCGTCGCACCCGCGCCAGGCGGCCCACGCGGCCACGCGCGACGGCGTCCGCCGTTGTCGGCCACGGTCCTGCGCCGCATCCGGAAGGAGGAGCCATGACCCGCCGAGCCGATCTCGAGGGCGCCCACCTGGAGATGGAGGGCCAGCTCAGCTACGGCGAGTACCTGCACCTGGACGCGGTCCTCGGCGCCCAGCACCCGCTGACCGACGCCCACGACGAGGTCCTGTTCATCATCCAGCACCAGGCGACGGAGGTCTGGTTCAAGCTCGTCCTCCACGAGCTGCGCCATGTCATGGCCCAGCTGGACGACGGCGAGCTGCGGCCGGCGTTCAAGGGCCTGTCCCGGATCGAGCGGATCATGCTGGTGCTCAACGAGGCCTGGGACATCCTGACCACGCTCACGCCGGCGGACTACTCGGCGTTCCGCGGGGCCCTCGGGCAGTCGTCCGGCTTCCAGTCCTATCAGTACCGCGAGTTCGAGTTCCTCCTGGGCAACCGGGATGCGGTCTACCTCGTGCCGTTCAAGCACCAGCCCGCGATCCACGAACACCTCGTGGCGACGCTGGACGAGCCGTCGCTGTACGACCACACGCTGGCGCTGCTGGCCGCGCGAGGGCTGGCGATCGCACCCGAGGTGCTGGCGCGGGATGTCACGAAGCCGTATGTCGCGGATCCGTCCGTGCTGGCCGCCTGGCAGACCGTCTACTCCGACACGACCACGCACTGGGACCTGTACGAGCTGGCCGAGGAGCTGGTGGACCTCGAGGAGGCCACGCGTCGCTGGCGGTTCCGCCATGTGACCACGGTGGAGCGGGTCATCGGCGGGAAGCGCGGGACCGGCGGCACCCCGGGCGTCCCGTACCTGCGCGATCGGGTCGCGACCGTCCTCTTCCCGGAGCTCTGGCAGGTCCGGACGGAGCTGTAGGGCGCGACCCCGCGCCCGCCGTCTACGGCCGATCTGGGCGACCTCGATCCCCAGACGCACGCTCGGCGAGCCACGCTGGTTCATCCAGCCGAGCGCGCCGAGATGGCCGTTGCGCGCGAGGCGCGGTCGCGACGCTCAGTCCAGGACGCGGACCTCGTCCCGACCGGATGGTGCCGGGGCGTCACGTCGCCGTAGACCCCGAACATCAGGTCCTTGCCCTCGCCCGCGAGGCCGCGGTACTCCTTGATCGCCCGGAGCGTATCGAGGTCGCGCTCGCCGGTATCCGGATCGTGCGTCGTCATGGCGCAGCGCGGGACGGCCCCGGTGATGCGCAGGATCGTGCTCGCCGAGCTCGACCCGCTTGCCGATCCAGCGCGTCCTCCTCGTGCGCGATCTCGCCGGACAGCTGGATCAGCATCCGGAACCGACGGCCATCGACGCCGCCGACGCCCAGGTGATGGCCGAGCCGATCGAGCGAGGCCGCGTGACATCAACGAGGCACGGCCATCCGCGCGGGTGCGCGCCCGGTTCGTCGCAGCGGATGATCCGAACAGGCCGGCTGGAGGAACGTCGACAGCGCGTCCGCCCACGGTCCATCCACGACGTGCCCGATCACCGGGTGCTTGTATGACGGACCCGTCGTAGGCCGCGCCGAGGCGAACCTCGTCCGTCCACGACCGACGCCGTCCGGGAAGGTCATCCGAAGGGCCGTGGCCGTCGGGATCCGTCCAGGCGGCCACCTGGACCATCTCCGCTGCCGTCAGCTGGTCGATGATGGCGATCCGTGTCGTCCACGATGAAGAAGCGACGGTCCTCGGCCACGCCGCGCTCGGTGAGCGTCGATCTCTTCGCGCGGCTCCAGGCCGAGGCTCGCGACTGGCGCGATGTCGAGGTGGGTCACGGAGGGCATGGCCGCGATGCTACCGGACGGACCACGGCCGCACCGTGCATCCTTGCGGGCATGCTGCTCGGGATCGACCACCTCGTCATCGCCTGCGCGGACCCGGATGCGGCGGCCGCGGAGCTGGAGCGCGAGCTCGGCCTGCGTGCGACCGGCGGTGGCCGGCACGAGGCGCTCGGCACGTTCAATCGCCTGATCTGGCTCGGCGACACGTACCTGGAGCTGATCGGCGTGTTCGACCGGGAGCTCGCCGAGCGATCGTGGATCGGCGCGCCGACCGTGCGCGCCCTCGACGCCGGCGGCGGGCTGGCGACGTGGTCGGTCGCCACGGACGACATCGATGGCGACGTCACGCGGCTGAACGAGGGCGGCGCCTTCCTGGCCGAACCGCTTGCCGGCGAGCGCGTGCGGCCCGATGGTGGGGTCGTCCGCTGGCGGCTGTCCGTCCCTCGCGAGCTGGGCCCGGAGCGGCCGCCGTTCCTCATCGAGCACGACCCGGCGGCCGCCGAGTGGACGCCGGACGACCGCGGCCGCGCGGGCCAGCGAGGTCCATCCGATCGGCGGCGCCGTTCGACTCGAGACCCTGGAACTGCCGATCACCGACGCTGCCCGGCACGATCGCGGTCCTGATGCGCACGGTCCGGATCGGACCGTTCCGACCGTCGCTCGCGGGCGGCGGCGCACGCGACGCGCCGGTCGGCGGCCAGACGCTCCGCCTGCGGCCCGCAGCGGGCGAGAAGCCGCGCACCGAGTGGCCGATCGCCACGATCCACCTCGCATCCGCCGTCGCTCGTCGGAGTCCCGCGACGTCGGTGGACATCGTCGGCTGCCGGTTCGTCGTCCGGTCCGCGCCTGAGCGGTCCTGGACGCGGCCGCCGGTCAAGGAGCACTGGGAGCGCGACGGCCTGCGCGAGGCCATCCTCGCAGGCCCTCGACGGCCTCGGGAGCGGATCTCGCGGACGCTCACGATCGAGGACCTCGCCCCGCTCGACCAGTTCCACGGCGGCGGGCTCGGCTTCACCCGGCGCCTTGCGA
Organism: uncultured Chloroflexia bacterium; assembly: GCA_963779315.1. Lineage (GTDB taxonomy): Bacteria > Chloroflexota > Limnocylindria > Limnocylindrales > CSP1-4 > SPCO01. The sequence goes on along the minus strand of CAVZXQ010000017.1, from coordinate 169,132 downwards.
CCCTGGGCCGACTGACCGCCGGGATGCACGTCCTCGACGTCGGTGGCGGGCTCGGTGGTCCTGCCCGGACGCTCGCCGTCGAGTTCGGCTGTCGCGTGACCGTCATCGATCTGGCCGAGTCCTACGTCGATGCCGGCCGGATGCTCACGTCGTTGATGGGGCTCGATGATCGTCGTCGACGTTCCACGTCGGCGATGCGCTGGACCTGCCGTACGACGACGGCGCCTTCGATGCCGTCTGGACCCAGAACAGCGGGATGAACATCGCGGACAAGGAGCGTCTCTACGCCGGCTTCCGCCGGGTCGTCCGGCCCGGAGGCCGGCTCGTCACCCAGGAGCCGATGTCGGGTCCGGTCCAGCCGCCCATCTATCCGCTGATGTGGTCCCCGGACCCGTCGACGACTTCGTCCGCCCGCCGGATGTGATGCGCGCGGCGATCGAGGCGAGCCGGCTTCTCGGCCCTCGAATGGGAAGTCGTCACGGTCGGGCCACCTCCCCCGGGCGTGCCCCGCCGACGCACACGGTCCAGGCCCTGGTGATGGGCGAGGAGCGAGTGGGCGAGATCCAGCGGGCCAGCCGTCGCAACGAGGACGAGGGCCGGATCGTGATGGTCCACGCGGTCTTCGTCGCGGGACCTACATCCTGAAGACGCCGAAGCGGGTGTCGGGGATCGGAGCGTTGAGCGCGGCCTCGATGCCCATGGCAAGGATGCGCCGCGTGTCCAGCGGGTCGATGACCCCGTCGTCCCAGAGCCGGGCCGTCGCGAAGTACGGGGATCCCTCGCGCTCGTAGGTGTCGAGGATCGGCGCCTCGAACGCGTCCCGCTCGGCATCGTTCGCGAATCCGCCACGGACCGTGGACAGGACTCGGGCCGCCTGGGCGCCGCCCATCACGGAGATCCTCGAGTTCGGCCACGACCACAGGAATCGCGGCTGGTAGGCGCGGCCGGACATCGCGTAGTTGCCGGCCCCGAAGCTCCCACCGATGAGGACCGTGAACTTGGGCACCTCGGCCGAGGCGACCGCGGTGACGAGCTTCGCGCCGTCCTTGGCGATGCCGGCCTCCTCGTACTCGCGCCCGACCATGAAGCCGGTGATGTTCTGGAGGAACACGAGCGGGATCCGGCGCTGGCAGGCGAGTTCGATGAAGTGGGCGCCCTTGAGTGCCGACTGGCTGAACAGGATCCCGTCGTTGGCCAGGATCGCCACCGGGTAGCCGTCGAGGTGGGCGAAGCCGGTGACCAGCGTCTCGCCGTAGAGCGGCTTGAACTCGTGGAAGCGCGAGCCGTCGACGAGCCGGGCGATGATCTCGCGGACGGGCACGGGCCGGCGCGCGTCCGCCGAGACGGAGGCATAGAGGGAGGCCGCGCGGTCGTCGCCGGCCGCAGCGATGGCAGGTGCTTCGGGCGAGCGCCGGTCCCACGGGAGCGTCGGCGTCGGGCGGTTCGAGGTTCGAGACGATCGATCGGCCGAGGGCGAGCGCGTGTTCGTCATCGAGGGCCTCGTGGTCCGCGACGCCGGACTTGCGCGTGTGGACCTCGGCGCCGCCGAGTTCCTCGGCCGTGACGTCCTCGCCGGTCGCGGCCTTCACCAGCGGCGGTCCGCCCAGGAAGATCGTGCCGGTGCCCGCGCACGATGACCGTCTCGTCGCTCATCGCCGGGACGTACGCGCCGCCGGCCGTGCACGAGCCCATGACCAGGGCGACCTGCGGGATCCCGGCCGCCGACATCCGGGCCTGGTTGTAGAAGATGCGGCCGAAGTGGTCGCGGTCCGGGAAGACATCCGCCTGGAGCGGGAGGAACGCGCCGCCGCTGTCCACGAGGTAGATGCACGGCAGCCGATTCTCGAGCGCGATCTCCTGGGCCCGGAGGTGCTTCTTGACGGTCATCGGGTAGTACGTGCCGCCCTTGACCGTCGCGTCGTTGGCGACGATGACGCAGGTCGTGCCCTCGACCCGGCCGATGCCGGTGACGATCCCGGCGCCCGGCGCGTCGTCGTCGTACAGGCCGGTCGCGGCCAGCGGGCTCAGCTCCAGGAAGGCGCTGCCGGGGTCGAGCAGGCGGTCGATCCGCTCGCGGACGGGCAGCTTGCCGCGCTCGCGGTGGCGCTCGATGGAGCGGTCGTCACCGCCGGCGCCTCGCCCGGCGACGTCGTGCCTGGCGGGCTCGCAGGTCGGCAACGAGGGCCGCCATCGCGTCGTGGTTCGCGCGCGTCTCCGGGGCGCTCGGGTCGAGTCGGCTGCGCAGGACGGCCATGCGGCCGAGGATAGGCCGGCGCGGAAGCGGCGGAGCGGCCGGCGCGATCACAGCGCCAGGCAACCCCATCGGCCTCAGTGTGCACCCCATGACCATTTGGACCACGCAGGCCGGTCTCGCTGGCCACACGGGTCACCCCATGCACCGCCGGGCCAACGCGGAGCGCCCACCTTGGTCAGATCGGTGCATCCCATGCCCGGCCTGGCCATCGATCGTGGTGTCCGGTGTCCCACATGGTCACCCCATGCACATCGCCGGCCGGCCACCAGCGGAAGTCCGTCGCGGGAACCGGCGAACCGCTTCGGTCGTCCTCCGCGCATGCAGTCGAACCGCCGTGCCCTGGTCCTGGTTCCGTTCCTCCTGTTGCTGGCGTCCGCGCTGGCCGCGTGCCAGCCGGGCGACCCGGCCGCCGAACCTCGTCGGAGCGGGTCCGCTCCTGACCGTCGAGACCCGCGGCGGCGAATGCGTCGACGGACCGTGCGGTTCCACGGTCGTCATCGAGCGCGACGGGACGGTCCACTCGGCCGCCAAGCCGCCTAACGACCTTGGGACGATCCCGCCCGACCAGCTCGCGGCCCTGGACTCGGCGATCAAGCTGACCGACTTCGCGATCCTGAAGAACCGCCCATTCACCGGCGAATGCCCGACCGCCTTCGATGGCCAGGAGTTCATCTTCGAATTCGGCGCTCCGAGCGGGACCCAGCGGATCGCCACGTGCGAGGTGCAGGTCGACTACGGCTCCCCGCTCTTCGTGGCCGTCTCGACAGCGCTCGGCCCGTTCATCGGGATCCCGACTCCCTGAACGACGTTGATGCTGGGCCTGAGGTCGCCGCCCGGGTCGCCACCCGGGCGTACTGCGCGGCTACGCTCCTCCGTGCTACTCTCACATAGCAAGTTATGGACGCACAAACCGCTACTGTCAAGGCGCATCTTTCGAGGCGGTGACGACGCGCCCACGGAAGGTCGGCGACGCGCCGAAGCCGATCCGCCTGGAGCTTGCCGAAGCGTGGGGTGAGATGGGCGCCGCGTGGGGCGTGACCCCGGCCATCGCGCGCGTCCAGGCCTACCTGATGGCACGCCAGGAGCCGCTCACCGAGCGCGAGGTGCGCGAGGCGCTGGGCCTGTCGCATCGCGCCGCCAGCCTGGCCCTCGCCGAGGCCGAGTCGTGGGGGATCGTGGAGCGGGTGGCCGAGCCGCGGCGGGTCGGCCGGCGCGGCCCGGCCGGCGCGGCCTACCTGGCGATCGGCGACCACTGGCAGTGGTTCGGGCGGGTCATCGCCGAGCGCAAGGTCCGCGAGGGCGACCCGATCGTCACCGTCCTGGAAGCGAAGGAGCGCGAAGCCGCGCTGGCGTCCGCCGCGGACCCGGGCGACGCCGAGCTCGTCGCTCTCCGCGAGTGGCTGTCGGACTTCCTCAGGTTCGTCCGGCTGTTCGACCAGGCCGTGGGCCTCGTCCCGCAGTTCGAGCCGCGCGAACTGGAACGCGCCCTGGGACTGCTCGGTCGGATCCCGGACGCCACCGTCCTGCGGCTGTTCGACCTCCTCGGCGCGCCTCCCGGACGACGATGTGATCGAGCTCGTTCGAGGCCGTCTCCAACCTCTCGCCGACGGCGGCCCGACGCGCCACGAAGCTCATGTCGGGGGTGGTCCGGACCGTCTCTCGGTAACATCTGGGCGTGACCGAACCGCGCGGCGATCGGCCGCACATCCCGGGCTACGGCATCCCGACGACGCTCAGGGCACCCTGCCATGGTCGTGGGCGCTCGAGCGACTCGAGGGCGCCACGATCTACTGGCTCGGCCACGACCGGCGCCGATGCGGCGCCGCACCTGATCCCGATCTGGGGCTCCTGGACCGGCGGCCGCTGGTACGTCGAGGGCGGACCGACGCGCTGGCAGCGCAACCTGCGCGAGAACCCGCAGCTGGCGATCAAGGTCGAGTCCGGCGACGAGGTCGTCATCGTCGAGGGCACCGCGCGCGAACTGGTCGCCCCGGCCGAGCCGCTGTCGAGCGCGATCCTCGCCGGCTACGCGAAGTACAAGGCCGCCGGCCGGCTACGAGGCGAGCCCCTCGAACTGGGCCCAGGGCGGCCTGTGGGAGCTCACCCCGGTCAAGGCGTTCGCCTGGTCCGTCTTCCCGACGGACATGACCCGCTTCCGATTCCCGACGGAGTAGCCGCCCGCGCCCCGTGGCGCCGCGACTCCGGTCGCCAGTCGCGGTCCGGCGAACCGCCCTGCCGTGGACGCTCGGTCGCGACTGTGAGTCGCGGATGCAGGCCCCAACAGGCCGAGCCGGGCCTCGGCCTGATCGCCCGAGTCGCCGACGCGCTGAGCCGCTGACAGGCATCGCGCGCCCCGCACCGTCGCGGGCCCTCGTGGACGGCCGTGCCATAATCGACGCGCGCGAGGGGCTCGGCCGACTCGATCGGGCGACGACCCCGGGGCCAGACCCGGCCGGCGAACCGAGCGCGAGACCACCAGAGGATCACGAACACATGACCGTCGAAACGTCCACCTGGGCGACCAAGAAGGGCCTCGCCCAGATGCTCAAGGGCGGCGTCATCATGGACGTCGTCACGCCCGATCAGGCGAAGATCGCCGAAGATGCCGGCGCCGTCGCCGTGATGGCGCTGGAGCGCGTCCCCGCCGACATCCGCAAGGCCGGCGGCGTCGCCCGCATGTCCGACCCCGAGATGATCGTCGGGATCATGGACGCCGTCTCCATCCCGGTCATGGCCAAGGCCCGCATCGGCCACTTCGTCGAAGCCCAGATCCTCGAGGCGCTCGGCGTCGACTACATCGACGAGTCCGAGGTCCTGACGCCGGCCGACGAGCGCAACCACATCGACAAGCACGCCTTCAAGGTCCCGTTCGTGTGCGGCTGCCGCAACCTCGGCGAGGCGCTCCGGCGGATCAACGAGGGCGCCGCGATGATGCGGACCAAGGGCGAGGCCGGCACCGGCAACATCGTCGAGGCCGTCCACCAGCTGCGCGACGTGCTCGCCGAGATCCGACGCCTGCAGGGACTGCGCGAGGACGAGCTGTTCGTCGCCGCCAAGGACCTCGGGGCGCCGTACGAGCTGGTCAGGGACGTCGCGGCGAAGCCGGCAAGCTGCCCGTCGTCAACTTCGTCGCCGGCGGCATCAGCACCCCGGCCGACGCGGCGCTGGTCATGCAGCTCGGCGCCGAGGGCGTCTTCGTCGGGTCCGGCATCTTCAAGGCCGAGGACCCGGCCCGGATGGCCAACGCGATCGTGCAGGCGACCACGTTCTTCGATGACGCGGCCAAGATCGCCGAGGTCTCCAAGGGCCTGGGAGCGCCGATGCGCGGCATCTCCCTCGAGGAGATCCCGGCCGAGGAGCGACTCGCCGTTCGCGGCTGGTAGGCGACCCACGACGTCGCCGGGGAGTCCGCGATGAAGATCGGGGTCCTCGCCCTGCAAGGGGCGTTCCGCGAGCATCTCGACACGCTCGCCGCCATCGGCGTCGAGGGGGTCCGCGTGCGCGAGCCGGCGGACCTCGACGGTGTCGCCGGGCTGATCCTCCCCGGCGGCGAGAGCACGACGATGCGCCAGCTCATCGAGCGCTGGGGCCTGCGCGACCCGATCCTGGACCTGGCGGAGCGCGGCGCGCCCATCTTCGGGACGTGCGCCGGGCTGATCGTCCTGGCCACCGAGATCGCCGGCGACGAGGCGCCCATCCTGCCGCTCCTGGACGTCACGGTGGAGCGCAACGCGTTCGGGCGCCAGCTGGAGTCGTTCGAGGCCGAGCTGCCCGTCCCGGTCCTGGGCGACACCCCGGTCCATGCCGTCTTCATCCGCGCGCCGATCATCGAGCGGACCGGGCCGGGGGTGGACATCCTGGCCCGCCTGGACGACGGGCGGATCGTCGCCGTCCGTGAGCGCAACGTCATCGCCACGGCCTTCCATCCGGAACTGGCCGGGGAGACGCGCTTCCACCGGCTCGTCGCGGCGATGGCGTCCGAACACGACGACCCGGGTGAAGGCTCCGGCCGCCGGCCCCACCCGACGCGCCGCGCCAGGCAAGCCCGATGACCGAGCGAGCGCGATGACCGAAGCGCCTGCGCCCACGCAGTCTCGGGCAAGGTGCGCGCCGCGCGCCTGACGGACCTCGCGGCGCTCGGCGAGCTGTCGCGCCTGTGCCAGTCCGACAGCGGCGATACCCGCTCGCTGGGCCTGCCCGTGAGCGGCCCGCCGATCGGCGTGTTCAGCCTGTTCCGCCTGCCCGCTCGGGGCGTTCCGGCCCAACGACCTCATGTATGTCTACGAGGACGGCGGCCACATCGCCGGTCTCATCCGGGTGGAGCGCGAGTCCGCCCGTGACGAGTGGACGATCCTGGAACTCGACGCCGTCGGGATGGCGACGGCCGGCGACATCCGCTACCGACTCGTGCAGCAGCTCCTTCGCGAGGGGGCCAAGCGTGCGGCCGCGCGGTTCCACGTGGCCTGTGCGGACGCCGACGGGAACGTGGAACTGCTCATGCAGGCCGGGTTCATCCGCTTCGGCGAGGAGCTGATCCTGGCCCGGCCCGGCACCGCGCCACTGCCGCGACCATGGACCGACGAACAGGCCGCGGACGCCCGGATCCGGCCGGCCACCCAGCTGGACGCCCTGCCGCTGTCGCGTCTCTATGCGGCCGTCACGCCGGCGCCGGTCACGCGGCTGGAAGCCCTTCGCCTGCCCGACTGGGAGCGCCAGGGCACCCACTCCCGGGTGCCGCGGTCCAGCCTCGCGCCGATCCTGCGTTTCGCCGACGTGGAGGCGTTCGTGCAGGAGTCCCCCGGTGGCGGCAAGGACGGGACCGCGCTGGACGGGTTCGTCCAGGTGGGCGTCGCCAAGGAGGACCAGCCGCACTACCTCAAGGTGATGGCCCGGCCCGAGGCGGACACCTCGTCGCTCATCGAGTTCGGGCTCGGGGTCATCGCGGCCCAGACGGCCAAGTCGGATCACCGCCACGACCACGGCGTCTTCGCTCCCGTGCGAACCTATGAGTCGCCCATCGATCGTCGATTGGAGGAGGCAGGCTTCGAATCGATCGCCAGCGTCACCCTGTTGATGAAGGAAACCCTCGTCCGTGTCGCCGAACCGGCCCTCGTGCCGGCCGGCGTCCGCTAGTGGAGGCCAACGTGGGATCAGACGAGCGCCGCGAATTGATCGACGACCTGGACGCGCTCCTCGCGTCGCTGCCGCCCGAGATCGTGGCCGCCGTCAACGCCCTGCCGGACCGGACCGCGCTCATCGAGGTCGTGATGGACCTCGGCCGTCCCCCCGAGGCGCGCTTCCCCGATTCGGAGGTGAACCTCCTGGAGCGCGAGATCGACGAGGCCGACATCGCCTATGTCGTCGAGCACATCGGCCTCTTCGGCGACGACAACCGCGCCGGCATCGAGCGGACCCTCCACCGGATCAGCGCGATCCGCAACCGGACCGGCAAGGTCGTCGGCCTCACCTGCCGGATCGGGCGTGCGGTGTTCGGCACGATCGACATCATCAACGACTTCGTGGAGACCGGGAAATCCATCCTGATCATGGGCCGGCCCGGCATCGGCAAGACGACGATGCTGCGCGAGGCGGCCCGCGTCCTGGCGGACGACATGGGCAAGCGCGTCGTGGTGGTCGACACCAGCAACGAGATCGCCGGCGATGGCGACATCCCGCATCCGGCGATCGGCAAGGCGCGCCGGATGCAGGTCCGGACGCCGTCCGTCCAGCACGAGGTGATGATCGAGGCGGTCGAGAACCACATGCCCCAGGTCATCGTCATCGACGAGATCGGGACCGAGCTGGAGGCGCAGGCCGCCCGGACCATCGCCGAACGTGGTGTCCAGCTGATCGGCACCGCCCACGGCAACAACCTGGACAACCTGATGCTCAACCCGACGCTGTCGGACCTGATCGGCGGGATCCAGAGCGTCACCCTGGGCGACGAGGAAGCGCGCCGACGGCGAACCCAGAAGAGCGTCCTGGAGCGCAAGGCGCCGCCGACCTTCGATGTCATCGTGGAGATCCAGGACCGCGAGCGCGTCGTCGTCCACGCCGACGTCGCCGAGACGATCGACGCGATGCTGCGCGGGGACCAGGTCGCCCCGGAACTGCGCTGGCGCGACGAGGAGGGTGTCCATCGGTCCCAGGGCCGGCCGCGGCCGTCGCCGCGCGAGCAGCTGGGCGCGGAACGCTTCGCCGGTCTCGTCGGGACCGGTTCGCCCTGGCGGATGGAGCCGGGCTGGCGCGGCGAGGGATCGTATCGAGGCGCCGGGAGCGGCGGGTACCGCGAGGCGGAGCGCAGCGGGCTTCGGTCCGGTTATCGGCCCGGCGCGTCCGGCGGCTGGCGCCAGACCCGCGGTGGGTCCGGGCGCGAGAGCGCGCCGCGCGGCCCCGTCTCGGAGGGTGGCCCATCGGGCACGATGCCGGGCGAGCGGTTCGCCGCATCGCCGTACGGATCGCGCGGCTACGCCGGGGCCGCCGCTCCTGCGGACATCCCGTTCATCGCCGGCGAGATCGCCGACCGGGGGCCGCTGGAGCGCGGCGCCCCGCCCAGCCTGGCCGAGAAGCGCGCCCGCGACGCCCGCGAACTGGAGCGTCAGAAGGCGTGGCGGGACCAGGCGGCTCGCGCCCTCGATGCGATGAAGGCGGAGGAGGGCACGGGACCGGTCAACGCGGCGGACCTCGATGACGACGACGAGGACCGGCTGCCGCCCGGGTTCGAGGAGCGGCCGGACGGGGAGATCGCGATCGTCGCCGGCGGCTCGCCGCTGCCGACGCTTCGGGTCCTGCCCCAGGGCATCAGCCGCAAGCGCCTGGAGCAGGCGGTGCGCGACCTGCAGCTGCCGGTCGTCATCGCCCACGACGTGGACGACGCGGACGTCGTCATGACCCTCAAGAACGAGTACAAGCAGAAGACGCCGATGCTGCGCGACGCCGAGGATCGATCGATGCCGATCTACGTCCTCAAGAGCAACACGATCCCGCAGATGCAGTCCAGCCTGACCAGCATCTTCGCGCTGGAGATCGATCCTCGAGAGGCGGCGATGCGCGAAGCCGAGGACGCCATCGGGGTCGTCCTCTCGTCGTCCGAGGCCGTCGAGCTGTCGCCGCAGAACGCCTATATCCGGCGCCTCCAGCACCAGATGGCCGAGCGCGCCAACCTCGTCTCGCGGTCCCGCGGCCGCGAGCCGTATCGCCGCGTCCGGCTGTACCCGGACGCGGCGCGCAGCCCTGGCGGTGACTCGGGACCTCGCACTCGAGTTCATCGGCCACTCGACGATCCTGGTCGAGCTCGATGGGATCCGGATCCTGACCGATCCGGTCACGCGCTCCCGGGTGGGGCCGTTGCGCCGGGTCGAGGCCGTGCCACATCGAGGGCGTCTGCACGGCGTCGACATCGTGCTCCTGTCGCACCTTCATTGGGACCACCTGGACGTGCCCTCGCTGCGGGACCTCGGTCGGCACGTGCCGCTCGTCGTGTCCACGGGCGCCGGCGCCTGGCTTCGAGGCGCGGGCTTCGCGGATGTTCGCGAAGTCGCCGTCGGCGACGTGATCGATGTCGGGCGGGGTGCGGATCCGGGCCGTCGCGGCGGTCCACTCGGGCTATCGTCCGCCGCTAGGGCCGACGGCACCCGCGCTCGGCTTCGTCATCGAAGGCAGCCGCTCCGTCTACTTCGCCGGCGACACGGACCTGTTCGCGGGGATGGCCGATCTCGGCGGATCGATCGACGTGGCGCTGCTGCCGGTCTGGGGCTGGGGGCCGACCCTGGGCCGCGGCCTGCACATGGACCCGCTCCGCGCGGCCGAGTCCCTGCGGCTCATCAGGCCGAGGGCAGCCGTCCCGATCCACTGGGGCACGTACTGGCCCCACGCGATGGGCCGCGTTTTCCCGGAGCGGTTGGTGGAGCCGCCGGCGGCCTTCGTCGAGTACGCCGCCGAGCTGGCGCCGGACGTCCGGACCCTGCCGACCGCGGTCGGTGACGTCGTATCCTTCGAGGCATGAACGAGACCACGCGCATCGCGACGCCCGAGGATCAGCGTCCGCTGGTGTCGCGCGGCGGACTCCGTCGCCTGAGCACCGGGCTCATCGCCTACGGCATCGTCGGGCTGCTGGTCGCGGGCCTCGGACTCGGCGCGCTGGTCTGGGTGAACGGGCGGATGCAGGCCGTCGGCGACCGGGTGGGCACCAGCGTGGACGAGCTGGCCACCACGCTCGAGCGGACAGCCGTTGCGCTGGAGGATGCCTCCGCCACCGCGGACAGCTTCACCGCGACGATCGACCGGACGGTCGAGGGCGTCTCCTCGGCCGCCGACACGATCGCCGGCGTACGTTCCAACCTCGAGTCGCTGGAGACCGTGCTGCGTGCCGTGAACATCCTCGGGCTGACCCCGCTCGGGCCGGCGGCCGAGGCGGTCGGCGGGATCGCCAATGCCATCGAGGGTCTCGATACGCGCCTGACGGGGATCGCTGACAGCCTGGAGGGGAACCGCGATGCCCTCGCGACCAATGCCGAGTCACTCGGACGTGTCGCGGAGAGCACCGCGGCCATGGCCGAGCGCCTGCGCTCGGGCGCCATCGAGGCGTCACTCGGTGACGTGCAGGCGGTCATCGGCGTCGTGCTGCTGCTGATGGTGGCCTGGACGTCCGTCCCGGCGTTCGGTGCCCTCGGCGTGGGCATCTGGCTCCGTCGCGAACTGGGGCCTTCCGCCTAGACTCCGATGCCTCTCGGTGCTCCCAGGCGCTACGGGGCGGAAGCCCCGCCCGTTCGGCGGTTCGGTGAGATGCCGGCATCCGCGAACGCCGTCGAGGTGCGCTTGCGGACTTCGGCGGCGACGAGCCAGCGATCCTCCGGCACGACGCGGCAGGACATCCGGATCGTGGCGCCCAGGTCCGTGAAGGCGAAGGCGATCGGCTGGCCGGGGGGCGCCAGCAGCCGCGGAGCCCACTCCGGATCGGCGGCGAGGTCCACGCCGACCTGGCTCATCGCGGCGATCGCCCGCTCGACGTCCGCATCGCGGATCCCCTGGATGTCCACGACGGCGCTCGCGTAGACCCGGGTCAGGTTCGCCGACGTCCGGATCAACCCGTTGGAGACCGAGTGGACGGTCCCGCTCGAGTCGCGCAGGGTCGTCCGCCGGAAGCCGACCTCCTCGACCGTGCCCTCCACGCCACCGACGTTGACGACGTCCCCGACGTAGTACTGACCCTCCACGAGGATCAGGACGCCCATCAGGTAGTCGAGCACGATGCTCTGGCCGGCCAGGGTGAGCGCCGCGACCACGATGCCGAGCCCGGCGAGGACCGGCCACAGGTCGAACAGGCCGATCAGGACGAGGATGCCGGCCAGGACGACGCCGAGCCGGAGCGCCTTGGACAGGAGGTCCTCGAGGGTCTTGACCCGCTTGGTCAGTTCGGTCTTCTGCGCCTCCTCGCTCCCGAGGGTCGCCTCCTGGGCGCGGAAGACGCCGACCAGCAGGCGGTGGATCAGGGGCCGCGCGAACCGGTAGACCAGCAGCAGGAGGACGGCCCAGAACAGGACCGCGAGACCGTGGGCCTCGAACCATTCAACCATCGCCGGACGGTATCACGGCGGCGGGCGCATCCGGCGGGGCTCGCCCTTTAGCGGAGGTCCCGCCGCAGCGCGGATCGGGCCGCCAGGAGGCCGCCCATCCCGTGCACGCCACCGCCGGGAGGCGTCGATGACGAGCACAGGTACAGGCCCGGCGTGCCGGTGTAGTACGGGTCCAGCGACGGCTGTCGGCCGGAAGAGGAGCTGGCGGATGTCCTGGATGCCGCCGTTGATGTCGCCCCCGATGTAGTTCTCGTCGTGGGCCTCCATCTGGGCGGGCGAGTGCGTGGCCCGGCCGATGATCCGGTCGCGGAATCCGGGCGCGAAGCGTTCCACCTGCGCTTCGATGGCGGCCGTCATGTCCACCGTGGAGCCGGCCGGGACGTGGCAGTACGCCCAGGCCGTCTCCTTGCCGGCGGGCGCGCGCGACTGGTCCCACCTGCCGTACTGGACGAACAGGACGAACGGCTTCGCCGGATGCCGGCCGGCCGCGACGTCCGCCTCCGCGGCCGCGATCTCCTCGAGCGTGCCACCGATGTGGACCGTGGCGGCGCGCTTGACGCCGTCCGCGGCCCACGGGACCGGCCCATCGAGGGCCCAATCCACCTTGAACACGCCCGAGCCGTAGCGGAAGGACTCGTAGCGGTTCCGGATCCGGGTCGGCAGGCGGTCGCCGGCGATCGCCACCAGCTGCCGCGGCGTCACGTCGAGGATCGCAGCCCGGTGGGCGGGCAGCTCGGCCAGGTCCGCGACGCGGTGGTCCGTGACGACCTCGCCGCCGAGTGCGCGCAGTTCGTCAACGAGGGCGTCCGACACCGCCTGCGCGCCGCCCTTGACCATCGGCCAGCCGACCTCGTGCGCGAACGTCGCGAGGACCAGGCCGAACGAGGCACTCAACGGTCGATCCAGGCGCAGCATCGCGTGGGCCGCGACGCCGGCGAAGAGCGCGCGCGCGGGGTCCTCCTTGAATCGCCGTCTGGCGATGCCCTGGGCGGACTGGATCGCCGGAAGCCCGAACCTCGCCAGGGCCAGCGGGTGCCTGGGAAGGTGGATCACCGGCTGCAGGAGTTCGTCGCCGAGTGCTTCGCGCTCGCGGACGAGCGGCCCGAACAGGCGTTTCCAGGCGGGTCCGTCCACCGGTCCCAGGCCGTCCGCGGTGGCCGAGACGGACCGTTCCAGGACGGCCGCACGGCCGCCGTCCAGCGGCTGGGCGAACGGGGCGTCCGGGTGGATGAACTCCACGCCTCGCGAGGCGAGGTCAAGGGTCCGGAAGAAGGGGGATGCCACGGCCAGGGGCAGGATCGTCGAGCAGACATCGTGGCGGAACCCGGGAAGGGTCAGTTCCTGTGTCCGTGTCCCGCCGCCGGCTGTGGAGGCTGCCTCGTAGACCCGGACCGAGCGCCCGGCACGGGCCAGGGTGATGGCCGCCGCCAGGCCGTTGGGGCCTGCCCCACCACGATCGCGTCGACGTCAGGCGTCCGCCGCACGTCGCTCGCGGTCGCGCGGCCTCGGATCCAGTGTCATCGGCCTCCGAGGTCCGGCTGGCCGCGTGCATGGGTGCCATCGACCAACGGGCGACGGCCGATCGAACCGGTGCGCATCGGACTCGCGGCCATGGTCAGTGCACCCTTGACTGGCCGCGGATGAAGTCATGCGTGCACACCCGTGATACGGGAGCCGTCGATCGGTGCCGCCCGGCGGGGAGCTGGCACGGGTCGCGCTCGTAGCGCGAGCAGGTTGCGCACGTGCCGCCACTGGCGGTTCTTGTCGATGCAGACGATCTGCGTCTCGACCACCGGCTCGGTCACGCCGACGTGGCGCGCGAGGTTCTGCAGGGTCTGCTCCCAGAACTTGTTGTTCATCTTGTTGCCGCCCAGCATGTAGGCCATCTCGTCGAGCGGGTCTGACGGCCGCTCCAGTGCCTGTGCCTGGGCGACCGTGACGTCGCCTTCGCGATACGCGGAGAAGGTGATCCATGCGGACAGGGTATGGCCTTCGGGGGTCATGAAGGTGAACGACTCGTCGTCCGCGTAGAGGACCATGACGCCGGTCGACAGCGTCACCGGGGCGCCCGGGACCGGGTTGATCTCCAGCAGGGCCACCTCGCCGGGGGCGATCCCCGCCAGCGGTGCATAGAACCGCGAGCCCTTCGGCCAGAACGTCGGGAAGGCGTCCTTCCAGATGGCGATCACCGCCTCGGGCGTCATCTCGATGCCCGTCAGCGGTGCCTTGAACGTCTTCTGCCACAGCTGGCCGAAGCCCTGGAGCGGTCCGGCGACGCGCTTGCCGCTGACCGCGTCGTCCCTGGCGCCGGCCACACCGGCAGCGGAGAGCCGGTCCACCGGCTTGGCCCAGTTGGCCTCGGAACGGGTCCCGGGATCGTCCGGTGCGATGTTCGTCATGACGGACTCCTTGGTCCTGTGGCGTTCAGGCGGTCACGGCCGCCAGGGCCGCCGCTTCGTCGTCGTGGATCTCGATGGCCTCGTCCAGCCGCGTGAGCGACAGGATCTGGCGGTAGTGATCGGTCAACCCGACCGCCAGCAGGCGCTGGCCGGCTCGCTGCGCGCGCACGAGGAGCGTCACGAGCAGGCCGATACCGCCGCTGTTCATGTACTCGAGGCCGCTGAAGTCCAGCACGATGGCCGTGGCGCCGGCATCGGTGGCCTGCCCGTAGGCCTTCATCAGGTCGCCTTCGCTGCCTGACGTGATGTCCCCCGCGATGTGCAGGATGCCGACATCGCCGTCCCGGCTCACGAGGATGGTCATCGCGGTCATGCGCCGTCTCCTCCACTGGTCGGTCCTGTGGTCGCGCCGGCACCGATCGGCGCCGTCGTCGACGATCTCCATGTAGTCCGACAGGCGAGTGATCTCGAAGATCTGCCGGTAGTGATCCGTCAGGCCGACGGCCCGGACCGTTCGCCCGTCGGCTCGGGCCGAGGTGAGCAGCCGGACGATCAGGGCGATCCCGGTGCTGTTGATGTAGCCGACGTGCTCGAAGTCGAGCGTGATCTGGTTCGCGCCAAGCGCCGCGGCCTCCGTGTAGGCGGTCTCCATCGCCGCGTCGGCGCGACCGTTGAGGTCCCCTTCGCAGCGGATGCGCGCGGCCTCGGCCGTTCCGGACACGGTGGCGGTGAACTCGGACACGTCCATCACGAACGCTCCTCGCGGACCAGGGTCAGGGTCACGGTCTGGCTGGATCCGTCGGTGGTGACATCCATCTCGTCCACCATCGCGCGGATGAGGAACAGCCCCCAGCCGCGTGGCTTCTGCAGCCCGGCCAGCTTGGCGTCGATGTCCGGCGCCTCGGCGTCCGACGGGACCGGGACCGGACAGCGCCTGGTCCGTGATGCGTACGACGACGGCCCGCGGGGTGGTCTCCACGGAGATCTCCACGGAGATGTCCGGGCGGCCCTGGCTGCCGTACTCGATGGCGTTCATCGCGGCTTCGCTGACGGCCGTCTTGAGTCGCTCGAGGCGCGCCGGCTCCAGGCCGAGGTGCTCGACGGCCGCGGCGACGCGATCCATGACGAGTCGCTCGTTGCCCTCTTCGCCCGGGACCGAGAACTCGGTCAGCAGCGTGGACTCGCCGTGCGGCTCGTCGGAGACGCCGTATGCTCGCCGCAGGGTGACGAGCGTGATGTCGTCCTCCTGTTCCCAGTCAGGCCCGGTGAAGGCGTGGAGGGTTTCCAGCAGCCGGTCCAGCAATTCGCTGCCGGCATCGTCGACGGCCATCTCCTCGGCGAGTCGAGGGAACCCGTACATCTCGTTCGCCGGGTCGTGGGCTTCCACCAATCCGTCCGAGTAGAGCAGCATGCTGCTCCCCGGATCGATGATCCCCTCCGTCTCCTGGTACCGGATGTCCGGCAGCAGGCCCAGGGGCATGCCCGTTGCACGCAGCTCGATGACGCCGTCGTCCGTTCGCACGTACGGCAGGTTGTGCCCGGCGTTGGCCAGGACGATCCGGCCGGTCGCCGGGTCGAGGACCGCGAACAGGCAGGTGACGAACATCCGGGCCGGCATCTCCGGCACCAGCAAGGCGTTCGCGCGGGCCAGGATCTCGCCGGGCGAGTCGCTGCGGGTGGCTTCGGCGCGGAGGACGGAGTGTGTCCGGGCCATGACCAGGGCCGCGGGCACGCCCTTGTCGGTCACGTCGCCGACGGCGATCCCGATCCGACCACCGGGCATCTCGATGAAGTCGTAGAAGTCGCCGCCGACCGCCCGCGCCGGGCCGTAGTAGGCCGCGATCTGCCACTGCGGGAGGTTCGGCAGCTCCCGCGGCAGGAACTGCTGCTGGATCAGCGTGGCGACGCGCATCTCCTGCTCGAGGCGCTCGCGCTCGGCGGCCTCGTGGGCCTGTTCGCGGACGAGTTGGGCGACCCGGATGGCCGGCGCGGCCTGGGCGGCCAGCGTCGTCAGCAGCCGGCGGTCGTCCGTCGAGTAGTCCTGCTCGGACAGTCGGGGCCCCAGGTTGAGGGTGCCGATCAGCTCGCCCTGGGACACGAGCGGGACGACGAGCGCGACGCCGGCCTCGCGCAGCGCGGCGACCGCGGGCGACTCCAGCTCAAGGCGCGACACGTCCACCGGCCCGGAGGCGGTCTGGAGGTAGGCGAGGAGCGGATCGGACTCGGGGATGTCCACGGCGATGGATGCCGCGGCAGGTGCGGACGTCGCGAGCGTGGCGGTCGTTGGGGGTTCCAGGACCAGCGTGGGCGCAGGCTCGTCCGCCCGGGCTTCACGACCGAGCAGGCGGCGGATCGGGCGGGTCAGTGCGGTCATCTCGTTCCTCATGCTGCGGGACGTGCGTCCGGGAATCGTTACGACGAGGATCGGCCTTTGGCTCGGATCCACAGGACGCTCGTGGCTGGGTCGACGGCCCGCCGGACGGTCGCGTCCAGGTCCCCCGCGACGATCTCCAGATCCACTTCATCGCGTAGCCGGATGGAGAATGCGACGGCCGTCTGCTGCGCGTCGTAGTGGGCGCGATTGAAACGCCGGTCGACCCAGCCGTGGACGCGCCGAGCCACCGGCTGGAATGTGGCGAAGACGACCAGCGTCGAAGCCGCCACGGCGATCGACTCGCCCTGGGCGAACGACACCAGGACGCTAGAAAGCCCGATCACGGTGGCGTAGAAGAGGATGGCCAGCGCGCCGATGACGACACCGTACGCGATGGTCCGGCTGACGATCCGATCGATGGCGTACAGGTGGTAGCGCAGGATCGCGATCCCGATCGCGACCGGCACGATCGCGCCGCCGAACACGAAGACGGTCAGGCCGGTCACAGTGGCGGGCCGATCGAGGACGGCCGGTCCGATCTGGGCGATGACGAGCCCGATCATGGACACGCTCAAGGCAAGGGCGAACCACTCCAGTTGTTGTCGCTCGACGCGATCCGCTGCCCGGTATCGGGTGACCATCGAGACGACGAGCCCGACGATGATGACCACGGCGAACGCGGTGAGGAACGGTGCGATCGGCTGGCCCTCACGGACATCCGGCAGGTACCCGAACGGGTTGTCCACCAGGGGGACGAGTTGCAGGGGACCCGACTGGAACAGGCTGAACACCACGAACGTGCCCGTGGCGGCCAGGAAGAAGCGCATGAATTCGAGCCCAGCCCTGGCTCTGTGGGCGCCCCGTCGGAAACAGGAACCCGATCGCGAGCTGGAGGATCACCACCAGCTGCAGCAGGACCGTGCTCCATCCCGCGAACCGTGCCAGGCGCTGGCCGTCGGTCGTGCCATCCGCAGCGAACGCGAAGGTCAGGGCGACCGTCGCCTGGGAGACGGAATAGCCGACGCCGACAAGCACCATCAGCCAGCCGACCGGATTCTCCGACCGGCGCAGGACGAGCAGGGCGCCGACCGACGCCCAGGTCAGACCGCCGAGCACGTAGCCCACCTGGGTCGCCTCGTTGAACCCGAATGCCCCGACGATCGGCACCGGGGCGACGTAGCGGACGATCGCGGTGCCGATCGCTCCGGCGATCGCCAGGCCGAGACCGACGACGGCGAACACCCGTGCCGCGCTCATCGTTCTGGGGCTCGAAGCCACAGGCCGACCTGGGATGGTCCAACGGCTCCGCGCACCGTCCGATCGAGGTCGCTGGCGACCGCCGTGATGTCCACCTCATCGCGCAGCCGGCTCGAGAACGCCATCGCGACCTCGTCGCCGTCATACCGGGCTCGGTTGAAGCGTCGATCCACCGCGCGTCGGACACGACGGAGGACGGGCTGGAAGATGGCGAACACGGCCAGCGTGGACGCGGCCACGGCGATGGTCTGTCCCTGCGCGACCTGCGACAGCGCGGTCGAGAGCAGCACGACCGCCCCGCCGAAGACCGCGGCGAGCACCGCCGTGACGACGGCATAGGCGATCGTCCGACTGACGATCCGGTCGATCTCATACAGCCGATAGCGCATGACCGCGATGCCGATCGCTAACGGGATCGTCGGATACGCGATTGCCACCGGGATCCACGCCGCTCCCCCGATGTATGTGCCGACGAGCAGTGTGAGCAAGAGGCCGGTCACGATCGCCATCAGCACGAAGGCGACGGCCGCGACCAACCAGCGCAACTGCAAGTGCTCGAGGCCGGTGGTCCGACGGAACCGGAGCATCATCCGGACGACCCCGATGACCAGCAAGGCGATGACGATCCACGTGCCCAGCTCCTGGACGGGGAGGACCGACCAGATCGCCAGATCCGGCAGCACGGCGACAGGGTTCGGCACGAAGACGGTCGTGATCCCTCCGTCGGTACTCACGCCCACGGTCGGGGCGAAGGCCACCAGGACCACCACCGCCACGCCTACCAGCAGCAGCATGATGGCCGTTCGACGTCCGACGGACTGCGGGAGCCGACCGCTCGGAAAGAGGATGGTCAGGGCGAGATATGCGACGAACGCCGCCAGGCCGGCCCACGCGGCGACCCATGCGTTCAGCGCGTCGAGGGGCGTGGGTTCTCCGCGGGCCAGCGCCTCCATGTCGATGCCTGGAGAGGCGGTGGTACCGATGCTCGCAAAGGCGAACGCGACCCCGACCAGCAGCCAACCGATCGGGTTCCGTGGGCGCCGTGCGACGAGGTACGCACCGACCGGCATATACACGATGAAGCTCACGAGGCTGAACGGATCTGCCGACGCGAGGATCGTGCCCGCGACGAACAGCGCGACGAGCGCGACCCTGCCGGACCGGCCCAGTCGACGCTCGGCGGCGACGGCGGTCATGGACGTTCGGCCCCGCGGATCCACAGCCCAGATGACGATGGCCCGATGGCGGAATCCACCGTGTCGAGGAGATCCTTTGTCACTGTCGTGATGTCCACCTCGTCGCGAAGTCGCTCCGAGAACGACGCGATCGTGCGTTCGGCGTCATAGCGAGCGCGGTTGAAGCGGCGGTCCACGGCGTGTCGCACGCGACGGAGGACGGGCTGGAAGATGGCGAACACGGCCAGGGTGGAGGCCGCGACCGCGATCGTCTGGCCCTGGGCGACCTGCGACAGGGCGGTCGAAGACAGCACCACGACTCCGCCGAACACCGCGGCCAGTACGACCGTGACGACGGCATAGGCGATCGTCCGGCTGACGATCCGGTCGATCTCATACAGGCGGTAGCGCAGGACGGCGATGCCGATGACCAGCGGCATGGCCAGCATGGCGAGGATCGCGAGGCTGCTGAAGGCGTCGGCCAAGGCCGCGTAGGACTCAGCCAGGAGCAGGGCCGGGATCAGCGCGGCGATGGCCAGGCCGACGTCGGCCGCCAACCACTTGATCTGCTGCCGTTGGATAGGATCGCCCCGTCGGTATCGGAGCCCGATCGCGACCATGGCCCCTCCAAACGTGAAG
Source organism: uncultured Chloroflexia bacterium (assembly GCA_963779315.1). Taxonomy (GTDB): domain Bacteria; phylum Chloroflexota; class Limnocylindria; order Limnocylindrales; family CSP1-4; genus SPCO01. The sequence goes on along the minus strand of CAVZXQ010000017.1, from coordinate 149,459 downwards.
AGCGTGCCGACGAGGACGAATGCGTCCAGATTCGCGATCGAGAGCCCGCCCATGGTCCAGGCGATCGTGTTGGCGATGGCGAAGACGACCACCCAGCGGAAGCGAGGCGACAGCAGCCGCCCATCAGGGAACACCAGCGGCACACCGATGAACGCGATCACGAATGGGTAGAAGAACAACAGGTTTCCGAGCGACCTCGCGAGGGTGGAACCTGGCCAGGGTGGTTGCTGGGCCGCTCCGACGTCGGCGTACGAGCCGATGACGATGCCCGCGACCAGCACGGTCCCGGCCGCGAGGAGCAGGGCGCCGATCGGGTTTGCCGGGACGCGGCTGATGAGAACGGCGCCGACCCCTGCAAAGGACGTGATCCCGACCGCGTACAGGACGACCGAGAGGTCCGATGGATTGACGACCATCGCACCGATGAAGGCGACGACGTCCGCGGTCGCGAGTCCCCAGGCGAGACGGCTCCGGCTCATCGACCCGCCGCCCGGGATCGCAGCCAGATGGAAAGGGACGCCGGTGCTACCGACGTGGTCACGGTCCGGGCAAGGTCGCCGGTCACGGTCTCCATGTCCACCTCGTGACGAAGGCGAACCGAGAACGCCGTGGCGATGTGCTCCGAATCGTAACGGGCGCGATCGAATCGCCGGTCGACGATCCGCTGGACCCGCCGCCGGACGGGCTGGAAGAGGGCGAAGACCGCGAGCGTCGACGCGGCCACGGCGATGGTCTGGCCCTGCGCGAGCTGCGCGAGGATCGTGGACAGGAGGACCACGGCTCCACCGAAGACGACGGCCAGGATCCCGGTGACGACCGCGTACCCGACGGACCGGCTGATGATCCGGTCGATGTCGTACAGCCGATATCGCAGGATCGCGATCCCCATCGAGATCGGGACGAGTGCGATGCCGGCGGTGGCGAGGGTATTCGCGACGGTATTCGGTGCGTCCGCCCTGAAGGTCGCCACGTTGACGAGTTCCGTGACGAGCAACACGAGTGCGGCGGCGACCACCCACTTGATCTGCGTTCGCTCGACCGTACCTCCCCGTCGGGAGCGGACGATCAGGCCCGCAGCGGCCGCCACCAGAAGGATCGCCATGATCATGTACGAGAGGTAGACGAGGCCGGCTCCCGGGAACCCGCCGATGCCGATCGGGCTGTGGCGATCCGGGAACAGCGGAAACGGGTCCACGGAAAGACCGTAGCCGACGACCGTCAAGGCGATGCCGATCCCGCCGAGCGGGACCACCCAACGCCACCGACGCGACGGCACCTGTCCATCGGGGAACAGGATCAGGATCAGCGCGATGAGGATGAACATCGGGGCGTCCAGCATGCTCACGGCCAGGGCAACCAGGTCTGCGCCCGCAGGATCGTCGGACAGGTGCAGGTAGAGGTCGGCGGGCAGGTACCAGGCAAACAGCGCCCCGAACGCCAGCAGGAGGGGGCCAACGGCGTTGCTGGCCTTCCGCTCGGCGATGAGCCAGCCGACGCCGATGAAGACGACCGCCACCGCCCCGTACAGGACGTAGACGCCACCGCTCGGATACCCGCGGGCGGCATCGGCGATGGCCACCGCGATGCACACGGCGATCGACGCCAGGGCCACGGCGCGGACAAGCCAGCGACCGATCATCGCGCGCCCTCGTGGCGAAGCCATAGGCCGAGGTAGGCAGGCGCGATGGCCGATCGGACGGTCGCATCCAGGTCCGCCGTCACGGCTTCGATGGCTACCTCGTGGCGCAGTCGTTCGGCGAACCTGGCCGCGGTCCGCTCGGCGTCGAACCGGGCGCGATCGAAGCGGCGGTCCACCGCGGACTGGACGCGAGCGCGCAGCGGCTGGAAGAGGGCGGCGGCGACCAGCGTGGACAGCGCGACGGAGACCGTGTCGCCTCCGGTGACCGCACCGAGCGGCCCCTGGAGGACCAGGATGACAGCCGCATACGTGCCGACCAACAGGGCCGTGATCAGCGCGTATGAGATCGTCCGGCTGACCAGGCGGTCGATCTCGAACAGGTGATAGCGCAGGATCGCGATCCCGATCGCGATCGGGAAACACCCGAAGGCCACGCCAACGGCGATGTCCATGACATCGTTGAACCTGCCGGGGCCGAACAGGATGGCGTAGGCCGCCATGATCATGGCGTTGAGCCCGGCAGCCGCGGCCACCCACTTCAGCTGGGCGCGTTCCGCCGGCCCGCCGGCCCGCCAGCGTCCGAGCAACGACAGGGCAGCCAGGGCGACCCCGACGATGGTCAGCAGGTAGAACGTGGGCATGACGTCCGACAGCGGCTGGCCGGCGACGCCGAACGGGTTCTCGATGTCCGGGTAGTAGGCGAACGGTCCGGGCATCACGGCGGTCCCGATCAGTGAGATGGCGCCGAACACGAAGACCGCCAGCCCGACCCATCGCCATCTCGGCGACAAGAAGTGGCCGTCTGGGAAGAGCAGGAACAGGAAGGCCACAAGCGCGAACAGAGGTGCGTCGATCAGCGTCACGGCCCAGCCGACATACACGGCGGCGTCCGGCGGATCCGAATGCCTGACGATGGCGTCGGCGACGAGGAACCCGCCGATCGAGGAGCCCGATCGCATAGAGGATGGGCCCGATCCGATTGCCCGGACGTCGCTCGACGATCAGCGTGCCGACAGCAAGATACACAGCGGCGACGACCACGAAGATCGGTGGCAGCCCTCCGACCAGGCCCTCGGCGTTTACCAGGTCCGCCACCAGGCCGGCGATGATCACGGCGGTTCCGATCGCACGGAGCGGCCAGTTCGCGCTCACCGTTCGCCCGCGCGCAGCCATATGCCGACGCTGGTCGGCGCGATCGCGGACCGCACCGTGTGGTCCAGATCCGTCGTGACCGTGGTGATGTCCACCTCGTCGCGCAGCCGCTCGGAAAAGGCGGCGGCCGTTCGCTCGCCGTCGTAGCGAGCGCGATCGAAGCGGTGATCAACGGCCCGCTGGACCCGGCGTCGGAGTGGCGTGAAGAGGGCGGCGACGACGAGCGTCGAAGCCGCTACCGCGACCGAGTTCCCACTGGTGAGGGACTCGAAGGCGGTCGTGAGGCCAAGGTTGACTACCAGGTAGACGAGGATGAGGCCACCGGTGACCACGGCATACGCGATCGTCCGCGACACAAGCCGGTCGATCTCGTACAGCCGGTACCGAAGGATCGCGATGCCGATGGCGACTGGCATCGCGACCAGACCGCCGATCGCCACGAGGAACGACGCATCGGCGATGGGACCGGGGGGGATGAGTGAACCGAATGGGAAGGCGATGGCGCAGACCGCCGCCACCGCCAGGAACCACTTCAGCTGCTGCCGCTCGACACCGCGGCCACGCCGGAACCTGATGACCACCGCAGCCGCCGCGGCGCCGAACCCGATGGGCGAGGTCAGGCTCGCGAAGGCGTCGAGGACCGCCACGAATGGCTCAGATCCGTCGATGGCGATCGGACTCTCGAGTTCGGCCGAGCCGATCGGTCCGGGACCGAGCAGGCCTGAGATCGTCAGCGCTGCCAGGGCCGCCACGACCAGCCAGACGATGGCGCGCCACCGAGGGCCCAACAAGTGGCCATCCGGGAAGATCAGTGGGACGCAGATCAGCAGCAGGACGACGGGCGGGATGAACAGCACCTGGTTCAGCACGTTGGCCCAGGCGGCTCCCGCTGGTGGTGGTCCGGGTGCTGCGACGGCCGACAAGGCAAAGGCGCCCGCCACGGAGCTCACGGTGAGGAGCGTGCCGGCGAGCAGCAGAAGGGGACCGACCCGATTTCCGGCGGCTCGGGTCATGAGCATGGCCCCGACGATCGTCATCGAAGCGATCGCCGAGCCGATGATCAGCCCGAAGATCGGATCCATCGTGCCCACGACTGCGGCAACCAGGAAGGCCGCGAGATCCAGCACCGCGATGGCCCAGGGCAGCCGCACGACCCCCGCCGACCTGGTCATCCCGCTCATCGCTGACCTTCCCGGATCCATAGGGCCACGCTCCTCGGGGCGACCGATCGTCGGATGGTCGCATCCAGGTCATCGGCCAGGGTCGACAGATCCACCTGGTCCCGGAGCCGTTCGGAGAAGGCGGCAGTCGTCTGCTCGGCGTCATAGCGGGCCCGATCGAAGCGGCGATCCACCAACCGCTGGACGCGTCGCCGAAGTGGCGTAAACAGGGCCGCGACGAGCAGCGTGGACGCCGCGACGGCGATCGAGTTCGAGTTGGTGACCGAGCTGAACGCCGCCGTAAGCGCCAGGTTCACGGCCAGGTAGACACCAGGAGCAGCCGCCGGTCACCGCCGCATAGGCGATCGTCCGGCTGATGAACCGGTCGATGTCGTATAGGCGATAGCGCAAGATCGCGATCGCCACAGCGAGCGCCGCCAGTGGCAGTGTGGCGATGCTCAACAGGTTCAGGATCGCGGGGGACTCCCCGTCCATGCTCAGGTCCAGGGGGACCAGGATCGCCGCCGGCACCATCGCGGCCAGGAACCACTTCATCTGTTGACGCTGTATCGCCGACCGAGCGACGGAACCGAACGATGATGCCAGGATCCCGGAGCGAAGGCGATCCCGAACGTCAGCGTCACGCACACGGGCGCTCAGCGCGGCCAGGGCAGTCAACGCCACCGCCGACCGCTCCGGCAGCGCCGGCGTCAGTGGGTTCGCCGGCCCCGGATCGTCGATCGGATAGGGAGTGATCAGCAGGACGAGCGAACGCACGACGACAAGGACGACGACGAGGTCGACGGCGAGTCGCCAGCGCGGGCCTGGGAGTCGGCCCGTCGGAAAGACGAGCATCACCGCCGGCATCGTGAGCAATAGCGCTGGCGCGAAGAGCAACGAGCCGAGAAGAGCCGCCCACCCGGCGATCTGAGCAGGCAGCTGGTCCACATCGGCCACGAACGCCAGGGCGAAGCAGGTGAAGGTGGATGCCAGCAACGCCGCGGAGACTGCGAACAGCCACCCGATGGTGTGCCCGTCGGCTCGAAGGACGATGACGCTCCCGAGTGCCCAGTACGCGACCAGGCCGATGAAGAGAACGACCATGAAGGCGTTCCCGAGGTCCTCCTCGGCAGGGATACTCGCCAGGGACGTGAACACGATCGCTGCCGCGACGAACACGATCGCACCGAGGACGACGAGGCAGGCGCGGCGAGCGTCGATCGAGGTCGTCACGTGACGATCTTGCCCCTCCAGCGTTCGGACATCGTTACGGGATGCGCTCACGGAACGGTATCGTTACGGCATGCCCTCCCGCGACCCGCAGCTTCAGGTTCGCCTGCTCGGCCCGTTGGAGGTCATCGTCGGCGGCCGCCCGCTGGTCGTAGACACGCGCAAGGCGCTCGCGATCGTGGCGCTCGTGGCCGCCGAAGGCCGCCCGTTCGCCCGCGAGGAACTGGCGGCGATGTTCTGGCCGGACGCGGACGATGAAGCCGCCCGTGGGGCGTTGCGCAGAACGTTGTCAGCGCTACGGACGGCGATCGGGCCGGTCGGGTTCGTCATCGAACGTGCTCGCGTGTCGATGGACCCGGCGACCAGCCACGTGGATCTCGCGGAACTGGAACGACTCGCGACGTCGGATCGCCTCGCGGACCTGGAGACTGCCGCGACGTTGGCGCGCGGTCCGTTCATGGCCGGGTTCGCGCTGCGCGACAGCCCGGACTTCGACGACTGGCAGGCCGCCCGAGCCGTCAGGGTCGAGCAGCTCGTGGGCGACGTGCTGGATCGCCTCGCGTCGTCCCGCAGCGCAAGCGGGGACCCGGCTGGCGCCATCGAAGCCGCCCGTCGCCGGGTGGACCTGGACCCGCTCGATGAGCCGGGACAGCGCCGCGTGATGGACCTCCTTGCGCAGATCGGGCGATCGATCCGGCGCCATCCGCCAGTACCGCTCGCTCGTCGCGCTGTTCGATCGCGAGCTCGGCGTGGCACCCGCTTCGCGAGACGACGGACCTGTACGAGGCTATCCGCGAGGACCGGCTGACGCCTGTGCCCGGGACGCCGCTGGAGTCGCCGCCCCAGCCGCCGGCCCGCCCGGTCCAGGCTCGTGGGACGCGATGACGATCTCGCCGCGATCGTCCACGCTGCACGCGTCGCGGCACCCGACGGCCGCGTGGTCGTCATCGAAGGCGAAGCCGGGATCGGCAAGACCCGCCTCGCCGAGTCGGCCGTGGACGCCATCCGAGCCCGTGGCGGGATCGTGCTGGCCGCTCGCGGGTATCCGGGTGAGACGGGCATCCCATACGGTCCGATCGCCGAGTTGCTGCGTGTCGGGCTCGCCGCGCCCGGCGGCCTGGCGAGCCTGGCCCGGATGGACGAGACCTCCCGCTACGAGGTCGGGCGGCTCGTGGACCTGCCCGAGTCCATCCGCCCGCCCGCGCAGTCGACGAGCCATCCCAGCCAGAGCGCGCGCGTGCGCCTGCTGGACGCGATCGCCCGGGCCGTGACCGCACTGGTCGCCGGGCCGGCCGTCGGTGCGGTCTGGATCGACGACCTGCACCTCGCGGACGACTCCACCCGGGAATTCGTGGCGTACCTGGCGCGCCGTCTGGCCGGTCGCCCGCTCGCGCTCATCCTGGCATGGCGCCGCGAGGACCTGTCGGTCGAAGCGGCGGGGACCGCCAACGACCTGGTCCGGATGCCGGCGACCCTCCACCTCACCCTCGGGCGCCTCGACCGGTCGGCCGATCACGGCGATGGTTCGCGCGGCGCGGCCCGGATCGGCTGCCCGCGATGGCTACATCGACGCGATCGTGGCCGATTCCGAGGGGCTTCCGCTCCACGTCACCGAGGTCCTGGCGAGCGGTGAGGATCCCGGCACGTCCGTACCGCGAGGCGTGGAGGCACTGCTGCGTGAGCGGATCGCGTCGGTGGGCGAGGTCCCGGCACAGGTGTTGTCGGCAGCCGCGGTGATCGGGCGGTCGTTCGAGTTCGTCACCGTCCGTCACGCGAGCGGGCGATCCGAAGAGGAAACGGTCGAGGCGCTGGAACTCCTGGTCCGGCGCGGGTTCATCCGCGAGATCTCCGGCTCGTCGTCGGATCCTGCCCGATTCGACTTCAGTCACGGCCACCTGCGCGATGCCGCCTATGCCGGGATCAGCCTGGCCCGACGACGACTGCTCCACCGCCGCACGGCGGAGGCGCTCCGGCTGGAACCCTCCATCGCCACTCGCGACGACGTCGCCTGGTATGCGCAGATCGCGCACCACGAGCGAGAGGCGGGCCGTCCGGTCGAGGCCGCCGCCGCGTTTCTCCAGGCGGCCGAGCTGGCACAGGCGGTCTTCGCCAATCGTGAGGCCATCGGGCACCTTGAGGCGGCACTGGCGCTCGGTCGATCGGACGGCTGGGCGTTGCATGCCCGGATCGGTGAGCTTCGTTCGAGGCTGGGTGAGTATCCGGGAGCCATCGAGGCACTCGAGACCGCGGCGGCACTCGCCGGATCGGCCGACCTGGCGGCCATCGAAGTGTCGCTCGGCCGGGTCCACGACCGACGGGGCGATCTGGCCGGAGCCGTCAGTCACCTGGATGCCGCGCTGGCTTCGCCTGAGCTTGACCCTGCCACGAGGATCCGCGCCCTGGTCGAGCGCAGCGTCGTGGCCCTTCGGTCCGGTGCCCTCGATGAGGCGCTGACCACCGCCGAGCTCGCCCTCGGGTACGCCGAGGACGCGGGCGATCCGGCCGGAGCCGGGAGGGCGCAACGACTCGTGGGGCTCGTCGCCCAGGAACGCGGCGACTCGGAGGCGGCCCGCCTCGCCTTCGAGCGAAGTGCCGCCCTTGCCGTCGACGATCCGGACCCGACGGCGTCGATCGCGGCGAGGACCGCACTGGCGCTGGCCGTCGCAGCCCTCGCATCGGTGGACGAGGCCGTGTCGATCGCAGGTCGGCGCCATCGAGGCCTGCCGGCAGATCGGCGACCGGCACCTGGAGGCGGCGGTGGAGAACCATCTGGCCGACCTGCTCCACGACGCCGGCCGAGAGGCCGATTCGATGGAGCACCTCAAGCGTGCCGTGGCCCTGTTCGCGGAGGTGGGCGAGGGCGAGGCCGACCGGGATCCCGGGATCTGGGGACTAGCGGCGTGGTGATAGTGCCGTGCTGGCGTTCCGCGATCGGCCGACCGACTGGCCGGACGGACCGACCGCCCGGCCGCACGCGTCAGCTCGGGCGTTCCACCACGTTCGCCGGGTCGTTCACGTTGGTCACGTCGACGGCCAGGTTCGAGCCGTCCCCGCCGAAGTCGGTCGCGAGGAACGACACCAGGTAGCCTTCGTCGGCGACCCACATCTCGATCGTGGCACCTGCCGGCATGCCCAACGTGGCGAAGTTCGGGATCTTGGATACGTCCACCTTGTAGTGGGTCGTCGGCTGGCCGTTCTTGTCCTCCTGCCCGAGGTTGTCCGCGTACTGGAGCAGACTCTGGTTGGCGAAGACCGAGAGGAGTACGGCCGGGTCGAACAGCGGGATCATGCCTGCGATCAGCGCGGATGGGGCGGACTCGAGGGGGCCATCGCCCGTGCCCATCCAGGCCTCGTCGCCGATCGTGACGATGTGGGTCGCGTCGGATCCCTCCCCGATGTAGAGGTCGCGTGAGGCCACCGGCTTCGTCACCACGGTGCCGCTATAGGTGGACCCGTCTCCGGTGTCGATGACGACCTTGTAGGAGTCGACGTTCTCGAGGTTCGTGACCAGGCCGCTGAGGTCGAACGACGGGATCGCGAGGTCCGACGGGAGCGCCAGGCCCGATGGCAAAGCGATGCCCGTGGATGGCGCCGGCGCCGGCGCACTGGCACCGAGGCTGGGGGAGCTCGTCGCGCCGCCGCAGGCAGCCAGGAGCAGGGCTGGGATGATGACGGCTGCTGACAGCCGAACGGAACGTCGCTGGATCATGAGGAGCACCCTCGAGCGTGGCCGATCGAGTGCCGGCGCGGCCTGATGATGGGCGCCGGCCGGTCGGGACGCAAGATGCCGGGGCCGTCGCAGTCCGGCATGGAACACCGCGAGTCCCTTCAGCCGGCGATGCGGGCGAGCGTCTCGAGGGTTCGGTCCACCTCCGCGGCGGTGTTGTAGTGGACCAGGCCGAGGCGCAGGACACCGCCGGTCTCGGCCTTGCCGAGACGCTCGATGAGGCCCGTGGCATAGAAGTCCCCGTCCCAGGCGTAGATCCCGTCGCGGGCCAGCGCCTGTGCAGCGGCACGGGGGCGAACGCCTTCGATCGAGACGGACACGGTCGGGACGCGATCGGCGAAGCGTTCGCGGTCCACGATGCCGTGGATCGCGATCCGCGGGATCGCCTCCAAGCCATCGATCAGCTGCGTCACGAGGCCCTGTTCATAGGCGGCGATGGCGACCATGCCGGCGACCAGCTCCCGCCGCCGTTCGCTGGCGACCGCCGCGCCCGGTGCCCCGGCGACGTCGCCGTACGAGCGGCCGACATCGCGCACGTAGTCCGTTGCGGCCATCGTCCCGGCGATCGATTCGAACGACGCCGTGCCCGTCTCGAACCGGTCGTGGGCCGGCCTGACCTTGAAGGCCGGCAGGCGATCGAATGCCTCCGCCTTCCCGTACAACGCCCCGAGATGTGGCCCGAACCACTTGTACGCCGAGCACACGAGGAAGTCCGTGTCGAGCGCCTGGACGTCGATGGGTCCGTGCGGCGCGAACGCGACCGCATCCACGTAGGTCAGCGCGCCGACCTCGTGCGCACGCGCCACGATCTCGGCGACCGGGTTGATCGTGCCGACCGCGTTGCTCGCGTAGCCGATCGCGACGAGCTTCGTGCGGGCATTCAGCTTCGACTCGAGGTCCTCGAGGTCCAGCGTCAGATCGTCCATGTGGACGTCCACCTTGCGGACGGTCACGCCGCGATCCGCGGCCATGGCCTCCCAGGTGCTGACGTTGGCCTCGTGGTCCAGGGTCGTCACGACGATCTCATCGCCAGGACTCAAGGTCGCGCCGATGGATCGGCCGAGGTGCAAGGTGAGCGTCGTCATGTTGTAGCCGAACTTGATCTCGTCCGGCGACGCCGCGCCCAGGAAGTCCGCGACGGCCGCGTGCGCCTCGTCCGAGATCGCGTCGCTCAGCTCGCTGGTCGTGAACGCGCCGCCGGAGTTGGCGTTCGAGTCGCGGTAGTAACCGGTGACGGCATCGATGACGCGCTGCGGGACCTGCGTGCCGCCAGGCCCGTCGAGGAACGCGACCGGACGTCCGTCCTGTTCGCGGGTGAGCGCCGGGAACTCGGCGCGAAGCGCTTCGACGTCGAAGGCTGTTCGGGCGGGCATCGATCCTCCGAATTCGGTCGCGACGCGGCTTGAAGGCGAGCGTACCCGACCGCGCCGCCTACGGCGTGGCGACCCCGTAGGCGGCCATGATCTCGCTGAGCCGACGATGCTTGAACACAGGGTTCGCCGAGTTCGCGCGCGAGCGCGTAGGCGAAGCAGTCGCCCATGTTCAGCCGAGCCGGGTGCCCGCTGCCCTACTACGAGCCGGGGCGCCGGCGAAGCCAGACGGCGGTGGCGGCCGGTTCGAGCGCCCTGGTGGTGGTCGTCCGAAGCTCGCCGCTGACCGTCGGCAGGTCCAGCTGATCGCGCAGGCGTCCGGAGAATCCGGCGACGATCCTGGCCGTGTCGTAATGCTCGCGATTGAACCGGCGGTCCACCGCGGACTGGACCCGGCGTCGGAGTGGGTTGAACAGGGCCGCCACGACCAGCGTGGAGATCGCGACGACACGCGGGTCGAGTTCCGTGCCGGGAGCCGCGACGGCGCCACTGATCAGTCCCTGCAGCAGCAGGACGATCGAGGCGAAGACCGCGACCAGCACCGTGGTGACCAGAAGGTAGGCGATGGACCGGCTGACGATCCGGTCGATGTCGTACAGGTGGTAACGAGTGATCGCGACGGCGACCGCGAGGACCGGCAACCCGATGCTGATGAACATGACCAGGAAGAGCCATTCGAAGATCGTGCCCAGGGCGAAGAACCCGATGATCGTCAAGAGGGTCAACCCCTCCGCCGCGATGACCCAGCGCATCTGGGTCCGCCTCACGTCGTCGGCCTGCCGATAGCGCAGACCAAGATCCGCGACCGCTCCAAGATAGACGAGCAGGAGTCCTGGGAAACCCAGGACGTCCGCGACGTCGAACAGCCCGACGAGGACGCCCGTCGGGGCGACGTCATCCCTTGAACTCGAGAGGACGAGGCCGATGACCGTCACGACGAGGATCAGTTCGATGAGACCACCAAGTCGGCTCGTGCGGTGGCCATCCGGGAACCAGACGACGAGCAGGCTCCCGCCGATGATCCACCCGGTGAACGCGAGTCCCATGGCGAGCGCGAGGCCGATGTCGGTGAGCTGCCGTGGCCCCGGCACGATCGTGAGCAGAACGCTCGTCGTGAAGGCGAGGCCGATGATCAGGGACAGACGCCCGATCCCATGTCCCGGGCGTCGCCAGAGGACCGCCACGCCGACGAGCGTGTAGAGGCTGGCGCCATAGGCGCTGAGCCACGCCGAGAACAGGCCATCGACGCCCGTCTCCTCGAACTCCAGGAACGCGGGGACGAGCGCGCCAACCGCGGCGATCAGCGCGACCACCGCGACGACGAGAAGGGCGACCCGGCGCCGACCCAGGCTGGCAATTGGCGAGTCGGGCGATCATCCGCCCGTCCAGAACGGCTCGCCAGGTGTGAACGTCACGCCCGGCCACTGCTGAGGCAGCCGACCACGAGGAAGGCAAGCACTGACACGATCGCGATGTGACGGTACATGGGCGCATCGTGCGCCCGCACCGTCACGGGATGGTTACGGGAGGCGGCCGAACCAGAGGGCGGATGCGCCGGCCCCGATGACCACCAGGACGAGCCCGGCGGCGACCAGGGCGAAGGTCACTTCCTGGACCTCCTCGGTGTAGCCGACCCGCGACTCCAGGTTGGCGTAGACGGCCTTGAGATCCTCGGCGGACGGTGCGTCGAATGACTGACCGCCGGTGGTCTGGGCGATCTGCTGCAACGTCTCGGTGTCCGGTGGGACCTCCAGGGTGACCTGCTGGCCGAATTCGTCGGTCACGTCGACGGTCCCACCAGGTGTTCCGAGGCCGATCGTGTAGATCGGCACGCCGAGGGTCGCGGCACGCTTGGCGGCGTCGAGCGGCTCTGCCTGCCCGACGGAGTTGGCACCGTCCGACAGGAGGATGGCGGCGACGAGCGGTTCCCCGGACGGGCGATCCGCGGCGGTGTCCGGTGCCGCGCTGGCCCCAGGGGCGGTGCTCGAGTCTGGGGCGGGCGAGGGGTTCGGCGGGTTGGCGGCTCCGGCCTGGGCCGCTCCGTCGGCCTGGATCTGCTCGGCGATGTCGAGGACCTGCATCAGGGCGTCGCCCATCGCCGTGCCGTCGCGCGCCTTGAGCCCGTCGATGGCTGCCGTGAGTTCGGCTCGATCGGTGGTCGGGGAGACCAGGGTGTTCGGTGCCGAGGCGAAGGACACGACGCCGACGCGAACGCCCTCCGGCAGCTGGTCGATGAACGAGACCGCGGCGGCCTTCGCCGCATCCAGCCGGCTCGGGGAGACGTCCGTCGCGCGCATGCTGCCGGAGATGTCCATCGCCAGCAGGATCGTGGCGTCTTCGCGGGGCGTGGCCAGGACCATGGTCGGTCGGGCCAGCCCGATGAGAAGCGCGGCGATCGCGCCGAGATAGAGGACCGGCGGCACGTGGCGTCGCCAGGCCGGCCGTCGCGGGGCGAGGTTGGCGAGCAGGTCCAGGTTGGTGAACCGGACGGCGTACGGCTGCGCCGGCGCTGGGTCCACAGGTAGAACCCGATGGCGACCGGGATCAGCAGTAGGCCGAGGAGGAGTTCAGGGGCGAGGAAGTTCATGCGGGTCGTCCTGTGCGTTCCGGCGTGCGGCTGAAGCCGCGCGCCAATCCGGGCAGCCATGGCCCATCGGTGGAGAGTCGAAGGTGCTTGATGCCCAGGCGGCGAAATTCCGCCGCGAGGGAGGCGCGATCGGCCGCGGCCGCGGCATCGAAGGCCTGGCGGAGCTTGTGATCGCCGGTGTCCACTCGCATCGTCCGACCGGTCTCGGGATCGATGAGCGTCAGTTCGCCGACGTCGACGAGCGACTCCTCGCGCGGGTCCGTGACCTCGAGGGCGACCACGGCATGGCGACCGGAGACATGCGTCAGCGGACCAAGCCAGTCACGCGGACCGCGGAAGTCCGAGACGATGACCACGACGCCGGCAGGGCTTCGCGTGGCGGCGACCAGGCTCAGGGCACGTGCGGCGGTGGTCGCGCCTCCCCCCTCGTCCGGGGCTTCCTCCGACACGGTACGGATCAGTCCCAGCATGCCGCGCCGGCCGCCGGATGGCGGCAGGACCGTTTCGCGTCCGTTCCCGAAGGTGACGATGCCAAGTCGATCGCCTCGCCGGGCCGCGAACCGGCCGACGACCAGCGCGGCGCCCTCGGCGACGTCCGCCTTGCGGCGGTCGGCCGTCCCGAAGTGCATGGACGGGGAGTGGTCGAGGACGAGCCACGCGGTCAGTTGCCGGTCCGGCACGTCCTCGCGGATCTGCGTCTGGGTGGAGCGGGCCGTGGCGTTCCAGTCGATGCGCCGAACGTCGTCGCCCGGCTCGTACGGCCGGATGCGGTCCAGCTCCACGCCGGTACCGCGGCCGCGACCCAGGTGGTCGCCGCTCATCTGCCCGCCGACGCGGCGGGACATGGACAGCTCGAGCTGGCGGACGAGCCGCTCGGCGATCGGGCCGGGCCCGGGTCGAGCCGCAGACCGTTCCCGACCGCCAAGCCGCGCGAGGTCCGCGGCGGCAGCTCGTGGTGCGCCTTCGGTCACGCGGGCTGCTCCACCGCCATCTCCAGGCGCGGGGCCGGGACGAGGGAAAGGACGCGCTCGATGACGGTATCGGCGGTGACCCCGTCGGCCAGTGCCGCGTAGCTCATGACCAGGCGGTGGCGGAGGACGTCGGGTGCCAGGGCGGCGATATCGGCGGGCAGGACGTATCGACGGCCGTGGAGGAGCGCCATCGCCCGAGCCCCGTGGATCAGGTTGATGGATCCGCGTGGGCTGGCGCCGTACGAGACGAAGCCCTCGAGGTCCGGCGCGCCCCAGTAGGTCAGGCGGCGCGTGGCCTCCACGAGGCCGACCGCGTAGCTGATGAGCCGCGGGTCGACGTAGACCTCGGTGACGCTCTGCTGCAGCCGGCGCAGGCCGGCGGCGTCGAGGATCTCGCGCGGCGCGGCCGGCGGGACGAGCGAGCGGACGACGATCTGCGCCTCATCCGCGGCGCTCGGGTAGTCGAGCAGGATCTTGAGCATGAACCGGTCGACCTGCGCCTCGGGCAGCGGGTAGGTCCCCTCGGCCTCGATCGGGTTCTCCGTGGCCAGGACCAGGAACGGGGTCGGGACCTTGTAGGTCTCGTGGCCGATCGTGACCTGGTGCTCCTGCATGACTTCGAGCAGGGCGGACTGGACCTTGGCCGGGGCGCGGTTGATCTCGTCGGCGAGCAGGAAGTTGGCGAAGACCGGGCCCAGCTCGACGTCGAAGTCGGCGCGGTCCGGGCGGTAGATGCGCGTCCCGACGAGGTCGGACGGCATCAGGTCCGGCGTGAACTGGATGCGCTTGAACGTGCCGCCGAGGACCTCGGCGAGGGTCTTGATGGTGAGCGTCTTGGCCAGGCCGGGGACGCCTTCGAGGAGGAGGTGGCCGCCGGACAGCAGGCCGACGAGGACCCGCTCGAGCATCGCGTCCTGGCCGACGATGACGCGTCGGATCTCGAACATGATGGCTTCGGCGGTCGCGCGCGGATCGCTCGGATCGGGCAGGGCGTGCAGGTCGGGCGCGGCGGCGGCAGCGGCGGCGGGCGGCGGCGGCGGCGGGGGCGCTGGCGGGTGATGCACTCACGGGCGTCGAGGTCGTCGGGTCGGACATCTGGTGGGGTTCTCCGGATCAGCGGCTTCGGCCCGGCGGTAGCCGAGCGCGGGAACGTTGGGTCGACGTTCGTGCCGAAGTCTGAAGACCACATGAGAATCCCCGGCAACGGAGCGGTATCGATTTCGCAACCGAGGAGCGGGTGTCACCGTGGATCCGCGGGTCAGTGCTCCGTGGTGCCGGTGAAGCTCCAGCCATCGATGCGGACGGCGGGGACGACGACGCCACCGAGGAAGCCCTTGAGGGTCTTGCGCTCGCGCCCGACCGCGACCGTGCCGGCCAGCGCGTCGAGGTAGCTCTGCGTGTAGCGCAGGTTGCGGACCGGCCCGACGATCCTGCCGTCCTCGACGAGGAACGTGCCGTCGCGGGTCATCCCGGTGACGATGGCGAGCTTGGGTGGACGGGGTTCGTGTAGTGGAAGCGGGTCACGAGCAGGCCGCGGTCCAGGCCGCCGATCAGCTCCTCGCGCGATGACGTGCCCGGGCTCATGACCATGTTCAGCGGGAACGGCCCGTACGGGTTCGGCGCGGGCAGGCCGTGGCCGGTGGAGCGACGGCCGGCCCGCGCCGCCGTCTGGGCGTCGTAGACGACGTCCACGCAGACGGCCCTGCTCGACCAGCGAGACGCGCTCCTTCGGCGACGCCCTCGTAGTCGAACGCCATCGGCAGGCCGTCCGGGTCGAACGGGTCGTCCACCATCGTGACGAGGTCGCGAGCCGATGACGCGCCCCGGCTCGTAGAACGAGCGTTCCTCCTGGACGGCGAGGGCGCTGAATCCGAGGTAGCCCAGCATGTCCAGGACGTCGACGACGGCGTACTCCTCGAGGACGACGGACCACTCGCCGGCATCGACGGCGACCGGGTTCTGGGTGGCGCGGGCCTTCTCGGCGGCCTCGCGGCCGATCGCGGCCGCATCGATCCGCCCGACATCGACCGCTGACGCGCCTCCGCGTAGCCGGTCCCGCCGTTCGGGCGCCATCGAGACCGTCAGCAGCTGGGCCATCGTGCGTCGCTGGACGGCGCTGATGCCCTTCGAGTTGGCGACGGCGATCGTCTCCGCACCGGTCGCGAACGAGCCGTAGGCGACGCTGCCCGCCTCGTCGGCGGCGGCGATGACCGCCCGGACGCCCTCGGCGCGCGACTCGGGTGAGGCGCGACGCGGTGGCCTCGGACCAGGCCGACGGCACGTCCGCGGACCGGCGAGGCTTCCGGCAACCCGCTCCAGTCCTCGAGCTCCTCCACGACCCGGGCGATGGATCCCGGCATGTTCGACGAGCGCGATCAGGCCGTCGTCGTCGGTGCGCCCGGTCGTCACGACGCCGACCCGGCGCCCGAGCACGAACCGCAGGTTGACGGTGGCGCTCGTCTCGGCGACGTTCTGGTGGATCTCGCTGTTCGCGAACCGGGTGAGGGCCGAATCGTCGGCCATGCACGAGGACCTCGGCCTCGGTGGCGCCAGCCTTCTCGGCGGCCTGCAGGACCTTCTCCGGCGAGCGCCAGTCGGCGGCGCGGATCGATGTCCACGCTCATCGCGTTGCCCACGCCGACCTGGACGTTCCGTGAACCGCGCGCCAGGGACGCGCGTGGCCGACGTGGCCGGTCTGGCTGGGCTCGCCCTTGCCGCAGTTCGGCGTCCCGAGCATCACGTAGCTGCGCTCGTCGCCGACCGCGTCGCAGGACCGCCAGAACTCGTAGGTGATGCCGGTGTAGGTCGGGTTCCGGAGGAGCCGGCCCTTCTGGCCGCCCTTGATCTCGTAGGCGACTTCGGTGGCGAACTGGAAGTTCAGGCGGCGGTCGTCGATGGACCAGCTCCGGTTCGAGGCGAGGTAGAGGCCGTCGTCCGTGTCCGCGACGATCTCGTCCAGGCTCATCCCGGGCACGGGCAGCAGGTTGATGTTGGTCATCCGGATGAGCGGGATCCGGTTCCAGCCGTCGGCGCGCATCGCCCCGCCGCTCTGGCGGCCGATCCGCGGCGCCGTCTCGCGCGACGAGAGGTAGCCGACGAAGATCCCGTTCTGGACGAGCGGCACGGCCTGGGCGGCGACGCCCTCGTCGTCCCAGCCGAAGGTGCCCATCCCGCCCGGCGCGGTCGCGTCGGCGACGATCGTGATCGAGGTCGGAGCCGTAGCGGAACCCGGCGTCCAGGTGATCCGTGGTCAGGAAGCTGGTGCCGGCGTAGCTGGCCTCGGTCCCGAAGACCCGGTCGAGTTCGGTGGGGTGGCCGCAGCTCTCGTGGACCTGGAGGTAGAGCTGGGACGGGTCGAGGATGATCGTGCGCCGTCCGGGCGGGCAGAGCGGAGCGGTCAGCAGGGCGACCGCCTCCTCGGCGTACGGGCCGGCGACGCCCTTCGAGGTCCAGCCCGCGGATGTACTCGTAGCCGGCCGCCTGCCAGCCGCCGCCGGCGTCCGGATAGCTGCGGCGCTGCTGCTCGTCGCCGCTCGGCCGCGTTCGACTCGATCCCGGCGCCGACGTGGGTGATGACCTGCTCGGTGAAGCTCCCGTCGGATGCCGCGAACGTCTTCCATTCGCGCTGGGCGCCGTACGAGGTCTCGGTGAAGGCGATGCCCTTGACGGCGTTGGCGGCCGCGTCGGCGGCGAGGAGGTCGGCGATCTTGGTCTCGAACGGGACCGCGAAGGGGTCCACCTCGAACGGTGTCTCGTAGCGTCCGACGGCCGGCGGGCGACCGTCCAGGGCGACGCGGTTGCGCAGGGCGGTGGCACTCGCCCGGGCGATCCGGACGGCATCGGCGGCGACGCGGTCCGCCTCGCCGACCGTCAGCCAGTTGGAACTGGAGAAGCCCCACGCGCCATCGACGAGGACGCGGACACCGAAGCCCTCGCTCTCGCCGGAGGAGACGCCTTCGAGACGTCCGGACTTGACCGAGATGGACTCCTCGAGTCGCCGCACGACACGCACATCGGCATAGGCGGCGCCCAGGGCGGTGGCCGTGTCGAGGGCGCGGTCGGTGATGTCTCGCATGCGGCCGTCAGCCTAGCAAAGGTGGGGGAGTGGCGACGGCACCGGGTCGCACCGGGTCATCCCGGCAACCGGCGAGTGGTGCCGAAACCGGCGAGTGGTGCCGAAACCGCCAGATGTCGGCTGTGGCCGACCTTGGGCGAGCGGCGCAGCCTCGCACCGAGTCCAGGCCTGCGATGAGCGACCCGGCTACGCTCGGCGGGACCGCGGCGACCCCGTCGATGCGTGCGATCCACCGCGATGCGCCGCCTAGTGACGGTCAGGGCCGACATCTGGCGGACTCGGTAACGGGCTACAGGACGCGTGCGCCGCCGATGGCCTGCGCAGTCAGGTACAGGCCCAGCCGAAGACCAGGACCGCGGCGGCCAGCGGGATGAAGCCCGACACGCGGCCAAGTGCCGATGACGTCGCCATGCGATCGACGCGGCCGCGGGCGAGGACCAGCGCGACGCCGATCCCGCCCATGACCAGGGCCATGCCCGAGCCCGAAGGCGACGACCAGTACGAACCCGAAGCCGGCCCGTCCGGCGGCGATGGCTCCGAGCAGGATCAGCAGCGCGCTCGTCGACGGGATCAGCCCACCGGCCAGCCCGAGCACGAACAGGCTGCGCCATGTGATCGTCGAACCGTCGGCCGGCGCGTGACGATGGCTGACGCCGTCGTGGCCGTGCGTCGCGTCGTGTGCGATATCGGCGGGCTGGCCCGATGTCGCCACGCGGCGTCGCCGGCGAAGTTCGGACATGAGCATCCAGCCGCCGATCGCGACGATCGAGATCGCAGCGACGACCGGTGCGCCGCGCATGACGGCATCCGGCGCGAGCACGTCCTGGGCGCCGACCACGAGTGCCGCGAGCACCAGGATCCCGATCGTGTGGGACACGGTCACCGACAAGCCCAGTCCGGCCGCATGCAGGACGGTCCCTCGCGAGCCCACGAGGTAGGCCGCCATGAGGGTCTTGCCGTGGCCCGGGGTCAAGGCATGGCCGGCACCGAGCGCGGCCGCAGTCAGCACCGAGACCAGCAGGAGCAGAGGCGTGAGACTCGCCTCTCGGAAGATCGATGGCAGTTCCGCCCCGGACACGCCGCCTGGAGCGCCACCCGAGCCGATGCCCGACAGCGCCGACCGCGGAGGAGGGGCGAGTCGAAGCCTCCGCAGCGGGCGACGGCGATGGTGACGTCAGGGGCTCGACCGTGCTACCTGGCACGGGCTCGGCATCCGGGGCGAAGAACGGCGGACAGGGTCGCTCCACCCGGGGCGGCCGAAACGACGATCGCCGTGTCGTCCGGCGCCTGGGCGAGCTGGTTGGTCGGATACGCGGTCAGCCGCTCCGAGAGGGTCGCCGTCCCGCAGGTCTCCCTCCACGGCGGAGACCGTCACCCCGGACCCTTCGATCACGATCTCGCGCCAGCCGAGCCGTCCCGGGAACGACGCATCGGCGTAGGACACGGGCGTTGCCGGTGGACGATCGGCGTGGCCAGATCCGCCCCGTACTCGCAGACGACCCGCATCGTGGACAGGCCGCCCACGCCGGCCGGGAAGGTCAGGCCGGCGTCGGTCAGGACGAGTTCCTGGCGGACGCCACCGACGACCAGCTCGAGCGACGGCGTCAGGCCGTCGCACTCCGTGAGGCGTCCGGCGTCAGCCTCGGCATCCGACACTTCGCCGTCGCCGTCGGTATCGAAGCCAAGTCGAGCCTGGAACGTCGGGATCTCGGCCTGGTCCACGACGATGTCGAGGAGGACCCGGTCCGGCTCCACCCGGATCCCCGCGTAGTGGTTGATCGTGAAGTTGCCGAGCGGATGGGCGAGCGCGATGGCCGGCACGAGGGCAACGACGGCGAGCCCGAGCACGACCGCGGCCATCCGGACTCGGCATCGGGCGCCTCGCGTCCGCCGCCCGTGCACCGACGCGAGAACCGCTGATCACCGCGACATCGAGCCTCCTCCCGGCAGGCGAGCGTCGACGTCCCCGGGCGAGCGCATCCTATCCCGGCATCTCGACCCGGGTCGCGCGAAGTCGTCCGCTACACTCGCCGGCGTGTCGATCCTCCCCAGCTGGCCCGCCGTGGCTGGTTCATCACGTTCGAAGGCCCGGAAGGCGCCGGGAAGACCACGCAGGTGGATCGCGCGGCAGCCTTCCTGACAGGCCGGGGACACGACGTCCTCGTCACGCGCGAGCCGGGCGGCACGCTGGCTCGGCGAGCGCCTTCGCGAGGTCCTCCTCGCCCAGACGGGTGCCGGCGTCCCGACCGATGCGACCACCGATGCGCTGTTGTTCAATGCGGCCCGCCGCCAGCTCGTCGGCCAGGTCATCCGGCCGGCCCTCGGAGTCCGGCAAGACCGTGCTGTGCGCCCGGTTCGCCGATTCGACGCTGGCCTACCAGGGATACGGCGCCGGGGTGCGCGCTGGACCGCCTGGAGGCGCTGGAGCAGGCGGCGACCGACGGACTCGAGCCCGACCTGACGATCCTGCTCGACGTGCCGCCGGAGATCGGCCTGGCGCGCAAGGCACCGGGCGAGGTGACGCGCTTCGAAGCCGAATTCGACCTCGCCTTCCATCGCCGCGTCCGCGACGGCTTCCTGGAGCTGGCGGCGCGCGAGCCCGGGCGCTTCGCGGTGATCGACGCCTCCTCGCGGAGGACGCGGTCGTGCGAGGCGATCCGGGACCGTGCTCGACGAGCGCCTGACCAGGAGCGAGTGACCGAGCTGTTCAGCCCTCCGCGGCGACCCCGGTCTCGGCCACGAAGCCACGGCCCGCGATCCCTGGGCCAGGACGAGCGCGGCCGTCGCGGCCGCGATGAGCGTCGTCGGCGTCGCTGCCGTCGACCGGGAACCGGGCGACGCCCGCCGACACGGACATCTGCTTGCCGGCGACCGCGGGGAGTGCCGCGATCCCGTCGAGGACCCGCCGGGCGACCGTCGCGCCCGGCAGACCCCGGCGCGACCAGGACGAACTCGTCGCCGCCGATCCGCCCGACGGTGTCGACCAGCCGGACCGACTCGGCCAGGACGGCCGCCACCTGACGCAGGACGTCGTCGCCGGCCTCGGGACCGCTGTCGCGGTTCGTGGACTGGAAGTCGTCGACGTCGAACAGCGCGAGCGACAACTCGCTGCCCTGGCGGCGCGGCCCGGGCGAGCTCCAGCTCCAGGATCCGCGCCGACGGTCCGCTCGTTGGCGAGGCCGGTCAGCGGATCCGTGTGGGCCATCCGCTCGAACCATTCGGAGCGCTCGGCGGCCGTTGACGCGAGTCGCGACCGATCCATCGCGATCGCCGCCAGGGCGGCCAGGGCCGAGATGGTCTCCCGCTCCGGCTCGTCGAGGTCGCGCGGCGCCGGCCAGCCCATGCCGACCGATCCGAGCGTGACGTCGACGCCGCCGCTCGACACGACCAGCGGCAGGTAGGCGCCGACGAACGACGACCGCCGGACTCGGTGGCCCTCGCGATCGAAGGTCGCCACCCGTCCCAGGGCCGCAGCGGTGAATGGATGGCTGGGGTCCTCGACCTCGGCCGACAGCCGCTCCCTGGATGCGTCATCGAGACCGTGCGAGGCGATCAGCTGCAGCCCGGCCCGATCGGGGTCGGCGATGAAGATCGCGGCCATCGCCGGGTGCAGTGCGTCGACCGCCGCGGCAAGGACGGCGTCGAGCGAGCTGTCCAGGTCGTCGGCCCCCGCGACCGCCGCGATCGCAGCTGGCAGGGAGGCTCGAGGATCGGTGGAGCGGCCGTCGGTGGGCACGTGGGACTCCTGCGCGCGTGTGGAGTCGGAGGCCGCATCGTACACCGCCCCGCGTGGCCTTCTGACGTGATCCAGCGGTTGCTCGTTGACCAGTCCGGACTCCCGCCCCGATACTCCGCCCGTGAAGCTCATCGTCGCCATCGTCCATTCGGAAGATGCGGGCGCCCTGGTGGACGCCCTGCTCGAGAAGGAGTTCCGCGCCACGCGGCTCCAAAGCTCGGGCGGATTCCTCAAGCAATCCAACGCCACGATCATCCTGGTGGTCGAGGAAGCGGACGTCGAAGAGGTCATGGGCATCGTCCGCGCCAACTGCACGTCGCGGACCCAGGTCGTCAACCCGATGCCGCCGATCATGGAGCCCGGCGAGTTCTTCATGCCGTACCCGCTCGAGGTCGAAGTCGGCGGGGCCACGGTCTTCGTCCTGCCGGTCGAGCGCTTCGAGCGCCTTTGACGTCGGCACCGACATCGATGCGCGATCGTGGGCCGACGCCCTCGAGCCGGGCGCCCCGGACATCGTCGCGGCCTGGCGCGGCATCGCCGAGGGCCAGCTCATCGGCGTCCGGCGGGAGGTCCGGCGGCGGGCCGGCGACGGGACGGCCGCGGGCGATCGCCGCGCCAGCTGGCGACGCTCGCGGAGGCACTCATCGGGATCGTCGAGGCGCTCCCCGAGGAGGCCCTGCGAGCGCCCGGCGGCGAGGAGGACTGGAACGTCGCGCAGGCCATCGGCCACGACTGCGATGCTCGCGTCGGCCTGTGCCTCGCGGCCGCACTGGCCGCCGCCGGCCGCTGGCCCGCCGACGCGCCGACGGTCGTGCCCGGCATCGCCGGCCCCGCCGATGCGGACCGGGCGGCACTCCTGCGCAGGATCGCCCAGAGCCAGCGGATCGTCGAGCGGGCCGCCCGGACGTCGCCGGCCACGAGACGGAGCCCTGCCCGCTGGACCACCCGCTCGTCGGCCGCCTGCGCTGCGGCGAGTGGCTCCTGTTCGCCGGCATCCACGACCTGATGCACCTGGATCAACTGCACGCGCCTCGTGGGCCGGCTGAGGCTCGCGCCGGTGAGCCCGTTCCGCCCGGACCTCGTCGACTGCTGGATCTTCCGCGGAGCGGCCCGGCGCGGCACCGGAGATCCTGCTCATCCGCCGCGCCCCGGGCCGGATCCTGCCCGGCCTCTGGCAGTGCGTGTCGGGCTCGCTCGAGCCCGGCGAGCGGGTCGCGGCGGGCGCCCTGCGCGAGCTGGCCGAGGAGACCGGCTTCGGAGCCGAGGCCGATCATCGAGGCTTCTACGACCTTGACCTGGTCAACCAGTTCCACGAGCCGTCGGTCGACGCGATCGTCACGGCGGCCGTCTTCGCCGTTCGGGTCGCGCCCGGACGCCGAGCCGCGCCTTTCGCACGAGCACGACGGCGCCCGCTGGCTTCCGCTCGAGGAGGCGCACCGCGAGGTCATCTGGCCCGGCTACCGGACGGCCATCGAGCGGATCCGCGACGACCTGTCCGATCCGGAGCGGGCGCCCTGGTTCGAGTTGACCCTCGGGAGTCTGGTCAGCGGCGTCGATCGCGCTGCAGCCGATGCGCTCAGTAGACCTCGGGGACGAACGTCTGGTCGGTCATCGGCGGGCGGACGTAGCCGCGGTCGGACTGGCGCGGCGGCAGCGTCGATCGGCTCCGGCGTCAGGTCCTCGTACGGGATGAGGCTCAGGAAGTGGTGGATCACGTTGAGCCGCGCCCGCTTCTTGTCGTCGGCGTTGACCACGTACCAGGGCGCCTGCTTGATGTCCGTGTGGGCGAACATCTCGTCCTTGGCCATCGAGTACTCGACCCAGCGGGCGCGTGACTGGAGGTCCATCGGGCTCAGCTTCCAGCGCTTCGTCGGATCCTCGATCCGGGCCTGGAAGCGCCGTTCCTGCTCCTCGTCGCTGACCGAGAACCAGTACTTGACGATCATGACCCCGGACCGCACGAGCATCCGCTCGAACTCCGGGCAGGAGCGCATGAACTCCTCGTACTCCTCGCTCGTGCAGAAGCCCATGACCCGCTCCACGCCGGCGCGGTTGTACCAGCTGCGGTCGAACAGGACCATCTCGCCGGCGGCCGGCAGGTGCGCCGCGTAGCGCTGGAAGTACCACTGGTAGCGCTCGCGTTCCGATGGCGCGGGCAGCGCCACGACGCGGGCGTAGCGCGGGTTGAGCGACAGCGTGAAGGTCTTGATCGCGCCGCCCTTGCCGGCGGCATCGCGACCCTCGAACAGGATGACGACCTTGAGGCCGCGGGCCTTGATCCACTCCTGGCATTTCACCAGCTCGACCTGGAGCCTGGCCAGTTCCTTCAGGTAGTGGGACCCGGAGATGGACTTCGCGGTGGTCCCGATCGACTCGGACGGCGGATCCGGCCAGACCGGGGCGAGATCCGACGTCCTCTCGATCCTGCTGCGCCTTGGACTTCGCCTTCGGCTTCGACGTCGCCATCCCGTCACCTCCCTGGTTGGTGCCAGTATCACTCCGCGGCCGGTGCCTCGGATAGACTGGGCCGGACGTCAGGCCCAGTGACGCCACCCTGGAGGGCCACGTGATCGACCGAACCCAGGCGGACCTCGAATCGGCGGCCCAGCGCCGCGTCTTCCATTCGAAGGTGGACACGATCCGCCCGACCTATGGCTTCGAGGACGTCTCGCTCGCCCCGGGCACGGACACGGTCGAGCCGGCCGACGTCGACCTGGCCCAGACCTTCGCCGGCATCGACCTCGCGATCCCGATCCTCGCCTCCGCGATGGACGCCGTCGTGGACGCCCGGTTCGCCGGCGCGCTCGGCCGGCTGGGCGGTCTCGCGATCCTCAACCTGGAGGGCGTCCAGACCCGCTACGACGACCCGGACGCAGCGACTCGCGGCGCATCGCCGCGGCGCCCGACGGCGAAGTCCAGGCGATCCTCGCCGAGGCCTACCGGCAGCCGATCCGCGAGGACCTGATCGCCCGCCGTCTCGATGAGATCCACGCCGCCGGTTCGAAGGCCGCCGTGTCGGCCACGCCGGCCGCCGCGCGCAGGTTCGGACCGTTCTGCGCCGAGCACGGCGCCGACCTGTTCCTGGTCCAGAGCCAGGTCTGCAGTGCCCGCCACCTCGCCACCGGGTACGACCCGCTCTCGCTCGACGAGTTCACCCGCTACATGCCGATCCCGGTCGCGGTCGGCAACACGACCAACGCCGAGGCGGCCTTCGCGCTCATGGAGCAGGGCGCCGCCGCCGTCTTCGTGGGCGTGGGACCGGGCGCAGCCTGCACGACCCGCGAGGTGCTGGGCATCGGCGTGCCGCAGGTCACGGCCATCAGTGACGTCGCGGCCGCCCGTGACGCGTACTTCGCCGAGACCGGCCGCTATGTCCCGGTCGTCGCGGATGGCGGGATGCGGCGCGGCGGCGAGCTGGCCAAGGCCATCGCGGCCGGCGCGGACGCCCTGATGATCGGTTCGCCGCTGGCGCGCGCCGAGGAGGCGCCCGGTCGCGGGATGAACTGGGGGATGGCGGCGCCATCGCCGACCCTGCCGCGCGGGACGCGGATCAAGGTCGGGCACGGTCGGGTCGCTGGAGCGGATCCTGTTCGGACCGGCCCACGTCACGGACGGCAGCGAGAACCTCGTCGGGGCGCTGCGCCAGTCCATGGCCGCCCTTGGCGCCCGCACGATCCGCGAGATGCAGCGGGTCGAGATGGTCTACGCGCCGTCCACCCAGACGGAAGGCAAGTCCTGGCAGCGGACCCGCTGACCGACGGCGTCGGTACGGATCCCGGCTCCGGATCCGGTTCGGGCGGCTCGTCCATGGAGGCCGGGCTTGTCGCGTCCGGACGCTTCGTCCGGATCGTCACCCGCGGCCGTCACTCCGGTGAGCCGCGCCCGGTGACGGTCGGGTTCGCCGAGGTCGAGGTCGAGGGCGAAGCTGGGCAGTCCGGCTCCATCGTCGTGGCGGCCGGGGCCCCGGACTCAGCGTGGGCGCTCAACCTCCTGGCCGACCCGGCTTGCCTCGCGACCGTCGGGTGAGCGATCGTTCGACGCGCTCGCCGAGCCGCTCGTCGGCATGGACCACGCCGCCGCCATCCGCGCGCTGATCCTCCGCTACGGCACGCCGGCCGAAAGCCTTGGGCACGGGCCGTCGTTCCGCCTCGTGCCCGCGGCGCCTCGAGACGGTGGCTGATGGCCGTCGACGTCGTGATCTCGACCCGGATCGGGCGCCTGCCGCGGGACGTCTTTGCAGCGCTGACGGCGGTGGAGCGATTCCCGGAATGGCTCATCGCGTCCGGCATCGTGGGCGTGCGAGCGTGTCGACACCGGCCCGCTGGCCATCGGATCGCGACTGACCATCCGCCAGGTCGTGGCGGGACGGTCCACCGTCGTGGATGCCGAGGTCACGACGCTACGCCCGGATGCCGCGTTCGCGGTCCGCGGCCGCGATCCGGACGGCGTGTCGATCCAGTTCGAGGCGGACCTCGCTCCTGAGGGCGAGCTTGCGACCACGCTTCGCTGGTCCGTCCGGATCGGGCTGCCGCTGAAGTACCGGATGTTCGAATCGATGGTCGCACCGCAGGCGCGCCGGGCAGCCGCGCTGGACGTCGAGGCGTTCAAGCGCCGGCTCGAATCGGTCGCCGCCGACTGAGGTGGAGACAGGGACGTGATCGACCAGCTGAGCCTGTACGAGCGGGCTGGCGGGTCGCCGTTCTTCGAGGCGCTCGTCGCGCGCTTCTACGAAGGTGTCGCGACCGACCCGGCCTTGCGTCCGCTCTATCCGGAGGCGGACCTGGCCGGCGCCCGGCATCGTCTGACCCTGTTCCTCATCCAGTACTGGGGCGGACCGC
The DNA here is from genome assembly GCA_963779315.1 of uncultured Chloroflexia bacterium. Lineage (GTDB taxonomy): Bacteria > Chloroflexota > Limnocylindria > Limnocylindrales > CSP1-4 > SPCO01. Next base: position 122,974 of record CAVZXQ010000017.1, on the reverse strand, counting down.
GGACATACGACGAGGAGCGCGGCCACCCGCGCCTCCGGATGCGTCACGCACCGTTCGCGATCGGCCCGCTGGAGCGGGATCGCTGGCTGGTCCACATGCGCGCGGCGATCGCCGAGCTTGCGCCGCCCGCCGACGTCGCCGACGAACTCGAGGGCTACATGTCGATGGCCGCCGAGGCGATGCGCAACCGCGAGTAGGCTGCGCGCCCGGTCCGGACGTCCGGCACCCGCGGCCGTCGGCTGGTCGATGCCTTGCAGGATGGCGTTCGCGTGGTCGTTCCAGGCAAGCGAAACCATCCGTCCGGGAGTCCCGTTGCCACCTCTTCGGCGACGACGGCTCCCCGCGCTGAGATCGACCGCGGGTCGTTCCGCTTGATCGGAACCATCGCCCGAACGGTCGCGCGGGAGAGGTGACCTCCGGCGCCCGCTCGGCCCAGGAGAAGCCACCTGCCGCCGTCACCGCGCCCCGGGTAGACTTTGACGACGGGCGCACGACGCGAGCGGAGGGCGGCATTGGCGGACACGGACGAGTCATCCACGGGCGAACTGAAGCGCGGCAAGACCGTCCACGGTGAGGCCGCGAACGCGGGCCATCGGGTCCTTGCCCCGGATGACGCGGAGGTGGAGGCCTACCTCGAGACCGCGCTGAAGGCACCCGCTCCAGAACGCTCGCCTGAAGACCAACCCGCCCCACCGACCGCCGACGACCGCGAGACGGTCGTCGTCCTCGATTTCGGCAGCCAGTTCGCCCAGTTGATCGCCCGACGCGTGCGCGAGCTCGATGTCTACAGCGAGCTGCTCCCGCACGACACGCCGTATGCCGAGCTCGAACGTCGCGGGACTCGCGCCATCATCCTGTCCGGCAGCCCGCACTCGGTCTACGACCCCGACGCGCCGCGGGCGGACCCGGCGATCTGGTCGGGCAAGATCCCCGTCCTGGGGATCTGCTATGGCGCCCAGCTGATGGCCCATGAGCTCGGCGGCGATGTCATCCCGTTCGATCACCGCGAATATGGCCCCGCCAGCGTCAGCATCACCGCGGACGACCCGTTGTTCGCCGGCCTGGACCGCGAGCAGCCGGTCTGGATGAGTCACGCCGACTCCATCTCGCGGCTGCCGGCCGGCTTCAGCCCGACCGCCCAGACCGATTCGACGCCGTATGCCGGCCTCGCCGACGCCTCGCGCAACCTCTACGGGATCCAGTTCCATCCGGAGGTCGTCCACACGCCGACGGGCAAGGAGGTCCTGCGCAACTTCGTCGTGGACATCGCCGGCGTGTCGCCGACCTGGACCGCCGGCAACTTCATCGATACGACCGTCGCCGACATCCGCGAGCGGGTCGACGCCCATGCCGCGGCGACGGGGTCGGATGGGCTGGTCATCTGCGCCCTGTCCGGCGGCGTGGACTCGGCGGTCGCCGCGGCCCTCGTGCACCGCGCCGTGGGCGACCGGCTGACCTGCATCTACGTGGACCACGGCCTGATGCGCAAGAAGGAGTCGGAGCTGCTCCGGGTCACCTTCGAGCGCGACCTCGGGATGAAGCTGGTCATGGTCGATGCGCGTGAGCGGTTCATCGCCCGCCTGGCCGGGGTGGAAGACCCCGAGCAGAAGCGCAAGATCATCGGCGACGAGTTCATCCGGGTCTTCGAGGAGGAAGCCGCCAAGCTGGGCCGGATCGACTTCCTGACCCAGGGCACGCTCTACCCGGACGTCATCGAATCCGCGACGTCCGAATCGAAGGCCGCCCAGAAGATCAAGACCCACCACAACGTCGGCGGACTGCCGGCCGACCTGCGCTTCCAGCTCATCGAACCGCTGCGCTACCTGTTCAAGGACGAGGTCCGCCGGGTCGGCCTGGAGATGGGCCTGCCCGAGGCGATGGTGCTGCGCCAGCCCTTCCCCGGCCCCGGCCTCGCCATCCGGATCATCGGCGAGGTCACCGGGGAGCGGCTGGACACGCTGCGCGAAGCGGACTGGATCGTCATCGACGAGATCAAGGCCGCCGGCCTGTATCGCACCCTGTGGCAGAGCTTCGCCATCCTTACCCCCGTCCGCTCCGTCGGCGTGATGGGCGACGGCCGGACCTACGCCAACGTCGTGGCCATCCGGGCGGTGACCAGCGAGGACGGGATGACCGCGGACTGGGCGAAGCTGCCGTACGACGTGCTGGGCAAGATCAGTTCACGCATCGTCAACGAGGTCCCAGGCGTGAACCGGGTCGTCTACGACATCAGTTCCAAGCCGCCCGCAACGATCGAGTGGGAGTAGCGCCACCCGACGCCCCCTGACCAATGGGGTATTCCGCCGAGGCCCGAGCGCGGTAGCATTCGCGCCATGGCCGATGAGATCCCGCCGGCGACGGCGTCCGCCCTGACCTGTCCATGGTGTTCAGCCTCGCTGGCGTCGCCGGGCCTTGAGCGATGCCCTTCGTGCGGGGCGATCCTCGACGGGCGACCCGGCCGAATCGCTCCCAGGCGTCACCGCGGTAGATGTGTCGACCATCGCGCGCAGCGCACGCCGCAGCCGTCCGCCCGCGAAACCGGCTCCTGTCGTGGATCAGCGGCGATTACCCCGAGGAGGCCCCGTCTCCCGACGAAGCCAAGGCCCTCGAGCCGCCTGACCCGGCAGTCAAGCGCGAGATGCTCCGACTAGAGCTCGAGGGAGAAGTCGCCAGCCTGAAGGCGCAGGCCGATGCGCTGGTCGCCGAGGCGGCGGCGGAAGGCCGCGTCGTCGAACTACCGTCCATGCCCGCGCTATCCGAGAGCGGCGTGGCCGCCGCGGAGGCCGCCCTCATCGGCGATGACGAGGTCGAGACCGCTGTCGCCGAGCCGGCTGATGCGCCGGTCCCGTCCGAGGCGACCCCGCCCGCCTGACCGTCCCGCGCCGCTGCCGGCCCAGCTATCCTGCCGCGGTGCCAGATCGCCTTCCGTCACCCGGGCCGTCGTTCATCCGCGAGCACGAGGTGCGCATCGGCGAGCGTCGCTATCTCGCGGGGATGGGTCGCCCGTCCGACGGGCCAGACGGCTGGTGGCTGACGATCCTGTGGGTCGCCGATCCAGATGGCGTGATCCCGTTCCGCGACGTGGCACCCGAGAGCGGGCCGCCGGCGGATCCGCCGCTTGCCCGACTGGGTCCTGCGGTCGCCGGGGCCCTGTCCGGCCTGATCCTCGAGGATGCCGGGCGCCTCCAGCTGCGGCTGGGAGCGGTCGTCCCACCCGATGATCCGGATCGTCCGTGGCGAGCACCGCTCGTGATCCGCGCAGCGTTCCGCTTCGAACCGGCCCGTGCCGCGACGATGCGGCCCAACGAGCTGGCTGAGACGGTCCTCGCCGGATTCCGCCGAGCGGTCGAGGGCCTGCACCGGCCCTGACCGGCCGCCGGGGCTGTCCGACGGCCCATTCGGACGGGACCGACTAGACTCGGACCGATGCGCGACCTGTTCGACGAATTCCTGGAGGAGCTGCGCCGCCGCGAGGCGATCGCCCGCGGGGAAGACCCGGACCGAAACGCCCCACGGCGCGGTTCGCCGGACGACACCGTGACCGACGCCGAGTCCGGCTCCGACGAGCGGTCCGACCCGGACGAGGACGCCGAACCCGAGGACGAAGCGGTCGAGCGACCGGATCTCGTCGTGGTCCCATCCGATGGTCGCGACGGGCCCCCGCGCAAGCGGCCACCGGGCGGTCCTCGCGACGGTGAGGAGGGCCGGGGGAGCGGCCGCCAGATCGCCCTGATGGTCATCGTCGTGGTCGTCGTCGGCTTCTTCCTGCTGTCGTCCACCATCCTCGACCTCTGGACGGACGCCCTGTGGTTCAAGTCGGTCGGGTTCGACAGTGTCTTCTGGACCCAGGTCGGATCGCAGGTGGCGCTCTTCCTCGGCGCGCTGGCGGTCGGTCTGGTCGTCCTGCTCGGCAACCTCTGGCTGGCCGGTCGCCTCGGACCGCCCGCCGACGACGGATGGAGGGGCCATCCGCTCGTTCATGGACCGTCTCAACGACGCCGCCGAGGCATCCACGACCGGTCGGACCCGCGGCGGACCGGGGTATGGCCCGAGGCGACCAGCGGAACCCCGGGCGATCACGTTCGACACCGACTCCGTGCCCGACCTTGGCCCCCTGGCGACCGCCGGTCTGGCGGCTATCGCGGTCGTGGCGGCCTTCGTCATCGCGGCGGCGGTGGGCGCAGCCTGGGAGACCGTCCTGCTTTGGCAGCACCGCGTCCCGTTCGCGCTCGGGGCGGTCGCCACCACCGACCCGATCTTCGGGAGGGACATCAGCTACTTCCTGTTCGAACTGCCGTTCCTGCGGCTGGTCCAGGGCGTGTTCAACGGCCTGGTCATCGTCGCCCTGCTGCTCGTCGTCGGTCGCTATCTCGTGAGCGCTTCGCGTGGCGGTCTGGTCTTCGCGACGCCGGTCCGCCTGCACATGGCGACCCTGGGCGCCCTGCTGCTCCTGTCCGTGGCCTTCGGCTACCAACTGGACAAGCTGGAGTTGGTGTACAGCACCCGTGGCGTCGCCACTGGCGTGAGCTACACGGACCTCAACGCCCAGTTCTTCGCCTTCGATGCGCTGACCGTCATCTCCGGACTCGCCGCGGCGTTCCTGGTGGGCGCGGCGCTGACGCGGATGATCTGGCCGCTGGGACTGACGATCGGGGTCTGGCTGATCGCGTCCATCGTCATCGGCCGGCTCTACCCGGAGGCTGTCCAGCGCTTCACCGTGGCCCCGAACCAGTACGCCCAGGAGCAGCGCTTCATCACGAACAACATCGCGATGACCCGGCTCGCGTTCGACCTGGAGGATTGGGAGGACCGCGCGTTCAGTGGCGATGCGCCGGTCACCCAGGCGGTCGTCGATAGCGAGTCCGACACGTTCACCAACGCCCGGCTGTGGGACTACCGACCACTCACCGACACCCTCGATCAGCTCCAGACCGTTCCGCAAGTATTACGACTTCACCGATGTCGATGCGGACCGCTACCAGATCGGCGACACCGTGCGCCAGGTCTGGGTCTCGGGACGCGAGCTCGCCCTTGAGCAGAACCCGAGCGCCGTCGGCTTCACGAACCAGCGGATCATCTATACCCATGGCATCGGCGCGGTGATGACCCCGGTCAACGAGGTCGCCAACGAGGGCCAGCCGCGCCTGTTCATCGGCAACCTTCCGCCCGTCTCGAGAGATGGGGCACCGACCATCACCGAGCCGCGGATCTACTTCGGTGAGCGCGCCAGCGGCTACGTGGTGACCGGGGCACAGCTGAACGAGTTCGATTTCCCGACGGGCGAGGGTGACGTCGCCGGCGCCTCGGGGACGGAGACACGCTGGACAGGCACGACCGGCATCCCGCTCGATACCACCCTGAGCCGGCTCCTGTTCGCGGCACGGTTCAAGGACCTGGACCTGCTCATCAGCGACCAGCTCACGAACGAGAGCCAGTTGCTGTTCCACCGCACACTGGACGACCGCCTGGGTCGGGTCGCCCCGTTCCTGCGCTTCGACAAGGATCCCTACCTGGTGATCGACGGCGACGGCCGCCTGGTCTACATCCAGGACGCCTATACCGTGTCGAATGCCTTCCCGAACGCACAGGCCTTCGATCCCGACGCTCTGCCTGGGACGGGCCTCGGCAGCGACCCGATCGACTACATCCGGAACAGCGTCAAGATCACGATGAGCGCCTACGACGGCACGATGCACTTCTACATCGCGGATCCGGAGGATCCCATCGTGCGCGCCTACGACGGCGTCTTCCCTGGGTTGTTCGAACCGATCGAAGGGATGCCGGCCGGCCTGCGCGATCACCTGCGCGTGCCCGAGGAGCTGTTCAACGTCCAGACCAGGATGTTCGGGCGCTACCACGTGACGGATCCGCAGCAGTTCTTCCGGACGGACGACCAGTGGACCGTGCCGGCGTCCACGTCCGACGCGTCCAGCCAGACGCTGCCGTCCGAGGCGTACTACGTGATCATGCGGATGCCGGGCGAAGCGAAGGCGGAGTTCCTGCTGCTCCAGCCGATGGTGCCGAAGGGCCGCCCGAACATGATCGCCTGGATGGCCGCCCGCAACGATGCGCCGAACTACGGCGACACCCGGGTGTACCGCTTCCCGGCCGAGACGACCGTCTTCGGGCCTGCCCAGATCGAGGCGCGGATCGACCAGGATCCCATCATCAGCCAGCAGATCACGCTGTGGAACCAGTCCGGCAGCGCGGTCATCCGCGGAAACCTCATCGTCGTTCCGTTGGAGGACTCGCTCATCTACCTCCAGCCGGTCTACCTCCAGTCCACCAGCTCATCGTTCCCCGAGTTCAGACGGATCGTGGTGGCCTCGCCGCGCAGTGTCGTGTGGGGTGCGACCCTGGGCGAGGCGATCGCCCTGCTCGTGGCGGCCGATGCCCGCGGAGCGTCCCCGTCCGAGACGCCGACCCCGACGCCCGAGCCGGGCGGCAGCCCCGCCGCCCGTCGCCGACGCTCGACGCCGGATCCGGGCGCTCCACTCCCCTCCGACGTGTCCGGCCTCATCGACTACGCGAACGTGCACTTCGCCGCGGCCCAGGAAGCGCTGCGAGCCGGCGACTTCGCGCGCTACGGCGTCGAGATCGCCCTGGTCGAGGCGGCCCTTGCTCGGCTCGATGAGTTGGCACCCGCGCTCATCCCGTCGCCCGGAGCGTCGCCCAGCCCTGCCCCGTGAGCGTCGGGACGATCCTCGTCTCGTCGCTTCTGGCGGCCCTCGCCCATCCTGTCGCCTGGCCGGTCGCGCTGGCCGGCTTCCTCGTCCGCGGCGGCATCGTGCTCTTCCTCGTGCCGATCCTCGTGCTGCCCTCGCCGGTCGGCCTGTCCGACGTGGTCGCGCCGACCCTCTCGTCCGTGGCGCTCGGCGGTGTGACCGTGGAGCTCGCGGCACTGATCGGCGCGATCGGTGCGCTCGGGATCGCGGGCGTCCTGCTGGCCGGCTGGTTCGCCGCCGCCATGGAGGAGGCGCTCGTCCGTGACGCGCCCGTCTGGGATGAGCCGGACCCGCGACGCGTGATCGCACCGCCCCGGCGCGGCGAAGCGGCCCGGATCCTGGGCGTCAGGCTCGTCGCCCACGTTCCCCTGGTGCTCGTCCTGGCGTGGGGCGGGTCGCGGGTCGTGGACAGCCGCCTACCGCGAACTCAGCCGTCCGGACGACGTCGACGACCCCGATCGTCCAGCGCGTCCTGGCCTCCGTGCCGGAGGTCATCGCCCTGGTCGCCATCACCTGGATCGCCGGCCAGATCGTGGGAGCCGTCGCGGCACGGCGGGTCGTGCTCGTCGGCGCCTCGGCCGGTGGCGCCCTGCGCGCGGCCCTCGCGGAGGTCGTCCGGCGTCCGTTCCAGCTGCTCGCCCTCTTCCTGGTGCCGACCGCCGCCCTCATCGCGGTCGTCGTCCCCACCGCTGCGGCGACGGCCTCGACCTGGCAACGCGTCCGCATCGCCATCGCCGAATCGGCCGGGGCGCTCGAAGGCCTGGCCACGGTCAGCCTGTTCGTCGGCCTCTGGCTTGGAGGGCTGGTGCTGGTCTCGATGGTCTGCGCGTGGCGAGCCGCGGCCTGGACCCTGGACGCCGAGCAGAGGACGTTCGGGGTAACGCCACCAGCCCTACCGGGTGACTGGCCCGATGCGGAGTCGTCTGGCAGCCTGTGACCCTTCGGCCCCGACCGGGCCGGATCCGGAGACGAGGGTTCTCGATGGCGACGCGCACAACGGTCTGTCCTGGGTGCGACGAGGCGGTACCGGGCGGGCGCCTGTCGTGCCCCTCGTGCGGCTACCTGCTGGCCGAGGCACCGGAGACCGGCGATACGCTCGAGCGCCGACCGTCCGGTCGCCGGCCGGCGTCCAGCCGCCCCGGCCGGTGCCTACATCCCGCCCGGGGCCGCGTCGTCGAGCGCGTCGTTGATGCCCGCCCGCGCCTGGGCCGGGATCAACGCGCCCACCGCGCGCCCATGGCGACGCTGGGTCTGGCGCATGCGATGGCCGGCGCGACGTCGACGGGACGACGCGCGTTCTCGACGGAGCACGCCCAGACGTATGCGGGGACCGATCCCTGTCCAGGCGCACGACCCGAGCGACGCGGTCGCGGCGTCAGGCCCAGGGCGAGGCCGGGGCTCGGTCGAACGACGTCGAGGCACCTTGGCTGGAGGCGGCCGCCGGCTGGCTGATGGTCGTCGGTTCGGCCGTCGCGATGCTCGGCTTCCTGTTGCCCTGGTCGCGGACGGTCATCGGCGCCGAAGGCGTGGGCACGTACTTCGACACGTGGGGGATCGCCAACCCGAGCCATGCGCTGGTCGTGCTTGGCCTGGCGGCAGCCCTCGGGCTGGCAGTCGTGGCGAACCCGATCCCGACCTGGATCCGGACCTGCTGCGTCGGCCTGCTGCTCGGAGGCCTGCTGATCGGCCTTACCTGGCCATACCTGTTCGGGCCGCTCGGCGCCGGCCCGGGGGTCATCGCCATCCTCGTCGGTGGTGTCCTGCTCGCGGGCGGCCGGCGTCCTGGATCTCGTCGAAGCGCGTCACGTCCCCGCCGCCGGGAACGTCTGACCGCGGTCAGACGCAGCCAGAGGGTCCGGGTGACCCCTGCTACACTGCGCCGGACGTCGTAACGGAGGCTTCCGACCAGCGGTATGGACCAGATCCTCGGGCAGATCGGAGATACGGTAGGCGGGATCTTCGATAGCCCCATCGTCCAGTTCGGGCTGCGCATGATCGGGGTCTATCTGGTCATCCTGTGGCTGGCCACGGCCTACTGGGCATTCCGCGACATGCAGCAGCGTTCCGCGAACGCCATCCTCCCGTACCTGGCCGCCGCCGGGATCATCCTGTTCACCCCGGTCTTCTTCATCTTCGCGGTGTGGATCTACAAGGTCATCCGCCCGCACGAGAAGATCGGCGAGGTCTGGGAGCGCAACCTGGCGGAGGAGGCCCTGCTGGCCGAAGTGGAGGCCATCCACCACTGCCCGACCTGCGAGCGGCGGATCGACGACGAGTGGATCATCTGCCCCACCTGCCGCACGCGCCTGAACCGGGTCTGCCCCAATTGCAGCCGCCTCGTCGGGCTGGACTGGTCCCTGTGCGCCTGGTGCGGCAAGGACTTCGAGCGACGCGAGGTCCCGGTCGCCGCGATCGGATCGATCGCCGGCGGGCGTGATGCCACCAGCCGGGTCACCTCACCCTCGGCTCCGACGGCCATCCCGGCCGCGTCGACGCGATCCTCCGCGCGATCGCCACGCTCGAACCAGTCCGCGTCCAACGCCAGCCCCAAGCCCGCGCAGGATGCGCTGCCGGATCGTTGATCCCGCCGGAGCCCGTGATCGAGCCGGGGACGGATCCCGCCGCTGACGGGCCGCTCACCCGATCGAGCCGCTGACGACGGCCGCTGACGCCGACCGCACAGCCCGCCACGGTCGTCGAGCCCCGGCTCGGCGCCTCCACCTTCACCATCGAAGGCCGCGCCGCGCCCGCCCTGTTCGTCGTCGGCTGGCTGACGAGCCTGTTGGGCCTGGTGCGATCTTCATCGGGGTGCTCTCGGGCGGCGGCCTGACCGTCCACCGTCCTCCTGGGCGTGGGTCTCGTCCTCCTGACGGTGGGCCTGGTGTCCTCGGCGGGGTCGCAAGGCCTCGAGCGACGCGCGCGCGGCAGGCTGCCGTACCTGGGGCCGTCTCCGTTCCTCGTGTTCGCGGCTGCGGTGCCGTTGTCGATCATCGCGATCCTGGTGGTGGTCATCCCGATGGGCCTGCTCGGCGTGCCGGCTGATGGCCCGTTCGCGCGGCTTGTGTCGGTCCTGGTCCAGACCATCGTGTACGTCGCGCTGATCCGCCTGCTGGTCATCGATACCGGCGCCCTCGAGCTGGGCTGAGATGGGGGTGCGTCGGCCGGATCCGAGCAGCGCTGCGGGAGATGGGCTCCGGAGCGCTCTGGGCGATCCCGGTCATCGCCGTCACGATCCCCATCGCGGCGATCCTCCAGGCGTTGTTCACGGTCACGCCCGAGAGCCCGTTGCCGCCCGCAGGCGAGACGTCCGGGTTCGTCATGAACCTCATCGCCGGGGCGATCCTGGCGCCGCTGGGCGAGGAACTGCTGTTCCGTGGCCTGGCCACGACCGCCTGGGTCCGCGGCCTTGGGGCGCGCCGTGGGATCGTGCGGGGCGCCCTCTTCTTCGCGCTCGTCCACGTCCTGACCGTGTCCGGCGGGACCGCCGGGGAGGCGTTCCAGATCGCGATCATCGGGTTCGCCACACGGGTGCCGGTGGCGCTCGCGCTCGGCTACCTGTTCGTGAAGCGCGGCTCGATCTGGGTCCCGTTCGGGCTCCATGCGGCCTTCAACGCGATCCTCCTGGTCCTGGCGGAAGTGGCGATCCGGGCGGTCTGAGCGCAGCCAGGCGCCGGCCACGGAGCCGGCCACGGAGCCGGCCCGGGCCGGTGAGCCGCGATCGATCGCCGATTGAGCCGCCGATGAGGGCCTCCCGATAGGCTTCGCTGCGTCCTCAAGGTCCGGATGGCGGGGGGAATCGGCGGGCTTCCGTCGTCCGGGCCTGGGGACGCCTCACCCACCACCGACACACCCAGCCCGATCGGAGTCCGACCCGTGGTCGATGTGCGCCAGGCGGCCCAGGGACGAGCGATCCGCGAGCTCCCCGCGATGGAACGGCCGCGCGAGCGGCTGGAACTCCGAGGGGCGGCCGGCCTCACCTCGGCGGAATTGATCGCCCTTGTCTGGGGTTCCGGCACGCGCGGTCGATCGGCCGTGGACCTGGCCTCCGACGCCCTGGCGCGACACGACGGCCTGACCGAGCTGGCACGAGCGTCGGAGCTGGAACTCCGGGCGATCCCCGGCGTCGGCGCCGCCAAGGCGGCGCAGCTTGTCGCGTCGTTCGAGCTGGGCCGGCGCATGCTCGCCGACTGGCCGGAAGCGCGGCCCACGATCCGCAGCCCGCGTGACATCGCCGACCGACTCATCCTCCAGATGGGCCGGCTGGAACGAGAGGAGCTGCGTGTCGTGCTGCTCGACACCAAGAACCACGTCCTGCGCGTGACGACGGTCTACCAGGGCAATGTCAGTTCGTCGCTGGTCCGAGTGGGCGAGCTGTACCGGGACGCCGTCCGGCTGAATGCATCCGGCGTCATCCTGGTGCATAACCATCCAAGCGGTGACCCGACGCCGTCACCGGACGATCTCCACCTGACGGCCGCGGCCCTCGCCGCCGGCCGGCTCCTGGACATCCAGCTGCTGGACCACCTGGTGATCGGCCACGACGCGTACGTCTCGCTGCGCGACCGGGGCGTGGCGTTCGACCGTCCCGAGCCACTGGCCCGCGCGGCGGATCGGGCCGTCGCCACCGCGACGTGACCCAAGCGGGCGGTCAGGGTTTCGGCGTGACGGTGGGCTTCGTGCTCGGCGGCGGGCTGGCGAAGCAGGGCTGCTCGCCCTCGGGCAGGGTGCCGTCCGTCGGGCAATCCACGGGCTGTTCGTCGATCGGCGGAAGCCCGCCCTCGTAGTCAAGGATCACGAGCACGAACTCCAGGCGATCCAGGTCCGCGGCGGGCTGCAGGAATGCGGTCTGGACCACGTCATTGGCGTCGCGCTTCACGTCGACGACCTGGCCGATGACCAGCCCCTTGGGGTACGGCGAGCGCACGCCGCTGCCCAGCTCGATGCCGGCCGTGACGACCTCATCGCCCAGTGAGATGGCCGCGCTGGAATCGATCTTGGTCATCGGCAGGGTCGTCGCGAGATGACCCTCGACCTCGCCGGTCGCCGCGCTCGGCAGCTGGCCGATGACCGTCGACTCGCCGTCGGTCAACAGGACGACCATGGCGCTCTCCGGACCGACCGCCGTCACCCGGCCGGCCAGCGCGCCACCGGATGCCACGACCACGTCGCCGACCTCGATCCCCGCGTCCGATCCCTTGTCCAGGGTCACCGTGCGCCGGAACTCGGATGACTCGCGGGCGATGACCGAGGCAGCCGCGGTCTGGTAGTCGAACCCGGCCCGAAGCTGGAGCAGGCCGGTCAGCAGTTCGTTCTCCCGTCGGATCTCGGCCGTGCCCGAGTTCTCCGCGTCGAGCCGGGCGTTCTCCGCACGCAGCGCCTCGTTGTCGGTCCGGAGTCGATCGATCTCGCCGATCGCGGTGCCGATCGAGGCGATCCCGGAGGCGACGCTGTCCAGCGCGCCCTGGATCGGCCGAAACGCGAAGCCCGACCCCGTTCTGCGCGTCACGGAGGACCGGGTTGCCCGAAAAGGCCATCAGCAGCGCCGAGAGCACCAGCAGGACGACGAACGCGATCCCGGTCCGGCGAGCGGCGCGGTTCTGGAGGGCTGGGGTGGTGGCCATGCGGTCAGGATCCGGCGGCGTTCCGGGCGGCCGTCAGCGAGGCGGCCGCGAGTACGTCTCGGCGACGAGCACGCGATCGAGGGAATCCAGCTCCTCCAGGACGATGCCGGTCCCCCGGGCGACGCAGGTCAGCGGATCGTCGGCGATGTGCACGGGCATCTGCGTGGCCTCCGCGACGCGGCGATCGAGGCCGGCGAGCAGCGCGCCGCCGCCGGCGAGCACGATGCCCTGGTCCATGATGTCCGCCACCAGCTCCGGCGGCGTCTCCTCGATGGTGTCCTTGACGGTATCGACGATCTGGGCGACCGAGGGCTCGATGGCCTCGCGGATCTGGTCCGCGCCGACTTCGACGCTGCGTGGCAGGCCGGTCAGCAGGTCCCGACCGCGGAGCGTGACGCGCTGGGCGTCCCAGTCGCCGGGGTAGGCCGACCCGATGGCGATCTTGATGTCCTCCGCCGTGCGCTCGCCGAGGAACAGGTTGTACTCGCGCCGGGCGAACGTGACGATGTCCTGGTCCATCTCGTCGCCGCCGATCCGGATGCTCCGGCTGACGACGATGCCGCCGAGGCTGATGACCGCCACTTCCGTGGTCCCGCCGCCGATGTCGACGATCAGGCTGCCGGACGGCTCGCTCACCGGCAGGCCGGCACCGATCGCGGCGGCCATCGGCTCCTCGATCAGGCGGGCCCAGCGTGCGCCGGCGTTCATCGCGGCATCGCGGACGGCGCGCTTCTCCACCTCGGTCACGCCGGACGGGATGCCCAGCAGCATCCGCGGTCGCGGGATGAGCCCGACCCGGTCATGGACCCGGTTCACGAAGTACTTGATCATCTGCTCGGTGACGTCGAAGTCGCTGATGACGCCGTCGCGCAGCGGTCGGACCGCGATGATGTTGGCCGGCGTCCGGCCGACCATCCGCTTGGCCTCCGCGCCGATGGCCAGGACGCGCCGGGTCTTGGCGTCGATCGCGACGACGGACGGTTCGCTCATCACGATCCCGCGGTTGCGCACGTGGACCAGGGTGTTGGCGGTCCCGAGGTCGATCCCGATGTCGCGGGAGAAGATCCCGAGGAGGCGGTCGAACATGATGCGGAGTGGATCCTTCGTCGTATGGGCGTCGCCGGGCGAACGCCGCACGAGGTGGTGGCGGGTCGCGCGGCATGCGTGCGGGGAAGCCCGGGCAGTATACCCGGTCACCCGTGATGAGCCGTCCCGGGTGTTCAGGGCTCGGCCTGACGTCGGGCGGCGAGTGGCCGCGGGTGGCGGCGAGCGGTTTGCCCAAGTGCGTGCCCGGCGATCGAGGCGGATCGGGCCCGGATGCCCGCATAGTGGTGCCACCACGAGCGGATGGGAGCACCTGGCGCGAACCGAACCTCGCGCCTCGCGATGCCGCTCGTTGCGCTCCGGTCAGTTCCGCCCCCCATGTGGCTGCTAGGCTTCGGGCGATGAAGGGCATCGTCCTCGCCGGCGGCACGGCCACCCGGCTCTTTCCCCTGACGATCGTCACCAACAAGCATCTGCTGCCGATCTACGACCGGCCGATGATCTACTACCCGATCGACACGCTGGCCGGGATGGGCATCCGCGAGGTCATGGTGGTCATCGGCGGCAAGAGCGTCGGCGACGTCGTCGAGTTGCTCGGTGACGGGTCCCACTTCGGGCTGGACCTGACGTATCGCTACCAGCCCGGCGCGCTGGGGATCGCCCATGCCATCGGCCTGGCCCGCGACTTCGTGGGCGACGATGCCTTCTGTGTCGTGCTCGGCGACAACATCCTGCGCGGCGACAAGCTCGCCGGCGTGGCCGCGGCGTTCGAAGCCGGCCCGTACGGCGCCGGCACGCTCCTCTACCAGGTCCCGGACCCGGAGCGGTTCGGCGTCGCGGAGTTCGACGCGGACGGCCGCGTCATCGGCTTCGAGGAAAAGCCGGCCGAACCCAAGAGTGACCTGATCCCGATCGGCGTGTACTTCCTGCGCCCGGACGTGTTCGACGTGATCGAGGGCCTTGCGCCGTCGGGCCGCGGCGAATTCGAGATCACCGACGTGCTGAACCACTACATCCCGAGTGGCGGCCTGTTCACCCAGGTCTTCGACGGCCAGTGGACGGACGCCGGGACTGTGCCCTCCCTGCTGCGGGCGGCGGAGCTGGCTGCGGCGGACGACGCCGAGGGTCGGCTGGCGCCGCCTGTCGTCCGGTCGGTGGGCTGACCGATCGCATGTCGGACCGCGCCCTCGGGCGGCTGCTGGTCACGGGCGGTGCCGGGTTCATCGGCTCGTGCTACGTCCGCGACGTCCTGGGGCGCCGCGACGGGACGACGATCACCGTCCTCGACAAGCTGACGTACGCCGGCGTCGAATCGAACCTGGACGCCGTCCGCGCCGACCCGGAGCTGGCGGCGCGCCTCCGCTTCGTCAAGGGCGACATCGCGGACCAGGACGTGGTCGGCCCCCTGGTCGCCGAGGCCGACGGGATCGTCAACTTCGCCGCCGAATCGCACGTCGATCGGTCCATCCTCGATCCCGAGGCGTTCCTGCGGACTGGCGTCATCGGCGTCCATGTCCTGCTGGAGGCAGTCCGGGCCGCGGCCCATCGCCCGCGCTTCCTCCAGGTGTCCACCGACGAGGTCTACGGCTCCATCGACGTCGGCCACGCGACGGAGAGCGCCCCACTCGCGCCGCGATCGCCGTACGCGGCCGCCAAGGCCGCCGGCGAGCTGCTGGTCCGCAGCTACGTCATCACGCACGGTATCGATGCGGTCACGACCCGCGGTTCGAACACGTACGGCCCGCACCAGCATCCCGAGAAGCTCATCCCGCTGTTCATCACGAACGCCATCGACGATCAGCCCCTGCCGATGTATGGCGACGGGCTCCAGCGCCGGGACTGGCTGCACGTGTCCGACCACGCGGACGGCGTGGACTTCGTGCTTCGACACGGCATCGCGGGCGAGGTCTACAACCTCGCAGGCGGGACGGAGATGACCAATCGCGACACCGTCGCGCTCCTGCTCGAGCGGCTCGGCAAGCCGTGGTCGCTGGTCAGGGCCGTTGAGGATCGCCCGGGCCACGATCGTCGCTACGCGATGGATGGAGCCAGGGTCACCGCGCTTGGCTGGACTCCGTCACGATTCGTTCGAGGAGGGCCTCGCGGACACCGTCGACTGGTATCGAGCCAACGAAGCCTGGTGGCGGGCGATCCGTTCCGGCGACTGGGATGCCTACTACGAGCGCCAGTACGGACGCCGCCTGGCGGGGTCGACGACCGCCGATGCGTTGCCCGCCTCCGATGCGTTGTCGGCCGCCGAAGCGTCGCCGGCCGACTGATGCGTGTCGCGGTGACCGGTGCCTCGGGTCGGCTGGGCAGGCCCTCATCGCCGCCCTGGCCGACGCGCCGTTCACCGGCCCCGCCGGGCCGATCGCCTGGGACCGGGCCGCGTTCGATCTCGATGCGCCGGACGGGATCGGCGCCCGGCTCGATCGGGATCGGCCGGAAGTCGTCGTGCACGCCGCCGCCTGGACCGACGTGGATGGCATGCGCCCGTGACCCACAGCTGGCGATGACCCGAAACGGCCAGGCCACGGATGTCCTGGCACGGGCCTGTGCCGAGCGGGGCCTGGATCTCGCCATCGTGTCGACGAACGAGGTCTTCGGCGGTTCCCTCGCGGAGGGAGAGTCCTACGGTCCGGACGCGACGCCGGATCCGATCAATCCCTATGGGACCTCCAAGCTGGCTGCCGAGCGGGCGGCTGCCACAGCGTTCGAGTCGGCGACCGGACAGCTTGGCATCGTCCGGACGGCGTGGCTGTTCGGGACGCCGGAGGCGGACTTCCCGAGCCGGATCCTCGCGGCGGCTGCCCGGAGCCTCGATGGCGGACCGCCGCTCCGGATCGTCAGGGACGAGTGGGGGACGCCCACCTACACACGTGACCTGGCAGAGGCGATCGTGGACCTGCTCGCCGAGGACGCCATCGCCGGGACCCACCACATCGTGAACGGCGGCGTCACGACCCGGTCGGGATGGGCACGGGACACGATCGATCGGGCCGGCCTGACGGTCGAGATCGTCGAGATCCTCGCGTCGGATTGGTCGAGGCCGTCGGCGGTGCCGCCTCGGGCCATCCTGGCCCCGACGCCGCTGCCCTATGGTGCGCCGCTCCGCGCCTGGCCCGAGGCCATGGCGGATTACGCCCCAACGCTCCTCCGAGCCTGGCGTCGGACCGCATGAGCTCGAACCGCGCCACGTCCGCGCTCGCCGGCGTCCGTTACGGCGCGATCGCTCGTCACGCGGACGAACGCGGCGCATTCCGGGAGGTGTGGCGCGCGGGCGACTTCGGGATCATCGCCGCGGGCGACGCCGGCGCCGCGCCGGGCACCACGCCGGCGTTCGTCCAGGCGAACCTGTCCGTCGTCGGCCCCGGGCGTCCTCCGTGGCTTGCACTTCCACCGTCGTCAGCTCGACTACTGGATCGTCGCCTCCGGGCGCGCCTTGGTCGCCCTGGTGGATCTTCGGCCCATGCTTCGCGACGGGGCCGCGACACCCGAGGTGGAGACCCGCGAGCTCGGCGCGGACGAGTGGGTGGTCATCCCCAGCGGGGTCGCCCATGGGTTCCTCGCGCTCGACCCGCTCGAGCTCCTGTATCTCGTGACGAACGAGTACGACGGCTCGGACGAGCTGGGCTTCGCCTGGGACGACCCGGTCGCCGCGGTCCCGTGGCCACCGGTCCCCGACACTCCGGACGGCCGCCCGATCCTGTCCGATCGGGACCGGTCCAACCCCTCCCTGGCCGACCTCTTGGTGCGCCTGCGCCACGAACCTTGACCCGAAGGGGCTACGCCTTCTCGGGACCTTCCCGCGATTGAGAGTCCGTGCGTGACGGAGGACGCTAGCGAGCCGATCGATCGGACGAGCCCAGCCGCGGAGCCCAGATTGCGCAAGACCGTCGCCATCCTGATCCTGACCATCACGGCCGTGCTGGGTGCGTTCGTGCCGGCGGCGGCTGCGGCGACTCCGGCCCAGCCCAAGGTGGTCATCATCGTCGGGGCGACCCACGGGACGACGTCCACGTACCGCTCATATGCGGACCAGGCCTACGCCGAGGCCCGGAAGTACACGACCAATGTGGTCAAGGTCTACAGCCCGTACGCGACCTGGACCAAGGTCAAGGCGGCGGCCGTGGGCGCGAACGTGGTCATCTACATGGGCCATGGCAACGGCTGGCCGAGTCCCGTACACATACGACCCGCTGTACACGACCAAGAACGGCTTCGGCCTCAACGCCACGTCCGGGAACGGCGACTACAACAACAAGTACTACGGCGAGCCGTCCATCGCCACGCTGGACCTGGCGCCGGACGCGATCATCCTGCTCCACCACCTGTGCTACGCGGCGGGCAACTCGGAGCCGGGCCAGGCCCAGCCGACCGTCACGGTCGCGCGGCAGCGTCTCGACAACTACGCGGCAGGCTTCCTGAAGGCCGGCGCCTCCGCGGTCATCGCCGACGGCCATCGAGGTCCGGTCGACTACCTGCGAGCCCTGTTCACCACCCACCAGACGATCGAGCAGCTCTGGCGCAACCAGCCGAACGCCAACGGGCACGTCGTGGCCTTCAACTCGTCGCGGACCCCGGGCGCCACTGCCTTCTCCGACCCTGACACGACGACCTCCGGCTTCTACCGGTCGCTCGTCGGCGACCGGCACGTCACCACGGACGACATCCTGGGCGAGGGCTACGCGGACACCTCCGGCGATCCGGCCGGTCTCGTGGTGCCCGGTAAGGCCAGCGTCGGCGCGGACGGGGCCGGCCTGCACGTCGATCCGGCCACATTGACAGTCGCCGCCGGGGGTGACCCGGAGTCGATCCTCGCTGCCGGGACGCGGCTGCGGATCGTGGCGGCCGCAGACGTCTCCGCGACTGATGGCTCGACGGTGGTCCACGTCCAGGGGCTGGACGACACCTCGATCGACGGCTACGTCGCCGCCGGCAGCCTGATCCCACGCGACAGCGTCGCGCCGAACGTGCGGACCTTCTCGACCGGCGGAGCCTTCTCCCCGAATGACGACGCGACGGCCGATACGGCCACGCTGTCCGGCCGGCTATCGGAATCGGCGTCGTGGACCGTCCGTGTCCGCGACGCGGCCGGCGTCGTGCAATTCGCGCAGTCCGGGACCGGCAGCACGTTCAGCGCGACCTGGGATGGAGCCAAGTCCGGCTCCACCGTCCCCGACGGCACGTACACGGCCAGCGTGACCGCGGTCGACGCCTGGGCGAACGGACCGACCACCGGCACCGCTTCGCTCGTCGTGGACACCGCCCCCTCGCAGCTCACGGCCCTGGCCCCGGCCGCGGACGTCGTCCAGTGGTTCGCCCCGAACGGCGACGGCTATCGGGACACGGTCGCCCTGACGGCCACGAACTCGGAGGCGGGCAGCTTCACGGTGCGGGTTCGAGATGACGCCGGCACGCTCCTCCGCAAGTACACCGTGACGGCCGGTTCGGGGCCGACGTCCGTGAGCTGGGATGGCCGGGATGCTGCCGGAGCTGTCGTCCCGGACGGGTCGTACGTCATGCGCATCTCGCCCGCCGACGCCCTTGGCAACACCGGGACCGCAGCCGAGCGAACCGTGTCGGTCGTGGCCGCGCTCCGATCCGTGGCCAGCTCGGCCACCGTCTTCTACCCCCAGGATCTCGATGCGATGTCCAGGACGACGACCCTGTCATTCGTGCTCGCCCGCCCGATGACGGTGACCTGGACGCTGCGCAACGCCGCCGGGGCGATCGTGGACACCCACCTCGACGCGGTGGCGCGACCGGCCGGCACCACCTCGTGGGCCTTTGACGGGCGCAGGACCGATGGCACGATGCTGTCGCCGGGTCGCTACACGTCGTATGTATCCGCGACGGACGGCACGTTGACGGCCAGCCAGTCGGTCGCATTCGAGGCCGATGCGTTCTACCAGCGCCTGACCGACGCCACACCGGCCCGTGGGCAGACCGTGACCATCTACGTCACGTCGGCCGAACCGTTGTCCTCGACCACGCCCAGGGCGTACGTCTACGAACCGGGCCTGGCAACGTGGAGCGTCGCCCTCACCAAGACCGGGACGTACACGTATCGCGCGACGCTGGCCTTGAAGAAGGGCGGCTCCAGCGGTACCTTGAGCATCAAGATCCTGGGCACCGACTCCAAGGGTCAGGTGCAGCGAACGACCCGGACGTATCCGCTGAGCTGACGGTCCGGGACCGGTCCGCACCCCACCGGACCGCCCCGTACCGTTCCCGACCGGGACCATCGTCGCGTAGCCACCCATCGGATCCATGGGTATGGTCGAGATCCCACCGACTCGCTGAGGAGCGTCGTGTCGATCTTCCACCGCCGTCCCGACCGCATCCGCACCCGCACCCAGCGCCGCGCCGCCCTGATCCTCATCGTCGGCCTGCTGGCCGCGTCGTCGCCCGCCGCCGTTCCCGTGATGACGCTGGCGGCGTCACCGATGGACACCTCCGCCGGCGGCCTCGCCCCGACGATCCAGTACGAGGAGGCGATGGCCCATGCGAACGACAGGATCCCGTTCGCCCCCGGGGATCGCGTGACGGTGCCGTTCAAGCCACGGGCGGGCGACCGGTGGCGCGTGGACGGTCGCGCTCCGAAGGCACTGCCGGCCGGACGGCTGTCCGGTCGGGCGATGCGCGACGGGGCGAAGCCCGCCAGGCCGTTCGAGCCGACGAAGCCGCTCGCTCCGGCGGTGGCCCCAGGCCCGTCTCCCGAGTCGACGGCGACACCCTTGCCGACGCCGGACCCGGGGCCGACCGCGACGCCCGCCCCGAGCTCCACCGCGCTTCCGAGCGACGCGGCGCCGGTCGACGTGCCGGCCGTGGACCCGGCCGATGCCATCCCGGCCGATCCCACCTCGTGGTCGTTCGCCGATGAAGGATCGCCGCTCAAGCCCGATGCCGCCGTCAGCGCCGGCGGCCTCCGGCGGGAGATCTTCGGCTTCCTACCGTATTGGGAGCTGTCCGACAGCTCGACGCGGCTCGACTGGGCGAAGCTCTCGACCGTCGCCTTCTTCGGCGTCGGGGCCAGCTCCACCGGGAACCTCGTCAAGAAGAACTCAGACGGGTCCACGACCGTGGGCTGGAGCGGTTGGACCAGTTCACGCATGACCAGCGTCATCAATGACGCGCACAGTCACCACACACGCGTCGTGCTGACGGTCCAGAGCTTCGCCTGGACCTCGAGCCAGCTGGCGAACCAGAAGGCCCTGCTCGGCTCGTCGACGGCTCGGCTCAACCTGGCCCGGCAGGTCGCCGCCGCCATCCGGGATCGCGGTGCGGATGGGGTCAACCTGGACTTCGAGCCGATCGCGTCGGGCTACGCGGACGAGTTCACGGCGCTGGTCCGCACGCTCCGGGCGGAGTTGAACAAGGTCCACTCCGGCTACCAGCTGACGTTCGACACGACGGGCTACATCGGGAACTACCCGATCGAGGACGCCACGGCGTCGGGCGGCGCCGATGCCGTCTTCATCATGGGCTACGACTATCGATCGTCCGGCTCATCGCCGGTCGGGTCGATCGCCCCGGTCGGCGGCCCGCTCTATGACGTCGGCGATACGGTCCGCGCGTACGCAGCCAGAGTCTCGCCGTCCAAGCTGATCCTGGGTGTGCCCTACTACGGCCGGGCCTGGTCCACCTCCACCGACACCCTGAACGCATCCAACATCTCGGGCTCGAAGTACGGCTCGTCCACGACCGTCCTGTACGGATCGGCGCGGGATCTCGCGGCCCAGTACGGGCGGCGCTATGACTCGAAAGAAGGCGTGGCATGGACGGCCTACCGCCGCGAGAACTGCACGGCGACCTACGGTTGCGTCACCAGCTGGCGGCAGCTCTACTACGACGATGCCACCTCACTCAAGGCGAAGTACGACCTGGTCAACAGCTACGGCCTCCGGGGCGCCGGGATCTGGGCACTTGGGTACGACGGTACCCGGACGGAGCTGTACCAGGCGATCGAGGACAAGTTCATCACGGACTCGATCCCGCCCAGGATCGCCGGTTCGACGCTCAGTTCCCCGTTCATCTCGCCGAACGGCGACGGTCGGCACGATACGGTCACCGCGACCCTCAGCGTCACCGGCCTGGACAAGTGGGGTTACCTGGTCGAGCCGATGAGCGGCACCACGCCCGGAGCGGCGGTCCGTTCCGGGACCACGACCAGCCTGCCGGTGGCCTACACCTGGAACGGCCGGCAGGAGCGACGGCAGCAGCGTCCCGAACGGGGTCTACCGGATCACCATCTGGACGGCGGACGCCTCCGGCAATCGTGCGCAGCGGCAGTTCCTCGTCACCCTCGATACGGTCGCCCCGACGGTCGGATCGAGCGTGAGTCCGTCGGCCATCACGCCGAACGGGGACGGCCGCTCGGACGCCACGACCCTCCGCTGGTCCGGCGCCGAGCGGATCTCGGGGACCCACCGCATCGTGGCCCGAACCGGCGCGACGGTACGGTCGTGGGCGCTGGTCCCCGGCCTCTCCGGCAGCCTGACCTGGGACGGGCATGACGCCGCGGGCAGGATGGTTCCCGACGGTCGATACCGGTATCGGGTGGCAGGGTCCGACCCGGCCGGCAACGTGACGACCCGCGATGTCTCGCTCAACGTGGACCGGACGATCGCGTCGGTGCTCTGGTCGGACGGCTCGTTCGATCCGCGAGCCGGCCAGCGCAGCCAGCTGTCGTTCCGCCTGCTCCGCTCCGCCACGGTGACCGTTGCCATCTACCAGGGCGGCACCCTCGTCCGCAGCGTCTGGACGTCGCGTGCGCTGGGGGCCGGCACGTATCGCTGGACGTGGGACGGGAAGAGCGGGAGCGGTGCCACGGTGAAGGCCGGCACCTATACCGCGAGCGTCACCGCCGTGAGCTGGATCGGAGCGACGAGGCTGACCCGACCGGTGACGGTCGAGGTCCATTAGGCCGCCACCGGGCGCCCCTACACTTGCCGACATGAGCGCTGCAGCCGGGGGAGTCTGGGTCATCCTGCCGACGTACGACGAGGCGGAGAATATCGGTCCGATCTCGGCCGCGATCCTCGAGGCGCTGCCCGATGCGACCCTCCTCGTCGTGGATGACGGCTCACCGGACGGGACCGGCCAGCTGGCCGATGCCCTCGCCGCGGCCGATCCGCGCATCGAGGTACGGCATCGGGCGTCCAAGCAGGGACTCGGTCGGGCCTACCTCGATGGCTTCGGCCGCGCCCTGGAGGGCGGCGCCGCGATCGTGGTCCAGATGGATGCCGACTTCAGCCACGATCCGGCGACCCTGCCGGCGCTCATCGCGCCGATCGTGGCCGGTGACGCGGATCTCGTCATCGGATCGCGCTATACGCAGGGTGGGGGCGTGCTCGACTGGGGGATCGGTCGGCGCCTGATCTCGCGCGGCGGCAGCATCTTCGCCCGGACGGTGCTGCGCCTCACCCCGAGCGACCTGACCGGCGGGTTCAAGGCCTGGCGCGCGGTGACCCTGTCGGCTGTGCCGTTCGACGGCATCCATGCCGGTGGCTACGTCTTCCAGATCGAGATGACCTTCCGGGCCAGCCGGGCCGGGGCCCGGGTACGGGAGATCCCGATCACGTTCCGCGACCGCCGCGTGGGCCAGAGCAAGATGTCCCGACGGATCGTGGTGGAGGCGTTGATCGTCGTGATCCAGCTTCGCGCCGAGGAGCTTCGGGCTCGCGTGCGTGGTCGCCGCCCCGGGGCCCGCCACCCGTGAGCTCGCGCGGCGTCCGGGTCGTCATGGACGTCCGGCCGCTCCAGGACCCGGATCGGGCGCCGTTGACCGCGCTCTACTTGCGCGGCCTGCTTGGAGCCTTCGACGCCGACCCGATCGAGGGTGAGTCGTTTGCGCTGCTGCTCCAGTCGGACCAGGACGACCCGACCGACGACTTCGACCGGCTCGACGTCGTCGGTCGCCGGCGCCTGCCGCCGACTCGCTTCCTTCGCTCGGGTGCCATGACCCTCGATCCGATCCTGCTGCGCGGCGCCTCGCTGGGGGCTGCCTGGCAAGCCGAGCGAGGCGGGGCCGCAGGTGCCGTCTACCACGCCGCCGGGGCCGCTCCGTTGCCCATCGCGTCCGGCCTGCCGGTCGTGGTCACGCTCCTGGACCTCGCGCCATGGGAGATGTCCGACGTGTTCGGTCGATCGGCCGCGGGCCGCTTCGGTCGTCGGCTCCGGGCACAGCTGCTCCGCGAGGCCGCGGCGGTGATCGTCGGGACCAGGGCCACGGGTCGAGCCGCGACGCGGCTCCTCCATCTCAAGCCCGACCGGGTCCACGTGGTCCCCCTGGCACCGCGGCCGGCCTACGTGCACCCGGGCCCGGACCCGGGGACGACCACGGCCGAGCCGACCCAGGGCGACACGGCGACGCGCGAGGAGCTCGCGGCGCAGCGGGAGCGGCTCGGCCTACCGGACCGCTACCTCGTCTATCCGGGCCGCTACGACGCCCGTCAGGATCTTGCGACGCTCCTGGAGTCCCTGGCGGAGCTCGGGGCGGCTGGACGCCCGGCCGGGTTGCCGGCCGGCGTCCCCTGGCCGCCGAGGGTGCTGCTGGTCGATGCCACCCCCGAGGATCGAGCGGCCGTGGCACGGGCCGCCGGAAAGGTGGGTGTCGGCGAAGCGCTGACCTACGCGCCGGGCCTGTCGGACGCTGGTCGAGCCGTGCTCATCCGCGGTGCCCGGGCGGCGATCCTGCCCGTCATCTCGGAGGCGGCCGGCCTGCCGATCATCGAGGCACTGGCCTGCGGAACGCCAGTCGTGGCGTCGTCAGTCGGGGCGCTCCCGGAGCTGGTGGGCGATGCGGGCCTGCTCGTGGAGCCACACGACCCGGACCGCCTGGCGGTGGCCCTCACGGCGATCTGGGCGGACGACCTGGTCCACGGCGGTGTTGCCGAGGCGGCCGGGGATCGGGCTCGTTCGGACCGGCGGACGTGGGCTGACGTGGCCCGTGAGACGCGGGCCGTCTATGCCGAGGTGGGTATCGTGCCGGCCTCCCAGGCCGTCATCCCGTAGTCGGTGGGCACATGCCTCAGAGATCGATCCTCGGCGGGCTGTAGTCGATCCGCACCGGTGGCGGTGGCGGTGGCACCTTGCCGTCCTTGACGGTCACGATGGAGCCCTGTCGCAGGACCTGGATGAAGGTCTGGCCGATCGTCAGGGTGACCGGCTTCCCCTTGGCGTCGAAGAACTGGGTCGGCGCGGTCAGCGACTTCTTGCGCCAGGTGCCGACGATGGTCTTGCCGTTCGTGGCGATCCAGGCCTTGCCCTTGCCGACCACGTCGGCCTCGAGCCGCTTCTTCGCGCTTCCGTCGTTGAGTGGCCCGAACTGCATGATCATCACGATCACGTTCTTCGGGTGGACCCGTTTGCCAGTCGCCGCATCGACCTGCTTGGGCTCGCGAGTGACGCCGCGGAAGTAGCTGTTGGTCTTGCGGTCGTAGGAGTACTTGATGCGGTTGGCCGGGTAGGCCACCTGGATCGTGCCGCCCTTGGGGCGCTCGGCCAATGGAGCGTCCGGCGCGAACTTCCAGACCGGCTTCATCGGCCCGTCGTCCGCTCCCACCCTGGCGGCCAGTTTCCGAAGGGTCTTGCCCTCCGTGTACATGTTGTGCGGTGCGTATCGATCGGAGGTTCGATGGAAGTACCTGGCCCAGCGGAACTCATCGGCGTTGTAGACCAGCTGGCCGGCGCCCTTGCTGCGCAGGGTCGCCATCGCCTGGGGTGACCCACCGACGTGCGCGTAGAGGGCCTTCCACTCGGCAGCCCATGCGATGTAGTAGTAGCGGGCACTGCGCACCGGACCGATGGACTTCGGCACCTGGTCCTGGAAGACCATCATGTAGCGGGGGATGCCACCTTCGGCAGGGGCCTGCCAGACGACCGCGGCGCTGTTGAACCCGGATTGGGGCCGGGCCGGGCCGAGGTCGTCGACCATGACCGCGATCGGGTGACGCTCGGCGACGTCCGGCGGGACCAGACGGCCCGTCAGCGGGGCCGGGACAGGGATCGGTGTGGGTACCGGAGTGGGCGTCGGGATCGGGGTGGGTTCCGGGGTCGGGGTGGGTTCCGGGGTCGGACTCGGGCTCACGGCCTCGGTCGGGATCGAGGTCGGAGCCGGGGACGGCGTGACCGAGGCAAGCGCGATCGGGGGTTCGGTGGGCGTGCCACTCGCGCCGCTGCCGGCCGCGACGAGGCCGACCACGCCCCCGGCGACGACGGCGACGGCGATGACGCCGACCGTGACCCAGCGCTTGACCGCGTCAGTCATCCGAGCAAGTCCCTCGACTGGATGGGATCCGGGCACCGGACGCCTGTCGGCGGTGCCGGCCGGAGGATACAGGAGGTTGCGAACTTCGGCCTTCCGGGCGGCACGCCACGTCACTCCGCAGTACGCTGGTGGCCCACAGCCGCTCGCCCGCACCGCGGGCGGCCCGTCACCCGAGGAACCCCATCATGGCCGACGGCACACCCACCAAGCCCACCCGCACGGGGTCGAAGACGACCGCGACACCGACCAGCCCGAAGGCCCCGAGGACTCGAGCTGCCACCGCAAAGGCGCCGGCCACAGCCCCGGCGCCGGACGCGAAGGCCGCTCGGCCCGACGACCGACCCGGCCGCTGCGGCTCCGGCTCCGGCCGGCGCGCCGGATGTGCTGCAGGTCGTCCAGGGTGGGATCGAGCGAGCCGAGGCAACGGAGATCAACGTCCGGATGGGCGGCATCGCGCGGGCCGATGCGACGGACATCGCCGTCAGCATGGGAGGCGTGGCGCTCGCCCGTGCGGAGCGCGTCTCGGTCGAGATGGGCGGGATCGGGGCGGCCGTCGCCGGCGAGGCCCGTGTGAGCCAGGGATATGCCCGCCTGGTCGTCGCCCGGGAGGCGAACGTCGAGCAGGGATTGATCGGCACGCTGATCACGGGCAAGGCCACCATCCAGCGCTCGACCGGCGTGTTCCTGCTCGTCGCGGGTCGAGTCGATGGGCCGGTCAAGGCCGTGCTCGACTGGCGTGGCGGACTCGCGTTCGGTGCTGCATTCGGCCTGTTCTGGGCGCTCTTGCGCCGTCGCTGACCACCTCCCCGGTATACTCGGCCCTCCGCCTTGATCGCCGCCCAGGAGCCCGACCAGACCGTGATCCATCCCGACAGCGCGCGTCCATCCGACCGCGGATATCGAAGATGACGTGAGCGTCGGGGCCGGAACGGCCATCTGGCATCGGGCCCACGTCCGGACAGGGGCGAGGATCGGCGCGGAGTGCGTGATCGGCGGAGGCGCGTACATCGACGCGGGCGTCGTCATCGGCGACCGGGTCAAGATCCAGAGTGGCGCGCTCGTCTACCACGGCGTCACCGTCGATGACGGCGTCTTCATCGGCCCTGGCGCCATCCTGACCAACGACCGGTTCCCTCGCGCCATCGCCGCGGACGGTGCGCTGGCCTCGGCCGATGACTGGCAGGTCTCGCCGATCCGCCTCGGTCACGGCAGCTCGATCGGCGCCGGCGCGGTCGTCGTGGCCGGTTGCGATGTCGGCGCCTTCGCGTTGGTGGGGGCCGGCGCGGTCGTCACGCGGTCGGTCCCGGCCCATGCTCTCGTCGCCGGCAACCCCGCCCGCCGGATCGGCTGGGTGTGCGCCTGCGGTCGGCGCCTGGCGGACTCGACCGGCCACGGCGCTCCCGCCGTCCGCGACCGCTACGCCATCGACCGCGAACTGGTCTGTCCGGCCTGCGACCGGCGCTACGCCTATGCCACCGACGACGAGGCGCTCGAGGAGCGCCCACACCCACCCATCCCGCAGGGAGCCAACCGCATGATCCCGGTCGCACGCCCGGATATCGGCCCGGAAGAGATCGCCGCCGTCACCGCCGTCCTCGAGAGCGGGATGCTCGCCGGCGGCCGTCGGACCGTGGAACTGGAGGAGCGCTGGGCCGCGTTCATCGGCACGAAGCACGCGATCGCCGTCAGCAATGGCACGGTCGCCCTCATGTGCATCTTCGAGGGCCTGGGGCTGGTGCCGGGCGATGAAGTCATCACCGTCGGCCACACCTTCAACGCGACGATCAGCGCGATCCTGTACACCGGGGCCACGCCGGTCTTCATCGACATCGAGCCCGACACCTACGTCATCGACGCGGCCCGCATCGAGGCGGCCATCACGCCGCGGACGCGGGCCATCTGCCCGGTCCACCTGTTCGGGCTGCCGGCGGACATGGACATGATCGTCGCCATCGCCGATCGGCACGGCCTCGCGGTCGTCGAGGATGCCTGCCAGGCGCACGGCGCCGAATTCCGCGGACGCAGGGTCGGCAGCTTCGGGCACGGCGCGTTCAGCCTGTATGGCACCAAGAACATGACGACCGGCGAGGGCGGCCTGATCACGACCGACGACGATCGCCTCGCCGACTGGATCCGCCTCTATCGCAACCAGGGCATGCGCGAGCGCTACCACCACGAGATCCTCGGCTACAACTTCCGCCTGACGGACATCGCCGTCGGCGATCGGCCTGTGCCAGCTGGACAAGCTGGAGCGCAACACGGACCGTCGGCGCCGCATCGCGGCGCGCTATGACGCCGCCTTCGCGGACCTTCCGGTCCGGACGCCGATCACGCCCGGAGGGTCGGACGCACGTCTTCCACCAGTACACGCTCGACGTGGGCCCACAGCGCGACGCCATCGTGGCGGCGCTGGCCGCCGCCGGCGTCTCGACCGGGATCTACTACCCGATCCCGGTGAACCGCCAGCCGTACGTCCTGGAGCGGGGCATCAGCGCGGACTTGCCGGTCACGGACGCCGCGTCCGAACGGACCCTGTCGCTGCCGATGTTCCCGGGCCTGACGGACGCCGAGCAGGACCAGGTGATCGCCGCGGTCACGGCGGTCGTCGAGGGCTCGCACCCGGCACGGCAGAGAGCCGCCGCCCGATGACCGGCGGGTGGTCGCCGGCCGGCGATCGCGACCTTCGCGTCGGCCTCATCGGGCTCGGTTCGATGGGTCGCAACCACCTGCGCGTGCTGGGGCTGGCCGACCGGGTCGAGCTCGCTGCCGTGGCGGACACGGATCGCGGACGCCCTTGCGGCGAGCCGCGGCGGCGACCGGCGCGCAGGCCTTCGATGAGCCGCTGGCCCTGATCGCCGAGGCGGAGCTGGACGCGCTGGTCATCGCCTCGCCGACGACGACCCACCTGCCGCTGACGCTGGCCGCGATCGAGCGGGGCATCGCCGTCCTCGTCGAGAAGCCCTGGCCGCGACGCCAGCCGAGGCGGACCTGATCGTGGCGGCAGCCGCGGCTGCCGGCGCCCCGCCGGTCCAGGTCGGGCCACATCGAGCGCTTCAACCCAGCGGTGCTGGAGCTGGGACGGCTGCTCGACGCCGGCTGGCTCTCGACGGTCTTCGCCATCACGAGTCGCCGGGCCGGCCCGTTCCCGGCCCGCATCCGCGACGTCGGCGTGACGGTGGACCTCGCCACACATGACGTGGACATGCTGTCGTGGATCGCCGGCGAGCGGCCCGCCCGCGTCTCCGCCGAGACGGCCCAACGGATCCACGCCAGCCATGAGGACCTGTTGTTCGGCCTGATGTCGTTCCCATCCGGGACGGTCGCGATGCTGGATGTGGACTGGCTCACGCCGGTCAAGCGCCGCCAGCTCTCGGTCGTCGGCGAGGAGGGCCTGTTCGAGCTCGACTACCTGACCCAGCGACTGACCTTCGCCCGCGCCACGGACACGACGAATCCGCGCCTGATCGGCGGCTACGCGCCGACGTTCAGCGGCGACGTGGAGGTCCTGCCCGTGGCCAACGGCGAGCCACTCGTCGCGGAACTGGACGCGTTCCTGCAGGTCGTCCGCACCGGCGGCCGGCCGGTGATCGATGCCGAGGACGGCCGCTGGGCCGTGGTCATCGCCGATGCCCTGCTGCGAGCGGCCGGCGAGCGCCGGACCGTGGAGCTCGTCCCCGCATGACGACCCTCGCGACGCCGCCAGCCTCCTCGGCGGGTCCATCGTCCTTCCCGCCCAGCCCTGCCGGCACGGACCCGCGCGGTCCGTCTCGCCGTGGACCGGCGAACCCGGCACGACCGGGACCGTGGCCGTCGTCGGCGCCGGCAAGATGGGGCTACCCCTGGCCGCCCAGTTCGCGAGCCATGGCTGGAGCGTCATCGCCGTGGACGTCGATCCGGGCGTCGTCGCGGGCATCAACGCCGGGCAGTCGCACATCGGCGAGGAACCGGGCGTCGCCGAGCTCGTCGCCGAGGCCCACGGCGCGGGTCGTCTGCGAGCGACCACTCGATGGTGCCGAGGCCGCGCGCGCCGCAGACGTCGTCGTGCTCATCGTGCCGGTCATGCTGGATGCCGGGTCCCAGCCCGACCACCGGATCATGGATTCGGCCGTGGCGGCGATCCTGCCGGGCGTCCACGCCGGTTCGCTGGTCATCTTCGAGACGACGCTGCCCGTCGGCGACACGCGAGGCCGATATGCGCCGCGCCTGGCCGAGGCGACCGGGCTGACCCTGGAGGAGGACCTGTTCGTCGCCTTCTCCCCGGAGCGCCTGTACAGCGGCTCCGCGCTGCGCAACCTGGCCACGTATCCCAAGCTGGTCGGCGGGCTGCGGCGTTGCGTCGACCGCCCGCGCTGCCGCCTTCTACGAGGGCGTCCTGGATGCCCAGGTCGTGGCGATGTCCACGGCCGAGGCGGCCGAGTTCGCCAAGCTGGCCGACACGACCTACCGCGACGTGAACATCGCCCTGGCCAACGAGTTCGCGCGCTACGCCGACCGGATCGGCGTCGACATCACCGAGGTCATCGCGGCGGCCAACAGCCAGCCCTACAGCCACATCCACCAGCCCGGCCTCGGGGTCGGCGGTCACTGCATCCCGGTCTATCCGCACTTCCTGCTCGATCGCGCGCCGGAGCTCGAGCTCGTCGCGCTGTCGCGCCGGGTGAACGACGGCCAGGTCGACAACGCCATCCGTTCGATCGAAGCGGCGCTGGGCGGCCTCGATGGCGCCGAGGTGCTCGTCCTGGGCCTGACCTATCGCGACGGGGTCAAGGAGCTGGCGTATTCACGTGCGCTGCCGCTGATCGAACGGCTCGCCGGCCAGGGCGCGCATGTCCTCGCCTACGACCCGCTGCTCTCGGACGAGGAGGTCGCCCGGACCGGTGCCACGCCCTGGCGCTGGGGTGAGGCCGCTCCGGCCGTCCGCGCGATCGTCACCCAGACCGCGGATCCGGCTGTGGCGCGACCTGGACCCGGGCTGGTTCCCGGCGCTGGGACTGGTCCTCGACGGACGCAACTCACTGCGCGATCTGGTCCTGCCGGCCGGTGTCGCCTACCAGGGCATCGGTCAGCGCCGAGGTTGACCCGCGCGGGCACCGCACCGCCTTCCACCGCCGACCTGGGTCAGGGTGCGCCGGAAGCACCGGTCGAGCCGCTCGTCGGTGGTGCGGCGGCAGGTGGGGGAGCGCCGGGGACCGTCCGCGGCGCGCTCGCACCGGACCCTCCGCTCCCGCCCGATCCACCCGAGGACCCGCGAGCCGAGTTCCGCACCGCGACCGGGACACCCGGGATGCTTGCTGCCAGCACGCTGTTGGCGCGCTCGATGCTCGTGACCGTCCGATCCATCTTGGCCAGTCGCTCGCGAAGCGTGTCCAGTCGGGCGATGAGCGCACCGTACCCGTCGGCGCCGGCCGCGTAACGGGTTCGCGCGCGATGCGAGTCGCGTCTCCATCTGGTCATGGTCGTCGCCGAGCACCGTGATCGGCCACGTCGACCGGATGGCGGTCCGCGATGAGGGCGCGATCCTGCTGGATCTGGAGGGTCGATGTCGCCAGGAGGCTGAGGGCGTACGCGCCCGGTCGTGATACCGATCGCCACGCCGACGTGATACGGGCGCTCCGGCTCGGGCGTGGTCGGCCGGGACGGCGCGGGACGATCCGGGTCGCCGCTGTGGGTCGACTCACGGGACGTTGATCTTCACGGTCGACGTCGTCGCGGCGACCTTCGTCTCGCCGTCCCGCTTCGTCAGGCAGTAGAGCCGGTACCAGGCCGATCCGGATGGGGGCGAATCGCTGGTCGACCGTCGTCCCTTGACTGGCGATCCGCGCCACGAGCGTGTCGCGGTCCTCCGGCGGGTAGTGGATCTCGTTGTCGGTCGAGCGCACGAGCGCGTAGCTGTCGAAGCCACTGGCCGAGCACGTGGTCCAGCTGGCGAGCACGCCGCCGGATGCCAGGTCCAGCGACAGGGTGAATGCCGTCGAGGCGGCCGTCGGCGCGGGCTTGCGGCGTCGGGTTCGCGGAGCCGCTGCCCCCGCCGCTACCGCCGCCGCTTCCGCCGCCCCCGCTCGCGGGTTTGGGCGTCTTGACCGGGGCCGCGCCGAGCGCCACCAGCCGGCGCTGCGCCTCCTTGAGGAGCCGATTCACGGACTTGAGCTTCGCGTCGGCCGCCTTGAGGCGCGCACGCAACTGCTTGGCGGTGAGCCCGTCGGTCTTGACTTCGCCTTCGGTGGAGGCCAGCGCGGCCGTCAACTGCTCGGTCACCGACGAGCAGGTCGTCCAGCTGGGTCCGCAACGCCGCACCCCGCGCCTGTTCGGCGGCCAGTGCGCTCTTGAGCGATCCAAGCGACACCGGCGGCGCGGGCGGCGGTGCCGCGGCGGCCGTCATGTCGGCAGCGAACCGGATGGACACGATGCCCAACAGCAGGCTGGCGATCACGCCGGCGATCACGAATGTCCGTCGGATCCCTCGATCCATCGTCACCCGATCCCCCTCTCGATGGTGCCGACGACCGCCACGGCGGGCATCGACGGTGCCTGGGCGGGCCGTGCGGCACCGCCCTCCGGCAGGCTTGTCGCGAACGTCGGACGGCGCTGCTTGCTGACCCAGTAGCGATAGCTGGCGGCTGCCAGGATCACGAGGCCGGTGACCACGTACATGACCGCCAGCCCTTCCGTGTCGGCGCCGGCGAGGATGCCGTGGGCCCAGCTCAGGCCCCAGACGACGAGGCTGAGCCGATGGAGCTTCAGCCAGACGCCGGGCGGCAGCCACTTCGTGTAGCGAGCGGTCAGGCCCGTGAGGAGCAGGCCGTACAGGGCGAGGCTGCCCAGGGCCACCGGCACGCTCCGGTAGCTGGACAGGCCAGGGATGAAGCTCCCGGCGATCCCGACGCCCGCGTACGGGTCGAGGATGATGCTCACGATGTGGGCGACCAGGAACGCGACCGTGAAGACGAGCAGGTTCTCGTGCCACGGGAAGATCCGCTTCGACAGCTTCCACGTGGAACGGTTGACGGGGTGGCTCAGGATCAGGCCGACTGGCGACCACGAAGGTCAGGACCAGGTAGGTCGTGATCCCGGTGGCGCGCGCGGCCAGCCACAGGCGCATCTGCGCCTGGTAGGCGCTCGAAGCCGGCAGGACCTGGTCCGTCGCGAAGATGACGACGAGGCCCAGGAAGGCACCGATGACGGCGAGGTTCCGGACGGACAGCCGCATCAGCGCGGTCGCGCCGTGGCCGGGATCGCGCGGCGGTCCGCGGTCGTCGTGGCGTTCAAGGGCCCACTCCAGCGAGGATGGATGATCACTGGCATGGTCCCGGCAGCCTAGGGTGAGTCGTGTTCGCGGACAATGCCCCGGCCAGGTCCGATGGTCCGGGCGCCAGGCGCTCGATGGTCAGGTCAAGGGCACCGCACCCACCCGCACCGGCCCGGACCGCAGCCGGACTGCGACAGGCTCGGTCGCGCGACGCTACGCTCACCCCGTGCGAATTGTGTCGGTCGTGGGGACGCGACCCCAGCTCATCAAAGCCGCGGCCCTGTCGCCGGTGCTGCGAGCGCGGCACGACGAGGTCTTCATCGATACCGGCCAGCACTACGACGAGGCGATGGCCGGCATCTTCTTCACGGAACTGGGGCTGCCCCGGCCCGATCACTCGATCGGCGTCGGCGGCGGGTCGCACGCCGAGCAGACCGGGGCGATGCTGACCGCACTCGAGCCCATCCTCGCCGAGGTCCAGCCGGACGCGGTCCTGGTCTACGGCGACACGAACTCGACGCTGGCGGGCTCGCTGGTCGCCGCCAAGCTGACCATCCCGATCGCGCACGTCGAGGCGGGCCTCCGCTCGTTCGACCGGCGCATGCCCGAGGAGGTCAACCGGATCGTCAGCGACCACCTTGCCCGCTGGCGGTTCGCCCCGACGCCCTTGGCCGCCGCCAACCTCGGCGGCCGAGGGCATCGCGGATGGTGTCCACGTCGTCGGCGACCTGATGCAGGACCTGGCGGCGCGCGTCAGTCGAGAGGTCCGCGATGCCGCGGTGCTTGCGTCGGTGCCGATCCCGGGCCGGCTGCGCCGCTGACGCCGGGCGGGTACCTGTTCGCCACGGTCCATCGCGCGGAGAATCGCGCGCCGGACGCGATCGACGGCGTGGGCATCACTGCTGCGCGCGGTCGCCCGGCCGGAGCGCCCGGTCGTGCTGGCCCTGCACCCCGGGACGCTGGCGGCGCTGGACTCCACGGGGATCGCACTCGGTCCGGACGTGATCGTCACGCCGCCCTTCGGGTATCGATCGTCGCTGGCGCTCCAGCTGCATGCCGCCGCCGTCCTCACTGACTCGGGCGGCG
Organism: uncultured Chloroflexia bacterium; assembly: GCA_963779315.1. Classification (GTDB taxonomy): domain Bacteria; phylum Chloroflexota; class Limnocylindria; order Limnocylindrales; family CSP1-4; genus SPCO01. The sequence continues at coordinate 88,978 of CAVZXQ010000017.1, read as the reverse complement.
TCCAGCGCGAGGCCGGCTGGCTCGGTGTGCCGTGCCTGATCCTGCGCTCGACGACCGAGTGGGTCGAGCTTGTCGAGGCGTCGGCGGGGCGGATGGTGGTCGATCGGACTTGACCGGTCGCTGGCGGTGCATGAGCTGGCCCGCCTTGCGCCGCTCGACACCCGTGCGGCCCAGACTGCGGCACGGTCGGCGAACACTCCGGCTGGAACCGGCTGGTGCCGCCGAGGCCATCAGTGCCGTGCTGGCCGCCGCGGAGGTGTCGGGATGACCGAACGACTGCACGTCTGCTTTGTCACCGCCAACACCTTCGAATACGACTCGCGCACGATGCGGGCCGCCCAGGCGCTCGCTACGGAGGGCCACTCCATCACGGTCGTGGCACTCCGGGGGCCCGGCCTGGCCGTCGAGGAGCGGCTGGCGGGTGGGATCCGGCTCGTCCGCCCGCCGCTCGACCGGCGGATCTCGGCGGGGCTCAGACCGTTGCCGAGTGCCCTGCGCCGCCTGATCGCGACCGGTCTGGGGTTCGATCCGGAGGCGACCGCGCTGCCGCCCCGCGGGGACGGGCTGGCTCGAGCGCCTGCGTGGACCCGTGCGCCGTGGCCTGGAGATCCTGGCCTATCGACGCCGGGTCGGCCCGTGGGCGCTGGCCGCCGCCGTGGCGGCGCCCGATGCCGACATCTTCAGTGCCAAGGCGCTCGTGGCGCTGCCGGTCGTCCGCGAAGCGGCACGCCGGAGCGGCGCCCGGTTCGTCGTACGACATCGCCGACCTGCACATCGAATCGGGACGGCTGACCCGCCTGCCAGCACCGCTGAAGTCGTACCTGTACGGCCGGGAACGCGCGTGGATGGCCGACGCCGCGGCGCTGACGACCGTGACCGAGCCGATGGCCGACGCGATCGTCCGGCGGTTCGGAGTCGCCGCGGCCGACGGTCGTGATGAACTGCCGACCGCGATGGCGGGCGGACGAGCCGTCGCCGACGTCTGGACCGCCTGCGCGCGGCCGTCACGGCGGCCGGCGGCGACCTCCGACGCTCCGATCGTCCTGTACCAGGGCGCGTTCCGCGAAGACCAGGGCATCGAGGAGTTGCTGCCCGCGCTGGCTGGACCGGATCTCCGCGACGTACCGCTCGTGGCCGCGTTCATGGGCTTCGGGCGGCTGGAGGCCCGCCTGCGCGAGGCGGCGGCCGCGACGCCTGGCCGGATCGTCGTCCTGCCGCCGGTCCCGTCGGATGAGCTCCTCGAATGGACCGCCGGTGCGGACCTGTCGTTCGTCGGCGCCCCGCCGAAGACGATCAACCTGGGCCTGACGGTCCCCAACAAGCTGTTCGAGAGCCTGATGGCCGGCACGCCGGTGGTCGTCGCGGGCGGCACGGAGGTGGCGCGGTTGGTCGCGGCGGTCGGCGCTGGCGTGGTCGTGGAACCGTGGTCCACGCCCACCGCTCGGCCAGGCACTGGCTCGACCCTGACCGCGGCTCCGGCTCGGATCGTGCCGCCCTTCGAGCCCGGGCCCGCACGGCAGCGCTCGATCGCTACAACTGGGAGACGGAGCAGGTCGGGCTCGTGGCGACGTACGGGCGGCTCCCCAGACGCGGTCCCGTGCCGGGATCGCCGTGATGGACCCGGGTCCGCTCCGTGTCGTGCTGCTGCTGAACAACGCCGTACACCGCCGATTCGCGGTCCTGGAAGCTGGCCAACAGCCTGACGGCCGCCGGGTGCGAGGTCACGGTCGTGGCGCGCGCTGCCGATGGGCTACCCGCCCGCGAGGAGCGTGACGGCTATCGGATCGTCCGGGTCGCCCAGCCGGAGACTCTCGCCTGGCTGCCCGCGCCGGCGCTGCCCCGCGCCCGGGCAGGTTCGGATGGCGTCCCCGAGCCGTCCGGCGCCCGGCGTCCGCGACCGGATCCGCGACACCATCGGCCGTGGCGCCCAGGCCGGCCGATATCTGCTTCAGGACCCGGGCGTGGGCGAAGGCCATCTCCGACGCGCTCGGCGACGGACCCGTGGACATCTGGCAGTCGGAGGGCCTGATCACGCTCCCGGTCGCACTTCGCCTCCGACGGAAGCGAGGCGGCCGGGTCGTCTACGACTCGCGCGACATCCACCTCCAGAGTGCCCGGTTCGCGCTCCTGCCCGGTCCGTGGCGCGATCTGCTCCAGCGGCGGGAGCGGTCCTGGGCACAGGCGGCGGACGCCGTCGTGACCGTCAACAAACCCTACGCGGCCTACCTCGAACGGAGTCTCGGGCGGGAGATGACACTCGTCTTCAACGGCCCGGTCCCGTACACGCCCCCCGATCCGCCGGAGCATCGGTTCCACGCGCAGCTCGGCCTGCCACCGGCGGCGAAGGATCGCGCTGATGCTGGGTGCCGTCGTGGCCCATCGCGGCACGGAACAGACCGCCGTCGCCATGGGCGAGCTGCCGGACGTCCACCTCGTCGTCATCGGGGAAGGGCTCGCCAAGCCCGCGATCATGGCCCAGGCGGCGGCCCTGCCACATGCCGACCGCATCCACTTCCTGCCGTCCTCACCGCCGGACGAGATCGCCGACTGGACGGCGTCGGCGGACGTGTCGGTGATGCCCGTCCAGCCGTCGACGCTCAACCATCGACTGAATACGCCGACCCGGATCTTCGACGCGATGGGCGCCGGTGTGCCGGTCGTCGCATCGGACTTGCCCGGGATGGCCGAGATCGTGCATGAGACCGGGATCGGCGTGCTGGTCGACCCGACGTCGCCCGCGGCGATCGCGGCGGGCATCCGCGAGATCCTCGGCGCCCCGCCGGAGCGCCTGGCGGCCTACCGCGAGGCCTGTCTCGCCGCCGCGCAGCGGTCCGTATGCCTGGGAGCGCGGAGTGGAGAAGCTGCTGGACCTGTACCGCAGCTTCGGCTGATCAGCCGGCAGGCTTCTCCAGCACGACCTGGAAGAAGTCCTTGGTCAGGTCCCAGCGCGGGTATCGTCCCAGGATCCCCTCGAAGCGTCGGTAGAAGTCCTCGTCCAGCTCAGCCTCGGTGAAGCGGAGCGCGCGGATCCGGAAGCCGAGCCGCTCGAAGTGGTTCTCGTATTCCGCCCATGTCAGCCGGTTCACCCAGCTGGCACCGTGCCCGGGTAGGTCATGGCGGCGAAAGAACTCCGCGAACACGTCGTCCTCGAACAGCAGGTGCGGGTACGGGAAGTACACGTTCCGGTACTGGTGCGAGGCGCGCGGCCCACGATGCAGGTTGGCGCTGATCCAGGCCAGACCGCCGGGCTTGAGCACGCGATGGAGCTCGGTCAGGGCAGCGTATGGATGAGCGACGTGCTCGAACACGGAGAACGAGATGATCCGGTCGAAGTGGTCGGCCGGGAACGGCTGGTCGGTGGCGAGGTCCGCGAGGACCAGCTTCGTCCGCGGGCCTCGAAGCGCCTCCCAGGCGGCCTTCTCCACGACGTCAACGCCGACCGCGTCGGCACCGAACCAGTGATCGAGGTACCAGATCTCGAAGCCGGCGCCGCAGCCGAACTCCAGCACCCGCTGGCCGGTCAGGCCGATCGACTCATGGACGGTCTCGAGCCGCCGACGGGCTCGCTCGGCTCGCGACAGGCTGTCGCGTTTCGTGGGCTCCGGGACGAGGGGATGGGACGCGTACTCGGCGTTGAGCGCCTCGAACAGGTCTATATCGAAGGCCGGCAGGGGCTCCGACTTCGTTGCGACCGAACGGACGAACCGGCCAGGATCGGCGATGTCCGGCGGGTCCGCGAACGGGCCGCGGATGGGCGGTGGTGCCGGCTCGATCCGGTACGAGGACGGTGGCGGGCCGTCAACCTCGGTGCCCGACCGGCTGCCAGCGGATCGCGTCGCGCCGCGGCTCCGATCCTCCACCGCGCCATCCGCCGAGCGGGCGATGCGCCGGAGCGTCCGGCCGCCGATCGGCATGACCTCGGACAGTCGTCGGACACCATGGCGAAGCTTCGGGTGCCGGCTGAGGCGGACGAGTGGGGTCACCGCCCTATCGTAGGGGAGCCGGGGCGGGCGGGTGCGTGAGGGTCGCGATGCCTCGCCGGCCTCGATCCGGTCAGCTGCGGCCCTCGATCCAGCGGGCGGCCACCTCCGCTCCGGCAAATCCGGCAGATGCGCCTCCAGGCGGGCACTGGTCAGCGATGTGCCGGCAACCGGTCATGACGCGGGCGAGTGCCGGGGATCGCGGTGCCCGCAACGCTGGTTCACGCTCGACTTCGGAGATCGCATGGTCGATACGCGGTGACGACCGCCCGCCTGAGGTTCGGATGGCAGAAACAGGATCCCGCTCAGCCTCGCGTCGGGCCGCCTGATCCATCGGCGAACCTGGACCGTCCGTGCAGGTAGCGCGTTCCGAGAATGTCGCCGCGTGCTCGGCGACCCGGCGCCTTGAAGTCCTCTCGTCTGGAAGGACCAGGACCGCGGAGCACAGACGTTGCGGTCCAGCCGCGGAGGCCCCCGATCTCGAGCCCAAGTCGAGTCTTGCGATCGAGTCCGGACAGCATCGCCTGCATGTCCGGTACGACGGACTTGACCTCGACGACCAGGAGAGCGGCCGTCGCCCGGTGGCGTGCGAGGACATCGATCGAACCGCGCTGCCCTCGGATGTCGAACGTCACCTCGGCAGCGACTTCCCACCCTGCCTGTTCGAGGAGGGCGATCGTCCGTTCGACGAGCTCCGCATGACGGGCGTCGGTCAGCCGGTCGAGTCCCTCGCCTTGCCACAACAGGCGTATGTCGACTCGGGCGTCGAGCGCCCAGGCCACCCGGATGAGCGTATGGACGGCGACCCGGTCCGCTCGGCCCCGCTCGATGCGCGAGATCACGCCGCGTGACACGTCCGCCACGCCGGCGAGTCGATCCTGCGTCCATCCCTTGCGCATCCGCAGCGACCGCATCCCGAGGCCGAACCGCACGACATCCATGGTGGGAAGCATGTCCCGGGCCGCTTGGCTGCCGCTTATGTCCTTGCCGGACGTACCTGCTGCGCCGCACGAACCTGCTGTCGATTCCCGGCGGATGCACATCAGGCGATCGTTCGTCAGGTCGGACCGCGCAGACCCGCGCACCCGCAAGCGTGGGACTTGCTGTCCCGGCCTTCGAAATCCCGGCATCTGACCGCCTCACAGCGCATCTGTCAGCGAATCACGGACCAGTGCCCGCCTGAGTGGCGATCGCCGGAAACCAGCGTATCGGTGGCCGGGCCGGCTCCCGGCTCGCGCTCCCCCCGGCTCCCGTGCCGATCCCGGACGTGGCGAGGCCCCGGCGCTCGCGCACCGGGGCCTCGAGCCCAGACCGAGGGATCCGCCCCTCAGCCATCGACCTCCGCGAACGCGTAGGCGGGATCGCCGGCGCGCGCCGGGACCGGCACGTCAAGCGAGATCGCCCCGCTCGCGACCGCTCCGGCACGGGCCGGGATGAACAGGGCCGCGAGCGCGCCCAGCCCGACGAACACGGCGCCCACGGCGATGGCCGGCTGCAGTCCCGCGACGTAGGTCGCGGGCGACGCGTAGCTCCCGTTGGCGCTGAAGATCGCGGCCAGGACCGCGACCCCGAAGACGCCGCCCACTTCGCGGATCGCGTTCGTGGCGCCCGAGGCCTTGCCCTCCTGGTCCGGGCGGACCGCCGAGAGGACCACGTTGGCGATCGGGGCGAAGAACAGGCCCATGCCGATGCCGGCCAGGATGAACGGCACGACGACGTCCTCGTACGCGACGGTCGGCGTGATGATGGCGGCGAGCCACGCCAACGCGATCGCCTGGATCGCCATCCCGGTGGCCAGGATCGGCCGTCCGCCGATGCGGCCGGCGAGGATCCCCGGCGATCGGGGCGACGAAGATCGGCATCACCGTCCACGGGAGGATGCGGAGGCCGGCCTGGAACGGGCTGTAGCCCTGGACCACCTGGAAGAACTGGCTGAGCAGGAAGACCGAACCGAACATCCCGAAGAACATCAGGAACGACACGGCATTGGCCGAGCTGAAGGCTCGGATCCGGAAGACGCCGAGCGGCAGCATCGGCTGCTCGGCGCGCGCCTCCCAGCCGAGGAATGCCGCGAGCAGGGCGATCCCGGCCACGATCGAACCCACCACCTGGACGCTGGTCCAGCCCAGGTCGTTGCCATTCACGACACCCCAGACGACGGCCAGCAGGCCGGCGCTGATGAGCCCCAGGCCGGGGATGTCCAACCGCCCTTCGGGCCCGTGGGATTCGGTCAGGCGCAGCGCGGCGAGGGGCATGACGACCAGCCCGATCGGCACGTTCAGCCAGAAGATCCAGTGCCAGTCCAGGCCCTCGGCGATGGCTCCGCCGACGAGCGGACCGATCGCGATGGCGAGGCCGGCGATGCCGCCCCAGGCGCCGAGGGCCAGGGCTCGTCGCTCCGGCGGCACGGCGGCGGACAGGATGGTCAGCGTCAGGGGCGTCACGAAGGCTCCGCCGACCCCCTGGATCGCCCGAGCGAGGATCAGGACGTCGGACGACGGGGCCAGCGCGGCGAGCGTCGAGCCGACGGTGAAGATGGCCATGCCCGACGAGGAAGATCCGCTTCCGCCCGAACCGGTCGCCGAGCGCCGCGCCGGTCAGCAGCAGGACGGCGAAGGTGAGGGTGTAGGCGTTGACCATCCACTGGAGGTCGGCCAGCGATGAGCCCAGGTCCGCCTTGATGACGGGCAGGGCGGTGGTGACGACGAGATTGTCGAGGGCGACCATGAACAGCGCGATCGAGGTGATCGCGAAGGTCCAGGCGGCTGATGGGCGGTTCGAGGTCATCGGGTGGGCTCCTTATCGGGTCCGATCGGCGAGGTGGTGAGTTAGTGGTCACTAAGTCCAGGACGGAAAAGGGGGGAGGCCGGCTCGATCGTCAGGCGGCCCCTCCCGTGTCGTCGGCGGTATCGAGGAGGCGGCCCAGGGACCACTCCTTGGGGTGGCCTCCGAGCTCCAGCGCGGCGGCCACGTTGAGGAGCATGCCCTCCGCGAAGAAGTGGTGGAGTTCCTCCGGCGAGGCGCCGGAGAGGTCGCGGACGGTGGCATGGAGGTGGGTGAACTCCTCCCGGACCGCGGTCCGCACGTCATCGTCCCCACACGCCGCGTAGGCCTGCAGCTGGACGCGGAGCAGGTCCCGGTCGGCCAGGAGCTCCATGTAGGCATGACCCATCCGCTCCAGGACGTCGCAGGCGGGCCCGTCCTCGGCTCGGCCGCGACGGGCGGTGTCCTCGAAGACCAGCCGGGTTCGCTCGAAGCCATGGCGAACCGTGGCCAGGAACAGCTCGCGCTTGGTCCCGAAGAGCTGGAAGAGGTAGGGCTGCGAGACGCCGACTCGCGCCGCGATCGAGCTCGTCGACGTCCCGGCATAGCCGCCGGCCGCGAACTCGATGAGGGCCGCGCGCACGATCTCCGCGCGCCGCTCGTCGGCGGTCAGGCGCTCGGTCGGGTGGGCAGTGCTGGTTGACATGGCAGTAACTTAGCAGTCACTAAGTGATGTGTCAAGGGCATGTGGCCGGCGCTCGTCCGTCAGCCGCCGGCATTGGACGCGGCGGTCAGCCCGAGGGCGTCGACTCCGGGGCGCTCACGAACCGCTGGGCGTCCTTCTCGGCCAGGAGGCGTTGGCTTGACGACCCGCTCGCGATACAGCGCGACGACCTCGGCCGGGCCGCCTTCGTGGATCAGCTGGCCCCGCTCGATCAGGATCGCGCGGTTGCAGAACTCGCTCACGAACGAGAGGTCGTGGGTGACCAGGACGATCGCGCGCGCCTTCCCGACGAGCTCGCGAACCCGCGCCTGGCTGCGTGCCCGGAAGACCTGGTCGCCGGTGCCGAGCACCTCGTCGAGCAGCAGGATGTCCGGCGTGATCGCCGTCGCGATCGAGAACCCGAGGCGTGCCCGCATGCCGGACGAGTAGGTCTTGACGGGTGCGTCCATGAACGCGCCGATGTCGGCGAACTCGATGATCGACGGGGTCAGGGCGTCCATCTGGGCCTGCTCGATGCCGAGGAAGGCGCCGGCGAGATCGATGTTGTCGCGACCGGTGAGGTCCATCTCGAACCCCGCGCCCAGGGTCAGCAGGGTCGAGACCCGGCCGTGGGTGATGATCTCCCCCTCGGTGGGCTGCAGGATGCCCGCCAGGGCGAGGAGCAGCGTGCTCTTGCCCGCGCCGTTCGGCCCGATCACCGCCAGCGATTCGCCATGGGCGAGGGTCAGGTCCAGGTGGCGGAGGGCCCAGAAGTGGTTGTCGCGGCCCTCGTTGCGGCGGAGCATGCCGGCCAGTGAGCCTTTCAGCGTGGTCCGCTTCGTCAGGCGCAGGTCGTAGCGGATGCCGAGATCGCGGATCTCGACCGCGTTCGGGTTGGCCAGTGGGGTCTGTGGGGATGGGCGCCGCTCGCATCACAGGATCCTCGCGAACGCGGGTTCGGCGCGCTTGAAGACGAGGATCGCGAAGAGCAGGAGAACGAACGAGACGCCGGACAGCACGATGAGGCCGAGCCAGTCCGGCGGCCCCGGCGGCAGGAAGACGCCCTTTGCCGGCTCGCTGCCCCAGATGACGGAGCGATAGGAGTCGAACAGGACGGCGAACGGGTTCAGCCGAAGGATCGCGTGGAGGGTGGGATGGTCGCCGGCGATCGCGTCGAGCGAGTACAGCCCGGGTGACATGTAGAACCACAGGCGGAGGGCGTGGCGCAATACGTTCTGGATATCGCGGAAGAACGCGTTCAGCGAGGACAGCAGGATGCCGAGCGCCATCGTGAACAGGAACTGCACGGCGGCGATCACCGGGATGCAGGAGGACCCACAGCGTGAGGCGGTCGAGAAAGAACAGGTAGACGATCGCCAGCGCGATCAGGCCGAAGGCGAAGCTCCACGTGCCCGCGATGACCGAGGCGGACGGCAGGACGAGTTTCGGGAACTGGAGCTGGCGGATGAGGCTCTGCCGGCCGGTGACGGACAGGGTCGCGTCATTGAGCGTCGTCGAGAACCACTTCCAGGGCAGGATCGCCGCGAAGATGAAGAGGGCGTAATCGGGCGTCGGGCGCTGGAAGATGATCGTGACCAGGACGTAATAGACGGCCATCTGGAGCAACGGGTCGATGACCCACCAGAGTTGCCCGAAGGCGGTGTCGGCGTGCGTCCGCTTGATGTCGGCGCCCACGAGATAGCGGGTCAGCCGGCGTCGGCCGAGCAGTTCGGACAGGCCGAGCCGGATGAGTCCGACGGCTCCGGGTCGCTTGCGGCGAGGGCGTGGCGAGGCGACGGCCTCGGTCGTGGGAGTGGTCATGGGCGGCCGTAGGGTAGCACTCGACGGCGCCATCCCGGCCGGGACGGGCCTGATCGGCCGGTCCGAGCTGCGTCGGCCTCGCTCACACGATGCCCAGTCGCTGGTACAGCTCGAGGTAGCGCCGCCCGTTCTGGTCCCAGGTCCGGTTCGCGGCGACCCACGCCCGGGCCGCCGAGCCAAGCCGTGCCCGCGCGGCCGGGTCGTCCAGCAGCGGCTCGATCGTGTCGGCCAGGCTGACCGGGTCCTCCGGCGTGAACGTGCGCCCGGTCTCGCCCTCGGTCACGATCTCGAGCAGGGCCCCGACGGCGCTCACCACGAGCGCCTTCTCCATCGCCATCGCCTCGTACGGCTTGAGCGGCGTGACGAGCTGCGAGACCCGGTCGTTCGTCCGCGGCACGACGAACACGTCGATCGGTCCGGTAGTAGCGCAGGACGTCATCGTGCGGGACGCGGCCGGTGAAGATCGCCGTGCCGTCGTCGAGGCCCACCTCGCGGGCGACGGCCTCCAGGTCCGCCCGGACCTCGCCGTCGCCCACCAGCAGCAGCCGGATCCGACGGCCGCGCTCGCGCAGCAGGGCGGCCGCCCGGATCAGGTAGCCGATGCCCTCGTACGACGTGAAGCTGGAGATGTAGCCGATGACGGTCTCGTCCGGGCCGATCCCGAGCGATGCGGCGAGGGCCTCGTCGCGCGGCCCCGGCACGAACCGCGTCCACGTCCACGCCGTTGGGCACCACGACGACCCGGTCGGGTGCGATGGCGCTCCGCGACAGGATGTCCACGCGCATCGTCTCCGACAGGGTCACCACGGCATCCGCGGCGTCCATGACGGCCGTCTCCACGGCACGCGCCGCGAGATAGCGATCGCTGTCGGCGGCGGCCGGACCCATCCGCGACAGCCAGGTCTCCTCGAGGAACCCGCGGACCTCGTAGACGACCGGCAGTCCGAACCGGGCGCCGAGCGCGAGCGCGACCTGGCCGTTCAGGTGGTTGCTCGTCGGCTGGAGCACCGACGGACGGAGGTCGCGGATCAGCGCGACGGCGGCGTGAGCCGTCTCGGTGGCGACGACATCCGGCCCGGCCATCCGGATCCAGGTCCGGCCGGAGGCGGTGGTAGGTGACCCCGTCGACGACATCGCGCCGATCGCGCGTGGGCCACGCCCTCGTTGCGCGGGAAGCCGGCGCGGGTGGCCATGATCGGATCCAGGCCGTGATCCTGCTGGCAGCGGGCGACGTTCTGGGCACGGACCGTGTAGCCGGCCTGCCGGTACGGCAGCGAGTTCGTCAGCAGGTGCAGGACCCGGCCGGGGATGCGATCGGCCAGTGCCGGGCCCGGTGCCGACGTCCGGGCGCCAGCCCGGCGCCAGGACGGTCAGCTCGGCTCGAGCTCGGTCGATCATCGCGTCCGGTCATGGGCGAGCGGCGACCGTTCGCGGGACGCTCGCTCGAGGCGTTCGACCGCGCTCGTGAACCGGCCGATCCGGAAGTCGATCTCGCCGCGCAGCGCCGTGGTGGCCCGGTCGTCGTCGGCGGGTGGGTAGGGCGCCAGGATCGTGTCGGCGAGCGCCGGGTCGCCGAACGCGAGGGCCATCCGTGCCGACCGGACCGCGGTCGGTGAGCGTGGCTCCCGGCCGCCAGCTCGATGGCCTGTTCGCGGGCCGCCTCGGACTGTCCGAGGGCATGCAGGGCGACCAGGTGGACGGCGCCGGCGGTCGGGTGCTCCCCGCCTCGTCGCATGACGACCACGGGCCAGCAGGTCGACGGGCCGAACGAGACCTCGGCGGACCGGCGCGGGCAGGGCGTCGATCGCCAGTAACGCGACCCGAAGGCGCTGCGAACGGGCGGTCTGGACGGCGCCCAGCGGGTTCGGCAAGACGCGTTGCGCGATACCGGCGGGGCCCGGTCTTGCGGCTCACGACGGGCGCCCGGTGCCGGCATCGGGGATACTGGCGCAGGTCTCGCAGGCATGCGGCGACGAGGCCCCGTCACCGAAGGGGAACATGACCCAGACCGTAGCACACGTCGTCGGCGCGAGGCCCAACTTCATGAAGGCCGCGCCGGTCATCCGGGCGCTGGCCGCCCGCGGCGTCGCCCAGCAGGTCGATCCACACCGGCCAGCACTACGACGACGCGATGTCCGACGTCTTCTTCCGCGACCTCGGTCTGCCCGAGCCGGACCTCAACCTCGGCGTCGGGTCGGGCACGCAGGCCGGCCAGACGGCGGCCCTCATGGTCGCCCTCGAGCGGACGTTCCTGGACGACGATGCCGGCGCTCGCCGTCGTCTACGGCGACATCAACTCGACCCTCGCGGCGGCCGCTCGTGGCGGCCAAGCTCGGCCTGCCGATCGCCCACGTCGAGGCCGGCCTGCGCAGCTTCGACGACACGATGCCGGAGGAGGTCAACCGGCGTGTCACGGACCTGCTCAGCGACCTCCTGTTCGTGACCTCGCCCGAGGGCGTGGACAACCTGGCGCGGACCGGTGTGCCGCCCGGATCGGATCCACCTCGTCGGCAACCCGATGATCGACACGCTGCTGGCGAACCTCGACCGGTTCGACGCCGCGCCGGATGCGGCCTGGCGCTGGCCCTGCCGGAGCGCTACGCGGTGGCGACGATGCATCGGCCGGCCAACGTCGACGACCCGGACCACGGCGGCCCGGATCGCGGCGATGCTGCGCGGGCGTCGCCGAGCTGGTGCCGCTGGTCGTCCCGCTCCACCCGCGCGGCCGGCCGACGCTCGAGGCGGCCGGTCTGGCCGACGATCGAGCGGCTGCGGATCGTCGACCCGCTCGGCTACGTCGACTTCCTGTCGCTCGTCCGCGGCGCGGCGCTCGTCGTCACCGACTCGGGCGGGATCCAGGAGGAGACGACCGTGCTCGGCGTCCCGTGCCTGACGGTCCGGCCGAACACGGAGCGGCCGATCACCATCACCCACGGCACGAACCGGCTGCTCGAGCCCGATGCGGTCGTGGCGGCCGCGGTCCGGTCCGATCCTGGCCGACGGCCTGGCCGTCCCGGCCGAGGGCCCGCCGCTGTGGGACGGGCACGCCGGCGAGCGGATCGCCGCGATCGTGGAGGCGCTGGCTGGCGCGCCGCCGCGGTCGGCTGACCCGACCGACCGCCGCGTCGCCGGACCGGCTATCCTTTCGGGCGCAACGCCACTGCTCGACCCGACGCCTGCGGAGGGACCGTGACGTCAAGACCGTCGAGTGGCCGTGATCGGCCTCGGCTATGTCGGGCCTGCCGCTGGCGATCTCGTTCGTCGAGGCGGGCCTCGACCGTCGAGGGCATCGATGCCCACCCGGCCGCGCGTCGCCGAGCTGAACGCCGGCTCGTCGCCGATCGACGACATCTCGGACGACCGCCTGACCGGCGCGCTCGCCTCCGGCCTGCCGTCGTCGCGCCGGACGACGCCCGACATCCCCGAGGCCGACGCCATCTTCGTCTGCGTCCCGACGCCGATCACGACCACCAAGGACCCGGACCTCGCCCCGGTCCTGTCGGCCGCCGAGCGATCCGCGGCCACCTCCGCGCCGGCCAGCTGGTCATCCTCCAGTCGACGACCTTCCCGGGCACGACGACCGGCCCGTTCCGCGAGGTCCTCGAGCAGACCGGCCTCATCGCCGGCGTCGACTTCGACCTCGCCTTCGCCCCGGAGCGGGTCAACCCGGGCGATCCGGCCAGCGCCAGCAAGGACGTCCCGCGCCTCGTCGGCGCGACCACCGACGCCGGGCACCGAGCGCGCCGCCGCCGCTCCTGCGGAACATCAACGAGCAGGTCGTGACGCTGTCGTCGCCGGACGCCGCCGAGCTGGCCAAGCTGCTCGAGAACGTCTTCCGCAACGTCAACATCGCGTTCGTCAACCAGCTCGCCCTGCTGTGCGAGCGGATGGGCCTCGACGTCTGGGAGGTCATCGACGCCGCGGCGACCAAGCCGTTCGGGTTCATGAAGTTCACGCCCGGTCCCGGCGTCGGCGGCCACTGCATCCCGGTCGATCCGTACTACCTCGCCTGGCGGGCGCGCGAGTTCGACTTCATCGACCGCTTCATCGAGCTCGCCGGCGACATCAACTTCGCGATGCCGCGCCACGTCGTCGACCTCGTCGCCGAGGCGCTCAACGACCGGGGCAAGGCGCTCAAGGGCGCCAGGGTCGGCGTCCTCGGCGTCGCGTTCAAGCCGAACGTCCGCGACGCCCGCAACTCGCCGGCCGCCGACGTCATCGCCGGGATCGCCGGCCGCGGCGCGCGATGTCCGCTTCCACGACCCGCACGTGCCCGACGTTCAAGGACGCACAAGGCGGTCGTCCGCGAGAACAGCGGACCTGGACGAGCTCCTCGGCTGGGCCGACGTCATCGTCGTCGTCACCGCCCACGCCGCCATCGACTGGGACGCGCACGTTCGAGCGAGCGGAGCTGGTCGTCGACACCGTCGACGCTCGCAGCGGACGGTCCACCCGGGCGCGCCAGGTCCTCCGGCTGGGCGCCGGCTGGTCGGCACGGGCCTGAGCGTGCCGGTCCGGCGCGGGTCCGATCCTGACCGCAGGCCGGGCCGCGGGGCGCAGGCGCCCCGGCCGGTCCTGATGATCGTCCACAGCTACTACGACGAGGACCCGCGCGTCCGGCGCGAGGCCGAGGCCGTCGTCGCCGTCCGGCCGGCCGGTCCTCGTCCTCGGGCTGCGGCGGCCCGGCGAGGCCGCCGACGGCGAGCTCGCCGGCGTCCGGATCCGGCGGCTGGACGTCCAGCGCCACCAGGGCGCCAGCCTGTGGACCTACCTGCGCCGAGTACGGCGACTTCCTGCTGCGCGCCGGCTGGGCGGCCGCTCGCGCCCATCGTCGCGAGCGGTTCGCCCTCGTCCAGGTCGCGTCGCTGCCGGACTACCTCGTGTTCGCGGCGCTGCCGCTCCGGCTCGTCGGCGTGCCGGTCGATCCTGGACCTGCACGAGGCGATGCCCGAGTTCTTCCGGAGCCGCTTCCCGAAGGCGTCGAACCCGATCGTCCACCGGCTGCTGCTGCTCCAGGAGCGCCTGTCGATCGCCGTTCTCGACGGCGACGCTCACGGTCAACGAGGCGATGCGCGACCGGCTCATCGGGCTCGGCGTCGCGCGCGGACAAGGTCTCGGTCGTCATCAACAGCCCGTCGCTCAAGCGGTTCGATCCCAGCCGCGCACCCGCGCCGCGCGTTCCGCGAGGACGGCGCCGCTCCGGCTCGTCTACACGGGCGGCCTGACGCCGACGTACGAGCTGGACGTCGCGATCCGGGCAGTCGCGCCGATCGCCGCCGGGCGGCCGGACCTGGACGTCCGCTTCGACATCTACGGTCGCGGCGATTCGGAGCCGGCGCTGCGCGAACTGGCCGCCACGCTCGGGATCGCCGACCGGGTCGACGTTCCACGGCCGGATCCCGATCGACGACGTGCCGGCTGCCGTCGCCGCGGCCGACATCGGCATCGCCCCGACCCGCCGCGACGAGTTCACCGACCTGAGCCTCTCGACGAAGGTCTACGAGTACGCCGCGATGGGCAAGCCGGTCGTGGCGACGCGCCTGCCGATGGTCGAGCGGACGCTTCCCGGCGGTGCCGTGGCCGACGTACGAGCCCGGCGATCCTGCCTCCATGGCGGCACGGATCCTCGGCCCTCGCCGATGACGCGCCTCGCCCGTGAGGCCGCCGTCGCCCGGACCGCGTCGATCGTGCGCGACGCCGCGCTGGGAGCGCGAGTCGCAGGGATACCTGGAGCTCGTGGAGCGCCTCATCGACGGGTAGACCCGCTTGGCGGATGTCAGCCCAGGAGCGCTCGTATCCGGCGTCGCACGCCACGCGCGATCCTGCGGGGCGTGGACACGGGCGGCGGCGCCGCTTTCGGTGGCTTCGCGTAGGGGACCGGCTCGGCGGCGGTCTTGCCGATCGGCGTCAGCCACGCGGTGTCCACATCCGTCAGCCGAAGCGACGGATCGGCGAACAGGCGCAGGAACTCCGACACGATGTAGCGGACGGCCGGCCGCTGGATGTGGCGCCCGTCTTCGCGAAAGTAGTCGCTCTGGCGCTCGGCGGTCACCACCATCTCGTACGAGTGGAAATAGTGGACGTCGGCATGGCGATCGACGAACTCCGAGACGGCGGCCCGGATGCGGCTCTTGGACTCGGTGTTGGCGACCCGGACATCGAGGTCCGTGAACGTCGTGTGGAGCGGGACCGGCGACGTCGTGAGCACCATCGTCGCCCCGATCGTGTCGCGGATGACCCGTCGGATGCGCTCGAGGTCGTCCAGCATCTCGGCCACGGTCAGGCGATGGAACATCGGCCCCGAGCCTCGGGAAGACGGCCGGGTGAGGGATCTGGCGGTAGGTGTTACCCGTCGTCGGGTTTCGCCACGTCTCGATGAGCCCGAGCGTGACGACCACGACCTGCGCGTCCTTGAACAGGTCGTCCGCCGCCGCGTCCGCCGTCGTCCGGCGCCCGAGCAGCGCCGCCTCGCTCGGAGTGGGTCACGTTGTAGTCGCGGAACGGATCGACCCAGCCGTCGCCCACCTGCCAGAGCGGCTCGGCCGCCCGCTCCGGCCAGCCCCCGGCGATCCGCTCGAGCTCCTGGCGGATCGTGGCGGTCGAGTAGAAGAGGCCGCCCGGGTGCATGGCGCCCACGACACCCACCTGGCCCATCATCGCGGCTAGCTCGGACGCGAAGCAGCTGCCGATCGTCGCCACCCTGGTCGTCGGCTCCAGAAGCGTCTCCGGCGTCGCGCGGATGACGAGTTCGCGATCGGACCAGGCCTGCACGTGGTCCAGGTCCCAGTCGCCCAGCCGGCTCTTGAGGGTGGGCATGTGTCAGAGGATACCGCGAGCGCGTATCCTCGACGCCATGGCAAGCGACCGTCCGACGCCGAGCGTCGGCCCGATCCTCCGCTTCCAGCCCGACCCACCCCGAACGACCGATCGATGGCGTCACACGGTCGTGCTGGACACCGCGTGGACGCCGGAGCGCGGTGCGGAGACGGAGACGGTCGTCGGGTTGCGGGACGTCGCCGACCGGGTCCTGGCCGACCGTGACCTGCTCGCGGAGTCCGCGAGCCGTCTCGATGACTGGGCGAGCGCTTCCGGGGTCGTCGATACGATGTCGATCGAGGGGACGTCCTTCTGGTACCAGGGCCGCGTGCGGCACGGGTTGTGGCTGCACGAACGGCTGCTGTGGCTGGCCCTCGTCGACGACCTGGTCAGCCGCGCCGGCGCATCGGCGATCGAATGCGAGCCCGGCTGCGACGAAGGGCTGACGGCGATCGCCGAGCTGATCGCGGTGCGTGACGGGATCCCGTTCCGGCTCGCCGGGGCCGCGACGCCGCGACGGCCCCGGCTGCCCTCGCGACGGCGCCCCGGGGGTCCACCGACGACCGGCCACCGGCAGAGGCCGCCACTCATGCTGCGCTGGACGAAGCGACCCGGCGCGATGCGCCGTCTCCGGCGGAGGCTCATGGACAGGCTCCGGCCCAGCGACGCGGTCCGTCGCCGCCGCTTCGTGGCGAACCGGCTCGGCGGCGCTCGCTGCGGACCCGGGCCGCCTACTGGTGGTCGAGACCCACGCCCGCCAGCGTGTCGAGACCGCGACCGGCCCTCGCTTCATGAACGCGTACCTGGGGCCCGTCATCGACCGGTTGCGCGGGACGGCGCTGGACCCCTTCGAGGTGGAGGTCCGGGCCCGGCTCAACGATGCCGCGACCTGGGCCAGGCTCTCGGCGAGCGGATCCGAGCGGGTCCTGCCGGGCGATGTCATCTGGACGACCATCACGGCTGACGATCCCGAGGCGCTGCAGGCGCGCGCCGGCGCGGTCGCCGACGCGATCGCCGGCGCCGGTGACGCCGCTGCTCGTGTCCGGGGTCGACCTCGGGCCGGCCATGACCCGTCGGGTCGTCGGCCAGGTGCGGGAGACGTACGCCCGGAATCTGCACGCGGTGAGCCGGCTGCGGCTGATCATCGGCCGTCTGCGACCGTCGCTCATCCTGATGGCCGACGAGTACCACCGGCAGGACTGGCTCGCGGCGGCACGGCTCGAGGGTGTCCCGACCGTGGCCATCCAGCACGGCATGATCTATCGCTGGCACAACGGCTACATGCATCGCGATCGTCCGGACCAGCTGGCGCTCGTGGACCGGACGTACGTGTTCGGCGAATGGGAGCGCCGGCTGCTGGTGGAGCAGAGCGTCTATCGCGAGCGACGAAGTCCGGGTCGGCGGCTCGCCGCGCCTGGACCTCGCCGGGCCGCGACCGCCGACGGAGCGCGACGAGGTTCGCGCGGAGCTCGGCGTCGCGACCGGCGACCGGATGGTGGTCGTGTCGGGGACGTGGGGTCCGATCTACCGCCAGTTCCACTACCCGATCGCGCTCGCGAACCTGGTCGACCGGCCGCTTCCGCGCGTCCACCTGGTCGTCAAGCTGCATCCCGGCGAGCGCGACGAGGGCCCGTATCGGGCCGTCATCGAGGGGGTCGCCGCAGCCCACGGGTTCGAACCGCCGCCGGTGACCGTCGTCCAGTCGGTGGACCTGTACCGGCTGCTGCGCGCCGCGGACGCGCACCTCGGCCTGCACTCGACCGTCCTGACCGAGGCGGTCGCGACCGGCACGCCGAACCTGCTCGCCGTCGACGTCGCCGGCCTCGGATCTGCTCGGGTACGTCGAGGCCGGTGTCGCCATCCCGGTGCGCACCGGTGGCGACCTCCTCGCGGCGCTTGACGCCGGGCCTGCCGCCGCCGCGAGCCCCGAAGCGAGGCAGGCCTTCATGGATGCGCACTTCCAGCCCGGATCGGCCAGCGAGCGGATCGCCGACGAGCTGCTGGCGTGGCCGGCATGAGCGACATGACCGACGGCGTCCTGTTCCTGATCCCCGCCCGCGGTGGCAGCCAGCGCATCGCGGGCAAGAACCTCAGGCTCGTCGCGGGGATCCCGCTCGTGGGTCGTGCCGCGCGGACGTCCCGGCTCGCGGCCGGCCTCGCTCGCCGGCGGTCCGCACCGGGTCGTGTGCAGCACCGATGACCCGGCCATCGCGGCGGTCGCCCGCGCCTGGGGCGCCGAGACGCCGTTCGAGCGGCCGGCAGGCCTGGCCACCGCAGCAGCCACGTCCGTGGATGTCGCCCTGCACGCGCTCGAAGTCATGGCGACCCTGGGTTCGCCGGTTCCGCGCGCTCGTCCTGGTCCAGCCGACCTCGCCGTTGACGGAGCCGGCGGACCTGGCGGCCGCGCTGGAGCGGTTCGATGCCGCCGGCGGAGCCGGGGTCGTGAGCGTCACGGGCGACCCACCCGGCCGCATGGCATCACGCGCTCGGGTCCGACGACGCCCTCGAGCCGGTCGAGGCCGTCGACGCGGACACCGATCCTGACCGGCGCGTTCTACGTCGCCGACCCGGCCCGGCTCGCCGCGACCCGGCGGTTCGTGGAGCCGTGGCGTCACGCTCGGCCTGCGCGTCGCGCCCGACCGCAGCGTGGACGTCGACGAGACGACGGACCTGGTCGTCGCCGAGGCCCTCGCCGCGGCTCGCGCCGTGCCGAACGGTCGTGATCGGCGACCGGCGGATCGGGGACGGTCCGGTCTTCGTCATCGCCGAGGCGGGCGTCAACCACGACGGCGATCCGGAGCTGGCGCATCGGCTGGTCGACGCGGCCGCGGCGACCGGCGCCGACGCGGTCAAGTTCCAGACGTTCGATCCGACCGCGCTCGCGGCGGTCGGCGCGCCCAGGGCGTCGTACCAGGAGACCACGGGCGAGGCCGGCGACGACCAGCGCGCGATGCTCGCACGGCTGGCGCTCCCCGCCGATGCCTGGGCCGGCGCTGCGCGACCATGCGCGGGACCGCGGCATCGTGTTCCTGTCCACGCCGTTCGACGACGGGTCGGCGGACCTCCTGGACCGGCTGGACGTCCCGGCGTTCAAGGTGGGCTCGGGCGAGCTGACGAACCTGCCGTTCCTCGCCGGCCTGGCCCGGCGCGGCCGACCGCTGCTGGTCTCGACCGGCATGGCCGACATGGTCGAGGTCGCCGCGGCCGTCGACGCCGTCGCGGCGGCCGGCGACCCGCCGCTCGCCCTGTTCCATTGCGTGTCGAGCTACCCGGCGCGGCCGGAGGACGCCAACCTGCGGGCGATCGAGACGCTGCGGCGGGCGTTCGGCGTGCCGACCGGCTGGTCGGACCACACGCCCGGCACGGAACTGGCGCTCGCCTCGGTCGTGGTCGGCGCGAGCCTCATCGAGAAGCACCTCACCCTCGACCGCGACATGCCGGGTCCGGATCAGCGGACGTCGCTGGAACCCGACGTGTTCGCCGCGATGGTCGCGGGCATCCGGGCCGTGACGGACGCGCTCGGGACCGGCGACAAGGTCCCGGTGGAGGCGGAGCGAGCGATCGCGGCGGTCGCCCGCCGGAGCCTGCACTGGGCGACGTCGCTGCCGGCGGGAGCCACCATCGCGGACGGCGACCTCACGTCGCTCCGGCCGGGGACGGGCCTCGCGCCGGGTCGACGGCGTGGACGTGATCGGCCGTGCGACGACGCGCTCCGTGATGGCCGGCGAGATGGTCCTGGCCGCCGACGTCGAGGGCCTCTGATGGACGGCCGAGACGCCGGGACGCCGCCGGATCGCGGTCCTGACCACGGGCCGCCAGGATTGGGGGATCCTCCACAGCACCTGCGCGGCGATCCGGGCCCACCCGGACCTCGAGCTCCGACCTGTGGGCCGGCGGCACGCACCTGTCCCGACGGCACGGCCACACGGTCGACGAGCGTCCGCGCGGACGGGTTCGACGCCCGACGCCGAGTTCGCCTGGCTGGACGGCTCCGCGACGATCCGCCGGCCGATCGCCAGGCCGCGGCTGCCCTCGACGCCGTCGGGGCCGCAGCTGCGGCGCACGCCGGTCGACGCGCTCGTCCTCGTGGGCGATCGCCTCGAGACGGCCGCCGCCGCGCTCGCGGCGACGGTCGACCGCGTGCCGATCGTCCACCTGCACGGCGGCGAGCAGACCCTCGGCGCCTTCGACGACGCCCTGCGCCACGCCATCACCAAGCTCAGCCACCTCCACCTCGTGAGCAGCGAGGAGCACGCCCGCCGGGTCATCGCGCTCGGCGAGGACCCGTCGTCCGTCCACGTCGTCGGCGCGCCCGGGCTCGACGCCGCGTTCCGCACGGACCTGCCGGACCGCGCCGCGCTCGAGGCGCAGCCTCGGCCTGGAGCTGACCGCGCCGGTCGTCGTCGTGACCGTCCACCCGGCGACGCTCGAGGCGGACCCGGCCGGTGCCGCGGCGCGGCCGTGGCCGCGGCGATGGACCTGGTCCCGGCGACGTACGTCATCACCCTGCCGAACACGGACCCGGGCGCGGCGCAGGTCCGCGACATCCTGGCTGCCGCGGCCGCGGCCGGCCCGGCCGGGTCGCCGTCGAGGCGCTCGGCGAGGCCCGCTACTGGGGGCTCCTGCGGGTCGCGGACGCGATGCTCGGCAACTCCTCGAGCGCCCTGGTCGAGGCCCCGGCGCTCGGCCTGCCGGCGGTGAATGTCGGTGACCGCCAGGCCGGCCGGCACCGCGAGGCGAACGTCCTCGACGCCCCGGCCGAGGCCGCGGCCGTCGCCGACGCGCTCCGCCAGGCCCTCACGCCGGCGTTCCGCGAGGCCGCCCGCGCCGCCAGTCCGCGCGCTCGCCGACGGTCGGGCCGGGGCGCGCATCGCGGATATCATCGCCGCATGGCATCCATCGAGCCCGCCGCGCAAGCCGCCGATCCGGCTGGCGCCGTGACGCCGCGGACCCGATCGCTGCTGCTGATCGGCGGCGGCGAGCACGCCGGCGTGGTCCTCGAAGCGGCCCGCGTCGATGCCGGACGAGTGGCACGTCGTGGGCTTCACGGACCCGGAGGCCGGCTGCCGGGCGTGCTCGCGCTCGACGGCGACGACCCACCTCGGTGACGACCCGTCCGGGCATCGAGCGGTTCGCCGGCCTGCCTCCGGACGAGCGCCCGTCCCTGATCCTGGCGGTCGGCGGGGCCGGCGATCCGGGCGTCCGGCGGCGAGTGAGCGCCGCGATCGAACGACTGGCTCCGGACGCCCGCTGGGCGGTCGTCGTCCATGCCACGCGCCTGGGTGTCGCCGACGGCCAGGCTCGGCGACGGGCACCGTCGTCCTGGCCGGGGCCATCGTCAACGCCGGCGCGCGCATCGGCCGCCACGCGATCGTCAACACGCGCGCCGTCGTCGAGCACGACGTCGCAGGTCGGCGCCGTTCGCCCACGTCGGGCCCGGTGCGGTCGTCGGTGGCGGCACACGGGTCGGGTCGGACGTCACGATCGGGATGGGAGCGCTCGTGCGCGATCATGTCGTCGTCGGCGACGGCGCGACGGTCGGGATGGGCGCCGTCGTCGTCGACGACGTCGAGCCGGGCACGACCGTGCTCGGATCGCCGGCCCGGCCCCGGGTCGTCCCCGGCGCAGCCGGCGGGACCGCGTGACCGACCGGCTCGACGCCTGCCTCGTCCCGGACGGCGGACTCGATCCGCGGACGCGATGCAGGCGCTCGACTCCGGCGCCGGCCAGATCGCCCTGGCCGTGGACGCCGACGGCCGCCTGGTCGGGGTCGTCACCGACGGCGACCTGCGGCGCGCGCTCCTGGCCGGGGCGGACCTCGACGCCCCGCTCGGACCGATCCTCAACGCGGACGTTCGTCTCGGTCCGGTCCGGCGAGGGCCGGGCCGACGTCCTGGAGCTGATGCGGGCCCGCCGGATCGATGCCATCCCGGTCCTCGACGACGACGGGCGCCCGGTCGGGCCTCCACCTGCTGCATGCGTTCCTCGAGCCGGTCGAGCGCGACGAACCGGGCGGTGGTCATGGCCGGCGGCCAGGGCGTCCGCCTCCGACCGCTGACCGAGACGGTCCCGAAGCCGATGCTGCGGGTCGCCGGCCGGCCGATCCTCGAGCGGATCGTGCTCCACCTCGTCGGCTCCGGGATCACCCGCATCTCCATCTCGGTCAACTACCTCGGCCACGTCATCGAGGAGCACTTCGGGGATGGGTCGCGCTTCGGCGCCCGGATCGAGTACCTGCGCGAGGAGCGAGCCGCTCGGGCACCGCCGGTGCGCTCGGCCTGCTGCCCGAGCCGCCGACCGAAGCCGCTCCTGCTGATGAACGGCGACCTGGTGACGAACGCCGACGTCGGCGGCCTGCTCGACGCGCACGTCGCGTCCGGTGCGGTCGCCACGATCGGCGTCCGGCGCTACCTGCATGCCGTCCCGTTCGGCTGCGTGGAGCGCGACGGCGACCGCGTGGTCCGCCTGGAGGAGAAGCCCACGGTGGAACGCGAGGTCAACAGCGGCATCTACGCGCTGGCCCCGGCGGCGTCGCCCGGGTCGAGCCGGGCGTCGCCGCTGTCGATGCCCGACCTCATCGACGGCCCTGCTGGCCGACGGTCTGCCGGTCGGCGCGTTCGAGATCGAGGACGACTGGATCGATGTCGGCCAGCGCGACCAGCTGGCCCGGGCACGGACCGGTGGCTGACGTGCCGGACCGACCGCTGCAGGGCGTCCGTGCCTGGTCACCGGGGCGGACGGGTTCATCGGCAGCCACCTCGTCGAGCGCCTGGTCGCCGAGGGCGCCGACGTGCGGGCGTTCTGCCTCTACAACTCGCGCGGCTCCGCCGGCTGGCTGGACGACCTGTCCGCCGGAGGCCCGCGCGGCGATCGACATCCAGCTCGGCGACATCCGCGACGCGCGCTTCGTCGAGGCCGCCACGACCAGGACATCGAGGTCGTCTTCCACCTGGCCGCGCTCATCGCCATCCCGTACTCGTACGTCGCGCCCGAGTCGTTCATCGACACGAACGTGCGCGGCACGCTGAACGTGCTCGAGGCCGCCCGCCGGGCCGGGGTCCGCCGGTTCATCCAGACCTCGACGAGCGAGGTCTACGGCACGCCGGACGCCCTGCCGATCCGCGAGACGCACCCGCTCCAGGCCCAGTCGCCGTACGCCGCGTCCAAGGTCGCCGCGGACCAGCTGGCCCTCGCCTTCCACGGCAGCTACGACCTGCCGGTCGTCGATCCTGCGGCCGTTCAACACGTACGGCCCGCGCCAGTCCGAGCGGGCCGTCCTGCCGACGATGCTCCGCCAGCTCCTGGCCGGGCGGCCGCGAGATCCGCCTCGGCCGGCTCGATCCGCGGCGCGACCTGACCTTCGTCGCCGACACGGTCGACGGGTTCGTCCGGGCGGCGACCGCGCGCCGGCATCGACGGCGCCACGATCCAGCTGGGCACCGGCCGGAGCGAGTCGATCGGCGAGCTGTTCGCGCTGGCGTGCCGGATCCTCGGGGTGGACGCCGCAGGTCGTGGAGGATCCGGCCCGCGTGCGACCCGACGGCAGCGAGGTCCTCGTCCTCCAGTCGGACCCGTCCCGCGCGCGCGACGCTGCTCGGCTGGGAGGCGCGCGACGAGCCTGGAGGATGGGCTCGCGGCGACCATCGACTGGCTTCGGACGCAGCCCGTCCGGTGACGACGTCGATCGTGTCCAGCTCTGAGCCGGTGGCGGCCGCCACCCGGATCCCGCTCGCCGAGCCGCTCATCGGCGGCAACGCGGCCGACTACCTCGCCGAGTGCCTGGCATCGAACTTCGTCTCGTCGGTCGGCCCGTTCGTCGTCCGCTTCGAGGAGGCCTTCGCGGCGGCCGTCGGCGCGCGCTACGCGGTGGCCTGCGCCAGCGGCACAGCGGCCATCCACCTGGCCCTGCTGGTCCTGGACGTCGGGCCGGGCGACGAGGTCCTGGTCCCGAGCCTGACGTTCGTCGCGTCGGCCAACCCGGTCCGGTACGTCGGGGCCACGCCGGTCTTCATCGACTCGGAGGCCGACGACCTACAACGCGCGACCCGGCCATCGTCGTCGAGGAGCTGGACCGCCGCGCCCGGCTCGGGCTGCGCCAGCCGGCCGCCGATCGAGGTGGTCCACCTCGTCGGCCATCCGGCCCAGCTGCGAGCCGGTCGCTCGAGGCGGCCGAGCGCCACGGCATCCCGGTCATCGAGGATGCCTCCGAGGCGCTCGGCGCGTCGTATCGAGGCGGGGCCGCTCGACGGCCGGCAGGTCGGGCACGATCGGGCGGATCGGCTGCTTCAGCTTCAACGGCAACAAGCTCATCACGACCGGCGGGCGGCGGGATGCTCGTGACCGACGACGAGGCGCTTGCGCGCCGCGCCCGCCACCTGTCCACCCAGGCGCGGCTCCCGCAGCGGGCCTACGACCACGACGAGGTCGGCTACAACTACCGGCTCAGCAACCTCGCCGCGGCCCTGGGCCTGGCCCAGCTCGAGACGCTGCCGGCCCTGCTGGCCGCCAGGCGCGCCAACGCCGCCGAGCTACGACGCGGCGATCGCCGGCCTGCCCGGACTGCGCCCGGCGCCGCGAGTCGCCTGGGCGGACCCGTCCTTCTGGCTCTACACGGCCGCCCTCGACCCGGCGCGCACGGACGTGACCCGCGACGCCCTGATCGAGGCACTGGGTCGCGATGCCATCGAGGCGCGTCCGATCTGGACGCCGCTCCACCTGACCCGCCTGTATGCGCGATGCCCCCCGGCTGGGCGGCGCGGTCGCCGAGGGGATCTTCCGTTCGGCGGTCAGCCTCCCGTCATCGTCGAGCCTCGGTCAGCTCGATCGAGCGCGCGTGATCGACAGCCTGGGGCGCGCGATTGCGGAAGCTTGATCGAACGTTCGCCGAGTTCGATCGGAAGTTGCGGTACGCTACCGACCGCCCAGGCCTTCCTCGGCGCCCCGCGCCGCCCACGTACAGGATCATCTGACTGCAATGACCTTTCGAGCGAAGCCCGTCGTCAAACGCTCCCACAAGCCGGCGTGGGAGAGCCAGGATCGGCGCAACCTGTACCTGAACATCGGCTTTGGCGTCGTCGTGGCGCTGGCCGTCCTGATCCTGCTCATCGCCGCCGGGTTGTCCTGGTACAACGCCCACCTCGCGCCGGTCGGGAGCGTCAACGGCCAGTCCATCACCACGGACGAGTTCAACGACCGCCTCAAGATCGAGACACGGCGGCTGGAGGAGGCCGAGCGGCGCATCCGGACGGCAGGGGTGGCCGGCCAGTTGACCGAGGCCCAGGCCAACGCCCAGTTGCAGGCGGTCGAGACCCAGCGACAGTCGCTGCCGACGACCGCGCTCGAGCGTCTGATCGACCAGCACCTCCAGGCCGGACTCGGTGCAGCCGAAGGGGTGACCGTCACGCCGGAGGACATCGATGCCCGCCTCGTGGTCGAGGCCACGACGCCTGAATCCCGCCACGCCTGGCTGATCGAGGTCGCCCCTGAGGTCACCGCCGGCGCCGTCGCCCCAACGGCCGAGCAGACCGCCGCGGCCAGGGCGAAGGCCGACGCCGCGCTCAAGGACCTGGCGGCCGGCAAGGCCTGGGAGGACATCGCCAAGACCGTCTCCACCGACCCGACGGCCCAGCAGGCCGGCGATCTCGGCTGGGTGCAGGCGGACGACACCCAGGAGGACGAGGCCTACCTGGCCGCGGTCTTCGCGGCCGAGGCCAACGCTCCGACGGCGGTGATCGAGGGCGAGGACGGCATCTTCAGGATCGGGCGCGCGTCCGAGATCTCCCCGGAGTCCGTCGACGCCGACTACCAGGCCAAGCTGCAGAACGACGGGATCGATCTCGCCAAGTACCGCGCGGTCGTGGCCGCCGACGTCATGCGCGAGAAGCTCGAGGGCAAGATCGTCGCGGATGCGAGCAAGCCGGCTCCGCAGCGACGCGTCGCGGAGCTCTACATCCAGGACCCGGGGGCGGCTGTCGCGGACGACGCGGTCAAGACCCGCCACATCCTGTACTCCCCGAAGGACGACGCCCAGGGCGCCGCCGACCTCCCCGACACCGATCCGGCGTGGGCCGCGGCCAAGGCCGAGGCGGACGCGACGTACGCGAAGCTGCAGGCAGATCCTTCGCTGTTCGACTCGATCGCGCGGGCGGAGAGTGACGAGTCGAGCGCCACCGGGCCTACCGGTTCGGGCGGCAAGTTGCCGTACTTCGACAAGGCCAGCCAGATCGATGAAGCGTTCAAGGCGGCCATCCTCAAGGAGGGGCTCAAGCCCGGCGACCTGATCCCGCCGGTGAAGTCCGACTTCGGCTGGCATGTCATCCAGAAGATGTATGGCCCCACGGACGCCGAGCGGCTGGCCGAGCTCAAGGCCCAGGCTGACGCAGGGGCGGACTTCGGGATCCTTGCCCGCGACAACTCCGAGGCGTCAGACGCCAGCCGGGGTGGCGACATCGGCTGGCTCGCCAGGGGCCAGTTCGACGAGGTTGCGGCCGCGGCGATCTTCGCGGCAGCGGTCGGCAAGACGAGTGAGGTCGTGACGATCCCGGATGACGGGAGCTACCTCTTCAAGGTGTTCGAGGAGGAGACCCGGACGCCGGAAGGCCGTCAACTCGACTCGATCAAGGCGAAGGCGTTCAGCGACTGGTACACCGCCAAGAAGGACGCCGCCACGATCACGCGCGACCCGCTCATCACGGGGTCGGGAGTGGCCAACTAGAGTCGGGAGCGGCCGACTAGACAGGAGGTCCGGTGCTCGACGCGCTCGTCGCCGAGGCCCGGCTGCGATGGGGATCGGACCTGGCGGACGGCCTCCAGGTGATCCCCGCGGAGCGGCTCATCGGGATCCCGCTGGACGCCTCGCGTCCCGCTCCTTGTCGTACCGCTCGCCATCCTGCGGGCGGGCCCGGCGGGCGTGGCTGCTGGGCTGCCTGGTGCCTCGATCGCGCCCTTGCCCGGCCGTGATGGCCCCGGCGGTGCCGAGCCGCTGAGCGTCTTGCGCCGTCTCTATCCGCCCGGTCACAGCGTCGGCCGGATCGGACTGGTCGAGCCGACCACCATCGACGGGCTGACCGCCGCCGACCTCGGCGGTTCGCTGTACCTCGCGCCGGTGGCGCCGGAGCTCGCCGTGGCTGGTCCATGGGCGATGCCCTGGATCAGCGCGCGATTGCGTCAGCCGGACGGCTGCCCGTGGGACCAGGAACAGACCCACGCCTCCCTTCGCAAGCACCTGCTCGAGGAGACATACGAGGTCTACGACGCGCTGGAGGCGGGCGCCACGCCGGCCCTTGCCGAGGAGCTCGGCGACCTCCTGCTCCAGGTCATCCTGCATGCCCAGCTGGCGGCCGAGGCCGGCGTGTTCGACCTGACCGACGTCCACGCCGCGCTGGCGACCAAGATCGTGCGCCGCCACCCGCACGTCTTCGGTGACGCGGTGGCCACCACCGCGAGCGACGTCAATCGGCAGTGGGAGCGGATCAAGGCCGCAGAGCGGGCCACCGCAGCGGCCGCGGAGGTCGCGTCCGGGACCGTGCAGGACGGTGACGAGCCGCCGCCACCAGAAGAGCGCGCTCGACGGGATCAGCGGGTCGCTGCCGGCCCTGGCCGCCAGCCAGGAGATGCAGGAGCGGGCCGCCAACCTGGGGTATGACTGGCCATCCATCGATGGCATCCTCGACAAGGTCGTCGAGGAGACCCAGGAACTCCGCGAAGCGACGACGAACACCCACTGGGCCGAGGAGTTCGGCGACCTGCTGTTCGTCCTGGTCAACGTCGCGCGCCGCCAGGGCGTGGAGGCGGAGGCCGCGATGCGTGCGGCCAATGCCAAGTTCCGGCGCCGGTTCGGCAGTGTCGAGCGCCAAGCCGCGGCCCAGGGGTTCGCCCTGCGCGACCTTGACTTCGCCGCACTCGATACCCTGTGGGACAACGCCAAGGCTGAGGAGAGGACGTCATGACCATCGGCAACCGGTCGGGACCTGAACGATCGGGCGGGCGCGGGCCGCGCGAGATGCGACCCGTGAGCTTCACGATGAACGTCCAGAAGTGGGCCGAGGGCTCGTGCGTCATCCGCGTGGGTGACACCGAGGTGCTGTGCGCGGCCACGATCGCCGACCGCGTCCCGCCCCACCTCCGCGGCAAGGGGACCGGCTGGGTGACCGCGGAGTACTCCATGCTGCCGCGTGCGACCAAGGAACGCAGCGACCGCGAATCGACTCGTGGGCGCGTGGGTGGCCGGACGCACGAGATCCAGCGCCTCATCGGGCGCTCGTTGCGTGGCGTCGTGGACCTGACCCGGCTCGGGGAGCGGACGATCACCGTGGACTGTGACGTGATCCAGGCGGACGGCGGCACCCGGACCGCCTCGATCACCGGCGGGTACGTGGCGATGGCCGCGGCGATGATCACCTACGGCATGGATCGGCACCTCGTCTCGAGGATCGCAGCCGTGTCCGTCGGGCTGGTGGATGGCCAGCCGTACCTCGACCTGGACTACCCGGAGGACTCGCGCGCGGACGTGGACTTCAACGTGGTCGGGACGGACGGTGGGGCGTACGTGGAACTGCAGGGGACCGCCGAGGGCAAGCCGTTCGATCGAGTCGCCGCGAACGGACTGATCGACCTCGCCGATGCCGGGCTGGCCGAGCTGTTCGAGGCCCAGGCCGCGATCCTGGCCACCGTCCGGCGGTGAGCCGGCCGCGACTGCTCGTCGCGACACGTTCGGCCCACAAGTTGCGCGAACTGCGCGAGTTGCTCCACCTGGAGCGCGGGGACCTGGTGTCGCTGGACGATCTGGGGATCCCCGGCGACCCCGACGAGACCGGCCTGACGTTCCGGACGAACGCCGCGATCAAGGCACGCTTCGGCGCCCGGGCCTCCGGGCTGCCCACCCTGGCCGACGATTCAGGCCTCGAGGTGGATGCCCTGGACGGCGGACCGGGCGTCCGCACGCGTCGTTACGCGGGCGAGGATGCGACCGACGCGGAGAACAACGCTCTCCTGTTGGCGACGCTGGCCGGCATGCCACCGGAGCGACGCGGCGCGCGCTACGTGTGCGTCCTCGCGCTGGCGCTCCCCGATGGGCCTGGTGCGACCCGGCCCGGCGCCCTGTCCATCGTCTTCACCCGCGGGACCTGCCGTGGCCGGATCGCCGCCGCGCCTCGGGGAACGGGAGGCTTCGGGTACGACCCGATCTTCGAGCCACGCTCCGAACCGCCCGGTGGTCGCACCCTGGGCCTATGGACCCCGGCCGAGAAGCACGCTATCTCGCACCGGGCGCGAGCCGCCGCCCGGATGGCGCCACGCTTGGCCGACCTGGGCTTCTAGTCAAGCCGGTCCTGGCTCCCGGCTCTGTCCGGCGACCCGCCGATGGCCCGACGGCGTCACTACCAGGCGCGCTGCTGCGACGAGCGCCTCGTGTACGGGTCCCCAGATGACAGATCCTGTCGGATCCAGGGTGGCACCGCGCTCATCTGTGCCGGGATCGCGCCTGACAGAAACGCCGGGTCCGAAGGCTGCGATCCGCCCCGCTGGCCGACCCGTCCGAGCGGGCCTACGGGGCCGCCGAGGGCGAGGGCGACACTTCCGGCCAGCCGACCGGCGGGACCCCGGGCTCCGGGAAGAGCTTCGCGGCCATCGCCCTGATCGCCGCGAGGTCCGGGTCCTGGCCGTCGCCGAACTTGGTCGGCTTGGGATGGACCAGCGGGAACTTGATGACGGTGCGGACCATCGAGTCCGTGCCCGACTCGTCCAGGACGGCGGCGAGGGACGGGAGCCGCTCGGTGGGCAGGTCCGTCTTGACCGAGGCCCCGACGACCTTGAGCAGATCGGGCAGCTGCCAGAACAGGCTGCCGCCCGACGTCGCCTTGCGGCGCAGGGCGGACAGGATCTCCTGCTGCCGCGCGGCCCTCGTGAAGTCGCTCTCACCCTTGGCCTTGCGCGAGCGCGCGTAGGCGAGCGCCTCGATGCCGTCCATGTGGTGCTTGCCGGCGGTGATGCTGAAGCCGCGCTGGTCCGTGCCGTAGCCGTCGTAGCCAGGGTCCTCGAACCCCTTCTTGACCGTGATGTCCACCCCGCCGACGGCATCGATCATCTCGATGAAGCCGCTCATGTCCATCGTGGCGTAGTAGTGGATGGGGATGCCGAGCAGGGCGCCGGCGGCGTCCTGCAGGGCCCACAGCCCGCCGTTCGGGAACGCGTCGGGGTGGCGGTTCGCGTACGACATCAGGGAGTTGAGCTTGGGCCCGTAGTCGTCGCCGTTGCCCAGCGGGACGCTGATCAGGTCGCGCGGGATCGAGACCATCGACACGGTCCCGCCGACCGGGTCGAGCGAGGCGACCATCATCGTGTCCGTCAGGGTGGCGTTCCGTTTCGCCGTGGAATCCACGCCGACGATGAGGACGTTGATCCGCTCGCCGTCGGCCGGCTCCGGTCGTACCGGTCGGTCCGGGCCGCTCTGCGCCGCGAGGACCTGGCCCCGGAAGATCGTCCCGAAGGTGTCGCCGAGCAGCCGTCCGTACTGGTACACGAGCAGGTGCGGAGCGACGATGACGAAGGCGATGACGAGCATCCCGATGACCCCGAGCCGGCCGGTCGGGCCGGACCAGCGGGTATCGAGGAACGCCTGGAAGGATGCGACCAGGCGCCACACGACGAGCA
Source organism: uncultured Chloroflexia bacterium (assembly GCA_963779315.1). Lineage (GTDB taxonomy): Bacteria > Chloroflexota > Limnocylindria > Limnocylindrales > CSP1-4 > SPCO01. The sequence continues at coordinate 58,246 of CAVZXQ010000017.1, read as the reverse complement.
ACGCGTTCAAGGTCAGGACGCCGCCCAGGACGGACGGGGTGATGACCCAGGCTGCCAGGCGGACCGGGGACTGGAGCTGCGCCATCAGGAGGGCGATCGCCAGGATCAGCAGCGACGGGATCAGGAACAGGAGCGCCAGGCGGCGGCGACGGTTGAACGCCTGGCCCAGTCCGGGAAGCACCGCCGACAGGGTCGCCGCAGCGAGGCGGCGGCGGTCTGTAGCTCCGGTCTCGGGCCGGATCCGGGTGGCTTGCACGCGGGCTTCGGTCTCCAGTGCGGGGCGTTCGTCGTGATCCCGCGCCCGAGTCTACCGCGACTCGGGACATGGAGACGCCGGGCGATCGATCAGCCTGCCCGTGATCGCCCAGCGTCCTGACCTGTGACGGGCGACTTCCGGCGCGCGTGACGCCGATCGGGACGCCGACGATGTCGCCTGGCTTGGACGCTGGAGCGAGCGGTCACACCCGGACGATGTGCAACCTGCCGCGACGTTCGAAGCGGAAGCCCGGGCGTCCGGCGAAGTACTCGTCGACGGCGGCTCGGCAACCCGACCATGCGTCGTAGTCGTCGATCACGAAGCGGCCGCCCACCGCAAGCAGCGGGGCGATCCGGGTCAGGCAGGTCATCGTCGACGCATACCAGTCACCATCGAGATGGGCCAGTGCGACGGGCTCGTCGAGCGCGAGGGTGTCCTCGAACCGCCCCTGGATCAACTCGACATTGCTCTCGGCGACCGGGAGGCCATGCCGCGAGAACGACTCGGTCACCTCGGCGAGCAGATCCTGGCGGTAGCCGTAGTACGTCTCACCGCCGATGCCCTTGGAGCCTCCGCTGACGATCGTCGCGTACCGCTCGTGAACATCCACGCCGTCCTTCTCGCCGGGCGGCGGGATCATGTCGAACACGTCGTACACCTTCATCCGGCGCGCCGCCGACTTGGCCGCCGCGAGGGTGATGGCCGAACCGCCTCGGGCAGTGCCGGCCTCGATGATGAGACCGTCGATGCCCGGCCGCCTCGATCGCTTCGACGGACGCGGCGAGCGTCCGCAGGCTGGCGACGCCCAGGTAGCTCAGGTGCTCCCGGCGCACGCCCTCGATGACTCGTTCGATCGCCGGCGAGATCGCGGTCTCGACCGGACCGATCTGGGTGGGGTTCCCGATCGTCCCGGCCGGCCCGATCGTGCGGCGGCCTCCGTCCACCGGCGGCGCTCCCGCTCGGTCCTGCAGGTGTGCAGCGTACTCGCGCCAGCGATCCTGCTCGAAGGTCAACTCCGGGTCCCAGGGCTTGCCGAAGCTGGCCCAGTGGATGAGGCTCGGGTCGGGCACGTCCTCCAGCGTGGGCATGGCGTTCCATCGGGGCTCGAGGACGGCCCGGTCCGGGCCGACATAGGCGAGCATCGTGTCCTGGTCGTGGAACCCGTAGACCTCGACCCAGCCGAGGTACCTGGCGGTGAAGTCGTCGTGGCGCATCCGGTCCAGGTCCAGCACGAGCACGCCGGCGTTCAGCGCCGCCTGCCCGTAGCCGTGCTGAAGCCCCATCCAGCGCCGCAGCCCGGTGGCCAGCGGCTCCTCGAGCCGCCGTCCGGCGCGTCGCCACTCGCTCGCCTCGCTCACGTTGGAGTCGCGCGCGGCGACCGGCCGACCGCCCAGGTCGGTCCGCGCGAGAGCGCACACGTCGCCGAGCATCAACGTGTCGACATCGAGGTACACGACCCGGCTCACGTCGTCGAGCAGGTCCGGAAGGAGCAGCCGGTCCATCGTGGAGATCGTGATCCGGGACGTGACGCGTCGCGGCCGGCCGGCGATGCCGTACGTGATCTGGTCGCACGGCATGAAGGTGATCGGTACGGACGGGAAGGCCGCAGCCAGCCACTCCTGGTAGGCGCCGGTCAGGCCGCGACCCAGCACCCACAGGCGGATCGGCCCGGACGCGTTGGCGAGGATCGATTCGAGCAGCACCGCAGCGGGGGTGGTCAGGTTCTGGTCGAAGCTCAGGACGATGTCGGTGACCGTCGCCCGATCGACCGCCTCGTGCGGGCCGAAGGCGCGGCTGTCTGCCCGACTCGTCGCGACCGCCCCGGCCACGTCGACGATCGGGGTCTCGGCCACCGGGGCTTCGAATCGAGCCCTGGCCTCGGCCACGCGCTCGGAGGTTCGTTCGCGCCACGAGGCGTAGACCTCGTCTTCTGCCGCTCCGGCCAGGATCTGCTCGAAGGTCTTCGCGACCAGGTCCCGGATGCCGGTGCGCAGCTCCGTCAGCCGCGCGTCGCCGGGGCGCAGGTCGGTCAGGCCCGCAAAGCGAACGTCGCCGGGACTGCCGGTCTTGAACTCGACGGGCACGCCCAGGGCGGTGAGCGGGAGATAGGCGTGCAGCCGCCCGGTGATCGCTCGATCGAGGTCCCGCTGATAGCCGGCAAGGGTGGCGTCGGCGGCACGGAGTCCCTCGCTGGCCGACATGTACCGGTAGTCGTCGGACTGATGGCCATAGACCCGCACGTTCTGCGCGCCGCGACCGGCTGCCGTACGCGGCAGGTCGATCACGCCGACCGCTCCCTTGCCGTGATACGCGGTCTCCCTGGGCGGGAAGAGCGCGTCCACGGTGGTGGTCAGGCAGCCGCTGAAGAAGGCGTCGATGCCCGCACTGAGGAGCAGGAAGACGGTCGTCCAATCGCGGCAGCCGATCGGCCCGTGTCGGCGCAGATACGCCTGGGCCTCGTCGGTGAGCATCTCCAGCCGATTGACATGGAAGGAGATGAACAGGGGACGGATGTTCGGGTTGTACGGGAAGTCGAAGCGAAGGTCGTAGAGCGCGTGCATGTGCCAGCCGAACGCCACCATCCACGTCCCTTCCGGGACGTCATCGGCGCTGCTGAAATCGCGGTTCACCGAAACCAGGTGCACCGCGCCGGTCACGCCGGGCGTTCGAAGCTGGGGCTGCACGCGGCCCTGCAACTCCGTTGCCACGGCACCCAGGCCGTCATCGCCGGAGAACGTCACATCGCTCATCCGCACGAGGTTGCCGAGCAATGACAGCGTCTGGACGTAGTCGCCGAGGTTGCCCGAAGTCAGCACGTGATCGGGCGTCTGGTAGTCCAGGATCGCCATCGGGATCGACCCGGTCGGGACCGATCGCGGCCGACGCTCGAGCCACCGCTCGATGAGCATCCACGAGTAGCGCCGGCGGTCGTCGAGCTCGATGGAGCGGTCGGCGGCGGAGTTCCGCGACCAGTTCCGCCGCGCGCGTCCGCTCGCCGACGACCAGGAATCTGCCGGCAAGGTCGACGAGGACGGCGGCGTCCATCACCTCCGCAGGAACGGCGATCGCGAGGGCCCTTTCGCGTGCTTCGTCCGTCCCCGCGGCCAGCGCCGCATCGACCGCCTCGACCGGGATGTACGTTGCCAGGGGCTCGTCCTCGAGATCGCGGACCACGTTCCACACCCGGTCGAACTGCCGGCGACGGTGGAGCAGCACGGCATGGCCCATGGCCGAGGCGTTCGCACCCCCGGGCAGGCGGCTGAAGCCCTCTGCCACGGACCAGGCGGCGTGCCACTCCTCGGCGGCGGTCAGGGCTGCCACGCTTCGGCAGGCGGCTCGCTCCAGGTTCTCGCCCCGGGCGATGGACTCCGCGAGGACGGCTTGCGCCCGCAGGCCGCCTGCTCGCTTGATCGCCTCGGGCGCCCGGGCGGAGTCGACCGCCGACTCGTCCCCCGCAGCGTCGGGTCCGAACACGGCCTTCGCCAGGCGCGACCACTCGCCGACATACCACGCGTCCGAGCGTTTGGGTCCGGTCGACGCTTTGGCCGTGCCGCCGCCGCCGGTGCCCGTCGCAGGGTCACTCGCGTCGGACCGACCCGTCCGACCCTTCAGCTCCGAGGTGGCTCGGCGGCGCACTCGATGCACGGCGCTCCCCCGCGTCTCGGCCCGGCGGAGATCGGCGAGGAGACGGCGGATGGCGGCTTGCTTCGAGCTCAACGGATGGACAGCTGGTGCACGGGCCACCTCTGACTTCGCCGTGGCGTTCGACGGCAGCGCGGGCAAGTGTAGTCGTGGTGCCGGCGTCGGGCACCAAGTGGCCCGGCACTGGGGGGATAGTGCCGGGCCACGGCCTAGTGTGCCCGAGCGGACTCGCCTTGTCGCGAAACAGATCACGCCGGCGCCGCGCCAGGCCCGACTGAGGACGCGGAGCGCTAGCCCGCCGTCGGCGTCAGGCCGTATCGCGCGATCACGTCCGGCAGCCAGGCGGGCTGCGCGAACGGGAGCTGGTACCGCTTCGCCAGCGCGCGCGATATCGGCGGGATCCGGCCGGCCGACCGCCGTCATGTCGGACAGTTCTTCGAAGAAGCGCTCGAAGCCGGCCGGCGAGATGACCTCGATCATGCGGGCCGGGGTCGAACCGGCGTTCCACATCGCATGGACCTCGCCGCGCGGCTTGATGATGTAGCCGCCCACGCCCAGGACCACCTCGCGATCCTCGGATCGAAAGCCGATCTCGCCTTCCAGGACGATCGAGTACTCATCCTCGAGGGTGTGGACATGCGGTGGTACCAACGCGCCCACCGCGAACGGGTGCTCGACGATCGAGAGCGCGCCGCCGGTGTCCGCGCCATCGATCTTGAACACCACGCCGACACCGGGCGCCAGTCCACCGACTCGGCCTTCGCCAGGCTGGACCACCTTCAGTCGCACCGCCGAGTCCGTCAGTCCCAGTAGCGTCATCCTTGCCCTCCATCCGCTTTCGAGTGAACAGATATGTATAGTGAACGCGGTACGGCCCGGTGTCAATATCGAGTGAACACATGAGTACTACGAAACCACGACCCTACGCGATGAGGCGGCGAGCCGAGCAGGTCGCAGCCACGCGGCTGCGCATCACCGAAGCCACGGTCCGCCTCCACACCACGGTCGGGCCGGCCAACACCTCGATCGCGGCGGTGGCCGAGGAAGCCGGCGTCACCCGCCTCACCGTCTACCGGCATTTCGCCGACCTCGACGAGCTGTTCGAGGCGTGCACAGCGCACTGGCGGGCGCAGAACCCGGCGCCGGATGCCGAGGCTGGGCGACGATCCCGGATCTCGAGGATCGGGCGCGGCGCGCCTTCGGAGAGTTGTACGGCTGGTATCGAGACCACGCCGACGCGCTCTACCCGATCAACCGCGACGCCGCGTCGATGCCGTCATCCGCCAGGCTCGCCTCGGACGCTCGGACCCGGTTCCTCGCCGATGCGATCCTGGCCGGAGACGTGGCCGGGCGGAGCGACCATGAGGGGCGCCTTGCTCGCGCCGTCGCCCGCCATCTCGTGGCCTTCATGACCTGGCATTCATTCGCCGTCGGGCAGGGCCTTGACGATCTCGACATCGTTGCGACCTCGGTTCGGCTTCTGCTCGCGGTGTCGTAGACGATCGAGCCGGTGCACCGACGCCCCGCCGAACCGCCCTTCGTAACGTTGTCGTGGCGTCGGCGTCGTATCGTTCGACACGAGTGCCGCGGATATCCCACGGCACCCGGCGCTCCCGACCAGGGTGGGTTCGATGAACATCCATGCGGGCGAGCTCGCACGCGCCTGGCCGACTCGGCGGCTCGTCGCACCTCTGGCGATCGTTCTGTCGCTGGTCCTCTCGGGTCTGCCCGGGGCTCCGTCACCCGTTCGGGCGGCCGGCTCCATCACAGCACTCGCCATCGACAGCGAGCCTGGCGACTCCATCGGCGGGGGCCAGCAGCTCGAATACGCATCAGACACGTCCACCTTCGAGATGAACACGTACTCACCTGGACTCCCTGATGCTTCGCGTGCTGGGACCGGTTGGTGGCGACTTCTGGGTCATCGCCCTCTCCGCGGCCGGTTCCGCAACGCTCGCGGTCGGGACCTTCGAGAACACCCAACGCTCCGCAGATGAGACCCACCCGGGGTTGGACGTCGGCGGGCAGGGCCATGGCTGCAACACATCGACCGGGCGCTTTGCGATCACCGAGATCGAGCGGGACGTGGCGGGCAAGGTCACGACGCTGGCGGCGTCGTTCGAACAGCACTGTGAGGGCGTATCGGCCGGCCCTGTTCGGCGAGGTCCGCTATCAGGCGAGCGGCGGCTACAAGCTCCTGGCTGCCTCGCCATCGGCGTCTGTCGCCCTCGGATCGGCCGCTTTGGGCACCGCGACGCCGCCCCAGAGCGTCCACCTGACGTCCAGCGGCACGGTCGGTGTCACGATCTCAGGGCTATCCATCTCCGGGCCTGATGCCGCGGACTTCGCGATCGTGTCCGAGGACTGTCCCGCTGGCGTCCTGGCCCCCGGAGCCAGTTGCGACGTGACCCTGAGCGCGACGCCGAGTGTCGCGGGGTCGCGCGCCGGCGGTCTCGTCATCAGCGATGACAGCGTGCGAAGCCAGCGGACGATCGCCCTGACCGCGAGCGGCATCGCACCCGTGTCCGCAGTCGCCTGGGGCACGACGCGCTCCGCGACCGCCTACAGCTGGAACAACGGGCAGTCGCTGGCCCGGACCGCGAGCGGAGCGACGACCTATCTGCATGCCACGTACACCACCGACCGTGTGTCCGGTGCGTGGGCGGACGACAACGGTCCCTATGTCGGCGTGTACTACGTCAGGACCACCAACGCGGGGGCCACGTTCACGACGCCGGTCCGGCTCAACCCCAGCACCCAACGCGGGTCGCGGGGCTCCGTCGCGGCGAGCGGCCACTATGTCTTCGCGACGTGGGTCTCGACCTCCAGCTGGCTCGCCTACAAGGGGACCGCTCCGCGAGCCCTCTACATCCGGCGTAACACGAATCATGGAGCCAGCGGCTCCTGGGGTTCGGCCGTCCGACTCACGTCGGCAAGTGGCCGTGTCGACTACCCGACGATCGCGGCCGCCGGTTCGAACGTCTACATCGCCTACACCGACAGCGCGACTGGCTCAGTCCGGTTGCTGATCAGCCGCAACCTGGCCTCGACCTGGTCGAGCGTCACGCTGGGGACGTCCGCCTTGTCCACGTCGTCGGGGCGCTACGGCCTGCCCCACATCGCAGTCAGCGGCAATACGATCGTCGTCTCGTGGCTGTCGAACAGCAGCGGAGCCGTTCGAGCGAGGGTCTCGACGGACGCCGGCAAGACGTGGGGCACCACCGCGACACTCGCGGCGACGTCGATAGATGTGTCTTCCGTGGCCGCACTCGGCTCGCGGGTCGCGGTCGCCTGGACCGACGCGACGGGCGTGGTGGTCCGGACATGGGCCACGGGGACGTGGTCTGCGCCGAAGCCGGTCAGTCTCCCGACCGGCGTGACGTACACGCAGTCGTACGGCCCGACGGTCGCACTCAGCGGGACGCAGGGCATCGGGGTCGCGTGGTCGGGTTGCGTGACCGCGTGCTCGACGTTCACTTCGTCGACGAAGGTGGATCTCGTGTGGAGCGAGTCCGACACCGCCGGAGCGACCTGGTTCCCGGGCCAGATCATCGGGCCGTCCGGGACCTCGTCGCAGCGCCGCTACAACGACTATCCGACGGTGCTGTGGCCGTCGGCCACCGTCCGCTACGTCAGCTGGAACGCGGGAACGGCGGCGACGAACTACTACCGGATCGTGCTGCGGACGGGTTCCGGCATCGTCTCCGCTGCCTCGGCTTCGGCGGTCACCCGCCTGGATCCGATGGCCACCCACGGCGAGCGGTCGATCCTGTCACGCATGGATGGGCCTCGTGGCGGCCTGAGGTAGTCGGCCCAGCCGGGCCGCCGGCATCCACGGCTTCCCCGCACCCGTGACCGGCCGGTCGGCGGCCTCGGCGACGAGCGGAGTGTGCCGCCCCTATCCCTGGTCGACGTCGTAGGGCCGTGCGAAGAACCAGATCTCCTTGAATGGCACGGTCACGTGCCACGTCGTCACGGCACCCTTGGGGATCGACGCCATGTCGCCGGGATGCAGGTCCAGCGTGGGCCCACCGGCGATCTCGATGCGGGCACTGCCTTCCAGGATCAGGAGCGTCTCGCGCTCGGGCTGCGTCCAGGTCAGTGCCTCCCGAGGTTCCAGGTAGCGTGTCATGCCGGCGAACGCGCCCTCCTCGCTGGCGAGGACATGCATCTCGCCGCCGACTTCCGGATCAGGTTCCCATTCGTCGGTGGACGTGCTTGAAACGAAGACACCGGGGTGGACTTCCATCGCACCTTCCTCTTTCCTGCGTGACCGGCCGGGAAACCATGGTGGAGTGGATCTCGCGCCGTGGCCGTATCATGGGCGCCGCCCACCGGGGAGTAGCGTAGTCTGGCAACGCGCATGCTTTGGGAGCCCCAAGGCGGTTTGCGGCGTAGGGTCGGGGCCTTTGAGCGTGACCGACTGAGCGAAGAAGGCGCCGATCATTGTGCGGTTCGAGCGCTCAGTCGAGCTATGCGTGCGAGTTCGACTTCTCCCGGCGCGGCGGACGGCGAACCCAGAATGGACCGAGCCGGAGGCCGACGCCAAGAGCAATCGCAGGTGGTCGCCGACAGCTGCGGTGCCATTTCGGTCACCCACCCCGTCGTCCCGCACCGTTGGCCGCTGGTGACGAAGATCGCGGGTCCGCGACCGGAGCTGGGTTGCCTGGCGGTTGGCAGCGATGATCGATGTGGATGAGGCGAGGCACTACATCCTGATCGAGTGGTGACTCTGGTGCGGTGCAGAGTACTTTCGACATACAGACAGTCGGTGGTGTCGTGGCGAGTCTGAAGCGGAACAGGTCACTGGGCGACCACATGCGATCCAACTCGACCATCCCAGGACAACGAGCAGCGTCCGCCACCTACGGAGAGCAGAGCAATGCCTCGACCCCTCGCCCGTTTGACCGTCATCGTCGGTCTCGTGGCCGTCCTCGCGGTGTCCGCGATCGGGATCGCCAGCGCGGCGATCCCTGACTCTGTGACCAAGGTCTATACGGTCTGCAAGAACAGCTCCGGGGCACTCCGGATGATCGACTACCAAGCCGGTAAGCGGTGCACCTCGACGGAGGTGACGCGCACCTGGAACCAGCGTGGCCTGACGGGGGCCACCGGCCAGCCAGGACCGAGTGGTGCCCCGGGAGCGGACGGCGCTGACGGGGCCGCCGGTGCGGATGGAGCCCAAGGTCCAGCAGGCGTCAGCGGGTATGAGGTCGTCACAGGTGAGTTCACCATGGCGCTCAATGTCGAGTACGGAACCTCGACGCTCGACTGCCCGACTGGCAAGGTCCCGCTCGGTGGTGGCTACGACTTCTCCGAGGTCTACACCGTTTTCAGCATCTCGACCCCCGAAAAGGACTTCATGGGCGCGAGTTACCCAAGCGGGACCGGCTGGACCGTCAAGTGGAAGCACGGCATCAGCAACTTGCCGATCGACTTCACGATGTACGTCGTGTGCGCCACGGCTTCATGAGAACCGTCCATCGGTGGGCTGAATGCCCGATCGGAGTGAGATGACAGAGCTTCAACGGCTCGCGACCTGGTTCAAAGTGCGGGTCGGGCGCGGAAACCCGATCCTTCGCGTGGGCTGGGGGTTCGTCGCTCTCATCGTGCTCGTCTACGCAGCGCTGGCTGCGCTCGTGTACGAACTCATCCACGCGATCGACCGAGGCGACCGACTCGGGAGCCGTGGCCAGTGGGCGGCCGCCATTCTCATCGTCATCGTTGGATCTACGCTGTACACAGCCGCCAACCCGGGCACGAACCTGCTGGCGGATACCGCTGATCGGTCGCCGGACCCGACGTCATCACTCACCGTGGCGATGGCTCCCACCACTTCGCCGATCGCTGCGTCCGCGCCGACGTTCGAGATCCTGTCGCCCGCGTCCGGAGCTGGCGTGACGGCTGCCCAGGTGGTGGTGAGCGGTGTGGCGTCGCCTGGAGCGACCGTGGTGCAGGACATCGCATTGGCCGCCGACCAGAGCACCACGGCCGCGATTGACGGATCGTGGTCGCTGACGGTCGCCTTGCAGCCTGGACCGAACGAGCTCGTCTTTCGAATGGGAGACGACCGATCGACCGAGCGGAGCATCACCGTCTCATATGCCGAGCCCTCCGCTGAACCGACCGCTGAACCGACCGCTGAACCGACCGCCGAACCGACCGCCGAACCGACTCCCGAACTGACCGCCGAACCGACTACCGAACCACCGCCGGAACCAGTCTTCGCCACGTTCGAGGACGGGACCTGGTTCGTCGGTTCCGACATCAAGGCGGGTACCTACCGTCTCCGTGAGCCGACTTCCTGTTACTGGTCGCGTCTCAAGGGATTCGATGGCTCACTCGACGACATCATCGCCAATGAACTCGTGAACGGGTACGGGGTCGTGTCGATCTCGAAGACCGACAAGGGGTTCGAGTCGAGGGGATGCGGGGAGTGGAGCAAGGATCTATCCCGAGTGACTGATTCGCGCACCGAGTTTGGTGACGGCACGTTCATCGTGCCCACGGACATCAAGCCCGGGACGTATCGGAACCGCGGAGGAGACACCTGCTATTGGGCTCGGCTCAAGGGGTTCGGCGGCACGCTTGGGCAGATCATCAGCAATCACCTGGGCGACGTATCTACGGTCGTCACCATCCGGTCGACCGACAAGGGCTTCAAGTCGAGTGGCTGCGGTACCTGGACGATCAAGTAGGGGAGGCCTTATCACGCGAGCTGACGCCGACCGGCCACGACCAGTTGAACGAGGTGACAGATGGGCAAGACATGGGCGCTCGATGATCGAGCGCAACTGCACAAGGACGCGAACAAAGCCCTGGACGAGAACCTTCTACCTGGAGAATCCGTCCAAGCCATCGTGCGCGGTGCGTACGATTCCGCCGCGATCGCAACGGATCGGCGTGTGTTCGTATTCAAGAAGGGCGTCTTTTCCGGTGCCGCCATGGCAAAGAAGCTTGTGAGCTGGGACTACCGGAATGTGACCGGCGTTCAGGTCGAGACGGGCGCGATCGGCGGAACCTTCACGATCCAGGCCGCCGGGGCCGTGAGCGCCGATGCTGGCTACTGGAGCGGCGGGAAAGACAGTGCCTTCAAGAGCACAAACGCCGTGGCCCTTACGCGCGAGCATTTCGACCAGGCCAAGGCGGGAGCCGCACGGAATCCGCGAACTGGTCGCCGCGTACCACGATTCCGATCGGGCTCCGACGGTCGTGACGACGGCGCCTGATGCCATGGACCAGCTCCGAAAGCTTGGCGAGCTACGGGACGCTGGCCTACTCACGCCCGAGGAGTTCGACGCCAAGAAGAGTGAACTACTCGCCCGGATGTGAGGGCCTACGACGTAGCCCGGTGAGCTTGGCCGGTATCGGGTATCGAGGCGTACCGAACGGACTCAGAGATCGAACCGGATGGCCTGGGGCCGTCGTCCGACTGCCCGAACCGGGTATACGAGGCGACGACGCGCATCCCGATGCAGGAGTGGGCAGCATCTTCGCCGCCGCCCATCGCTCGCCGCCACGACGCCAGGAGTGTGGGCAGATCGGATTGGGCCGTATCATGAGCGCCGCCGATCGGGGAGTAGCGTAGTCTGGCAACGCGCATGCTTTGGGAGCATGAGATCGTGGGTTCGAATCCCGCCTCCCCGACCAACCTTCCACCATCGAACCCGTGACGGACGATGGCTGATCGCATGACTCGGCCTGACCTTGTCGATGCTTGACGACGGCCTCGACCGATTCCTGGTGGGGCAGGAGGGCGTCTACCCTGGAGTACTCGACGAGTTGCGGTCGGGGCACAAGACCGGCCACTGGATCTGGTTCATCTTTCCGCAGATCGCCGGACTCGGTCGCAGCGAAGTCTCGCGGTACTACGCGATCACGTCGCTCGACGTGGCGCGCGCCTACCTCGATCACCCGGTGCTGGGAGAGCGGCTGCGTGAGTGCGCCACGACCCTCCTGGCGACCAACGACCGGACGGCTTCGGACATCCTCGGATCACTGGATGCGATGAAGGTCCGCTCGTCCATGACGCTGTTCCTGCGCGCCGCACCCACCGAACCGGTATTCGCGCAGGTTCTGGACCGGTTCTACGGCGGTGTCGCGGATACATTGACGGATGCGCTCCTGGATCGACTGGCCAGCGCGCATTGATATGGCACGATGCCAACGGAACTCCGCAGGCACCGGTGACGAAGGCGGCGTGATGACCCCTGAACAGTTCGCCCAGCGAACGCCACGGCAGGCAGCCCCGCAAGGGCACGAGTCGGCTCTACATCGTGCACCCGGAGGGCGTGGCCCGGATCCTCGCGCGTCACTACCCGGATGCCCCCGAACTTGCCGCGGCCGGCTGGCTCCACGACACGATCGAGAAGACCGACACGACCCCCCAGGAACTCGAGGAGGACTTCGGGCCGGAGGTTCGCCGGCTCGTGGAGGGCGTCACGAAGTACCCACGGCGTCCCCTGGGAGATGCCCACCGAGCCTGGGATAATGCGGGTCAGGGTGGCCGACGCCCTCGACACGCTGACCGAGACGCTCGCGGCCGTGCGCCATCGCGAGTCCGTCTTCGAGCAGCGGCTGACCGGCGGGAAGAAGGTCCCGTACTGGCGATCGATCGCGGACGCGGCGTCGGAGCTGCTGGGTGATGAGCCGATGGTCCGGGAGCTTGGAGCCGCCGTCGCCGAGGCCGAGTCCCTCGCCCGAACCCTGCCGCAGCCGAACCCCGTCCGCGAGATGCGGCTCGTCGTCACCGCCGCCGACTACGACGAAGCCGTCCGCTTCTATCGCGACGTGCTCGGCCTGCCGGAACGCGCAGCCTACGAGTCGCCCGATGGACGAGTCACGATCCTGGAGGCCGGCATCGCGACGCTCGAGATCGCCGATCCCGACCAGGCCGAGTTCATCGACCGCGTGGAGGTGGGTCGCCGCGTGGCGGGACTCATCCGGGTCGCCTTCGAGGTTGACGACTCCGCCGCCATGACGCGAACCCTGGAGGCCGCCGGCGCTGAGGTCCTGGCCGAGCCCACACGGACGCCCTGGGACTCATCCAATGCCCGACTCACCGGGCCGGCGGGGCTGCAGCTCACGCTGTTCCAGGAGCTGCCGCCCGAGGGCTGACGCGCGGACCGACTCGGCGCCCGCCTCGACTCAGCCGCGGATGGCGTTCGCGATCGCGACCAGCGCGAAGATCCCGATGACGACCCCGGACGCGACGTTGATCCGCCCCAGCCAGGTCTTCGTGACCCTCGGCCGAAGGGCTCCGACCAGCAGCGTCAGGACGAGCCACCACGCACTCGAGCCGATGAAGACGCCCAGCGTCAGCGACGTCGCCCCGGCCACGTTCCCGGGCGCGATGCCGAGTCCGGCGAAAAGCGCCGCGAACGACAGGATCGTCATCGGGTTGGTCAGGGTCAGCGCCAGGATGGACAGGTAGGCGCCGGCCAGACCGCCGCGGCGGTCGGGGGTCGTGGCCGGTTCGGTCGGCTCTGCCCGGGCCGTTCGCCACGCCAGCCAGAGCAGGAATACGCCGCCGACCAGGCCCAGGATCCGTTGTCCGCCCACGAGGATGTCCGTGATCGCACCCAGCCCGAACGCCGCGATCGCCCCGTACGTCGCGTCCGCCGTGGCGACACCCATGCCGGATGCCAGGCCCACCATCCGCCCTTCCGCGATGGTCCGGCGGATGACGAGCAGGCTGATCGGCCCGACCGCGGCCGCGATCGTGAAACCGAGGATGATGCCCCGGGCCAGCAGCTCGGGATCCATGGGATGTCCTCCAGATGGTCGAGGTCGTGCCTGGTTCGCCTGATGTCGTACTTGGTCCGCCAGATGTCGCCGGTCAGCGTCACTAGGCGCAGGATCGGGTGGTCGTTCGCTCCGGCATGATGCGGAATCTGCTCGAGTCACGCTTGGGCGACTCGAATCATGCTGACGAGACCCGGGGGCGTGGCTCCGGCAGCGCCGAAGGTCGCCGTGAACCGACATCTGGCGGAGTCGCCAGCCCCGCGGACGCCACGTCATGCCCACGCAGCGGTCGCCACGAAACGTTCGTGCGCCGCTAGCCTTGTCCTATGCCACAAATGCCGTCCACCGCCAACCCGAACCGCCCGCTGAAGGTCGGCGTCCAGCTCCCCGAAGTCGAGCGGGAAGTCCGCTGGCCGGAGCTGCTCGACATGGCTCGGGCCATCGAGGACCTCGGCTACGACTCGGTCTGGGTCGGCGAGCACCTGCTCTACCGGTTCGATGACCGGCCGTCGAGCGGACCCTGGGAAGCCTGGACGATGCTGGCCGGCCTGGCCGCGGCCACGACCAGGATCGAACTCGGGCCGCTCGTGGCCTGCACGAACTTCCACAACCCGGCCATGCTCGCCAAACAGGCGGCCACGATCGATGAGATCAGCGGCGGCCGGTTCATCCTGGGCCTGGGCGCCGGCTGGAACCGCACCGAGTTCGATGCCTACGGCTTCCCATACGACCACCGGATCGATCGTTTCGAGGAGTCCTTCACCATCATCCGGACGCTCCTCCGCGAAGGCGAGATCGACTTCGACGGGCGGTTCTACCAGGTGCGCGATTGCGAGCTGATCCCGCGCGGACCACGCCCGCATGGCCCGCCACTGATGATCGGGTCCAAGGGGCCCAGGATGCTCGATATCACGATGCCCTACGCGGACTCCTGGAACGTCTGGTTCGCCGACACCGACAACAGCCCGGCCGGCGTCGCTCCGCTTCGCGACCTCGTGGACGAGGCGTGCACGACGCGCCGACCGCGACCCGGCCGAGGTCGAACGGACGGTCGCCGTCCAGGTGAGGCTCCCCGGCGGGACCGGTCGCCTCCAGGGCGACTACGCAAAACGCACGGCCCCACCTCTCGAGGGTTCGCCGGCCCGGATGGCGGACGAGCTTCGAGCCTACGCTCGCGAGGGGATCGGCCACGTCCAGCTGGTGCTGGACCCGATCACGCGTGACAGCATCGCGGCATTCGCACCGGTCCTCGCGGAGCTCGACCGGCCCTGAGTCGTGCGTGAACGGTACGTTCGTACCGGAGGCCGGGCGCGAAATCGCGTGCTAGCCTGACGGCCGCCATGCGAACATCGAATCAGTCTGCGCTCCGAATGCGGCCTCGCCGGCCACTCGCCCTGGCCGCGTGCGCGCTCACCCTCGGCCTGGTCGTGCTGGCCTGCGGATCCGCGCCCCCGTCCGTCGCACCGGCCACGCCGAAACCCACGCCCGTCGTCACGCCGGATCCGCAGCTGACCGATCCAGCCTCCGTGGATACGGTGTTCATGGTGATCGTTCGAGCCGGCCTGCCGCTGTCCGCCAACAACGCGGCGGCGGGCACGGATCCTGTGAAGCAGCTCAACGCGACATACCGTGGCTGGCCGATGCGGATCAGCGAATACCGATCGGCCGCATCGCTCATCAAGGCCGAACCGTGGACGACCGGCGAGAAGCCGACGGCGGGAGCATCGCCCGTCGCCATCGCCGGCCTCAACATCCTGATCGAATGGGGACCCACCGGCGGGGCCAAAGCGCCGACCCTCGACGCGGAACAGGTCAAGGCGATGAACGAATTCCTTCGGGTCGTCGAGCCGTACATCGGTCCACTGCGCGTCCGGACGACCACGCCGCTGAGCGTCCCGAACGCGGCACCGTCGCTCACGCCGGAGCCCTCGGCGTCCACCGGCGCCAGTGCGAAGCCCTCGAAGAAGCCCACGGCAGCTCCATGAGCGCAGGCGATCGAGGCACATCCCGCCGCCCACGGCCGGCGGTCGCCCGAGGGCCGGACGACGTGTCGGATCTCGACAAGCGCATCATCGAGCACCTCCAGGCGGATGGTCGGCGACCGTACACGCAGATCGCCGCCGACCTCGGCGTCTCCGAGGCCGCGATCCGGGCCCGCACCAATCGGCTGATCGAGCGCGGGATCCTCCAGGTCGTCGGTGTCACCGACCCGCTCAAGCTGGGCTTCCACCAGATGGCCATGATCGGGATCCGTTGCGAGAGCGACAAGCTGATCGAAGTCGCCGAGCGACTGGCCGAGATGCCGGAGGTGGACTACGTGGTCATCACCGCCGGGACCTACGACCTGCTGATCGAGACGGTCTGCGAGGACAACGAGGCCCTGCTGCGGTTCCTGGCGGAACGCCTCCGGTCCATCGAGGGCGTGCGCGAGACCGAGACGTTCGTCTATCTGCGCCTGGTGAAGCAGACCTACCAGTACGGCACCCGCTAGGGCGCAGGACGGCCGGCTCCGACGACGGGAGCGTGCTCGGCGGAACCTGTTGCCAGACCGCACCGGAGCCACCCGGTCCCCTCCGGACCGGTCCTCTCTACCGGATAAGATGGGCCTGTGGAAGGTCTGTTGGCGCTACTGCTCGTCGCGTTCGTCGGGAACCTGGTCGTGCTGGTCGTGATCCTGATCCCGCTGCTCCGTGGGCCCCGGGACGCATCGGACGACCTTGCGCCGGGTGCCGACCTCGACGGCCGGCTGGCCGCCGCCGCCGTCACCGGAACGCTCGATGACGATCCCGATGGCGACGGGTCCACGCCGGCGTATGACCGCGTCGTCCGCATCGTCAGCTGGGCCTTCATCCTGGTCACGGGCGCGATCGTGCTGGGCACGGGCCTGTGGCCCCAGACGCAACAGGCGGTCCTGATCCTGCTTGCCCTGGCCGGGGTCTTCCTGATCCTGGTCAACGACGTCTTGCCGCCGAATGCCCTCGGCTCGGCGAAGTTCGTCGTGGAGGGCTCGGTCGCGCTGACCGGGGCGGCCATGCTGGTCGCGCTCACCGGCGGCGTCGAGAGCCCGTTCTTCTTCACGTTCCCCCTCATCGTGGCCGGCGCGGCGCTGGTCGTCTCGCAGTCGGTCACGCTGGGCCTGCTTGCCATCGCGACACTCGGATACCTGGTCGCCGTCGCGCTCGGATCCGCGGCCGACACGTCCACGACGACGGCCGTCGCCATCGTGGTCGTCAACCTGACCGCGCTGGTGCTGCTCACCTATGTCGCCGGCGTCATCGCGCGCGAGCAGCGCCGGGCTCGCGATGAGGCGATCCGGCTGTCGGCGGTCGATCCGCTGACGGGCCTGTTCAATCGAAGCTTCTTCTTCGCGGCCATCGAGCGGGAGATCGCCCGCTGTGCGCGATCCGGGCGCGGGTTCTGCCTGCTGATGATGGATCTCGACGAACTCAAGGCCGTCAACGACCGGCTCGGCCACTTCTACGGCGACCGAGTCCTCCGCGGCGTCGGAGAGGTCGTCTCGGCCGGCGTCCGGCGCATCGATACCGCGGCCCGCTACGGCGGCGACGAGTTCGTCGTGCTCCTGCCGGAGACGGACCCGACCGGCGCGTTCGTGCTCGCCGAGAAGATCCGGCTCGGGGTCCAGGACATGAGCGTGGACCTGCCGTCTACCACTCCGCAGCCATCCCTGTCGGTCGGCGTCGTGGCCTTCCCGGATGACGGCCGGACCGCAGACGAGTTGATGATCAGTGCAGACGGTGCGATGTACGCGTCCAAGCGCGCCGGCAAGAACCGGGTGACCGGTGTCTCCGTGCCGAGGGTCCTGATCGAGTCCGGTGTAGCATCCCGGTCGTGAGCGACCACACGGTCAGCGCGACGCCGACCGCGATCTCGGCCACCACCTCGCGTCGAACGGATCCGAACCCGCTTGCCCGTCTCGGTCAGGGCCTCTGGCGTCTGCTGACCTCGGTCGACTTCGCCGTCGCCCAGATCATCGTCCTGGTGCTCCTCGCGATCGTCGGGATGACGATCCGCCAGCTCCCGGATTTCGCGTTCCGCTCGGCGTCTGACTACGCCGGGGCGATGGACCAGCTGCACGCCCGATACGACCCGGTGATGGGCGCGGCGGTCGTCGACGTCCTGGAGCGCCTGAGCGTCTTCCAGATGTTCCGCTCGGTCTGGTTCAGTGCCGCGTTGTCCCTCCTGGTGCTATCGATCATCGTCTGCACGTTGGATCGGACGCCCCGGCTGTGGCGCGGCGTGGCCGAGGTGCGTGTCGCCCAGCCTGAGCCGTTCTTCGATCCGATCCTGCCGGATCGGGCCGCGATGACCGGTGTGGCGGACGTGGACCTGCGGACGGTCCTGCGCCGCAACGGCTTCCGTGTCCGCGAGGCCGCCGACGAGGATGGCCGTCGATTCCTCTACGGCGACCGGAACCAGTACACGAAGATGGCCACGCTGCTGACCCACCTCGGCCTGATCCTGTTCCTCGTCGCGGCTGCCGTCACGTCGCGACTTGGTGACGAACAGGGCCTGGTGGTCCCGGAAGGGGAGTCGCTCACGGTCCAGGCGATCGGGACGCCGGGACTGCTGCTGGTCAAGAACCTGGGCTTCGAGGCACCTGGCCTGGCGAGTGGCCAGGCCAGCGACTTCACCACGGACCTGGCGGTCTACCGGGATGGTGCGGAGATCGGGCGCAAGACGGTCCGGGTCAACGACCCGCTCTCGATCGGCGGGTACACGTTCCACCAGAACGGGTTCGGGCCCGCCCCGCACCTTGTGGTTCGCGATGCCGCCGGGCTGCCGCTGTGGGATGCGGCCGTTCCGCTGACAGACGAGGTCGAAGGGCCGTCCCTACGGCATCTTGTCGGTCCCGGGTCGCGACATCGGGCTGCAACTCCTGCTGACAAGGCTCAAGGACGGGACCGGGATCGTCCTGATCCAACCCTACAAGGCGATCGGCACGAACCCGGATGGCTCGCCGATCGTGGAGAACCTCATCCCGCTGCCCCTGGCGATCGGCGAGACCGGCATAGCACCCGGGGCCGGGTTGACCGTGGAGCTGACCGAGGTGAGCGAATACACCCTGCTCATCGCCAAGCGCGATCCAGGCCAGGGTCTCGTCTGGCTGGCCTTCGCGTCGCTCATCGCTGGCATCGTGATCACGTTCTACTTCCCGCGCCGGCGGGTCTGGACACGGCTGGACGCGGCCGGCGGACTCGGCATCGTGTGGCGATCGGATCGGTACGTGGACGTCGAGCGGGAGTTCGGGCGGCTCCTCGACGACCTCGTGGCCGTTCGCCGGACGCCCTAGGCCCAGGGCGCACCCATGGCTACCTTGGGCGAGCTGCAGCAGGCGCTGTTCCCGCACGCCCGGGTCCTCGGGGCGCCCCGGTTGACTCGTGAGCGGGCGGCGCGTGAGGTCGGCTGGGTCCGCGTCCTGCGGGCGCGCCCTCCGGCGTTCGATGCGCTGGACCCCGGCGACCTCGCCGTGATCCCCGGCCCGGCATTGGCCGCTGCGGTCGGGGGAGCGTCAGGGGAGGTGGACCTGGCAGCGGCCCTTGCGCGGACGCGCATCGCGGGGGTCCTGCTGCTCGGGGGCGAGGACGAGGACGACGCACTCGAACGGCTCGGGGCGGCCGCCGTTGAACTCGGCCTCACCGTCCTGCGCGTCGACCAGACCGATCCCGTCGCCCTGGAGCGAAGCGTCATCGGCTTCCTGGTCAATCAGCGCGCCGGACTGGACCGCCAGGCCGACGATCTCCAGCGGGACCTCGCCCGGCTCGCGCTGCGGGGCCATGGGCTCGATGCCCTGGCAGCCACGATCGGCGCCGCGCTGGGCCGCGGTGTCGCCATCGAGGGTCCACACGGCGATCGCCTTGCCCTGCACGTCCCGGCTGACCGACCGGACGCCGCGGCGGCGGTCACGCGCTACCTGGCAAGGCCGTCCAACGTGGCCATGCGGATGGAGATCCCGGCACCGGCGGACGAACAGGTCGGCGGTGGGGCGCTGGTCCTGCTCGGGAGCGACCCGGCGAACGAACTCGAACGGATCGCCGGCGAACGGATCGTGCCCCTGCTGGCGCTCGAGCTGGCGAGGGCGGATGCCGTTCGCCAGGCACGCGAGGAGACCCGCCGAGCGGATCCGCTGCCGACGGAAGGCCCGCCCTGGGTCGTCCTGCTCACCGGCCAGGGCGCGGCCGGACCCGCGAGCATCGAAGCCCGGGAGGCCGTCCGGACCGGCCTTCGACAGCTGCTGCCGCCGTCGCGGGTCACGTTGCGGGGGACAGCGGAGAGTCTGGAGCTCCGGCTGGTGGCTGCCGCCCCGACCGACGACCCGGATGGCCTGGGTGCCGCCGCACTCGTGGCGGCGTTCGTGGGCCGCCCCGTCGCCGTCTCGCGTCCCTTCCTCGAGGCGGCGTCGCGACCCGCCGCGGAGGCCGCCGCGAGGGCGACGCTGGAGGCGGGTGAGGCCCTTGCTCCCACCCCGCCCGTGCTCCCGGTGGCGCGCTTGCCCGCCTATCTGCTGCTGGGCAACCTGCACAACCTGCCGGACGGACTGCGCGACGCCCGGGATCTGCTCGCCCCGATACTCGTCGGTCGCGTCTCGGTGCAACGGGACCGACTCGCCACGCTCCGGGCCGTCCTGGAGACGTCCAGCCTCGGTGGTGCCGCGGACCGGCTCCAGGTGCACCGGAACACGGTGGCCTATCGGGTCGCGCGACTCGAGGCGCTCGGTGGATGGGACCTGTCGGATCCGGACCTGCGGTTCGCCCTGGAGGTGGCTGCACGACTTGTGCAAGATGCACAAGATGGCACCTGAAGCCTGGTACTCACTCGCAACCAGCTCCGCTGGTACCGTAGGGTCTGACCGCAAGAAGTGCGCCGACCTGTTGTGCGATGTGCACTATGTCGGCGCCACGCAGCCCGCCAGGGCACCGACAGGAGACCCATGAGCGCCCGTCAGTCCGCCGTCGCCGCCATCGCCGCGCACAAGGTCGCCCCCACGCAGAACTACCTCGAGCACGCCGGCCAGGCCATCTACGGCCAGTACGTGTTCCACGACGATCAGCAGCGCGAGTACCTCGCCAAGCCGATCCACCGGAAGCTGCGGCGGGCGATCGCCGGCGCCGAGCCGTTCGACCCGGCGATCGTCGACGCGGTCGCGCACGGCGTGAAGGAGTGGGCGATGGCGCACGGCGCCACCCACTACACCCACTGGTTCGTGCCGATGACCGGGTCCACGGCCGAGAAGCACGACTCGTTCCTGAACCCGACCGGCGAGGGTCGGACGATCGCCGAGTTCTCCGGCAAGAACCTGCTCCAGGGCGAGCCGGACGCCAGCTCCTTCCCGTCGGGCGGGATCCGGGCCACCTTCGAGGCCCGCGGCTACACCGCGTGGGACGTCACCAGCCCGATCTTCCTCCAGGTGGAGCCGAACGGGGTCACGATGACGATCCCGACGGCCTTCGTCTCGTACACCGGCGAGGCGCTGGACCACAAGATCCCGCTGCTTCGGTCGCAGGAAGCCCTGGGCGTCCAGGCATTGCGCGTCCTGCGCTGGTTCGAGAACACGACGGCCACCCGGGTGTTCACCAACATCGGTCCCGAGCAGGAGTACTTCCTGATCGACCGTCGCCTGGCGGAGCAGCGCCCGGACCTCGTCCTGACCGGCCGGACGCTGTTCGGGGCCGCGCCGCCCAAGGGCCAGGAGCTGGAGGACCAGTACTTCGGCCCGATCCGCGAGCGGATCCTCGCCTACATGATGGATCTGGACCGCGAGCTGTGGCGACTGGGGATCCCGTCCAAGACCCGCCACAACGAGGTCGCACCCGGCCAGTTCGAGATGGCGCCGGTCTACGAGCCGACGTCCGTCGGGTCGGACCACAACATGATCGTGATGGCCACGATGCGCCGCCTCGCGCCACGGCACGGCCTCATGTTCCTCATCCATGAGAAGCCGTTCGCGGGGATCAACGGCTCGGGCAAGCACAACAACTGGTCGATGGCCACGGACGACGGCGAGAACCTCCTCGATCCGGGCAACGACCCGCATGCCAACGCCCAGTTCCTCGCGTTCCTGGTCGCCGTGATCCGGGCCGTCAACGTGCATGCCGACCTGCTTCGGGCGAGCATCGCGGACGCCGGGAACGACCATCGCCTGGGCGCCAACGAGGCTCCGCCGGCGATCATGTCGATCTTCCTGGGCTCGCAGCTCGAGGACGTCGTGGATCAGCTGGCACGGGGCGCGGCCTCCGCCTCCAAGCAGGGCGGCTCGCTGCAGCTGGGCGCCACCTCGCTGCCCGAGCTGGCGAAGGACCACACGGACCGCAACCGGACCTCGCCGTTCGCGTTCACCGGCAACAAGTTCGAGTTCCGGGCCGTCGGCTCTTCGGCGCCCATCTACTGGCCGCAGACCGTGCTCAACACCGCCGTCGCGGACTCGCTGGCCAGGCTCGCGGACGAGCTCGACAAGCTGGACCGGGGCGACTTCGCCGGGCTCACCACGATCCTCTCGAGCATCGTCGGCGCGAACAAGCAGGTCCTGTTCGAGGGCAACGGCTACTCCGAGGAGTGGCATGCCGAGGCCGCCGAGCGAGGGCTGCCGAACAACAAGTCGACGGTCGATGCGCTGCCGGCGCTGACCACGGCAAAGGCGAAGAAGGTCTTCGGCAAGTTCGGCGTCCTGTCCGAGCGAGAGCTGGCCTCCCGCGTCGAGATCCTGTGGGAGCGCTACGTCAAGGTCTCGAACATCGAGGCCAACTGCGCGCTCGACATCGCCTCGACGATGATCCTGCCGGCGACCGCCGCCTACCTGGGCGTGCTCGCGGGTGCGTCGACGTCGCGGGGGATCGCGACCATCAGCCAGCGGGTCTCCGATCTCGCGGATTCGCTCGTCGATGCGATCGCGGCGCTCGAGCGGGCGCAGCACCACGCCCACGAGGCCGGCTCCGTGCAGGCCGAGGCGAAGGCCTTCGCGACCTCGGTCATCCCGGCCCAGGCGGCCCTCCGCGACGTCGTCGATGCGCTCGAGACGCTGGTGGCGGACGAGCTCTGGCCGCTGCCGAAGTACCGCGAGCTGCTGTTCCAGTACTGAGGGGTCCGGCGCGGACTCAGGTCCGTCGGGCGAGGTTCACGTAGGCGGACGCCACGAGGTCGTCGATGGCGGCCGGGACCGGTACGACGCACGAGGTCGCCGGTACGGTCCCACTCGCCACGGCCTCCAGGCAACGCGCCTGGAGGGTGAAGCCCAGGTCCATCGATTCGATCGAGTTGCCGAGCGGCCGCGGGCCGGCCAGGTTGACCATGTGGCCGTGGGTCAGGAGATGGATGGCCCGGCCGTCCGACAGGTGGAGGGTCGTTATCCCGTCGACGACCTCGTCGATCGAAGCCACGGCCGGGTCGCCGAGCAGGCCCGGCACGTCGATCTCCCAAGGGAGATGGCCGGAATTCATCATGATCACGCCGTCCTTGAGGAGCGGCAGGTCGGCAGCCGTGACGATGTTCGGCGCCCCGGTCACGGTCACGATCGACGTCCGCGGTCCGGACGGCCTCGGCTCGATCCGGGACCTCCATCCCGTCCAGCACGGCCCGCAGCTGGAGGACCGGTTGTGGCTCCACGACTGACACGATCGAGAAGAAGTTGCGGAAGTACATCGCCACGCCGCGACCGACCGACCCATAGCCGAAGACGGTCACCCGGCGCCCGTTCGTGATCCGGTTGGTGATGCGCATGAACGCTTCGACCGTGCCCGGACCGACGGCGTGGGTGTTCTCGGCGAACTGCTTGATCGGGCTGTCGTTGATGACGATGAGCGGTTTCGCGATCCGGTCGCGCAGGGGCAACAGCCGGTCGCGCCCGGACGTCGTCTCCTCGGTCCCGCCGATCAGCGCGTCGTACGGGTCCTCCAGGTAGCGCGCGAACAGGTCGCCACCGTTGTCCAGGATGAGGTCGGGCTTCGCCGCCAGCACCCCGCGCAGGTTCCGGTCGTGCTCGACCGGGTCGGCCGTCGGCCCGCCGATGACATCGATGCCGTGGTCGCGCAGGTAGGTCACGGTCTCGGCCTGGGTGGAGTTCAGGTTGCCGGTCGAGACGACATCGGCGCCGCCCCGCTGGAGCGTCAGCAGGAGCGCGGCGGTCTTCGGTTCGACGTGGATGCCGGTGCCGATCCGGAGCCCCTTGAAGGGCTGCGTCCGGTCGAACTCGGCGGCCGTCTGCCAGAGCAGGCGACAGCTGTCACTGACCCAATCGAATCGAGACACTGACGCTCCTCCAGGATGGCCGTCGGGCCTGTTCGGACCGGGCCCGAAGCATCGCACACGGACAGGTCTCCGGTCGCTACACTCCTGCCGATGGAATTCATCTACGGCGGCGGGATCATCCTCGGCCTCGTCGTCTGGTTCGTGCTCATCTACTACGCCACCAAGATGGCGACGGCTCGCGGCAGGAGCCCCGTGACCTGGGGCGTGATCACGTTCCTGACCTTCGGGATCGGGATCTTCGCGCTCGCCGTCATGCCGTCCAAGAAGGGCACGTCGGGCCACCACCTCCAGTAGGCCCTCGTGCCGGCGACGCCACCATACGCGGGTGACGTCACGCCCAGATCCACCCGATGCGCTCGCTGGCGCTGCTGTCGTTCGCGCACGCCATCAACCACGCGCAGGCCGTCATCCTGCCGCTGGTCTTCCTCAAGATCATCGCCGACTACGACGTCGGCGTCGAGACGATCGCCTTCCTGGCCGCCGCATCGGCCGTCGCGGCAGGCCTGGTCCAGCTGAGCTACGCCGGCCTGACCCGCATCGTGTCGCGCCGCAACCTGCTGGGCGTCGGCGGGATCCTGTTCGGTGGCGGTTTCGCGCTCCAGGCGTTCGCGACGAGCTTCGCCACGTTCGCGATCCCGAACATCGTGTCGCGGATCGGCGGGTCGCCCCAGCACCCGGTCGGCAACGGCCTGCTGGCCGAGCAGTTCCCGCCGGAACGTCGCGGGTTCGCCATCAGCGCCCATATCGCCGGCGGCAACGTCGGGACGGTCGTCATCGCGGTCATCGGGGCTCCACTCATCGCGGCCGTCGGCTGGCGTGGCGCCTCGATCGCCCTCGGGCTGCCGGCGATCGCGATGGGCATCCTGATCCTGCTGTTCGTCCGTGAGCGAGGCACCGACCGCGCGGCGGCCAAGGCGAGCGGCACGGTCCGGGCGGCGTTCGGCCGGATCGCCCGCGACCGCGATCTGCGCTGGCTGTACCTGACTTCCGTGCTGGGCGGCGCCGGCCGAGGCCTGGGAGTCGTGAACCTGTTCGCGCTGATCTACCTGACCCGCGTGCTCGGCATCGACGAGACGACGTCGGCCTTCATGTACGGCGTGCTGATCGTCTTCTCCGTCCCGGTCCCGATCATCGCCGGCTGGCTGTCCGACCGGTTGGGCCGCAAGCCGCTGATCATCGGCGTCTACCTGGGCGGCGCGGCCGGCTTCGTGATCTTCATCCTGGCCGGCACGTCCATGTTCTGGCTGTGGGTCGGGATCATCGTGATGGGCCTGTTCTCGTTCGCCGAGAGCCCGCAGCTCCAGGCGCTCCTCGCGGACATCGCGCCGCCGTCCATCCGCGACGCGACGTATGCCGTGTACTTCACGCTGGCGTTCGGGGTCGGCTCGCTCTGGGTCGTGCTGTACGGCGTGATCATCGAACAGGTCGGCGAGGCGGCCGGCGTGCCGATCGTGTTCGGGCTGATGGCCGTCCTGTTCGTGCTCGCCGCGCTTGCGACGCTGCCGATCCACGCCGAGCGGCGAGCCCGCGAGAACGCCGCCTTCGAGGCCGGGCTCGGCTGAGTCTCGCGAAGGCGTGCAGGCGCAGGGGCCCGGAGCGTCGGCATGCAGGAGCGCCCGGCCGATGGCTCCGGGGGTCTCGGGGGTCCCTGCGCGGCGATCTCGCGATGGTTCCAACCAAGCGGAACGACCCGCGCTGCGACGCTGCGTCCCCGGCATCCCATCTCGTCGGGCCGACGACCGCGCCTGCCAGCGATCGTTCCGCTTGATCGAAACGACCGCCGAGTCCAGCCTGGCGAACCTCCGCTCGGCCGGGCCGGGCCGCGCCGCGCCTGCCAGCGGTCGTTCCGCTTGATCGAAACGACCGCCGAGTCGGTCTCTGGCGGCTCCTACTCCCGGCGAGGATCATCGCACCGTGGCTGGCATACTCTTGCGCAGGCCGGCCGGGTGGCCGGTGGACGTGAGGGTCGAATGGACGCCCGGATCCTGCTCGTCGAGGACGATCCGTCCATCCGCGAGGTCACCGCGATCGGCCTGCGCAATGCCGGCTTCACGGTCGAGACGGCCGGCGACGGTCAGGCCGGCCTGGATCGCTCGCTCGCCGGTGCCTTCGACCTCATCCTGCTCGACATCATGCTGCCGCGGCTCGACGGCCTCGAGGTCTGCCGGGCGATCCGCCGGACGTCCACGGTCCCGGTCGTCATGCTCACGGCGCGGACCGACACGCTCGACGTCGTCGTCGGGCTCGAGGCCGGCGCGGACGACTACGTCAAGAAGCCGTTCGAGGTCCCCGAGCTCGTGGCCCGCGTCCGTGCCGCCCTCCGCCGGGCGGGCGCGCGGCCGGACGATGTCGCGCACCTGTCCCTGGGTTCCCTCGACATCGACCTCGCCGGCCGGACCGTCAGCCGCGACGGAGCGGACATCCCGCTGACGCGCACCGAGTTCGACCTGCTCGTCGAGCTGACCCGTCACGCCGGCCAGGTCCTCACCCGCGACGTCCTCCTCGACCGGATCTGGGGCTACGACTACCTGGGCGATTCGCGCCTGGTCGACGTCGCCATGCAGCGACTTCGCGCCAAGGTCGAGGTCGATCCGGCCGTCCCCGCCCACCTCGTCACCGTCCGGGGCGCCGGCTACAAGGCCGTCCGCTGAGGCGGCGCCAGCTGATGCACGGCGTCCGGGCTCGCCTGACCGTCACCCTCGTCGCGCTCGTCGCGCTGACGGCGATCCTGCTCGGCGTCGGGTCCTACGTGTTCGTGGACCGGACGCTCCACCAGCAGTTCCTCGACGCGGCCGCCGCCCAGGCCCGGTTCGACCTGTCCGTGACGGTCCCCGACGCCGGCCTCCCGCCCGAGCCGGGACCGGACGACATCGCCGACAGCCTCCTGCTGCAGACGTTCCAGCGGCGCGGCGTCGAGGCCGTCGTGGACCTCGGGGAGGAGGGCGCGGCCATCTCGAACGATGCGCTCGGCGAGGCGCAAGCCGTGCTCGACGGGCTGCCGACCGACCTGACCGACGCAGGTAGCCGGCGGTCAGCTCGCCTATGCCTGGACGACGGTCGGCGGCCAGCCGAGCCTGGTCGTGGGCGGGCAGGCCCAGCCATCCGGGCCCGGCCGTCTACCTGATCCATGACGCGACGGCCATCGAGCGCACGCTCGAACAGCTGCGGCTGGCCCTCGTCGTCGGGACGTTCCTGCTGATCCTCGTCGCGCTGGTCGTCGCCCGGCGCGTGGCCAGTGGCGTGCTCGCGCCGGTCGAGGCGGCCGGCCGGGCCGCCGAGCGGATCGAGGGAGGGGACCTGTCGGCCCGGGTGCCGGTCACGTCGGACGACGAGTTCGGCGCGTGGGCGGAGCGGTTCAACCGCATGGCGGCGGCCCTGGCCGAGACGATCGGGCGGCTCGAGGCGGCCGAAGCGCAGAACCGCCGCTTCGTGGCCGACGTCGCCCACGAGCTGCGCACCCCGTTGGCCGCGCTCGTCGCCGAGGCGTCCATCCTGCGCGAGCACCTCGACGCGTTGCCGGAGGCGAGCCGGCGAGCCGGCGAGCTGCTGGTCGCCGACGTCGCCCGGCTTCGAACGCTGGTGGACGACCTGATGGAGATCTCGCGGTTCGATGCCGGCGCCGAGCAGATCGCCCTCGAGCCGGTGGACATCGGGCGCCTCGTCGCGACGGTCGCCGCCGCTCGCCTTCCGGAGGCGACGGTCACGGTGCCGGACGTCCCGTTGATCGTGGACACGGACCCACGGCGCCTGGAGCGGATCCTGGGCAACCTGCTGGACAACGCCCGGGAGCACGCCGCGGACACGCCGGTGGAGGTCGTGGTCGCGGCGACGCTCGGACGTCGTCACCGTGTCGGTCGCCGACCGCGGGCCGGGCGTCCCGGCGGACCGGATCGACCACATCTTCGAGCGGTTCTACAAGGCGGATCCATCCCGCCACGCCGGCAGCAGCGGCCTGGGCCTGGCGATCGCCTCCGAGCACGCGGCCCTGCTGGGTGGCTCGCTCACGGCCCGACCGCGCGACGGCGGCGGCCTGGAGCTGGAGCTCCGGCTGCCTGTGACCGGATCGTTACCTCCCGGCGATGCCGCTGCGACGCGCGAGGAGCACGGTTCGGGCTGACACAGCCAGCTCGCAGGAGCCAGTCCGATGATCGCCAGCAAGCGGATCCCGATCCTGTTCCTCCTCGGTTCCATGCTCATCAGCGCCGCCTGCGGGTCCGGCGGGACCCTGGGGAGCGTCCCGCCGGTCGTCGAGACGCCCAGCGCCAGTCTCGCTCCAGGCTCGGACCTGACGCCCGAACCCAGCGCTGCGCCATCCGAAGCGCCATCGACGGTGCCCTTCCGACGCCGCCGACGTCGCCGTCCACCCTGCCCAGCGCAGCGGCGACGCCTCGACCCACCCCGACCGCCGCGCCGGCCGAGACCATGATCGTCCGCGCCTACTTCGTCCTCGGCGGCGAACCCGGGAGCGTCGGCCTGGTGCCGGTCCTGCGCGAGGTCCCCAAGTCCGTGGCCGTGGCGAGGGCGGCGATGAACGCCCTCCTGGCCGGGCCGACGGCCGCCGAATCCGGCGGCCGGACGATCACCTCGGCGGTCCCGGCGGGCACCGACCTGCTCGGCCTGACGATCAAGAACGGCGTCGCGACGGTCGACCTGTCCACCGAGTTCGACTCGGGCGGCGGCTCGGCCTCGATGCACTATCGGCTCGCCCAGGTCGTCTACACGCTCACCCAGTTCTCGACCGTCAAGTCGGTCGTGTTCCAGATCGACGGGGAGACGGTGACCGTCTTCGGCAGCGAGGGCATCGTCCTGGACGGCCCGGTCGGGCGTGCCGACTTCTACGACCAGCTGCCCGAACATCTTCGTCGACCGCCCGGCGTACGGCGCCGCGCTCGGCAACCCCGGGCGGGTGAGCGGCAACGCCAACGTCTTCGAGGCCACCTTCCGGGTCGCCGTGCTGGACGGAGCAGGCAAGGTGCTCGTCGATCGCCAGGTCATGGCGACCTGCGGCACGGGCTGCCGGGGCACCTTCGCGGTCAGCCTGTCGTACAAGGTCTCCAAGGGGCAGTGGGGCACGCTTCGGGCGTACAACCTGTCCGCCAAGGACGGGACGCCCGAGGACATCCGCGACTACCCGGTCTGGCTCACGCCCGCCGGCTGATCCCGTCCCGGAGCCGCGCCGGCCTGACCACTGGGTGGTCAGGCCGTCTGGCGCGGGATCCCGGGCACGGGCCCCTGGTCGAGCGGTTCTGGTGTCGGCGCGGGTCGCGTCGTCGGCGGCGGGTCGATCAGGCCGCTCGCCCGGCGGAAGGCGTACTGCCCGCTGATCAGGATGATCGAGGTGAAGAGGGTGGCGAACAGGGCGCCCACCAACCCGGCGATCTCCAGACCCAGGATCAGGACCGCCAGGACGAGGGCCGGATGCAGGGCGAGTGCCTTGCCTTCGATGCGCGGCGCGACGATGTTGGCCTCGATCTGCTGGAGGATCGCGAAGACGACGAAGGCGGCCCCGGCCGCGGCCGGGCTGATGGTCGCGCCGACGAGGGTGGCGACGACCAGCGGGATGAGCGGGCCGACGATCGGGATGAACTCGGCGAAGAACGAGATCACCATCAGCAGGAAGGTCGCGTTGAAGAACGCGTCGCCGAAGACCATCCCGAGCGCCACCATGCTCACTCCGGACAGTCCGGCCATCACGAGGCCCTGGAGGACGGTCGCGCGCAACCAGTTGCGGGCGGCGTTGTCCGAGATCGACAGCATCGCCCAGACGTCGCCTCGCCAGGCCGCCGGGATCCGCCGATCGATCGATGAGACGACGCCGTCCGAATCGTTCAGGACGTAGAAGATGAAGAACGGCGCGAATACGAACGACACGAGCGTGCCGAGCGCCCCGAAGAAGAGGTGCACGGCTGGGCCGATCAGGCCACCCGCCCCGACCACGTTCGCGGATGCGATCGCCGCCTCCACCGCGCTCGCCGCGGCGTCGACGACCTCCTGGGGAGCCCCGATCGAGGCCAACCAACCCGGCAGGCCAAGGAGCATCTCCCGGGCGGCCGCTTCCAGCGCGGCCACGCTGGCGAGGACCCGCGGAACGATGAAGCTCACGGCCGCGATGCCGACGATCACGATGAGCACGAAGAGGATCAGGATCCCGAGCCAGCGCGGCACGCCCCGCTGCTGCATCGCACCGACGGCGGGAGCCATCAGGTAGGCGGTGACCAGAGCGACGATGAACGGCCCCAGGGCGCCACTCGCCGCGCCCAAGGAGCACGAACACGATGGCGCCGAAGATCGCCAGGACGATCAGCTGGGGCCGCGTCCGGTCCTCGGTCACCCGCTGGGGCTCATCGTTGGTCGCCAGGGTCGAACTCCTTTGGCGGCGAAGTCGAGCGATGATAGACGACGGTCCGGGTCCCGGACGGCTGGCCGGGCGCGCTTGGGGTATCATCCGCAGGCTCTGTCAAACGAGCACCCTCGGTCGGGGCGTGGCGCAGCTTGGTAGCGCGCATCGTTCGGGACGATGAGGTCGGAGGTTCAAATCCTCTCGCCCCGACCAGACTGACCTTCTGCGTGCTCAGGACCCCGCATTCCGCACACTCCGCGGCCGGGGTGGGCTCACGCTCGGTCGCGCGTTCGGCCGGCCGGTGGGACGTCCGACGCGTCAGAAAGACTCCATGAAGGCGACCTTCGCCTCTTGTGCACGGGGCATCTGCGCGCTGCAATGAAGTGTGGGTTGTTGTCCTCAAAGGCCGGAAGGAGGCCAGGTGATGCCGGACTTCACGCGCAACTACGAGACCTTCATCGCTGCTCCGGTGCACGACGTCTTCGAGTACTGCCGCGACCCGCGCCATCTCTTCGCTGGATGGCCCGAACTCGAGGTTACGGACGTCGTCATGTCCCCGGAGGGAGTGGGCACCAAGGCACACATCGTGGGCAGGTTCTTCAAGGGGATGATGGTCGAGCAGATCGAGCGCGAGTACACGGAGTTCGTTCTGGACGAGCGCATCGTCACCAAGGCTCACGCGAAGGTGCGCTTTGCGGGACGGAACAAGGAGGTTGCCAACGGCCCGATCTTCACCTGGTTGTTCGAGGATCGGGACGGCGGCACGGAGGTGACCCTGGTCGTCCTCGAAGAGGACCTCAGCCGGTGGCAGAACTTCATGGAGTCTTTCAGTGCGGCGGTCATGGCGAAGAAGCTGAACGGCATGCTGGCGTCCGTTAAAGCCGGCGTCGAGATCCAGGCACCGTCAACCGCGTGATCCAGCGGTCGGGCACTTGTGCGACCGGTCTGGCGTCGGCACGGTCGGCAATGGCCTGACCCGATTTCGCCCGGGGCCTGTCCACGGATGGTCACAGGAGGATCCAGCGCTCAGGCAGGCCGCACCAACTGAGCGAAGTTCGGGCTCCCGCTCACGATCCGGACCAACAGTTGGGTAGTGTCGGGCCGATTCCTCTCGCCCCGACCAGACTGACCTTCTTTCACGCGGACGACGCCGGCACCGAAGGCCGCGTCCCAGCCCCGGGCTCTCGCGTGAGCGGTCAGCGCGAACGTGAAGTCGTTCGCCCCTGCCTTCGCGGTCCCGATCGCCGTCCTCGGCGGCCTCATCGGGCTTGGCGGGGCGGAATTTCGCTTGCCGGTCCTCGCCGGCCCCTTGCGGTACTCGGCGCGCCAGGCGGTCCCGCTCAACCTGGCGGTCAGCCTCGTGACACTCGTCATCGCTCTGGTGACGCGGGCAGGAAGCCTCAGCCTCGAGCCGCTGGCGCCGTTCCTGCCCGCGATCGGCGCCATGATCGTCGGCGCCGCCGTTGGTGCATTCGTCGGCCCTGCGCTTGCCGGCCGTCTCAGCAACGCCTGGCTGAACCGCGTGATCCTCGTGCTGCTCGTCGCCATCGGTGCTGCGCTGATCGTCGAGGCGTTCCTGCCCGAAGCGACGTCGAGCCTCGTGCCGCCCGACTTGTGGCCGGTTGCTGCGCTCGGGCTCGGCCTGGGGATCGGCCTGGTCAGCAGTCTCCTCGGTGTGGCTGGCGGGGAGTTGATCATCCCGAGCTTCGTGTTCGCGTTCGGGGCGCCGATCAAGCTCGCGGGGTCCGCGAGTCTGCTCGTCTCGATCCCGACGGTCCTCATCGGGATCGCCCGTTACGCGCGTCGCGGCGGCTACGCCGACCGAGCGGCCCTGCGGT
Organism: uncultured Chloroflexia bacterium; assembly: GCA_963779315.1. Classification (GTDB taxonomy): domain Bacteria; phylum Chloroflexota; class Limnocylindria; order Limnocylindrales; family CSP1-4; genus SPCO01. The sequence goes on along the minus strand of CAVZXQ010000017.1, from coordinate 26,166 downwards.
ACACAGTCACTCCCATGGCGGTCGGGTCGGTGATCGGTGCGGTGATCGGGGGACTCCTGGTCGGCCTCGTCTCGCCGGCCGCGCTGAAGTTCGCGCTCGGCCTGATCCTGATCGGCTCGGCCATCAGGGTGTTCTCGCACCGTCATTCGAGCTGAGCCCGGCATCCCTGCACGCGAATCCGGACGGTGCGCGCCCGGGGTGGCGCCAGTGGCCAGACTCCCGTTCATCGCGGCACGTGGGCCAACGGTGGCGCCCACGGGCCAACCCGAGCGGATCCCCGATCGGCGACCGGGATATATTCGCGAAACTCGGCCGCGTGCACACAGTCGCGCGGCGCGGTCTGCGCGGACGTGCGTCGCCACTATGGGCTACCCCACCCCGGTCGGTCGACGCACCCTTCGTCGAGTTGCACGACCGGCACAGCACCGCGCAGTTGCCGATGTCGAACGGCGCACCGCCAGCGGCGAGCGGCACGACGTGATCGACGGTCAGGTCGGCGGCCGGGTGGGCGGGGCGCTGGTAGCCAGGGCACCAGTTGCCGTGCTCGCCACGCCAGGCGCGGAGCACGCGGGCGCTGAGACGCTGCCAGGCCCGCGTGCTGTACAGGGCGTTGTGCCGGCTGCGGTTGGACTGCCGGGCATGCTCGGTGCAGCGGCTACCCGCGCGGCTGGTGACGACACCGCAGACCGTGCACAGCTTCACCCGCAATTGTCGGCGGGCGTGGCTGGCGGGGTCTATTCGCCTGCGGTGCTACGCCTGCGGGACCATGACTACCCAAACCCGCAGAGGTATCAGAGCTCGAGGCGGCCTTCATGAGCGGGCCTGACGGACCATGATCGGCACGGCGATCGGGGTGAGCAGCTTGCGGTGATGCCTGTCAGTTCGTCCTCGGCGCCGCCGCTCACCGTGCAGCCGCTGCCCTCGGGCTCGACGTGGACCCATGACCGGATCTCGGCACCGCCCTGGACGGCCTGCCAGCACACGGCGCGCGGCGGATCCCACTCGACGATCACGGCCTCGGCGGTCACTTTCCGACCGAGGATGCGCGATGTCTGATAGCCGCGCCGGCCCAGGCGCATCGGGCCGTCGTCCAGCCAGCCTGACTCGATGACGTACGAGCGCCACTTCGGGTTGTTCGCAGGGTCGGCGACGAAGGCAAAGACCTCGTCCTGCGGACGGTCGATGAACATCGCTCAGTTCGGCGCGAGCCATCGGCGGAGTCCTTAGAAGATCCCGAGGGCGTGACGGATCTCCGGCAGCTCGATCAGGAGGCCGAGCACGACCGTGATGGCCAGGCTCGCCCGGCCGAACAGCAGTAGCGACCGAGGTGGCCGATCCGCCCCGTGGAGCCGGAGGAACCACCAGCGCACGGTCGCCACGCCGACGACCAAGAGGCCGATCCCGACCGGTCGGAGCGGGGCGCGCCGGACCTCGCCCTCATCGCCGCTGAGGCCGAGGAAGGTGAGGACGACGAGTGGCAGGATGAGCAGCGCCCCGACCAGCGAGATCGCGGCGTAGACGCTCGCCGCGCGACTCCGGACCGAGGTGGCGACCGGGCAGCCGCCGGTCGAGCCAGCCATCGACGATCGAGATGAAGAACCCGACCGCCCCCACGAGTGCGATGAGCGTACCGACCACGACAGGGTTGAAGCCGAGGATGACGAAGTCGCTGTTCGTGCCTCGGATCAGGAGGAACGACCCGAACGCGATCGAGACGACCGTCGCGACAAGCGCCCGGCGGATCCCGGCGTCCGGGAGCCACGTCCGGATGATGACCCACAGGACCCCTGCACCCGCGCCGGCCGCGATGCCGATCATGATGACGGAGACGGTACCGCGGAAACTGATCACGCCGATCTCCGCGGCGTTCTCGGTGAACGAGCCGATCGCTCCCGGCTCGAGCAGCGTCGCGAGTCGCATCACCAGCCGCCCGCCGACCCCCGCCACGAACAGCCCGACGATCAAGCCGGCGAGTCCGCCGCGCGCGATGTCGCGCCAGATCAGGCCCGGCTGCCAGACGACGGCGTCTTCTGCGACGACCTCGGCCGTATCGGTCATCGTGGTCGCAACCATGGCCCTCTCCCGTGGTTGATATATCGTCACACGATATAGCGCGTCACAACCTGACCTGTCAAGAGGCTGGCAGGGCCACCACGAAGCGCGAGCCACCGAAACCGTTGGCCTCGAGACAGGAGCGGTGAACGGGTCCAGACGCCGCCGGAAACGGGTCTCCGGCGACCGGATGTTCGATTTCGCGGATCGTCGAGCGGGCCGACCCGTTCCCTCAGCCAGGCTCGAGGCTCGGCACCACCAGCCACCCCTCCGCCCGCCCGCGGTAGATCAGCTGCTCGGTCGTCAGGCCCGAGCGCGCCCGCAGGTCGGCGAGGTGCCGCTTCGCGGTACTCGGCCGGACGCCGACCCGCGCCGCCGCGTCCGCAACGGATCCTCCCGCGGCGACGAACGCCGCGAGGACGTCGACCTGGCGGGCGGTCGGCGTCCGCGGGAGGGTCCCGCGCAGGTAGCCGTCCCTCACGACGCCGGGCTCACCCGGCTGCGCGTGATGAGCCCGAGGACGACCGCCGTGACGGCGAGGATCGCGCCGATCTGGTCGGGTGCGAGGTTGAGGCCGAACGCCACGACCAGGGCGATCACCGCCTGGACGAGGGCGAGGACCATCGCGGGTTCGCGGCCCCAGATCGTGCCGGGCTGGCTATCCATCACGTGTCACGCTCCGTACGCGGCGGCCGCGCGGTCGGCGGCCGCCTTGACCGCCGCGGCCGCCGTCTTCTCGGCAGCGTCGAGCTGCGCCTGGCTGAACGGCGTGGGGTCGGGCGCCGGGCGGATGTTGGTGACCTCGGACGCCTTCGCGAACATCGAGCGACCCTGATGGACGCCCTTCGCATCGACGTACTCGACGATGCGAACCGTGCTCGCCGGCTGGCCGAGGTAGGGCATGTCGCGCCCCGGGTCCACCTGGATGTTGTCGGGCGAGGGTTCGAGCGCGGACGTCGCGTACAGCCAGGTGCCCGCGGGCACGGTGGCGATGCTCGGGACCTTGGGCACGGGGTAGCTGTTCACGGTCTCCTCCAGAGCGGGCGGCGCTGGCGCGAGAGCGGCGAGGTAGCGGGCCTGCGGGAAGCCCACAGGGTCGTCCGCCCAGGGCCGCCAGCAGTAGGGCTTGAGCCGCCCGGCGATGTAGTGGTGGTCGATGATGTGGTGCGCGATCGATCGGGATCGCCCGGAGCTCGCGGGTGATCGCGGTCTCGGTGCCGGCGCGGAACCGGATCCCGGCGGCCTTGAGCTCGGCGAGGTCGCCGCGCAGCAGCAGGGCATCGAGCGCGATCGAGGCTGCGATGACGGCCTCGGGCACGACGCCCTTGCCGGAGCCTGCCGTGCGGCCGCCGTTGTCGTGGTGCTCGATGCTCACCGTGCGGCTGTTGACGAGGCGTCGTCGGGTAGCGGTCGTCCCAGGCGCCCGAGGGGTCCCAGTTGCCGTTGCCCCAGGCCTGGTCGCCGAGCCGCACGTACTGGTGGACGTGGGCCGACGTCGGGTGGCCGGCGCGGCCGCAGCCGTAGCCGACGCCGAAGTTGGTCGAGGCCTCACGGGTCGTCGGTCGTGAACGCGGCGTCGGTCGAGCGGCAGCGTGCCGACCATGCGGTGATGGACCAGGGCGATGAGCGGCGCCGGGTGGCCGGCCGTGAACTTGGGTGAGCCGACCCAGTAGATCGTGCTCACCTCACGCCCCGCCAGAAGGCCGAGGCCTCGAGCCCCAGGAGCGCGAGGATCGCGCCCAGGAGGGGCAGGAGGATCGCCGGGGCTGATGTCGTAGTCGGGGACGGCGACGTCGAGGACGAGGAGGACGACCAGGACGAGCGTGAGCGCCGCAGCGGCGCCGATCCGGGCCGAGGAGTAGACGTCGGCCCGGCGCTGGTCCGCATCGTCACTACGCTCATCGCCCATGCCGGCGCAGTCGGTCGATCCATGCATCGACGAGGAGCGGCAGCACGAAGCGGTCGAGGGCGCCGCCCATGACCACGCCGGCGAGGAACGCCAGGACGAGCTCGACCTCGCTCATCGGGCCGCCAGCGGGTTGACGGCGCGGACGTACCCGGTGGGGGGAACCGGGAGTCGATGTGGATCGGACCAGCGCGCCGTCATGCCCCAAGGGTGCGCGGCGGCGGGCCGCGGTTTCTACTTGGCCGATTGGGCCATGCCCACCGACGCGACGGGCGCCGGATCAGGCCGACATCACCCGGCCGGGGGCGTCCAGTGCAGGATGAGGAGGGCGACCAACACCACGGCGTTCACCCGGAGCGCCGCGACCGTGTTGAACATCGGCCAGGTCCCGAAGAAGAGGACGATCCCAAGCGTCGAGACGACGGCCGACGCGGTGGCGAGGGGCTGCCACGCGTCTCCGCTGCCGAACCAGAACAGCAGCGCGGCCACCACAAACCCGACGAGTGCCGCGATCCAGAACACGCTCGCCACGACGGTCGCGGTGCCTGGAGCGAGCGAGGGCACGAGCCACGACCGCGCGGCGGTCCACCCGCCAGTCGCGGTCCCCGGGCGGGCGGCCAGCCACGCCAAAGCCGCGAGGGCGCCGAAGTGTCCGAGGCCGTGCGCCAGCAGCACGCCGAACCAGACGACTCGAACGGCCTGATCGGACACGTGCGTACTCCTATGCAGCGACAGGTTAGGGGGCCGGAGGCTTCCCGTCTCCTTCCAGGAGGGCCTTCAGGCCGGTCCAGATTCGCAGTTCTTGTCGCCGACCCATCCACGCCGACCAGCGGGCCCATCAGCTTGAGCATGCCGTGCGGCTCGATCTCCCCCGACCAGCCCATCCGGGTCCCCTCCCCAACGGGCTCGAAGGTCAGGGTGTAGGCGATGTTCATGGAGGACATCGTGGTCCTGGATGCGAGCCGCCGGGGTCGCTCGTACTCCGTGAACTCGATGACCATCGAAACGGGCCGGCCCCCGCTCACGACCTCCGCCCGGTACTGCGTGCCCACGCCGATCGGCCCGTCCGAGATCTTCTCGGCGAGGCGCATCTGGGCGTTGTAGCTCGGCTCGTTGCACTCGTCGGCGACGTAGTCGAACACATCCTCCACGGGACGGTCGATGACGATGTCTCCCTCGATCTGGATCACGTCGCTCTCGCCTCCAGCTCGCGGATTTGCCTTGCCCAAGTGATCCGCTGCGCACGCCGGAAGACGACGCTCAGGAGCACCCCCGAGGCGATGAGCACGATCCAGTTGATCGAGAGGACCGCGACCTCGAAGGCGATGAGGTCGCCGCCGACGATCCACAGCCCGACCAATGCGGCCACGGCCAACACGAAGCCGCCGATGAACAGCCAGCGGATGGCTCGCTCGATCCGGCCGCCCGCGAAGACCGGTGCGGCGAACAGGAGCGCGAGGCTCATCGCCAGGTAGCCGAAGGCCTCGCCGGCGATGAACAGTCCGTGCGGGTTGTACTGGGTGAACAGCGACAGACCCGCGGTCTCACTGGCCTGCAGGCTCGGGATCACTACCGCGAACTGGGTGAAGTAGTCGACCCCGATGACGACCGCGTAGGCGAGCGCGAAGGCCAAGGCGATCCGGCTGAAGATCTTCCGCGGCTCCGGGGCGTAGTCGTGGACGGCGGCCATGAGCACGACGAAGACGGGCGCCAGCAGGATGGCCGGGATGAGCCACAGGTAGTCGCCGGGGATGAACTGGGCGACATCTGTGTACGGAGCGGGGACACAAGCCCACGTCGTCGGACCGCAGAACGGGCCACTCCTCGCGGGTGTCGCGACCCCTGCGATGGCGGTCACTGCCGTCAGGAGCACGGTCAGGACGGCCGCCCAGAAGCCGACTCGGTTGGGCATCGCTGGACGGAGGCCTCCGCGCTGCAGACGCGCTTGAACCGGTCCATACCTGGAGGACCGCGCGTCATAGCGCCCCGAGGCCTCTGTACAGTCTGTGTTGGCCTGGCGATGGACCAGTGCCACTCGGCCCGATCCGGAGACGAGCGTCCTGCGGCGAGGCGTCCGCTGCCTCGGCCGTTGGGTCATTCGCCAGCGGCCGTGTCAGAGGCCTGCGCGATGATCCGCTCGCCGATGAGGGTCACGCCGATGATGACCATCGCGGCGCCTGACAGACGCGTCACCCACCGCGCCGCGGCCGGCCTGGCGCGGAGCACCGTACGCGCCCCGGCGCCGACCGCGAAGTAGACGACCGCGCAGTTCGCACGTGCACAAGCCCGAGGACGGGCATCTGGAGCCCGACCGGCCACGGATCGGCAGGGTTCGCGAAGGCCGGCAACAGCGCGAGGAACAGCAGGAACACCTTGGGGTTGAGTCCCGCTGTGCCGACGCCCTTGCGCCGCCTCCCGGACCCACGATCCCGAGCTGCCGGCCTCGGCCGCCTCAACGCCGCCGGGACTCTTCATGGCCCCGACCCCGAGCCAGAGCAAGTAGGCGGCGCCCACCAGGGTGATCACGGCGAGCACGACCGGCATCCGGGCCACCAGCGCCCCCACGCCCGCCGCCACGATGACCGTGGCCACGAGGTGCCCGAACAGGCAGGCCACCGACCGCCGGCGCCACCCATCGGTGCCGCAGCCCCGCGCTCATCGCGTAGGCCCAGTCGGCCCCAGGCGTGATGACGAACAGGATCGACACCGCCCAGAACGCGAAGAATCGTGCTGCCATCCATGTGAGAAGGCTATGGCCTCAGAGTTGGAAGATGGGACGAGTTCTCCACGTCAGTCGTCGCGTTCTCGGGTAGATTAACCGCCATGGACGAGATCGACGAGCAGATCCTTGCGGAGCTCCAGCGTGACGGTCGGATGAGCCTCACCGACCTCGCCGCGCGGGTGGGTCTCAGCCTCTCGCCATGCCATCGTCGCGTGCGGGAACTCGAGCGCACAGGCGTGATCTCGGGCTACCGGGCGGTCGTCGAGCCGGCGGCCGTCGACCTCGGGTTCGAGGTGCTCGTGTTCGTGACGATGGCAAAGGGCGACCAGCGCACGGTCGCGCGCTTCGAGGAAGAGCTCGCCGCCGTTCCCGCCGTCGTCCTCGCGCAGCGGCTCTTCGGCGAGCCCGACTACCTGCTGCGGGTCCGGTGCCGCGACGCGGCCGACTACCAGCGCATCCGGGACGCGAGCCTCGCGGCGCTACCCGGAGTGGGCCGCCTCAGCTCGACGCTCGTGATGAAGGACGTCGTCCGCGATCGGGCGCTCGCGCGGTCCACCTGACGTCGGCGAGCATCGGCGGCGTTTGGGCCGGGCCTGTCACGGGACCTTGTCGGAGAGGTCCCAGGCCCTCGCGTCCGCCACCGGCAGCCTGATGACGAACCCCGGTGGCCGGCGGGCCAGGTCGGCGTACGCGCGGCCACCCTCCGGCCCGAGGTAGGCCGATGCGATCGAGTGCCGGGCTACCGCGCCTTCGTCCGGCTCGATCGTCGCCTCGCCCGTCACCTGAACGCCCCTGAACGGCTTGACGGCCTCGAACACGAGCAGACTGCATCGCGGGTCAGCACGCAGGAGGTCGAGCTTGCGGTCGCTCGCTGCGACGACGAACTCGAACCAGTCGCCCTCCACCCGGAACCACACCGGGGACGTGACGGCCCGCCCGCCCTCGCGATAGAGCGTCAGTGTGGCGGGGGAAGGGCTACGCAGCAGCGAAGCGAGGCTGGCGTCGAGCGGGTCGAGCTTCATGCGTCAACGCTACCCGCTTCGGGGCGGAGGCAGCGGGTCGTCGGGGAGACGCCTACTCGTGCGTCTCAGCCCTTGTCTCGGGCTCCGGCAGCCGCGGTCCGAGGATCCACACGAGCTGGGCCGTCGTCGTCGCCCCCACCTTGGCCCGCGCGTTCGCCAGGTGGTGCTTCACGGTCGAGTGCGACAGGCCGAGGCGATGAGCTGCCGCCTTCTCTGACCCAGCAACGAGGACCGCCGCAACAACCCCGACCTCACGGTCGGTGGCGCGCCCAGCTGGGTGGCGAGGCGACCTTCGCGTCATGCGCTCCGCAGCCAGTCGAAGGGCTCAGGCGGCTCGGCCAGCCGCATCGTGATCGGAAGGTCGGTGGTCGCGGGGCTATGCCTCTCGCCCCGACCATAGCCGGTTCATCCGGGCGGTTTCGGGTTGCACGGACGATCCGTGCTCCTGAGCCCGAGGATCGACCATCACCGCGTCGCGCGGGGTCAGGGCGGCGTCAGGCCCCAGGCGATGTGGTTGATCTCCCCAGCGCCCCCCGTGTCGAAGAGCGTCTGCTCCTTGGAGCCGTCCGCGGCCATGACGCACAGGCCGCCGCAGCCGAAGGCGATCCAGGCTCCATCCGGCGAGTAGACCGGCTTGTAGACGAATTCGCCCGGGGGAGCGTACAGGACGGTCGGGGTGGCACTCGGGTCATCGACCGCCATGCGCTCGATCTGCTCCACGTGCTCACCGGTCAGATCCGTCAACGTGTTGTACACGATCCACTTGCCGTCGGGACTCCACTCGGCATGCTCGAGCTCCCGGTGGTTGTCGGCTAGGACCGATCGCTCCTGGCCGGTCTCGAGGTCGCGGATCCAGGGTTCCGATATCCCCTTGGCGAAGTCACCTCGAAGGAACAGCACCGACCGCCCGTCCGGGGAGATGCGCGGCTCGGAGTCGAACTTGTCTGGTGCTCCCAGCAGCCTGGCGTTCGACCCGTCGACATCGATCCGCCAGATCTGCGCGTTCAACCCGAATGCCAGCCACGTGCCGTCCGGCGACCAGTCGGGATGGCCGTACTTGTCGATCTCCGTCGTGGCGGGGTCGGTGCGGATCACGTCAAGGCTCGAGCCGTCCGGATCGGCGATCCCCAGCTGCCAGATCCCGGAATCCATGACGACACCGAACGCCAGCTGGTCGCCGTCGCGCGAGAAGCGCGGACGCGAGAGCTCGCAATCGAGGACCTGGCGAAGGTCGGAGGCGTCCGGGTCGATGCCCATGAGGGGCCGGACGACCTGGCCGATGTCGTTGCGCACGATCACGCCGAACACGATGCGGCCGGCCGGATCGGGCTTCCCGTCGCCCGGCTGAGGAGCTCGATCCGTGACCCAGATCGGCGGCTCCTGCGTCCCGCACACGGGCTGGGCCGTCGCCTCGGCAGTCTGAGTTGCGGGCGCGCTCGAGGCGGCCGACGCTGAAGACGCTGTGGGAGCGGGGGACGCGGTGGAGGCTGGAGACGCTGTGGCAGCGGGGGAGCTGCAGCCGGTCGCCGCCAGCGCGGCCAGCACAAACCCCACCCTGGCACGCGTTCGGATCCGTGGCGCTGACATGGATGAGCCGCCTCCCTCCGGTGGAGGTCGGTCTCGCCACTAGCACGCGGCACGAGCCGGGCGACCGATCGATAGGACGCCGTGCCGTGGACCCCGCTGACGACAGGGAGTCCGCCACCCTCCGGTCGGCGGATTGTGCGGGATGCGACGTCGAGAAGCAACGGGTCGCGCCGGCTGATCGACTCCGATAGGTGGAACCCGTACGAGCCTCCCGGTTGAGGTTCGGACGAGCTGGCCTGCCTCACCACCGCCTAAGCGATGTGAGGGATCCTCCAGGATCGTCACGCGCATCAGCGCACTCCTGCCGACACGGCCGCCCAGGCATCCGCGTGGTCGCGCGCGAAGGTCGAGAGATCGGTCCGGCGGCGCCCGGTGACGCGCTCCACGTCACCGGTCATCGTGAACGGCGTTGGACGATGTCGACTGGAGGCCGCGGACGACCAACCGCACCGCGGAGGCGACGCGATCGGGGCCGAGGCCCAGTTCGCCGATCGGGGGCAGCGTGGCAAGTGCGAACAGCACCCCCAGGAGGACGGCCGCGGCTTCCGTCGGGTCCAGGTCGTCGCGGACACGCCCAAGTCGCTGCTCGGCGGCCAGATACGCGGCGAGTGCCTCGGGTGGGCCTGGCGGCAGGGAGGACCCGGCATCCGCCATCACCTTCTGGCGGTGGGCCGCAAGCTCGGGGTCGGCCGCGATGGCGAGTTCCAGCGGCACAACGTCGTCCTGCAGGCTCGCGAGCTGCACGGCCGCATCGACGAGGTTGTCCTCGACCGAGCCCGTGCCGGCTCGGTCGGGTAGGGCCGTGACCCATTCGACGACCGGGGCGTTGGACTCCAGGACAGTCGCGAAGAAGAGCGACGCCTTGTCGGCGAAGTGGCGGTAGATCGTCCCCTCAGCCACGCCTGCCGCCTGCGCGATGGCCCGAGTCGAGGCGTGGGCGTAGCCGACGTCGCGGACGACGTGACGCGTCGCCTCGATGAGCCTGGCTCGTGTCTCCTCGCCTCGCCGGGTCATGTCGCTGCCTCGCTGGTCGCCGCCGTCGAGGGCGTCAATCGGTCACGTCGCGACGGACGAAGACGGCGCCCGCGATGATCAGGCCAAGCGTGACATAGCCGATCGCCAGGGCGAGCGCCGTGCCGTATGTGATCGCCGCCGTACCACCGCTCGCGACGGCGCCGAGCGTCGAGCCGAGCAGCCAGTCGGACGGGGCGTCCTTCACCATCTTGACGAGGGACTCGACGACGAGCACATACCCGACGCCGATCGAGATCGCCACGGCCGCGGAGCGCGCCAGGACCGCGATCACCAGGCCGAGCACGCCCCACACGCAGAGCGCGAGGAACAGGTTCGTCCATGCCGAGGCCACGACCGAAACGAGGTCGGTCCCCCAGGCAGCCGTCGAGATGCCCGCCGCGCCTGCCGCCGGCATGACCGCGAAGGCGTTGACGACCGCGGCAACCGTCGTCGCCGCGGCGGTGACGATGACCAGGGCGATGACCTTGCCCACGAGGAGGCGCCAGCGACGCGGTTCGGCGGCGACGAGGAGGCGGATGAGCCCGCTGCTGTAGTCCGTCGCGGTCACGACCGCCCAGAAGGACAGGGTGACGATGCCAAACATGTTGGAGGCGGCGGCGAGCCCGGCCATCAGGCCGGACTGGCTCTCCATCTCCGCGAGGGTAGGGAACGCCACACCCGGAGCACCGGGCGGCAGGCTGCCGCCGCCGGATACGAAGGTGACCATGATCGTGTTGACGAGCAGCGCGAACAGGGCCATGAGGCCGAACCAGGTGAGGAGGAGGCGCGGCTGGCGCAGGCGCGTCAGCTCGCTCCGGGTCGCCGCGATCATCAAGCCACGTTCCCTTTCGCCGCGGCGCGGCCGTCGGCCAGCTCGCCATCCACCCGTCCGGTCATCTCGAGGAAGATCTCCTCCAGGTTGTCCTGGGCGACGAAGAGCTGGCTGAGTGTGACGCCGGCGGCAATCGCAGCCCGGTTGAGGTCGGCGGCCCGCGATGCGCCGGCAGCGACGCGCAGGACGCCGTCGACCGCCGAGACCGTCCAGCCCCCCGCGGCCAGCGCGGCTTCGAGCCTGTCCATGTCGGCTGCATGTTCGGCCACGATGTCGATGTGCTCGCGAGTGCGCTTCATCACCTCGGCCATCGGGCCGGAGAAGACCAGTTCCCCGAAGCGGATGACGACGAGGTGGTCGCACACAGCCTCGATCTCCGAGAGCTGGTGCGACGACACGATGACCGTCCGCCCGTTGCGCCCGAGGTCGCGGAGCAGCTCCCGGATCTCCACGATGCCCGCCGGGTCGAGGCCGTTCGTTGGTTCGTCGAGGATGAGGAGCTCGGGGTCGGAGAGGAGCGCCGCGGCGATCCCGAGGCGCTGCTTCATCCCGAGCGAGAAGCGCTTCACGGGCTCCCGGTCCCGGCCGATGAGGCCCACCTGGACGAGCACGGCATCCACGCGCTCGAGGGGCAGGTGCCGGAGGCGCGCAAGCGACACGAGGTTCGCCCGCGCCGACAGGCCGGCGATGAACGCTGGGCTCTCGACGAGGACCCCGACCCGGGCGGCGTAGCGCTGCGGCGCGTTGACTGACGAGCCCAGCACCGATGCGCTGCCGGCGGTCGGCCGGATCAATCCCAGCAGGATCCGGATGAGGGTGGACTTCCCCGATCCATTGGGGCCAACAAGGCCGATGACCCCGGCGGCGGGGAGTTCGACCGTGAGCCGGTCGAGGGCGGTGACCGGCCCGAACCGGCGGGTGAGCTCCGTGGTGGTGACGACGGCCATGTGCTGCCTCGACATATGCAAGTGAGCGTTCGCTTACATACTGATGTCAGTGGCCTCGCGTGTCAAACGGGCGGGTCAAGATCGCCTGACGTGACGTGACGGCCGGCGCCCAAGTCGGACTCCCCGTTTGCGGCCGGGGATGGGCCACCGTACCGTCTGCCTCCCGTCCCGCCCACGAAGTTCGTCGGCGAAGCGCACCCATCCGCTTACGACCCGCGCACGAAGTTCGTACGGGTCGGTCGCTCGCGTTCGCGTGCGGCACCCGCAGCAGAACAGAGGGAGTAACGGATGGGAATCTTGGCGTGGGTGGCCCTCGGCCTGGTGGCCGGACTGATCGCCGATTACGTGCTGAAGACCGGCCTGGGGATCGTTCCGACGATCGTCCTCGGCATCGTGGGGGCGCTGGTCGGCGGGTTTGTCAGTCACCAGATCCTCGGACTCGGTGACGTCACGGGGCTCAATCTCACGAGCATCGTCATCGCGACCATTGGGGCGATCGCCGTCATCGGGATCGCCCGGCTGGTGATGGGCAATCGTTCGGTCAAGGCCTGACCTCGGACGGCGGCGCGTGTGGCACGTGCTGGGCTCCTGACGACTGCTGTGCTCAAGGGGTTGCTGGCGCCTTGCCGCGACGGTGAGCCACCCATCGCGGACCCCTACGAGCATGTCACTGGACTTCGTCGCGTCCACGCCCGTCGTCCCAACTCCTATTCGTCCGCTTGGGCCATGCCCTCGGCTCCGGCAGCCGCGGCGCCAGGATCCACACCAGCTGCGCCGTCGTCGTCGCCCCCACCTTCGATCGCGCGTTCGCCAGGTGGTCGTTCACATGGTTTGCCTGGCACGAAGGTTGAGAGCGGCTGGGGTCGCGCGGGGGCGTGTTGCTAGCGGGCCTCGTCGGCCGTGGACCCCGCGTACTCGGGTCGACGCCCAAGCGGCCGATACGTCTGGATGGTGATGCCCCCTGGGGTCGTCCGCGCGTTGACAAGATCGAGCGCCCTGTCTCGACCGGTCTCAGGGAACAGCCGCGAGCCCTGACCGACGACCACAGGGAAGGTGAACAGGGTCATCTCGTCGACAAGGTCGTGGTCGAGCATCCATCGGATGAGCGCGCCGCTGCCCTGCACCTGCAGGTCGCGTCCCGGCTTGGCCTTCAGCTCGCGGATGGCCGCCGCGATGTCTCCGGCCAGGACGGTCGTGCCCGTCCATTGCGGATTGGTCAGTGTCTTCGAGGCCACGTACTTGGGCAGGGTATGCAGCGCGGTCCAGATGGGGCTGTCGCCCGGATCGGGCCACGATCCCCACGAGCCGGCGAAGATCTCGTAGGTCCGCCGGCCGAACAGGAACGCGTCGGCGCGCAGGAAGATCTCGTCCATCGCCCTTCCGGCCGCGTCGTCGAAGTGGGCCCAACCGCCGCGCGTGAAGACGTCGCGTTCGTCCTCGGCCGGCCCGCCCGGCCCCTGCATTACGCCGTCGACAGAGATCTGCGTGGTGGTCGTCAGCTTCATGGTTGCAGCTCGCTCCTTGCCGAGTTTGTGGCGGTCGTTCCGTGCTCGGCCACCTGGGCGACGTTCATCGTGCCGGCGGTCGCCCTTCGACGCACGGCTGATCCACCTTGGGCGGCCTAGGCCCTCGCACTAGCCAGCCGATCTCCATCATCGCCTTTCCGACTCACGCCCAGGGGCCGCCGCCCCTTCGCTGCCGGGCTGTGGGCTGTGGCATCGCGGAGTCAGCCGCTGATGCCGGTCGTGCCCGTGACGCAGTAGCCGGAATCAAGACGCGGCCCTCGCCGCCGCCTTGGCCTCCGGAAGCCGCCGGCCAAGGATCCACACTAGCTGGGCTGTCGTCTCCGCGCCGACCTTCGACCGAGCATTCGCCAGGTGGTGCTTGACGGTAGAGTGCGAGAGGCCGAGACGGTGGGCGGCCGCCGTCTCCGACACCGGTTCGCCGCGCCGGTCGTTCGATGACGCTTTGCCGGCCCCGATTGTGGTCCCCCAGCTCCTAGTCGTCCGGCTGGGCCATGTCGTCGGGCGCAGGCAGGCGCGAGGCGAGAATCCAGACGAGCTGCGCGGTGCTCGTTGCCCCCAGCTTCGATCGAGCGTTCGCCAGGTGGTGCTTGACGGTCGAGTGCGACAGCCCCAGGCGGTGGGCCGCCCCCTTCTCCGATCCGGTGGCGAGGACGGCGGCGACGACACCGACTTCGCGATCTGTGGCACCTCCAGCGTGGCGAGGCCGTCGCGTCATGCGGTCCGCAACCAGTTGAACGGCTCCGGCGGCTCGGCGAGGCGCATCGTGATCGGAAGGTCGTTGGTGGCGGGGCAACCCCTCTCGCCCCGACCAGACTGACCTTCCTTTATGGTCACCGCGCCACGTGGGCCGACGTGGGCGCCCGCGGGCCAACCTGGCCGGGTCCCCGATCGGCGACCGGGATCATTCGCGAAACTCGGACGCGTGCACTGAGGTCAGCGGCGTCACGTGTCAAAGCGAGCGGGTCGATCGGGGCAGCGGTACCGCGGTCAAGCCCAGGACAGCAATGCGCAACAGACTCAGCTAGGACTCTGCAACGCACGTGGACTGCATCGTGCCGGGGTCTGCTCGGCGACGAAGACCTGGCGTTCAGTCATGCCGGCGCGAACCAGAAGCTGCGGCCCGTGGGCAGCCTCGGGCTGAGTTGAACCTGAGTGGTGGTGAGCTCGGCCAGGAGGTCGGGTAGAGCGACCTCACGGTCGATTCGGAGGACGCACTCGATCTCGCCGATCGGCATCAGCGTTCCCTCGATGGCGCCTTCCTCCGAAGGGGAGGATGTAGCCGGCCCGTGACACGGCCTACGGTGCGAACGTCCGGGTGGCCTCGCATGCGGTCGACGTGCCTGGACGGTCCTCTCGAGCGTGACGGGAGACTAGCTGCGCACGGGGCGCGGTCCGCCGCCGGAGGGGATGCTCGCGTCGACCGCGAGGAGCCGAGGTATCGACTTGACAGACCAACAGACGACCCCCGAGACGACATCGGCCACCGACACCGACGACTCCGTCGTCGTCGCGGGCCAGGTGGCGGACGAGCAAGGCGTTCTCGCCGAGGGCGCGGTCGCTGCTCAAGGGCCCCATGCGCTCATCGTCGCCCGGTTCGCGGACCCGACCCTGGCGATGAGCACGTATGACGATCTCATCGACGCCGAGGTCGCGGGCTTCCTCCAGGTCGACGGCGTCCTCGTGATCACGAGCGGACGAGAAGGGCCGACTCCACGTCCAGAAGATGACCGACCACAGCACGCGCACGGGCCTCAAGTGGGGCATCGTCGGCGGTATCGTCGCTGCGGTCTTCCTGCCAGCGACGATCGTGGCAGGCGCGGTCGCCCTCGGCGTGGCCGGTGCCGCGGCGGGCAAGGCGCGCAACCTCCACCACCGGGTCGAGGTCGAGAAGGAGCTCGCCGGCGTCATCACGCCGGGGACTTCGGGGATCCTCGCGCTCGTCTCGGCGATGGACGCCGACGCCGTCGCCCAGAAGATGCCGGCGGCCGAGCAGGTCAAGACGGTCCCGGTCGATGAGGAAACCGCCGGGGCGATCAAGGCGGCCGCGACCGCGGCTGCGTCGCAGGCCGTGACCGCAGCCTGAGTCAGCGGTGCGTAGGACCCGTTCGGCGAGCGACCGGCGCTGGACATCGGGGAACAGGGTCGAAGGAGACAAGGGACATGGCAGACAAGCACGTGACCGGCCCGATCCAGGTATTCGTGATCGGGTTCGACAAGTTCGAGGCGACCGGCCGGATCATGGCCGAGCTGCGCCGGGCGCGGAAGCGCGGCGTGATCCGCCTCGTCGACGTCCTCTTCGTCCAGAAGGACAAGCACGGCAGCATCGAGAACTCGATGCACCTGACCGACCTGTCCGAGAACGAGCGCATGCGCCTGGGCTCGATCGCGGGCGGGCTCGATCGGGCTCCACGAAGGCGGCCTCGAGGGCATGCTGGTAGGCGAGCGAGCTGGGTGCGCTCGCCGTCGCCGAGCGCGACGCCGGCCTCTCGGTCGACCGGATGCAGGAGCTCGCCGACTCGATCCCCGCTGGCAGCGCCGCGGCGATCCTCGTCATCGAGCACCACTGGGCGGCGAGCCTGCGCGACGCGATCGTCGACGCCGGCGGCCGCACGCTGATGCAGGCGATGATCTCGCCCGACGCCCTCGCGATCGTCGGTGACGAGCTGCGCGTCAAGATGGAGGCCGAGGACGCCATCGAGGCGGCCGAGGAGGTCAAGCTGGCCGCCGCCATGGAGATCGCCCAGACGCTCGTCGAGGCCGAGCTCATCGAGGACGCCGCGATCGCCGAAGCGGCCGATGTCGTCGCCACAGCACTCGCGGTCGAGGATGCGGCGGCAGAGGATGTCATCGACACGCTCTTCGCAGCCGAGCTCATCGAGGAGGCGGCGAAGGAAGAGGCAGAGAACGTCGTGCGGATGTCGCTCGACGTCGAGGAGGCTGCCACGGAGGAGGCCGAAGAGGCCGTCGCCGCGGCTGACGAGATCGAAGCTGCGGCTGCCCTGCGTGCCGTCCGAGCGCTCATCGCGGCGGATCTCATCGAGCGGGAGGCCGCCCAGGAGGCGGTCGATGCGCTTGTCGCGGCCGACATGATCGAGCAAGAGGCGGCCGACGAGGCGCTCGCGTCCGTCCTCGCTGCCGAGGAGGTCGAAGCGGACGTGAGCTGAGGGACCAACGCATCCAGGATCGCGGGATCAAGCAATCCAACGAAGGGAGAATCCTCAGATGACTGACGAGACGAACACGACAGCAGCGCCGGATCAGCCAGTCGACGTGGCCGTGGCCGCCGTGGGCGACGACGCTCGGTGTCGAGGCCGTGGCCGGGATCGCGGTCCAGGGAAACCAGGCCCTCATCGTCGCCCAGTTCGCCGACATGGATTCGGCCAAGGCGGCCTACAACGCGTTGATCGACGCCGAGATCAACCGGGCGCTCGACATCGACGGTGTCCTGGTCGCCAACGCCGACTACCAGGGCAAGGTCCACATCCAGAAGATGACCGACCACAAGACCCGCAACGGGCTTCCTGTGGGGTGCCGTCGGCGGCGCGGCCATCGGCCTGATCTTCCCGCCCACGATCCTCGCCGGCGCTGTCTACGCCGGCGTCGCGGGTGCCGCCGTCGGCAAGGCGCGCAACGTGATGATGAAGAGCGGCGTGGCCGACGAGCTTGCCGGCGTCATCGCCCCGGGCACGTCGGGCATCGTGGCGCTCGTGTCCATCACGGCGGTCGACGCCGTCGAGGCGACCATCCCTGACGCCAAGGTCGTCAAGTCCGCTCCGGTCAACGACGAGACCGCGGCGGCCGTCAAGCAGGCCGCCAAGGCCGGCGGCGACAAGGCGGCCGGCTGACAGTCACCCGGCGGAGAGCCCGTCCGGAGCAGAGCGAGCGATGGAGGCGACCCGGGGATCGTGTCGAACGACCCGGGTCGCCTCCGAGTCATGAGTGCGGGGCCCACAGATCAGACCGACGTGACGTCGGTCACACGTACCAAGGAGCTGCTACCCGATGAATAGCCTGGGCGATTTCCTGCTCTGGTCGATCGAGGTGTTCTTCCTGATCCTCGCGATCTGGATCTTCATCGCGATCTTCTCGGACATCTTCCGCCGGACGGACATCCACGGCGGCGCGAAGGCCGGCTGGATCTTCCTGATCTTCATCCTGCCGTTCCTCGGCTGCCTGATCTACATCATCGCCCGACCGAAGGTCACGCCCGGCGACGTGCAGCTGATGGCCCAGGCCGACGCGGCCAACAAGGCGGTCGCCGGCGTGTCCACCGCGGACGAGCTGGCCAAGCTCCAGCAGCTCAAGGATGCCGGCACGATCAACCAGGCCGAGTACGACTCGCTCAAGGCGAAGACGCTCGCCGGGGCCTGACCGCGCTCCGCGTCAGCTGACCGGCACTTCTCAACAGCGGCGGATCAGGGCCGCCGGCTGGTCGCACCGGACGGTCGGATCGTGGCAGGCGGGTTGCCATGACCACCACCCGGAGCTGACGACCGCGAGTGCACCGAGGAGGACCTGTGCCGCAGATCGCCATCGTCGCGCTCGTGATCCTTGGCTACACCGTCCTTGCGGCCCGGCTCGACCGGCTGTCGGTCAGCGGCCCCATGATCCTCGTGGCGATCGGCGCGGTCCTCGGACCGTCAGGGGTCGGAGCGTTCGCGGCGCCGGTGACGTCGGAGTCCGTCCAGCTGCTCGCCGAGCTGACGCTGGCCCTGCTGCTGTTCTCGGATGCCTCGTCCATCGGTCTCAAGCAGGCTGGCAGCATCGCCTGGGTCCCGGCCCGGCTCCTCGCCATCGGGCTGCCTCTGACGATCGGCGCCGGAGCGTTGGTCGGCTGGCTCCTGTTCCCGGCGCTCGGCCTCGGGTTCGCCCTCCTGATGGGCGCCATCCTGGCGCCGACGGACGCGGCGCTGAGCCTGCCGCTGCTCATGGATCGGGCGATCCCGGTCCGGGTCCGGCGGGCCATCAACATCGAGAGCGGATTGAACGACGGCATCGCGACGCCGTTCGTCACCTTGTTCCTGGCGGTCGTGGTCGCTGAACAGGCTTCCGCGAGTCAGCACTGGTTCATCGATGCCGCCCTCGAGATCGCCCTGGCGATCGTGGTCGCGATCGTCGCCGGCGGATTCGGCGGCCGGGTCATCGCTCAGGCTCGTCGACGTGGCTGGGCCTCGCCGGCGTCCGAATCACTCGCCGTGGTCTCGTTGGCGGTCCTCGCCTACGCGAGTGCGACGACGATCGGCGGCAACGGGTTCGTGGCTGCGTTCGCGGCCGGGATCTTCTACCGGACCGCGACGGCGGCGGCCGAGCCATCCGTCGAGTTCGCCGACTGGATCGGCGTGGCGGGGTCCTACCTGGTCTGGCTCGTCTTCGGCATCGGCTTCGTTGGTCCGGTCCTCGCGGCAGGCTTCGACCCGGCAGTCCTCGTCTACGCAGTCCTGAGCCTCACGATCGTTCGGATGGGCCCGGTGGCGCTATCGATGGTCAGATCGCCGCTTCGCGCTGACACGGTCGCGCTCATCGGCTGGTTCGGGCCGCGCGGTCTCGCATCGGTGGTCTTCCTGCTGGTCGCCTTCGACCAGATGGGTCCGGCTCATCCAGCGAGTCTCACGCTCGTCCACGTGGTGACCTGGACGGTGCTCGTGTCGATCTTCCTCCACGGGCTGAGCGCAGGCCCGATCGGGGCGCTCTACGGTCGGCGGATCGCCATGGCGCCGACCGGCACGTGGGAGCTCGGGGAGGCCGACGAGCCGCAGCTCCGCCATCGGCCGATGACGCCGGCGCGAGCGGCGGCCGGCGCTCCAGGGAGGGCGTCGTGACCCCGCGCTGCAGGAGACGGCCTCATCCAGGCCGCTCGGCGCCTCAGGACCCTCCGGGCGGGTGCCTGACAGCACGTCGCTAGCTGGCGGGGCAAGTAGTCGCGAGCGCGGACTCGACAGCGGAAGCTGCCGTCTTGATCTGCTCGATCGCCGCCTTCACCGCGACAAGCTTTGCGCCGAGGCTCGGCTGATCGCCGAGTCCGGTCAGCGTCGTCTGGAGTGCCTGGACGGAGGTCAGCAGATCGCCGACCTGCTGGCCGACAAGCTCGTGCCCCGACACGGCGAGGGCCTGAGCGGCCGACTCGACCTCGGTAAGCGCCGCCGTTACGCCGCTCACGCCGACGGTGGCGAGCTTGAGATCGGTGAGCGCCGTCATCGAGGCGCGGAAACGCGCTGCGTCCGTGCAGATCGCGGCCGCGCCCGACGCGGTCGGAGCTTCCGAAACGATCGGAGCTGCCGACGTCTGCGCCGTGGCCTGGGCTGTCGGCGTGCCCGGAGTCGGCGACGAGGAACCCGCACAAGCGGCGACGGCGAGCGTCAGGAAGAGCACGGGGGCGAGGAGGCGAACGTCTCTGGACATCGGTGTTCCTTTTGGTCGGCGTGGCTTCGATGGACGAGCGTCGGTCACGAGATGGCACGTTGGTCAGGGATGCGGTAGCGCGTCGGTATGTAACGGCCCGTCTCGTCAGGCGTCCTCCACGCGTCGACCACATCGACATCAGCCCGCCCATCTGGACGTTGTCAAGCTAGGCTGCGGACTGGCGTACCGCATCCTCCCCGTCGGAGGACGGCAGCTTGCCACGGGCGGGCAACGGCGCATGGAGACGCGGTGATCAGCGACGCGGCGCCGATAGACCGCCATGTGGTGCTTCCGCTACGATGCCACCTTGACCAACGGGCTCGGTCGCTGGACCGCGCCGCCAGCCGGTAGACGCATGCCCCCTTCCCCTTCCCCTGTCGAGATCGAGGCGATCGAGCGTGGAAGCCTCTCAAGCGGCGAGAGCGACAGCGGCCTCCTGGATCCTCTCCGCGAGGCCAGGCTCGTCGTGCCGCGCCGGCATGTCGGGACATTGCGCCGGACGAGGCTGTTGCGCCAGATCCGGTCAACCCGACGACCCGTCATCTCGATCGTCGCGCCTCCCGGCTACGGCAAGTCGAGTCTGCTCGTCCAGTGGGCGACGGAAGACGTCCGGGCCGGTCGCCTGGCTGACGGCCGACGATAGTGACAATGATCCCGTCGTGTTCCTGACCGATCTCGCCACGGCGGTCGACCGCCGCGTACCGCTTGGTGCGGAGGTCTTCAGCGCGATCGCGGCGGACACGGTGTCGCACCGGACCGTGGTCGGGCGATTGTTGGCAGCGATGTCCCGACCCCCGGAGCCGGTCCGGATCGCCATCGACGACGCGCACCGGATCACTTCACGGGCGAGTCTCGACATCCTTGCGGAGCTGATCGAGCACCTGCCAGAAGAGTCGCAGGTGGCCGTCGCCGGACGCACACGGATACGCCTCCCGTTCGCCCGCTGGCGCGCCGAGGGTTCACTGCTCGAGATCGGTCCTGACGGAGCTGGCGATGGACGAGCGTGAGGCTGTCGGGTTGGGACGCGAACTCGGGCTGCGGCTGCCCGCCGAGACTGCGACGCGCCTGACACAGGAGACCGAAGGGTGGCCGGCTCTGCTGGCGCTGTCGATGCTCGGAGCCGGGACGTCTCGGGGCAGCACCTGATCGGAGCGACGCCGGGACCGAGCACGTCATCGACGACTACCTGCGATCCGAGGTGCTCGAGCGCCGCTCCACGGCCGAGATCACGTTCATGACCCGCACGTCGATCCTCGACCACCTGCCCGCGCCGCTGTGCGATGTCGTGGCGGATCGTCACGGGTCGACCGAGATCCTGCGGCAGCTCGCAAGCTCGACCCTGCTGATGGACGACTACGGCGGTTCGTTCCGCTACCACACGCTCCTGCGCGACTTCCTCCAGCGGGAGCTCGCGGTCCGCGAGCCTGCGCAGGTGACAGCCCTCCACCGGCGTGCCGCCGCGTGGTACGCGGCGAACCACGCCATCGAGCGCGCTGTCGATCACGCCTTCGCGGCGGGCGACCCTCAGCTCGTCGCCACGCTGGTCGGCAACGGCTTCGCCCAGCTTCACTGGTCCGGCCACCGCGCGACGATCCGAGCATGGACCAGGCGTCTGGGCTCGAGGTTCTCGAGGCGCGCCCATGGCTCGCCGTGCTCGCAGCCTGGGAGGAGATCGCCGCGGGCGACGTGGCAGCGACGATGCGCTTCGCGGACGTAGCCGAGCGTGGGGTGTTCGAGGGAAGTCCGCCCGATGGCACGTCTTCATTCGAGGCCGGGCGGGCGATGCTCCGAGCCGCGACGGTTCGCCGTGGGGCGGACGACGCGCTGGCGAACGCCACGAGAGCGGTCGAGCTCGAAGGGGACCATGGCTCGTGGCGGGACTTCGCGCTATGGCAGCTGGCCTTCGCGCGCCTCACGATCGGCGATGTGGTGGGCGCAGACGCAGCCCTTGCCGACGCAGTCGTCGCGGCCAGGTCGTCGGGCCACCTCGCGCTCAGGTACTGCGTGCTCGGACACCGCGCTCTCGTGGCCGCCGAACAGGGGGCCTGGGATGCCGCGGCTGCTCATGATCGCGGAGAGCGATACGATCGAGCCGGCATCACGGGTCAATGGCTACCTATCGAGCGTCCCGTCGCGCGTGGTCCGCATCAAGCTGCTGATCTACCGCGGGGATATCGCCGGGGCGCGTCGTGAGCTCGCCCGCGCGACGGGCCTGCGGCCGCTCCTGACTGCCGCAGCCCCGGCCGGATCGGTCCAGCTCCTCCTCGCGCTCGCGCGGGCCCATGTCGCGATCGACGATCCGGCCGGCGCACGCGCTCTCGTTGCCCAGGCGACGGAGGTGATCCGCGATCGTCCCGACCTCGGCGTCCTCCCTGCCGAAGTCGACTTGCTCCGGGCGACCCTGGCGGCCCGGGCGCCCGTGCGCGGCGGAGGCGCCACGAGCCTCACGGTCGCCGAGCTCCGTGTCCTGTCATTTCTCCCGTACTACCTCTCGTTCAAGGAGATCGGCCAGCGTCTCGGCGTCAAGGAGACGACGATCAAGTCGCAGGCGCTCGCGATCTACCAGAAGCTGGGCGCGGCGACCCGCAGCGACGCCGTCGACCTTGCCGTCGACGCCGGACTCCTCGAGCGGTTCTGGCCGGCCGAGACGTCCCGGCCGCCGAGCAGGTCACCGTCCAGGGCCTGACGACGCGCGAGATCGGGCGCTTCCTCCGAAGGGGAGGATGTTCCCGCCGTCGGGAACGCCGTGGATAATGGATCACCCGATAGGCCGACATCGGCGAGCAGTGGCTCGTCTGCATCGGCGTTGAACTGACGCCCGTCGTGGTCGGGGGAACTATGCTTCTCGGGATCGGAACTCGTAGCGAGCGCGTCGGTGCGAGGAGTTGCATGTCCGTGTGGACCAGCGATCTCGATCCGCACGGGAGACGGCGACGGTGACGACGCCGGAGCGGACCCGATGAGTGGCCCCGACACGCCCGCGCCCGACGCGACCCCGGGGACGGACCCGGCGTCTGCCGCCGCGCCGCCGGATCGCCGTGCGGCGCTCATGCGCTCGGGCCTGATCGTCGCCGTCCTCTTCGTCGTCTTCGTCATCATCCTGCCGGCGACCGGCGTGAACTACAGCGAGGTCTTCGCGGCGTTCCAGGCCCTGTCAGCGCAGCAGATGGTGGTCATCACGGCCCTGGGTGCCGCCGGCTGGCTCGTCAGCGGCCTCGTCATCTGCGCGCTGATCCCCGGGTTATCCGTGCCACGTGGACCCGCGTCGTGGCTGATCCTGTCCGGGATCGGCGCGAGCGTCCCGTTCGGCCCGTGGAACATGGGCGTCCTCTGGGTCGTCTTGCGCGGCTGGGGCATCCCGAACATCCCGGCCACCTCGGGCATCGCCCTCTACGGCGTGGTCCACGAATTGAGTCGCCTGTTCCTGCCCCTCTTCGCGATCATCACGATCGCGGTCACCGGCGACCTGGCCGGGAGCGCCAACGCGGGCAAGGCGTGGACGATCGCGATCATCAGCGCCGTCGTATTCGTCGTCGCCGTCGGCCTCATCATCGCGATCGTCCGTTCGGAGCGGATCGCCGCCTGGCTGGGTCGGACGGGACAGCGCATGGTGTCCTGGCTGATGGCGCGGCTCGGACGCAAGGGCGCGCCCGACGTCGACGGTGCGATCCATCGGTTCCGCGACCAGCTGGGTGTCGTCATCCGCCAGCGCGGTCTGGTGGCGCTCGGCACGTCGGTCGCTTCCCAGTTCGTGTGGACGATCGTCCTCATCGTCGCGCTCCGGATGTGCGGGGTGCCAGCCGACGTCCTGAGCCCGGGCATCATCTTCGGCGTCTATGCCCTCGTGATGGTCATCACGATCATCCCGCTCTCGCCCGGTGGCGCCGGGGTGCCGGAACTGCTCTTCATCTCGGCCTTCACCGCCATCGCGGGCGAGCAGTACACCGCCGCGATCACGGCCGGCGTCTTCCTCTATCGGCTGTACTACTGGTTCCTGCCGATCCCGCTCGCCTGGATCCTGCTCAAGCTGGCCCGGCGGGGCAAGTCGATGCTGCCGACCACCGCGGAGCTCAAGGCCGCCGCCCACTGATGGGCGGCGCGACGACCCAGCCGATGGAGGCCGGCACCGAGACTCGTGCGCCGCTCATCCCGACCTGGCTGAGCAACGCGGCCGCGATCGGCTGGCGCGTCCTGGTCGTGTTCGCGCTGGGCGTCGTCCTCGCCGATCTCGCCGTGATCCTTGGAACAGTGGTCGCTTCGATCCTGTTCGCACTGATCGTCGCCGTCCTCTTCGCGCCGGTCGCGACGCGGCTGCGCGGACGGGGCTGGTCCCGGACGAAGACGGCTGGCGCCGTGACCCTCCTGGCGATCCTCGTGATCGGCCTGATCGTGGTCCTCCTCGCGGTCGCCGTCGTGCCGCTCATTCCCGGGATCGTCGAGGCGATCCAGTCGGGGCTGACCAGACTCCAGGCGGACGCGAACGCGAGCGGCCAGGGCGGTCAGCTGGGCGACGCCCTTGGTCAGGCTCGATCGAACGCCGAGGCGTGGATCGGCGGCCAGCTCGCGAGCGTCGCGTCCTGGCTGGCGACCGCCGTCACCGTGACGATCCTCGGGAGCATCCTGACCTTCTTCCTCCTCCAGGACGGCGACAAGGCCTGGGCCTGGGCGCTCCAGGCGACGGGCGATCGCCGGCGTGAAGTGATCATGTCCAGCGGCGACAAGGCACTGAGCGGAGTCGGGGTCTGGCTTCGTGGGACCGCGACGCAGGCGACCATCGACGCGGCGACCACCTTCGCCTTCCTGTCGGTGCTCGGCGTTCCCGCTGCCCTCGCCCTGTCGATCTTCGCCTTCTTCGCCGGCTTCATCCCGTATCTCGGCGGACTCCTGCTGATGACCGTCCTGCTCGTCGTGACCTACGCCTCAGGTGGCCTCGCCGCCGCCGGCGCCATCTTCGTCGGGGTCATCCTGGTCCACGTCGTCCAGACCTCCGTCGTCGCCCCGACGGTCTTCCGGGGGGCGGTCCGGATGCCGCGGCCCGCCGTGCTCATCGCCCTCCCGATCGGGGCGGCGATGGCCGGGTTCGTGGGCCTGTTCCTGGCCGTCCCGGTCGTCGCCTTCGGGTACGCCGTCGCTGGTTCCCTCATCGACGTCATCGGCATGGACGTGACGGGTGCGGGTGGGGAGTCGACGTCGATCGTGCCCCGGTGGCTGGACCGCCTGGCGCAATGGAGCTGGCGATGCCTGATCGGGCTCGCGTTCCTGGGTGTGGCGGTCCTCCTCGCGGTCCAGGTCCCGATCGTCCTCATCCCGGTCACCCTCGCGATCATCCTCGCGGCGACGCTCTTGCCGATCTACCGTCGGCTCCGGGCCAGGGGCTGGAGCCCGACGAGCGCGGCCGGGACGGTGACCGTGGCGTCGATCGTCATCACCACGGTCGTCGTCGTCCTCACCGTCGTGAGCCTGGCGACCCAGATGGGGCCGATCGTCCAGGCCGCCAACGACGGTGCCGGGCAGGCGGTCGCCTCGAATCCCCAGGTCCTGGCCTGGCTGCAGCCGCTCGTGTCGAGTTCTTCCGACTTCCTCGCGCAGGCTGCCCAGGCGGTCGTCGCCGCTTCCGTCGGGCTGGCCGTCGTCATGCGTCATCGGCGCCCTGCTGACCTTCGACTTCATGCGCGACGGCCCCAGGTTCTGGTCGTTCGCAACGTCCCGCCTCGCCGAGTGGCGCCGCGCCGAAGTGGATGCTGCCGGAGGTCGGGCGGTCGGGGTCCTGGGCGGCTACATGATCGGAACCGGCGCGATCTCGCTCTTCGGGGCGGCCACGCCAGTTCGTGATCATGGCGATCCTCGGGATCCCGCTCGCGCTGCCCCTTGCGGTGCTGTCGTTCTTCGGCGGGTTCATCCCGTACATCGGCAGCATCCTGACCACCCTTCTGGCGTTCTTCGTGACGCTCGCCCTCGGAACTCCGCAGGACGCCGCGATCATGGGCGTCTACACCATCGTCTTCAACGTGGTGCAGGGCAACTTCGTGGCGCCGATCGTCTATGGCCGCGCGGTCAACATCCATCCGGCCATCGTCCTGCTCGCGATCCCGGCCGGCGCCGCCCTGGCGGGGATCGCCGGGATGTTCCTGGTCGTGCCGTTCATCGGCGTGTTCGCGA
>CAVZXQ010000016.1:0-31450 GCA_963779315.1 uncultured Chloroflexia bacterium | reverse complement strand
CGTTGGCCCCAGCCACCCACGACCCGACCGTCCGCCCAGATCGTCGGCCCAGCGTTCCCGTTGCGATCGAACAGCGCTGGGCGGTGCGGCGCCAGGTACCAGTCGCGCGCCGTCCAGCCCATGGTGGTCGGGTCGAGCGAGGGCAGGAGCGCGATCCAGGGGTCGATCTTCGCGCTGGGCGACTCGACGTCGTCGGCCAGGACGAGCCCGACCGTCCCGTCGTCGAGCGCCACCTCGGTCGTGTCGATGGTCCCGAGCGCGCGGCGGATCGCACCGAGCGTCAAGCCGGTCCACCAGCGCAAGTCGTCCGTCGTGCCTGGCCCGAACGCACGAAGCCACCGCGCGACGAGCTCCGCCTGCGCCGACGCCTCGGTGTGGGCCTCCGCTCGTTCGCGCATCGCCACCCAACGGTCCATCGGCTCCCAGCGGTATTGGCTGCTCACCCATGTCCCGCGTGGCCGGCCGCGGGTGATCCGGCCGTCCATGGCCAGCAGGAACAGCACCCGTGTCGAAACGCCGACTGTGCCCTGGTAGACCTTGCCGACCGAGATGGGGATCTGGATCGCCAGATCCGGCACGACCTTTGTGAGTTCCGCGGCCGTGCCGGCACCGAGCTGGTCGATCGCCACGGCCGTCGCGTCCTCGACCCGGGCCAGCCACGGTCCCGGCGGGTCGGCGATCCCGGCGTTGACGAGCCAGCCCTCCAATCGGCGTCGTTCGCGCGCGACGATCGTCGGACCCGTGGCAGCGTGGACGATGGGCGCCAGGTCGAGCGGCTCGAGGAACAGCGTCCGTCGCATCCCGATCATCCGGACGAGCGTCCGGTCGTCGTACAGAGCCGACTCCATCGTGGCCCGGTCGAGACCGTCCATGCGCGCCCAGGCCGAGAGGTACACGGTCGTCGGGTCCGTCGCGTGCAGGCCCACCTGGTCGCGGGCGGCGTCCTCGACCGTCGCAGCAGGGTGCGCCGGCGCGAGGTGGTGGCGGATCGCCAGTCTCGCGCGACGCTGCTCGTTCGAGATCGGCGGGGCGTGCCGGCGTCACGCGGGAAGGGCGATCATCGGAACAGGTCCATCTCGCCGGGGATGAGGGCATCGGCGATCCGGGCTTCGCCGCGGGTGAACGCCGCTCCCCGGACGAGCGCCACGGGACGTCCGGCGGACTTGCCCAGCGCGAGTTCCGCGGCCGAGGCGAGCTCGTCGGCGACGGCCCGGACGGTGGATCGCATGATCCGGCCGTCCGCATCGGGCTCGCCTCGCAGGTCGTCCAGCGGCAGCAGCCCGGACACGCCGATCGCCACGTCCACGATGCCCCACCGCCACGGGCGCCCGAACGAATCCGACACGATGACCGGGACGTCGACGCCGAACCGCGCCCGGATCGCCGCCCGGATCGCCGCCGCCGAGGCGTCCGGGTCCACGCGGCAGCAGCGTGACGATCGAACCCGACCCGGGGCCGACATTGGACGCGTCCACGCCGCCGTTGGCACAGACGAAGCCGTGCGCGGTCTCGGTGATCACGACACCGTTGGCCATCCGAACGACCCGCTTCGCCTCGCGCAGGACGACCTCCACCTGTCGGGGGTCTCGATCCCAGCGCTCGGCGAACTCGATCGCCTCCGGGCGCGGCTCGACGCCGGTCAGGTCCACCACGGCGCCCTCGGCCTTCGACACGATCTTCTGGGTGACGACGAGCACGTCGGCATCGGTCAGCGGCAGCGCGCCCGGCGTCCGCTCGATGGCGTCGCCGATCAGTCCCGCCAGGTCGTCGCCGATGACGATCTCGGGGATGCCCGTCGAGTGCGATGACCTGGAGCGCCGACTCAGCCGGCAAGGGGGACCTCCGGCGCCATCGACTCGACGAGGACGAGATCGTCGGGCGTGTCGAGGTCGATCGAGAGCCGTCCGCCGACTTCGATGTAGGGCACGCCGGCGCGTTCGGCGGCCGAACGGTGTGCCGCGCGGCTGCCGATCCCGAAGGCGAATGTCGATGGCGTCCGGCGGCCGCAGCACGAGGGCATTGGTGCCGGTCCCGTGGCGGTCCGGGACGAGGACGACCATGTCGGTGCCGTCGTCGAGCGGCGCGAGCAATTCCGTCCACCGCCGCGGACGTGATGAACGGCAGGTCCACGGGCAGGATGACGATGGCCCCGGTTCCGCCTGCGACGACATCGTCGCGTGCCTCGCCAACGCCGGCATTGAGGCCGGATGTCCGCTGCCGCAACGTTCGTGCGCCCGCGGTCGAAGCGAGGGCGAGCACGTCGCGGTCCGGGCTCACGACCAGGACATCGGCCAGCCGATCGACCGCCAAAGCCGCACCGAGCGTCGTAGCCAGCAGCCGTTCGACGAGATCGCGCCGCTCCTCTGCATCGAGCGACTCGCCGAGCCTCGTCTTCGCGCCTTCGATCGAGGCGACCGGGACGATCGCCGCGATCCGGAGGTCGTCGCTCATGACGGCCCGGACGGCACGGGCCGCCGGTCGAACACGGACGGCCGACCGATCGCCAGGATGTCGGTCGCCAGTCGAGCCCGGCCGGCGTCGTCGGCCATGATCGTGTCGGTCACGTGCGCCCGCAGCCCGAGGGCGGCGATCGCCCCGGCCGACGCGGCGTCGGCGTCGTCCAGCACGAAGACGTCGGTATGCGGGCCGAGGATCGTCGCCACTCCAAGGGCGCTCGACTCGTGCCCGAGCGACACGAGCATCCGGTCGGCAGGGCCCTTGAGCGCCCGGCCGCCGACGATGCCGCTGACGGCGACCACGGTGACGCCCCGGCCGCGCGCCGCCGCGATGGCCTCCACCATTCCGGGGACGGCCAGGATCGGCCCGAGCGACACGATCGGGTTCGACGGTCCGATGACGATCAGGTCCGCCCCGGCCAGCGCCGCGAGCACGGCTCCCGTCGGCCGGGCCGCCTCGATGCCGTCGAAGCGGACGGCGTGGACCTCGGGCGCCTGGTGGCGGTGGACGAAGTACTCCTGGAACTCGAGCCAGCCGTCGTCGGTGCGGACCTGGGTCCGGACCGGCTCGTCGGTCATCGGCAGGATCCGCGTCGGCAGTCCGAGGGCCGCCTGGAGGCCGACGACCGCGTCGGTGATCGTGGCGCCCGCCCGGATCCGGGCCGTCCTGGCGATGTGCGTGGCGAAGTCGCGGTCGCCCAGGCCGAACCAGCCGTCCTCGCCGTAGGCCTTCAGGCCGTCCATCACGGCCCACGTCTCGCCTTCGATGCCCCAGCCGCGCTCGTGATCGAAGCGATCGCCGAGCATGTACAGCACCGAGTCGTGATCGGGCATGACCAGCAGCCCGTGGCGTTCGACGTCGTCGCCGGTGTTGACGATGACGGTCAGGTCGCCGTGCGGCAGGACGGCCTGGAGGCCGGCTGCGAGCTTGGCGCCGCCGGTCCCGCCGGCGAGGATCACGACGCGGGTCATGGCGATCGCCGGGTCAGTCGAGGTGGTCGTGGACGGCCAGCACCCGCACCCGGAAGCTGATCCGCTCCTGCGACTCGAAGCGGGCGATCATGTCGGGCAGGACCTCCGGCTCGTGGGCGTGATAGCGGCGTGCCATCCCGGTGATGTCGGCGTGGGCGATCGGCTGGTCGGTGATGGGCTCGGCGACGCCCGTGAGGCCCACCCAGCGATAGCCGTCGGCGCCGTCCGTGATCGCCACCGAGACCCGCGGGTCGCGCAGCAGGTTGGTCGGCCAGCGACGTCCGGCGAGGCTGTTGAGGATGATGCCGTCGCCGTCGAGGGTGTACCAGATGGTCGCCTGGCGGGGTCCGCCGTCGGCATCGACCGTCGCGACCGTGGCGTAATGGGTGTTATCGAGGAACTCGCGGATCTTGTCGGGCAGGGTCATGGCCCCGATGGTACGCGAGCCGGCAGCAGGGCGGGCCCGAGCACCAGGACGACCGGACTCGTTGGGCCGCACGGCAACCCCGACGGCCGATGGAGTTCCAGCCTAGAATCCGCCGGCCGCCAGATACGATGGGACTGCGGCGAGCGACGTGCAGATCGGTGGAGGCAACGGTGACGGACGCGGCGGAGATCGGGGTCTTCGGTGGCTCGGGGTTCTATTCGCTCCTCGAGGACGTCCGCGAGGTCAAGGTGGACACGCCGTACGGTGCGCCGTCCGACTCGTTCTTCCTGGCCGAGGTCGCCGGTCGCCGGGTCGCGTTCCTGCCGCGCCACGGCCGGCGCCACACGATCCCGCCGCACAAGATCAACTACCGCGCCAACGTCTGGGCGATGCGCTCGCTCGGGGTCAAGGCGGTCATCTCGCCGTGCGCGGCCGGCTCGCTCCAGCTGCGCCGTCAAGCCCGGCGACTTCGTCGTGTGCGACCAGTTCGTGGACCGGACCCGCAACCGCGTCGACACGTTCTTCGACGGCCCGATCGTGACCCACCTGTCGCTCGGCCGAGATCTACGACCCGGTCCTGCGCCAGCTCGCGATCGACACGATCCGCGACCACGGCATCGAGGTCCACGAGCGCGGCACGGTCGTGGTCATCGGCGGCCCGCGCTTCTCGACGAAGGCCGAGTCGAAGTGGTTCAGCGACGCCGGCTGGGAGGTCATCAACATGACCCAGTACCCGGAGGCGTGGCTGTGCCGCGAGCTCGGGATGGCCGTCGTCAACATCAGCCTGATCACCGACTACGACGCCGGGCGTCCACGAGGGCACCGAGGCGGTCAACGCGATGAGCGTGCTGGAGGTCTTCCAGCAGAACGCCAGCCGGATCCAGGCGGTCGTGCTGGACCTGATCGGGCGGTTCCCGGCCGACCTCGACGCGCTCGGGGCGCTGGACGCGCTCGGACCGACCCGTGGCGACGGCCATGCGATGTCGCCCGAGGACATCCGGCTGTTCGAGACGGGTCTCTAGCCGGGTGGGCGACGCGGCGAGGGTGGCCTGCCGATCGGCGTCTGCCTGCGCGCCATCCGGGCCGAACCGCGTGTGGTGGCTGGAGAGCGCCCGCCGCCTCGACGCGGCCGGCTACGCGGGCCTCTGGTGCTGGGACCACTTCATGGGCCGGGGCGACCCGACGGTCCCGGTCGTCGAGAACTGGACGATCCTGGCGATGGCCGCCGCCCAGACCTCGCGCGTCACCGTCGGCCCGTTCGTGCTCAACGTCATGAACCGCCACCCGGCCCTCGTCGCCCGGATGGCGGCGACGCTCCAGATCGCGAGCGGCGGGCGGCTGGTCCTGGGGATCGGGATCGGCGGGGCGCCGCGCGAGCACGCCGCCTACGGGATGGACTTCCCGGAGGCGCCCGAGCGGGTCGCCCGGCTCGAGGAGGCCGTCGCGGTCATCCGCGCGCTGTGGACCGGCGGGCCGGTCACCCGGGAGTCGCCGCTCTACCCGCTCGCGGACGCCGCGGCCTATCCGATCCCGGTACCGCCGCCGCCGATCATCATCGGTGGCGAGACGCCGGCCGGTGCGCGGCTGGCCGGCCGGATCGGCGACGGCTGGACCGCCTTCGACGACAACTTCGAGGCGAACCTGCCGCTGTACCTCGAGTCGCTCGAGATCGGCCGGGAAGCGCCGCGAGGACCAGCGGGTGATCGTCGGGTTCCAGGGCGACTGGCTGGGGGACGAGCCATCGCCGACAGCCCGTGGGTCGCGGATCCGCGCGAGACCTGGGCGCGCTGGCAGGCGGCCGGCGCGGACGACGCCATCGTCCTGGCCCGGACCACCGCCGACGTCGACGCGCTCGTCGGAGCCGTCGACCGCTGGTGACCGGCCCGCGACCGCCATCCATGGCACCATCGACGCTGTGACCACTCCCCTGACCGAGCCGCTTCCGGCCTCGGTGCCTTCGGAGCCCCCCTCGACGCCCGGACACACCCATCCGTGCGTCCGCTGCGGCGACCCCGTGCCGCTCGACGTCGGCCTGTGCGAGCGCTGCAACCCGCTCGGGCTGAAGGACTCGTCGGCATCGCAGGTCCACGGGACGGTCGTCGATCGCGATCGTGCTGGCGATCGTGGGGCTCGCCCTGGTCGGTCGCCTGGCGTTGGCGGCGTCGGCCCGTTCACGGCGGCGTTCGTGAGCGCTGCGCCGGACGGAGCGGCCCTGGCGATCACGCTCACCGTCACCAACGAGGGCAGCGGCGCCGGCCAGACCACCTGCCGCGTGATCGACCCGGCCGATCGGACCGGGGCCCCGGCCGCGTTCGTGCTCAGCCCGCGGATCGAGCCGGGCCAGACGGTCACGTTCACCAAGCGGGTGTCCGGAGCTCGGGTCCGAGGTTCGAGACCTGGCGATCACGTGTCGCGCCCCATGACCTCCGCTGTACGCCGACGAGCTGGCGTTCGCGTCGCAGACCTCGCGGAGCAGGCCGGGCGGATCCTGATGGACCGCTACGAGCGCCTCGAGCAGATCGACTACAAGAGCGCCCGCGACGTCGTGACCGAGGCGGACCACCTGTCCGAGGCGCTCATCCTCGCCGCCATCCGGGCCGCGTACCCGGCCGACGCGCTCCTCGCCGAGGAGACCGGCGAGCACCGGGCGATCGCCGGCGAGGCGCCCGACCTCGGGCCGCGGCCGGGTCTGGATCGTCGATCCGCTCGACGGGACCGTGAACTACGCCAACGGCCTGCCGGTCTTCTGCGTCTCGATCGGGCTGGTCGTCGACGGCGTCCCGGCGGTCGGCGTCATCCTCGACCCGACCCGCGGCGAGCCTGTTCGCGGCGACCGCCGACGGCCCGGCGACGCTGAACGGGCAGGTCGGTCCACGCGTCCGACAAGGAGCGGCTGTCCGACTTCGTCATCTCGATGGCGCTCAACGGCCGGACCGCCACCACCCGCGCCCGCAACGTCCGCAAGGCGATCCGCATCTCGCGCTCGATGGGCTCGGCCGCGCTCGCCCTGGCCTACGTCGCCAACGGCCGGTTCGACGCGTTCGTCCAGCAGGGCGGGCTGTCGGCCTGGGACGTGGCCGCCGCCGGCCTGATCGCCGAGCGGGGCGGGGCGACGCGTCACCTCGATGACCGGCGGCCCGTGGTTCGACCTCGCCCACTCCGCCGAAGTCGATCGGGATCCTCGCCGCGCCGGCCGCCCACCACGCGGCGCTGCTGGAGCTCGGTCCGCTAGGCCGATCCGCTCGCCAGCGATGCGGCCGCGAGCGCGAGCCGGTCGAGGCCCCACTCCTCGCAGAACGCCTCCCATTCGGCGCGCGGCGCGCCGTCCCAGCGCAGCTCGTCGGCGTCGGTCTGGCGGATCGGGACGCCGTCGTCGGCGGTCCGGAGGCGGGCCAGGTCGCGGTAGAGCAGCGCCTCGTCCCAGTGGTCGCGCAGGCGTCGCCGCGAGCGCCATCGCCCGCGATCCGCCGACGCCCGGGCACCTCCCAGGCCGACGCCTTCGGCGGGATCGTCCTCGTAGTGGCCGTAGCGCAGCAGCACGGCGGCCGCCGACTTGGCGCCCCAGCCGGGCAGCCCCGGGAACCCGTCCGACGAGTCGCCGACGAGGCCGAGCCAGTCCGGGATCGACGTCGGCGCCACGCCCCACTTCTCGCGGACGCCGGCGTCGTCGTAGATCGACGTCGCGGCGCCGGTCCCACAGCACGACCCGGTCGTCGCGGACGAGCTGGGCCATGTCCTTGTCCGGCGTGCAGACGAGGATCCGCTCGACGCGCGGGTCCGGCGGCGAACCGGACCGGCGGCCGCGGCGATCGCGTCGTCGGCCTCGAACTCGACCATCGGCCAGAGGACGATGCCCGAGCGCCTCGATGGCGGCCTCGGCGATCGGGAACTGGGCGAGCAGCTCGGGCGGCATCCCGGCCGACGACTTGTAGCCCGGGTAGAGGTCGTTGCGGAACGACTCGATCACCCGGTCCGTGGCGCAGCCGACGTGCGTCGCGCCCTGCTCGCGCAGCAGGAACAGGAGCTGGTCGCACAGGCCCGAGACGCCGGACAGCGGGATGCCGTCGCGACCCAGGACCGGCGGACGCGGGGCGAAGTGCGCCCGGAACAGCTCGTAGGTGGCGTCGACCAGGTGGAGGCGCATCGGCCGAGCGCTACGGCGGTCGGTCGGCGTCGGCGGTCCGGTCGGAACCGCGTCTCGACGAGCTCGCTTCGACCAGCTGCGAGCGCTCCAGGTCCGCCTGGAAGATGGCCGCCGAGGACCGGCGTCACCGACCAGCGCCCGAGGTGGGGCAGGACGCGGCGGGATGAGCGTCTCGTCCCAGCGGACGATCGTGGTCGTCCCGTCGGCGCCCGGCTCGAGCGTGAACGACGCCGCCGCCCTTGAACGTGCCGTCGTGGGTGAGCGCGAACCGGTGGGCGGCTCGAACTCGGTGATCGTGACCGGGTCGGTCACGCCGATCCCGAAGATCCGGACGTCCGCCTCGCCGACCGTGCCGACGCCGACCGGCCCGTCGGTCAGGATCCGGACGGCCTTCATGTCGTGCATCCAGCGCGGCTGGCCCTCGATGTCGGCCAGGACGTCCCAGACGCGCTCGATCGGCGCGTCGATGACGACCATCGAGCGGATCGGCTCGGGTGCTTCGCCCTTCGCCTGTCTCGCCGAGGAGGCGATCGAGCGCGTAGCCGATGCCGGCGCCCATCAGCCCGAGGCGGATCAGCGCCGCGGATCACCGCATCACCGTGCGCCACATGGTCGACGCCGGCCGCGGCCATCTCGTCGAGCGCCCGCTCGCCGTCGCCGGGCTCGAGGTCCACGGCCGCGATCGCGTCGGCCAGGACGCGCCGTCTCGAACCCGAGGCGCGACGGCATCGAGCGCCGTCGCCTTGACGCAGTAGTCGGTCGCCAGGCCCGACGACGACGACGCGCTCGACGCCGGCGTCGCGGAGCAGCCCCTCGAGCTCGGTCGGCGATCGGTCTCGCCGGTCAGCGGGTCGCGCATCGTGAAGCCGGAGTAGCCGTCCTCGCCGTTGACGCCCTTGCGGACCCGCGGCGCGTCGTCGGGGAGGCGCAGGTCCGGGTGGAGCGCCGCGCCCCACGTGTCGGCGACGCAGTGGACCGGCCAGATGCCGCCGTCCTTGGCGAAATGCGGCGTGGTCTCGGGGTGCCAGTCCTGGGTCGCGACGACGATCGCGCCGTTGTTGACGGCCATCGCGATCTCGCCGTTGATCGTCGGGATGATGGCGTCGCCGCCGGCCACGGTCAGGCTACCCGCCGGATCGGCGAAGTCGTTCTGGACGTCCACGACGATGAGGGCGGTTCCGGGGCGGTAGCGCTGCATGTCGTCAGCGTAGCCCAGGGAGGCGCTGGGCGCCGAGCACAGCGCGGATGTGCCGGGTCGATATGCCGCCCCGCCGCCCAGGTGTCCGCCGCGCCCGACGGCCCGCCGCCGCCCGGGTGCATGTGGTGACCATTTGGGACATCGGGAGCTGCCTTCGTGGCTATTCGGTGCACCCGGCGCACCGGATCGCTAACCTGGGGCCCGATTCGTGCCCGATCTTTGCCATCCGGTGCACGGGATGCACCAGACGGACAGCGAGCAGCGGTCTGCTTGGTCGGAAGTGGTCATGTGGTGCACGGGGAGCGAACCCGCCAGCCCCACGCCCGTCCGCCCAGCCCGACGCCCGTCCGCCAAGCCCGCCGCCACGTCCCCCCGCCGCCCGGCATCGTTCCCACACCGCAACCTTCGTCTCCGGCGGAGATGGGCTACCCTCACGCGCATGTATTTCGACGAGTTCAAGCACCAGCTGCCCGACATCGACCCGGCCGAGACCGACGACTGGATGACGTCGCTCGACCAGGTCGTCGAGCAGGAAGGCGAGACCCGGGCCCGGTTCCTGGTCTACAAGCTGCTCAAGCGGGCGCGCCAGCTCCAGATCGGCCTCCCGCCGCTGACCCAGACGCGCTACATCAACACGATCAGCCCGGAGCAGGAGCCGTACTTCCCGGGCGACGAGGCGATCGAGCAGCGCATCCGCCGGATCATCCGCTGGAACGCGGTGGCGATGGTCCTGCGCGCGAACAACCAGTTCGCGGGCATCGGCGGCCACCTCGCCACGTACGCCTCAGCGGCCACGCTCTACGAGGTGGGCTTCAACCACTTCTTCCGCGGCAAGGACGGCGAGGGATCCGGCGACCAGATCTTCTACCAGGGCCACGCCGCGCCCGGCATCTACGCCCGCGCGTTCCTCGAGGGCCGCCTGACGCGAGGACCAGCTCGATCACTTCCGGCGCGAGACCGTCCCGGGCCAGGGCCTCAGCTCGTACCCGCATCCGCGCCTGATGCCCGACTTCTGGGAGTTCCCGACGGTGTCGATGGGCCTCGGGCCGATCAGCGCCATCTACCAGGCGCGCTTCAACCGCTACCTCCAGAACCGCGGCCTCCTCGACACGTCCGGGCTCGCGCGTCTGGGCCTTCCTGGGCGACGGCGAGACGGACGAGCCGGAGTCGCTCGGCGCGCTGCATGTCGCCGCCCGCGAGGGGCTGGACAACCTGACCTTCGTCGTCAACTGCAACCTGCAGCGGCTCGACGGCCCGGTCCGCGGCAACGGCAAGATCATCCAGGAGCTCGAGGCGGTCTTCCGCGGCTCCGGCTGGAACGTCATCAAGGTGGTCTGGGCCCGCGAGTGGGACGACCTCCTGGCGCGCGACGTGGACGGCGTCCTCGTCCAGCAGATGAACGAGACGCTCGATGGCGAGTTCCAGAAGTACTCGGTCGCCGGCGGCGCCTACATCCGCGAGCACTTCTTCGGTCCGGACCCGCGGCTTCGAAAGCTGGTCGAGCACCTGTCCGACGACGACCTCGCCAAGCTGCGGCGCGGCGGCCACGACTACCGCAAGGTCTACGCCGCCTACAAGGCCGCCACCGAGCACAAGGGCGCCCCGACGGTCATCCTGGCCAAGACCGTCAAGGGCTGGACGCTCGGACCGGGCGTCGAGGCCCGCAACATCACCCACCAGGCCAAGAAGCTCAGCGAGGCCGAGCTGCAAGGTCTTCCGCGACCGGCTCCACCTGCCGATCGCCGGACGCCGACCCTCAAGGACGCCCCGTACTACCACCCGGGCCCGAAGTCCGAGGAGGTCGAGTACCTGCATGGAGCGCCGGCGCGCGCTGGGCGGGCCGATCCCGCGTCGGCACGTCAAGGCCGACCCGCTCCCGGCTCCGGCGCCCGAGGTCGACGCCGAGTTCGCGGCCGGCAGCCAGACCCCGGTGTCGACGACGATGGTCTTCGCCCGCATCCTGCGCAACCTGATCCGCGACCCGCAGCTGGGGCCGCGCATCGTGCCGATCATCCCGGACGAGGCGCGCACCTTCGGCATGGACCCGCTGTTCAAGGAGGTCGGGATCTACGCCGCGCTCGGCCAGCGCTACGACCCGGTCGACTCGGATCTCATCCTGTCCTACCGCGAGGCGACGGACGGCCAGGTCCTCGAGGAGGGCATCACCGAGGCCGGCTCCATGGCCAGCTTCCAGGCGGCCGGCACGTCGTACGCGAGCCACGGCCTGTCGGCGATCCCGTTCTACATCTTCTACTCGATGTTCGGCTTCCAGCGGACCGGCGACCAGATGTGGGCGTTCGGGGACGCCCGCGGGCCGCGGGTTCCTGATGGGCGCCACGGCCGGCCGGACGACGCTCACCGGCGAGGGCCTCCAGCACGACGACGGGCACACCCACATCCAGGCCTCGACGATCCCGAACCTGCGCGCCTACGACCCGGCGTTCGCCTACGAGCTGGCGGCGGTCGTCCGCGACGGGATCGAGCGGATGTACGGCGCCAAGCCCGAGGACGTCTTCTACTACATCTCCATCTACAACGAGAACTACGCCCAGCCGGTCCGCCCGGACGGCCTGACCGACGAGGCGCTCCTGCGCGGCATCTACCGCTTCGCGGCGGCCCCGGACGTCGGCAAGGGGGCGCACGCGGCCCGGCTCGTCGGCTCCGGTTCGATCCTCCAGCAGGTCCTCGCGGCGCGCGACCTCCTGGCCGAGAAGTTCGGCGTGGCGGCCGAGGTCTACAGCGCGCCGTCGTTCCCGCTCCTCCGCCGCGATGCCCTCGAGGCCGAGCGCTGGAACCGGCTCCACCCGGACGCGAAGACCCCGCGGGTGCCCGTACGTCAGCACGATCCTGCCGCAGGCCGGTGGGCCGATCGTCGCGGCCACGGACTGGATGAAGGCGTTGCCGGACATGGTCGCGCGCTGGCTGCCGTCCGACTACGTCGCCCTCGGGACCGACGGCTTCGGCCGGAGCGACACCCGCGAGAACCTGCGCGCGCTGTTCGAGATCGACCCGGCGCACATCGCGGCGGCCACGATGGTCTCGCTGGCGCGCACGGGCGCCATCCCGGCCGGCGAAGGCCGCCAAGGCGATCAAGGAGCTCGGCATCGACCCGGACAAGACCGATCCGCTGGCCCTCTAGCTCGATCATGACCGACACGCCGGCCGGCAGCACCATCACCGTCAGCGGGACGGGCCGGGTCGCCGTGGAGCCGGATGTCGCAGACCTCCGAA
Organism: uncultured Chloroflexia bacterium; assembly: GCA_963779315.1. Classification (GTDB taxonomy): domain Bacteria; phylum Chloroflexota; class Limnocylindria; order Limnocylindrales; family CSP1-4; genus SPCO01. The sequence continues at coordinate 19,022 of CAVZXQ010000016.1, read as the reverse complement.
TGGGTGTTTCGATCGCCCGTCCGACCGTGGACACCGCGCGCGCGGACGCAGCCGCGGCGATGACCGCGATCCTCGCCGCGATCCGGGCAGCCGGCGTGGTCGACCGCGACATCCGCACGACGCTCGTGTCCGTCCAGCCCCGCTACGACTACCGGGACGGCAAGCCGCCGGTCCTGACCGGCTACGAGCTGTCGAACGTCGTGGAGGTCACCATCCGGGACCTGGCCGGTCTCGGGAACGTCATCGACGGCTCGCTGACTGCGGGCGCGACCAGCATGGATGGGCTGTCCTTCCGCGTCGACGAACCCGCCGACGCTGAACGCGCGGCGCGGCTCGCGGCGATGGCACAGGCCAGGTCCCGCGCAGACGTCCTGGCCGAGGCCGCCGGCGTCGCGATCACCGGCGTGAGCGAGGTCGTCGAAGGTGGCGGCGGATCGCCCGGCTACCCACAAGCCAAGGCGGCTCGGATGATGATGTCGGACGCCGCCACGCCGGTCGAGGGCGGGACCACCGAGATCAGCGTCTCGGTGACGGTCACCTACCAGATCGCGTAGGGCGTCCCGGCGCCAAGTGGCCCAGACGACTACGGGGCGCTGACCACTCGAAGGAGCTGGCCGCCACCGAGGTCCGTCAGCAGGACGTGCCGTCCTCGGCAAGCCCGATCGCACTGATGCTGCGTCCGGTCTCCAGGACCAGGGTCGGCTCGCGCAGGTCGTCGCCGATCGGGTCGAGCGTCCAGATGTTGCCCGAGCAGTAGTCGCCGAAGACATAGCGGTCCCGGATCCCCGGCACGGCCTCGCTGCGAGCGACGACGCCGCCCACGACGGCACAGCCTGGCCCATGGCTGTACTCCGCCACCGGGAGCGTCAGGCCCGCCTTGTCGCATGTGTCCTGCCCATAGCAGTGCGCGCCCTCCATGACGTTCCAGCCCAGGTTCTGCCCGCCGGTCCCGGCGCGGATCACGTCGATCTCCTCCCAGTCGCCCTGGCCCACGTCGCCGATCCACAGGTCGCCGGTGGCGCCATCGAAGCGCATCCGCCACGGATTGCGCAGGCCGCTCAGCCAGATCTCCGGGAGGGCGCCGGCGTTGCCCACGTACGGGTTGTCCGCCGGGATCGCAGTAGGGTGCGGACGCCGTCGCATCCGGCCCGCCGACGTCGATCCGCAGGATCTTGCCGAGCAGCGTGTCCAGGCGCTGGCCGTTGCCCTGCGGGTCGCCGCCGGAACCGCCGTCGCCCATCCCGACGTAGAGCATCCCGTCGTTCCCGAACGCCAGGCTCCCGCCGTTGTGGTTCGCGTACGGCTGGGCGATGGTCAGGAGCACGAGTTCGGACCCCGGGTCCGCTCGGTCCGGGTCGGCCGGGTCCACCCGGAACGAGGCGATGACCGTGGTCCCGTCCCGGTTCGTGTAGTCGACGAAGAGGCGCGGGTCGGTCGGGAAGTCGGGATGGAAGGCGAGGCCCAGCAGGCCCTGCTCGCCACCCGACCGCACTCGGTCGGCGATGTCGAGGAACGGCGTCGGGTCCAGCCGCCCGTCGGTGACGACCCGGATGGTGCCACCCTGCTCGACCACGAAGATGCGCCCGCTGCCGTCGCCGGCCGTCGTGACATCGACCGGGGAATCCAGCAGGTCGGCGACGACTTCCAGGGCGATCCCGTCGCCGACGGGTGCCGTGGCCGTCGCAGGCGGGCCGGTCACCATCGGCGACGGCGGCGCGATCCCGACTCGTTCGGCATGGCCGATGGCGCCTCGACGGGGGAGGACGCCGACGGCGCCGTTGGCGCCACCGTCACAGGCCCCGACCAGGGAGAGGCCGATCAGGAGCAGCGACGCCGATCTCGCTCGACCGATCCCACGGGTCGCCATGGCCGAGATGCTATCCGGGATCGGCCGGCGACGCCGTCGGGCCGCGAGGCGAAGTTGGCTGGTACGCTGGCCGGAAGGAGGCGCAGGACGCGGTGCTCGATCGACTCATCTCCGGTGCAGGAGCCATCGCGGATGCCGCGGACCGCCTGGTTCGGACGCTGGGCCGCGGCGGTAGCGAGAGCCTGCTCGGCCATCGCCCCGGATCCGTCCTGGTCGCGGCCGTCTGCGCCATCATGGCCGGCATCCTGGTCCTCGCCGGCCTGGAGGCGACCGACGATCCGACTGCCCTGACCCTCGCTCCTTCGGCGGTCGCGGCGGCGGATGATCTCGGAAGCCGCACCTACGCCACCGTCTCCGGGTCCCTCGCCAACGACTACGTCGAGACGTTCGATGACACGGACGGCGACGGAGACCAGGACGACGGCGAGGATGCGATCTCGTGGTTCTACTTCCTCGTGGATCCGGAGACGATGTCCGGCGTGGCCGTCCGAAGTCCCGCATCGCCAGATGACCAGTTCGTGCTCGACGCGGCCGGTGTCGTCGTGGAGGACCCCGCCTACGTCGCAGAGGACGCCTCGCGGTTCGCCGCCACCGCGAAGGAAGAGGGGTTCACCCTCGATCCCGCCAAGTACCTCGATGCCACCGCCCTCGTCGGCGCGACGACCCCGGTCCATGACCTGGCCGTCGGACTCCCAGCCGCCGACACGGCGATCCGGATCTCGGGCACGGTCGCGGACTACCTGCCGGTCTGCTCCGGCGATGCCGACGGCGACGGCGTCGTGTGAGGACAGCGAGGTCGATCGGTGGGACGTGGCCGTCTTCGACCGAGCGAGCGGGAAGGCGATCACGGTGCTCGTCGACGAGGACCCCACCAACACGCCCGCCACGATCACCGGGATGCTGCGGCGCGATGAGCGGGCTGTGAGTGAGGCCATATCGACGGAGGGCCTCGACTTCGAGTCGCTGGGCCTCGACATCAGCGAGCCCTATGTGCTCGAGGATGGCAGCGCTCCCGCGAGCGCACCCGTTGCCTTCGGTCTCGCGGCACTGCTTGGTCTGCTGGCCGGTGCGATCCTCATCGGACTTGCGGGCGACTATCTCGTCTATCGCAAGGCGACCGGTTCCCTGCCGGCGGCGGCGACCTCGCTCGAGCTCGGCCAGCGAGTGCCGCTGCGGGTGACCGGCCGCCTGCGGTCCGGGGGTGGACTCGTGCACGTACGCGAAGCGGAGGCGGACCTGGTCCGGTTCCAGACCTCCGGGCCGGTCGTCACCGATGGATCGACCCAGCTCGTCGCTCCGGCCACCCAGGTCCAGGCACCCGCCGCCGCCGAGGTCGCGTCCACGCTCATCATCGAGCGGCGCGGCAAGCCTGAGGGGGTCGCCGTCGGCCTCGGCGAGCTCACCCGGCTGTCCCGGGGAGATGTCATGCCGCTCAGTGGCCGACGTCCCGCGCTCAGGGTGACCGCGGGCACCGGCGCGTTGCTGCTGTCGTTCGACTCGGAGGTCGACCGCGACCGCGCGGCCGCCGAACTGCTGGACGAGACCGGCCTCGTCGCCGGTGGATCGGGGAGCGCCCATGCCTGAGCGGCTGGAGCTGCTGGTCGTGTTCGGTCCGGCCGAGGGTTCCCGCGGCTGATCGATCGAGCCGTGTCGCGGACGCCGCGACCGCGTCCGCAAGGGCCGACGCCAGTTCCGGACCTCGCCCCACCTCGTCGTGGCGGAAGAACACGAACGCGTCATCCCCGGCGGCCAGGAACGGTTCCAGGCGCGCCGCCCAGGCGGCCAGTCCTTCGGTCGAGTAGTCGTGACGGCGCAGTCGCAGGTAGAGGAACGGGCCGGTCCGCCTGATGACCGGTGGCGCGTCATCGTCGGGCCCTTCGGTCGCGCACAAGGCGGCTCCGGCATCGGCCAGCGCCGTGAAGGTCTCGTCCACGTGCCAGCTCGGATCCTGGAACTCGAAGGCCACGGGGAGATCGCGCGGCCAGGCCGCGAGGGCCGCCGCCAGTCGGGCATCGTCACGCCGGCTCCCATCGGGCACCCGCAGCAGCACGGCTCCGAGGCGATCGCCGAACCGCCGGTATGGCTCGGTCAGCCACGGGATGCTGGCGGCCGGGTCGCCCCTCATCGCCCGGAACGATCCGCCTCGCTGGGCCTTGACCGTGAACCGGAACGTCGCCGGCGTGGCAGCCAGCCAGGCATCCACCTTCTCCGGGCGCGGTTGCTGGTAGTAGGTGTTGTTCAGCTCGACCGCGGCCAGCCGTTCGGCGTAGTGCCCCAGGAACCCGTCGGCCCGAAGGCCGGCCGGATAGAACCGCGGCGACCAGCCGGCGTACGCGAAGCCGCTCGTCCCGGCGTACAGGCGTCCGTCGCCGGCGCCGTCAGCGCGGATCGGCCACTCCCGCTTCATCGGGACCGCAGACGGCGCCCGATCCGGGGCCGGCGCTGGAGGAGACCGCTCGCATCGCGCGTTCGAGGGCGTCCACGTCGGTCCCGTCGAGCGGCTCGAGGAAGTGCTCGGTGATGCCCCGGAGGTGCGTTCGAGACGCTGCCCGAAGGCGCGCCAGACCCTGATCCGTGAGGACCGCCTCCGCGCCACGGGCGTCGGCGAGACAGGCGCTCCGTTCGACCAAACCGTCCGCCACGAGTCGATCGATCAGACGGGTCACGCCGCTCTTGCTCAGGATCACCCGGTCCGAGAGCTGGCGCATGCGGATGCGGCGATCGGGCGCCTGGGCGATCGAGAGGAGCGCGTCGTACTCGGCCAACGACAGGTCGTGCTCCGCGCGCAACTCCTCGTCGAGCCGTCGCGAGACACGGGCGTGGGCGTCAAGGAAGGCTCGCCACGGGGCAAGGCGGGGGTCGTCTGCGGTCAGTCGTCGGAGGACCGGCTCGGTCACGGGCATGGCCGGGATGCTACACCCTCGAATAGTGCGCGGAAGGTCGCTGACCCGAACCATACCGGCGAAGTGGTTGCGGTGGCAACCAGTCCGGTCAGGGTGCTACGAGCCGCCGCACGCCGCCGGCGATGTCCGTGACGTACAGCTCGCCATCCTCGCCCTCGCCGAACGAGGTGATCTTGAGGTTGGTGTCGAGGAACAGTCGCCGCCCTGCCGGCGCCTGGGCGCCGCGCGCGATGGACCAGATCCGGCCGCTGCAGAAGTCGCCGAAGACGTAGCGGCCCGCCAGGTCTGCGCTCGCGGAGCCGCGGTAGACGTAGCCGCCGATGACCGAGCAGTCGCCGACCGAATGGCTGTAGGCGACGACCGGCAGGATCTTCCCGTTCGTGTTGCAGCCGCTCGCCGGCGAGTAGCAGCGCCCGCCCTTCCATCGTCCGCCAGCCGTAGTTGACGCCCCGGCCGCGGCTCGCCTTCTCGGTCGACCGTGGACCGATCGATCTCCTCGTACCGGCCCTGGCCGACATCGCCGATCCAGAGGTCCCCGGTGAGTCGGTCGAACGACCAGCGCCACGGGTTGCGGAGGCCGCGCGACCAGATCTCGTCGAGTCCGGCCTTGCCGACATACGGGTTGCCGGACGGGATCCGGTACTGGCGTGACCCGCTCGTCCCGTTGACGTCGATGCGCAGCATCTTGCCGAGCAGCGAGTTCACGTTCTGGGCGCGGTTGCCGGGATCGCCGCGCGCCGCCGCCGTCGCCCATCCCGATGTACAGGTAGCCGTCTGGCCCGAAGGCGATGTGCCCGCCGTTGTGGTTCGAGTACGGCTGGGCGATCGTCAGGATCCGGCGTCCGCTCGCGCGGTCGGCGACGTTCGCGTCCTTCGAGACCCGGTACTCGTTGATCGCCGTGGCTCCGGACAGCGTCGGTGAAGTTCACGTAGAACTTGCCGTTCGTCTTGTACGATCGGGTGGAAGGCGAGACCGAGGAGGCCCTGCTCGCCGCCCTTCGAGACCGACGCTGCGGAGGTCCAGGAAGGGCGTCGCGAGCAGGCTGCCACCGGAGATGATCCGGATCCTGCCGGTCTGCTCGACGACGAACAGGCGGCCCGATGCATCGCCGGCGTGGGTCACGAGCACGGGGCTGGACAGCCCGGAGACGACCGGTGCGAGTGATGTGGCGGCCACGGCCTGGGGTAGACCGCTGGCCCCAGCCTCGCCGGGTCTGTCGGCGGCCGTCGTTGGCGCGGCGATGGTCAGGAGCAGGAGCGATGCCGCGGCCAGGGAGGCCCAGCGGCGGCCGGCGGGTCGGACTGTCATGCGCCTATGGTCGACCCGAACGCCGATGGCTGGCAAGCCGACCTTCGTTCCGCGATCAGCGCCAGCTGTTCGCGTCGAACAGGAAGAAGGTCCCCTCCGCCCAGGCCGAGCGAGCCGACGACCACCAGCAGGCAAGCCGCTCATCCAGCGGGACGGGGTCCGGACGACGCGCGTCGATCCGATCGCGCGAGGTCGCCACGGACCGTATGCCCCGACGCCCAGCCGATGCGAGAGCCGACCCGCCTGGGGGTCGCACCGTTGATCCGAGCGCTGACGGCGTAACCGGCCATGCGCCCAGCGTACCTCGCAGAGCGGTCCCGTGGCTATCCTCTGACGATGACCTCCACGGACCGGCGTTACGGCGCCCAGGGCATGACCGGCCGGCTTCGCGAGGTCCTGGTGAAGCGGCCGGGGCCGGCGTTCGGGCGCGCCTTCGACGACCCGGCGCACGGGTTCCTGGGCCCCGTCGACCTCGTCGTCGCCCAGCGCGAGCACGATGCGTTCGTCGATACGCTGGCGTCGCTTGGCCCGACCGTCCATCTGCTCGAGACCGAGCTCGCCAGCCCGGACCTGGTCTACACATTCGACCCGCTTCTCGTCTCGGACCGGGGAGCCATCCCGCTGCGCCCGGGCAAGCCGAACCGGCTGGCCGAGCCGGACGCGCTCGAGGCCTGGACGCTCGCCGCGGGCATCCCGACCCTTGGGCGGATCGAGGCGCCGGGCACGATCGAGGGCGGCGACACGTTCTGGCTCCGACCCGATCTGCTGTGCATCGGGCGAACGCTGCGGACGAACGCCGACGGCGCTCGCCAGCTGGCCGACATCGTCGGCGGCGACGTGCGCGTCTTCGACCTCCCGTACTGGCACGGCCCGGACGAGCTGGTCCACCTGTTGTCGGTGATCTCACCCGTCGCGGACGATCTCGCCGTCGTCTACCTGCCGCTCCTGCCGGTCGGGCTGTGGGCGCTGCTCCAGGAGCTCGGGATCAGGCTCCTGGAGGTCTCGGACGACGAGTTCCCGACGCTCGGCTGCAACGTGCTGGCGGTCCGGCCCGGCGTCGTCATCGTGGCCGACGGCAACCCGGCGATCGCCGCGACGCTTGCCGCGGCCGGCTGCGAGGTCCACACGTACCCGGCGAGCCAGGTCGGCGTCAATGGCTCCGGTGGCCCGACGTGCATGACCCGGCCGATCCTGCGCGACTGACGTCGCGCAAGGGCGCGGCCCGAATCCGGCCCGGCTTCGGATCGCGCTCAGCGCGTCGAGCCTCGGATGGCGGCGCGACGGTGGTGGACGAGCCAGGCAGGGACGATCACGAGGGCGGCTCCCAGCAGACCGAGCGCCGTGTAGCCGGCCGTCGCGACGACCAGCCCGGACGCCAGGCTGGCCACGACGGCGGACGTCCAGATGAGCGCATCGGTCACGCCCTGCAGCCGCGTTCGCTCGGGGAGCGATAGCCCGGTCGTGAGCAGCGCCGACCCCGCCACGTAGCCAAGGCTCCAGCCGAAGCCGAGCAGGAACAACGCGACGAGAAGCAGCGCTCCGCCTTCGGGCGGCGCCAGCGCCGCCAGGACCGCCGAGCCGGCAAGGGTCGCCAGGCCAGTCAGGATCATGACCAGGCTCCCGAACCGATCGGTCAGCCGGCCCGAGAGCGGGGACAGGGCATACATCCCGAGGACGTGGACGCTGATGACCACGCCGATCGCGCCGAGATCGTGCCCGTGCTCGCTCATGTGCAGCGGTGTCATCGTCATGACCAGGGTCATCACCACCTGCCCGGCGATCAGGGCGACCATCGCCGCCGGGATGTGGGGTCGGCGGAGCAGCCACTCGAGCGACGACATCCCCGTGGCCAGCTCACCCGAGTGCGTGTCGGACGTGTCGGCCAGGTCGTATGGGTCGGGTCGCAGCAGGACGAAGGTCAGGATCGCCGCCGGGCCGACGAACACGATCGGGACCAGGTAGGCCCCGGCGAGTGCCGGCAGGCCGGCCGCGACCGCGAGAGTCCCGGCCGGCGCCACCAGGTTGGGGCCGAGGACGGCCCCGACGGTCGCGCCCCACACCACGATCCCGAGGGCCGATGCGCGACGTCGCGGCTCGTACAGGTCGGCGGCGGTGTAGCGCGACAGCTGGTTCGAGCTGTTGCCGAATCCGATGAGGACCGTCCCGGCCAGGAAGACCGGGAAGGATCGGCCGATGACGCCGCTCGCCGCGATGAGCGGCGCCGATCACCGAGATGACGTACCCGGCCGTCAGTCCGATCCGGCGACCGCGGCGGGCCATGACCCGCGACAGCATGGTGGAGCCGGCCGCAGCGCCGAGCACCACGGCCGCCGCCGGCACGCCGCTCCAGGCGCTCGTCCCGGTGAGGTCCGCCGCCACGACGGTCGCCACGGTGACGGCCGCGATGTGGCCGGTGCTGCCCAGCGCGACGCTTGCGAGGAGCGTCCGGACCGTCCGGGTCGCGAAGGTGATCGAGCGTGCGGGGATCCAGCGTCGCGGCGGTCATGCCGGCGGAGGATAGCGCGCGGGGTCGATCAGGCGCGCGGCTCGTCATCGAGCGCGCGGCTCGCCCCTGTCGCCTGGGCCGTCGCGACCTCCACGAACCGGCACATCGCGTCCACCATCCGCATCTGCTCGGGTGTCCGACAGCCTGCCTCGAGCAGGGTCGGCGAGGCGACCAGCAAGGCGACGCACTGCGCCCGCGAGATCGCGACGTCGAGGCGATTCCGCGAGTAGAGGAAGCTCATGTCGCGCGGCGCGTCGTCGCGGCTCGAACTGGCCATCGAGTAGATCGCGACGACCCCCTCGCGGCCCTGGAACTTGTCGACGGTCCCGACGTTGCCGCGCTCGCCCGATCGCGTCGCTCGAGGGCCGCCTGGATCTCGGCGACCTGGGCGTTGTACGGCGCGACGACGATGACGTCGTCCAGCTCGATGCGCCTGGATCGTCCGTCCGACGTCCTGCCACGTCATCCGGGTCAGCGACGCCACCGCTGCTGCGACGACGTCGGCTTCCTCGCGCGAGCGCGGCCCGTTGCCGGCGTGCTGCGACCGGGACCCAGCGGACGCCGGACCCGGACAGGATCCGATCGTCGCCGTCCACGCGTGCGCCGAGCCGTGTCCGGATGCGTCTCCAGCCGTCCCGCATAGAACGCCGGCGAGATGAACGCGTTGACGTCCGGGTGGAGCCGGCGCGAGGTCTCGAGGAACAACCCGCGGTCCGGCGGCGATCGTCGCCGCATCGCCGACGAGGTGACCGAGGGAGGACGCGGCCGCGCCGCCCGGATGCACGCCCTGGGTGACCATCGGCAGCTGGTTCTGGTCGCCGATCAGGACGATGGACCTGGCGCACGTTCCGAGCGCCACGGCGTTCGCCAGCGACATCTGGCTGGCCTCGTCCACGAACAGGACGTCGAATGCGTCGTCGAACTCCGGGCGGGCGAGCAGCCACTGGGTCCCTGCGACGACATCCGACCGTCCCGCCGGCGAGGGCGTCGGCGACGGCCGCGTTGTCGCCGATCCGGGTCACGCCGTCGAGATGACCGACGTGCGCATCGTCCTCGTCGGCCTTCTGGATGGCGCGGATCGGCACGCCGCTCCTCGGCCGCCCGCGGCCATGATCGCCTCGAGCAGGTTGCTGATCGTCTTGTGGGATTGCGCCGTGATCGCGACCGTCTTCCCGGCCGCGACGAGGTCGATGACCATCCGGGCGGCCGCGTAGGTCTTGCCCGTGCCGGGCGGACCCTGGATCGGGAGCGACTCCGCGGTCGAGTTCGAGCGCCAGGCGTCGTGCCGCCTGCGAGCGACGTCCTCGCCCGGCTCGCACCAGGGGCGCGCCGCATCGCCGCCGGCGCGCCGCGGCGGCAGCCGCAGCAGCATGTCCCGGACGGCTCGATAGGCCCCGTCACCGTCGATGCCGTTCGCGATGACCGCATCGGCGACGCGCAGCAGTGCCGCCCGTTCGTGCCCGGCTCTCGAGCGGCGCCATCGGGATGAGGGCATCCGGATGCGGCCACTCGGCGTTCCGTGATCGCTTCAGCTCGATCGTGCCGCCCACGTCATCGATGCGAACGATCGTGCCGGCACCCTTGCCGGTCTCGTTCGGTCGACCGGCTGGTCGCCCTCGTCGAAGCCGTGATCCTGCGGCTCGAACCGGTAGCGCCGATGGAGCATGACGCCGTCACCGCTCCACTCCTCGACGAAGGTGAGTCCGGCGAGCGCGTCGCGCTCGCACGACGAGTTCCTCGATCGTCAGGTCGTCCTTCAGCTCGAACCATCGCCACCACTGCGACTTCTCCTCGCGGCGGTGCCAGTCGAGCAGGTCCGCCAGCAGCCGCCGCGCCTCGGCCTCGGCGGAGTGGTCGTCGGCCGCCAGGTCGGCGGTCAGTGCAGTCGACCCGCTCCTCGACGCTGCGCAGCCAGTCCGTGAGCGCCTGGGACGGCTCCGTGATCGCGGCGACCGGGCGCTGCCAGGCCAGCTCCGGCCAGCGGATCGACGGCTTCCGCGCGACGGTCCTCCAGCCACGACGCGGAGCATCCAGGTCGACACGCAGTCGTCGCGGTTGTAGGCGGCGATGCCGTCGAGGATGGACTGGTCGCCGCTCCTTGAGCCAGGTCTCGAAGGCGACGACGCTGAAGCCGGCTTCGGTGACCGGACCCTCGCGGGCCGGCATGTAGAACTTCTCGATCTGCTTGAGCGAGTACGACTCGACCGAGGCGCGGACGCCCTGGCGGACGACGTTGAGGAGGTCCACCAGGACGTCGCCGCGGAGGAGGCGGTCCACCTCGTCCACGCACGTCGCGTGGCGCTGCATGAGCCGCTTGATCGCGCCCGACTCGTACCCGCCGTAGTGGTAGACGTGCATCTCCGGGATGGGCGTCGAGACGCTCGATGACCAGCCGGATGAACCGCTCGAAGGCGGCCTTCTCCTCCTCCTGCGAGGTCGCCCAGATGTCGAGGTAGCTGCGGCTCGCCGTCGACCTCCTCCACGACGCCCGAGCAGGTACTCGAGGCCGACCTCGGTCGCCCACGGGTCGGCCTCGATGTCGAAGAAGAGGTCCCAGGGCGACGGCTCCGGGAGGGCACCGAGACCGCGGCCCGGGTCGGCGGGATCGGGCGGGATGAGCTCGAAGACGCGCTCGCCGGTCGTGCGCTCGTGCAGCTGGAGCCGAGCCTGCTCGCGGACCCGCGTCGAGCTGCGGCGTCGCGATGCCTTCGACCGCTCGCCCCGGGTCGAGGTCCGCCAGCGCGGCCAGGGTCGGCACGTCGGCCGACGATCAGGCGCTCCGTGTCCACGCGGCGCATGCCGGCCACGATCGAGAGGTGGTCGTCATCGCGGCGACGCTCGATGCACATCGGGTACCAGGTGCAGACCCGGCAATGGTCGACCGGGTCCGGGTAGGTCGCCGCGGGACCGTCGGCGAGCCCGTCGACGACCCGCGCATCGAACCGGGCCCGGACGTACCGGAAGTAGGCGGAGAAGTCGTCCGTCCGATGCGGATGGCGGACGCCGTCGCCGGTGATGACGTACAGCCACTCGGGCGCGATGCCCTGGAGGCCCTCCAGGAGCGACGGCGTAGACGCACATCTGGAGGATCGCGCCGCCCTTGACCGAGCGGGCGAGCTTCGTATCGGCGATGTCGTAGCTCCAGGCGCCGAGGGCGGGGCTCGGGCGGTCCGGTCGCTTGAACAGGAAGTCGGCGTGGCCGCGCCATCGACCGTCGAAGAACGTCGCCTGGAAGATCGACGTCCGCACCGTCGCGCATCGCGTCGAGCGTCTCGTCCTGGGCGGCACGGAGCTGGTCGGGCGTTCGAAGGTCGTCCTTCGGGATCTCGACGACCCGCAGGCCGCTTGCGCGGAGCGCTGCGAGGTAGTCCGCTTCGTGGAGATCGCCCTTCTCCTGGATCAGCGCGATCGTCGGGTCGTCCCGGCGGATCGGCTTGCTCCCAGCGGCCCTGGACCCGCCCGAGTTCGAGGGTCGCGAGGTGGTCGCAGGCGAGGTAGCCGACGAGGTCCGTGGCGCTGACGATGAGGGTGCCGTCGGCGGCGAGTTGCACGCTTGCACCGTAGCAGCGCGACGTGCCAGCTTGTCTGTCACGGCCGCGCTACGATCACGCCATGAGTCCGTTGCGGCGCGATGGCGAGGGCAGGCGGGAGGTCGGGCCAAGCTGGGAGAGCCTCATCGAGCGCCAGATCCGTGAAGCGGCGGAAGCGGGCGCGTTCGACGACCTTCCGTATCAGGGTGAGCGTCTGCCGCTCGAGGACGACAGTGCGGCCGGCGAGTGGGCGATGGCCCACCGGATGTTGCGCAACGCCGGCGTGGCACCGCCATGGATCGAGTCGGACAAAGAGGCCCGGAACCTGCTCGAACAGCTCGAAGCGCTCCTGATCACCCGCGCCGGTTCGGCCTCGGCGTCGTCACGGCCGCGGCTCCGTCAGGAACACGGCCGGCTGATCGAGGCGGCGAACCGCGCCATCGCCCGGGTCAACAGCGAGGCCCCGACCGATCGCCAGCATCGACGCCCGCTGGATCCTGCCTCCGAGCTGGACCGACTCGAGCGAGCCTTCGACGGTCGCTGACCCGAGGCGAATCACGAAGCCGGCCCGAGGGCTCGGACCGGCTTCGTGTGGGAGGGAGGAGGCCGGCCCGCATCGGCGGGCCGGCGCGGAGGACTAGTCGCGGGCGCGAGCGGCCACCAGGCGGAGGCCGACGAGGAACGAGAGGGCGCCGATCGCGGCGAGCAGGAAGTAGGGAGCGGTCGAGGCCGGGGCGGTCTCGGTCGCGCCGAGCGTGTCGGTGGCCGGCGGGGTCGGGGCGGCGGGGTCGTCCGTGGCGGCCGGCAGCGTCGCGGCGAGGGAGCCGATGGCGAAGACGCTGTACTCCTCACCGTCGACCAGGGTCAGGGCGGCCGGGTCGATCGGGCACAGGGTGCCGGTCGGGGCCGTCGGTGCGCTGGCGCAGACCTTGAGGTCGTAGTCGCCACCCGGGAACACGGCGTAGCCGGTCGCGTCCGGGTAGGTCAGGCCGTCGATGCCGATCGAGGTGCCGTCCTGGGTCAGGACGTCGACGGCGGGGGTGTCGGCGGACAGGTGGACGACGCGGACCTGGGCCTCGGTGGCGGCGGCATCCGGAGCGTCGACGAAGACGTTCGCATCGATCGACGCCAGCAGATCCGACGCGGCGATGGTGTACTTGGTGTCAGCGGCGATATCGAGGGCGGCGACTTCGATCGGGCAGACAGCCGCGTCGGCGGTCGCGCAGACCTTGATGCCGTACGTGCCGGCGGGGACTTCCGTGTAGGCGGTGATGTCACCGAAGGTCAGGCCGGACAGGGCATCGACCTTGGCGGCGGTGGCGAGATCGGCGCCGACGTAGACGTCGACCGACGGTGCGTCAGGCGAGCCGTGAAGGACACGGACCCAGGCAGCGCCTGCGGTGGGGGTTCCGGCGTCAGACGCGACGACGGCGGTCAGCTTCTCGGCGGCGGCGACGGGGCCGGCGATCGAGAGTGCGAGTGCCCCTGCAGCGGTCAGGCTGGCCAGGCGGGCGAAGCGGCGGTTCATCGGATGGGCTCTCCTGCGATCTCGAGGTCCTGGACGGACCGGGGTGGGGCTCGGGTTCACCCACTCTTCGCGAGAGCTCCTCAGATGGATTGGCTGACCGGATCAGCCGACGCGGCGAACGTACCCACAGATCGGGCAGTGGGCGTCCCGGCCCTCGGCATCGAGCACGAGGAAGCTGGTGCAGCCATTCGTGCTGCAGTAGGGACGGTAGGCGGCCGAGGTGGCCGCGGCGCGGCGCCGCAGCCGGCGCATGGATGAGTCGCGTCCGGCGAAGGACGTGGTGGCGGTTCGGGACAACATGGTGTGTGCTGATGCTCTTTCTGGTGCGCGCCCTGGCGTTTCAGGCCATCGGCTGCGCGGCCGGTGTATCGCGCTCTCAGGTCGTGTTGGGACCCGGTTCGCGGTTCGATGCGTTCGGGCGGCACGTCGGGAGCCTCCACGGAGGTCTCTGACCGGTGCCGTCTCTGACGAACGATAGGAGGATGCACCAGAACAGGCGTTCTGTCAAACGTCCGCTGTTCGCTCGCTCAGGTTCGCGGCCACGCAGCGTTGATTAGCCTATTGCCAGCCGCGATCCACTCGCTACGATGGTGCACGAGCCGTTGCAGGCCGCCCAAGGCCGAGCCCGGATCCCAGGGAGGCACCACGCGACCATGAGCGAACCCACGCCGACACCAGCACCGACATCGGCACCTTCGAGCAGCCCCGCGTCGGGCCTGGTCTACGGCGACGTCCCGAACCGGATCATCGCGTACATCATCGATGCGATCATCCTGATCGTCATCAACATCGTGGTGGCCATCCCCCTTGCGGTGATCATGTCCGGCCTGATCGGCTCGGTCGTCGCGACCGTGATCAGCCTCGCCATCGGCGGCGTCTACTTCGTCTACACCTGGACCACGATGCGAGCCACGCTCGGGATGCGAGTCCTGAGCCTGCAGATCGGCACCGCTGAGACGGGGGCCACGATCACGACAGACCAGGCGATCCGCCGCTGGCTCGCCCTGGGCGCGGCCTTCAGCATCGCCTCGATCCTCACGAGTGCGCTCCCGGTGATCGGCTTCCTGATCGGCTTTGCCGCCTTCGGCTGGTTCATCTTCCTCCTCGTCACGACGGCCCAGAGCCCGACGAAGCAGGGCTGGCACGACAAGTTCGCCAACACGCAGGTCGTCAAGGCCGCCAAGACGGTGGGTTGACGGTCAGTCGACGATCGGCTGACCGCTGACGGGAGCGGTACCCGCCGAGCGGCTCAGGCCGGCGGGTACCCGGTGATCCGCCGGATCTCCCGGTAGAGGGGCTTGAGGCGGTCGTACATCGGCCGGTAGACGCCCCGGTAGAGCTCGTCGTAGAGCGCGTGCGTGGCGGGGTCCGGGTCGCGGACCTCGCCGACCCGGACCATGGCGGCGGCCGCCGCCGGGACATCGGGGTGCAGCCCAAGCCCGACGGCCGCGTCGATGGCCGCGCCCAGCCCGGACGTCTCGTGGGTGTGCGGCGCGCGCCACCGGCAGCCCGAAGACGTCCGCGGTCAGCTGCACGGCCGCCTCGCTCTGCGACCCGCCGCCGGCCACGCGCAGCTGACGTCAGCGGGACGCCGGTCCGCGTCGCGGTCCGCTCCGCACCCTCGCGCAGGGCGTACGCCAGCCCCTCGAGGATCGCCCGGTAGAGGTGCGCCCGGGTGTGGACGTCCCCGAACCCGATGATGGCGCCCTTCGCCTCGGGTCCGGGGATCCGGACGCCGGGCGACCAGTACGGCTGGAGCGTCAGGCCCATCGAGCCGGCGGGCACGCGATCCGACCAGTTCGTCGAACAGGACCTCGGGCGCGATGCCGCGAGCCGCGGCCTCGCGCCACCTCGTGGTGCCCGAACTCCCGCTTGAACCACTCGACCATCCAGTAGCCGCGGTAGACCTGGACCTCCAGCCTGTACGCGCCCGGGGATGGCCGCCGGATAGGGCGGAACGAGCGGGATCGCCTCGACGTAGCGCGCGATGCGTCGTGTTGACCGTGGCCGTGGTGCCGTACGACAGGCCGGCCGACATCCGGGGTGAGCGCACCGGAACCCAGCACCTCGCAGGCCTTGTCGGCGGCCGCGGCGATGCACCGGCAGCCCGGCCGGGAGTCCCGGTCGCCTCGGCCGCGGCCGGCGTCAGCTCGCCGAGCGGGCCGGTCGGCGGGACGAGCTCGGGCAGCCAGGCGCGATCGACCGGCGCGACCTGCCACTTCCAGTCGCCGTCGTCCGCCCAGCGGAAGCGCTTGAAGTCGAACGGCAGGTAGCCGACCTGCGACGCGTTCGAGTCGACGAAGCGGCCAGTCAGCCGGTGCGTCAGGAACCCGGACAGCAGCAGGTAGTGCCGGATGGCGCCCCACGTCTCCGGCTCGTTGGCGCGGATCCAGTTGGCCTCGCCGTCGGCGCCGAACGCGGCGACCGTGTCGCGCACGCCGAGCGCGCGGAAGGCCAGGCCGTTCAGCCCGCCGATCGGTGGCAGGCCCGGCGTCCGCCGCTGGTCCAGCCAGACGATGGCCGGCCGCAGCGGGGCACCGGCCTCGTCGGTCACGACGACCGTCCCGCGCTGGGTCGTCAGCGCCAGGCCGGCGATCGCATCGCGCCGCACCGCGGGTTCGGCCAGGACGCGGCGGCAGGCTTCGCCGATGGAGCGCCAGTACAGCTCGGGGTCCTGCTCGGCCCAGCCCGGGTGTGGCGACACGTACGGCTCGATCGGGATCCTGGCCATGGCGATGACGGTCCCGACGGCGTCGAACACGAGCGCCCGCACGCTCTGCGTCCCGACGTCGATGGCCAGCAGATGGTCGGCGCTCGCCGGCGGACCGCTCACGACCGCTCGGCCGACAGCAGCACGCCGGGCGACATGAGCCCGTCCGGATCGAGGCGACCGACGACGGCTTCGAGGGCGGCCATCCCGAGCGGTCCCTTCTCGGCGGCAAGGTAGGGGGCGTGGTCGGACCCGACGCCATGCTGGTGGCTGATCGTCGCCACCGCGGGCGGTGATGACCTCGCTCGCCGCTCGCTTGAGGCGGTCCACCGGTCCAGCGTCTCGTCCGGGTCCGCGGCGAGCCGGAAGATGTACGAGGTGTACAGGCTCGAGCCGGTCGGGTAGACGTGCGACAGGTGGCTGAAGGCGTGGACGCGCTCGCCGACGTCCTCCAGGCCGTGGCGCAGCGTCCGCCCGAGGGTCGCGGCGAGGTCGGGCAGCGTCGTCCAGTCGGTCGCGGTCTCGAGCGTGTCGACGGCGTACCCGGCCGACCACAGCGTGTCGCGCAGGTACGGCGCCCGGAAGCGGTCACGTCGCCAGGCCGCCCCGACGCCGGGCGCCCCGACGCCACGCAGGTCGCGGACGGCCCGTGCCACTTCGCCGGCCGCCGCCTCGACGATCGCGGTCCGGCCGGACAGGCCGACGAGGACCAGGCAGCGCTCCTTGTCCGCGCCCAGGCCACGCAACCCGAGGTAGCGCCGAAGTGCCGTCACGCCGCGGCCTTCGCCGACGAGGGCGAACGTCGTGGCCGTCTCGAGCGGGGTGGCGACCCGCACCATGGACAGCGGCAGGCGTCGCTGCGCCAGCGTGCGGGCGAGCGACAGGGCGGAGTCCCAGTCGCGCATCACGAAGGCGTTCGTCCGGGTCGTTTGCGCGATGAGCGACGTACGCACCACCACATCGGTAAGGATCCCGAGGCGTCCTTCGGAGCCCAGCACGAGCTGGCGAAGGTCCGGTCCGGCGGCCGACGCCGGGTGGGTGGGCAGCTCCAGCGGCCCGCTCGGGGTCTCGAGGTGGCCGCCGGCGAAGAGCGCCTCGATCCGACCGTACCCGGTCGACTCCTGGCCGGCGGAACGGGTGACGACCCAGCCGCCGACGGTCGAGCGCTCGAAGGACTGCGGGAAGTGGCCGAGCGTCCTCCCGAGCGGTCCCAGGGCTGCCTCGATCGCGGGACCCGACCGTCCCCGCGCCGAACGTGGCAAGGCCACTCGTCTCGTCGAGTGCGTGCAGACCGGACGTCCCGCCCACGTCCACGCTGATGACCGGGCGGTCGCCGGGACGCGGCGTCACCCCGCCGACCACGCTGGTGCCACCGCCATATGGGATCAGGCTGGCGCCGCGCGCGGAGGCCGCGGCCATGACCGCCCGGACATCGGCCGCGCCAGCGGGTCGCGCGATCGCATCCGGGACGGCGCCAAGGCGACCCGATCGGAGGGCGACCCAGTCGGGCAGGCTCTGACCCCGGGCGTGCAGCACGCGGGCCATCGGGTCCGTCACCCAGTGCGCGTCGTCCGCCAGTCGCGGGTCGGGGACCGCGGCCACGACCTCGTCGAGCGAGGCATCCCGTGGCGGCGTACCGGCCCCCACCAGCTGGACCAGCAGGTCGCGGGCGCGTTCTGGCAGGTGCGCCTCGACGCCCTCTTCGCTCCAGCCGTTCCAGCGCCGCATCCCGACCTCCTGCGTGTCTATCGTGCCCCAACGGAGTGCCGGCCGGCATGCCGATTTCAGAACGGCGGCCAGGGAACGGCGGGCCACGTCGGAGAGGGCAACGGGAACCGGCCCGTCGCCAGCAGGCCGTCCAGCCGATCGCGAGTCGCGGTCACCTCACGACGCGACAGGAGCGCCAGCAGGGCGTCGCCCAGGTCACCATCGAGCGATTCGCGGATGCGGGTCAGCCCATCGAGTTCATCGGCTGCGAAGGGCATGTCGCGCCAGCCCCACAACACCGTCCGGAGCTTCGGGACCTCCGAGAAGCAGACACCGTGATCCACGCCGCGGATGAGCCGGCCCCCCTCCACGGGCAGGATGTGGCCGCCCTTGCGGTCCGTGTTGTTGACGACCGCGTCGAAGACGGCCATCCGCCGCAGGCGAGGGTCATCGCCCAGGACCATCTCGACCACGTCCACGGTCTCATCGGCCTCGACGACGACCTGGATCATGCCCTCGCCGAAGGGACCATCGCGCAGCAGGGTGGGCGGCACGATCTCCCAGCCCGTGACTTCGGAGACGAGGTACGCCGCCACCTCGCGATGGGCGAGCGTGCCATCCGGGAAGTCGGCGAGGGGACGCTCGCCGCGCGTCGGCTTGTAGACGGCCTGGACCACCGTTGGCGGCCCCGGGTCCGGCCGGGCAAGGGTGACCGTCACGAGCATGGCGTTGTTGGACGAGCCGACGATCCGCCCGATGACCTCGAGCTCGCCATCCCGCAGGACCCCGAGGAGGGCCTCTCCCTCCGGCTCCGCGCCCTCCGGTCCTGCGCCGTCCGGCTCCGTCTGCACGCTCGTCAGCCGCGCCGGGTCAGTTGACGTAGTGGCCGTTGCGCCGCGGACAGATGTGGCCCTGCGGATCCAGCGGCTGGCCGCACAGCGGGCAGGGAGGTCTGCCGGAGG
>CAVZXQ010000015.1:0-21712 GCA_963779315.1 uncultured Chloroflexia bacterium | reverse complement strand
CGCGCTGTCGGACACGCTGGTCAAAGCAACTCCACTCATTCTGATTGGCCTGGCCTGTCGCTTGCCTTCCGGATGCGCCTCTGGAACATCGGCGCCGAGGGCCAGTTCCTCCTCGGGCATGGGGGCCAGCGCTGTCGTCCTGTCCCGATCCTGCCCGCGGGGACCCCGGCCATCATCGTCATCCCGGCGATGATGGTGGCCGGAGCGCTGGCCGGCGGGGCGTGGGGCTTCATCCCCGGCATCCTGCGGGCGCGTCTCGGGGTCAACGAGATCATCACCACCCTGATGCTCAACTACGTGGCCCTGTCGCTGGATTAAGTACTGGGTCTTCGGGCCGTGGAGTGAGGGCGGCTTCCAGCAGACCGCGCCGTTCCCGCCCGAGGCGTGGCTGCCGCGACTGACCGACTTCGCCGAACAGTTCCCGATGCTCGCCGGGCTCACCGTCCACCTTGGCCTGATCTTCGGGATCGTCCTCGCGGCGATCATGTGGATCGCCCTGGAGCGGACGCGCTGGGGCTACGAGATCAAGCTCATCGGCGACAACCCGCGAGCCGCCCGCTACGCCGGCATCGACATCGCCAGCAAGATCCTGATCGTCTTCGTCATCAGCGGCGCGCTCGCCGGCCTCGGCGGGATGAGCGAGGTGACCGGTGTCGTCCACCGTCTCCAGGACCACATCTCGCCTGGCTACGGCTTCACCGCGATCATCATCGCCTACCTGGCCCGGTTCGGGCCGTTCCGGGTCATCATCGCCTCGATCCTGTTCGGCGGCGCTGATCCTTGCCGGTCGCGAGATCCAGCCGTCCGGCGTCCCGGCGATGGTCCAGGGGATCGTCCTCTTCTCGCTCATCGGCAGCCGACGTCCTCGTTCGCTACCGGGTCCGCTCGTGCGCCCGATGGTGACGACCTGATGGACTGGACGACGATCCTGGCCGCCGGCGTCGCGAGCGGCACGATCCTGCTCTTCGCGGCGATCGGCGAGATCTTCGCCGAGCGGTCCGGCGTGCTGAACCTGGGCGTCGAAGGCATGATGCTGATCGGTGCCGTGGCCGGTTTCGCTGTGGCGGCCTCGACCGGGAATCCCTGGCTGGGCGTGGTCGTGGCGATGCTCGCCGGCGGGGCTCTTGAGCCTGCTCCACGGGGTGATGACGATCCATCTTCGGGCGGACCAGGTCGTGTCCGGCCTGGCGCTGACGTTCCTTGGCACGGGCCTGGCGCGGGTCCTCGGTGAGGGGCTCTCGTCGTCGGGCGCGATCACGACGCTGCCGGTCTGGACGATCCCCGGTACTGTCCGAGGTGCCGGTCCTGGGGCAGATCTTCTTCACCGCCAGAGCATCCTGGCCTATGTCGCCTACCTGCTGGTCCCGCTGGCCTGGTTCTGGATCGACCGGACCCGTCCCGGGCTGCACCTTCGCGCCGTCGGCGAGTACCCGGCCGCGGCGGATGCCCAGGGCATCGGCGTCTACGTCACGCGCTACGGGTACGTCTTCGTCGGCGGGCTGCTGGCCGGACTGGCCGGCGCCGCCATCACGCTGGCCGTATCACCCGGCTGGTTCGGCGACCAGACCGTGAACGGTCGAGGCTGGATCGCCATCGGCCTGGTGATCTTCGCCCAATGGAGCCCGTTCCGCGCGGCGTTCGGGGCGCTCCTGTTCGGGGCGATCTTCCGGCTGATCCTCGACATCCAGGGCCAGGACGACGATCCTCTGGTTCGAGAACCCGTTCACGGCCGGGCGGTCCGAGACATTCTTCCTTGGGATGCTGCCCTACCTGATGGTCATCTTCGTGGTGATCCTCGGTTCGCGCTCGGCCGCGCGCAAGCGGCTCGGGGCGCCGGCGGCACTTGGACGACCGTATGTCCGTGGCGAGCGCGGCGTCTGACATGGCCGAATGGCGGGGGCGGCGTCCTGGAGCCGCGGGCTAAGGACCCGCGCCGCATCACTCTTCCTCGCGCGACTCCATGCCGAGCAACTCCATCTGGACGAAGTCGCTGGTGTCGAACTCGAGCTGCCGCGGCGCGAACGGCGAGTGGTCCTCACCGACCGGCCCGATCGGGGCGAACTCGACGATGACCCGCTCGTCACCCTGGACCAGGGCGTAGACGAGGAGCTGGTCCGGGCGCGTCTCGAACTCGAGGTGCTCGAACGAGTCGATGTTCAGGGTGATCGCCAGTGGCGTGAAGTACGTGGAGATGTCGTCGGCGTCGACGACGATCCGTTCCACCCAGCCGGTCCCGTGCGAGATGACCTCCCGGCCGCGCAGGTATCGATACGTCACGGTCTGCTTGAGCAGCGGCCGGAGCAGGTGGAGCATGTCCGCTCGGCTTGAGACGACGCCCTGGTTCACGAAGAACTTCGCCGCTGGGGTCGACATCGGGGTCTCCTGGGGCGAGGACCGGGGTCGGGACGCATCGGATGGTACCGCACGGCAAGCCGCGATGCGACGGGTATCATCGCGTCCATGCTGCTCGCCATCGACATCGGCAACACGAACCTGACGGCCGGCTCGTTCCGGGCCGGGGCGCTGGTCGCGGCGCGTCGTGCCGCGACGAACGCGCGAGCGTCCGCGGACGAGGTCGAACTGCTGCTCGACGGCCTGTTGCGGCTCGACGACGCCAGCCTCGCCGATGTCAGCGCGATCTCCCTGGCGAGCGTGGTCCCCGCCATGACCGCCGCCGTGGAGGCTGTCGCGGTGCGGCGCGGACAGCCCCTGCTCGTCGCGAGTGCGGGCACGGTCCCACTGGCCGTGCGCACGGACCGGCCCGCCGACGTCGGCGCGGATCGTCTCGTCAACGCCCTCGCCGCCCAGCGCCTGTACGGGACGCCCGCCGTCGTCGTGGACTTCGGGACGGCGACCACGTTCGACTGCATCGCGACCGACGGCGCCTATGTCGGCGGTGCCATCGCGCCCGGCCTGGAACTCGGTCTCGAGGCGCTTGCCGCACGAACCGCGAAACTGCCAAGGATCGAGCTGCGAGCGCCGGATCGGGCGATCGGGCGCGACACCGTGAGCGCGATGCAGTCCGGCACGATCTTCGGCTACCAGGCCCTCGCCGCCGGCCTCCTGGACCGGATCCGCCGTGAGCTTGCCGAGACCTGCGACGTGGGGCCATCCGACGTCCACGCGATCCTCACCGGCGGGCTGTCCGGCGCGCCGTGGGCCCGAGCGCTCGCGGGTGTCGACCACATCGATCTCGATCTGACCCTGAAGGGCCTCGCCATCCTGCACGCGGAAGTCGCCGGGGGCGAGCCGCTCCAGCTGGGGCTGTCGTGAGCGAAGGCCGCCTCGCGGGTCGTCTCATCGGGCTGGGCGTGACCGGCTCGATCGCGGCGTACAAGGCGGTGGAGCTGCTCCGGGCGCTGCGGACCGAGGGTGCCGACGTATCGGTCATGCTGACGCCATCCGCCGCGCACTTCGTCGGCCCGCTGACATTCGCCGCACTGTCACGCCATCCCGTCGAGACCGACCTGCTCGAGCTCCTGCCGGACGGCCGGATCGGGCACATCGTGGTGGCGGATGCCGCCGATGCCATCGTCGTCGCGCCGGCCACGGCCCACTGGCTCGGAGCGATGGCCAACGGGATGGCTGGCGACGTCGTGACGGCGACCTGCCTGGCGACGTCGGCACCGGTCGTAGCGGCCCCCGCGATGGACGGGGACATGTGGACGCACCCGGCCACGCGCACCAACGTCGCGCGACTGCAGGGGGCCTTCGGCTACGTGATCGTGCCGCCGGATGACGGGCCGCTGGCATCCGGCCAGTCCGGCGTCGGCCGGCTCGCTGACACCGCCTCGATCGTGGATGCCGTCGTGGCGGCGGTGGCGGGACGACCGATCCGCGTGGCCGATCTCGCGGCTCGACCACCGCTGGTCCGGCCGGCGCGCGACGCGGACCTCGAGGGACGTCACCTGGTCGTGACGGCCGGCGGGACCCGCGAGGCCATCGATCCGGTCCGGTTCATCGGCAATCGCTCGACCGGGAAGATGGGGGTCGCCGTGGCCGAGGCGGCCCTCGACCGAGGCGCCCGGGTGACGCTCGTGGCCGCGAACATCGAAGTCCAGCCACCTACCGGGGCGGCGGTCGTCCGGGTGGAGTCCACGGCCGAGCTACGAGCTGCGCTCCTGCGGCTCACCCACGACCCCGCCGGAGCCGCGGGGTACGACGCCCTGGTCATGGCCGCCGCGGTCGCCGACTTCCGGCCCGCCGGCACGTCCGATCGCAAGCTCGAGCGCGGCGCCGGCATGACCCTGGTCCTGGAGCCCACACCGGACCTGCTCGCGGAGATCGGTCGGATCGTGCGCGGTCTCGACAGCGAAGGCGCGACGACCCGCACGCCGCTCCATCCGCGTCCGGTCCTGGTGGGCTTCGCCGCCGAGACGGGCTCGCTGGATCGGGCTGCCGAGAAGCTCCAGCGTAAGGGCGT
This sequence comes from uncultured Chloroflexia bacterium, assembly GCA_963779315.1. Lineage (GTDB taxonomy): Bacteria > Chloroflexota > Limnocylindria > Limnocylindrales > CSP1-4 > SPCO01. The sequence continues at coordinate 17,289 of CAVZXQ010000015.1, read as the reverse complement.
GGACCTGCTGGTGGCCAACGACGTAGCCGAACCGGGCTCTGGCTTCGGGACCGATACGAACCGGGTCGAGATCCTGGCCGCCGACGCTCCGCGCGAAGCACTGCCGCTGCTATCCAAGCGCGAGGTCGCCGACCGGATCCTGGATCGGGTCGCCGCCGGGCTGGACGCGCGCGACTCGGCCGCGCAGACTTCCGACAGCCCACCCCACAGCCTGGAGCCGGCATGAGTGCAACCTCCGACACGCCCCGCCGCCTGACGGTCCTCGATATCGCGAAGCTCCACGCGGACGGAGCGCGCATCCCGATGCTCACCGCGTACGACTTCCCGACGGCCCGGATCCTCGATGAGGCCGGTATCCCGATGCTGCTCGTCGGCGACTCCGTCGGCCAGGTCATCCTGGGCTACGAGACCACGGTGCGAGTCACGATGGCGGAGATGATCCATCACACCAAGGCCGTCGTCCGGGGATCGGCCCGTGCCCTGGTGATCGCCGACATGCCCTTCCTGTCGTATTCGACGCCCGACGAAGCCATCGAGAACGCGGGTCTCTTCCTGCGCGAGGCGGGGGCCCAGGCGGTCAAGGTGGAGGGCGGTGTGCGCAGCGCGCGGGTCATCGAGACGCTCGTCCGCGCCGGGATCCCCGTGATGGGCCACATCGGGCTCACGCCGCAGACCATCAACACCTTCGGCAAGGTCAAGGTCCAGGGCAAGAACCGCGACCAGGCGCGGGCGCTCATGGCGGACGCCCAGGCCGTCCAGGAGGCGGGTGCCTTCAGCGTCGTCGTCGAGCTGGTGCCGACACAACTCGCCTCGGCGATCACGGATCGCTTGCGGATCCCGACCATCGGGATCGGCGCCGGAGCCGGCTGCAGCGGCCAGGTCCAGGTCCTGACGGACCTCATCGGCCTGGGCGACTTCGTCCCACGCCACGCTCGCCCGTACGCGCATGTCGGCGATTCGATCCGTGAGGCCGCCATCGCGTACGCGGCCGATGTCTCGGCCGGTACCTTCCCGGGGGAGGCCGAGTCCACGCTGATGGACGAGGCCGTGCTCGACGAGGTCCTGGGTCGCGGCCTGCCCGATCGGGCGAGCGGCTCGATCCCGATCGGCGGGATCCCGCTCGATCGCGACCTCTGATCGTTCGACCCGGACCTTGACTCGCATCCTGCGGACCCGCGCCGAGCTTCGTGACGCCCTGGCCACCGCCGAGCGTCCGATCGGCCTTGTCCCGACGATGGGCTGGCTGCACGACGGCCACCGCACCCTGATCCAGCAGGCACGGGCCGCCGACGCGACGACGGTCGTCTCGATCTTCGTCAACCCGCGCCAGTTCGATGTGGATGCCGACTTCAGCCGCTATCCCCGGAACGAGGCACGTGACCTGGCGTTGTGCGAGGCGGAGGGCGTCGACCTCGTGTTCGCACCCGGCGTGGAGGCGATCTATCCGCCCGGATCCGATACGACGGTCTCGGTCGGAGCCATCGCGAGGCCACTCGAGGGCGCGGCGCGGCCGGGTCACTTCGACGGGGTCGCCACGGTCGTCGCCATCCTGTTCGGGCTCGTCGGGGCGGAGCACGCCTACTTCGGCCAGAAGGATGCCCAGCAGGTCATGGTCATCCGCCAGATGGCCAGCGACCTGGCGATCGGGACCCGGGTCGTCACCTGCCCGACCGTTCGCGACGCGGATGGTCTCGCGATGTCATCGCGGAACGTCCACCTGAGCCCGGCGGAGCGGGCGGCGGCACCGATCCTGCGAGGAGCCCTGCTTGCCGCCCGCGCCCGTTGGGAGGCAGGCGAGCGGGACGCCGGCGTCCTGCGCGCGATCGCCGGCGACATGATCGCGAGCGAGCCGTTGGCCGATATCGACTACGTCTCCTGCGCGGACGGCGTCACCTTGGCGGAACTGGACCGGGTGAGCGGGCCGGCCCTGCTGTCGGTGGCCGTCCGGTTCGGCTCCACGCGCCTGATCGACAACGAGCCGCTGGTCGACGGCGAGCCGCCCCGTCGACGACGAGCCGCCGGCTGCCGCCGGCCGGGATCGCTGAGGGTGCTTGCCGCCGGCGTCCGGATCCTCCTTGCCTACCTGATCTTCTACGCCGCCCTTGGCGCGTTCTATCCATTCCTACCCGTCTACTTCAGCGATCTGGGCCTGAGCCTCGGGGAGATCGGGCTGCTGCTCGCTTTCCAGGCGGCGATCCAGCTCGTCACGGCCCCGATCTGGGGCGGACTGTCGGACCGCTTCCCGAGGTCGAGGGTCACGCTTCCGCTGGCGGCGGCCATCGCGACGGTAGGGGCGACGGCGCTGTACCTGTCCCTGGGATTCGTCGCCGTGCTGGTGGCCTCGCTGATCCTGTTCGCGGGGCTGGCCGGGATCTACCCGACGCTCGACTCGAGGACCATGGAGACGCTGGGACCGTCGGCCCGCAACCGGTTCGGCCAGGTCCGCGCGTTCGGGTCGCTCTCGTTCGTGATCGCGACACTCGTCGTCGGTATCCTCCTGGACGTCCACGGTTCGCGATCGCTGTTCTGGGTCTACATCCCGATGCTCATCCTGACCATCGTGGTGACCGCGACCATCCCGCGACGCGGCCACGCACGGTCGGTGAGCCTGCGCAACGGCGCGCGCGGGGTCCTTGACGTTCCGGGCGTTCCGCTGTTCCTGGTCGGGTTCGTCGTCGTGTGGACCGCCCTGACCGGTGTCAACACGTTCTACTCGATCCAGATGGTGGCGATCGGCGGGAGTGGCTCGCTCGTCGGACTGGCCTGGGCCATCGGGGCGATGGTGGAGGTCCCGATCATGTACAGCTTCCCGCGACTCGCCGGAAGAGTCGGCGCCGAACGGCTCCTGGTCATCGGCGCCCTGGCCTTCGCGCTGCGAGCTGGCCTGGCCGCGATCGCGACCGAACCGGCCATGTTGTTGGCGATCTCGCCGCTCGAAGGGATCGGGTTCGCGGGCACGTTCGTCGGCGGGGTCACGGTGCTGGCCGCCCGCGCACCCGCCGGGACGGGCGGGATGGCCCAGGGCCTCCTGACCGGCGCCTCCGGCCTGGCGACCATCCTCGGGGCGACGCTCGGGGGCGTCATCGCGGGCGCGATCGGGATCCCCGGCCTGTTCGCCATCTGCGCCGTCGTGTCGATCATCGGGGCCGCGATCGTGGCCATCGCCATCGTCGCGCCACTCCAGGGGGCCGTCAGACCGGCGAGCTGAGCTCCGCGGAGACGTCGAGGATCCGGTCGATGAAGAGGTGTTCCCAGACGAGGGCCTTGATCTCGGCGATCTTGCCGACGTCCGCCGGGTGCGTCTTGACCAGGAGGTCGTGGATCTCGGACGCGACCACGTACGTGTCCTCGGGGACGAGCGTGGCGAACAGGTCCGCCTGCCGGATCGCCTCGATGGTGGCCGGACTCGGGGCGTAGCCGCCGGTCAGGACGAGGCCGACGGCGCCACTCCCCCCGTCCGATCCGTCGCGGTGGGCGACGACGATCGCACCGATGACGTCGGCCCGGTCGCCCGGCACGATGACAAGGCTGCGCGGGCCGATGCGCTGGAGCATGTGTTCGGGTTCCATCGCCCCGATGGCCACCCCGCCGATGACCTGGTCGAGGTCCGGCCCGGGATGGAGCGTCTCGCCGTGGACCCCCGCGAGCACCATCGCCAGGGTCGGGTTGGAGAGGATCGGGCGGTACGGCAGGACGCCGAGCAACGGGATCCCGTACCGGGCCAGCCCGCCCTCGAGCGTCCTCGCCAGCCCCGGCTTCGCGTCGAGGTCCACCTTGTTGACGATGGCCCCCGCGACCCGGACGCCATGCCGCTCGAACAGGGCCGCATTGAGGACGATCTCATCGATCGGGCGGCCGACGCCACCTTCGGACACGATGACCGCCGGCGCGCCGAGCATCGCGGCGACCACGGCGTTCGAAAGGCCGACCACCGCCCCGACGCCGGCGTGCCCGGTGCCCTCGATCAGCAAGATGTCGCGATCGCCGGCGAACGAGGCGTGGGCGTCGCGGATCCGCTGCGGCAGGTCCTCGACGACGCGGCCCTCGATGTACGCCTGGGTGAATCCGCGTGGGATGTGGACCGGACTCATCCTCGCGAGTGGCTCGGCCAGGCCGAAGACGCTCTTCATGAGGACGGCATCCTCGTCGGCCGGCACGCCTTCCTCGATGATCGTGCGCTGGCCCACCGGCTTCATGAAGCCGGTGGACAGGCCTCGCCGCTCGAAGCCGTCCATGACCCCGAGACTGACCGTCGTCTTGCCCCGGTTCTGCCCCGTGGCGGCGAGGTAGATGTGGCGCACGGCTCAGCCGCGCGAGGCCGTCTTGCGCTCGATCTGGGCCACGGCGTCGCGCAGTCGCGACAGCGTCTCCTCGTCCACCGCCTCGGGCTCCAGGTACGGGCCGAGGCGCTCCATGACGTCGACGATCAGCCCGAGGAAGACACTGGCGTCCGCGACGAAGAACTGCGGCTCGTTGTTGTAGCGGACCAGCGTCAGCCGACCCTGCAGGACGCGCCGATCGTCCACGTGGGCTACCTGGGTCGCGAAGTTGTGCCCCTGGATCCCGTCCGGGTTGTTGAGGAAGTTCAGGGCGTTGTCGATGGCCAGTCCGAAACGTGCCCGCCACGCGATCAGGCGCTCATGGACCTCCGACGGGATGCGCACTTCGGCGACCTCGTCGAAGACCTCCGGCGCCACCGTCAGCAGACCCACCAGGGTCGTGCCGGCGCGGGGGCCGAGCATCACCTGAAGGCTGCGCTCGAGCGTGAACACCTCGGAATCGAAGCGCGGACTCGTGATGACGTCGGTCAGCAGGTCCTCGACGTTGTCGAGGATGCCCGGCTCCGCAACGGCATTGGCCAGGTGGAGGATCTCCTCCTTGAACAGGAACTTCTCTTCGTGATCCAGCATGCCCGCGATGGTAGCACCGAGGGTGGGCCCGCCAGCAGCCCGGCGGTCCTCGGGTTCGCGCGCACGGGCCTCGGGTTAGCCCGCACGGGCCTGGTGTGCATCCCCACGGACATCGTGTGCACCCCGCGACCATATCGACCACGCAGACCCCGGCCCTTCGCCGCTTGTGGCATCGGATGCACCGGACGGACAACGAGACCTCGCATCCTGGCCCGTTGGTGCATCGGGCGCACCGATCGGCCAACAAGCGCCCCGTTCGTGTCCCATATGGTCACCACGTGCACATCCGGCCACCGATGGGCTACGAGTCGGGCGTAGTCTTCGATGACCATGGACGTCCGGACCGCGCGAGACACCGATATCGACGCGGTGACCGAGTGCATCACGCTCGCGTTCGCGGACGACCCGATCTGGTCCGTCGCCCTGCGCCGGGCGGACGGACGCACGGATCACGTGGACGCGTACTGGCGCCTGTTCGTGGAAGGTGCCATGCGGTTCGAGAGCGTGTCGATCGCCGATCACGGGGCGGCGGTCTCGGTGTGGCTCCCGCCGAACGGCTCGGAACTCTCGGACGCCCAGGCCGAAGCCCTTGACGAGCTCCTCTCGCGGACCCTGGACGAACCGTCGATCGCGGCCATCCATGAGCTGTACCGTCGGTTCGAGGCGAGCCGGGCCTCTCAGCCGGCCTCGCACTACTACCTGAGCCTGCTCGCGACGCACCCGGACCATCGTGGTCGCGGCGTGGGCCAGGCCCTGCTCACCGAGGATCTGGCCCGGTGGGATGCCCTTGGCGTCCCGGCGTACCTCGAGTCGACGAACCCCGCGAACGATCACCGGTATGAGCGGTTCGGGTTTCGCTCGGTCGGAGGCTTTGATGCGGTCCTCGACGACGCGCGGATCACGGCGATGTGGCGACGGATCGGCGGGGCGACCGACGACTAGGCGTCCGCGCAGAGCCCGAGACCCGACGGCGTGGCCCGCGCGGAACGTGCCGGCTCAGATGCCGACAGGCCGACGCCCCGGCCTGGCTGACCCGGTCGGGGCGTCGATCGTCGGTGCAGCGATGGTTTACGGGTAGAGGCCGCGCATCTCCATGGCATCCGCGACCCGCTTCACGGCCACCAGGTACGCGGCCGTCCGCATGTTGCATTGCTCGCGTCGAGCCACGGCGAGGGTCTCGGTGAAGGCCTTGACCATGATCTCCTTGAGCTTGGCGTTGACGACGGCCTCGCTCCAGTGGTCGCGGTTGAGGTCCTGGACCCACTCGAAGTAGCTCACGGTGACGCCGCCGGCGTTGCACAGGATGTCCGGGATCATGAACTTGCCGTTCTTGAACAGGATCACGTCCGCCTCCGGCGTCGTCGGCCCGTTCGCGGCTTCGGCGATGAGCTTCGCCTTGATGTTCCCGGCGTTGGCTTCGGTGATCTGGTTCTCCAGCGCCGCCGGGATGAGGATGTTGCAGTCGACCTCGAGGATCTCGGCGTTGGTGATGTCCGTCGCGCCCGGGAAGCCCTGGACGGTGCCGTGCTCCTGCTTCCAGGCGACGACTCGGGCGACATCGAGGCCGCCCGGCGCATGGATCCCGCCGGTGGAGTCCGAGACCGCGACGACCGTGGCACCTTCGTCGCAGATCAGCCGAGCGGCGATCGAACCTGCGTTGCCGAAGCCCTGGACGGCGACCGTGGCCTTCGGCAATTCGATGCCGAGATGCCGTGCCGCTTCGACGATGCAGAAGACGGTCCCGCGGGCGGTCGCCTCGTTGCGACCCTCCGAACCGCCGAGGCTGATGGGCTTGCCCGTGACGACGCCCGGCACGGTGTAGCCGGCGTGCATCGAGTAGGTGTCCATCATCCAGGCCATGATCTGCGAGTTCGTGTTGACGTCCGGTGCGGGGATGTCCTTCTCGGGTCCGACCAGGATCTCGATCTCGGTGAAGTAGCGCCGGGTCAGCCCCTCGAGCTCCTTCTGGCTGAGCTGCTTCGGGTCGACGATGACGCCGCCCTTGCCACCGCCGTATGGGATGCCGACGACCGCGCATTTCCAGGTCATCCACATCGCGAGGGCCTTGACCTCGTCGAGCGAGACGTCCTGGTGGTAGCGGATACCGCCCTTGGCCGGGCCGCGACCGAGGTTGTGCTGGACGCGATAGCCGGTGAAGACCTTCACCGACCCGTCGTCCATGTGGACGGGGAAGTGGACGGTGAACTCGCGGCGCGGCTCGCGCAGGACGAGCCGCATCCCCGGGTCAAGGTTCAGGCGCTCGGCCGCCAGATCGAACTGGCTCTGGGCGACTTCCCACGCATTGATCGGCGCGGTCACATGCTCTGTGGTCATGGAGTTGAGTTCCTCCGGGGTGGGCGGCTTTCGTGCACCGCCTCATCGGTGTGGGCCGTCTCCCGGACGACCCCACGGGACGCGCCGCCTGGTCGGATGGGACCGTTGCGGACCGACGACGCGCGACTCATGCAGCCCGAGTATACCGTCAGATGCACGCTGAGCGCGTACGGATGGCGCCGCCGCGCAACGTTGTCGCAACCGAAGCGCAACGCGGGCTGGCGCGACGCGGCGCCGCTTGGCGGGCGGGCGGGCGCAACGCGCGCGAGCGCAACGTACGCGGGCGGGCCTCCTACCCGTGACACCGCCAGATGTCGGCCGTGGGCGACCCATGGCAGCGACCCGTCGCGCACGGGCCCCGCGATGGACCTGGCCGCGGATACCTCGAGCGTGGGACGACGCCCCGAACGGTGGCCGGGAGCCGCTCGCGACCTGTCGGCGCGCCGAGTGACGGCCCCCACCGACATCTGTCGGTCTCGGCCCGACTACGACTAGGCCCGGTAGAGGACGGCGGCGCCCACGCAACCAGGGCCAAGGTGTGGGCCCACGGAGGCTCCGACCAGCTCGATGGTGACCGCCGCCGGGTCGAGTCCCGGGACGCGGGCGACGACCTGGTCACGGAACGCCTCGACGTCCGGGCTGACGGTATGGAGGATCGAGAGGCGCTCGATCGGGCGCTCGCAGATCAGGTCGAGAAGCCGTTCGCGGGCCTTGGAACGGGTCCGCACCTTGTCCGCCGTGGTGACCTCACTGTGCTTCAGCATCATGATCGGCTTGACCGACAGGAGGGTCCCGATGGCGGCCTGCGTGCCGCTGATCCGGCCGCCCCGCTTGAGGTATTCCAGGGTCTCGAGTGCCACGTACATGACCATGTCCGGGGCGCGCTCCTCGAGGATCTCGGCGATCTCCGAAGCCGGCCGGTCCTCGTCGGCCAGATCCACCCCCATCCGGGCAAGCATCCCCTCGGCCATCGACACCCCTAGCGAGTCGACGAGGTGGATCTCGCGGTCCGGCAACATGTCGCGGGCGATCTGCGCGCTCTTGAAGGTGCCCGAGAGCGTATCGGCCACGTGGATGGATACGATCGCCTCCGCCCCCGCGGCGAACGCCGCCTCGTAGGCCTCCTTGAACTCCCCGGGCGAGGAGGCGGCCGTCTTGGGCCATGGCGCACCCGGTGCGACCATGCGGTCCCAGAACGCCGCCGTGGTGAGTTCCGTCCCGGCCTTGAACGACTCGTCGCCGAACGTGACCAGCAACGGGATGATGCCGATCCCCCTGGCGGCCGCCTCGACCCCATCCAGATCCGACGCGGAATCGGTGAAGATCGCGACTCGGTTCAAGACAAGCCCCTCGATAGGTCGGATGACTCGGATGGGTCGGACGACTCGGACGTTCCGGGCATGATAGGGCTCGTGTCTACGTCCGTCGGTGGTCAGACCACGCGGACCCGCTAGGCTTGCACCTCATGGACCGCTCCCTCTGGGCCGTTCTGGCCGGTACCTTCACCCTTCGCTTCAGCACCGGCCTGACGGGCGCGATGCTGGGGCTCTACCTGGCCAGCCTGCCGGACCACGGCGGCGCCGAGGTGGATGCCGCCATCGTCGGGCTGTTCGCGGCCACATTCTTCGCCGCCGAACTGCTCATGTCCCCGGTCTTCGGCCTCCTGTCCGACCGGATCGGGCACCACCGCGTCATGCTCTTCGGTCCCATCTTCGGCGGCGTGGCGGTCGTCCTCACGGGCCTCACCACCAACCTGTTCGTGCTCGGCGGCACCCGGTTCCTGGAAGGCCTCTCCACGGCCGCGAGTGTGCCGTCCATCCTGGGTTACATCGCGCTCGCGACGGCCGGCAACGAGCTGCTCCGGGGGCAGGCGGCCGCGCGGTTCGAAGGGGCGACGCTGGCCGGACTCGGCGCCGGATTCATCGTGGCGCCGAAGCTGTTCGAGGCGATCGGCCCGACCGCCTTCTTCCTCAATGCGGCCCTCTACAGCGTCTCGTTCCTGATCTACTGGCTCGGGGTCAAGGACCCGATGGGCGAACGCGAGGCGGTCGCCGCGACCCACGTCGGGTACCGCCGCTACCTGACCCTCGTCCGCTCCTCGCACGTCCTGCTCCTGGCCCCGACGTGGATCGCGATCAACGCCTCGATCGGCCTGTGGCTCAGCCAGTCCCTCTTCCAGTTCGCCAAGGCCAACCCCGACTTCCCCGACCAGGTCCTGATGGGCGGCTTCACGGCGAACGAGATCACCATCGCCGGGCTGGCCATCGCGCTCGTCTTCGGCGCGGGCCTCCTGTACTGGGGCAACCGGTTCAAGAACATGCGCCGGACCACGATCATCTTGTACGGGATCCTGGGCGGTGGCGTCCTGGTGGTCGCCGGGCTCGTCGTGAACCACTCCGGCGACCTTCCCCTGGCCGTCGCCATCGCGGGCCTCGCGATCGCCGCCGGCGGCCTGTTCGTCCTGGCCGGAGCCACGCCCGCCGCGCTGGGCCTGCTCGCGGACATCTCGGAACGCTTCCCGGCCGACCGCGGGGCGATCATGGGCCTGTACTCGGTCTTCCTCGCCATCGGCCAGATCATCGGCGCGCTCATCGGCGGGATCGCGGCGGACCTGCGCGGGATCGACGGCATGCTCATCGCGACGGCCGGGCTGCTGGTCGTCGCGCTCATCCCCCTGTCGCGGCTACGTAACGAGGAGCACCAGCTCGACGCCGGCGGGATCGGTTCATCCGGTGGCGGCGCCGCGGGTCCGGGCGGCTCCGGTCCCGGCCCCACTTCGACAGGAGCGACGACATGACGAACGGGCAGCCGTGGACCCCGGTCCCGCTGGCTCGCGGCACGCACGGCGCGGTCGTGGCGCCGCACCACCTCGCTACGGCGGCGGGCCTGTCCGTCCTGCAGGCCGGCGGCAGCGCCGTCGATGCGGCGATCGCCACGAACGCGGCGCTCGGCGTGGTCATGCCCAGCGGCTGCGGCCTGGGCGGGGACGCGTTCTGGCTGATCTGGGACGAGCTGGCGCAGCACCAGTCCGCCCTCAACGGGTCGGGCCGGGCGCCGGCCGCCGCGGACGCCGGCGCGCTTCGGGCACAGGGCCTGACCGAGCTGCCCTTCGCGCGGGCCGCTGACGATCACCGTGCCCGGCGCCGTCCGCTCGTGGGGCGATGCCCACCGGCGTCACGGCCGGCTGGAGCGTGCCGCGATCCTGGCGCCGGCCATCGAACTGGCGCGCGGCGGATTCCCGGCCTGGGACGGCTTCATCGCGGCGGTCGAGGGCACGGCCGGGCGCGTCCTTGCGGACCTCGGACCGGATGCCGGCTTCTTCGAGGTCTATCGTCCGCACGGCCGACCGTGGCGGCCCGGCGAGCGCGTCCGGCTGCCGGCCCTGGCGGCGACCCTGGAGATCCTGGCGCTGGACGGCTTCGACGCGTTCTACGACGGCGACCTTGGCGAGCGGCAGGCTCGCGGCCTCGCGGCGACGGGCAGCCCGATCGCGGCGGCCGACCTCCGCGCCCACACCTCGACCTGGGGCGAGCCGATCGCCACCGACTACCGTGGCGTCCGGGTGACCTCGCACCCACCGAACAGCTCCGGGCTGGTCGCTCTCCAGATCCTGGCCATCCTGGCCCGGTTCGAGGCGCCGCCGGCGTCGGCGTTCGGCCCGGATGGCGTGACCGACCCGGCCTGGATCCACCTCGGGCTCGAGGCTTCGAAGCTGGCCATGGCCGACCGTGACGCCCACCTGACGGACCCGGCGTTCTGCGACGTGCCGGTCGAGTGGCTGCTCGGCGCGGACCACGTCGCCGATCTGGCCGCGCGCATCGACCCGCGCCGAGCTGCCCGCCCGGGGAACGCGACGAACCCGCGCGGCGGCGGCACGATCTACCTGGCGACCGTCGACGCGGACGGGAATGCGGTGAGCCTGATCGAATCGAACTACATGGGCTTCGGCTCCGGCGTGGTCGATCCGGCGACCGGCATCCACTATCAGAACCGGGGCAGCTACTTCAGCCTCGAACCGAACCACCCCAACGTCCTGGAGCCGGGCAAGCGAACGCTCCACACCCTTGCTACCCGGGATGCTCTTCCGAGCCGGTGACGCGCGACCGTGGATCGTCGCGGGGTCCATGGGCGGTGATGCCCAGCCGCAGGTCCACGCCCAGTTCGTGTCGGCCGTCGTGGACGGCGCGGCTGACGTTCGGACCGCGGTCGGCGCACCGCGCTGGTTCGTGGAACCGGACGGCCACTTCCAGCCACCGGTCGAGGTCCGCCTCGAGCCGCGCCATGCGGCCTCGATCGCCCCGGCGCTCGAGGCACTCGGCCACCCGGTCACGCTCGTCGAGCCGTTCGATGGCGGACTCGGCCATGAGCACGCGATCGAACTCATCGATGGCGGGACTGCGGAGCCGGACGGCTCCCTGGCGGCCGCGACGGACCCTCGAAGCGCTGGCCTACCGGCCGTCTGGTAGTCATGGTCGCGGGGTCGTGTTCGCGGGCGTCCTGCGGGGCCGGACTCCTGTGCGATACTCCGGCGGCCGGTCGCAGGCTGCGCTCACACGAGGCCTGCACCGGCACGACAGCCGCGCCAGCCGCGCCAGACCGGAGGCCTCCATGACCTCGAACGTCAGCCAGAACTACCCGTATTCGAGCGAGACCGAGCGAGAGCGTGCGGCCTCGATCGACCGCCTCGTCGCGGAGCGTCCCGACCTGACCGCCAAGCTGGCCGCGGAGGCCTCGCCGGTCGATGCCCAGGACCGCTGGTGGACCTGGAAGTGCCCGACGAAGGGCTGTGCCGGCCTCCTCCATGCCGCCGGCTACGCGATCGAGAAGCACGCCGTCTACGTCGTCTGCGACGGGACCTGCGCCAAGACGTTCCTGCGCTGAGCGAACCTCCCGTGGCGACCGGCTCCGGGGCAACGAACGACTCCGGAGCAGCGACGACAGGCGCCCGACCGATCGGCGTGGCCTCGTCTCCGACGCGGTCGGCATCACCGTCTCGATCGTCGGCTTCGGATTCGTCTTCGGCCTATCCGCCCGGGAGGCCGGCTACTCGATCGTCGACGCCCTCGCGATGAGTTCGATCGCGTTCGCGGGGGCCGCCCAGTTCGCGGCCGTCGGGTACGTCGCCGGGGGACTGCCGTTTGCCGGCATCATCCTGCTGACCGCGCTGCTCAACGCCCGGCACCTGCTGTACTCGGCGGCATTGCGGCCATGGATGCGCGACGTGCCGGTGACGCGACGAGCCGCTCATGGCCCACTTCCTGACCGACGAGAACTTCGCCCTCGCCAGCGCCCACTTTCGTCGCATCGGCCGGACGGACGAGCGGGGCTACTGGATCTCGGCGCTGGTCTTCACATTCCTGCCGTGGAACCTGGCGACGCTGGCCGGGGTCGTCCTCGGCGGGCAGATCCCGGATCCATCCCGATTCGGGATCGATGTCATCTTCCCGGCCGCGATGATCGGGATGGCGGTGACGCTCATCACGGGCCGGCGGGAGCTGGTGGCGGCGGTCGCGGCGGTCGCGATCGGCGTACCGGTCGCGCTGGCGATCAGTCCGGCGGTGGGGATCGTCGCCGGTGGCCTGGGTGGACCCGCGGTCGGTCTGCTCGTGCCCGCCTCGGTCGCCCACGAGACGGCCCCCATCGGCAGCCCGGCCTCCGCCCAGCACTACTCGGTCCCGGGGCACCGCACGGTGACGCCAGCGTCTCGAGCGATGCTGCACCCGACTCCGACGTCGACGACCCCGGTGCCGCGTCATGAACGCCAGCATCGTCATCCTCGCGATCCTGATGTTCGCGGTGACCTACCCGTCGAGGGCGATCGGGCTCCTGGTGCCCGGTTTCGACCGGCTCCCGCGCATCGCCACGGACTACCTGCAGCTCGTCGGCCCGGCCGTCCTGGCGACGCTTGCCGCCGTGGCCGTCATGGTGGTGACGAACGAGGATGGCGTCCCGGCCTTCCATGTCGGGATCGAGTGGGTCGGGGTGTTCGTGTGCCTCGCGATCGTGGCGCGCAAGGGCAACCTGCTGCTCGGCCTCGTGGCCGCGGTGGCGATCGTCGCGGCGGCCAGGTTCGTCGGGCTCGCCGACCTGCCCGTCTGAAGCCCGGCCGTCCTAGCCGTGCCCGGCGGGCCTCCGCCTCGATCTCCACGAGCAGTCTCGGTTCGATGAGGGCTTTGACACACGACCAGCGTGGCCGCCGGTCGGATTCCTCGAAGACCTCGCCGTGAACGGCCACGACCGCCTCCGCGTAGCGCAGGTCGGTGACGAACATGCGCGTTCGGACGACGTCCGTCAGGCAGAACCCGGCTTCGTCGAGAGCCGCTCGATGATGCGCAGCGCTGCCCGGGCCTGCGCCGCCGGATCGGCGGGTGGTCGTGTCCGGGATCCGTCGTGCCTGCCACCCAGCAGTGGTCGCCGACGACGACTGCGCGTCAGTAGCCAACGTCGCTCATACGACGCCCGACGAGATCAGCCTGCGTGCGGTCCCGCTCACGCCGGCCCGTCCCGCCACGCCAGGACTTCGGGATCTCGAGCGACGGCCAACAGCAGGCCGGCCAACAGGGCCGTCCTGGGCACGATCGAGTCCACGTCGAGATATTCCGTCGGGGCGTGGTCGTTGCCGCCGATCGGTCCCAGGCCATCGAGCGACGGGATGCCCATGCCGGACGTGGTGTTCGCATCGGAGGCGCCGCCGGTGGACGTGTCGTGGATCTCGAAGCCGAGCTTCGCCGCGACAGCCTGCGCGTGCTCGACCAGCCGACCGCTCCTGGCGAGCTTCTCCATCGGGCGCCAGCCGGCCATGATCTCGAGTTCGACGGTGGTGTCCGGGACCTCGGTGGCCGCCGCGATCGCCCGGATGGCCGCATCGACCGTGTCGAGGTCATCGGACGTCGTCGAACGCACGTCGACCTCCAGGTGGCAGCGTTCCGCCACGACATTCGGCCGCGTGCCGCCGGCGATGACGCCGACATTGACCGTCACCCCGGGCCAGCGGCCGTTGAGGGCATGGAGCTCGCGGACGATCCGGCTCGCCTCCTGGATCGCGCTGCGGCCCTTCTCCGGCTCGACGCCGGCGTGGGCGGCGCGGCCCTCGATCGTGATCCGGGTGTCGAGGATCCCCTTGCGGGCCGATACGATGTCCCCGTTCGCCCGGGCACACTCCAGCACGAAGCACGCGTCGGCGTCGGCCGCCGCAGCGCGGATGTGGGCGGTAGAGGTGGGTGACCCGATCTCCTCGTCCGGGTTGGCGATGAACGTGAGCCGCTCGAAGGGCACACCGCCGAGCTCGCCGACGAGGGCCTTGAGGGCATACAGCCCGGAGAGCAGACCGGACTTCATGTCCGTCACGCCCGGGCCGAAGGCCACGCCATCCTCGATGCGGAACGGGCGAGCGGCCGCGGTCCCGGGATCGAACACGGTGTCCATGTGACCGATGAGCAGGATGCGCGGCGCCCCGGCGCGACCATCGAAGGTGGCGACGAGCGTGTCGCCGTGGCGACCGTCCGGGTCGGGCCGGCATTCCACGCTGGCGCCCAGGCTCGAGAGGAACTCCGCGGTCCAGGCGCCCACCTCGTTGACACCGGCAGGCGTATAGCTCCCGCAATCGATGTTCACGAGATGCTCGAGGTCCGCCAGGTAGGCCGGCAGATCGGACGCGATCACGGCGCGCAGGGCACCGAGTTCCGGGTCGCTGGCGATGGTCGTCACACGCTCCTCCTTGGCGGCCAGTCTATCGCGTGTCCTGCCGGTGCCAGCTTGCTATCCTGCCCGGACTGTGCGACTGGTCGAGACGCGTCTGTTCGAAGGGCCCGAATGTCTACCGGTTGGAGCCGGTGGTCAAGCTCGAGGTCGCCATCGGTCGGCGCCGCACGTGGTACGGCCAGCGCGATCCCGGCCGTCACGCCCTGGTCCACCTGGGTGCCGACATCCCCGCCCGCGAGTGGCCGAACGACGTGGCGGCGGTCGTCGGCTGGATCCGCCGGCTTCGCGCGGAGAACGGCGAGGGCCGGCGCGGACTGGCGGTCCATCGCTCGTCGGATCCCGGCCACTGGATCATCACCTACCCATGGACCGGCGCTGGAACGCTCCGCTGACCCTGACCGAAGCCGCGATCGCCCTGGCCGAGCGTGACGTGTCGCCCTCGCCGGCGGCGCACCTGACCGGGGCGCAGGAACGCCTCGTCGCGCGCTGGATGGCGCGGATCGCGGATGCGGGCGTGACGTCGCCGTCGTGGATCCGCGACGCGGACCGGCATGTCCCCATCGTGTCGATCTCGGGCACGAACGGGAAGAGCACCGTGACCCGTCTCATCTCGCCACATCCTGCTACTCGCCGGCCGGCGGGTCGGAACGACCACCTCGGACGGGGTGCTCGTCGATGAACGGATGGTGGAGCCCGGCGACTGGACGGGACCAGGCGGCGCCCAGCAGATCCTCGCCAGGAGCGACCTCGACGTGGCGGTCCTCGAGACGGCGCGAGGCGGGATGGTCCTGCGCGGTGTCGGCTATGAATCGAACGAGGCGAGCGTCCTGACCAACGTGTCCTCGGATCACCTGGATCTCCAGGGCATCCACACCCTGCCGGAGCTGGCCGAGGTGAAGTCCACGGTCTGTCGCATCACCAAAGCCGACGGTTGGGTGATCTCAACGGCGACGACCCGTACGTGTCGGCGATCGCGCGCCGCGTGCGGGCGAGGGTCGCCTTCTTCTCGCTGCTGCCGGACGGTGGCTCGCCGCTGGTCCAGCGCCACGTCGCGCGTGGCGGCCGCGCCTACCTGGTCCGCGGCGGCTGGCTGGTCGAGGCCGAGGGCGCGAGCGAGACCGAGGATCGCCGAGGTCCGTCGGTCCCGGTCACGATCGGCGGTCTCGCCCGGCACAACGTGGCGAACGCCCTGGCGGCGGCCGGCGGTGCGCGCGGCGTGGGCGCCAGCATCGAGGAGGTGAGCCTGGGCCTGGTCGACTTCCGCCCGGATGCAGCCAAGTCGCCGGGCCGGCTGAACCTGTTCCGGCTGGGCGCCAAGGTCGTCATCGTGGACTTCGCCCACAACGAGGCCGGTATCTCGGCTGTCCTGGACGTCGCCCAGGGGATCGCCGGGGGTGCGGCCGGGCGGGCGGCCCCGATCACCGTATCATCGGCACCGCCGGTGACCGCCCGGACGATACGCTCCGCGGCATCGGCCGGATCGCCGCCGAACGCGCGCAGCGGGTGGCCATCAAGGAGACCCTGAGCTACCTGCGCGGCCGGACGCCCGAATCGGTCATCGGCGAGTTGTTGGTCGGGGTCACGGCCGGCGGCGGCGATGCGGCCGCGGTGCCCATCTACGAGTCCGAGACGGCCGCCCTGCGGGCCGAGTTGAACGGTGGCGCAGACGGCGGAGCGGGCGGGATGCGGCCGGACTCGGCGCGGGTCATCGTCCTGATGTGCCACTCCGAGCGCGAGCAGGTGTTCGACCTGCTGGAGGAGATCGGCGCCCGGCCGGTGGATACCGCCTCCGAATTGACCGAGCTGGTCCCCCGCCTCCAGGAGCGCCCCCGCCGAGACTGTCCGCCACAGGCACGCGGACGGACCATCGGGCCCGCGGTGATCCTCAGGATCATCCAGGTTCTGCGAGACGGCCAGCAGGTGGTGCAAACGGCCAGGCGTCGTTCCCGATCGGGTGCCGTGTACATCGCCGACATCTGCTCAGAGCCCGGGAATCCTACATCGACGACCCCGATCGACGTCCCTGCGACCCGATCGACGGGCCGGCCACCGCTCACAGCCAATTCGGAGGCGCCTTCAGCCCGGATCTCGTCTCGGCTCTGACTGACAGCCCGGACCGCGTCGGTCCTGGCGTCACCATCGATGGATGTGCGGGATCATCGGGCTGTGAGCAGGACCGGGGGTCGACTGGGCAAGTGCCCACCGGGCGGACGCGATGATGCCTGGGTCGCGAGCTGCTCGGTCTGCGGCCCCGGCGGCCCCAGCGGCCCCAGCGGCCCCGAGCGGCCGAGCGCCCGGCCTCAGCGGCTCCGAGCGCCCCTCGGCCGCCGAGCGACCGCCCGAC
>CAVZXQ010000014.1:0-12330 GCA_963779315.1 uncultured Chloroflexia bacterium | reverse complement strand
GCCGGCGAGCGGCCGGTGAGGGATCCAACCTGATGGGCGGAGCAACCCGATGGGCGTGATGTCCCTGATCCGGCTTCTGGCGATCGCGCTCTGGGTCCTTGTCCTCGCGAGAGTCGTGCTGTCCTGGGTGGACCCGACCGGTCGGAGCCGTGCCGCGGCGTCCATCGTGGCGCTGACCGAGCCGTTCCTCGGCCCGGTCCGGCGTTTCCTCCCCGCGGGCGGGATGGTGGACTGGTCCGGGTTCGTGGTGCTGCTCATCCTGGGCCTGATCATCAGGTCGTTGTGAACGGCCCTGATGGCTGAAGTTCGATTCGCGGTCCGGCTCACGCCGAGGGCCGGTCGGGACGCCGTGGACGGCGTCGTTGACGGGGTCCTTCGAGCCCGGGTCGCGGCGCCACCCGTCGATGGAGCGGCCAACGAGGCTCTCGTGCGCCTCGTGGCCTCGGAGCTGGATGTCCCGCGGCGAGCGGTCCGACTCGTGGGCGGCGATACGGCACGTCAGAAGCTGGTCGCGGTCGACGAGGTTCCGACCGAGGTGATCGTTGCCCGCTGGCCCGGCCTGCGGGTATGATCAGCGCCGCATCCGACGCCCCAGTGCGGCGTCGCGATCACGGGGCGATTGGCTCAGTCGGTTAGAGCGCACGGTTCACATCCGTGAGGTCACTGGTTCGAATCCAGTATCGCCCACCACATCGAACTCACCGGTACAAGGCCCTTACAGACTGTTCTGCGTTCGGCCGCAGATCGCCACTGCGCATAGCCCCAGCCTCAGGAAGGGAACGCCGAAGTGCCGAGACTCCAGGCGAAGCCGTTCGCCGAACCCGATGAGACCAGGACGCTGCCGCGGGCGTACGTCGACATCGTGGCGCTCGATGAGCTGTCGGTCGGATTGGCCCGATGGGAGCCTGGCTGGCGGTGGTCGACCGATCTCGGGCCCCAGACCGGCACAGCCTCGTGTCAGGTCCATCATCTCGGCTACGCCTTCTCGGGGACGCTCCATGTCGAACTCGACGATGGCCAGGCCCTCGAGATCCATGGCGAATCGGTCTTCGAGATCCCGGCCGGCCACGACGCGTGGGTCGTCGGGTCCGAGCCCTTCATCACCCTCGAGTGGACGAGCGTCGGCGCGGTGGGCATCGACCCCGACGGGCCGGGCGAGCGGGTGCTCGCGACGGTCCTGTTCACCGACATCGTCGACTCCACGGCGACCCTCCAACGGGTCGGGGATGCGGCGTGGCGAACACTGCTCGCGGCCCACAACGCCGCGCTTCGGGATCAGATGAACCGCTTCCGTGGCCGTGAGAAAGCGACGACCGGCGACGGCTTCCTCGCCATCTTCGATAGCGCCAGTCGAGCCGTGGGATGCGGAGCCGCCATGGTCCGGGCGGCCGAGAAGGTCGGCGTCGCGATCCGGGTCGGCATCCACACCGGCGAGGTGGCTCTAGTGGGTCCGGACGTCCGAGGCGTCGCCGTCCATACCGCAGCCCGGGTCCTGTCGGTCGCCGGGTCAGGCGAGGTCGTCGTGAGCGCGACGACGCGGGATCTGCTCGAAGGGTCGAGCTACGCGTTCGAGGACGCCGGCAGCCACGAACTCAAGGGTCTCAGCGGCGTGCGCTCGCTCTACCGCCTCGTCGGTCGCGCCGAGCGGCGATTGACCTAGCGGCGCGCCGACCGGACCGACTCGGCGACGTCGTCCTGGACGAGATCGGCGTTGATGGCGATCGCCGGCGCGGACCCGGTCCCCGGCCGACGTGATGACCTGGAGGCGCGGGTCCACGGCGTTGCCCGCGGCCCAGACGCCCGGCGACGCTGGTCCGGCCGGTCCCATCGACGATCGGGAAGCCGGCGGCATCGACCTCGCAGCCGAGCCCCGCCAGCAGGCCGTCCGCGTGGGGGACGTTCACGGGTCGGATGAAGACCGCGGCGCGAGGGATGACCTCGACCATCGACCAGCTCGACGCCGGTCAGCCGGTCGTCCTCGATCACGAGGCGCTCGACCGCACCGGGCACGACCCGCACGCCGCGCGCCTCCAGCCTGCGAGCATCGTCCGCGCCGAGCTCCAGCGTGTGCGACGAAGAAGACCACGTCGTCCGACCACTGCCGGACGAGCAGCGCGTGCTGGACCGCGTCCGGCCGCGTGCCGAGCACCCCGATCGGCTGGTCGCGGACCTCCCACCCGTGGCAGTACGGGCAGTGCAGCAGGTCGCGGCCCCACCGCTCGCGAACGCCCGGGATGTCCGGCAGCTCGTCCCGGACGCCGGTCGCGAGCAGGATCCGCCGCGCCTCCAGGACGTGGCCGCCGGCCAGTCCGGACGACGAACCCGGCGTCGATGGCGTCGACCCGATCCTCGATCAGCTCCACGCCGTAGCGGCTGACCTCCGCCCGCCCTGCGGCGAGCAGGTCCGCCGGCGGCATCCCGTCGCGGGACAGGAACCCCTGCATGTGGGCCGCCGGCGCGTTGCGGGGCGACCCGGCGTCGACCACCGCCACCCGGCGCCGGGCGCGTCCCAGGACGAGGGCGGCACTCAAGCCGGCAGCCCCGCCACCGACGATCACGACGTCGTAGCGCGTCGCCGTCATCGTGACGTCCACCACGGACGGCGCCACCCGTCGGCCGTCCGCAGGCCCTGGCCGAACGCCAGGTCGACCACGATGTGCGAGAACCACGCGAGGCCGCCGACGAGCCAGAACGGCGACAGGATGCCGGCGGCGGCGAGCCCGAGCACGCACCAGCGGCGGGACCGGGTGATGCATCAGGTTGAAGAGCGGGACGGCGCGGGGCGCCATCTGGCCCGGCGCATGTGGCTGGCCGACCCCGAGGAGGACCGGGAGGTGGGGGACGATCCCGAACGCCAGGACCGGCACCAGCCCGAGGCCGTGCATGCCGGCCTGCGCGTTGGCGTAGAGCGCGATGGCCAGCCCCGGGACGAGCCAGACGTGCCGCGGCGCGACGGCCGCCCCGGCCGACCCGAGCCGCGACGGACGGGACCGACGGTCGGGCATGCGGCGGCGCCGTCATCGCGACGACCGCGGCGCGAGGCTCGAGGACGACGACCGCCGTCTCGCGTCGGTCGCCGCGCGGCGAGGGCGTCGATGTCGTCGCCCCAGCCGGGGTAGTCGGGAACGTGGCCCACAGCCGCTCGCGCTCCTCGCCGACGGCGGCGCGGGCCCGGACGGCGCGACGTCCGCCGGGCAGTTCGACCGTCGTGTCGGGCTGCGCCTGGAGGTTCAGCCACCAGGCGGGCTCCTTCTCGCCCCAGCCGTTCATGGCCAGGGTGACGAGGTTCGGGCCGTCCTCGTAGTAGCCGACGATCGCGACCCGGGGCTGGCCCGACCGCCGTCCGATGGTCGTGAGGCGCAGCATCCCGAACTTGCTGCCGGCCTCCGGCCGGGAGAGGCCGAACCCTCCCCCGGTGAGCCGGTAGGCCGCGCGGTGCAGCAGCCAGAAGGTCCGGACGACGAAGCGCGGCGGGGTCCGCGGCGCCGCCTCGCTGGGCGGCGGTCATGCCGCACCTGCCGTTGGACGCCGACGCCGATCGGCGAGCGACGCGGTGCCCGACGGCGCCGGTCCAGGCCGGCGTCCTCAGCGGCGGCCGCGACCATCAGCGGGGCGTCCTTGCGGAAGCCCTTGAAGGTCATCCACAGGCCGAGCGACAGCTCCCAGATGAAGATCGGGGCGACCCCGATCCCGTGCCAGGCGGTGCCGGGCTCGGTGACGCCGAGGATGTAGCCGATGATCCAGGAGGTGAACAGCGGGGCGCCGATGAGTCCGATCACCGGGATGCGCCGCGGCACGAGGCCGCGACTGGTACATGATCCAGCCGAGCATGACGGCGTTGAGGGCGGGGACGCCGGTCCCGAGCACGAAGGTCCAGTTGCGGACGGTGACGAGCGTCTGCCTGCACGGTGAGCAGCAGGGAGGCCTCGGCTCCGGTCGCGCCCGGCTGCTGCAGGGTCACGACCGACGAGGATGCTGATGACGCCGATCATGAGGACCGTGCCTTCGAACAGCCGCGAGCTCGACGAAGCCGATCGCGAAGCCCTGGTTCTGGCGCTTGATGACGGCGTAGAGCGCGACCGCGGTGCCGATGGCGGTGAGGCTGTTGACGATGTCGAAGAGGGCGCCGAGGCGCACCTGGCTGTCGGCGCCGACGCTGCCGATGATGAAGTCGGGATCGTTCAGGACCGGGCCCTGCAGGAAGACGGCCGGGATCGAGCTGAGGAACGTGAGCAGGTACAGGACGCCCGCGACGAGCGCGGTCTTGCGCATGGAGTCCATCGAGGGCCCCTTCGTCGTCGAGAGTCGCGAGGTTGATCGTCATGGGAGTCTCCTTGTCGTGGTGGTGCGCTATCGCGCGTCGGGGGTGGTGTCGTCGGGCAGGTCGATGTCGACCCGCCTGACCGAGACGAGGGGCAGGCCCAGGTCCGCACGCGCTGGAGCAGGCCGTGGAGCGCTGCCTGGTCGGCGACCGGGCCGCTGATGACGGTGGTCCCGTCGCTCTCGTGGCTGACGGTCAGTCCGTCGAACCAGGCGGCCCAGTGCGCGTCGAGGTGCCCCGTGAGCCGGATCTCGTAGCGTCCGGCCTCGGGGCGATCGGGTGTCGAGGTGTGTCGTTCGGTCATTCCGCTCCTCGTGCGTGTTGCCAGCTGGATCTCCGGCCGGCAACACCGACCTGAGTCACTGGACACACCGTGGAGGCGGATGTGATGAGCGCGCATCACCACACGTGATGAGTGGGGTGATGATTTCGCGTGCGCGCGAGCGCGCCGGCCGCCGGCGCGTCGGCGCGGCGCGGAGCTACGCGGTCGGGCGGCGTCCCGCGTGCGCGAGAGCAGGCCGAGCTCGGCGGCGCGGCGGACGGCTGCGCGCCGGCTGTTCACGCCGAGCTTCGCGTAGATGTTCCTGGTGTGGGTCCGCACGGTGGGCAGCGACACCGCTGAGCTCGCGCGCGATGTCCGGGCCGTCGAGGTCGCTCTCCAGGAGGCGCAGGACCTCGAGCTCCCGCTCGCTGAGCGGCTCGATCAGCGGCTGGTCGCCGCGTCGCGCGTCGCCTCGGGCGGCGACGGCGGCGGCCAGGAGCCGGCGCACGTAGGCCGAGGCGTCGCGCTGCTTCGCCGCCAGCTTCAGCAGCGCCGCCATGGGCGGCCCTTCGTCGACGAAGACGCGGACGTAGCCCTCCGGCTCGGCGAGCGTCGACCGCCCGCGCCAGCGACGCGAGCGCGGCCGCCGACGTCGCCGCGGCGTGGTGGGCGAGCGCCTGGACGACCAGGATCTCGATGACGCTCCCGTTCCGCCCGCCGTCCTCCGCCGCTGCCAGCAGGCGCTCCAGGAGCTCGATCGCGCTCGCGGATCGCGCGCGTCGGCACGGTCGCGCGTTCCCTGGGCCAGGAGCAGCCTGGCCAGGGTGGCGTGCTCGAACTCGTGGAGGTAGCTGAGGTCGTCGGCCGTCGACAGGCCGCGCTCGCGCGCCCAGTCCGACGCCTCCGACAGCCGCCCTGGGCGATCCACACCCGTGCCCTCACGGCGGCGACCGGGCGCACGTCCGGGGAGAAGTCGCCGACGTAGAGGCGCTCGGCCTCGTCGAGGAGCTCGAGCGCGCCGTCCAGGTCGCCCTCGGCCTGCCGGATCGCGGGCCATGGCGACGCGCGACCGATAGCGGGTTCTGCGGCAGGCCGTTCTCCTCGCCCAGCTCCTGGCTCGCCGCAGGTGCTGCCGCGGCGGCCTCGAGGTCGTCGCGCTCGCGGAGCGACCGCGCTCATGCCCGACGTGCATGTCCGCCGCGCCCCGCAGCACGGGCGCGCCCTGCGCGGTCGGCGAGCGCCAGGCCCCGCTCGTACGATGCGCAGCGCCTCGCGCAGGCGACCCTGCGCGATCCGGATGTCGGCCAGGGCGATGCGCGCAGCCGATGACGTCGGAGAGGTGCCCGGCCTTCTCCAGGCTCGCCATGGCTGCCGGCGTACGAACGGTGACGCGGCCTCGAGATCCCCGCTCGTCCAGTAGGCGAGTCCCAGCAGCGCGGCCGCGCCACCCCGACCGAGGTGGTCGTCCTCGCCGACGAGGTCGAGCGCCCGCCGGGCGTGGGCGATCGGTGCCGGCCACGTCGCCGAGGATCCGGGCCAGGCCGGCCCGGTGGACGGCGATCGAGCCCGGCAGGCGGCGGAACGCCGCCTCGTCGACGACGACCATCGCCGGCGGCCGGGTCCCGTCCTGGCGAGCGACTCGGCCGTCAGCGTCGAGCCACCGCTCGGCGTCCGCGCAGGCGCTCCTCGACGCCCTCGACCTCGCCCCTGACGAGGAGCGACCCGGCGATACGCGTCGCTCAGCACGGGCCGACGCCGGATCAGCTCGTCGGGGAGCGCCTCGAGCCACCGGCGCAGCGTGGCCTCCTGACGATCGCTGGCTCGTCGCCGGGATCGCGAGCTCGACCAGGTCCGCCGCCCGCGCGAAGTCCCCGCCCGCCATCGCGTGGCGGATCGCCTCGATCGGCTCGCCTTCGCTGCTCGTACCACTCGGCGGCCCGCCGGTGCAGCTCCGGCACCAGCTCGGGCTGCTCGTCGAGCAGGCGCGCCCGCAGCACGTCGGCGAACAGGTGGTGGTAGCGATACCACTGGCGCCGGTCGTCGAGCGGGACGAGGAACAGGTTCCGTCGATCGAGCGCCTCCAGCGTGGCCTTGCCGCCCTCCTGGCCGGTGACCGCATCGCACAGCGGGCCGCTCATGCCGGGCCAGGATCGAGGTCTGCAGCAGGAAGCTCCGGACATCGTCGGGCTGACGGTGCAGGACCTCCTCGACGAGGTAGTCGACGATGTAGCGGTCGTCGCCCGGCGAAGCCGGCGATGAAGCCGGCGACGTCGTCGCGGCCCTGCATCGAGAGCCCCGCCAGCTGGAGGGCGGCGATCCAGCCTTCGGTCCGCCCCTCCAGCGCGGCGACGTCGCGCGCGGTCAGGCCCAGCCCCATCACCCCGTTGAGGTAGGCCGCGGCCTCGTCCGGCGTGAAGCGCAGGTCGGCGGCGCGGATCTCGACGAGCTCGCCGCGCGCCCGCAGGCGGGCCAGCGGCAGCGCCGGATCGGCGCGGGTGGTGATCACCAGGTGCACGCTGGGGCGGCAGGTGCTCGAGCAGGAACGCCATCCCGTCCTGGATCTCGGGCGCGTCGACCACGTGGTAGTCGTCGAGCACCAGCACGACGTCGTTCGGCAGCGCGTTGAGCTCGTTGAGCAGGGTGCGCGAGGACGGTCTCGATCGACGCGGCTCGGGCGCCTCCAGGAGCGACGAGCGCGTTCGCGCCGACCCCGGGCGCCACCGTCTGCAGCGCGGCGATCAGGTAGGTCCAGAACGCGACGGGATGGTTGTCGCCGGGTCGAGCGAGAGCCACGCCGTGACCGATCCGGCGGTCGGCGTCGCGGCCAGCCACTCGGCCAGGAGCGTCGTCTTGCCGAAGCCGGCCGGCGCCGAGACGAGCGTCAGCTTGGACCGGACCCCGCGATCGAGGCGCTCGGTCAGGCTGCGGCCGCGGCACCAGGCCGCGTCGCGGCCTCGGGGCGTAGAACTTGGTCTCGAGCAGCGGGCTGGCCATGCGATCCCACTGTAGCCTCGCGCCGGCTCGCCCATCCGTTTCGACGGCCGCTCGTCAGGGGTAGTAGCTGCGACCCGGCGGAACGAAGGGCCTGCGCCGCGGCCTCGACGGCCGTCGCCGGCGGTCGCGGGCGTCCGTGTCGCCCTTCACGAGGGCCTGGACCTGGCTGTCGATCTCGCCGTCCTCGTGGCGGTATTCACCTGGAACGACTTCGGCGGTCCGCTGGTCCTCATCCAGAAGCCGGACGCCTTCACGGCGCAGCTCGCCCTGAGCCGATCCTCGTCCTTCTACGCGACGGACCAGGCCTGACCTTCGCCGGCATGGCGATCGTGATCCTTCCACCGCTGCTGCTATTCCTCGTCCTGCAGCGCAGCTTCATCCAGGGTCTGACCGCCGGAGCGGTTCGCCGCTGACCTAGACTTGGGATCGGAGCGCGGCGCGGTTTGAGCTGCAGGGTGGTCAGGCGCATGCCGGCGTTGCTGGCGTCAGCAGAGGCCCGGACGAGCGTGCGTGCCCGATGATCCGTCACGAACCCGGGATGAAGCGGAACGTGTCTGCGAGCTGGACCGGATAGCCATCGCCTCCGTTGCTCCACCCACCGACGATCAGCACCGAACCGTCGGACAGGGTGACGCCTGCTGCCGTCGCTCGAGCGCCCGGCATGTCGGGCAGGGACGACCAGGCCCCGGTGGTCGGGTCTAGCCGTTTGGCGGTGCGGATGCCCAGCCCATCCTCGCCGGCGCCACCCGTCACGAGGATCTGTCCGCCGCGCATGGGGACGACGATGCCGTCCGGGTGATCCTGACCCCAGCCTTTCCTGACGCCCATTCGCCATCCACCTCTCGCCAGGAGCTCGACCGCGGTGAGGCCTGTCTCATCCCAGGCGCCGGTGGCGGCCGTGAAGCGAAGGAGCGGGTGAGATACAGCGATGCGGCATCCGCCGGCCCCGCGGTGGTGCAGGCCCAGCGACTGCCGAGGAGGATCGCGTCCCCATCGTCCAGCGCCACCAGAGTTCCGACATCCTCCGATGTCAGCCTGGTCGCACCGGTCCGATGCCGGGACTCCCAGCTGCTCGAAGAACGACTGGTCCACAGCTTCGGGTAGGTCATCGGCCAGGGTGAACCTGCCGGTCGCGGGATCGTAGATCTCGGTCGTGGTCTGGGCGCGGTCGTCGACGCGGTCGCCCCAGCCCGCTCCGGCCACCAGGACCCGGCCGTCGGCCAGGGTGACGGCTGAAGGAGTGGCTCGTGCGTAGCGCATCGGTCCAGTCGCGGACCAGGTCCCCGTCGTCGGATCGAACAATTCCGCCGCGGCGAGGGCGTAGCCCTCCGGGCCGGGCCACGTATCCGCGAGCTTGATGCCACCAGCCAGGACGGCGAGACCGGCCCTTGCCTCGTGCTTGAGACCCGTGTGGTACATGCCCCCGGCCACGAGGACCCGGCCATCGGCGAGGACGGCTACGGCCGGATCGGTTCGGGCCGTGCCCATCAGGCCGACCTTGGTCCATCCCTCGGTCGCGGGATCGAAGACGTACGCGCTCGAGTAGGAGAACCACATGTCGTTGACACCGCCGGCAACGAGGGCCCGACCGTCGTGAAGGGTCACGGCCGCGAACGAGCCGCGAGCCTTCGGCAGGTACTCCGTCTCGGACCAGGTCCCGGTGGTCGGATCCCAGAGCTCCGCGAACCGGCTGTCCTCCGGGACCTCCTCGTACTTGCCGCCCGTCTCGCCCAGGACGAGGACACGGCCGTCACCGAGGACCACCGCTGTCGGATCGCGGCGAGGCCAGACCATCGTCCCGGCTCCTTCCCAGTGGGCGGCGACGTGGGTGGGCTCGGTCGTCGGCCCCGCGGATGGTGTCACTGCCGACGGCGTCGCGGCCGGTGGCGTTCGATCGGCGATGGCCGGCGTCGGTTTCGGGCTCGTCGGCGACGACGAGGAGCTCGTACCTGCGCAACTTGCGAGCAGGGCTGCGACCGCAAGGAGCGTGATCAGGCGCTTGGAGACGTTCATCGGATGCCCTCCAGCCAGGACTGGCCGAGAAGTCGCCCGACAGCGATCGAGGCGACGTTGGCCGCCAGCGCCACGGCGATCGCCCGGCGTGGAGAGATGCCCCGGATCGTGACGGCGTAGAAGAGCGCTTCGACCGCGATCGCCCACGACTCGGCGGCGAGGATGTACTCCGGGGTCCCGACGAGGAACAACTGGGTGAACACGAACCACACTGCGGGGTGGGTGGCAAGGTTGGCGAAGGCGACGAGGATCACGAGTCGAAGTCGGTCCGGCTCGACCCGCCGGAGGAGGAAGAGCGCGACCGGGATCTCGACCGCGACGGTCAGGATGAAGGCCGTGAACCAATCCGAGACCGGGAAGAACATGACCGACCTCGCGTCACCAGCGTGGTCAGGCGGATGCTGCCATGGAACGAGTGTCCATCCACGCCTTGCCGGTGGGTAGGGTCTGCGGTCACGATCTCCAGGTCCGCACGGACCCCGTGGCTGCGTTCGCGAACAGTGGCGATCCGCCGTTCACGTCGCCGGCCCGGCTGTCATGATGGCCTCATGACTGAAACGTTCGACGTCATCGTCGTGGGAGCCGGGGTGCAGGGCTCGAGCCTCGCCTTCCACCTTGCCAAGCGGGGTGCGCGCGTCATCGTCCTGGAGCGTGAGGCGGTCGCGTCCGGCGCGACCGGACGCTCATCGGGCTTCGTGCGGATGCACTACGACGTCGAGACCGATGCGCGACTGGCGTGGACGTCGTTCCCGTACTTCCGGGACTGGACGGACATGGTCGGCGACGGCGAGTGCGGTTTCGTCCGCTCCGGATTCCTCCATCTCGTGCCGCCGGCACTCGAGGAGGCGCTGCGCGCCAATGTCGCGATGCATCAGCGCATCGGCGTCGATTCCCGGGTCGTCAGCCGGGCCGAGATCGCGCAGCTCGTTCCTGGCGCGCTGACGGACGATATCGGCGTCGGTGCCCACGAGCCCGAGTCGGGGTACGCCGATCCGTCCGGGACGGCGTCCGGCTTCATGGCCGCAGCCCGTCGCCTCGGCGCGACCCTCGTCCAGCACCGCCACGCTGCGTCGGTCCTGGTGGACGGCGACGTCGTCGTCGGCGTCGATACGAGCCAGGGTCGATTCGCCGCCCCGGTGGTCGTCGATGCCGCCGGCGCCTGGGCGGCCGAGCTTGCGGCGACGGCCGGCGTCGAGGTCCCGGTCCAGGCCTGGCGTCACGAGACGGCGTACTTCGGCCTGCCGGACGGCCGTGGCCCGGACTTCCCGATCGTCATCGACGAGATGAACGAGGTCTACTTCCGGCCCGAAGGACGCGACATGATGCTGGTGGGCCTGGAGGCCGGGAACCAGGTCGGCGGGTCGCCGGATCGGCCGCTCGAGGCGCTACGGCCGAACTCGATGGACGAGATGGTCACGCGAGTCTGCGCCCGGGTCCCGTGGATGGCCGAGGGCACGATGCGGACCGGTCATGGTGGCCAGGACGGCATCACGCCGGACCAGCACGCGATCCTGGGTCGCGCCGGACCGGATGGCTTCTTCCTTGCGTGCGGCTTCTCCGGTACCGGCTTCAAGACCGCGCCGGGGGTCGGCCTGTGCCTGGCCGAGCTGATCCTCGATGGCGAGGCGACGACCGTCGACATCTCCGCGTACACGCTCGATCGGTTCGCGGCTGGGCGGTCGATCGTTGGCGAGCACTCCTACGGGACGCTCTGGCGCTGAGTCAGCGAGCGTTCGGCGAGGGTCAGCGAGGGTTCGGAGCGCGCGTCACGGATGCCGGGATCGGTGCGTCACACGACGCAGAAGTCCTCCTCCGCGACGGAAGCCCTCGGTCCTCCCCCGGGGGCTTCCTCGTGTCAGTGCGCCGCCGCCAGCCGGCGCAGCACCGCCGGCAGGATCCCGCCCGCGCGGTAGTACTCGACATCGATCGGACCGTCCAGCCGCGCGATGGCGGTGAAGCGGACCTCGTCGTCGTCGCCACCGGACGACCCGTCCCGCCGGGCCACGACCGTCACGGACTGGCGCGGACTCGGCCCGCCCTCCAGCCCCAGGATGGAGAATGTCTCGCGGCCCGTCAGGCCGAGGGAGGCGACGCTGTCGCCCGGCTCGAACTGGAGCGGAAGGACTCCCATCCCGACCAGGTTTGATCGGTGGATGCGCTCGTACGACTCGGCGACGACCGCCTTGACCCCGAGTAGCGCCGTGCCCTTGGCGGCCCAGTCGCGCGACGACCCGGATCCGTACTCGCGACCGGCCAGCAGGACCAGCGGGACGCCATCGGCGGCATAGCGCATCGCGACGTCGTAGATGAAGCCGGACTCGCCGTCCGGCAGGTGGGCCGTGTATGGACCCTCCCGTCCATCGGCCAACGCGTTGCGCAGCCGGATGTTGGCGAAGGTCCCGCGGATCATGACCTCGTGCTGGCCACGCCGGGCCCCGTACGAGTTGAACTCGAGCGGACCGACGCCGTGCGCCTGCAGCCATCGGCCGGCGGGTGAGGCCGGGGCGATCGAGCCCGCTGGCGAGATGTGGTCGGTCGTGACCGAGTCGCCCAGGACGGCGAGGGCCCGCGCTCCCGCGATGTCCCGGACCGGCGCGAGGTCGAAGCCGAGGCCGTCGAAGAACGGCGGCTTGGCGATATAGGTCGAGTCGTCCGCCCAGGCGTAGCGGTCGCCCGAGGGGATCGGCAGCGCCCGCCAGCGTTCGTCGCCCTCGAACACCGTGGCGTACGTCCGCCGGAA